>NZ_JZFB01000001.1:1324725-1340259 GCF_001188385.1 Acinetobacter sp. V2 | reverse complement strand
AGAGGTGGCGTCGAACCGACCAAAGTTGCACATGAGCTTTATCCGATTTTTCATCAAGCGATTTTTAATATTGAGTCAGCGATTGCTCAAGCACAGGAATTTCATCCTCAAAACTCAAATAAAACTTTCCGAATTGGACTCTCTGACGCAGGGGAGATTTGTCTCTTGCCTAGTCTTATGGCTTTTTTGCAGAAAACAGCGCCCTATATTCAAATTGAGATTGAAGAGATTCAGTCATCTAAGGTCGAACCGTGGCTTATTGATGGCTTTTTAGATCTAGCCGTATTTAATAGTACACAGACCATAATGCCTAAAATAGAAACACGTACTTTATTTGAAGAAAGATATGTATGTATTGCTAGAGCTGACCATCCAAGGCTACAGCAGCAACTGACATTAGAGCAATATTTGCAAGAAGATCATATTGCTATCAAGTCATCGACAGGGCATATCCAAGTTGAGCAATATTTAAAAACAATGGATTTGAAGCGACGAATTCGTTTAGAAGTTCCACATTTTAGTGTTTTACAAGGTGTTTTGCAGAGTTCAGATATGTTAGTGACATTGCCGTCGCGAGCAGCTCGGCATTATCTAGCACATGGTAATGTCCAAATGTTTGAATTACCTTTTGCTATGGATTCTTTTAAAGTGAGCTTGAACTGGTTTAATCGTAGTGATGATATTATTGCCAGAAAATGGCTTATTCAATCTGTCGGTCAAATATTTGAAGTTTTATAAGAACTATTTACAGCTATTTAAAATTTCATTTTCAGATTAAGCGCTTTGATCTCAGAACTTAAAGTTCTTTCCAATTTATTATTAAATTTTGATAGCATTCGCGTTATACACAATAAGAATTGTATATGAATTATGACAGATCAATTAAGAGCAAAATTTGAGAATTTAGAACTTAACGCAGGTTTAGGGAAAATCAGCGCCTTTATTTCAATGTCACTCAGCTTACTTTGTCTGTTTGGTGCATTATGTTTTTTATTTCCCAGTGTATTAACGACCCCAGAACTCCGTCCTCTTTACGCAAAACACTATCATCTTTTTTATTATGGACTGATTACGGGCATTATTATTGGCGCTGGTTTCGGTGCATTTAGTGCAATTGTCCGTCAAAACAGATATGGCTTTTACGGACTATGTTTTTCACTTGTAGCAGCAGTTTTGGGCTGTGGTGTAATTGAGGCGCCCGTTTTACCAAGTGTACCGTTTTATGCTGGTATCGATTATTTTGTACTCACCTTATTCATTTTAGCGTTCATTTTTATTCCGCTTGAAGGTTTTTTTGCTAAAAATCCTGAACAGAAAATATTAAGGGTGGGCTGGGTGACTGATATGAAATATTTCATGGTTAGTCATATTGGCATTCAATTATTTAGCTTTTTAACCGTTATGCCGATTCAATATTGGATTACGCATCTACCTGATAATCCAATTGTGCCTTATGTACAAGCTCAACCGATTTGGCTGCAATTTATTGAACTATTAATTGTGGTCGACTTTACGGTGTATTGGTTGCACCGCGCTATGCATGAAGTTAATTTCTTATGGCGCTTTCACGCAATTCATCATTCAACTGAATATATGGATTGGTTAGCATCTTCTCGTCTGCATATCATTGAAGTGCTAATGACTCGCTTTATTGCGACTTTACCGATTTTCCTGTTAGGTTTTCATACTTCAGCTGTTTTTGCTTATTTAATTTTTATTTCATTTCACGCTATTTTTATTCATTCTAATGTGCGTTTTCGTTTTCCATATTTGCGCTGGATTATCGCAACACCAGAATTTCACCATTGGCATCATTCTTCAGAAAAACCTGCTATTGATAAGAATTACGCTGCATTTATTCCACTCTATGATGTCATTTTTAAAAGCGTATATATGCCTAAACATTTGGCAAGTGTGTATGGAACAGTGGGTTATAAAATCCCAAATAGTTTTATAAAACAGTTTACTTGGCCTTTTAAAAAGTATGTAAAACGTTTTTTGAAGCCTTGGCGTGATCAGTAAAGTAAAAAACAGCCTTCATCGAGGCTGTTTTTTTTAATCCTTATTTACTTTTAATGTTTTTAAAAATCATTAGAAGGGCAATCAGTGCAAGACCAATAATTAAACTCATATAAATATTGGCGCTGTTCATAAGTCCAATTTTACCCACAAAGTAGCCTGCCAGAATTGCTGGAACACTAAAAGCCAAATAGCTTTCAACAAAGAATGCAGCCATTAACCCTGCACGTTCTTCGGGTAAAGCGAGAGGCATGACAGTACGAATTGCTCCCATGAATGCTGTACCAAAACCCACTCCGGTAATAATAGAACCAATAAGTAGAACCACAGCACTTGTAAAATTGATCGCTAAAAATAAAACGGTTGCGCCAATAATGATGGATAAAGTACCCGTGAGCAAAATACGAAAATTGGTAGATTTTCTAAGCGTCAGAATCCCTGCCGCACCTGAAAGGGCGAGTGCCATAAACATACTGCCGTTTAGCCAAGCTGAAGATGTCTGAAAAATTTTTGCCAGTAAAGAGGGCATAAGTGATAAGAAAAAACCACTCACCATCCAAAGCGCAATATTAATAGGGCTAATACTTAATAGAGCACCTCTTGCTTGATGAGGAATAGCCATGTTGGGTTTTAATGAAGCCAAAGCTCCTGATCTTTTGCGTACAGTCTCCGGGTTAAAGAAACTTAAAATAAGTTCAAGTGCAAACAAAACACATAAGAGTTCAAAAACCAAATGTAAGGGTTGAGCTGAAAATTGCAGAATAAAACATGTAATAAAAACGCCTACTGCCATGCCGACCATTGGAGCAATACTATTAATTAGGGAACCATGATGCTTACTAAAATCTAAGATTGCAGCTCCAATTGCAGAAACGGCAAGACCTGTTGCGATACCTTGTAGGCCACGCGCAATAAATAACATAGAAACATCTGAGGCAAAAAGGAAAAAGCTCATTGAAGCGATTTGCAAAAAAATTGCTGAAATAATGACGGGCCGACGTCCGATATAATCAGATAAAGAGCCAATAATGAGTAAAGAAGCAAGTAAGGTAAACGCGTAGGTTGCAAAAATTAAAGTTAAGATAACGGGCGAAAATTGCCATATCTGCTGATACAAACGATATAAAGGCGTAGGGGCACTAGACGCCGCCATAAAGGTCATAAGCGTGATTGTATTTAAGGTCAACGCTACTGTTGAATCTAACTGAAAAACTGATCCAGACCGTTTTGAACTTGAATTGTTCATATAAGATGAATAATATAAAAGCGAATATTTAGCTTTTATACATGATTTTTACACTAAAGCAAATCATTAGCTTTAGTGTATTTTGTATATACAAATATTATTTTAATCGTTTTTATTGAAGTAGAGCTAATTAATGGCAAAAGTTGTTACTGGGTTACGCCCGGGTGGTCGTAGTGAAAGAATTCAAACTGCGGTACATCAAGCCGTAAAAGAGCTTCAAAAAAATCTGGAGCAAAGCCAAATTACTATACCCATGATTGCTGATGAAGCAGGTGTAACACCTTCTACAATTTATCGTCGTTGGGGAGATATCAATCAGTTATTTTCAGATGTTGCTCTTAATGAGCTGAAACCCGATATGGAGCCAAAAGATTTAGGCTCATTTCAGCTTGATATCACGACATGGGTCGAACAATATTTTGAAGAGTACTCTTCTGAAGTAGGGCAAACACTGCTACGAGATTTGCTATATGCAACTGAATCTTCAAACGCTCGAAAGTGCGAAACTTTAATCGTTCAACAACTTGATATTATTCAAGCTAGAGCTAAGGCACGTAGTGAATTAACGATAGAAAATCAAGAAATTATCGAAGCTGTGATTGCACCTATGTTATTCCGCATCTTATTCACTGATCGTACATTAAGCTTAGACTATGTCCATATTTTATTAGAGCGGTTATTTAAGGCCCACCCTAATTTTAATTAATTTATCACAGCTTATTAGTCTAATTTTTTAACAAGAAATAGACATTTTCTCTTGTTAAAAAATTATATATCAATTTTTCTTATTATTTTTAAATTAAATTTTCATAATTTATAATTTACATGTTTTTAATAAAATCATTTATTTAATAAATGGTAGTCCTGAATCATTTAAACAAGTTCTTAAAGCCAATTTTATTAACTTAAATAGGGTTTAATTTTAATATAAACAATAATTTAATCTTATTTTTAATAAATTTTATAATTTTTTAAATCTTAAAATAAAAAGTATTCTATACAAATTAATGCATGATTTTTGAATTTGACATTTTTTAAATTTATAACACAGGGTGTTTTTTATTCTTTACAATGGCTTTTCCTTGTTAAAGCGGCTTGTGGTGCTAGCTTTATATTTTATTTTTTTATCCCCATCGAAAAGGTATTTAGATAATGGATTTCAATACCCTTGACCAAGAAACGGTACAGAAAAAACAGAAATTTCACCAAATTTTGTATGTACAGGTCATTTTTGCAATTATTTTGGGCATTTTAATTGGTCATTTTTACCCAGAACTTGGCGAAAGTTTAAAACCGCTTGGTGATGCATTCATCAAGATCGTTAAAATGATTATTGCTCCCGTCATCTTTTTAACAGTTGTTACAGGCATTGCCAGTATGACAAACATGAGCCGTGTGGGCCGTGTAACTGGTAAAGCGATGCTTTATTTTCTGACCTTCTCAAGCTTGGCTCTTGTGGTTGGTATGATTGTGGCAAATATTATCCAACCGGGTAAAGGCCTTAACATCGATCCTGCTACCTTAGTCAACGACAAAGTAAATACTTATGTTGAGAAGGCACATGCAACAAATATTACCGATTTCTTCATGAATATTATCCCGCAAACCTTAGTCAGTCCTTTGGCTGGTGGCGAGATTTTGCAGGTGTTATTTGTAGCGGTACTATTTGGTATTTCTTTGGCTGCTTTAGGCGACCGAGCACGCCCAATTACCGATTTTTTAAATAACTTAACAGCTCCAGTTTTCTACTTGGTTGGTATGTTAATGAAGCTTGCTCCAATTGGTGCTTTTGGTGCAATGGCTTTCACGATCGGTGCTTATGGAATCGAATCAATTGGTAATTTATTATTATTAATTATGACGTTCTATATTACTGCGGTGTTATTTGTCGTAGTGATCTTAGGTGCAGTAGCTCGTTACAACGGTTTTTCAATTATTCATTTAATTCGTTATATCAAAGATGAACTTTGGTTGGTTTTAGGCACAAGTTCTTCAGAAGCAGCTTTGCCATCTTTAATGGACAAAATGCAAAAAGCAGGTTGTGAAAAATCGGTGGTAGGTTTAGTCATTCCAACGGGTTATTCATTTAATCTTGATGGTACAAATATCTACATGACTATGGCAGCTCTGTTTATTGCACAAGCGTGTAATGTAGATTTATCAATTAGCGAGCAAATTGCATTGCTTCTTGTTGCAATGGTAAGTTCTAAAGGTGCAGCAGGGGTGACTGGTGCAGGCTTTATTACTCTAGCTGCAACTCTATCAGTTGTGCCGGCTGTTCCTGTCGCAGGTATGGCTTTAATCCTTGGTATCGACCGTTTTATGTCTGAATGCCGTGCATTAACAAACTTAGTTGGTAATGCTTGTGCAACAATTGTAGTGGCACGTTGGGATAAGGCTTTAGATAAAGATCTTCTTGATAAAGCTTTAAAAAACCATAAAGCAGATTAACTTATAAAAAAATCTGTAGCTAAGGGCAATTTGGGAGAGTAGCCCTGCTACAGATTTTCTATTTAATAACTAAAAAATATATTTTAATTAAGCCATTCTAAAGTTCTGCAACATTACTTGTCTTTCAATAAAGACAGTACTGTAATTAAAATCGAATCGTGAAAAATTATGCTTTTAAGTGATCCTCAAACTCTTCACCTAATTGCATAGCTAATGAATTACCTGCTAAATCACAAGTGACCAAACCATATTCTTTTTTAAAACTAAAAGTAAAACCTTTCCCGTCAGCGAGATTTTTAACTGAATACCCTAACTTTTCTAACCAAATACGAAACGCAATCAAATTTTTAGCTTTAACAACCTTTTTCACGTGAGAACTCCTTCTATCCGTGGCATTACATCTTATTTATTAATAGGGTTTTAATTAGATTTTTTAAAGGGGCAAAACTTTGTTTTATTTTGCAACTTGTAAAAAAAGTAAGATAAAGAAATAAAAGATTTCATTTTTATAAAATTATGAGTGTCTTATGTAACTAAAAAATAATAACTTTTTATTTAAAGTGCTGTTTGTTTTAAATATTTTTAAAAAAATAACTTCAACGATATTTTTAAAATAATGAGTAAATAAAAAATAGAGTAAATGTAAAAAATAATTACAGGCAACAGGTAATAAGCAAAAAGATACAGTTCTTAAAATGAAACAGTATCTTCTTTTTTAAAGCTCAATTTTAGAAATTATCTTTAAGAGTACGTATATGTGCGAAGTCTTCAACACTTTCTGCGCGAAGAAAGGGATTAGTCGCCAATTCAAGTTCAATCGTACTTGGTAGCGTGATTAAACCTTGTTTACGTAGTTCACGGACTTCTTGAGCTCGTTCTGCTAAGGCAAGATTATGCGGTTCTACTGTTAAAGCAAATTCGGCATTTGAAAGCGTGTATTCATGTGTGCAATAAACTTTTGTGTTGGTTGGTAATGCTGCTAGACGGCTCAGTGAGTGATACATTTGTTCAGCCGTACCTTCAAATAATCGACCACATCCCATTGCAAACAAAGTATCACCACAAAATACAGCTTCTAATTCTTCAATAAAATATACAATGTGCCCTAGGGTATGACCTGGCGTTGCAATAATTTCTACTTTTAAATCATTAAATTTTAGATGATCGTCATGTTGTAAGGGGTGGGTAATTCCCGGAATCTTTGTGAGCTCATCACGTGGACCATAGACAGTAATATTTTGGGCAGCCGTTAAATCAGCAACACCACCTATATGGTCTTTATGCCAATGAGTAAGCCAAATTTGTTTTAAATTTAACTGATGCTTTTGACAAAATTGGGTGACTAGTTCTGCTTCTGTTGGGTCAACTGCTACAGCTTCTTGGGTTTCAGTATCTTCTAAAATCCAGATATAGTTTTGGAGGGCATTCTGCACATCAATAAAATGAATTCTATAACGCATTGTTTTATCCTGAAACTAAATCCAAAGAGTAAATGAATAATAATGACTAAGTCTGATCATACCAGAAAATGGTATTGAGCCATGTACTCAACTATCTTTAAGAAAAGAGTTGTATAAAACAAAAAAAAGCCCTCTAGAAGAGAGCTTTTTTGTATGGGTGACTTAACGGAGTTTAGCGAGCCAGTTTCCTAGCGTTTGTACAATCTGTACTAATAGTAATAGGATAATGACTGTTAAAATAACAACGCTGGTATCAAAACGTTGATATCCATAAGAAATCGCTAAATCACCAATGCCACCTGCACCAACTGCCCCAGCCATAGCGGTTGCACCAATAAGACTGATTGTCGCTGTTGTAAGGTTTAAAATAAGTGAACTACGTGCTTCAGGCAAAATAAAGCGATAGATAATTTGCCAAGGTGTAGCACCCATTGCTTGAGCAGATTCAATAATTCCTTCATTGACTTCAAGTAATGAAGTTTCAATCAGACGTCCCATATAAGGACCAACATAAATAGTCAATGGAACAATAGCTGCCCATGTACCAATTGAAGTACCTACTAACAGCTTAGTAAGAGGAATCACTGCAATAAGTAAAATAATAAAAGGGAGGGAGCGTAAAGCATTTACAATTGGATTAAGTAAATGATAAATCACTTTATTCGGTAAAATGCCCTCTGGACGGGTAACTAATAAAATAATTCCCTGAATAAATCCCCAAATACCACCAAACAAAAGTGCGAAGAAAACCATATTAAAGGTTTCTTGCAAAGCTGTAACGAATTGATCAATAGAAAGGGAGCTGTGCCAGAAAGGTTGAGTAAGTTCAGTTAACCATTGTACGATTAAATCTCTCATACTTGATCTCCTGATTGAACTACACCTACTTCATTTTGTTCCAAAAACTCAATAGCTTGTTTGATGAGCTGAGGATCACCTAAAAGCTGCACAAACATTTGACCAATGACTGTGCCATTAATTTCAGTCATGTTGGCAAATAAAATATTTAAGCTAATATCGAATTGTTTAATCAGCGACTGAATTACAGGTTCTTGAGCAGAACGTCCTAAAAACTGTAAACAGTAAATACTATGATGATGCTGGTTTTCGAGCTGATTTAAAATATTTACAGGCAACTGTTGATGTAAAACAGTTTGAATGAAGTTCTTAGTGGTTGGATGTTGAGGTTTGCTAAAAATATCAATCGTTGAACCTTGTTCAATGACTTTACCTGCTTCCATCACAGCCACATGATCACAAATAGTTTCGATGACATCCATTTCATGGGTCACCATAACAATCGTGATTTTTTGCTCTTGATTAATTTTCTTCAGCAGTTCTAAAACTGATTTGGTAGTTTGCGGGTCTAGAGCAGAAGTTGCTTCATCACACAAAAGAATTTTTGGATGATTTGCCAAAGCACGGGCAATACCGACACGTTGCTTTTGTCCGCCAGAAAGTTCATCTGGATAAGCATCTTTTTTATGCTTAAGATCAATGAACTCCAATAACTCATTCAGGCGTTTTTCACGTTCTACCTTATTGTAATTCAGTAGGCGCATTGGCATTTCAATATTTTCAGCAACTGTCTTGGTTTGTAGCAAATTGAAGTGCTGGAAAATCATTCCAATACTTGCACGTTCCTGACGTAATGAGCGCGCATCCAAAGCGGTGAAATCTTTCTGATTAATAATGATTTGACCTTCTGTTGGTCGCTCAAGTAGGTTGATCAGGCGGATTAAGGTACTTTTACCTGCACCACTATAGCCAATGATGCCAAAAATACTGCCCTCTGGAATCTCTAAATTGATTTGGTCGAGTGCGCGTATGGTTTGACTTTTGAGCTGATAGTGCTTTGAAATGTTTTTAAATTGAATCATATCTTCAGAAACTATGCTGGAAAGAAAAAACAGGCAAAGAGAATTTGCCTGTTTCACGTTTGGGCTATTATATTACTATTTAGCTTCTGAGAGATAGCTGATCGGTTGATCTACGTCAACTTTTGTTCCACCTAAGTGTTCTTCAACGTATTTTTTAACAGCGGCAGTGTGGTAAAGCTTACCAACTTTTTGCAAGACAGGATCATTTTTACGTGATTCAGTAGTTGCTAGAACGTTTACACTAATTTTTGAGATTTGATCAATAGGTTCATAGAACATAGAATCTTTGAGTACGTTTAAACCTCCCTCGAGTGCTATGGTATTATTTAATACAACTGCATCAAATTCATTTTTAAGACGTAATGCAGTTTCCATTTTGATTGGTTTGATGTTGATCTTTTTGGGATTTTCGATAACATCAATTGGACTGCCATGAATAGGATTAAAGTCAGCTTTAAGCTTGATTAAGCCAGCAGTTTGTAACAAGAGTAGCGCACGAGATTCGCTGGCAGCATCATCCGGGATTGAAATAATTGCACCTTCAGGAACTTCTTCAATTTTTTTGTATTTACTTGAATAAATCCCCATTGGCTCAATATAAGTGGTAGAAACTGGTGCAATCTTATCCGGGTTTGAATTATTAAATGCAGTAAGATAAGAATAAGCTTGGAATGCGTTCAAATCTACTTCTTTATTTGCAATTGCTGTATTCATTGAAACGGAGTCTGAGAAGTTTTTTACTTCTAACTTCAGTCCAGCAGCTTGGGTTTCAGGTAAAGATGCGATATAACGCCAAATTTCAGCATCCGAACCTGTAGAGGCAATTACTACCTTTTGTACTTTGGAACTATCATTGTTTTGTTCGGCTTGTTGAGCATTTTCTTGTTTGCTACATGCTGTCAATAATACTACTGACATGCTTAAAAAAAGGCTGATCAGCTTTTTCATTTAAAAAAGTCCTGATTAAGATATAGAACAATAAAGATTGATCTATATCAATATGAAAAGAGAGGAGTTGAAATTACAACTAGTCTAAACTCTGTGATCTTTTTCTGGGGTTCCATAATTTGCTTGCATATTTTGGCTATAACAGAGGGTAATTGTTTAATAAACAAAAACTGTTTCCCCAAACAGTTCATCCCCAACAGTAGCCAAACGAGCATTCATAAATTTAGAATATTAAAAAACTCTCTACAGGCATAATTTGTAGAGCAAGTCTTTATGGAAATTATTAAAACAGCAGTGTCTGATGACAGTTACAACTATGTACTAATGATAGCAATAAAAGTATGCTTGATATAGGGGACTTCTTTTTATTTGTTGATATCTTTAGCAAAATTTTAAAGATTTATACGATTTCTTATATCGTGATACGTAATAAAAAAGCCTCTATATAGAGGCTTTTTTATTAGCGTTTTAAACTTGTAGGTTTTTTAAGCTTTTTCACGTGCAATTGCGCGGTAGCCAATGTCATTACGATATTGCATACCAGTAAAGGTAACTTGACCACATACTTCTAGCGCATTAATTTGTGCTTCAAGAACGCTGTCGCCCAATGCTGTTACACAAAGAACTCGACCACCAGAAGTCACGATATGACCATCTTCACGAGTTGCAGTACCTGCATGGAAAATTTTAGTATCTTCAGGTGATTGTCCGATACCAGAAATTACATCGCCTTTGCGTACGCTATCAGGATAGCCTTCAGCTGCGAGTACAATACCGATTGACTTACGCTCATCCCATTCAGCTTCTTTTGGTAAATTACCAGCAATACCAGCTTCTACCAATTCAACAAGAGATGATTTTAAACGCATCATGATCGGTTGAGTTTCAGGGTCGCCAAAACGACAGTTAAACTCAATCACACGTGGTTGGCCTTGCTCATCAATCATTAGACCAGCATATAAGAAACCAGTGTAAACATGTCCATCAGCAGCCATACCATCAACAGTCGGACGCATGATTTCAGTCATAACGCGTTCGAAAATGTCAGAAGTTACCACTGGAGCAGGAGAGTAGGCACCCATACCACCGGTATTAGGACCTTGATCGCCTTCAAAAATACGCTTGTGATCTTGTGAAGTTGCCATTGGTAAAATATTTTTACCATCAATCATACAAATGAAAGAAGCTTCTTCACCTGCAAGGAACTGTTCAATCACAACGCGTGAACCAGCATCACCAAATTTGTTGCCAGCAAGCATGTCATCAATTGCTGCAAAAGCTTCTTCGTTGGTCATTGCAACGATTACGCCTTTACCAGCAGCAAGACCATCAGCTTTAATTACAATTGGTGCACCATTTTTTTCAACATATGCTTTAGCTGCTTCTACTTCAGTGAAAACGTCATAGAAAGCAGTTGGAATGTTGTGACGCTTTAAAAAGTGCTTAGCAAATGCTTTTGAACCTTCAAGCTGCGCTGCATATTGAGTAGGTCCCCAAATTTTTAAACCTGCTTCACGTGCAGCATCTACCACGCCATTAACTAATGGTGCTTCTGGGCCAACAATAATAAGATCAACATTATTTTCTTTAGCAAAAGCAATGATTGCTGAGTTGTCTAAAATATCAAGTTGAACATTAACACATTTGTCTTCTGTTGCAGTTCCAGCATTACCTGGTGCAACAAAAACTTGAGTAACATTGGTATCTTGCGCAATTTTCCATGCTAAAGCATGTTCACGACCACCACTACCTAAAACTAAAATATTCATTTTTAATTTGTTCCTTAACTTTAATCCTTTTCATCTCCCTCTATCCCTCAAGTTGGAGAGTTAGCTCCATTATTGTGGAAAACCCTCCTGAATAAAAGGAGGGTTAGGGAGGACTAAATTTAAATTAGTGGCGGAAATGGCGCATACCAGTGAAGACCATTGCAATACCAGCTTCGTCAGCTGCTGCGATTACTTCTTCATCACGCATAGAACCACCTGGTTGAATAATGCATTTAATGCCAGCTTTAGCTGCATTATCAATCCCGTCACGGAACGGGAAGAATGCATCAGATGCCATCACAGCACCTTCAACAACCAAACCTGCATGTTCAGCTTTGATGGCAGCAATACGAGCTGAGTTAACACGGCTCATTTGACCTGCACCAACACCAATAGTCTGGCGATTTTTCGCATAAACAATTGCATTTGATTTTACATATTTCGCAACTTTCCAAGCAAAGATCAGGTCATCAATTTCTTGTTCAGTTGGTGCGCATTTAGTTACTACTTTAAGATCATCTTTAGTAATCATACCTAAGTCTTGATCTTGAACTAATAAACCGCCATTAACGCGTTTGTAGTCAAGTTGTGGTGCACGTGCATCAATCGCAGGTAATTCGCCACATACTAAAACACGTACGTTTTTCTTAGCGCCAGTAACTTCAAGTACACCATCAGCAATACTTGGAGCAATAATAACTTCCACGAATTGACGGTCAACGATTGCTTGAGCAGTTGCAACATCTAACTCACGGTTAAATGCAATAATTCCACCGAAAGCAGATTCTGGATCTGTTGCATAAGCTAAATCGTAAGCAGCTTTAATGCCGTCTAAAGAAACAGCAACACCACAAGGGTTAGCATGTTTTACAATTACACAAGCAGGTTTTGCGAATGATTTAACACATTCAAGTGCAGCATCTGTGTCAGCAATGTTGTTATAAGACAATTCTTTGCCTTGTAACTGTTTTGCAGTAGAAACTGATGCTTCTTTTGCATTTGCTTCAACGTAAAATGCAGCAGATTGATGTGGGTTTTCACCGTAACGTAGATCTTGTGCTTTGTTCAATTGAGTATTGAACGTACGAGGGAATAAATCAGCTTCACCTTCGGTCTTACCAACGCGAGCGCCTAAGTAAGAAGCGATCATGCCATCATATTGAGCAGTATGTTCAAATGCTTTAACAGCTAAATCAAAACGTGTTTCATAAGAAAGTGAACCAGCAGTTTTTAATTCATTGATTACGGTGTCGTAATCTGAAGCATTTACTACAATACCTACAGAAGCATGGTTTTTAGCAGCTGCGCGAACCATTGTAGGACCACCGATGTCGATATTTTCGATTGCATCAGGAAGAGTACAGTCAGGTTTTGCAACTGTCGCAGCGAATGGATAAAGGTTTACAACAACTAGATCAATCGGATCAATGTTGTGTTCTTCCATTACTGCTTCGTCTAAGCCGCGACGAGCAAGAATACCGCCATGAATTTTTGGATGTAATGTCTTAACACGACCATCCATCATTTCAGGGAAGCCAGTATGTTCAGATACTTCAACAACTGCGATGTTATTATCTTTAAGCAACTTGTATGTGCCGCCTGTAGATAATAATTCTACCCCTAAAGCTGCAAGGTTTTGAGCAAATTCGACAATTCCTGTCTTATCAGATACAGAAATCAAAGCACGTTTAATAGTCATGATGTTTAATTCAACAATTTCAAGTCTACGGATTAAAACCAATAAGCATAAAAAAATGCCCACGAAGTCGTGAGCATTTTATCATTTATTCACTCATTAAACCGTGAGCTTTTAACTTTTTACGTAAAGTGCCACGGTTGAGTCCAAGAATCTCTGCAGCACGGGTTTGATTACCACGTGTATATTCAAGAACTACAGATAAAAGAGGTTTCTCCATTTCTGCTAGCACCATGTCATATACCTGAGATGGTTGCTCACCTTGCAATTGTGCAAAATAATGACGAACTGCGCGATCCACGTGGATGCGAAGAGCAACATCAGATTGTGCAGTAAAAATAGGAGATTTGCTATTCATGCGAGTTAATCCGAAAATCAAATACTAACTTGGATAAAGTAGTATATAAATGTGGTCTAAAAATACGGAGTCCTGTTTTAGATCCTAAAACAGTGACTCTAAAACATAAGAACAATTAGCTTGCCATATTTCTTCGTATTGAATAAAAAATAAGCGTAACAATAGTTAAATATTTGTTACAGCTCCCTCAAAAACAAAAAAAGTTAGGCTATGTGCTTAAAGTAGAAAAGCACACATGCTTAACAGTATTTTTTTTGGATTGAGAGCGAGGAGTATATGAGTCAAAGCTTTCGTGGCGCGTATCATACCATTGTCTAGGAAAAAGTGAGCAAATTAACTGCATTTTTTTTTATTTTTTTTTCACTTTTTTTACATTTTAGGGGTGGACAATTTCTAATCGATAATTTAATAGGCTTTTTTTGCTTTTGTTTAGCTCAAATTGGAATCGGAAAGGGGTATCAGAGGGAATGCGTTGAATACCTCGTAAGTTTTCAACAAGATATTGTTGAGGAGTCAATATAATTTCTTCTGTTTTGTTTGGCTCTGTTGAAAAACTCAACTTTAGGTTTGGAAGTTCAATACTTTTATCATTCTGATTAAGCAATATGCCTGAGAATTGCGTATGACTTGTATCAACTTTGCGGAGTTTTAACTTTTCTATATAAATAAGTTGATATTGTTCGGCTGACTTATTGCAGTGCATTATTTCGCAAACGTAATTAAATGCATGGCTAACGGTCGGGCTTGCATGCATGAGTTTAGGATTAAACCAGAGAATTTGAAAAGTAAAAACTAAAATTAAAATAAGGTTAGCAGAACTCCAGAGCGTGTAGTACAGCCAACTATGCTTTTTATTATTGTCTTGTTCTTGCGAGGAAGTTTGTTCAGCTAAATTAAGATTTGGTAGGGCGTTAATAGGTTCGTTATGAAAATAATTTAAGTTGTTGAGATAGGTTAAAAGATCAATATTAGAATTTTCAACTTTTTGATCGAAGATATCTAATACGTGCGAATGTGTCATATATCTCGTTTGCATTGAACCATTGGCTAATGTAGATGAGTTAACTATGACAGGGTTTTCAATATTAATCAGATGGGTGAGTGCATTAAAGCTCGAATCACATTTAGGGCAACAAACCATACCCTGAGCAACAGTCAATTGAGTAAGAGATACTTTATAAACTGTTAAACACTTAGGGCAGCGGGTTTGTTTTTCATTCATGAGTTAAAAGTCTCAATTTATTGTTTTACGTTTTCCTGAAATGCGACACCAGTTCTCTTCGCGCTTTTCGACATCTAATATATCAAAAAATTCAGAATAAACACCTGAAACATCAGTAACTTGCTCTTCAATTACACCTGCGAGTGCGAACTCACCCTCAGATTTAATTAAATTTGCAAACTCTGGCGCAAGTGCCATTAATGGACCAGCCAAAATATTTGCAACTAGAACATCTGCTTGCTGAGGTTTGAACTCTTGATCGAATTCTTCAGGAAGGCCTACATATAGTCCGTCTAATACCCCATTAAGTTCAGCATTTTGTTTTGTTGCTAAAACAGCTTGAGGGTCAATATCTGTGGCATATACTTTTTTTGCGCCTAATAATAAAGCGGCTACACCTAAAATGCCTGAACCACAACCATAATCAATCACGATCTTATCTTTAACGTCAGTTTTACCTAACCATTGTAAGCATAAGAAGGTAC
>NZ_JZFB01000001.1:1319152-1324683 GCF_001188385.1 Acinetobacter sp. V2 | reverse complement strand
CTTAATATTAGTTGCATCAGCTTCTGGTGGCTCTAGCCATTCAGGTACGATCCAGAACTTTTCCCCAATTTGGATTGGTTCGTAATAATCCATCCATGCGCGTTCCCATACTTGGTCTTCAAGTTCTTCGTGACGTATAGGAGCATCTGGAAGTTGAGCTTTTAAGAAAGCTTCTAAAGTGTCGACATCAATTGGGTCTTGTTCGTCTTGTTGATAGATGCCTGTCACGATTACTTTGTTCCATAAAGGTGTTTCACCTGGTAATGGTTCAAGTAAAGCCTGATCTTCAGCATCATCCAGAGTTACGCTTACCGCACCTAGAGACATTAAAAGTGTTTCTGTGAACTCAACTTGTTCTTGATCAACGGTAATGTGTATTTGTAACCACTTCACGAAAAGGACCTAAAAATTTTATTTAAAGGCGTATTGTAGCGGACTAGACCATTTTAAAAAAGAAAGCGGCTCATCTTTAATGAGCCGTCTTTGAAAATACTGATGAGATGTGGCGGAAAATAAATGACTTCTTCTCTACCTTATGTCAAAACTGCTTAAGGAGCAGGGGCTTTAAATTGTAGTTTACCGTTTTCGTTTGGTTCACAAGTACCATTAAAGGTTACACCATTATGGCTATAAGATACCCATTCACCTTGCTGTTTTTTTACACAAGCTCTAAGTTCTTTTTGCGCAACTGATTTGCTCGAATCTGCAGTATGACTAGCTGTTTTACTTGATTTAGCCGTATGGGTCGATTTAGCAGTATGATTCGTCGCAGCGTGGGTAAACGTTACGCCTGAAAAACAAAGGAGAGATGCGGTTAAGATTTTTAACATAGTCGTTTTCATTTTGTGTTCCTTCTCGTTGCGTTAATTTTAAAGTCGTAGAAGTGCTGTACATTTTTTATTCTAAGATGAAAAATTCTTAAAAACATTCACTTTGTATTGAATTCATGCAACAAAATGTCAAAACATGTGGAGTACCGTAAACCGTGTAGAGACAATTTTGTAATTATGTACATCAATAAGCAGATAATTTTGCTATAATGTTCCGTCTTTTTTTTCTGGTGTTTTGTACTCATGCACTACCCTAAAGTTTATGATGTTATTGTTATCGGCGGCGGTCACGCAGGTACGGAAGCGGCCCTTGCTGCTGCGCGTATGGGACGACAGACTTTGCTTTTGACCCATAACATTGAGACTTTGGGCCAAATGAGTTGTAACCCAGCAATCGGTGGTATTGGAAAGTCGCATTTAGTACGTGAAATTGATGCACTTGGTGGCGCAATGGCGTTAGCTGCCGATAAAGGTGGTATTCAGTTCCGTATTTTAAACTCGCGTAAAGGTGCCGCAGTGCGTGCAACACGTGCTCAAGCTGACCGTGTGCGCTATAAAGCTGCCATCCGCGATACTTTGGAAAATCAAGCAAATCTTGATATTTTCCAGCAAGCAGCTGACGACCTGATTGTTGAAGGTGATACAGTTAAAGGTGTAGTTACCCAAATGGGTATTCGCTTTGATGCTAAAACTGTTGTGTTGACTACAGGTACATTCTTAGGCGGTGTAATCCACGTTGGTTTAGAAAAATCAAGCGGTGGTCGTGCGGGTGATCCACCTTCTATTGCACTTGCTCAACGTTTACGTGAATTAAAACTACCTGTAGGTCGTTTAAAAACTGGTACTCCACCACGTATTGATGCACGTTCGGTTGATTTTTCAGTCATGATTCCGCAGCCGGGTGATTTCCCGTCTCCGGTCATGTCTTTCATGGGTGATGCTTCTATGCACCCAGAACAAGTAAATTGTTATATCACGCATACGAATGAAAAAACTCACGACATTATTCGTGGTGGTTTAGATCGTTCACCAATGTATACCGGTGTTATTGAAGGTGTTGGTCCACGTTACTGCCCATCAATCGAAGATAAAATTCATCGTTTCGCTGATAAAGACTCACATCAAGTATTTTTGGAACCAGAAGGTTTAGATACACACGAGCTTTATCCAAATGGTATTTCGACTTCACTTCCATTTGATGTGCAGTTTGAACTTGTTCGCTCTATTCGTGGTATGGAAAATGCGCATATTTTGCGTCCAGGCTATGCGATTGAATACGATTATTTCAATCCGCAAGCTTTGAAATTCACTCTCGAAACTAAAGCGATTAATGGTCTATATTTTGCTGGCCAAATTAATGGTACGACAGGTTATGAAGAAGCTGGTGCTCAAGGTTTACTTGCAGGTTTAAATGCTGCGCGCCGTGCGTGGGAGCAAGAAGAGTGGACACCTAAGCGTGACCAAGCTTACATGGGTGTGTTGGTTGATGACCTCATCACTTTAGGAACCAAAGAACCGTACCGTATGTTTACCTCACGTGCGGAATACCGTTTGATGTTACGTGAAGACAATGCAGATCAGCGTTTAACGACTGTTGGTCGTGAACTTGGTTTGGTTGATGATGTGCGTTGGGCTGCTTATTGTGAAAAAATGGAAGCGGTTGAGCGTGAAACCTCTCGTTTACAACATTTGTGGGCAGCACCAAATAACCCTATGGGTAAAAAATTCGTTGAGATGACGGGTGCTGACTTAAGTAAAGAATGTAGCGCAATTGATTTGCTTAAACGCCCTAATATTAGCTTTGGTCAAATTGCAGAACTTACTGGTTCTGAAGTTTCTGAGCAGGTTGGTGAGCAAATCGAGATTGCTGTGAAATACGAAGGTTACATTAATCGTCAGCATGAAGATGTGGCACAGTTAAAGCGTCTTGAAGAAACTAAAATTCCTACTGATTTTGATTATGACGTCGTGTCTGGTTTGTCTCGCGAAATTACTCAGAAATTAAAAACAGTTCTTCCGGAAACATTAGCTCAAGCAAGCCGTATTCCTGGTGTTACACCAGCAGCTGTTCAGCTTGTAATGATCACAATTCGTAAAAACAATATGATTAAGAAAACAGCTTAATCATTTAAGTGTACAAAAAGCCCAGTTAAGACTGGGCTTTTTTATTTTCTGTTCAAAAAATATATGGAAACTTCCTAAGGAAGAAAATAGATTTCGCTTCCTTTTTTTCTTATTTCACATATTTCAGGTAGCCAGTTATATTAAATTCACGTTCAAACAAGAGGGCTTTAACCATGACAATGAAATCAATTCGCTACAATGGATATGAAATGGCATGCCAATGTTCATGTTCAAAATAGCGCAAAAGAAAGAGCAGATCAGTTTTGTAGGGGGAGAACAGGCTGATCTGAAACAACTATAAATATAAGAGCCAATATAAAATTAAGAAAATTATAATTCAAAATCTAAAGAGAACCTTATGGTTCTCTTTTTTATATCTATTTATTCTCAGATTCAATTTCTCGAACAGCGTTATGTACTTGAATTGGTTCAATATGCAGTAATTTTTTGCCAAAACTACGTAGCCACCATACTAGTTGAGATGTAAAAGGTACTGTTGCGGTAACTTCTACAATATTTTCTTCAAGTGGAATGATAGTTTGGTCTTTACTTAACTGACTTTCATAGAAAGTTCTAGCAGTTTGCTCTGTCATAGTTAATGTGAGCTGGATTGACTCAGTTGGCTGTTTATAGTCCACTCTGAAGCCTAAAGCACCTGAATCAATATAATGATCAATATCAAAATTGACAGGATGCAGTGCTCGACTATCTAAGACTTTTGCTGATTTAAAACGGTGCAAGGCAAACGTTTGAACTTCAGTTTTGTCGTGTCGTGTGCAAATCAAATAAATTACTGCACCTTTTTGTACCAAAGCCAAAGGGTTTAAAACATAAGTTTTATCTTCACCTTGATTTACTCGAGCTTGATAAATACATTCAATTTGTTTGTCTTGTAGCAATCCTTCATAAATTGCTTGTTGAGCAGCACGGTCGACTACAGGTGGAATAAGTGGTTGGCTTGCTGGGACAATGCGTACTCGGTTAATCCACTGTCTCACATTATTTTGTGTAGAGAGACTGCGTTTAGCTAAATCAAACCAAGGCCCCATCTCATCAAGAAGACTAGGTGGAAGCAAGTGTTTAAGATGCTCCTCAACCATCATAAAGGTTACTGCCTGAGAGCTCGTCATGTGTGGTAAGCTCTGAATAGGCGCATCGGATTGCCACCGCCAGCCCTGAGGTACGGCCTTATTGCTTTCAATCGGAAAGCGCTGAGCAATTTGATTTAAATCACGCTGAATAGTCCTTAAACTGATATCAATACCTTCACGTTCAAGCATTTCTTGTAATTCCCGTGTTCCGATCCATTTACCGGTTGGAAGGCGAGACAAGATCTGCCATTGGCGATATAAACTATTCGAAGTTTCTTTTTCTATTACAGACATAAGCGTAATACATCTATATCCAATTGCTTTGGTGTCAACACAATAAAAAATCTTTACACATTTAGCAAGTTTGTCAGATTCGGTTTACTGAACCTTTTACAATCGATGTTAAGATTTAGAAGAAGAAAGTTATAACAAAACACCGTAAAAATATTAAACATATATAAGTGGCACTGAAATTGCTTATTTAAAAATGAAATATAGATAAATGATAAGACGAGGTGGTTATGTCAGAACAAGAGCATGAATTACATATAGATAATGATTTTTTTATACAAGAGCAGACAACTACGGCACTCATTAACCCAACCTCTTTTTTAGAACATATTTCCGTACAAACCAATCTATTTGAACAGCTGAAATCAGAATTTTTTAATGAGATGCTGGATGATGTGACATCAAATGGCGCGGCTTCTAAAAAAATTGAACAATGGTTGAGTATTCGTACTTTAGATGAGTTAAAAGAATTAAATGCTCAAGCGAAGCGGCATTTTCTTTATCATGGAATTACTTTTAACGTATACGGTGATAAAGAAGGTACAGAGCGAACGATTCCTTTTGATTTAATTCCAAGGGTAATTGAAAAAAAACAGTGGGAGAAAATAGCTTCGGGCTGTGCGCAGCGCGTTAAAGCATTAAATTATTTCCTAGATGATATTTATCATGGACAACATATTTTAAAAGAACAACTGATTCCCGAAGATCAAATCATGGGGAATGAGGCTTTCCAACCCCACATGCTCAAACATGCTTTGAAAGGTAAAATTTATTCACAAATTAGCGGAATTGATATTATCCGTGATGGTGAGGGAGAGTTTTTTGTATTGGAGGATAATTTAAGAACACCTTCTGGTGTGTCTTATATGATCGAAAGCCGAAACATTAGCCAACAATTGATGCCGGAGCTATGTGCAGCTAATAATTTACAGGGAATTGAGCATTATCCAAAACTTTTAAAAGAAATCTTGCAGGAGAACTCACCTGCGGACCAACCTTTTGTGGTGGTACTAACACCGGGACGTTTTAACAGTGCTTTTTATGAGCATGCTTTTCTAGCACGTGAAATGGATGTGCCACTAGTTACAAATCGGGATTTATTTGTCGAAAATGATCAAGTTTTTGTCAAAACTATTCGTGGGCGTCAAAAAGTAGATGTAATTTACCGCCGTTTAGATGACGATTTTCTAGATCC
>NZ_JZFB01000001.1:1318083-1319106 GCF_001188385.1 Acinetobacter sp. V2 | reverse complement strand
CTTATGTCTGCTTATTTGCAAAAAAATGTGGTGATTGCAAATGCACCTGGAACAGGGGTGGCTGATGATAAATCTATTTATCCTTACGTAGATCAAATGATTCAATACTATTTGGGTGAAACTCCAATTCTAAAAAATGTACCTACTTATCAGTGCCGTAAAGATGAACATTTAGATTATGTGCTGTCTAATTTAGATCAATTGGTTGTTAAAGAAGCACAGGGTTCAGGTGGTTATGGCATGTTAATTGGGCCTAAAGCAAGCTCGTGTGAAATTGATGACTTTAGAAAAAAATTGATCGCTACGCCTCATATGTACATTGCACAACCTACCTTAGCTTTATCTGTTGCTCCCACTTTAACGACAGGAGGGGTGGCTGAACGTCACATCGATTTGCGTCCATTTGTATTGAGTTCACCTTATCGTACAGAAATAGTACCGGGTGGCTTAACACGTGTGGCCATGCAGGCTGGCTCTCTAGTTGTAAATTCGTCCCAAGGTGGCGGTATAAAAGATACATGGGTTGTCGAAACATTACATTCCTGATTGTGGGTTAAAGAGGAACTTTATGGTTTTACTCAATTCGAGTGCGCATCAAATATATTGGTTGGGTCGATATTTAATGCGAGTTAAATTCGCAGCTTCTCATTTACCCTTCACACAAGATGAGAAAGCAACAAAATTTGCAGCAGCATTTGGTTTGGTTATAGAAAATGCTGAATTACTAAATCACTATATGTTAGACAAGAAGCAAACATTTTCATTACTGAACCAGTTCATTATTGCTAAAGATAATATTCAGGGACTAAGAGGTATATTGTCATCAAAAGCTTATGCAGAATTAAATCATGTTATTAACACGCTTGAAGCTCAACCTGAAATCTTGAGAAAAGCTGTTGAACAATGTACTCAAATACTAGAAGCGGAAAATGAAGATGTTTGTTTATTTCTGCATTTAGGCCAAAAAATAGAGCAATTTGATATTGAGTTACGTTTTGGACAAGATTTATCAGCTCTTATTAC
>NZ_JZFB01000001.1:1280822-1318041 GCF_001188385.1 Acinetobacter sp. V2 | reverse complement strand
TGGGAGACTATAGATCAAAATTGGCAAGTGCTGAAACAGCAACTTACGTGGGACGCTTATTATACTTTTACGCAGCAGTTGGAAAATATGTTTGAGGTCTAATTATGAAATTGATGGTTAATCATCAAACGCATTATAGCTATACGGAAACTGCTCAAAACAGTATTCAGTATATTAAAATGATGCCTCAAACATCGCCGCATCAACATGTTATGAATTGGGCAATTAGCGTGCCGGGTGACAAAACGATCAAAAGGGACATATTTAACAATGTCTGGATGACGGCTAGTCAGCGCTATCAATACCAACATCTTACATTTATGGCTCAAGGGATTGTTGAGCTTCAAGATGTAGAGCTAGGTTGTGTAAATTTATCTACACCTACAAATTTGTTTTTACAGCTGACAGGTGCAACCCGATGTGATTCAGAAATGTTGGATTTTGCTAGAAATATTGTAGTAGTCAAAGATCGACAGCATATTGCATTATTAAGTGAATATATTTTGCAGAAAATACTTTATCAGCCTGAAAGTACTTCAGTTCAGACAACTGCAACTGAAGCCTTTCATGCTGGAGAAGGTGTATGCCAAGATCATGCTCATGTTTTAATTGCAATGTGTCGTGCGCTACAATTACCAGCACGTTATGTCTCTGGTTATCTATTTGATCAAAACTATCCGCACCTTGCCAGTCACGCTTGGGCGGAAGTATTTGTAGAAAATCAGTGGTATTGTTTTGATGTAAGCAATCAGTTGTTTACACCCAAACATCATATCTACCTTGCAGTTGGCCGTGACTATCTCGATGTGGCACCTATTCGTGGTGTAAGAGAGCAAGGTGGAGTTGAGAACATGATGTCTGTGGTTCAAGTGTTGGCATGTTGAATGTAAAGAGAATGAAATGACTTATTGTTGTGCGCTAAGATTGGAACAAGGTTTAGTGTTTATTAGTGACACGAGGACTAATGCAGGAGTTGACCATATTTCTGTGTTCCGAAAATTGCATACTTTCGGCGTTACCGGAGAACGTTTTATTGCTTTGCAAACAGCCGGTAATTTAGCCACAACACAAGCTGTTATAGGTCATTTGCAAAATGCGCTTACTTTGCAGCAAGAGCCTAATTTATATAGTGTTAATACGATGTTCGAGGCAGCAGAACTTATTGGTAAAACTTTAAAAGCTGTTTTAGAGGATATTAGTTCGGACACCCAAGAACAAATGAATTATGCCTGTAGTATTTTGGTGGGTGGACAGATTAAAGGTGGTGACATGCAACTTTATAATGTCTATCCACAAGGCAATTTTATTTGTGCAACGACGGATACACCTTATTTTCAAATTGGTGAAAGTAAATATGGCAAACCGATTCTGGACCGGGCTTTATATTATGCAATGCCATTAGATGATGCATTACGTTGTAGCTTAATTTCTTTTGATTCAACTTTACGTTCAAATGTTTCTGTCGGTTTACCACTAGATGCGTTGATTTATATGAAAGATAGTTTTGTAATTCCGATGGGAAAACGAATTACAGAAGATGATCCTTATTTTTCACAAATCAGTCGGCAGTGGTCCGATACTCTACGTCGCGGCTTACAGGAAATGCCAAAACCGACTGATGACTACTGGCGATAAAGTTTTGAATACTTAAATAAAAAATCCAAGCATGCTTGGATTTTTTTTAATTTTATTATTTAACTGCTTTTACGAGTGGGGCGATTGCTTAGGCGACAGAGTAATTCATATCCTATCGTTCCGTTTGCATCCGCAACATCATCCACTAAACGGTGTGCACCCCAAAGTTCGACTGGTGTACCTAATTTTACTTGCATACCTGTTACGTCGATTGCAAGCATATCCATGCTCACTCGGCCTACAACTGCACAGAGCTGTTTATCAATAGCGACATAGTTCTGTTTAATATAAGTTCGTGGATAACCATCACCATAGCCTATAGAAACAATCGCGATATCCATTGCTTGCTTTGCACAGAAAGTAGAACCATAACCGACATGCTCATTAATCTGAATATGGTTTAGTGCAATGACTTCTGCTGAAAAAGTCATGACTGGTTTTAAGTCAAGATCATGGACTGTTTTATCTGCAAAAGGTGAAGCGCCGTAAAGCATAATACCCGGACGAACATAATCAAAATGTAATTCTGGCCATTTATAAATAGCAGCAGAGTTACAGCAAGATGCTAAAACTGGATCACAAGCTTGTTTAACTTGCAAAAATTGTTGCTTTTGTTGTTCGTTAAGCGGGTGGTCTACATCTGCATTTGCGAAATGCATCGCTAGCACACAGGTAAATCCTTCGGCTTTTAAAGTTTTAATAACTTCAATAATTTCAGTGACTTTAAAACCTAAACGGTTCATGCCGCTATTAAGCTTAACCCAGACTTTTAAACCGTGAGCGATGTATTTTTGCTTATGTTTGATTAACCATTCAAATTGTTGTTGATGGTGAATCACACATTCAAATTTTTGTTCAATTGCAATTGGCATTTCATCTTCAGAAAATACCCCTTCAATTAAAGTAACAGGTTGTTGAAATCCGAGTTCACGAATTTCTAAACCTTCTTGTAGGCAGGCGACACCAAAGGCATCTGAGGCATTTAAGGCTGCTAAACAGTCTTTGATTCCATGTCCATAAGCATTAGCTTTCACCATACTTACAATTTTTGAATTTGCTGCGAGTTGTTTGACACGGTTTAAATTATATTGAAGCGCATTGCTATCAATATAAACTGTTGCTTGGCGCACCCTCATTTACTCCTTTGGGCTAGAGATAGAGTTTATTCTTCATCATCATATTGGCTGTAATACTCAGGAGAGAGATTACTAAATCGAGTATATTGACCTTCAAAGGCAAGACGGACTGAACCAATTGGACCGTTACGCTGCTTACCAATAATAATTTCTGCGGTACCAGCTTCTTTCGACTCTTTGTTATAAACCTCATCACGGTAAATAAACATAATTAAGTCGGCATCCTGCTCGATCGCACCAGATTCACGTAAGTCGGACATTACTGGGCGTTTATTTGGACGGTTTTCCAGACTTCGGTTGAGCTGGGAAAGTGCGATAACTGGGCATTGCATTTCTTTTGCTAATGCTTTCAAACTACGTGAAATTTCTGAAATCTCACCTACACGGTTATCACCCATGCCAGGAACTTTCATAAGCTGCAAGTAATCGACCATGATACAACCAATTTTGCCATCATGCATTTTGGCAACGCGTCGAGCACGGGCACGAAGTTCCGTTGGAGGTAGGGCAGATGAGTCATCAATATACAAATGCATTTGTTGAAGTTGTAAAATGGTACCAGTCACCTTGGTCCATTCATCTGCATCTAGGTTACCCGAACGTAAATGTCCTTGGTGAACTTTACCCATTGCGGAAATAAGACGCATCGCAATAGAGTCTGCTGGCATCTCCATAGAGAAAACCAGAGCGGGTAGCTTGTTATATTGCAGAACACTTTCAACCAAATTCATGGCAAAAGTAGTTTTACCCATCGATGGACGTGCAGCAACAATAATTAAGTCACCAGGCTGCATACCAGATGTTTTATTATCAAGTTCTAAGAAGCCTGTGGTTAAACCTGTAATATTGCCATCGAGTTTTGAGAGTTCATCAAGTTTACTAATTACATCGGCGGTAACAGAGCTAATAGATTTAGGACCTGCATCCTTTTTATTGTTATTGTGCTGTTCTGCTAAAGAGAAAATACTTGTTTCAGCCAAGTCTAGAATTTCGCTAACACCACGACCTTTTGTGTCATAAGCATTTTGTAAAATTTCCGTACTAACTTTAATCATGCTACGAAGCGTAGAGAATTCTTTAATTTTACTGGCATACGTTTCTAAGTTATAGAAACTTGATGGTGAATCAGCCATAAGCTGCATCAAATACTCTTCACCACCAATTGCATCGAGTAAATTTTGTTTTAAGAGCCAGTCACTTACTAATACAGCATCATAAGGAGAGTTTTCTTGTGCTAGTTTCTCAATGGCACGATAGATATATTTGTGACGTGTTGCATAAAAATCATTTTCTTTTAATAAGTCGCTGACTTGTTCAAAAGATTCGGCAACTGTCATTAAGGCCGCAAGAACAGCCTGTTCAATGGCTAAATTGTGTGGGGGAGTGCGAAACTCTTTAAGTTGGCCTGATTCACTCGTCTTATTTTCTGTTGGAGATGAAAGAGTTAAAGAAGTGGCATTCGCCTGAGACATAATTAGACCTGATGATAAAGAAAGATGTACGCAAATAGCCTGTGAGGCCGAGAACTATCTTAAAACAAAATGAAATAAACTACCTAATTAAAAAACCAATTAAACTAAAGAACTGATCAGGAATTAATATATCTTATTTTAAAAATAGGGCACATAAAAAAAGAGCATGCAGAAGCATGCTCTTTTTTTGATGAGAAATTACTCAGATACGATAGTAACGAGAACTTCTGCAACAACATCATGGTGCAATTGGATTGCGATGTTGAATTCACCAGTGTGACGAAGCGCGCCATTCGGTAAACGAACTTCTGCACGGTCAACTGTAAGACCAGCATTCGTTAAAGCGTCAGCGATGTCACGAGTACCGATAGAACCGAAGAGTTTACCTTCGTCACCAGCTTTAGCAGTGATAACGATGTTAACTTCATTCAATTGTTCAGCACGTGCTTGAGCAGCAGCTAAAATTTCAGCTTCTTGCTTTTCAAGTTCAGCGCGACGAGCTTCGAAAGCAGCAGTGTTAGCTTCAGTAGCTGCAACTGCTTTACCTTGAGGGATAAGGAAGTTACGGCCGTAACCAGCTTTAACTGATACTTTATCGCCTAATTTACCAAGGTTCTTAATGCGTTGTAATAAGATAACGTCCACAGATCACCTCACTTATGGTTGTCAGTGTACGGAATCAAAGACAAGTAGCGAGCTTGCTTGATAGCAAGAGCTAATTGACGTTGATAACGAGCTTTAGTACCAGTGATACGGCTAGGAACAATCTTGCCGTTTTCAGTGATGTACTGTTTTAAAGTATCGATATCTTTGTAGTCGATGTACACAACATTCTCAGCTGTAAAGCGGCAGAACTTGCGACGACGGTAAAAACGTGCCATTGATGTTCTCCTTATTCAGCGTCTTGAGCAACTTGCTGTGCTTCTTCACGTTGAGCTTTACGCGCACGCTTTTCTTCAGCACTTTTAGCAAGCAATGACTCTTCAGTGATTGCGTGTTCACGACGAATGATAAGGTTACGAATGATCGCGTCATTATAACGGAACAATTCTTCTAACTCATCAAGTGTAGTTTGACCACACTCAACATTCATAAGAATGTAGTGCGCTTTGTGAATTTTGTTAATTGGGTAAGCCAATTGACGACGGCCCCAATCTTCTAAACGATGAATTTGACCTTCAGCTTCTTTGATCTGAGAGATATAGCGTTCAACCATACCTACAACTTGATCGCTTTGATCTGGGTGTACTAAAAGTACGATTTCGTAATGACGCATTGTCAGCTCCTTACGGTTTAAACAGCCCCTAATAAATAAAAAATTAGAAGCAAGGAGTCATAACTTGAAAGTTATGTCGCAAAATTTGCGAAGGCTGAATTATAAGTAAAAGTTCGACTAAAAACAAATCTTTTGATGAGAAAAGTAAAACTTCTTTACTATCGAGGAGGAAATCCTCCCTTATTTAAAAGAGAGGAAGATTTGGAGCAGGGGATTGATAGGTAAAGCTAAAGCTCAAACTTAACAGGGTAATTAATATGACCGAGTAAAGGAAAAAACGTTTAGCCCAAAGTTGGTCATTTTCAGCTTTAAAGCCAATAATTGATAAATAGAACCAATATGCTGTTAATGCATTAAAGGTTACTAGAAAAAATATATTGGTATAGCCAAAACAATATAAACCATTCAATACGGCTGCAAACAACACAATATAAATGACACACTCTACTTTCGTGCGATAAATAGAACGTGCAACAGGCAGAATGGGAATTCCCGCATTTTTGTAATCGTCAAAACGATAAATAGCAATTGCCCATGAATGTGGCATTTGCCATAGCGCGTAAGCTAAAAACAAAAGTAAAGCGGCTACATCAAAATGATGAGTTACTGCTGTATAACCAATAACAGGAGGGCTCGCTCCGGAAATACTACCAATGACGGTTTGATGGATTGAGGTGCGTTTTGTCCACAAACTATAAAAACCGACATAGACAACAAAACCAATCATTGCAAACAAGAAAGCGTAAGCATTTACACCGAACCACAAAATACTAAAACCGATAAGTCCAAGAACAAATGCATATATAAGTGCAACAGTAGGAGAGATGGTTTTTTTGACTAATGCACGGTTTTGCGTGCGCTGCATTTTTGTGTCGATGTCTTGGTCTATCACATTATTTACAACACAACCAGAAGCGACAACTAAAGTTGTTCCAAGTAAGGTGAGTAGTAATAATAAGATGTCTATAGAGCCTTGGGCGGCTAAGAAAAAGCCGCCCAAGGTGGTAATGAAATTACCGAAGAGAATTCCTGGTTTAGTCAGGAATAAATATTTTTTCAACATGACAATCAGTTTAGATCATCATATTGTAGTGAAGGTAATTCATAATCCACACAGAACCGATTAAAAGCACAGCGATACATAAGATTGTGTAGATGAATGCAATCATATTCCAGCGTTGTTCAGATGATGTATTCATGTGTAGGAAGTACACAAGTTGTACAAGAACCTGAGCAACAGCAGCGATAGCAATTACTGTAACTAAGATGCCACGACTGAAACCACCCGCCATCACCATCCCGAACGGGATGATGGTGAGGATAACAGAAAGGATAAATCCAACAGTGTATTGCTTAAAGTTACCGTGTGACGCACCTGCAGCATTATGGTCATGACTACTCATTAGAGAACTCCCAGTAAGTAAACGACGCTGAATACACAGATCCAAACGATGTCAAGGAAGTGCCAGAACAAGCTTAAGCAAGCTAGACGACGTGTATTCGGTAATGTCAAACCTTTAGTTTTGATTTGATACATCAATACCAACATCCACACTAAACCAGAAGTTACGTGGATACCGTGTGTACCAACCAAAGTAAAGAACGATGATAAGAATGCACTGTGAGTTGGACCATGACCTTCTTCTACAAGGTGATGGAACTCATAAAGCTCCATTCCAATGAACGTTGCACCAAAAAGGAATGTAATAAATAACCAAGTGATCACTTGATTTACATTCTTTTTATAAGATGCAAGTACAGCAAAACCGAAAGTTACCGATGAAATCAATAAGGCAAATGTTTCAGTTAACACGTAGCCTAATGAATCATGGAACAGGTCATATGCACTTGGAGTTCCTGGTGGAATATGACTGCTTAATACAGCGAACGCAATGAAGAGTGATCCGAAAAGAATCAAGTCACTCATCAAGTATGTCCAGAAACCAAAGACCGTTAAGTCAGTATCATCATGCTCATGATGACCATCGTGGCCGTGGTTGTCGTGATGAAGTACTTCAGCCATTTCCTTAGTCCTTCTTCAAGTGTTTTTCAAGTAAAGCATAGCGTTCGTTTTCAATACGCTCAACTTCAGCAGCAGGAACGTAGTAATCAACATTCTTAGTGAATGAGCTTACGATCAAGCTAACAACAGCTGAAACGAATGAAACAACAACGAGCCACCAAATATGCCAGATGAGTGCAAAGCCAAGAAGAGTAATGAACATTGCAATGACAAAACCAGCAGCACGATCAGTCGGCATGTGGATGTCTTCATATTTAGTGTTACGTGCGTATGCTACACCATTTTCTTTGTCAGTCCAGAAACGGTCAATACCGCTTGCATCTGGTTCATGCGCAAAGTTATAGAACGGAGCAGGGGAAGAAGTCGCCCATTCAAGCGTACGTGCATCCCATGGATCGCCCGTAAGGTCCATGTTGTCTTTGCGTTGTAAGAAACCAACAATGATTTGCATTAAGAAACATGCAATACCAATCGCAACGAGAACAGCACCAAATAATGCAATTGCAAGGTAAGGGTCCCATTCTGGGTTGTCATATGTATTCAAACGACGAGTCATACCCATGAAACCAAGGATATAAAGTGGCATGAATGCAAAATAGAAACCGAAGAACCAGAACCAGAACGCAGCTTTACCCCATGCTTCATTGAGCTTCCAACCAAACATTTTTGGCCAGTAGTAAATGATGCCGGCAAACATACCAAACACCACACCACCGATAATTACGTTATGGAAGTGAGCGATCAAGAATAATGAGTTGTGTACAAGGAAGTCCGCAGGTGGAACAGCCATAAGTACACCAGTTAAACCACCGATACCAAATGTAATAAGGAAGCCAAGCGTCCACAACATTGGAGTAGTAAAGGTGATGCGACCTTTATACATGGTGAATAACCAAGAGAAGATTTTCACACCAGTAGGAATCGCAATAACCATGGTCATGATACCGAAGAACGCGTTAACGTTCGCACCAGCACCCATAGTAAAGAAGTGGTGAAGCCATACAACGAACGCAAGAACTGTAATCGCGATAGTTGCATACACCATAGACTTGTAACCGAACAACGCTTTACGAGAGAAGGTTGCAACGATTTCTGAGTATAGACCAAATGCTGGTAATACTAAGATATATACTTCAGGGTGACCCCATGTCCAGATCAAGTTCACATAAAGCATTGGGCTACCGCCAAGCTCATTTGTGAAGAAATGGAAACCGAAGTAACGGTCTAGAGTTAACATTGCAAGTGTACCTGTTAATACAGGGAACGATGCAATGATTAATACAGCCGTACAAAGTGAAGTCCACGTAAAAATAGGCATGTCCATTAATTTCATGCCAGGTGCACGCATTTTGATGATGGTAACGAAGAAGTTAACACCAGATAAAAGCGTACCTAGACCAGAAACCTGAAGTGCCCAGATATAGTAGTCAACACCTACACCAGGAGAATATTGAATGCCAGATAGAGGAGGGTAAGCCATCCAACCAGTCGCAGCAAATTCACCTAATACAAGTGAAAGCATCATCAAACCAGCAGCACCAGCGAATAACCAGAAGCTTAAAGAGTTCAATAATGGGAATGCAACGTCACGAGCACCAATCTGTAATGGTACAGAGATGTTCATCATACCAACAACAAGACCCATTGCTACGAAGAAGATCATGATTACACCGTGTGCGGTGAAGATCTGGTCGTAATGGTCTGGATGTAGATAACCTTCGCCGCCGCCTTTAGCGAGGAAAAGTTGTAGACGCATCATAATTGCATCGGCGAAACCACGCAAAAGCATGACCACAGATACAAGAATGTACATGATACCAATTTTTTTATGGTCTACCGTAATAAACCACTCATTCCACAAGTATCCCCATTTTTTGAAATAGGTGATACCGCCAAGCACAACAATTGCACCAAGTGCCATAAGGACCATGGTGACAAGCACGATTGGCTCTGTCGGGATAGAGTCCCAACCCAGTTTACCAAAAATCATATCCATGTCTTATTCCCCTTGAGCAGCGTGTTCAGCTGTTGCATGCGCAGCAGAGTGGTCAACACCATGATAGTTACTCATATAATGGTTGATAATTGTTTCAAACAATTGTGGTTCAACTGAAGAGTAATAAGTCACAGGGTGTGGCTTAGTCGGGAACGGTTTCATAGCTTCAGCTTTAGCAAGCGCTTCTTGATCACCAGCAGCTTTAGCACGATTTACTAAATGCTCGATCTGGTGCTTAGAACGGTCACCATCACGTAAGGTTGCTAATTCAGCTTGGTCAAGCGTAGTTTTTTGAACTGCTTCTGGGTTAATAGTAGAACCATTACCCGCTTTTACAGCTGCTACCCATTCGTTGAACTGTTGCTCTGTAACACTATGCGCCTTGAAACGCATTTGAGAGAAACCGTAACCTGAGTAGTTAGAAGAGAAACCACGATATACGCCAGTTTCATTTGCTAACAAATGAAGGTGAGTTTGCATACCTGCCATTGCATAAATCTGGCCGCCTAACTGTGGAATGAAGAATGAGTTCATTGTAAAGTTAGAGGTGATTTTAAAGCTTAACGGAGTTTTTTCAGGGAAACGTACTTCGTTAACAGTTGCAATGTTTTGTTCAGGATAAATGAAGATCCACTTAAACTGTTCTGCAACAACTTGAATAGTTAAAGGAGCTTTATCTGATTCTAAAGGACGGTATGGGTCATACTTGTGGGAACCCCACCAAGTTAACCAAGCTAAAATACCAATAATAATGACAGGGATACCCCATACTACAACTTCAATTGTAGTTGAGTGTGCCCATGTAGGTTTATAGTCTGCATCTTTATTTGACGCGCGATATTTCCAACCAAACCATAATGCCATGATGATTGAAGGAATCACCACAAGTAACATTAAATAGATCGCAGTCATCATAAGGTCACTTTGACCTTGACCAACTGGACCTTTAGAGTTTAGAAGTACCATATCACCACCACACCCAGTCAAAAGTGCGGCAAGCGTTGATAAAGACAATACAGCTAAAATCGTTTGTCTCATTTTACAACCTCGGTGAAGAGTCCCATTCCCTAATTAAATATGGGATAGCGATTAAAGTGTCGCATGATTGAGAACGCTAATCCTTAAATTTAGACTTCTCAATTATATGACACCGCTACGTTGTAGGGCATTATGCCTCATATCGACAAACTAAGCTATACATAAAGTAGTCTGAAATAATTGTTTTAAAACCCGATTTTTTTTGTAGGGTATCGAATCAATATGGAGCTTTTATTTAAATATCAACTCTCTATAGAAAAAAGGAGGCGGGGTGCCTCCTTTTTTTTTAGACCTTAAATGAATGAGTCATTCACTATCATTTGATCACTTTTGTTCTTGCAATTTTGTCATGTAGCGCCTGTCTCTTTTGCCCTAATGCAAAAGCGTAGTCAATAATTGTACTAATAGGCATAAACAACAAGTTGAGTATGATGAAAACAACACTTCTTAATAAGAAGATGCGAGTTAAATTAACTTTACCATTGCTCTCAGCATCTACGATTTTAATTCCAACAATTTTCTTACCTATACTTTGCCCATATTTTGTTAAAAGAAAGGCTTGAATTGCAAGCATGATTACGACGTAAGCAAGCATAGAATGCCAAGCTTCAATAGGAATTAAAGTAAAAAGTTGATGTTGTAGCTCTGCTGCTTTAGTTGAAGCAACTTCAGCTGATTGCATTTGTTTTTGCAATTCAAATAATTGCTTATATTGAGATTCATTAAAGAAAAAAGAAGGAATCGCAGCTATGGGTAACCAAAGTAATAAATCAATAATTTTTGCCAAAGCTCGAGATTGAATAGAGGCAAGTTCGTGAATTTTAGGCTCTACACGAATTTGACGAATAGTTTCATTAGGTGAGCTACTGGTGTTTATAACAGGTGCAGAATAACCGATAGGTTGATATACAAGTTTACCTTGGGTTAATTCTCCTAAAGCTTTCCATTCTGTCATGCCTTCATGCCAAGCTAAATCAGTTAACAAAATTTGTTGGCTAGCCAACATTTGATTTACTTGCTCTAAGGTGTAAGGCCCAGCTTGTTGATTATTACGTGCCAAGTAAATTTGCATAAATAAAAATTCTCTATTCTAAAGATGAAAAAAGACCCACGGATGGGCCTTTTTTTATAACATATTAGATTTGTTTGATTTTTTCTTCAGCAAGGAAGAACCATGTATCTAAAACTGAGTCTGGGTTAAGAGAGACAGACTCAATACCTTGTTCCATTAACCATTTTGCAAGATCTGGATGGTCTGAAGGACCTTGACCACAGATACCTACATATTTACCTGCTTTACGGCAGGCATGGATTGCCATTGAAAGAAGGGCTTTAACTGCTGCATCACGTTCATCAAATAGGTGTGAAACAATACCAGAGTCACGGTCAAGACCGAGCGTTAACTGAGTTAAGTCATTCGAACCAATAGAGAAGCCATCAAAATGCTCTAGGAACTGTTCAGCTAATAAAGCGTTAGTTGGTAATTCACACATCATGATTACTTTTAAGCCGTTCTCACCGCGTCTCAAACCATTTTGTGCAAGTAACTCAATAACGCGTTTTGCTTCAGATACAGTACGTACAAAAGGAATCATGATTTGAATGTTGGTTAGACCCATTTCATCACGAGCTTTTTTAAGTGCACGGCATTCTAATTCGAAACAGTCACGGAAGTTATCAGATACATAACGGCTTGCACCACGGAAACCGAGCATCGGGTTTTCTTCTTCAGGCTCGTATAACTTACCGCCAATCAAGTTTGCATATTCATTTGATTTGAAGTCAGACATACGAACGATAACTGGCTTGTCACCAAATGCAGCAGCAAGGGTCGCAATACCTTCAACCAATTTTTCAACATAGAAATCTACTGGTGAAGCATAACCCGCAGTACGAGTTAGAACCGCAGCACGAGTTTCACGCGGTAGGCTATCAATGTTGAGTAGGGCTTTAGGATGCACGCCGATCATACGGTTAATAATGAACTCAAGACGAGCAAGACCAATACCTTCATTTGGAATTTGAGCAAAGTCAAACGCGCGGTCAGGGTTACCTACGTTCATCATAATTTTGAACGATAGCTTAGGCATAGATTCAATTGAGTTACGTTGAACTTCGAAATCTAAAGCACCTTCGTAAATGAAGCCAGTGTCACCTTCAGCACAAGAAACTGTTACTTCTTGTCCATCAGTCAATACTTCTGTTGCGTTACCACAGCCGACAATAGCTGGTACACCAAGTTCACGTGCAATAATTGCCGCGTGACATGTACGACCACCGCGGTTAGTAATAATTGCCGCAGCACGTTTCATTACCGGTTCCCAATCAGGATCGGTCATATCTGATACAAGAACGTCGCCTTCTTGAACTTTGTCCATTTCTTTAATTGAGTTAATGATACGGACTTTACCAGAACCAATACGTTGACCAATTGAACGGCCTTCACAAAGAACAGTACCTCTTTGTTTAAGAAGGTAGCGCTCCATTGTGCCTACATTTTGACGGCTTTTTACTGTTTCAGGGCGAGCTTGAACAATGTAAATTTGACCATCATCGCCATCTTTTGCCCATTCGATATCCATTGGTGCACCGTAGTGCTGCTCAATAATAAGCGCTTGTTTAGCTAGCTCTTGTAACTCATGATCATTTAAAGCAAATTGTTGGCGCTCTTGTTTCTCAACATCAACAACGACAACTGATTTACCAGCAGAACCTTCTTCACCATAAATCATTTTCTGGTGTTTTGAACCAAGGTTACGGCGTAAAACTGAATGTCTGCCAGCATTTAATAATGGTTTAGATAAGTAAAATTCGTCTGGGTTAACGGCACCCTGTACAACCATTTCACCTAAACCATAAGATGCTGTAATAAATACAACGTCGCGGAAACCAGACTCAGTATCAAGTGTAAACATTACACCCGCAGCGCCAGTTTCAGAGCGAACCATACGCTGAACGCCTGCAGAAAGTGCAACGACGTCATGGTCAAAACCTTGGTGTACACGGTAAGAAATCGCACGGTCATTATATAAAGAAGCGAATACTTCTTTAATCGCAATAAGAACGTTATCAATACCGCGAATATTCAAGAAAGTTTCTTGCTGACCTGCGAATGAAGCATCTGGTAAATCTTCAGCAGTTGCAGATGAACGAACGGCAACCGCGATTTCTGGGTTGCCGTTAGAAAGTGTTGTAAAAGCGGCGCGAATTTCTTGTTCTAGGTTTGCAGTGAGTGGAGTCTCTACAATCCATTGACGAATTTTAGCACCTGTTTCAGCAAGGGCATTTACATCATCAACATTGAGTTGAGCAAGTTCTGCTTGAATTCGAGCGTTAAGACCGCTTTGATCTAAGAACTCACGATAGGCATCAGCAGTAGTTGCAAAACCGCCAGGTACCGATACACCAGCATTTGATAAATGGCTGATCATTTCACCCAAAGATGAGTTTTTCCCACCTACGAGTTCGACATCGTGTTTCCCTAATTTTTCTAGACCGATTACGCGCGCTTCCAAAGTTTTCACTCCACTTTTGCAGTATTAATGTCTATCTTGGCATGAAATTATAAAAATAAAGTGCTTAGTTGAGAATTATACTAAGCGACAGTCATGTAAGATCAGTTTACTATAAAGATTATATAGCACTAAGACAAATGTTTAAGGAGAATTTTAATGTCAGAAAGTAAACAGTTTAGACGGAGCGTTTTTTTTATTTCTGATGGAACTGCAATTACTGCCGAGACTCTTGGACATTCGTTATTAGCACAATTTCCCAATGTTGATTTTGATATTCATATCATGCCGTATATTACAACTGAAGAGGCGGCAATGGATGTTGTGATTGAAATTAATAGATGTCAAACCAAAGATGGTTGTCTACCTTTAGTCTTTGATACTTTAGTTGATCCACACGTACGAGAAATCATTAATACTGCTAAAGCAGTTAATCTTGATGTGTTTGAAGGTTTAATCAGCAAATTGGAACAAGAGTTAGGTACGCCTCCTACCACATTAGTTGGGCAGACACATGCCGTAACCGATTCTGAATCTTATAAAGCTCGTATTGATGCTGTTCATTTTGCGCTTGATAATGATGATGGAGCGCGTACTCGTCATTATGATAAAGCGGATTTAATCTTAATTGGCGTTTCTCGTTCGGGTAAAACACCAACTTCTATTTACTTATCTCTTCAATTCGGTATCCGTGTTGCAAACTATCCTTTAACAGAAGAAGATTTGGATGATAACCGTTTGCCGGCAGTACTAAGACCACATCGCAGTAAATTATTTGGTTTAATGATTGATGCTGAGCGATTAGTTGCGATTCGCAGTGAGCGTAAAGCAAATAGTCGTTATGCAAGTTTTAGTCAATGCCAAATGGAACTTAGAGCAATTGAAGGAATCTATATTTCAGAAGGGATTAAATATTTAAACGTGACGGAAATGTCGATTGAAGAAATTTCAACGCGCGTTTTACAAATGACAGGATTAAAACGTCGTATTGGTTAATTTAATCAAAGCTTTATTTTAACCATTCAATTTATATATATATATTTATTTGTGATTAAATTGAATGGTTTTAAATATAAAACATGAGAAAAATAAAAGTTTTAAATATAAAACAAAAAGTTATTAAAACGTTTTTATTGGTTATCAGCCTGTAAGGTTTTTATAATCCAATTGTGAAATAAAATAAGAGTATTGAAAAGAAATGTATATATTTGAGTAAGTTTAAAAATTCTAATTAATTAATTTTTCTAAATATTTTTAAAAATAATGTAAAAATACATTAAATATTTGAAAATGATAAATAGTTCACATTATTTTTGTGTTGTGTGATTAGTTTTTGATTTTAATTATACTTTCCCACCTCGATATGGGACTATCCGATTATCAAAATGCTAAAAAAATGTGTTTTTTCATTGGTATACATCTTGCCTCTCAACTTATATGCTGCTCAAGTGGATGAATTGAGAGAGCAGGCTATTCACACTTACAAAACTGGACAAACTCATCAAGCAATATTTCAACTAGATCAATTGCTAAAAACCTATCCGCATGATCAAAAATTGCTAGCTGATTATTTAGTTGTAATGTCAAATGAAAAAAAAGATCTAGTAAGTTTTTCTCAGCATTTAGCGAATATTAATTTAGTTACTTTTCCAGAATATGGACAGCTACCTTTAATACGTAATTTTCGTGATTTTAAACACTTTAAAGATGCGATTGCTTGGTCAAATAAATTTAATATTCAAAAAACGCCTGATGGACAGATTTTGTTAGCAGTTTTATATGCGGAAGCTAAAGATGTTGTAAATGGCAAAGCACAGTTAGCAAAGATTAATACTAAAAATCTGAAGACTGATCAACTTGTACAAATCGCCTATGCATATCGACTTATCAATTCGCCTGTAGATGCTTTATCTGTAATTGAACAAGCATATAAGCAGCAGCCGAAGTCTTTTGCCGTTTTACAAGAATACAGTTATGACTTAGCGGCTGTAGGGGCTTATAACAAGGCTCAGCAGTTAGTGCTTGCCAGCGATAAAAATGCACAAACAGAATCGTTACAACACTGGCTCCAAGTAAGTGAATTTTCTCAACGTGTAAATAACGCAATTACTCGTTATAAATATTTGAATCGGGAAGGCATGGCAGATAGTGAAGCTTTTGCTGAGCTTGATGCTGTGTTAAAGCAAGGCGAGCAAATGCAGCCTTTGATTCAACCGTCAGATTCTAATTATTTAAGATTCCATTATGACTATATATATGCCTTAGATTTCCGCGGGCGTAGCCGTACGGTATTAGATCAATTTACTAAATTAAATGTACCTCTAGAAAAACTACCTGCCTATATTCGTCATGCGATCGCTGATAGTTATTTGGCTGAAAGACAGCCGCAACAAGCTGAGCTTGCTTTTAAAACCTTGCTTGCTGAAAAAAACTATTCAGATATGACGGTATATACTGGATTGTATTACTCATATATTGAACAAGAAAAATATAAACAAGCTGAACAACTTTTAAGTGATGTTGATCGGTTAATCCCTACGTATAAATATAGTCAAGCGAAAGGAGTAGATAAATCAAGCCATCCTGATCGTGATGATTATATTGCTTTACAAGGTATGCATTTAGCTTATGCAAATCATTTGAATCAATCAGAAAAACACTTCCAGAAACAAGTAGATCTTGCACCTTCCAACGAAGGCTTAATTAATAACCTTGCTCGTGTTGAGCGTTGGAGAGATAAACCTTTACAGTCCAAACAAACAATTGCTCGTTTAAATGGTTTAACACCAGTTGCCAAAGATACTCGAATTAACCAGATGCAAAATGCTCAGGCTTTAGGGGATATTCCAGAGTGGCGCAAAAGCACAGAAACTCTTTTGCAATATTATCCTGAAGATAGCGGTGTAATTAAAAGTCGAAAGGAGTTGGATGATCGTGATAGAGCAACCATCTCGCACTCAACAACTTGGGGCCAAAGTAAAGCAGAGAACAGTGATTCTGTGAGTGGGCAAAATGGTTTAAAAGACCGCGAAATGGAAACTCGACTTAATAGTCCGTGGATTAAAGATAATTATCGTCTATTTGCTTGGCATCAAGACCGTTTTGGAGAATATCGTTTTGGTGATGTGCATGACCAACGTTATGGCGTCGGTGCTGAGTGGCAAGCGAACCGTAAAGCATTGTCAGCAATTTTTTCGCAAAGTACAGATGGTGGACAAGCAGGCGTTCGTCTTGATTGGTCGCAATGGTTAAACGATCACTGGCAATATCAATTGCAATATGACAGTCAAGCTAATATTCCATTACAGGCAATTGACGCTGGTGAGGATGGTCAAGCTTACCGTGCTGCTTTGACTTGGCAAAAAGATGAGTCACGTCAAATTGGGGCAAGTTATGGTTTAACTGATATAAGCGACGGTAATAAACAACAAGAATTTTCTACTTTTTGGCGCGAGCGATTATTTGATGCGCCTCACCATGTTACCTACGGAACCGTTCGTGGATTTTATGGCAGCAATAGCCAAGATCAGACAGCTTACTTTAGCCCAAGCAATCACTACAGTGCTGAGTTGAATTTAAGCCATGACTGGGTTACTTGGCGAGAATACGAACGCTCATTTAAACAGCATTTTGAAGCTGGAGTCGGGCTTTATAAACAAGCAGATTACTCAGCTCGACCAACATATTCTTTGCAATATCAACATCAATGGCAGCTCTCACGGACCTGGCAACTTAATTATGGAATTGGTTGGCAATACCATCCATACGATGGTCATGATGAACAACATACCTACGGTATTTTCGGATTTGAAGGGCATTTTTAATGAATAATATGAAGTCAAAAATGTTGAGCTGTGTGTTTGCTTCAACATTATTACCCGTACAATTTTCTCATGCCCGCATTGAAACTGAACTACCAAAAAATCATACGGTTTCTTTAACTTTTCATGATGTGCGAGATGACGTCCTAAAAGAAGGCGACCGTGATGTTTATGCGATTCAAACCAATAATCTGGCGCAGTTTCTTGATTGGCTCAGTCAGTCTGATTGGAAACCAATTCGTCTGAAAGATATTGAAGAGGCTCGTAAGCAAGGTAAAGAATTACCTCATAACTCTATTCTACTGACCTTCGATGATGGTGCGTTGAGTAGTTATAGCCGAGTATTTCCTTTACTTAAGCAATATAAAATTCCAGCAGTATTTGCTCTTCCAACCAGTTGGTTAAATGGCAATACTCAGGCAGGTTATGAAGCTTATGGGCAGGGTAACTTGGTGAACTGGGCTCAAGTTCGTGAAATGCAAGCATCGGGCTTAGCCGAGTTTGCAAGCCATAGTGATGATTTACATCATGGTGTATTGGCCAATCCTCAAGGTAATGAGCAACCGGCTGCAACTTCTTATGCCTATTTAAAATCGCAATCACGTTATGAAACAGATGCAGAATATCAACAACGTATTTTGCAGGATTTGAAAAAATCCTACGCCGTTTTGAAAAAAGAAGTCGGTGTTAATCCGAAAGCAATTATTTGGCCTTATGGCGCTGTGAATGAGCAACTGGAAAAACTAGCGCAGCAAGCAGGCTTTGAGTTTTCTTTCAGTTTAGGTCGTGATGGTATGAATCGTGTGAATGATTCAACTTTCAAGCGTAGCTTGGTTATAGGTAACCCTACAGCCGAACAGCTCACCGAAGGCATGTTAAATATTTTGAACTTTGAAGAGTCAGATTTATTTAAGCAACCACGTCACTTAGTGAGTATGGATTTAAAGCAGTTAGCAGCTCCACAAAATGCTCAGACCGATGAAAAACTAGGGCAGTTGTTATCAAAACTATATAGCCTAAAAAACAATGCTCTAATCTTAAAGCCTTTGGAAGATAAAAACGGAGATGGGCAATACGATGTTGCTTATTTCCCTACAAATAAAATGCCAGTTCAACAAGATATTTTAAACCGTAGTTTATGGCAGGCTCAAACTCGGGCAGGTCAATCGGTAATATTAGAGTTGCCAGCTTATCCTCAAAAAGATAAGCCATTTTTAACAGTAGATTTGGCTAAAGATATAGCACGCTTTAACAGTAATTTAAGCGGTGTTCAGCTTAATGCAGGAACAGCTTTAAACTGCGCAATGCAAAAAATAACAGTCCAAGAAAACAGTTGTATTGAGCAATCAAAACAGCTCGCACAACTGAGTCAAATGACTAAAAAAGCGGTCAAACCTTATTTAAACATGAGTAATCAGGCGCAGTTTAGTTTATTGCTTACACCTGATTTAGATCATGTGGAAAAGCTACCTGAGCTTATCAAAACGCTTTTATTACAACATGATTTAGTCAATTTGAAGTTCGATGTGATTGGTAAGAAAAAGCAATTTAATGAGTTGTTAATGCTTTTAAATAGACTTGATGAAAATGATAAGCAAAGAATAATGCTGACTTTAGAATTACCAGAAAACTCGCAAAAAACTGCTTGGGAAGAAGTACAGCAAGGACTTTTTTCGATTCAGCGAGTCGGAATCCAGAAATTCGGTATCGATGGCTATGACTTTGAAAAATCAAAAGATGTTCATCAATATTTATATAATCCGATTAGTCTGAATGCTAGTCCTGTGATGTATCAGCCTTTTGCTGAATTGGTAGAGGGGAAAAAGTAATGAGAGTATTACTCGATATTCTATTTGCTTTTGCCTTTTTATATCCCTTACTGATGGCTTGGACATGGATGGTAGGGGGACTTTGGTTCTTCTTTAAAAGAGAATACCGTGAACAAGCACTTCCTGAACCCACCAGCGAAGGATGCAGTATCATCATTCCATGTTTTAACGAAGAAGCCCAAGTACGCCAAACAATTCGTTATGCATTGCAAACCAAATATCCTAATTTTGAAGTGATCGCAGTTAATGATGGAAGTAGTGACAGGACAGCTGAAATTCTAGATGAATTGTCAGCGCAAGATTCACGACTTCGGGTTGTGCACCTAGCAGAAAATCAGGGTAAGGCCGTAGCTTTAAGATCAGGCGTATTAGTTAGTAAATACGAATATCTTGTTTGTATCGATGGTGATGCATTGTTACATCCACATGCCGTACTTTGGTTAATGCAGCCATTTATTAACTTCCCGCGAATTGGGGCTGTAACGGGTAATCCACGAATTTTAAACCGATCTAGTATTTTAGGAAAATTACAGGTGGGTGAATTCTCTTCGATTATTGGTTTGATTAAACGTGCGCAGCGTACATATGGCCGTATTTTTACAGTGTCGGGTGTGATTGCGGCATTCCGTAAAACAGCTCTCGTTCGAGTCGGTTTTTGGTCAGACGATAAAATTACCGAAGATATTGATATTTCATGGAAGCTACAGCTCGATCATTGGGATATTCAGTATATTCCACAAGCGCTTTGTTATATCTATATGCCTGAGACATTTAAAGGGTTATGGAAACAACGCCTTCGTTGGGCACAAGGTGGGGTAGAAGTTCTAATAGAATATATTCCACAAATGTTCAAACTGCGTGTTCGTAGAATGTGGCCTGTCATGATCGAGGCGCTAGTCAGTATTATCTGGTCTTATGTCATGATTCTGATCTTTACGCTATTTTTTGTCGGATTGTTTATTGAGTTGCCTCAGCAATGGCAGATCAAAACGCTTATGCCACAGTGGTATGGTGTAATACTCGGCGGAACATGTTTAATCCAGTTTTTAGTGAGTCTGTGGATTGATCAACGCTATGACCGTAGCCGCTTCTTTAGAAATTATTTTTGGGTCATTTGGTATCCGTTATTTTTCTGGCTACTGACTTTGTTTACAAGTGTTGTTGCGGTACCAAAGACTTTATTTAACACTAAAAAACGTGCCCGCTGGGTAAGCCCAGACCGAGGCTTCCGTGGAGATAACCCATGAAACCTGAGGAAAATAAGGATATCGAAACGTTAGATATCCCTGAATATATTGACCAGCCAGAATACGTCAAAAATAAAACGGCAAACTACACATTACAAACCATCGGTTGGTTTTGTTTGATGTGGTTGCTATTTCCCTTGGTTTCACTGTTTTTATGGGTTTTTGAAGGACACTTAATTTATGATTATGTCTGGGTCGACCATATATCAGAAGTTAAGACCTTATTACATTTAGCATTACTCATCGGAATTAGCGCGCTCATTTTAATTTTATGGGCGAGTTATAACTGGATCAGATTTAGTGGCGAGGACCGAAGAGCTAAGGCGCCTAATAGTTCTGTTGAACTGTTAGCTGCTCAATTTTCGGTTAGTTCCGAGATGTTAAGTGAATTGCAAAAGAAACAACGTGTCATTTTGCATTACGATGATCATGGCAATTTGCAAAAGTATGAGTAAATAAAAAAAGCATGGCTTAAAAACCATGCTTTTTTATTTTTATGCGGTTGCTCTAATAATGATATCAACAGGTTGTTCTATGCCGTCCATACTATGAATTGACTTATGGTTGACTTTAACAATGGGCCAAGTTTGTAATTTACAGTTGGATTTTTGGAGTGCTGCATAATAACTATCAGATTTAAAAAATACCTTTTTAGCCGTTGCCATATTGGGGGTTAAAAGGCGCTTAAGCCATGTTCCACTTACCTGAGTATCAAGAAAACGTAAGGCCAAAAGACTTTTTACTCGATTGTTAAATAATCTCCGGTTTTTAATAATGAGAGGATGGGTAATTAACTTATTTGTGCCCATTTGACTATGAGGCAAAATAAAGTGAGGTGTGATTTGAAATACTGTCACACATTTTGCTTGTTGACAGATTTTTTCAAGATGGGTCACGGTATCTTGATTTGTACCAATAATCGCGACAGATGAATGTGAAAAATCAAATTCTTTAATTGAGGTTGATGGAATCACTTGACCAGTAAAGTCTTCAAAATCTTGAGAGGTATTTTGAAAAATTGCTGATTTTGAAGTGTTATTTTTAATATTAATACTCATTTTTCCAAAAGTCCTTTTGGTTTTTAAATCATGATGTTTTTATCGTTTTAATATAAATAACCAAGCAGGAAGTCGGGGTAAAGTCTTTTCAGATAGATGGTCATCCCATACTCGAAATCAATTCAAGTATGGGAATGCGAAGGGAATTTAAAGTTCTGTTTTTACGCTCATTAGTTGTGTAAAGCTTTCTAAACGTTTAGCGGTATCGTATACATCGCATGTGAAAATAAATTCATCAACATCGTATGTCGTTAAAAGTTTTTGTAAACCAGAGCGAACTGTATCTACAGAACCAATTTGCGCCATTGCATAGAAGTTATCAACAGAAAGCTGTTCTGCTGTATTCCATAATCCCTGCATTGATTCAACCGGTGGTTTAAGTTTTAAACTTTCGCCACGAATTAAACCTAATACACGTTGGTACGCACTCGTTGCTAAGAACTGAGCTTCCTCATCTGTATCTGCCACAACAACAGGCACACCCATAGAAACATAAGGTTTATCTAAGTACTCAGAAGGCTCAAAGTTCTCTCTATAGAGCTGAATTGCTTGACCTAACATACGTGGTGCGAAATGAGATGCAAATGAGTAGGGAAGTCCAAGTTTTGCCGCCAATTGTGCACTAAAAAGGCTAGACCCAAGTAACCAAACAGGAACATGGGTATTTTGCCCTGGCGTTGCAATAATCTTTTGTCCTGCCTGAGGGGCGTCAAAATATTTTAAGATTTCGACAACATCTCTTGGAAACTGATCTTCTGTTTCTTGATGACCACGACGCAAAGCTCGCATGGTAAGTTGATCTGTACCAGGAGCACGTCCTAACCCAAGTTCAATACGATTTGGATATAAAGTAGCTAGTGTTCCAAATTGTTCTGCGACAACTAAAGGAGCATGGTTAGGAAGCATAATGCCGCCGGAACCTAAACGAATATGCTGTGTATGTGCTGCAATAAAACCGAGTAAGACCGCTGTAGCAGAGCTCGCAATTCCATCCATGTTGTGATGTTCTGCAAGCCAGAAACGTTCATAACCTAGTTTCTCTGCATGTTGTGCTAACTCTAATGCATGACGTAATGAAAATTCGATGGTTTTATCATTACGAATGGGAGCAAGTTCCAAAATTGAAAACTTGGTATCTTGAAGTGATCGCATGCGATATTCTCGAATAGGGGTATATCGAAATACTACGATATATAAGGGGTAATGTATATCGTTTTTTTTCGATATTAACTTTTACCTCTCAATAAAAAAGCACCCGAAGGTGCTCTTTTGTTTCATATGTGAATTAGCGATTTTTATACCAACCACGGTGTAAACCATTGTCATGACGGCGATGATGACCACCTTTACTATAGTAACGACGGTCACCATCGTCATATCTACGATCATCTCGATCATAACGGCTACCACGATCATAGCGATCATCGTAGTTACGATCTTCAGAAACTTTACGACCTAGCGCTGAACCACCCGCAGCACCTACCGCAGCACCGATGTAGCCACCGTTGGTACCACCCATGTTTTTACCGACGGTATAACCAGCACCACCACCTAAAGCACCACCAATAGCAGCTTCGGTACGATTGCGACGGTCACTAGCAGCGGCTGCACCACCAGCACCACCTAAAGCAGCGCCAATTGTTGCGCCTGTTGTGCCACCCATGCTTTTACCAATTGCTGTACCAACAACACTACCTAATGCAGAGGTTGCAGCAACACGAGTACCATTATCTGCATGTGCAACTGTCACCATAGACGATGTTGCAATTAATGCGCTAGCTAACCAAATATTCATTTTCATCTTGCAACTCCATGTCCTTTTTACTGAGAAGGACAGTATTTTTATCTTGAGATAAATGTAATAAAAAATTTCGTGATAATTATGGAGAACCCCAAAGGAGATACGTTAGTTTTGTGTCTGTTTGTATTGTTTCTATTAATTTATGGATAAATGCTGAGCAAGTAAGAGGTTATGAATATTTATTGATCCTAATAAAAAAGCACCCGAAGGTGCTTAGAGTCGTTTCATCAAATTTGATTAGTGATGACGACGGTGTTTTTTCTTCCAGTGTTTAGAAGATCGATCATAATCGCGGTCTTTAGAAATTTTATTACCTAAAGCAGAACCACCCGCAGCACCTAAAGCAGCACCGATGTATCCACCGTTTGTACCACCCATGCTTTTACCAACAGTATAGCCAGCACCACCACCTAAACCACCGCCAATTGCAGATTCTGTACGGTGACGACGGTCACTTGCAACTGCTGCACCACCAGCACCACCTAAAGCAGCACCAATTGTTGCGCCAGATGTACCACCCATGCTTTTACCAATTGCTGTACCAGCAACACTACCTAAAGCAGAAGCAGCTGCTACATGTGTTGTGTTGTCAGCATGGGCTACAGTAACCATAGAAGTTGCTAAAACAGCACTACATAACCAAGCATTTAATTTCATTTTCTACTCCGTGTCCTTAGCAGCAGGACGCTATATCTTTTGTTACGGCAAATGTAACAAAACACGTTTCTCAAAATATGGAGAACCATCAATTCATTATTGTAGTTTAGTGTCTGGTTTGTATGTTTTCTATTAAAATAGAATATTTAATACCCATATAAATAAATATGAGTCTCATTTAATTTTAATGAGTTAATTACTCGCGATCTGAACAGAGAAAATTGATCAAAGCTCTTGTCGCAGAAGACATATGTTTATGCTGTGCATACAATAAAGAGAAGGGGCGTGAGTGACCTGCATAAGTCTCAAGTAAAGGCTGTAATTTTCCTAGTCGAATTTTTTCATTAACAATAAAGTTATAACTCTGACATATCCCTAATCCATTTTCAGCAAGAGAAACTACACCTAAAATATCTTCTTTTACTAAAATCCGATTTGTTGGTATCCACTGAATTTCATGATCACCATCTTTAAAGAACCATGGGATTATTTTGCCACTACTTGGTAATTCAAAAGCGATACATTGGTGATGATTTAACTCTTCTAAAGTCTGAGGAATGCCCTCGCGCTTTAAATAATCTGGAGAAGCAACCAGTTGAAGAGGGGCAAGTTCTAGCGGTCTGGCCACAAGAGAGCTATTAGGCAGATGCCCTTGACGAATGGCTAAATCAAAACCCTCAGCAATTAAATCAACATTGCGATTAGAGATGCTGATTTCAATTTGAATGTCTGGATATTGCAAAAGGAATTTTTCTAATAAGGGTGGTAAACGATAGTGTCCATAAGTTGTAGGAACACTTAATTTGATTTTCCCAGAAATTTGCAATTGTTCGCCTTGAATTACACGCTCTGCATGGTCAATTAACTGAAAAGCATGCTGCATTTTTTCGTAATAAAGTTGGCCTGCTTCCGTCAAGCTCAGATGGCGAGTCGTTCTTCTAAAAAACTGAATACCCAATTTTTTCTCCAGCCGTGTAATTGTTCTACTAATGACTGAAGGTGTGGTAGACAAATGAATTGCAGTTGCACTAATAGAAAGCTTTTCAGCCACAATTAAAAACACTTCAACATCGGCAAGATGATCAAATTGACGAGACATTTTGTCCTCAAACGCAAAAAATATTTGTAAATGTGGTTGTTTTTCTACCTTGCTGGCAAAAATAGAATATATCGATCCCAGTTATAAATCCAGCACAAGGCTGGAATGAAGGTCGAATGATGAAAACACTTAGTAAAATCATGTTTGCAGTAATTACAACTTCAGTGGCGTTCAGTGCAAATGCCGCTCATGTATTAGTTGTATTGTCTGATGAGGGGCAGCTAGAGCTAAAAAATGGCCATATTTTTAAAACTGGTTTTTATTTAAATGAGTTGATGCAGCCTACAAAAATGCTTTTAGATGCAGGGCACACAGTAACTTTTGCTACCCCAAAAGGGAAAGCCCCAACTTTAGATGAGTCATCAAATAGTGCGATGTATTTTAATCAAGATGAAAAAGCATTAAAGCAATATGCAGGCTTATTGCATGATCTAAAGTTAACATCTGCTCAAGATTCTCCAGTTTTAAGCCTGTCTCGTATTGAGCAAATTGGTATTGATCAGTTTGATGCTATTTATATTCCAGGTGGACATGCACCTATGCAAGATCTATTAAAAGATAAACAGCTTGGGAAAGTTCTGACAGCTTTTCATCAAGCTAGAAAACCTACAGCACTGGTTTGTCATGGCTCTATAGCTTTGATGTCAACATTACCTAATGCTTCGGAAGTGGTTAAGCAACTTGAGCAAGGCAAAACTGTAAAAACTGGTGAGTGGATTTATAAAAATTATCGGATGACTGTGATTAGTAACCAAGAGGAAGAGCAAGCGAAGGCTTTATTAAAAGGTGGTGAAATGAAGTTCTATCCACAAACGGCATTACAGTCAATTGGGGGTAAATATCAAAGTAATACAAGTGCATGGACTCCAAATGTGGTGGTGGATCGTGAACTTATTACAGGGCAAAATCCGGCCTCAGCTATTCTTGTCGGTAAAACATTATTAGAAAAATTAAAGTAAATAGACAAGATAATAGAGGTTTTAAAAATAAAGCCTCTATTACTAGTTGAGTGAAAAACGTGGCTTATTATTTTTTATAGCGAAAGCTAAATTATAGGCGAGTAAATAAATCTCATCTGAAATCATTATATCGATAAGCCTTTACTTACGGTGAAAGTTGATGAATTGGCTGATTATATATGTCATTTAAGTGGCATAATCTGTAAACTATGCGCTATTTTTACGATTTTGCTTATCTTCTATTTATATAGCATTTGATAAGCTTTTTGGACTTTTGAGATATTTCCTTTTATGAAAGCGTCACTCCGTTTACGACTTGATCAACTCTGTGATCGACATGAAGAACTTACCGCGTTGCTTGCAGATGTGGAAGTCATCTCCGATAACAAACGTTTCCGTAAATTGTCTCGCGAACATAGTGATTTATCTGAAATTACCGAAGTTTGGGGCAAATACCGTCAAGCAGAAGAAGATATTGAAACTGCTGAAATGATGAAGTCTGATCCTGACTTTAAAGATATGGCAGAAGAAGAAATTCAAGCAAATAAAGATTTGCTTGTAGAGTTAGAAAGCCAGCTCAATATTTTGATGATTCCAAAAGATCCAAATGACTCTAATGCAGCTTATTTAGAAATTCGCGCTGGAACGGGTGGTGATGAGGCTGCAATTTTCTCTGGTGACTTATTCCGCATGTACAGTAAATATGCCGAGACACAAAATTGGCGTATTGAAGTCCTTTCTGAAAATGAAGGTGAGCATGGCGGCTTTAAAGAGATCATTTGCCGTGTAGATGGCGATGGTGTGTATGGCCGCTTGAAGTTTGAAAGTGGTGCTCACCGTGTACAACGTGTTCCAGCGACTGAGTCACAAGGCCGTGTTCATACTTCTGCTTGTACAGTTGCAATCTTGCCTGAAATTGATGTTGATACTAACGTTGAAATTAATCCGGCAGATTTACGTATTGATACTTACCGTGCATCTGGTGCAGGTGGTCAGCACATTAACAAAACCGATTCGGCGGTACGTATTACCCACATTCCAACAGGTACAGTAGTTGAGTGCCAAGAAGAACGTTCACAGCATAAAAACAAAGCTAAAGCGATGGCCTTGTTAGTATCACGTTTAGAAAATGCAAAACGTGCAGCAGCCGATGCAGCAACTTCTGAAATGCGCCGTGATTTAGTGGGTTCTGGTGACCGTTCTGAACGTATCCGTACGTATAACTATCCACAAGGTCGTATGACTGACCACCGTATTAACCTAACTTTATATAAGTTAGACGCGATTATGGAAGGTGATTTAACTGAATTGCTCGATAGCTTACATCGTGAATATCAGGCAGATCAGCTTGCGATGCTTGCACAGGAAAATGGCGGCTAATGAATATTGCTCAAGCGCTTGCAATTCGTGGTGAGCCTGACAGTTATGAACGACAAGAAAATGCTTGGTTACTTGAGCATTTTCTAAAAATCAATTCGCTTGAATTAAAGTTTAGACTTGAGCAAGAGTTAACTGCCCAACAAGAGCAAGACTATGTAGCTGGTCTTGAACGTATTCAAAAAGGTGAACCTTTAGCTTATGTAACGGGTTCACAGCCATTTTGGACGCTCGATTTAAAAGTAACATCTGATACTTTAGTGCCACGACCTGATACTGAAATTTTAGTTGAAACCGTTTTAAATCTAACTTTGCCAAATACTGCAAATATTGTTGATTTAGGAACGGGGACAGGTGCAATTGCGCTTGCGTTAGCGAGTGAACGTCCGGATTGGTTCGTCACAGCAACTGATATTTATGCACCTACTTTAGAAGTCGCAAAAGAAAATGCATTAGCTCATAATTTGCAACGTGTAAAATTCGCTTGCGGCGCGTGGTTTGAAGCACTAGAGCCACAAAAATTTGATTTAATTGTTTCTAATCCGCCGTATATCGACCCTGAAGATGAACACATGCAAGCTTTGGCTACAGAACCACGCCGTGCATTGGTTGCAGACCATCAGGGACTAGCTGATATTGAAATTATTATTGCTCAAGGTAAGAACTGGTTAAAACCACAAGGCTGGATTGCACTAGAGCATGGTTATGATCAGGGGCAAGCTGTTCGAAATATATTTGCTGAGCATGGTTTTAGTGAGATTAAAACCATTCAAGACTATGGCCAAAATGATCGAGTCACTTTGGCATGCTGGATTTAAAATTACTTTTGAAGTGTATCTCGCCAACGTAACAACCAATTTTCGATAAGTTTCATTAAGGTATCGGTTACTTTACCCAATAGGGCTAATAAAATAATTGCAATGATAACAATATCTGGTCGAGAGGTTTCTCGGCCATCACTGAGTAAATAGCCAATCCCTTGAGTAGCTGCAATCAGTTCAGCTGCAATCATAAACATCCAAGATAAGCTTAAGCTGTTGCGTAAACCCGTTAAAATGCCCGGAGAGGCTGCCGGTAAAATAATAGATATAATCCGCTGAAAAGCATTAAGCCGATAAACTTTTCCAACTTCAATGAGCTTTCTATCTACATTATGAATTGCTGCAACTGTATTGGTGTAGGTTGGAAAAAATGCTCCGATTGCAATCAATGTAATTTTAGAACCCTCATCAATTCCTAACCAAAGTAATAGCAAAGGGATCCACGCAAGACTTGGAATTGATTTAATTGCTGAAAAGGTCGGTTCTAAATAAGCTTCTGCTTCTTTACTTAATCCAACCCAAATTGCAAAAATTAAACCTAAACCGCTTCCTATAATAAAACCCAATAGAACACGCCATGTACTAATATAAATATGGGCAAATAGATCGCTATGAGCTAAATCTAAAAAAGATTGCCATAAACTAGTCGGTGCAGGGAGTAGATAAGCATCGATATATCCATTTCTGACTAAAAATTCACAAGCTCCCAAAAAGATGAGTGGGATGAGTAGCGCTTTAAACCAACGTGTAAATTTATTGTTTAAATGCTTTTTCTGCGATTTTAAAGCCTGCTGAGCTAAGAAATGATTTAGCTCAGCTTTGTTAAGTGAATCACTCATATACTATTTCACGACTTTTTGAGCAAAGCGAGGATCTAACAACTGATCAACCACTTGATTGACGTTAGTACCTTTTCTAACCAAGTCTTCTTCTGTCAAAATTTTCCCAGAACGTTTTAGCGCTTGTGCTTGAGTTGCCGATGGAATGCTTTGATCAAAGTTGGTTCGACTCAATTGTAGCTTAGCCACAGGTAGAGGGAGTTTTGATTCTTGAGCTAAAAGTGCTGCCACTTTATCTGGATTGGCTTTTGCCCATTTTCGGGCTTGTTCGTAGGCTTTAATAACGGCTTCAACCGCTTCAGGGCTTTGCTTTGCAAAGTCTTCTTTCACACTAAGCACGCTATAACTATTAAATGCTACATTACGATAAAGTAATTTCGCGCCCGATTGAATTTGAGCTGAAGCCATTAATGGATCAAGCCCCGCCCAAGCATCTACTTGACCGCGTTCTAATGCAGTTTTTCCATCGGGGTGCTGTAAATGAACCAGCTGTACATCGCGTTTACTCAAGCCTACAGTGTCTAGCGCTTGTAGTGTAAATAAGAATGGATCGGTTCCTTTGGTGGCTGCAATTTTCTTACCTTTTAAGTCTTTTAGGCTTTTAATTGGTGAGTCTTTTGCAACAACAAGGGCGGTCCATTCTGGTTGGCTTTGTACATACACAGTTTTAATTGGGCTACCATTCGCTCTGCTTAATACAGCTGCTAATCCGGCGGTAGAAGCAAAATCGATGCTATTACTATTGAGATATTCTAATGAACGATTGCTGCCTTGACTAAAAACCCATTTAATTTGAGTATTTGGGAGTGATTTCTCAAGAAGTTTTTGATCTTTGACGACTAAACTGGTTGGTGCGTAGTAAGCATAATCAAGTTTAAGTGTAGTCGGAATTGCTGCAAAAGCAGATGAAGTAAATACAAACCCCAATGTTGATGCCAACAAAGTCTTTGATAAAGAAAATTTTGATTTTAAAGACATGATAAAAATAGAACCGAAATGAAATAAGAGATCATCCTTTCACGCGTTTGATGGCTTACAAACTTAGTTATTTTGATTTGTAAATCAGATTGAAAGATAAAAGTTTAGATAAAATTATAAATCACTGTTTCTATAGTGATTATTAAGTTTTAAGTAATACACTTATCTGAAATATTGAATTTAAAAGACATAAATATCATAAGTTTAAGGTTTTATGCCTCAAGCTTCATTGAGTGTGGATTTTATTGCTTGTGTGCAGTTAAATTATCTCGATACGCACCTGGACTGACGCCAGTCCATTTTTTAAAGGCACGGTGAAAGGCGCTTGGATCTTGGAAACTTAAATCTTCACTAATATCTTGAATTGAATCATTCGTTTTACTTAAACGTTCAACGGCAATATCACATCGGATTTCATTTTTAATTTGTTGATAACTGCCCCCTTCATGTTTCAGTCGGCGCTGAATGGTGGCTTCTGAAATATTGAGTTGTTTTGCCACATCTTTGAGTTCGGGCCATTGGGCGGGATGGAGTTTCAATAAATGACGGCGAATAAGAACGCTCAAGGCATTTTCATTTTTAAAGCGAACTAAAAGATTTTGTGGAGTTTGTTCTAAAAAATCATAAAGCGCTTTTTTATCTTTTTTAATTTTAATATCTAAATAGTGGGCATCGAATTCAACTCGATTTATCTCGGCATTAAATTGAATATCTTCACCAAAACGTACGAGATAATCCTGAATATCGCTCGGTTTAGGACAACGTACTCTAATACTATTTAAGCCAATTCGTTGGTCTACTAACCAGCACATAAGTCCGTGTACTAATATTAAAAAGGTTGCATAGGTAAACATGCGTTTAGGTTGTTCACGATCATGAATCACCAAATAAGCTTTTTCTTGATCTCGTATTAATTCTCCACGCATGTCATCAAGCACAAAGTTAAAAAATTTCAAAATATCGTGGAGTGCCTTTTCTAAAGTTTCGGCTGTACTGACAAGTTTAGTCAATAATTTATAGCTGCCACGACGCATGGGATGACTATCCATACCAAAAAACTCATCGTTCATGGCGTTGGCAAGCTCTATCCATAATTGGGCATATGTCGTAACAGGTACACGAGCCTTTGGAGACATCAGTAATTCAGCGGGAATGCCTGCTTTATTTAGAATTATTTGTGTATTTAGGCCTTTGGCATAAGCCGCACTCAGTGCTTCATGTACTAGTGCAATCGAAATTGTGCCTTTACTTAAAGAAGATTGGACAACCATGTCAAAGACTCATATTTTCTTCATATATTTCAAGTGAAATACTGCATATTTAAAATTTGGATTGATCAAAAGCTGCAAACATTTTGAGGCTTTTTGAAATTGTATCGGAAAACAACAACTTTTACTCTCACTACTAAGTTTAAAGAACATTTCTATAGGACATTACATAATGAAAATTCAAGGGAAACATTTCGTGATTACAGGTGGTGGCTCTGGTTTAGGTGCTGCTACAGCTGAGTATTTGGTAAAGCAAGGTGCTTCAGTCACATTGGTCGACATGAATGTAGAAGCAGGCGAGCAGCAAGTAAAACAGTTGGGGCCAAAAGCTGACTTTGTAAAACTTGATGTAACCGATGAAGCTGCTGCTGAACAGTTCTTTAAAGATATTTTAGTAAAACATGGTCGTTTGCATGGCTTAGTAAACTGTGCCGGTATTGGCCCTTCAGCAAAAGTAGTTGGCCGTGAAGGTGTTCATGATTTAGCATTATTTTCAAAAACACTGCAAATTAATGTCACAGGCACATTTAACATGCTGCGTTTTGCAGCAGATGCAATGAGTAAAAATACGGTTGAAGCAGATGAAGAAGACCGTGGCGTTATTGTAAACACTGCTTCCGTTGCAGCATTTGACGGTCAAATTGGTCAGGCAGCTTATTCTGCATCTAAAGGCGCTATTGTTGCCATGACTTTGCCGATTGCTCGTGAGCTTGCGCGACATGCTATTCGTATTATGACCATTGCACCGGGAATTATGGAAACCCCAATGCTTAAGGGCATGCCACAAAATGTGCAAGATGCTTTGGGACAAATGGTGCCATATCCATCTCGTTTAGGAAAACCCGAAGAATTTGCTCGTTTAGTTGGGCATATTGCTGAAAATTCATATTTAAATGGTGAAGTCATCCGTCTAGATGGTGCGATTCGTATGGCAGCAAAATAATAAAAATAAGGGGATTTGAATGATTCTAAATGCTGAGCAAAGTATGGTTCAGGAGATGATGCGTAACTACTCGCAGAATCAGTTAAAACCAACAGCCGCACATCGCGATAAAACCCATGAATTTCCTGCTCAGGAATTAAAAGATTTAGGTGCGCTAGGTGCTATGGGCATGACTGTTCCAAATGAATGGGGCGGTGCGGGAATGGACTATGTATCTTTGGTGCTTGCAATTGAAGAAATTGCCGCAGGTGATGGTGCTATTTCGACTATCGTAAGTGTACAAAACTCATTGGTTTGCGGTATTACACTGGCATACGGTTCAGAACAGCAAAAATAAACCTATTTGCCAAAATTTGCATCTGGTGAATGGCTAGGATGTTTTTGTTTAACTGAGCCTCATGTTGGGTCCGATGCGAGCGCGATTTTATGTAAAGCCGAGCGAGATGGTGATCATTGGATTTTAAATGGCGTAAAACAGTTTATTACCAGCGGTAAAAATGCCCAAGTGGCTTTGGTGTTTGCGGTTACAGATAAACAAGCTGGTAAAAAAGGCATTTCGTGCTTTCTTGTGCCGACCAATACACAAGGTTATTTGGTGACTCGAATTGAAGACAAAATGGGCCAACATGCTTCAGACACAGCAACCATTACTTTTGAGGACTGTCGAATTCCGTTAGAAAATTTGGTAGGGCAACAAGGTGAAGGTTATAAAATTGCACTATCTAATTTAGCTGCTGGACGTATTGGGATTGCTGCTCAATCTGTTGGAATGGCAAGAGCTGCTTTTGATGCGGCTGTGCAATATGCAAATGAACGTAAGGCCTTCGGTGTAGAGCTGGTTCAGCATCAAGCAGTTGGTTTTCGCTTAGCTGATATGGCAACCCAAATTGAAGCTGCACATCAGTTGGTTTTGCATGCTGCAACTTTAAAGGATGCGGGACTACCTTGTTTAAAAGAAGCCTCAATGGCGAAACTCTTTGCATCAACTATGGCTGAGCAGGTGTGTTCGGATGCAATCCAGATTCATGGCGGTTATGGCTACGTGAGCGATTTCCCTGTAGAGAGAATTTATCGTGATGTTCGTGTAAGCCAGATTTATGAAGGGGCTTCGGATATTCAACGTTTGGTGATTGCTCGTGAAGTTGCTCAAGTTTAAATACGAGATTTTAAAAATAGTCACTGACTGCAAAAGACCGCAATTGTTATGCGGTCTTTTGCCATTGAGCAGAAATTTTCTAGTTTGAATTCAATTCGATGAAATTCAGAAAGTTAAGTAAAGTCAGTTTTTTTTGATTAAAGCTGAGCTTTGACTTCTTCACCAATTAAATAAAAGGTTCCTCCAGCAATATAATGCAGGCTTCGAAGTTCTTTCGGTGCATTTTGAAAATGCCAGTGCCCATCTCTAAAAACGCGGCTATCTGCCCATGCACCCACAACAGAACCAATAAATAAATCATGAGCTGACTGATTATGCGGTTCTGGAATAAGTTTACAGACAAGCCATGCAATGCAACCTGATACAAGCGGGCTACTCAGGTCTTCTTGATAGAATAGCTCAACTCCGCAGTGCTCAAGTTTTTGTGGATCATCTAGCTTACTAATGGTTCCAAGCTGATGAGTCAGATCGAGCTGTGCATAGCAGGGAACTTGTAGTGTGAAATAGCCACTTTGCTCAACGAGCTGTCGGGTTTTAGTACTTTTATCGAGAACCACGGACACTTTGGCTGGTTTGAACTCTAAGGCACATGCCCAAGCGGCAGCCATTACATTGCGGTCATCACCATGTTGTGCAGAAACTAGGACAGTTGGACCATGATTTAACAAACGATAAGCTTTTTCTAACTCTACAGGTGCAATATATGATTGCGTCATATTTAGCCTAAGTAATAAAGAAAATAGATATTTCTATTGTTGCAGAAAGCTTGATAGATGCAATGTTGGTAAATAAGGTTTATTAGAATAAAAAAGTTGTTTCTATTTTATAGCTTTCATAATAACGAACTTAGTCATAAAATCATTTCGCTTCTAAGTGAAAGGATTAACGCGTGACCGAGCTTCAAGATATCGATTTTGTAGAGTTAAGTGATGAAGAAATGCATCTCTATAGCCGTCAGATTTTACTTGATGGATGGGATATTGAAGCTCAGGAAAAACTCAAACTTGCTAATGTACTGATTGTAGGTGCGGGTGGAATAGGCTGTAGCAGTGCAGAGCTACTTGCGCGAGCAGGGGTTGGGAAAATTACACTGATTGATGCAGATACTATTGAGATAAGTAATTTACAGCGTCAAATTGCATTTGGTCATGAAGATATCGGACGTTATAAAGCAGAAATTTTGGCTAAACGTTTACAGAAAATTAACCCTTATATCTGTGTTGAATACTATAACGAACGGTTAGACGAACATAACATTGATAGACTGGTTGAACACCAAGATGTGGTTTTAGATGGATGTGATAATTTTACAACCCGCTATTTGGTAAATGCAGCTTGTAAGAAACATCAGGTCGCATTAATTAGTGCTTCAGCAATTGGTTTTCAGGCACAAATGTTTATGGTTGAAGGAGATTCAGCTTGTTATGAGTGCCTTTTTCCGAAAGAACAACATAGCAATGAAGGACTGCGCTGTGCAGAATCAGGGGTACTTGCGACTACTCCTGTAATGATAGCGTCATTACAAGCACATCACACTTTGCTGTATTTAGGTTTAAATCGTACACCTTTAAAGCAGAAACTATTATTGTGGGATGGTTTAAATATGACACAACGGATTGTTAGTTTTGATAAAGATGTAAATTGCCCACTTTGTCAGGCAAGCTAATCAGTAAATTAAACAAAATTTGCTACACTCAACCTGAATGATTTGGTTTTGAAGAAATATGAAAAAAAATATTTTGTTTGATGGGTTACGTTCCGTCGCCCGCATTGGTGAAACAGCAGTGGTTGCGGCCAAAGCTGGAATTAAATACGCAACTGAAAAACCAAGTAACGCCAAACTCATGCGAGAGACTTTTGAGTCACTTGGTTCAACTTATATTAAGCTTGGTCAGTTTATTGCGAGTACACCATCACTTTTCCCACGAGAATATGTAGAAGAATTTCAAGGTTGTTTAGACCAGACTCCAACACTTCCATTTAGTTATATTCAAGGTGTGCTTGCATCTGAGTTTGAAGGGCGTGATTTAAGCCAGATTTTTAGCTATATCGATGAAAAGCCATTAGCTTCTGCATCAATTGCTCAGGTTCACGCAGCTAAACTGACTACAGGTGAAGATGTTGTTATTAAAGTACAAAAGCCTGGCGTTGAAACCATTTTATATACAGACTTAAGTGTGGTGCATTGGGCTGCCAAGCTGCTTGAGCGTGCGGTACCAAAAATCAAATTTGCTGCTCTTTCCGAAATTGTTGATGAAATTAAAAGCCGTATGGTTCGTGAAGTCGATTTCATTGAAGAAGCACAAAACTTAGATGACTTTATTGAATATCTGAATATTTCACAAAACAAAGCTGCGACTGCGCCTAAAGTTTATCATCAGTTTTCTACACGTCGTGTTTTGACCATGCAACGCCTATACGGTGTGTCTTTGACTGACTTTAGTGTCGTAAAACAATATGCTAAAGATCCATCGCAAGTACTAATTACTGCCATGAATACATGGTTCGGTAGCCTCATGCTATGCAAGAGTTTCCATGCGGATTTACATGCTGGAAACCTAATGTTGCTTGAAGATGGTCGAATTGGTTTTATCGATTTTGGTATTGTCGGTCAGTTAAAGCCAGAAGTCTGGACGGCATGTATGGCCTTTATGGATGCATTGCAAAAAACTGATTATCAGGCAATGGCTGAAAATATGCTGAAAATGGGTATGACTCATAACAAAGTTGATGTTGATGTATTGGCACAAGATTTAGAGCGCTTATTTAATGGCGTATTAATGTCTGATCCTCAACAAATTCTCGCTTCAAATCCAGCTGATTTAAACGATATCATGATGGATATGGTAGGGGTTGGAGAGCGCCACGGGATTAAATTCCCACGTGATTTTGCCTTGTTATTTAAGCAAATGCTTTATTTCGATCGTTTTATGCGCGTACTCGCACCATATACTGATATTTATGCAGACCAACGTTTGAAAATGGTTCAAAATATGGAACCTGCTTCGTTGTTAAAGCACTAAGGTCAGTTTAAATTTATGGATGCCATTATTATTGAAGGCTTGAAGGTTGAGACAGTGATTGGCTGTTTCAACTGGGAAAGACAAATTATTCAACCTTTAATGTTGGATTTAACCATCCATAATGATTTGAGCCGAGCAGCGCAGTCTGACAAACTTGAGGACACACTCAACTATGCCCAGATTTGTGAGTTATCGGCTCAAACCATTCAACAAGCCAAACCTGAGTTAATTGAGCACGCAGCTCATCTTGTTTTG
>NZ_JZFB01000001.1:1279072-1280775 GCF_001188385.1 Acinetobacter sp. V2 | reverse complement strand
CCATCCGTAAGCCCGCCATCATTGCAGAAGCTAATGCTGTAGGAATTCGTCTTGAACGCACCAGAAACAATTTTTGCGCTCGCCCTAGCGAGTAATTTAGACGCAGATCAGCACTTTACTTTTGCGTATACGCAATTAGCAACTTTGGGGAAAGTGCAGTTTTCATCTGTTTATCAAATTCCATGTCGAGATGGTATTGGAGATGATTATTGGAATTCAGCATGTCTATTAAAAAGCACTTTATCGTGTGACCAAATTGAATCTTTTTTAAAGAAACTTGAGTTAGATTCGGGGCGTGTTCGTCCATCGCATCATATTTCTTTAGATGTAGATTTGATTGCATGGGGAAGTGATCTGGACCATATGCAATTTAATTCTAAAAAATTGCCTTTGGCGCTTGATGTAAAAATTCCCTTATATGAACTTTGGCCTTGTGAAACCTTAAAGGCTGATAGCATGATTTATCCAGTCGTTAATTTTAAAGTTTAAAGGCTTTCAAACTAGATTTTACGCAAACTTTACGCGGTCTTTGAGTTCCTCAATAGAGAATTTACGGGCATTTTATCCATACTGAAATTCACTAAATTAGTGTTATTTCAGGACAATAAAAATGCTTATAAATTCTCAAATGCGCATCTTGCATCAGTCTGGCATTGTGTTATGCGGACTTAAAACAAATGATATTTCCTCATCTCTCCTTATTTCCAGTTTGGCAAATCAAGCCAAGGGGTATAGAGGAGAATAGCCATGTTAGAACTTATACTTGTTTTATTTATTGCTATTTTTCTAGCATGGTGCCTCGGTAAATATCTATCCAAAGTGATGACAAATCAGCCGATGTGGGGTGATGGATTATTTCGCTGGATTGAAAATCCTGTTTATCGCTTGTTAGGTATATCTCCACAACAACAAATGAACTGGAAACAATATTCGCTAGCATTTGTTGTTAGCTGTGTTTTTCTAGCTGTGGCCGTTTTTGCTATTTTTATGACACAAGCATGGCTACCATTAAATCCAAATCATGCACCAAATATGAGTTGGGATTTAGCATTACACACGGTTATTTCATTTTTAACTAATACCAATCAACAGCATTATTCTGGGCAAGCTCAATTATCTTATTTGTCGCAAATGACAGGTATTGTGGGTTTGCAAGTCATTACTCCAATGATGGGGCTAGCTTTAGTTGTCGCGACCTTAAGAGCTTTCTTTTATCAGCGCCCAAACCATATTGCAGCCGATGTTGCCGAGCAGCCAGACCAAATTTTAATTGGGAACTATTGGGCAGATGTAATTCGCCCTACAGTCCGATTCTTGCTTCCGCTCTGTTTTGTTTGGTCTTTATTGCTCAACAGCCAAGGCGTACCAGCGACTTTCCAAGGCGGGCCAGAAGTACAGCTGATTGATAAAGCCAATACAGTTCAAATCCAAAAAATTCCTTTAGGGCCAGTTGCACCAATGGTAGCGATTAAGCAATTGGGGAGTAATGGTGGTGGTTGGTATGGTCCAAATAGTAGTGTGCCTTTAGAAAATCCAACACCGCTTTCTAATTTATTAGAAATGATTGCGATATTACTCATTCCACTTACCGTGATTTTTATGGTGGGACATTTTACCCAGCGTAAAAAGTTTGCTTACTTTGTGTTTGGCAGCATGCTTTTCATGTCGATTATTTCAGGTGCAGCGGCTGTCTGGTCTGAGAG
>NZ_JZFB01000001.1:1249498-1279030 GCF_001188385.1 Acinetobacter sp. V2 | reverse complement strand
AAAGAACAACGTTTTGGACCAGCCGCATCAGCAGTTTGGGCAGCGATCACTACGCAGGTGAATAACGGTTCGGTCAATATGATGCATGATTCTTCTGCGCCGCTTACTGGTTTAGTCGAACTCATCAACATGTTGATCAATGCGATTTGGGGTGGTGTGGGCTGTGGTCTGCAACAGTTTATGATTTATCTATTACTTGCAGTATTTATTGCAGGTTTAATGATAGGTCGTACCCCTGAATTGTTTGGGCGCAAGATTGAAGCAGCAGAAATTAAATTGCTCGCGATTATTATCTTGATTCAACCTTTAGTCATTCTTGCATTCACCGCATTAAGCCTCAGCGTTCCAGGCATATCTGGAATTAGTAATCCAGGACCACATGGTATTAGCCAAGTGTTCTACGAATATGTTTCTGCATTTGCCAACAATGGTTCAGGTTTTGAAGGTCTTGGAGACAACACTGTATGGTGGAATGTCACTTGTAGTATCGCTCTACTGTTAGGACGTTTTCCGACATTAATTTTGCCATTAATGATTGCGACACGTTTAGCAGCAAAAAGAAAAGCACCCGAAACAGCAGGTAGTCTTCAAGTTGAAACTCCAACCTTTGCTTTAACGCTGATTACGATTGTTGTGTTGCTTACCTTATTACAATTTATGCCAGTTCTTGTCCTTGGGCCTATTGCCGATCAACTTTTGTTGGTTAAAGGCTAAGGAGGCGAGTGAAAATGAATACACAAACTCATGTAAATAGCCATAAACAAACCATGGCAGTGCCAAATTTTGAAGTTTGGAAAAATGCATTTGTGAAACTGCTACCGCAGCATGCAATTAAAAACCCTGTGATGGCAATTGTATGGCTTGGAACAGTGGTTACAGGCATTAGTACAATCTTAGGTTACACCACGCTGTTATTTGGTTTAGTGGTTACAGCAATTCTGTTTATTACCATTTTATTTGCTAATTATGCCGAAGCAGTTGCAGAGGCTAGAGGCCGTGGGCAGGCATCTTCATTACGTGCAGCAAGAGAAAATTTAACGGCTCGAAGACTCAACTCTTTGACAGACCGTCAAGCGACTCAAGTTGCAGCGACTGAACTTCATTTAAATGATTTTATTGAAGTACATGCAGGTGAGCTTGTTCCAGCCGACGGTGAGATTGTAGAAGGCTTTGCCACTATTAATGAATCGGCTGTTACAGGTGAGTCAGCACCTGTGCTACGTGAAGCTGGAACAGACCGTTCAGGTGTTATTGGCGGAACCAAAGTACTTACAGATCGTATTGTTGTGCAAGTGACTGCTGAATCTGGTCAAAGTTTCTTAGACCGTATGATTGCTTTGGTTGAAGGATCAAATCGCCAAAAAACACCGAATGAGATTGCACTTGGCTTTTTGTTAATGGTGATGACAATCACGTTTTTAATTGTCGTGATTAGCCTGCCATTTATTGCCAAGTATTTGCATATTGAACTTGATCCAGTTGTGCTCGTGGCGTTATTGGTCTGCTTGATTCCTACAACCATTGGTGGCTTGTTACCTGCGATTGGTATTGCAGGGATGAACCGTGCCCTCAAAGCCAATGTTTTGGCGAAATCAGGTAAAGCGGTAGAAGTTGCGGGTGACATTGATGTGCTGTTACTCGATAAAACAGGAACCATTACTTATGGTGACCGTCAAGCGACTTCTTTTTATCCTTTAACTTCGGTAACCGAGTCTGAGTTGAGAGCTGCTGCTTGGGTGAGTTCACTAGCCGACCCAACACCAGAAGGAAAGTCGATTGTTAAGTTAGCAAAAGAGCAAGGTTTAAAACAGCAAGAACCTGAGCAAGCCGAATTTATCTCTTTTAGTGCTTCAACTCGAATTTCCGGTGTGAATTTACCGAATGGTGACCAAATTCGTAAAGGTGCTTTAGATGCAATCTTAAAGTTTGTAGATGAAGACTATTCTCAAGATTTAGAGTTAAAAGCACGTGTTGAACAAGTTGCTAAAAAAGGTGCAACACCATTAGTCGTAGCAAATCAACATCATGTATTGGGCGTGATTGAACTTTCAGATGTGATTAAACACGGCATTAAAGAGCGTTTTGCCCGTTTAAGAGAAATGGGCATTAAAACCGTTATGGTTACAGGTGATAACCCATTAACTGCGGCCGCGATTGCTGCTGAAGCTGGTGTAGATGATTATATTGCCGAAGCAAAACCAGAAGACAAACTGGCTTGTATTCGCACAGAACAACAACAAGGCCGTTTAGTTGCGATGGTCGGTGATGGAACAAACGATGCACCAGCACTAGCACAAGCCGATATTGGCTTAGCCATGAACTCGGGTACACAAGCTGCAAAAGAAGCCGGCAACATGGTTGATTTAGACTCTGACCCGACCAAACTACTCGCTGTAGTTGAGATTGGGAAACAGCAACTGATTACCCGTGGTGCTTTAACAACATTTTCGTTAGCAAACGACGTCTCTAAATACTTTGCCATCTTGCCTGCATTGTTCGCTGCTGCGATTCCACAAATGCAAGTATTGAATGTAATGCACTTAGCAAGTCCAAGCAGTGCGATTTTATCTGCATTAATTTTTAACGCGATTATTATCCCGTTATTAATTCCAATTGCACTCCGAGGCGTGAAATTTAAACCTTCAACTGCAACTCAGTTACTACGTCGAAATATGTTGATTTATGGGGTGGGCGGTGTGGTTCTACCATTCATTGCCATTAAAGCGATTGATGTAGTGATTGTTCAATTATTTGGTTTGTAATCTGGAGTTTGAAATGAAAACTTATGTACAAAATTCAGAAGCAAATTTGGGTCAGACCTTAAGAGCATCTTTAGGATTATTAATTTTTACTCTGGTGGGTTGTGGTGCTGTTTATAGTGCTATCGCTACAGGTGCTGGACAAGTTTTATTCAATAATCAGGCCAATGGTAGTTTGATTGAAATAGACCATAAAACTTTAGGGTCAAAATTAGTCGCTCAGCCATTTGTGGGAGAGGCTTATTTTCATCCACGTCCTTCGGCAGTCGCTTATGACCCGATGGCTATGGCAGGTACAAATTTAGCTCGTACTAATCCTGAACTACAGCAACAAATTGATGCTCAGATTCTTGCGGTGAAAAAACAAGATCACACAGGTAATGCACCGATTCCAAGCGATTTGGTGACTAAATCGGGGAGTGGTATTGATCCGCATATTAGTCCTGAATCTGCTCAGTTACAGGTGGCTCGAGTAGCTCAAGCGCGTCATGTAGACCCTAAGGTTGTGGAAGAGCTTTTGCAAAAGCATATTGAACCGAAGCAGTTTGGTGTATTGGGGCACGCTCGTGTTAATGTATTAGAACTCAATATTGCTTTAGATCAATTACAATCTACACATTAACTTAAAAATAAAGTTGTTAGTTTACCGGATGATATCAAGTGCAAAGCAATCGCGAAAATCAGGCTGAGGCCTTATTAAATCATGTCAACAGATATCAAGCCGGTCGACTAACGGTCTTTTTAGGTGCAGCACCTGGCGTTGGAAAAACCTATGCCATGCTTGCCCGCGCCAAAGAGTTATTTCAACAGGGCACAGATGTTGTTGTGGGTATTGTTGAAACCCACGGAAGAATAGAAACTCTAAAAATTTTGGAAGGCTTACCTGAAATTGCTAGAAAGGAAATGCAATATCAGGGGCATACATTAGAAGAAATGGACTTGGATGCTATTCTGCTTCGGCATCCAGAAATTGTTTTGGTCGATGAGTTGGCTCATCGTAACGTACCGAATAGTCGTCATGAACGACGTTGGCAAGATGTCAATGAATTGCTAGACGCAGGTATTGATGTATTTACGACCATTAATATTCAGCATTTAGAAAGCCTAAATGATGTGGTCTACCAGATTACGGGGATTCGAGTAAATGAAACGGTCCCAGATCGGGTATTTGATCGTATTCGAGACATTCGCTTAATTGATTTACCCGTCAGTGAACTGATCGAAAGACTCCATCAAGGAAAAGTCTATGTGCCAGAGCAAGCAAATCTGGCATTACAAGGCTTTTTTAGCATTTCAAATTTAACAGCATTACGTGAGCTGGCAATGCAATGCGTTGCAGAGCATGTCGATTCAGATTTAAAAGAGAGCTATGCCTCTAAAGGTTTGAAGTCTATCTCGTTGCAAAATGAATTGATGATTGCGATAGACGGGCAAGGTTCTTCTGAATATTTAGTACGAGCAGGTTGTCGATTAGCAGAGCGTAATGGTGCTACGTGGACTGTAGTGAATGTTGCTAAAAGTTTGGACTTTGGTCAGAGTTCAGCAAATTCATATAAAAAAGAATATATTGAGATTGATCGTGCATTTGAGCTGGCTCGGCAACTCGGTGGTCGAACAGAAGTTTTATATGGCCATCGAGTTGCGTCAGTATTAATGGATGCCGCCGTTGATCGAGGTATTTCCAATTTAGTCATTGGCAAAAGTATTTCGCCGTGGTGGTTAAAGTTATTTAAGAAAAATTTAGCTCAGCAATTATTAAATCAAGAAAACTCGATTGCTTTAACCATTTTGCATCCAGAACAGAGTACTAAAAAGATCAATCAGATTGAAAAGCCATCATTTTTATCATTAAAAGAAAGTATTTTTGTTTTAGCTGTTACATGTGTAAGTATTTTTATCGCTCACTTTGCCGAAGTTCTCTTAGGTATTGAAGACTTTTCCGTCATTTTCATTATTTCAGTTTTAATTGTAGCAACGAAAACTAGAATGCTTGCTGCGGTAGTAGCCGCTCTTATTTGTTTCTTGGCCTATAATTTTTTCTTTATTGCCCCACGTTTTACCTTACAAATTTCAGCACACCAAGGTGTAGTTACTGTTGTTGCTTTTTTTGCGGCAGCTTTAATTGCTGGGCGTTTGGCCTCTCAATTACGTCAGCAGGTTTTATCCTTAAAGGCAGCAAATGCCTACACTACGGTAATGCAAGACTTAGCACGTAAGCTTTCTAGTGCCGTGAACCTTGAAGAAGTCATGCAAACAGGTCGAATGACTTTAGAAACCCAACTTCAAACTAAGGTGTGGATTTCTATTCAAGATAGAGTCATTTCATCCGATATAGAGCTAAGCGATAAAGAAAAAGTCGCGGCAGATTGGTGCTTAAAACATCAACAACCGTGCGGACGTTTTACCGATACTCTTAGTCAATCGAACTGGTGGTTTTTACCACTTTTAGAGCAAAAAAATAGCCTAGGTATAGTGGGAATTTACTTTAAGGATGATGTGGTTTCTCTAAATTTTGAGCAAAAGAAACTGACGGAAAGTGTAATTGAGTATATTGCACAAGCAGCTCTTCGCACCCAATTGGTCAATGAACTTGAACAAGCAAAAGTCACCAGTGAAACAGAGCGATTACGTTCGGCTTTATTATCTTCGGTATCGCATGATTTACGTTCACCGCTTGCTTCTATTATTGGTGCAGCAGACACGCTTGCCCATTTTAAAGCTGATATGTCAGAACAAGACCAACAGGATTTACTCGAAACCATTCATTTAGAAGGCGAACGCTTAGACCGTTATATTCAAAACTTACTTGATATGACACGTTTAGGGCATGAAGGTCTATCTTTAAAAAGAGACTGGATTGGTGTGGATGAATTGATTGGTTCTGCAACCCGCCGTTTAAAGCGCTATAAACCAGATACTCAAGTATCGGTTGAATTACCTGAACAAGCGATTAGTTTATATGTACACCCAGCATTAGTAGAGCAAGCTATTTTTAATGTTTTAGAAAATGCCGCAAACTTTTCACCTCCAGATGAATCTGTCATGATTCGTGCTCATCTTTCATCAGAAGATGAAGTAAAAATAGAAATTGAAGATAGGGGGGCAGGAATACCTGAAGACGAAAGAAACCGCATTTTTGATATGTTTTACACCATGGAGCGCGGAGACCGCGGAAAATTTGGTACAGGTTTAGGGCTTACAATCGTAAAAGCGATTATTGGTGCTCATATGGGTACAATAGAAGCATTTTCAGGACGCCAAAATAAAGGTACTTTAATTCAAATCAGATTACCCATTCATCCAGTAAAAGAATAAGTTGTAAAGTCATGATAAGTTCAGAAACATCTCCTGTAGAAACACGTATTGTGATTATTGATGATGAGCCTCAAATCCGTAAATTTTTAGACATCGCTTTAAGAACACAAAAATACAAAACCACGCTCTGTGAGACAGGTTACAAAGGCCTAGAAACATTGGCGACCCAAGGTGCTGATTTGGTTATTCTTGACCTAGGCTTACCCGATTTAGACGGGAAAGAAGTACTCCAAGAATTACGTAGCTGGTCGAATGTGCCTGTTATTGTGTTATCTGTACGTGCCGATGAATATGAAAAAGTTGCTCTGCTCGATGCTGGCGCAAATGATTACATGACCAAGCCTTTTAGTGTGCAAGAGCTTTTGGCGCGCATACGTGTCATTTTAAGAAACCAACCGATTCAGCAAGAAGCACATGTGTATGACGATGGTTATCTTAAAGTTGATGTCACACAACGTTTAGTTTGGGTTGAGCAACAGCCAATTACTTTAACTCGAAAAGAATTTCAACTTTTGACGTTATTAATGCGCTATCAAGGTCAGCTTTTAACACAGCCACAACTTTTAAAAGAACTTTGGGGGCCAACCCATCAGGAAGATACGCATTATTTACGTATTTTGGTGGGTAAGTTGCGAAGCAAACTGGGAGATAATGCGATTCAACCACGCTATATTGCTACTGAACCTGGTGTTGGATTACGTTTTTTAGCTCAACAGAAAAATTATTAGATATAAAAAAACCTTAGGGTATTTCTCCCTAAGGGTTTGCAAAGTGATTTATAGTTTTTTAGCTTTTTTTATTTATATATCCCAATGTTGTTCTGCTTCAGTCATTTGGCTGTAAATATTTTGATATTCAGCTTGTTTCACTGTGTACCAATGCTCTACAAAGTCGGCCCCTAAATATCCTTTTAAAATCAGACTTCCTTTAAATATTTTTAAGGCTTCTGGTTGGGTGTTGGCTAATAGAATATGCTCGTCTTGAAATTTTAAAAGATGTGCAGGTTTTGGCAGTGGTAACTTGTGAGATAAGCCATAAGACACGCCAGCTAAAATAGTCGCTGCAACCAGATAAGGATTACAGTCGGCTCCAGCAACACGATATTCTAAACGTTGATTTTGTACATCTGAGCATGGAATGCGAATTGCGACATTACGGTTATTGGTATCCCAATTGGCTTCTAATGGCACATGATGACCAATTTTAAAACGTCTATAAGAATTAATATTAGGCGCTAAAATCGCCATAGATGCAGGCATTAACTCAATGAGTCCACTAATCGCGTTTAGTAATTTGACGGAAAGCTCATCTTTTTCTACTTCTGAGCTAAATATATTTTCATGATATTGATTAAGCAGACTCATATGAAAATGCATGCCACTTCCGGCTTTTGCCAAGTTCGGTTTCGCCATGAAACAAGCAGTTAAGTCATGCTTTCTTGCGACTTGCTTTACAATTCTTTTTAAAGCATTAATTTGATCGCATAGCTTCAAAATGTCATGGCTATGTTGAAGGTTTAATTCATATTGTCCAGGAGATGATTCCGCAACAATAGCGGTAATTTCAATAGATTGTAGTAGGGCGGCTTTTTCAACTTCATCTAGGACTTGTTGATAATTATTTGGCGCATCTATATCAAAGCATTGGTTTTCTATACATGTGTCAGCCTGATGCTGAGGTGAGAAAAGATAAAACTCTAGCTCGGCAGCCATGACAGGAAAATAATTGGTAGCATGTAACTGATTTAATAGTTTTTTTAATATGTTGCGTGGTTCATAGTGACAATCTGAACCATCTTCTTCTTGCATGGATAGGTAAAGCTGAGCATTCAATTCAGGAGATAATGCACTTGGTTGCAAGCTGCCTAAAATGGGCAGGCAAAGTCTGTCTGGTTCACCAATATATTTTCCTAAACCTGTCTCTTCAATCACTTTTCCATCTAGGCTCATAGCGTAAACAGAAAGTGGAAAATAGCATCCATTAGAGAGATTCTTTAAACTTTTAACATCAATCCGTTTGCCACGAATATGTCCGTTTAAGTCGTGCAGACAAATATCAATGTGCTGAGTCTGAGGATATAAATTTAAATATTCATCAACCTCTTTTAAAAAAAGCTCGGAATTGAAAATGTGAGTTTGTGTTGGAGGAATAAAATCATCTGATATTTTAAATGCCTTAAAGTGAGGATTTTGTAAGTTTAAACTTGGGTAAATATGCGTACTCATTATAAAAAACCTTGGTGGTTATTTAGCTAAAATCCTACCTTAGCCTTGGAAGTTAATCGCGTAAAAAAAGAGTAAAATGATTAAAGAGTAATTCATGAGTGGTTTTGGTTTTTTTATTTTAATAATCATAAGCTTGTAATTAATTTTTGAGGTAATTATTTTAAGTAAAATTAGTGTATAGAGGTAGTTTAAGAGTGAGTAAATTTCTGCGAATTTGCTTTTTAAAATTAAACAATATTAAGAATTATGACCTTTCAATTTGGTGAGAGGGTCAAACTGATTTAAACTTAAGGCTTATCCAGTGAGGCACTTATTTTTGAAGTCTTGAATAGAGCAGGACCTTTTAGGGTGTTTACAGGAATTTTATTTTTGCGTTTTTTTAATTTATTTTTTGAGTTCTCTTAATATGAAAAATATCGGTTTAGCCATTCTAGCAATCAGCCTTTCAGGTTGTGCTGCAATGAGCGTAGAAGAATGTAAGACTGCGAATTGGTCATTAGTGGGTGAGAAAGATGGTTCAAAAGGTTCATCGCCACGTTTAGATCAATATTACAAAGCATGTGGAAAAGCCAATATTGTTCCAGATCAAAAGTCATATGAACGTGGGTATAAAGAAGGTCTAGGGTATTATTGCCAGCCAACAAATATTTTTTATAGTGCTTTAGAGGGTAGTGGCAATATCAATGTATGCCCAGTTGAGCAGCGTAATCGTTTAAGACCTTATTATCAGGCAGCTTCCGATTACTATAATGCAAAAAATGAATATGATCGTTATGACGAAAAGTTTAAGCAATATTCTGACAGTGCTTATAACGAAAAATTAAAGCCAGAAGAGCGTGAACGTTATCGTAAGCTTTTAAGAGAACTACAAGTTGATCGTGACCGTATTAATCGAAACTATTGGAACTCAATTCGAGATATTGAGCGTTTTAAATACGATCACGGCTTAAAATAATATTTAAAAAAGGATTGATCCGAATTAGATCAATCCTTTGTTTTCTTAAAGATAATAACTAGTTTTTGTCATTAGCTTTGAAATAGCAGTCATCGTAATTTTTACTGCATATGGTAATTCAACACCACCTGCCTCAAGCGCTGTATGGCGATGATGTAATTCATCTTCATTCATTTGCTCTAAAATTTTACGAGAACGATCATCTTGAGCAGGTAACTGATTTAAATGATCTTGTAAATGAAGGCTGACTTGACGTTCAGTTTCGGCCACAAAACCTAAGCTATATTTGTCACCCGCAATACCCGCAAGTGCGCCCATACCATATGAAAGCCCATACCAAATTGGGTTTAATAAACTGGTATGACTATTTAGCTCTTTTAAACGAACTTCACACCAAGCTAAATGATCTTGTTCTTCAATTGCTGCTTGTTGCATTTCTTTTCGTACATTTGGCAATTTCGCCGTTAATGCTTGTCCATGATAAAGGGCTTGAGCGCACACTTCACCACTATGGTTAACACGCATTAAGCCTGCGACATGACGAGCATCCTCTACTCCTAGTTTTGCTTCAACCGATTCGGCCGGATTTTGGCGCTGTGCTGCGGTTGCACCCGGAACAAGACTACGTAATGCTTGATCAAAAGATTTAATGAGCTGATCAATTCCAGTATAGTGGCGCATAAATTAGTCCTCCAAAGAAAGATGTGCTGTGGCAAGCATTGGTTTTAGACGCGCTAGAAGCCAAATACTAAAGATTGCACTAAGTACAGCTGTAATAATAAATAGTATTTTAATATCAATTTTTAAAACACTTAAGATTAAGATTGAAAAAATTGCAGATGAAACCATAAAAACGGCATTTAAAATGTTGTTTGCTGCTACAACACGAGCACGATGTGAACGTGGTGAATAAGCCTGCATCATGGCATATAAAGGAACAATATAAAAACCGCCGCTAATCCCAAGTAAAGTCACCGCAATCATGACGTGATAGTAAACCCAACCTTGGGTAAAAATATCTTTTAACGTGAGTAATGCGCCAGTTCTTTCGGGTACAAAAGCTAAACTCGCGGCAAGGTAGAGTGCAAAAACGGTAAGACCAATCGCACCAATTGGTACCATTTTAATATTAATTTCTGAGCCACCAATTTTACGGCAAAGAAGAGACCCGACGCCAATACCGACTGAAAAGAAAGTAAGCAAAAGGCTGACCACATTTTCTGATGCATGCAGATTTTGTTGGGTAAGCTGTGGAATTTGCGTTAAATAAGTAGCGCCATAAAACCAATACCATGAGTTACCTAACAAAATGGTGAACACTAAAGGTAAGCTTTTAGCATATTTAATTGTTTGAAAACTTGTGCGAAGAAAATTCCAATCAATCTTTAAATCGGGTGCAGCAACTTTCTGTGGCAAGATGAAGCGACTACATAAATAGCCAATGCAAGCAATAATTACAACAGTAAGACTAATCCACAATAAGTTCCCATGTGAGGATGCAATTACAGCACCACCTAAAATCATCCCGAATAAAATTGCCATTGAAGTGCCCGACTGAAACAGAGCATTACCAGACATTAATTCTTGCGGTTTTAAAATTTCAGGCAAAATTGCGTACTTGATAGGACCAAAGAACGTTGAATGTGTCCCCATCAAAAATAAGGCAAAAAGAAGCAACCATAAGTGCCCCAACAGGAAACCAGCAGTACCGATGAGCATAATGATAATTTCTAAAACTTTTATGCCACGGACGAGTTGTGAACGCTCATATTTATCTGCAATTTGTCCAGCAGTGGCCGAAAAAAAGAAATAGGGCAAAATAAACAAGAGAGCTGCTAAATTATTGAGGGTACTTACAGGGGCAGATTGCTGTTGAATCAAGCCATAAGTAATCACTAATAATAAAGCCTGCTTAAAAACGTTATCATTTAATGCGCCAAAAAACTGGGTAAAAAACATCGGTACGAACCGACGTGATGTCATCAGGTGCTCATCTTGTTTCATCATGTGCAAACTTCATTATGTTTTATAAAAAAATGTGACCGATTGTTAATTTGCATCGAAAACCATGTATGATATTTTTAACGCTTGATTAAATGAAAAATCAATGGTTTTGAGTGAGTTTTACACTTACCTTGGTGCGTTTTATTAAAAAATAAGTCTAGAGTTTTCTATGCCTTCTAAAATTAAGTTTAAACAGTCAACTCTCTCTCATTCTATGCATTTAATTTTAAAAATGCAGGGGATTCCTAAACTTATTTGTAGCAGCTTGTTGTTCACAGTTTGTGTAACACAAAGTTTTGCTCAAACTTCAGTTGATAGTGACACTTCAACTTTAAATCAAACGGTGCCTGATGCTTCAACTGAACAATCAGTTCCAGTGAGTCAGCAAACAACTGCTCCAATAACAGACATTGCTACACTTGTGACTCAAGCGCAGCAACAACAAGATAGCTTGGCTATATTGCAACAACAAGAACAATTTCCAAATCAAATTGACGAATTTAAGCCAATTACGCTTGATAATCTTGATGATTTACCGGACATGCCGGTTGATCAAAACATGGCAAATGAAATTTATAAAGTCGCTGAAGAAGCTAAAAGTGAGGCGCAAAACTTCCAAAATGGTACTCAGAAGCTACCCGAAGTTACAGTCAGTGATGCAACTCAGTCTGAATTAAATGAGATTAATCAAGCGCCTGTAAATATTGATCAGCTTATGCAAGAGATTAAATCTGATAGTCAGATTGTAGTCGAAGCCAATGAAACTGGAAAAACTTTACCTGAGTTAACTCCGGAGGCTGAGCAGCCACCTGAGCAGGCTGGTTTCTTTAAACGTATTTTAAATAAAGTGCGCCCACCACGTGCGATTCCGATGGAGCAAGTGCCGCGTATTAGTGCAGATGTGGAAGGTGCTTCAGATGCACTGGCTAAAAATATTAAAGGGAAGTTATCAACCTTCACCCAAGAATCATTCGAAGATTTTAATGCGGCTTTACCTCAGCTTAGAACGCTAAGTAATCAGGCTGCACAAGCAGTTGGTTATTATAATGCTGAGTTTAAATTTGAAAAATTAAGTCCGAGCCGAGTTCGCGTTAAGGTTACCCCAAATGAACCAGTGCGAATTAATGAGCAAAATATCGAATTTACTGGTGCTGGTGAAAAACGCCCCCAGTTTCAGGTTATTCGCTTAATTCCTGATCAGGATGTTGGGGATATCTTTAACCATGGTTTATATGAAACCACGAAAACTCGAATTGTTAACGCAGCCACTGATAACGGTTATTTTGATGCTTATTGGCGACTGCATGATGTGAAAGTGAGTCAGCCAGAAAACAAGGCCGATATCAATTTGCGCTACGAAACAGGTGAGCGCTATAAATTAGATAAGGTTGAGTTTCGCATGAGCGATCCATCGAAACCCTTGCCTTTGAATCAAAATATTTTAGAAAGTATGGCCCCTTGGAAAGAGGGTGATGACTATGCATTTTGGCGTGTAAATACTTTAGCAAATAACCTAACTAACTCTCGTTATTTTAACTACACCTTAGTTGATAGCATCAAACCCGATCCAATTGAAAAACCACTTGAACTACCACCAGATTTGCAAGCTTTAGTCGATGAGCAAAATATCGATGTGGATGAATCTAATTTACTTTCACCTGAAGAAAGACAACTTGCTAAAGCACGTCAATTAGCCACATCTAATAAAGAAGTTACACAAAACGTAGTAGATGAAAAACAGTTTGCTGGAACACAAAAAGTAAAAGAGGGAGAACCTCAAACAGCAATGTTGCAAAGTGCTCCAAGTCAGCAGGATGACAAAGAAACTGAACAAGATCGTTTACAAGCTCAAGCACGTGAAACGAAAAGAATTCCAGTTATTGTGACTTTAAATGCAGATAAGCTAAATAGTTTAGAAACGGGTATTGGTTATGGGACCGATACAGGTGCACGTTTACGTAGTCAGTATCGCCGCTCTATTGTCAATAAATATGGTCATTCTTTTGATGCCAACTTAGAAGTCTCACAAATTCGTCAATCTATTGATGGCCGATATAGTATTCCCTATAAACATCCGTTAAATGACTATTTTAACATCGTGGGCGGTTATGAGCGTGAAACTCGTGATGACATTGGTCCAGATGTAAGTTTGCTTACTGAATCCGCTGTTGTTGGTGGTGAGCGAATCATTAAGCGTCCACTAGGGAATTGGCAACATACTTTTGGTGTCCGCTACCGTTTAGACCGTTTAACCCAACAGGGTAATGTTGATATTTCTGAGCTACCAGATGCATTTAAAACTGCGGCATCAGAGCAAGAAGCCTTATTATTTAGTTATGAAACCTCTAAAACTTCAAGTAATACACGGTTAAACCCAACGAAAGCTTTTAAACAAACCTATAAATTAGAATTAGGTAGTGAGAGTTTACTGTCCGATGCCAATATGGCTATCGCAAGTGCAGGTTGGAGATTTATTTATTCTCTTGGTGAAAATGATGATCATCAATTCGTTGGAAGATCTGACCTTAGCTACATTTTTACCGACGATTTTGACAAAGTTCCGTACAATCTTCGATTCTTTACTGGTGGTGACCAAACAATTCGTGGTTTTGACTATAAGAGTCTTTCTCCAGAAGTAGATGGATATAAAATTGGGGGACAAGCTTTGGCTGTAGGTTCTTTAGAATATAACTATCAGTTTAAAGACGGTTGGCGAGCCGCTGTTTTCTCAGACTTTGGTAATGCCTATGATAAAGACTTTAATAATCCAGCAGCTTATAGCGTTGGGGTTGGAATTCGCTGGAAGTCTCCAATCGGACCAATCCGTTTAGATGTCGCTTCGGGTATTTCAGATGAAAACCATCCGATTCGTTTACATTTCTTTATAGGCCCACAACTTTAAAAATAAAATTTTATTAGGTTTATTTTATGGCGGATGTAGAACAGCAGCCAACTTCGGCACCTCGCTCACCTAAGAAGCGGCGCATTTTGCGTAGTTTCCTGCTGACGATATTGATCATATTTTTATTATTAGCGTCTTCGTTAGTCATCATGATGTCAACAGATCGCGGAAGTCGTTTTTTATTAGACCGAGTTTTAGAAGCTCAGAAAATAATTAAATATGAATACGAAGGCGGAAACTTACTGCGCGGAATTATTCTTAAGAATGTTTTAGTGCAATTAACAGAAGTTGATGTTTCATTAGACAGAGCTGACGTAGGCTTAGGTTGGCGTTCTTTATTATTAGAAAAAGAAGTGCATTTAAGCCATGCAGATGTGCGTAATTTACGTATTATTAATAAAACACCGCCGTCTGGTAAGGCATTCGAATTTAAGCCAATTAAATTACCATTTGTTCTACGCGTCGATGAAGCTGATGTTGATCATTTAGAAATTAAGCTAGCAACCTCAGATGTAAATTTCCATGATGTTCACTTGCAAGATGCACTTTGGTCAGAGACTAAACTGGAATTTGAAAAATCCAGTATGGATATGGGGTATCTTTCAGTCCACAATGCCACAGGAAAAATGGATTTCAGTGGTAAATATCCATTAGATGCTACAGCAGATTTAAGAATCCCATCTTTAAAAAGTTTAAATATTCAAAATATTAAAGTCGTTGCACGCGGAAGTTTAGATACTTTAAAAGCTGGGGTTGCAACAACAACTCCCGATTTGTTAACGGGTTGGGTGGTATTGCATCCTGTTCGTGATGAAGTTCCAATGCAAGGTGAGTTACTACTAAAAAATTATCACTTACCTTTATTGGTTGAACAAAAGCTATTTGCCAAAAATGGTGTAATCAAGTTTCAAGGTGATATTAAACAACTTAATTTGGCCGTTGATACAGATTTAAAAGGTGAGAATTTACCTGAAGGTCAATACAACGCTTTAATGAATACTGATTTGGTTCATCAGTTAAATATCACTGATTTTAATGGCCAAGTCATGAAAGGCGCTGTTAACCTGAAAGGTTTAGTGAGCTGGAAAGATCACGTTACTTGGGATATCAAAGGCCGTTTAGACCATATTAATCCGAAGGACAAAGCCATTCCTCAGGTTGTACAAGACTTTTTACCGCCAAGTTTAGATGCTGCTGTTGCCTCAACCGGTTCTTTGGAAAAAGGTACTGAAGTATTTGCTAACGTTGATTTTGACCGTTATGAGTCTTGGAAGCTTAAGTTTAATCAGGCTCCTGAAAAAAATAATAAACCTCAACCAATGCTCATGAATGTAGCTTGGACGAAAATAGATCGTGCAATGCCTTATATTGGGTGGTTAAGTAGTGACAGTGGTCAGGTTGATTTAACGTTACGTGATGGTCAGCAAGATATTAAAGTTGCGACAAAAGTATATCAGCATGAAAAAACTTTATTGCCAGCAGGACAATATCTAGCGAATTTGAATGTTAAAGATAATATTTTAAATGTTCCCAATTTTAGTTTTGCCGCTGAAAAAGGTAGCTTAACTGGTCAGGCTAAAGTGTTTCTTCCAACTGAAAAACGTCAGTTGGTTTGGAATGCATTATTAAATGCAAAAGATTTTAATCCACAAAGTATTCATGCGGCAGCACCTGTCAATCTTTTAAATGGTTCGATTAAAGCGAATGGTTTTGCTAAACCAAATCAGCAAATCATTCAATTTGAGAAAATTGATTTAACTGGTCGACTGGCTCAAGCCGGTCAAGAGACTGTTAGTTTGGGTGGGAAAAGTACCGCAGCATTATTATTCCATGATGTAAAAGCTGGTGGTGGCTTTAAAGGCTTTGCAGTTAATTATGATGGATCTTTAAAAGCCCTAAAACAGGCAAATGGTTTATTGAAGTTTTCTATAGCGGGTACACCAGATTTTATTCGAATTAACCAGTTACAGCATGATGGTGTCGCTGGGAAAATCTATGCAACAGGTTCTGTAAATTTGAAAGATCGCATTGCATGGGATATTAATAGTTCATTGGTGCGCTTTAAACCTCAATATTTTACCTCAGCTGTAAAAGGTGAAATTTCAGGTAATCTGAAAACTCAAGGGGTTTGGTCAGATCATTTGAAACGAATTAATATTCAACAACTGAATCTTGCTGGCTTTATAAATAATAAACCTGTTCGAGGTAAGGGTAATCTATCTTTATTGATGGACTCTAACCAAAACGGCTTTTTACCTCAGCAATTTGAAGCAAATAATTTATTTTTAGTCTATGGGCAGAATCAGCTACAAGCGACAGGTAATGCTCAAAATCTAAAAATCAAGCTCAATGCACCAGCACTTTACGAGTTATACCCAGGACTACGCGGTCGAGCTTATGGGGATCTGAATGTACAATCACAGCCACGTTTAAAAGCAACAGCAAATATCGCCGTAGATGATTTTGCTTTTAATACTTTAGTAAGCGTGAAGAGATTGAGTATTCAGGGTGAACTTCCAACCTCGGAAACAACGCCAACTCAATTAACCGCAAAATTAGATAATTTGCGTAGTGGAAATAGACAAATTCAGTCGGCTGAAGTGAATCTGACAGGAACGAGAAAAGCGCATTTATTGAAAGTACTTGGCAATAATAGTATTTCTAAGTTCTATGTTCAGTTAGCAGGTGGGTTTAACCAGAACAATGATTGGTTAGGTCAAATCCAAAAAGGAAGTTTTGATTCAAGACGTATTCGTCTTGCACAAAATCAAAATGCTCCAGTGATTTATTCTTCTGCAAGATCTGAGCTATATGTAGGTCAACATTGTTGGCAAAGTGCGAATAGCCAGCTCTGTTTTGATCAGCCAGTACGAGTAAGTAAGGCTCGCGGTAATATTTCGTTTGTAACTCAAAACATGGATTTAAGTGACTTCGCGGCATTTATGCCGGAAGGCTTGGCGATGACTGGACAATTAAACGGTTATGCTAAGGCAGCGTGGGTAAATGGTGGACATCCAAAACTTGATGCACGTTTAATTACGCGTAAAGGTGAAATTGGTTTAGCTGCTGAAGATCCACAAGACCCTGCAACGACTTTGGCTTATGACGAGTTGGGTGTTATTGCAAAAAGTGTATCTGAAGGACTGTTATTCCGTGTTGATGTGAAAACACCTGATATTGGTACGGGTTATGCGAACGTCATTATCAATCCATTCCAGCCATCAATGCCAATGCATGGTGAAGTCGCTTTTAATGATGTTCAATTAAAAGTATTAAAACCATTTATTCAAGATGTCCGTAAATTGAGCGGGACCTTAGCCTTGGCTGGTAAAGTCAACGGTACATTAACTCAGCCACAATTTACTGGTGAAATGCGTTTGAAAAATGGCGCGATCAGTATGATTTCGCTGCCAGTTAATTTAACGAATGTTCAGGTTTACTCATCAATTCGCCAGGACATGGCAACAATTGATGGTGCGTTTAACAGCGGTCAAGGTGTAGGGCTTTTAAAAGGTAGTTTTGAATGGAAAGATTCGCCGCGTCTCCAATTAAACCTCAAAGGTGATAATTTACTTGTACGTCAGGCTCCATTAATTACTGCAATTGCTAATCCAAACCTTACACTTGATATGTATCCTTTCGATAAGCGTTTAAGCTTAAAAGGATCGGTAGATGTTCCCCGTGCACGTATTTCAATGCCAGAAACAACTGCTCCAGTCATTAACACCTCATCAGATGTCCGCATAGTGCGACAAGGCCAAGATCCGCTTGCAATTCTACGAGCTGCTAAACCTTGGGATATTCGAGCTGACATTGCTGTTAATATTGGAAACCAAGTCATATTCCAAGGCTTCAACAGTAATATTCCATTAGTTGGTCGTTTAAATTTAAGCCAACGTGGCTACGAGACTGCAATGCGAGCGAATGGAGCAATTGGTGTCAGTCAAAAAGTGAAAATCGAAGCCTATGGACAAAGTCTAGATTTGAATCGAGCAATTGCGCGTTTTAATGGTCCATTGGCAAATCCGACTTTAGATATCGATGCAAACAAAAATGTTCAGGGCAGTATGGTTGGGGTACGTGTTACAGGTACTGCAACATCGCCAAACATTCAGGTTTACAATGATGCTGGACTATCTGAGCAAGAAGCATTAAATGCGCTCGTTACGGGTCGTATTAATGAAGGTTCAAGTGGTTTAAGTAATGCAGAAGGATTTAAGTCCGATGTAAATAACACCATTGCTGCCGCAGGGATTAGTATGGGCTTAGGTGGTACACGTGCTTTAACGAATCAGATTGGACGTACTTTTGGTTTGAGTGGCTTAGCTCTAGATGCACAAGGTACGGGTGAAGATACGCAGGTGAGCTTAACGGGCTATATCACACCTGATCTATTTATTCGTTATGGTGTTGGCGTATTCACCCCAGTGAACAAATTGACTTTACGTTATCAAATGAATCGACGTTTATACTTAGAAGCAAGTCAGTCTTTAGAAAGAGCGATCGATTTATTCTATAATTGGCGTTTCTAGTAGATGGAAATTAAACATTAGAAAGTACCTTATTACCTATAATGATTTGATTAGTCTCAAGTAATAACGAAATAAAAGCTCACTTCTTAGTGGGCTTTTATTTTAAACACTTCTATAGGATTTAAAAAATTGAATATTTATCGATATAGAGTATCGATTCTCTTAAAAAGAACTAAAGCTTGAACAGGCTTTTAATTAAAGAAAACTCACTTGAAAATTACTATTTTATAAATTAGTTTTCAGAATCATTAAATGAAACTAAATTGATAATACCTTGTTGATAAGTGCAAATAAGGTGGTTTTTTCCAAGGATATAGCAGTGAAAATAGATACTTCTGTTGAAATTAAATATGACAAGGAAAACGATACAAATACTAAATATCGTGGGTTAATTCAAAAACTAACAGCAACATTGTCGATGACACTTTTGTCATTTGGATGGGGCTCTACCGTAAATGCTGCACAACAACAAATTGCTTTAGTAGGAACATGGACATCGATCCCTAACGCACCACTTGCGCAAAAACCAAAACAAGCCAGTGAAGGTTTGTACCAGCTTAAAGTGAACAGCGATGGAACCTTAACTCCTGTTAGTGTCTTGAAAATGAAAAGCCCTTCTTGGATTGTGAAATCGAAAGATGGCCGCTTTGCCTATACCACTAATGAAGAAAATGAAGGGGCGGTGACTGCATTATCAATTCAAAATGAAAAGGTGAATGTGTTGAACACAGTGGATAGCCATGGTGGACATCCAACACATGCATCAATCAGTTTAGATGGCAAATTCCTGTTTGTGTCGAACTATTCAGCATTTGATAAAGGTCGTGGTGGGGTAGCTGTTTTCCCAATTTTGCCAAACGGCCATTTAGGTGAAAAAGTACAAAATATTGTTTTTAGCGAGGGTTCTGGTCACGTCAAAGGTCGTCAGGACAGTGGTCATGCGCATTCGACCACATTTAGCCCAGATGGTAAGTATCTATATGCAAGCGATCTTGGAAATGACAAAGTCTATACTTTTCACTATAACCCGAATAAACCTCAACCACTCGAAGCAGACAATAGCCGAGATGTGACTTTTAGGCATGGTTCTGGCCCACGTCATATGGTTTTTTCACCAAATGGCAAACATGCATACGTTACCGCAGAAATGCGAAGCGAAATTGTGACATTTAATGTGCAAGATGGTCATTTGAAAAAAGTGGCTGAATTAAAACTAATTCATGAAGATAAAACACCTGAATTTAAAAGCGCGAGTGGAATTATCCTCAGTCCAAATGGCAAATATGTGATTGCTGCTAACAGAGGGGCAGACAATAAACTTTTGGTATTTAAAATTCAGCAGAATGGATTACTAGCTAAACCAGTAGTTTATAAGGCCAATGGTATTGAACCACGTGCTTTTTCATTCGATGCATCGGGTAAATATCTTTATGTAACCAATGTTTATAGTAATAACATTAGCTTGTTCCGCTTTGATGCCAATAAAGGCACCTTAAAACCCGTTGGTGATGCAGCAAAAATATCAACACCGACTGATATCAAATTTTTTAATTAACTCAAACTCGCATTTCTAATGCTTGATATAAAAAAACCGAGGGCAAATCATCTCGGTTTTTTTGACTGTTTTTGCAAAAATGATGATTTTCCGTATGATATGGGCAGCCATAATTAGTGTAGTGAAATGATGAAAAAGATTTTATTGATTGCAGTGAGTTTATTTTTTGTTGGTTGTTCAGAAAAGAAGCCATTAACACCTGAAGAGCAATGGCATGGCTTTTGTACTAGCGTAGGAAATGCAGCTAGAAGCATTGTTTTTGATCGTCAGCAAGCAATTGAAAAAACTCAGGCTGTTGAGCATGCAAATAAAATTGAAGATGACATTACCAAAAAGTTCATTCTTAATATTATTGATAAAGTCTATGCAATTCCAAAAGAAGAATTAACTCAAGATTCTCAAGCACTCCAAGAAAAAGTTAGAAAGCAAGCGATGGATGAATGTTTGATAACGCCTCATGACAAAATGCCAAAATATAAATCGTTCTAATTGTGTAAGGTTATTGAATTTCCTCTCTTAAGGGGTGTTTTTGCTCAAAAATAATCCGAATTTGGCTAATTTGTTCGTTATTTATACACAGGTATTTAGATACAAAATAATGGGCATCACGGAGAAACACCCCGTTTTCATTAACTTTTACCTTGAACTCTAGTAAACTTTTGTAGTCCATATTACTTGTGAAGCTTTTTAAGAAAGCTGGAATTTGCAAGTAATTTTTCAAAAAAAGAGGAATGAACACCGTGCTAGAAGCTTACCGCCAACACGTTGAAGAACGTGCCGCACTCGGAGTCCCACCGAAGCCACTTGATGATGCTCAAACAGCTCAGCTTGTTGAACTATTAAAAAATCCACCAGCAGGCGAAGAAGCGTTCTTGGTTGATTTGCTTGAAAACCGTGTTCCTGCAGGTGTTGACCAAGCAGCTTACGTAAAGGCAGCGTTCTTGGCAGCGATTGCAAAAGGCGAAGCAACTTCACCACTCGTTTCCAAAGAACGTGCAGTTTACTTACTTGGCACAATGCTTGGTGGTTACAACGTAGCACCACTTGTTGAGCTTCTTGACGATGCTGAACTTGCAAACCTAGCTGCTGAAGCATTAAAGAAAACACTTCTTGTATTTGATGCATTCCATGACGTAGCAGATAAAGCAAAAGCGGGTAACGCTGCGGCTAAAGCTGTTTTACAATCTTGGGCAGAAGCAGAATGGTTCACTAGCCGTCCTGATGTTCCAGAAGAAATCAAAATCACTGTGTTCAAAGTAACTGGTGAAACAAATACTGATGACTTGTCTCCAGCGCAAGATGCTTGGAGCCGTCCAGATATCCCATTACATGCAAATGCAATGTTGAAAAACGAGCGTGATGGTATCAACCCTGAAAAACCAGGTGAAGTTGGTCCATTAAGCCAAATCAAAGAACTCATCGCGAAAGGCAACCAAGTTGCTTATGTTGGTGACGTTGTTGGTACAGGTTCTTCTCGTAAATCTGCAACTAACTCTGTACTTTGGTTCTTCGGTGACGAACTTCCACACATTCCAAACAAAAAAGATGGTGGTGTGTGCTTAGGTTCTAAAATCGCTCCAATTTTCTTTAATACAATGGAAGATGCAGGTGCATTACCTGTAGAAATCGACGTTGCTAACATGAACATGGGCGACGAAGTTGTATTGAAAATTGACCACGCTGCTGCAAAAGTTACTGCTTTTAAAGATGGCGTACAAATTTCAGAAGCAGAACTTAAAACTCCAGTACTTTTAGACGAAGTACGTGCTGGTGGTCGTATTAACTTGATCATTGGTCGTGGTTTAACGGCTAAAGCACGTGAAGAATTAGGTCTTGCACCTTCTACATTGTTCCGTACACCTGTACAACCTGCTGACACTGGTAAAGGCTTCACGCAAGCTCAGAAAATGGTTGGTCGTGCATGTGGTTTAGCTGAGGGTCAAGGTATCCGTCCAGGTACTTACTGTGAACCTAAGATGACTACAGTTGGTTCTCAAGATACAACTGGTCCTATGACTCGTGACGAGTTAAAAGACTTAGCTTGCTTGGGCTTCTCTGCTGACTTGGTAATGCAGTCTTTCTGTCACACTGCTGCGTATCCAAAACCAGTTGACGTAACAACTCACCATACATTACCTGACTTCATCATGAACCGTGGTGGTGTATCTTTACGTCCAGGTGACGGTATTATCCACTCTTGGTTAAACCGTATGTTACTTCCAGATACAGTAGGTACTGGTGGTGACTCACATACTCGTTTCCCAATCGGTATTTCATTCCCAGCGGGTTCTGGTCTTGTTGCGTTCGCAGCTGCAACTGGTGTTATGCCACTTGATATGCCAGAGTCTGTACTTGTTAAGTTCAAAGGTAAAATGCAACCTGGTATCACTTTACGTGACCTTGTACATGCAATTCCTTACTACGCAATTCAAGCGGGTGACTTAACTGTAGAGAAGAAAGGTAAGAAAAACATCTTCTCTGGTCGTATCCTTGAGATCGATTTGTCAGAAATGGAAAATGACTTGACTGTTGAGCAAGCATTCGAACTTTCTGATGCTTCTGCTGAACGTTCTGCTGCTGGCTGTTCAATCACACTTTCTGAAGAGAAAGTTGCTGAATACTTACGTTCTAACATCACCATGTTGAAGTGGATGATCGCAGAAGGTTATGGCGATGCTCGTACAATGGCGCGCCGTGCTGAAAACATGCAGAAGTGGTTAGACAACCCAAGCTTGTTAAAAGCTGATGCTGATGCAGAATACTTAAAAGTTTACGAAATCGATCTTGCTGACATCAAAGAACCAATTCTTTGCTGCCCGAACGATCCAGACGACGCGAAACTTCTTTCTGACGTTCAAGGCGACAAAATTGATGAAGTATTCATCGGTTCTTGTATGACGAACATTGGTCACTTCCGTGCAGCTGGTCAGTTACTAGATAAAGTACCTGGTGGTTCATTATCTACTCGTTTATGGTTGGCTCCACCAACTCGTATGGACGAGCACCAATTAATGGAAGAAGGCTTGTATAACATCTATGGTCGTGCTGGTGCGCGTACAGAGATGCCAGGCTGTTCATTATGTATGGGTAACCAAGCACGTGTAGCGCCGAACACAACATGTGTATCGACTTCTACTCGTAACTTCCCGAACCGTTTAGGTCAAGGTGCAAACGTTTACTTAGCTTCTGCTGAGCTTGCATCTGTAGCTGCGGTTCTTGGTAAATTACCAAGCCCAGAAGAATATCAACAGTACGCGTCGCAAATCGACAGCGCTTCTGCTGACATCTACAAATACTTAAACTTCGACAAGATGAGCGAATATACTAAAGAAGCTGATCAAGTTGATACTAAGAAAATCCAAGCTGCTCAATTGACTTAATTTGTTGATTTAGCTAAAAATAAGGGCTGATTAATCAGCCCTTATTTTTTATAATGAAAAGCATTTTAAATATAGAAAAAAATATTTTTGAATTAGAAAATATTTTGAATAAAAAACAAAAAATTGAAGAGTTGGAAAGCTCAATTCAGCAATTATTCTCCATAATATTAAAAGATTATCCTTATCTAAAATTACCGACGATTTCAATAATTCCAACAAGGGCTCTAGAGTTTATTGTTTGGTATCAAGACCCAAATGCCATTACTGAAACCTTATTAATTAAGCAAAATAGTTTTACTGCCTATTTATGGAGATGTGATGATGAAAAATGGTATTTAGATGATTTATATTCTGAACCGCGCGAAATCGCCTCTAAATTAATCAAAAATATACCTGTCTTTTATTCAATTCCTGAGAATCCTAAAGAGGTGAAGTATTTACTTGAAATTGGAATAATGCATTTTAACGAGATTTTATTTCCCATTTTTTCAAACAGAACGTTAGAGGACAGTAGAGAAGTATTGACATGGGATGATCACTTTTTATTAGTAGGTACCCAATTGACCAATCTTAAATTTTATAGTCATGAAGAGTGGAATGCCTTGATCGATAGAGAGAATTCTTATTTAAATTAAAATTAGGCAAAAGATTTTTAAGATTAAGAGATATCTATACTGATGGTAATATTATTTATACATTGGCATTTAAATTTAGAGAAACATTCCTATTAATATAAGAATATTCCTCCATATTTATAAAATCACCAATAACCCAACACTTTCCACCAAAGTCCGCCAATCACTACAAAAATAATGATATTAACCACGCTCATGACAAAGCCAGCTTTCCACCATTCACCGAGTGTGGTGTAACCCGAGCCAAACACAACAGGGGAAGTACCAGTCGCATAATGGGTTAAGGTCATCATGATGCTAGAAGCTGCTGCCATCATTAAAGCAAAGAGCATTGGCGGCGCACCTAGAGCAAGTCCTGCCGTATAAAAGGCTGCAAACATGGCGGTAATATGTGCCGTGGTACTAGCAAACATATAATGTGCGTACAAATAGGCGAGCATTAATAATAGACAAGCAGGCATCCAGCTTAACCCTAAATGACCAATATTGGTTTCTAAAACACTCGAGAACCACGTGATTAAACCAAGCTTATTTAAATAAGTTGCCATCATCACTAATGCTGCGAACCAAGTAATTGTATCCCATGCGTTCTTTTGCGTAAGAATATCATCCCAAGTTAAAACACCTGTAAGTAACAATAATCCTAAACCAATAAAGGCAGTCGTCGTTGGGTCAACAGCCCAAGCAGAGCCCAAAATCATGGCGGGAATACCTGCCCATAGCATCAATAAAATACCGAATACACCAAGCATGATGATTTCATTTTTACTGACGGGACCCATTTCTTTTAATTTACTTTTAGCAAACTGAGCTGCATTAGGCGTTTCTTTGACTTCGGGTGGATACATCAAATACATAATCAAAGGCATAATAATTAATGCAATCAAACCCGGCAGCAACATTGCCAGTGCCCAAGTGCTCCAACTTAAAGAAATTTCACTATTGGTCGCCTTTGCTACTAAATCAACGACTAATGGGTTAGGGGCAGTTGCCGTAATAAACATTGCGGAGGTAATCGGGTTGGCTTGGTAGTTAACCAATGACAGATATTTTCCCATCCGACCTTCGGTACCTTTAGCTGGATCAGAATCATAACTAGTAGAAATTGCTAGTACAATTGGATGAATAATTCCGCCACCACGTGCGGTATTACTTGGCGTTACAGGGGCGAGAATGAGTTCTGAAAGTACCATGCTATAGCCAATCCCAATGGTTTTCTTGCCCCAAACTGCGATAAATAAATACCCTAACCGTGCACCCAATCCTGTTTTTTGCAAACCTTTAGAGATCATGATTGAAATACCAATCAACCAGATGAGTGGGTTAGCAAAGCTACTAAGGGCATCTTGAATTGCACCGCTTGGGCTTGTGTTAGTCACACCAGTAATAGCGACTAAAGTTATTGCAATAATGGCAATGGCACCAATTGGCATCGCTTTACCGATGATTGCGGCAATTACACCGACAAACATCGCTAACAAATGCCAAGCATCAGGATCAACACCATTTGGTACAGGAATAACGAACCAGATTAACAATGTAATAAATAAAGAAATAAGTGTAGGGAGGGCTTTAAATCCCATGTAATTTCCCCTTGTTTTCGTATGATTAAAAATTAAAGTTCTTTATGAGTAAATCGCTAAAGACATAAGTATTAAAGTTCTATTATCGATTAAATGATTTAAGAATTCAAAAAATCATAAGCAATAAGTACTAGCTTTCATTTCTATGAAAACGTCATTCTTTTAAGTTAAATATTTCTTAATTTAAACCTAAATTATTAAGTTTTTCTGAAATTTCAACTCTGAAATTGATGCCAGAATGATAAATTCTCTGTATAGATATCAGTCTAATAAATAGTACTTAGGATGGTTAATTGTAAAAAAAGCTATAAATATATCTAATTAAATTAATATATTCTAATACTAATTTTTAGAAAATGTTAAAGATCAAAAAATAAATTATATATCTAGATTAAGATATAACTGGTGTAAAAAATTATTAAATAAAATAACTTAGATATAATATTGGATAAAAAATGGTCTTTCTGAGTTATTGATTTTATTGAAAGCGTGAAATGAGTCATGAGTTTATTTAAAAACGTTAAATATATCATTTTAAAATTTGATATATATAAAATTGAATATAGTAGTAGTAATTAACTGGTTTTTTGTTTTAAAATAATTAAACGAACTTAAAAATAATTAAAAAAAATATGGGTATTTTATATAGGGAATTTGAGAATGCTAAAGACAATAGTTGAATTTAAATTTGATGATTATCAACTATATGAACAAAAAATGCACTCCAACGAAGGAGGGATTTTAGTTCAAAAAACTGAAGACATCGCGCAATATATTTTTAGTATATTGAGAAATAGATATCATTTAAATGTAGAACTATATAGTGAAAATTGGGGATGGCAAATTGAAATTCCATTGCCTGAAATAACGATGTATCTTGGAATAAGTGTCTATGAAGAATATAGAAACGGATTCGCAATTTTTATTTCACCGAATACACCTATTTTAAGAAAGTTTTTATTTCGAAAAATTGATATTACCCATCATATTATGGTGCTGCAAAATTATATAAATATTATCTTAAAATCACATCCGGGAATCTATGATGTGATGTGGTGGAAAGAAAATGAATTCCGATGTGTAGCGGCGAGCTGAAGTAGAAAAATATAAAATTCTAATTACCGAAGCGAGTTAAGAAAATTTATTAAAGACCATATTGGTGAATAGGCAGTGAGAGCTTACTATATCTTCAATATCAAGTGGTCAGATCAATATGCAAAATTCAGCGTTGAAGGGATTGCGTAAGTTTTTCTATAATAATCTTCATAATCATGACTATGAAACTACGGTAAGTAGATGTATTAATTATTTTTTAGTTGTTTTAATTGTTGGTAATGTCGCTGCCGTTTTATTAGAAACAGTAAATGATTTGTACACAAGCTATCGTGTTTGGTTCGACTATTTTGAAGTTATTTCAATTGCAATTTTTAGTATTGAATATTTATTAAGATTGTGGAGTGTTGCAGATCGAGATACGACACAATCTGCATGGAAAATTCGCTTGAACTGGATGAAAAGCGGGGAAGCAATTATTGATTTGATGGCAATTTTACCTGCCTATCTCAATTTCTTTGTACGAATTGATCTTCGTATGCTCAGAATCTTACGTTTACTACGCTTATTAAAATTAACGCGATATTTTATCTCCCTACAGATATTGTTATGCGTGATCAAACGGGAGAAAGGTTCTTTTCAGGCAGTTATCTTTATTTTAATCATTATGATTATTATGACTGCTTCAGGAATTTATGTGGTTGAAAACAAGGCTCAGCCAGAAGCTTTTAGTTCAATACCTAAATCTATGTGGTGGGCTGTAGTGACTTTAACCACAGTGGGTTATGGCGATGTAACACCAGTGACAAGTTTAGGAAAGTTATTGGGGGCACTCATTACAATTTTGGGTGTGGGTATTGCGGCTTTACCAGCTGGTATTTTGGCATCGGGGCTTGCAAATGAACTTAACCAGCGTAATCAAAGGCTAGAACAAGAATTTCGTGAATTACTTCAAGTACGAGGTATTGATATTTTACATGATGAAGTTGAAATAGAACGAATCCGTCAAAAAGTAGGTCTACCAAAAGAGCAGGCGCATAACCTGATTGTTCAAATTATGCGAGAAAAAGTATTAGAGCAAGAAGAGTCCGTCAGAGAGAAAAAATGTTATTGCCCACACTGCGGTGGAAAGCTAACTGATTAGAAATAATAAGTTAGCATCTTCTTTGATTAAATTTACTTACTGGCTTTTTCAACAGCAAATGCAATAAGTAAAATGATAAGACCACCGAGACTTAAAACAAAACCTACCCAGATTGGCGCGATCCAACCCATTTGGTGGCTGAGTACCCATCCCCCTAAAAATGCACCTAATGCATTGGCCATATTAAAGGCAGAGTGGTTGAGTGATGCTGCTAATGTTTGGGCATCGCCTGCAACATCCATTAGGCGGGTTTGCAAAGCTCCGCCTAATCCCATTACAGTGAGACCAATCAAAAATAATGAAGCAATAGCACTATAGATATTACTCATTAAGAAACTGGCAACAACAAAAGCGATAGCTGAACTAATTAATACACCTACAATCGTTTTGTTTAGGTTTTTATCTGCAAGCCATCCTGCTGCTAGGCCACCAATAACCATACCGATACCCCAGATAGCTAAAGCGATAGGGACAATTTGGATATTAACTTTTGTATATTCAGTCAAAATTGGTGATACATAACTATAAACAGAAAACATGCCTCCAAAACCGATAGCGCCTACTGCTAGTGTTAACCACATGTTGATATTTTTAAGACCAGCTAATTCTGTTTTTATACTCGCAGTAGCTTGGACTGGAATATTGGGTACAAAGAAACCGACAGCAATTAAAGTAACGAATGCAATGGTTGCTGAAAACTCAAAACCAGCTCTCCAGCCAAAATTTTGACCTAACCACGTTGCGAGAGGAACACCAATTACAGTTGCCACTGTAAGACCCATCATCATTTGGGCAACGGCAGAAGCTCTTCTTGAGGGACCCGCTAGTTCTGCTGCAACTAAGGCACCGACTCCAAAATATGCTCCGTGTGGTAAACCTGCAATGAAACGTGAGATTAAAACAGTTTCAGGTGTATGAGCTAAAGCAGTACAGGCATTAGCTACACCATAAAAAAGCATTAAGCCAAGTAATAAAGTTTTTCTAGGTACTTTGGCTCCGAGAATAGCAATGATAGGAGCACCAATAACTACACCCAATGCATAGGCACTAATAAAGTGGCCAGCTTCAGGTACTGTAATATGTAAATTATTTGCAATTTCTTGAATCAGTCCCATTGCGACGAATTCGGTAGTTCCAATACAAAAACCACCTACAGCGAGTGAGAAAATTGCTAAAAAGAGAGAATAGTGTTGATGTGTAGAAAGAGGGGATTGCGGGGACGCCATAATAAGTTGAGGAAAGACACAAAAAAGAGAAGTATAAGGGAAAAGAGAACAGAATAATAAAAAACTAAAATATTGAGAAAATGATTACGTATTTAAATGAGGTAAATTTAAATTTTTATATGAAATAATTCATCGAAAAACTTTTAAAAATTATATATGATTAGCGCGTAATACTTTAAGCATTACAACAAGTTGTATAAATATCTAAAAAAAGAGATGCTAAAGCGTGAGAAAATTATTTATTACCTGCCTTATGGGTATGGC
>NZ_JZFB01000001.1:1243790-1249479 GCF_001188385.1 Acinetobacter sp. V2 | reverse complement strand
AATCAACCAAGTAAAAAAAATTTAAATGTTCTAAATCCAGGCAGTTCTCGTAATTATGTGATTGCTGAGTTTGGTGCGCCTGTACTTTCAGAATACCGTGATGGAACACGCGTTGAGATCTATACTTTTCAGCAAGGTTATTCAAAGTGGGTGAAAGTCGGCAGAGCTTTTGGTCATGGTGTAGCAGATGTGGCTTCAATCGGCCTTTGGGAAGTATTTGGGACTCCGACAGAAGCATATTTTAATGGTAAAGAAACTTCATACGAAGTATCTTACGGACCAGATGATTTAGTGAAAAGCTATAAGCTAATTGATTTCGAGCAGACATTTCCAAAGATGAAACAGCAATAAAATCAAATTAAATAAGAAAAGGCCTTCGGGTCTTTTTTTATGTAAAATTAAATTTATTAATGATAATAAGAATTATTTTTATTTGTGTATACTGTATTCGCTTATATTTTGTCTGATTTTTCAACTTCGCATACAACAGGATTTTGTAATAATGAATAGATTTCTAATGACGTCACTTGGATTGATATGTACAACGGGCTTTGCTCACGAACCTTATGTAGCACCTGTAGCTTATAAAACTGAACAGACTCAAGTACCTGTAATTGCTGGTTATGCTGAAGAAGCATTAAATAGTGAATATGCTTTAAAGGATGCCAAGCTTAGTGTAATTACACCTAAAAATGAGCTTAAAACCGTTAACTCAGAAGCTGTGCATAAGTCTGTAACTGTTTTTGATGTAGATCTACCTGAAGAAGGCACATACATTGTTCAAACTCAGACGAGTTATCCTTTAAAATATGTATATGATCAAAAAGAATGGCATCTATTTTTTGATATGCCAGCTGATAAAGCTCCACCGAAAGCAGAACGTGAATATTTGATTCCGACTGACCTTAAAACAAAAACAATTAAAACAGAGCAAGTAACACGTGAGTGGATATTGCAGAGTTATCTTTCTAAGGGAAAAGTTTCAGATATTCAGCTTCCTAATTCACCGATTAAAGTTAGTTTTTCTGTGCATCCAAACCAAATTAAAGCTGCTCAACCAGTTAAATTAGCTATAACTGAAAAGGGCCAGCCTTTAGCTTATGCTGAAGTTAATGTAAGAGAAAAGGGTGCAACTGACAAACAAGTGCAGCAGTTTAAGGCAGAAAAGAATGGTCAGGTCGCGCTTAGCTTTCCAAAAGCTGGAGAGTACCTAGTAGAAGTAACAGCCCCTCTAAATTTGAAATTAAAACCTAAAGATCAGAGCTATACGATTATTAGCTTAAATGTATTAGCACAATAGTTTTTAGTTTTTTATAAAAATAGACCTTTATTAGGTCTATTTTCTTATGGTTTTTAACCATTTTAAAAACTTTATGAAATCGTTTTAATTTCCCTTCATTTTTGAAGATACCTAAATTCATCCCATGTAAAAATAGTGAAATAAAATTCATGTTGAGACAAACTAACTAATTTTGTGTTAAAGTGAATAAAATTCATTAATGAAGATTTGTCGAAAATTTTATGGAAAAGCAAACATGAGCTTTACCCATTTATAGATAAATCTACTTTTCAAGCGTGGGCCCATGTTAGAAATTCGTCACCTTAAAACTCTCGTTGCTTTACGTGAGCATGGTTCATTAGTTTCGGCAGCAAATGACCTTTGTTTAACGCCATCTGCCATTTCCCATCAATTAAAAGAATTAGATCATTGGTATGGGGTAGAGGTTGTTAATCGTCGAAGCAGACCTGTTAGTTTTTCTAATGTTGGACAGCGTTTATTAAAGTTAGCAGATGATGTTTTGCCACAAATTCAGATTACCCACAGTGATATCACACGTATTGTGCATGGACAGACCGGCAGAATTATTTTTTCATCGGAATGTCATAGTTGTTTTGACTGGTTAATGCCTTTATTAAATCAGTATCGTCAGCAATATCCAGATGTCGATTTAGATTTTGCTTCAGGTTTTGAGGCTAATCCGCATGAACTCTTACAGAATGCAGAATTTGATTTACTGATTACAGCTGACCCGATTGCGTTAAAAGGAATTGAGTATTTTCCGATTTTTGAATACGAATCCCGTTTAGTCTTATCAAATACGCATCCTTTGGTACGGGCTGAAAATATTACAGTTCAAGAGTTGGCCGAAGAAGTTTTAATTACTTATCCTGTTGATAAGCACCGTTTAGATATTATGTCTAAACTTTTCATTCCTGCGAATATTCAACCTAAGCAAATACGAACAACAGATTTAACCCAAATGCTTATTCAGCTTGTAGCAAGTGGGCGAGGTATTGCGGCTTTACCTGATTGGGTAGTAAATGAATATGAACAAAAAGGTTGGGTTACAAGCCGCCGTTTAGATTGTGTTTCTCCTACAGGTTTAAGACGAACTTTATATGCGGGTTATCGAACTGAAGAAAAAGAGAAAAGTTATTTTGAAGGATTTTTAAAGCAGTTAGAAAAGTTCTCTTTGAAACGGAATGCTTATTATTCTGGCTAAAAATAAAAATTTAGCCTAAGTGTTAAAAAGGTGCTTAATTGCACCTTTTTTATATCGACTTCTTATTTACCAATAAATAAAGAGAGTAAGCCTGCTGCAATCAGAGGGCCGACTGGTACACCACGAAGTAAAGCAACACCAGCAACCGTACCAATCAGTAAACCTGCTACCACATCAGGTTGGCTCGACATTAGTTTTACTCCACGACCACCCAACCAAGCGACTAATAAGCCAATTGCAATAGCTAAAAGTGATTTAAAACTAACAAATGACTTTAAAATACTCTCCCCACTGAGCTTCCCACTGGCAATGGGAGTAAGTACACCAATCGTTAAAATAAGAATTCCTAAATTAAGACCGTGAGCTTGAATATAAGGGAAAAACTCATTTAATGGCGTAATTTTAACGACAATGAGCACACCAGCTGCAATCGTTACAGCTGCATTTTGACTTAATAAGCCGCAGATCAACAGAACGAGTAGAACAACTAAATTAACATCAAATTGGGCAAGCATGGGGAGTGCGAAGGAAGTAAATAAATGGAATTGTATAATATTTAAGACACGTAATGTGAACGCTTTAAAAGATATAGCCGATTTTAAATCTTATTTTTAAGAATAAATGTTTGTATATCTCTCAATCCTAAAGAGTTTTAATTTCTGGTTACGCTTGGAAACAATGTTATATAAATTAACAAGTTAAAAATTTTAGTTTTTAAAAATTGTGATATAAAAATAGTCATTACTCATGAGTACAGGATAGATTTATGGACATTATTGATATCAAAATTAAAGATCAGTTTGACCAGATTCATGATGCAAAAGCGCAACTAAAGAAAAATTTAGTTGAACATGAAAATGAATCGTTAAAGCTAAGCCAACGTATTGAGCATATTATTGTTGATAATGAAATTATTCTGCCTACTACCGAATTATTATTTGAAAGTGAACAGAATGAAAATATTTATCGAGTAGTTGAAGAATAAAGTGTGAGTTGAATGAAGTAAATGTAAAGAGCTGCTCGTAGCGTTTAGTAAAAAGTGGAAACTACGTTAAAATAACAGCTTAGTTCTAATGAGAAAACTTCATGCTGCTGGAAAAAATTTTACAATCACAAGGGTTTGGTTCTCGTAAATATTGTCAGCAGTTAATAAAAAACGGATCTGTAAGTATTGATGGAGAGGTTGCAGATGATCTCAAAAAGCAATTCTCTCCAGAAAATTTAGAGTTTTCTCTTTTTGGGGAAACTTATCAATATCGTGAAAAAGTTTACCTTGCTCTAAAAAAACCAAAAGGTTTTGAGTGTTCACACCAGCCCCATCATCATCAAAGTGTATTTAGCCTTTTACCAGAAATCCTGATTCAACGGGGTGTGCAAGCCATTGGTCGTTTAGATCAAGATACAACAGGCTTACTTTTACTTACCGATGATGGTAAATATCTTCAAGCTTTAACTCATCCTCGTAAACATGTACCAAAGGTTTATCATGTTACGACTATAGATCCGGTTACACCTGAGCAAATTGAAATGTTGAGCCAAGGCGTAAATTTGCATCAAGAAAAAGGTGTTTTTGCTGCAACAGATGTTGAGATATTAGAAACGCATCAATTAACTATGACGATTCATCAAGGTGTTTATCATCAAGTAAAAAGAATGATTGCAGCTGTAGGAAATAAGGTAGAAGCATTACATCGCCATCAAGTAGGGCAATTGGTTTTACCTGAACTTGAAGATGGTGAGTGGATTTATTTATCTGAACAACAAAAACAGCTCGCTCAAAATATCATTTGAGAAAACAATGGAAAGTTTGGAACTCACTATCTCGAATAAATCCCATTTGTTCATATAAACGATGAGATTCATGATTGTTGCTTTGAGTTTCCAAACTAATCCGCAAAGCATTCTCTTGTTTTGCAAATAAGATTGCTGTATCGATTAGCTGTTTAGCAGAACCTTGACGACGAAAAACGGGCGTAACATAGACATCATCTAAGATATAATAAGTTGAACAAGCAACTGAAGAAAAACCTAAATAGAGTAAAATAAAACCCGTGATTTTATCGTCTTTAATATGAATGAAGAACACACTTTCTCTATTCTCAAAACGTTGTTTAAGGAAGTGAAGTGATTCATTAAAATTAGAAGAGGCCCCATAAAATTGGCGGTATTCATCAAATAAAACGGCGAGTTGCTCTAAATCTTCAAAAGTCGCTCGTCTAACGATCATTTGGCACTCCTTGTAACTTATCATTATGTTTTTACAAAGAGAGCATAACGAAAAAAACAGCTTTTTGACGTTAAAACTTGTTTATAAATGCAACAGTGTTAAGTTTTGTCGCTTTCACCAAGAAGTGCATTAAGTTCTTCAAATAAATCTTCATGGTCATCATCTTCAGCTAAAGCTGATGGATTTTGGTTCAATGAAGATGCTTTTGCTTTTCTCAGCTTTAATAATTGTTCCATATTAATATTCTGATTTTCGATAGCAAAAGGAATAGATTTAGTTAATACGACCTGTTTAAAAAAAAGTCGTACTGCTTGGGCAGGGGTAATTCCCAGTTGTTTAAAAACAGCAAAAGCCTGCTTTTTTTCTTGGGAGTCAAGTCGAACCTGATAAACTTCTGTTTTTCGCATGAATAACAAAACCAAATGATTTTTAATTTTTAGGAATTTATTTTAAACCATCGCAATGTAATTTCAATGCTTTTTGGCATAAAAAATAATCTTTTTGTCATTACGGTTACATTACAATGTCAATTCAAACTCAGAATTAAAAGACATTCCCTCTTTTGTGAGGGGATCTATAAATGAAATGTGCTTAGCTAGCAGCTGTAATGGTTCCGAGAAATCATCTTCTGCCTTGTGTTGAACTACTGGATAAAATGGATCATTTTTAATCGGAATTTCTAAGTAATTAAGATGCACGCGAAGTTGGTGCTGTTTACCCGTTGTCGGAGTTAAGCGATATTTTGCCCAAATCTGGTTATGCTCAATAAGCTCAATATAAGTCTTGGTATTTGTTTTTGCATTTTCTATAACCCGCATGGTGTAAAAAGGATGACCTTTATCTAAATGCAAGTGTAACGTCTGAGGGAAATTTAAATCTTTTTTATAAGGTGCAACAGCGTGATAAATTTTATTGACTTGGCGCTCTGCAAATAATTGTTGGTAAATACCACGCGACT
>NZ_JZFB01000001.1:1223409-1243748 GCF_001188385.1 Acinetobacter sp. V2 | reverse complement strand
GTCTAGACGATGAATAGGGGTTAAAAATTCATTGCCTGTTTGTTTCTTTAGTCGGACTAAAAGCGTTTCTTGAACATATTGTCCAGTCGGGCTAATCGTTAGAAAATGGGGTTTATCGACCACCAGTAAATCATCATTCTCAAATAAAATCCGATGTTCAAAAGGTACATGTGGTTCATATGCAAGAAAGCGATAATAAAAAATATGGGTATTACTTTGGTATGGACTGTCTAATGTTAGTTTTTGTCCATTTGCCCCATAAATAAGTCCATCTTGAAATCGTTGTTGCCACTCTTGCACTTTAATATGTTGGAAATGTTGGCATAGATACTCATAAATAGTTTGAGTATTTGTGTGTGCAGGAAGATAGACTTGGCTTGCGCTTACACCATCAATCATAGGTGGCAAAAAATCGTTCGGACTAGACATAAAAAAGTGTAAATATGTAAGAAAATTGATATAAAAAAAGCCAACTTCTAGGGCTTAAGTAGGCTTTTAAGGCAGGGCAATGTTATCATATCGATTATTTCGAATCATGTTATGTGTGCTATGTCGTATTCATTGAAATTGGTCTTAAATCATGAAGAAGATACTGAGCGTTTAGCTCAAGCTTTGGCGCAACATGTTCAGTCGGGTGTAATTTATTTAATTGGGGATCTAGGTGCGGGTAAAACCACACTTACGCGCTATTTCTTACAGGCTTTGGGCCACAAGGGCTCTGTTAAAAGTCCAACTTATACACTCGTTGAACCCTATAAAATTAATGATAAAGAAATTTTTCATTTTGACTTATATCGTCTGAATGATCCGTATGAACTTGAATTAATGGGAATCCGTGATTATTTAGATATCACAGACGCATTATTTTTATTTGAATGGCCATCAAAAGGTGGCGATGAAATTCCAGAGGCCGATATTATTATTGATATTCAAAAGTCAGATGATGAGTTGAGCCGTTTAGTAACCCTAACTTTACCTACAGAACATTTGTATCAGACTTTGCAGGAACAGCTTCATGACTGATGAAAAGCTAACACAACGTCGTATCCATACATTAGACGCAGCGTTAGCCAACCAGATTGCTGCTGGTGAGGTGATTGAGCGTCCCTCATCTGTTGTTAAAGAATTATTAGAAAACTCTATCGATGCCGGTGCAACTGAACTCATTGTGCGAATTGCTCAAGGTGGTTCGACCCTAATAGAAATTATTGATAATGGGCATGGTATTCACTCTGAAGATTTAGCACTAGCTGTTATGCGTCATGCCACAAGTAAAATTAAAACGGCAGAAGATTTACACGCTATTGTAAGTTTAGGATTTCGCGGGGAGGCACTTGCTTCGATTGCTGCTGTTTCAAGATTGACATTGACCAGTAGCCAAGATGAAAGTGGTATTGGCCATCAGGTTGAAGTAAACGGCACAGCATTTGATCATCAAGAAGTACAAGCTGTTGCTGCTCAAAAGGGAACCCATATCCGTGTTCAGGACTTATTTTTTAATGTCCCTGCACGCCGTAAATTCCTAAAAAAACCAACCACTGAATTTGGTCATATTGAAGAGATTGTTCGCCGTCTAGCTCTAACACATTTCGATATACGTTTTGTGCTTGAGCATAATGATAATATTAGAATTAATTTACCTATAGCAGATAGCGGCGAGCTGCGTTTTCAGCGAGTACAGCAATTATTAGGTTCTCAATTCGTACAAAATGCATATTGGATGGATGCTGAAAGTATTAGCATGCGTTTATCGGGTTGGCTTGGCCATCCTTCTGATGCACGTGCGCAGGCTGATATGCAATATGTCTATGTAAATGGGCGTATCGTCAAAGATAAAACAATTTCGCATGCGTTACGCATGGCATATGACGGTATTTTACATGGTCATCAGCATTCATCTTATCTACTTTTCTTAGAAGTCGATCCTGAAAATATTGATGTCAATGTTCATCCTACAAAACATGAAATTCGCTTTTTAAATCAAAGAGAAGTGCATGAGTTTGTAAGGCATTATGCAAAAGAAACTCTATCGCAATTTCAGACAGCGAGTGCTGATTTAGCTCAAGCGATGAAAGTAGATGAACAATCAGATTATTCAGTACAGCCGCAGCCTAAATATCAAGAACAATTTTCATTGCACCGAGCAAATGAAACTTTAAATGCAGATAGTGAGCCACAGACTCAGCACGCACCAACAGAGTTATTAACCGATTTTAACGCTAGTCGTCCGCAAGTTGTTCACTATGCAGATCAAACACCAAAATATAATGGTTCTGCTCAATTAAATAATGCGTTAAAGACATACTTAGCGCCTCTACGTGACCAACCTGCTACTTTTTCAGTAAATGAAAATATTGAACCAGTAACTAAAGTTGATGAATTTCCTTTAGGTATCGCAATTGCTCAACTTCATGGAATTTATATTCTAGCGCAGAATACCGAAGGGCTTATTATTGTTGATATGCATGCGGCACATGAGCGTATTTTATTACAACAAATGAAAAATGCTTGGGATAAACCTGAATTTTGGACATCTCAGCAGTTACTTATACCTAAAGTCATTTCTATTAGCCGTATGCAGGCCGTTAGGGTAGAGGAATTAAAACCTCAACTTGAGCGCTTAGGTTTGGAAATTGATTTATATGGCGATGAGCAAGTTATTGTTCGTGGTGTGCCTGCCATATTACAAAAAGCTGATTTTGAAAATCTTATTCCAGAGCTTTTAAATGATTTAGATCCAAATGATGAAGCCCAAGGGTTACTTCAAAAGAGAGACGAGTTATTAGCTGGAATGGCATGTCATGGAGCAGTGCGTGCACATCGACAACTCAGCCTTTCAGAAATGAATGCTTTACTTCGTCAAATGGAACAAACTGAATTTGCGAGCCAATGTAACCATGGGCGGCCGACTTGGCGTGCATTTCCATTATCTCAATTAGATAAATTATTTGCTCGAGGAGAGTAGTTTTACATGTCAAATCAATTGCCCGTCATCAATTTAATGGGACCAACTGCAAGCGGAAAAACCGCTTTGGCATGTGAATTATACGAGCGTGGAAATTTTGAGCTAATTTCTGTTGATTCTGCACTCGTCTATAAAGATATGGATATTGGCACCGCTAAACCAACGCGTGAAGAGCAAGCGCTCTATCCTCATCATCTGATTGATATTATTACGCCTCTTGAAGTTTATTCAGCTGCTCAGTTTGTTGAAGATGCGTGTAAGTTAATTGATGATATGCATTCACGTGGTAAGACTCCTATCTTGGTCGGAGGTACCATGTTGTACTTTAAGGCATTATTAGAAGGGTTGTCTGGTAATTTGCCGAGTGCTGATGCTCAAGTTCGCGCAGCAATTGAAGAAAAAGGTTTAAATGAAGGCTGGCAAGCCGTTTATGATGAGTTGGTTTCTGTAGATCCTGCTGCGGCTATAAAATTTAATGTGACTGATAAGCAAAGGATTATTCGAGCATTAGAAGTTTATAAGATTACGGGTGAACCAATTACTAAATTGCAGGCAGAACAACCAAAAAACGTACCATATCGATACATATTTCATAATTATGCTTTACTTCCAGATCGGGTAGAATTACATCAACGCATTGAGCAAAGATTAAGCAAAATGTGGGATATCGGTTTTTTGAGTGAAGTTGAAGCTCTAATTGAAAAATACGATTTAGATGAAAATTTACCCTCAATGCGTTCAGTGGGTTATCGACAAGCACTAGAATTTCTATTAAAAAGTGACTTAAGTCTCAAAAGTAAACGTGAAATGGAGGATAAAGCTTTATTTGCAACACGACAACTTGCCAAACGTCAATATACGTGGTTACGTTCTTTGCAAGAAATACACGATTTTAAAACTTACTTGACGATAAAGCAGGCGAAAGAAGACTTGCGAAACTCTTATGGATAAAGCAAAATTTGCACACTGTCTTTTTATAATTTTTAGTTGAAAAATAAAGATAGTTTTTTTGCGCTGATTTAAAAATTTTTTTTTGGAGTTAAAAATGTCTAAAGGTCAAACTTTACAAGATCCGTTCTTAAATTCTCTCCGTAAAGAACGTATCCCTGTTTCTATTTTCCTTGTGAACGGTATTAAATTACAGGGTCATATTGAATCTTTTGACCAATATGTTGTTTTATTAAAAAATACAGTAAGTCAAATGGTTTACAAACACGCTATTTCAACTGTTGTTCCAGCACGTAACCCACGCCCAGCAGGCGCGCAAGGTACAGGCTTCCCAGCACAAGGTGGCACACAAGGCGGCTTCGGTGGTCAACCTACTGGTGGCTTTGGTGGCGGTCAAGGCGGTGGCTTTGGTGGCGGTCAAGGCGGTGGCTTTGGCGGTAGTCAAGGCGGCTTCGGCGGTCAAGGCGGCTTCGGTGGTCAAGGCGGCGGCTTCGGTGGTCAAGGTGGCTTCGGTGGTCAAGGCGGTTTCGGTGGTCAAGGCGGTTTCGGTGGTCATCAAGGTGGTTTTGACAACGATACTAAATTTGAAGATGGTCAAGAAGACGAAAATAATCGTTAATTGAAATCTAAAAAGGAGCCAGTCAGATTATGACTGGCTTTTTTTATGGTTATTTATAAATTAATTTAAAATATTTAATTCAACAGTAGTCGTAATCTGATCATTATGGCTGATATATCTAAATAAATAGAGTTTTAATCGATGCTATTAATATTAGCTGCTGCTTTAAGCAGTGTTTTGGTGTCCATCCTATTAAAAAATTTAAAGAAAAAAGGTTACCAGCCGCTACAAATGATTGCATGGAATTATGCGAGTGCGAGTCTTCTTTGCTTTTGGTGGTTTCAGCCGGATATTCAACATATTTCAATACAAAAGACGCCTTGGTGGTTAATTGTTGCATTAGGAATGATTTTGCCCAGTATTTTTCTATGTTTAGCTAAATCATTAGAATATGCAGGAATTGTTAAAACTGAGGTTGCACAACGACTTTCCGTGGTACTTTCTTTACTCGCAGCTTATTTCATTTTTAATGAGCAATTTAATGCATTAAAGCTGTGGGGAATAGGTCTAGGAGTTTTTGCAGTCTTACTCGTCTTATTTGGACAAATGAATACTTCTTCGAATCATCAATCTCGCAAAGCAATTGTTGCTCTATTAAGTGTTTGGTGTGGATATGCCGCGGTAGACATTCTCTTAAAATATACGAGTAGTTTAGGCCTTCAATTTACACTCACGTTGAATCTTATTTTTATTACATCTTTTATATTCTCAATTTCATATTTATTGGTGCAGAAAACCCAAAAATGGCAGCTTAAAAGTGCTATAGCTGGATTAGTATTAGGTGTGCTTAATTTTTCAAATATTGCTTTATATGTGAAGGCTCATATTCTTTTAAAGGATTCACCTGCAATTGTTTTTGCAAGTATGAATATTCTCGTTGTGTTATTAGGAATTGCAAGTGGGGTTATTTTATATAAAGAAAAATTAAAATGGTCTACCACTTTGGGTATTTTATTGGGGATCATTGGCGTACTTTGTTTAGCTAGGGCCATGAGTTTATAGTTCAAGAGAGTTGAATCTCTTGAACTATTTTCATTTTATAAATAGGTAAAGATAACTTCATCTGGTAGGCGCGATTTAGGAAGCTTTGCATTGAAATCGTTTTCACTGCGATAACCTAGAGAAACAATGACTGAACTACGCAGGCCTTTTTCAGTTAAACCAAGCTCAGCATTTAAAATATCTTCATCAAAGCCGCCCATTGGCGTTGCATCAATTCCTTCTAAACCAGCAGCAAAAAGTAGTTGCCCTAAAGCAATAAATGTTTGATTTTCCATCCACCCAAATAAATTTTTCTGCTCATTTCGATAAAATTCAACATAGCCATGGCGAGTATCTTTTTGGCCGAGCTTTGCTTTTTCATCTTTAAAACGACCGCTCAAATCATCTTGTTCAAGCAATTGATTTAAGTATTCAGCTGAAATATCTGTTCTTGTGCAAAAGATAAGTGTGTGTGATGACTCGAGTACTTTTGGAGCGTTGTAGGCATATTTACCTGTTAAGGCTTTTGCAATTCGTTCTTTAGCTGCCTGATTATCTGCAACTACGAAATGCCAAGGCTGAATATTTACTGAAGAAGGCGTAAAACGTAAAATTTCTAATAATTTATTAATTTTTTCTTGAGGAATTTTCTTTTCAGAATCATACGCTTTTGTTGTATAGCGACTTTTAACAGAATTCAATAGGTCCATAGGTGTGCTCCATATCAATCTTATGGCAATTGAGAGAATTTAATCTTTGCCATCATACGCTATTTTATTCAAAAACATTTCCTATGTAATTCGATAAAGAAATATAATGTTTATATAAAGTTTTAGTAATTTATTGAAAATGATTGATTTAATGCCAACAAATGCAAAGAGTAAGTTGCGAGAAATTAGAATTGTTAAAGCCTTTATCATTCTTATATTTGTATTGAGTCTTCTTATTTTATACATTGATTATCACGATCATGCACAAATAAGCTGGAGATTTATATTTATTGCCAGCATGTGTGTGATTTACGATTCTGATTTAAATAAAAAAATTAAAGAATTGAAAGTTGAAATAAAAAGTGACTAATTTCTAGTTAATAATTCCAGACAATCAATTCGAGCTGTTGCGTATTTGAGGATGGATCAATTTCCAGAATATAAGCCTGATCTTCACGCCAATCGCCAAGAACAATTCGTTGTTTAGCTTGTACCTGATGAATTGAAGGGCGGTGAGTATGTCCATGAATCAGTATATCTACATCTTCTAAAGCAGAAATAACAGCTTGTTCATTTACATCCATAATTTCATAGCTTTTTTGCTGTTTATCAGCGGAGCTTCTTTTGCGAAAGCCATTCACTAGTTTAGTGCGAAAACTGAGAGGAGTCCGGCGTAAAAGAGCAACTAAGAGCGGATTTCGAATAATCTTTTTAAATCTTTGATAAGAAATATCATCTGTACATAATGCATCGCCGTGTTCTAGACGATATTGATGTCCTGCGATATTGAGGGAATAAACGTCAGGGAGTAAGACGCCATTAAATTTATTGAGGAAAACCTGATTAAGCGCAAAATCACGATTACCGACTTGAAAGTAAACCTGATTCCCTTTTTGATTAAAGTCTTTTAAGGCCTCAACAATTTCATCAAGCCATGGTGCTGAATAGTCATCTCCAATCCAGGCATTAAACCAGTCGCCTAAGATGTAGAGTTGAGTATTTTTATGCTGGTAATGCACCAATAAGTCTAAAAACCCTCGAACGAGTCGAGGGTGTTCAGGTGACAAATGTAAATCTGAGATAAACAGATAAGTCACAGCTTTATCCTAAAATTATTCAGAAATAATTTTAGCAGATTCGATTACTACATTTTCTAAAGGAACGTCAGCGTGATAACCGCGGTTGCCAGTGCGAACACCTTTGATCGCTTCAACAACATCTAAACCTTCAACAACTTTACCAAATACAGCATAACCCCAACCTTGAGCAGTTTTAGAAGTATGGTTCAAGAAAGAGTTATTTTTTACATTGATGAAGAATTGAGCAGACGCTGAGTGAGGAGCTTGAGTACGCGCCATTGCAATCGTACCTTCGTCATTGCTTAAACCGTTATCAGCTTCGTTTTCAATTGAATCGCGTGTCGCTTTTTCTTTGAAGTTTTCATCCATACCGCCACCTTGGATCATGAAACCATCAATGACGCGGTGGAAAATAACGCCGTCATAAAAACCGTCACGTACATATTCTAAAAAGTTTGCTACTGTTTTAGGTGCTTTTTCAGCATTCAGTTCAAGAACAATACGACCTTTATTGGTGTTTAATTCGACTTGAGGAAAACTCATTACATTAATCTCCTAAACATGGGCTTATGACCATGGGTTTTTGGTTGAGAGAAGCATAAGCAAACTGTAAACTACAAGGCAAGTAAAAAACGTTAAAATCTTTGTGAAAAATGAAGATAGCGTTTAAATTTTTCGAAATTTTATCTACAAAGAAGTGATTGATACACTATGAAGCCTAATGATGTTGTCTCGAGCCTGCCAAATAACCCGACACCGAATACTCATGCCTCTGTCGATTCTGCGCAGCAAGAACAACAGGCTGGCTTAGATTTCGTTCGCCAAGTCATTACTGAAGACTTGGCTGCTGGGCGTGCAAAGCAGATCGTAACGCGTTTTCCACCAGAACCAAATGGCTATTTACATATTGGTCATGTAAAAGCAATTTGCCTAAACTTTGGTGTGGCTGAAGAATTTGATGGGTTATGTAATTTACGTTTTGACGATACAAACCCTGATGCTGAAGAACAAGAGTATGTTGACGGTATTGCTAATGATGTGAAATGGCTTGGTTTTAACTGGAATGGTGAGCCGCGCTATGCATCGGGTTATTTTGATCAATTATATGCATGGGCTGTTCAACTTATTGAGCAAGGTGATGCTTATGTTGATTTACAATCTCCAGAAGAAATTAAGTTAAACCGCGGTAGTTTTGTTGAGCCGGGTAAAAATTCACCATACCGTGATGCATCTGTTGAAGAGAACCTTGCGCGTTTTGAAAAAATGCGTAGTGGCGAATTTAAAGAGGGTGAAGCAGTTTTACGTGCCAAAATTGATATGGCAAGTCCAAACGTACACATGCGTGATCCAATTTTATATCGTGTATTGCATTCAGAACATCACCAAACAGGTGATAAATGGAAAATCTATCCAATGTATGACTATGCTCATCCATTGTCTGATGCGATCGAGGGGATTACTCATTCACTTTGTACATTAGAGTTCCAAGATCACCGTCCGTTTTATGACTGGATTGTAGAAAAGGTAAAATCTCAAGCGGTTCCGCATCAATATGAATCTTCACGCTTAAATGTGGACTACACCATTACATCAAAACGTAAATTACGTAAATTGGTGGAAGGTGGTCATGTGAATGGTTGGGATGACCCGCGTATGCCGACTGTAGTGGGTATGCGTCGTCGCGGTTTCACACCAGAAGGCTTACGTGAGTTTTGTAAGCGTGTAGGTGTATCTAAAACTGACGGTATTGTAGATGTTGCAATGCTTGAGTTCTGTATTCGTCAATCTTTGGAAAATACAGCTGCGCGTGGAATGGCTGTTTTAAGTCCACTTAAAGTGACTTTAACTAATTTACCAGAAGATATGGATCTTACACATGCTCGCCATCCAAACGTAGATATGGGTGACCGTGTGATTCCTTTAACTAAGGAAATCTATATTGACCGTAAAGACTTTGAAGAAGTACCACCAAAAGGCTTCAAGCGTTTAGTTCCTGATGGTGAAGTGCGTTTACGCCATGCTTATGTCATTAAATGTGATGAAGTTATTAAGGATGCTAATGGTGAAGTGATTGAGCTGAAATGTTCAATCGATCCTGAAACTTTAGGTAAAAACCCTGAAGGCCGTAAAGTGAAAGGCGTAATTCACTGGGTATCTGCAACAAAAGGTATTCCTGCTGAAGTACGTATTTATGACCGTTTGTTCACAGAAGCAGATCCTGAAACAGGTGATGATTTCTTAGCGAACTTAAATCCAGATTCATTGCAAGTGTTAGAAGCTGTAATTGAACCTGCTTTGGCACAAGCGAGTCCAGAAGATCGTTTCCAGTTTGAACGCGAAGGTTATTTTGTTGCTGATCAACACGATCACACTCCTGAAAAACCAGTGTTTAACCGTATTCTCGATTTAAAAGATAGCTTTAAGCCTGAGAAAAAGTAAGACGCGTAAAATGTTTTTGAGCAAATAGCAGATATAAAAAAGCCCAACTCAGTTGGGCTTTTTTATATCTATTTTCTTACATATATTATGCTTTATGGTGCTTTGGCAAATTAAGCTAAGCCGGATTAACCACGTAGAAATAAAGAACAATGATTATAAGAAGAATAGATGCTAGCAATAAATAAGTGTTTACTGTATTAAAGCTTTTAATAAATTTCAGGATTTCCATAGTAAATCAGCGTTTATTTTATGTTACAAAGTTAATAAATTAATAATACACGGAAATTAATTATAAAGGTTCCCAAAGACGGATTAATAATCCATCTCTGGGTAAAAAATGAGCATTTGGCTTTCTAAGTATAATTTAACTAATATATTGAATTAAAGATTAACCACTATATCCAATTCGTTTAAGAAATTTTTGAATAACATCAAAAGCAGCATGTTCGAGATTTTGAGCATATTGCTGATTTTCTTCGCGAAGTTTTGGAATTGAAATATTTGCATGGCGAAGTTCACATGTATGACCAATGAGCCATTTTTCAAAATGTTCTTCAGTCGTTTCAATGTGGAACTGCAAGGCAAGAATATTATTACCGACTTCAAATGCCTGATTGGTATAAACATCGGAACTTGCTAATAGCACCGCATTTTCAGGAAGATCGAAAGTGTCGCCGTGCCAATGTAGAACATGAACATTGTTAAGCAAACCAGATAAAACCTGATTAGCGCGTAAGCTTAAGCTGAGTGGACCCCAGCCAATTTCTTTTTGATGTCCTGCATATACTTTTGCGCCAAGTGCATGAGCAATAAGCTGTGCACCTAGGCAAATACCAAGTGTAGGCTTGTCAGCTGCTAAACGTTGTTTGAGTAAAGCGATTTCATCTTTTAAGAATGGATAATCGTCAGTTTCATAAACTCCGATTGGACCGCCTAAAATAATAGTTAAACCTTCATGTGAAAAAGCAGGGGTTAAATCATCAACACCTGCCTCAAAATAACGGACGCGAAATCCGAGTTGATAAAAGACATCTTCTAATGAACCTAAGTCTTCGAAAGCAAGATGCTGAATGGCATAAATAGTTTTTGGGAAGGCGTTTGTTGTGCTCATACAAATGATTCATAGAAGATCAATAGGTGGAGTATAGCGATAAATATAAAGAAGAAAATATCTGTATAAATCGTCAATACCTGAAAATTGATATTTTTCGTTAAAATGATGTTGTTATGCAAAGGATTATCTATTTATCAATAAATCCCTAAACATATTCTACTGTTTAAAATAATAGCTTTTGAGTTCCCTCAAGACCTAAATCTGAAAGTTGATGTTCATCTTTTAAATTAACGCCTGAAAAGCCGAGCTGTTTTGATTTTTTCATTAATGTCATTAAGCGTTGTACCGCAACTGGAATACTTAAGCCTGCAGAGCGGACATTAGAAATACAATTACGTTTAGCATCAAGGCAGCCTGAATATGCATTCCATGTGTAGTAAATTCCCATACTGTCAGGAGAGCTTAAACCAGGGCGCTCACCGATGAGCATCACTAGCATGGGTGCCTTAAAGATCTCAGCAACTTCATCACCTAAAGCAACCCGACTGCCTGTTGCCAGTGAAATGGGCGCAAGAGTCCAGTTTTCTTGCTGAACTTGCTCACTTAGCGCAGTAATGAATGGAATAGCATTCGCTTCAATTGCTCTTGCAGAGAGTCCATCACCGACCACAATACAAACATCGTATTGTTGAGGACCTTCTGCATACTTCTTAATTAAGACATCTTTTGATTGATCTGAAAGCTGACGTCCTAAATCAGGACGTTTAAGATAGACTTCCTTATTAGGAGCATTACTTTGTACATGAAGACTTTGCAGCTGTCTTTGCGCTAATTGTTCAGATAAATAGGTAACATCCATGTCTTGATAAACCGCATCTTTTGCTTGTGCATGCGACAACTGAAATTCAAGTAAGGCTCGTGTTGGGATACTACAACCCGCACGGCCCAGAGCAATACGGGCTTCAGTAAACTGTTTAAGTTTTTCCCATTGATCTTGATGAGTAGAAGATGGATATTGAATATCACGGTTCAGTTTCATGGTGTTCTCCCTAGTTCATGAGCAGACGAGAGAATTGGTCAGGCATATGGTCTGCCCAACAAATTTGAGAGTTTTGCTGTTTAAAAATACCTTGCTGTTCAAGCCAAGCTGAAAACTCAGGAGCGGGTTTTAAACCGAGGAGTTGTCTTAAATAGAGAGCATCATGGAACGAGGTCGTTTGATAGTTGAGCATGACATCGTCTGAACCCGGAATTCCCATAATAAAATTAATGCCCGCAGCACCAAATAGAGTAAGTAGAACATCCATATCATTTTGGTCAGCATCGGCATGGTTGGTATAGCAAATGTCGCAGCCCATTGGCACTCCGAGTAACTTACCGCAGAAGTGGTCTTCTAGACCTGCACGTATAATTTGTTTGCCGTTAAAAAGATATTCGGGACCAATAAAGCCAACGACTGTATTCACTAAAAGGGGATTGTATTTACGGGCCACTGCATAAGCACGCGTTTCTAATGTTTGTTGGTCCACGCCGTGATGTGCATTGCTGGATAACGCACTGCCTTGACCCGTTTCAAAGTACATAACATTTTGACCAATGGTTCCGCGTTTGAGTGCGAGTGTGGCTTCATATCCTTCTTGTAGTAAATCGAGAGATATTCCAAAACCTTCATTAGCCAGCTGCGTACCAGCGATTGATTGAAACATTAAATCAATCGGCACATTTTTTTCAGCAAGTTGAATGCCTGAGCTGATATGGGTGAGTACACAAGATTGTGTCGGAATTTGATATTCCTGAATGACATGATCAAGTAATTTCAGTAGCTCTGACAAATTATGCAGGTTATCTGTTGCAGGGTTAATGCCAATCACAGCATCACCATTGCCATACATTAAACCATCTAAAATACTGGCAGAAATACCAAGCACATCATCGGTGGGGTGGTTCGGTTGTAAACGGGTAGAAAGATGGCCTTTTAAACCAATCGTGTTGCGAAACTGGGTAATTACCTCACATTTGCTGGCAACATAAATCAAATCTTGATTGCGCATAATTTTGCTGACAGCAGCCACCATTTCTGGAGTTAAACCTGATGCTAATGCTTTTAAACTTTGAGCAGTTGCTTCTTCTCCAAGTAACCAATTTCGAAAATCACCTACTGTAAAGTGTGAAATAGGGGCAAAAGCTGCCAGATCATGTTCATCAATAATCAGTCGTGTAATTTCATCAGTTTCATAATCGACCATAACTTCGTTCAAAAAGGTTTTAAGTGGTACATCGGCCAAAGTCATTTGTGCCGCAACATGTTCGGTTGCGTCTCTGGCCGCTACACCTGCTAATTCATCGCCAGAACGTAAAGGTGTGGCTTTTGCCATCAAGCTCTTCAAGTCAGCAAAGTGATACTGTTGATTGGCGACAATATTGCGATAACTCATAGTTGCATCCTTTTTTATAGTTCTTGTTCTGCGGCTTTAATATTTGCAAACTCTTCTTCTGGTGTACCTTTAACTAAATGATAACGGCTATAGAATAAAAAGTAAGCAATAAATACGACATAAATAGCGGCAGCAATAAACCAAACTTTTGGATTAACAACAAAGCCCGCAACGACAGCAGCGACTGCTAGAACTAAGGCAATACTTGAAGTAACGATTCCTCCAGGAGTTTTATAAGGACGAGGCATGTCGGGTTTAGATAGGCGTAGTTTGATGTGGGATAAAAGAATCAACACATAGGAAATGGTGGCACCAAAAACCGCGATTAAAATCAGTGAATCGCCTTCTTTGGTCAGTGAAAGCAAGAACCCAATAATGCCCGGAATAATAATTGCGAGATAAGGCGCTTTATTTTTATTGGTTAAAGAGAGTGAAGTAGGTAAGTAACCAGCGCGAGAAAGTGCAAAAATTTGACGGGAATAGGCATAGATAATTGAAAAGAAACTTGCAATTAAACCAGCTAAACCCACAAAGTTTACGAATGTCGCAAGCCAAGTGTTGGTGCCATAAACTTTAACCAGAGCATCGACGAGGGGAGCTCCTGAGTTTTGCAAAGTACTTGCACCTGCTGCGCCTGCACCCAAGAATAAAATGAGCATGGCAAACGCCGTTAAGATGAGCATTGCACCGATTAAACCGCGTGGAAGAGATTTTGCTGGATCTTTTGCTTCTTCGGCGGCTAATGGCACACCTTCAACTGCAAGGAAAAACCAGATTGCAAAAGGAACTGCGGCCCAGATGCCTAAATAGCCATGAGGTAGAAAACGACTTGCACCAGCTGCTGTGCCAACAGGAATATCTAACAGATTTTGTGTATTAAAATGTGGAACCATTGCGACAATAAACACAATCAGAGCAACAGCTGCGACAAGTGTAATTGCGAACATAATTTTTAAGGCTTCGCCAGCACCTTTTAGATGTATGCCCATAAAAATAGCGTAGCAGGCGAGGTAAATCATCCAGCCATTTATGCCAAATAAAGATTCGCAATAACCGCCAATAAATACGGCAATCGCCGCAGGAGCAATCGCATATTCAATTAAAATGGCTGTTCCTGTTAAATAGCCCCCAAAAGGACCAAAAGCAGCACGTGCAAAACTATAACCGCCACCTGCTGTCGGCATCATGGTGGACATTTCTGACATAGAAAGACACAGGCACAGATACATAATTGCAGCGAGGGCAGTGGCAATAAACATGCCACCCCAACCACCTTGAGCAATGCCGAAGTTCCAGCCAGCAAAATCACCCGATATCACATAAGCTACGCCTAAACCAATCAGGAGTAACCAACCAACCGTACCTTGTTTGAGTTGACGCTGAGCAAAATATTCTGCTGATGAAACTTCTGTGCTTGAAGAAATGACGGAAGCTGTTTCTGGTTGATTCATACAATACTCCTGCGAGTGGGTTTGTATGAATCAATGCAAAAGCAATGCCTAAATGAAGCACTTCAGAGAGTAGATGGAGTTTTTTTTATTCTAAATGATAAAAATTCAAGCTTAACAATCGGAAATAAAGAAGCCAGCAATCTAAATTACTGGCTTCTTATATGATTAGTCATCTTACTTCTTTCTAGTGTTGATAGTTTGGTATCAACTTGGTGCGAAACTTAGAAGAAGCCCATTGGTTTAGTTGAATAACTCACTAACAAGTTTTTAGTTTGTTGATAATGATCTAGCATCATCTTATGGTTTTCGCGGCCAATACCAGACTTCTTGTAACCACCAAATGCAGCATGTGCAGGGTAGATGTTGTAGCAGTTTGTCCAAACACGGCCAGCTTCAATAGCACGACCTGCACGATAAGAAATGTGAGCTGAACGTGACCATACACCTGCACCTAAACCATACATGGTGTCATTGGCAATTTTAATTGCATCATCAAAGTCTTTGAACGTTGTCACAGCAAGTACAGGTCCAAAAATTTCTTCTTGGAAAACTTGCATGCCGTTGTGACCTTTAAAAATAGTCGGATCAACATAGTAACCATCGCCTACTTCTTTACGGCCGCTACCGCCAAGTAAGAGCTCTGCACCTTCTTCACGACCAGTGTTAATACAACGTAAGATTTTCTCTTGTTGTTGTAGAGATGCTTGAGCACCAATCATTGTTTCAGTATCAAGTGGATGACCAGTTTTAATACGTTTTACACGCTCGACGGCCATCTCTAAGAACTGATCAGCAATGCTTTCTTGTACTAAAGCACGAGAAGGACAAGTACATACTTCACCTTGGTTTAAGGCAAACATCGCAAAACCTTCCAGCGTTTTTTCTAAGAAGTCATCTTCTTTATCCATGATATCTTCAAAGAAAAGGTTTGGTGACTTACCGCCAAGTTCTAAGGTGACTGGAATAATATTTTCAGTCGCATATTGCATCACCATTTGTCCAGTTTGAGTTGAACCTGTGAACGCGATTTTTGCAATACGTGGGTTTGTTGCTAACGGTCGGCCGACTTCTGAACCGAAACCATTGACAATATTGAGTACACCCGGTGGTAAAATATCCTGGATGAGTTCAGCCACCAACAAAATACCCACTGGGGTTTGCTCAGCTGGCTTAATCACCACACAGTTACCAGCTGCTAAAGCAGGTGCAAGTTTCCATGCTGCCATCAAAATCGGGAAATTCCATGGAATGATTTGACCAACGACACCTAGTGGTTCGTGGAAATGATACGCAATGGTATCTTCATCAATTTCAGAGATGCCACCTTCTTGAGCACGAATGCATCCAGCGAAATAACGGAAATGGTCAATCGCAAGTGGAAGGTCGGCTGCTAAAGTTTCACGGACTGCTTTACCGTTATCCCAAGTTTCTGCTACAGCAAGCATTTCAAGATTTGCTTCTAAACGATCAGCAATTTTTAAAAGGATGTTCGAGCGTACTGTTGGTGATGCTTTATTCCATGTTGCTTTCGCTTTGTGCGCTGCATCTAGAGCGAGTTCAATATCTTCGGCACTAGAGCGTGGAATACGTGTAAAAGCTTTTCCATCAACAGGAGATACATTGTCAAAATACGCACCCTTTACAGGTGCTACCCATTCACCGCCAATAAAATTTTCGTATTGTGATTTAAATTGAACTTTTGAGCCTGGTTGATTTGGATCGATATAGCGCATATAAATATTCCTTTGCTTTTTAGGACTAAAGACTAACAAGAACCCTGTCAGTAGGTACTTTCGTACTTTGTATAATTAGGATATAAAGAAGAAGGTTGGAGAAAGGTTGGAATAGAAATGTGGATATATAAGGAATTTACAAATGTTCACAAAAAAGGATTTATTGCAGCAACGGACGTTGATTGATCAACTGCGCACGCAAAATAGTCTCTCTCCTCAGAATGCTGCCAAACTCGGCCAAAGTATTGCAAGCTCATGGGAACGATCAGCTTCTGCTGCGATTCCTAAGGAGCGCTTTGCGGCTCCATTAGTCGAAAAAAAATCTGCTTCACAAAATGCTTTAGATATGGCTTTAAGTCAGTGTGCTGACGATTTACGTCATATTGCAGAGCAATCTTCAATGGTGATTGCTGTCGGTGATATCGGCAGTACCATTATTTGGACTGCTCCAAGTGCTCAAATGCAAAGTGCTGCTGAACGTGTACATTTTGTGCAGGGTGGTCAATGGCGCGAAGAATTTGTGGGCACAAATGCCTTGGCTTTATCTTTAAAAACTCAACAATCAAGCTGTGTTTTTTCAAATGAACATTACATGGAATCGATCCACGAGTGGGTGTGCTATGCCGCACCGATTATCGATCCATACTCAAAACAAACCCTAGGTGTCGTTGATTTATCAACAACGTGGAAGAATCATAATAGTTTAGGAATATTGGCTGCTGAACGTTGTGCATCCATTATTCAATCTGCTTTGCTAGAGCAGCAGCGCCAGCAATTACATATCCGTGCTTTTTCGACGCCACAAGTTAAATTTAATGGCAAAAGTTTATTATTAACACCGCGTCAAATTGAAATTTTAACCATATTGGCGTTATGTCCACATGGCTTAACTTTAGAGCATCTCTATCAGGCACTTTATGGCGAACGTAAAGTCAGTATGGGTACGCTTAAAGCTGAAATGTCTCAACTACGAGATATTTTGGGTGGCTTACTGGGGTCACGTCCATATCGTTTGCTGGTGCATGTTGAAGCCGATTTTTTACAAGCTGAACAAGCACTGGATGCCGGATATGCAGCCTCGGCTTTGCAGCTTTACACAGGTGTATTTCTGGCAAAAACGGAAAGTCCGTTTTTATGTGCATGGCGTGACTGCCTTGAATCGCGCTTGAGTGATGCAATTTTTAAAACGCAAGAAACGGATTTATTACTTAAGCATTTAGCTCATTTTCCTGAAGCAATCGATGCGGTAGAACGTCTTATGGAGTTAGTACCGAGCGAACATCCTGCGCATCAATTGCTGATGAAATACCTTGACTCACCTAAGCTCAGTTAAGTGATTTTTTGATCCAGCCACTGAAACAATTGTTGATAGACTTGTTCTCGTACTGGCTGGGCCGAAAGGACTAAATCATGCAACCCATTGTGAATAGAGACAACAGAGACATCGCCTTTGATTTTTTTACCAAATTTTTCAATGTCTTTAACGTCTAAAATTACATCGCTTTGAGTCGCATCTGCTCCCCATTTTTTAGGGTTTTTAGTCTGATGAGAGTGCATAATCAGTGCGGGAACATTCAGTTTAACACCGCGATGTATTTCTTTTTGTGCCGTATGAATCGCATGTAAAAAGCTGAGTTGAACCGTAGGGGCAGAGGTAGGTTTCCAGTCCAGATTAAAGTCCCATTCGCCCTTGAGCTGTTTGTGAAGGCTCGCGGTGTACCATTTGTTTAATTGACTTGGGAATTTAACTTTTGGCAGATATTTTCCTACACGACTAAGTACTGGAATACCAAATTTCTTTTCGACTAGACTTAAATTGAAGTCATAAAACGGGCTGTTTGCCCAAAGTCCTTTAATCAGAGGGTGGTTTGGGTTATGGGCAGCATAAAGCGTCGCCGTTAAACCGCCAGTCGAATGCCCTGCAAGTAAGACTTGTGTGTGCTGTTCTTTACCAATAATCTCTAATGCTTGTGTAATTTCGGCATCGTATTCATTTAAATCAAGCACATTATAGAAAATTTGATGGGGTAGCTTTGAACGGCCGTATTTTCTTAAATCCAAGGCATAGAAGTCATAACCATGCTCATTGAATTGCTCAGCCATTTCGGTTTGAAAGAAATAATCTAAAAAACCATGAATATACAGCACGGCTTTTTGAGTCGATTGAGCGGCCTTTTTGCGTACTAAGGTAGCTACAACTTTTCCTTCGTAATCATTAGGAAAGTTGAGTGTAAGTTGATCGTAGCCAGTACCTAAAATATCTGGAACATAATTTTGATTAGCTGAAGATGTATTCATTTTTATCGAGCTATTGTAATTAAGACATGCTGAGTATCCTTAAATGAAATGGGCGAATTGTCAATCAGGTTTAGAGAAGGTTGGAATATAGTTTTTAAAAAAAGGGAATACCGCTGGAGCTAAGTATTCCCGAAAAAAGTAAGTCAACGGTCGGAGGGATTTGACTTACTAGAGGGATATGCCATTACATCAGTATTAAAGTGCTGCTTTAAAAATCTCCACAACTTGTGCATGGTTTGCTTTACGAGGGTTGGTCAACATGCATGCATCTTTTTGAGCATTATCTGCCATCACCGCAAGGTCTTCAGTTTTCACACCTAGCTCTTTTAAACCAGATGGAATACCAATTGATGAAGACAGTTTACGAATGGCATCAATAGCAGCATATGCAGCTTCCATCACTGTTAACCCATGAGTTCTTACACCCATTAAATCTGCGATTTTTGCGTAACGATCTGGGCAAGCAATTAAGTTAAATTCACACACGTGTGGTAACAAGATTGCATTACATACGCCGTGAGGTAGGTTGTAAAAACCGCCCAACTGATGAGCCATTGCGTGAACATAACCTAAAGATGCGTTGTTAAATGCCATACCAGCCAAGTACTGTGCATAGCTCATTGCATCACGTGCTTCGATATTTTCACCATTTGCGACAGCAGGTTGTAACCACTGGCTGATCATCGTAATCGCTTTTTCTGCACACGCATCGGTAATTGGGTTTGCTGCTGTAGACACATATGCTTCAACTGCATGGGTTAACGCATCCATACCCGTTGCCGCTGTTAAACCAGCTGGTTTTGCGATCATGAGTTTCGGGTCATCAATGGCAATCAGTGGGGTACAACGCCAGTCGACAATTGCCATTTTTACGTGAGTGTCTGTATTGGTAATAATACAAAAACGGGTCATTTCAGATGCGGTACCAGCCGTTGTATTTACTGCAATGAGCGGTGTCATTGGCACTTTGCTTTTATCAATACCTTCGTAGTCACGAATATGACCACCACCAGCAGTGACTAGACCAATCCCTTTTGCACAGTCATGAGATGATCCGCCACCTAGAGAGACAATAAAGTCACAGCCATTTTCGTTATAGGCATTTACACCGTTATGAACATTAATATCGGTTGGGTTAGGTTCTGCACCCGGAAAAATATGGCTCGCAACGCCTGCTTCAGTTAAATAGTTTGCGATAAGATCTGCGACACCAAATTTAAATAAGCCTTCATCGGTCACAATTAATGCTTTTTTTGCGCCGAGGTTTTGCGCCTTTGTACCAATTTCTTTGGCACATCCTGGTCCAAAGAGTGATACGCAGGGAATATAAAAACCGTTTGTTTGATCTGCAATATTTTTAAAAGCCATGGAGTGATTCCTTCTTCCATAAATCCATTGTTTGTTATTACAGGTGAGCCTCACCATGGCCTTAGTATTGTGATGCGAAGATTATTTTCCTACCTACCAAAAACCTACCAAATATTATTTTATTATTAGTTATTGATTTATAATGATTTTACAGAAATTCTGGCGCATTCATTTAATTTTTTCGGGAAAGTCGTTAAGCTATGGGCTGTTGAAGATGTACTTATGAGATTATGAAACAGGAAACTGCGCTTAAACTGCT
>NZ_JZFB01000001.1:1212574-1223367 GCF_001188385.1 Acinetobacter sp. V2 | reverse complement strand
GCAGGGAAAACCTATACACTTAATCAGTACATCCAATACCTAAAAGCACGTAAAGTGCCTGTGGCAATTACGGCATCTACAGGTATTGCTGCAACACATATGAACGGCATGACCATTCATACATGGGCGGGCATCGGTATTAAAGATCAGTTAACTGACGATGACCTAAAACGTATGAAAGAGCGCAAATATCTCAAGGAACACCTTGAAAATGCGCAAGTTCTCGTCATCGATGAAATCTCGATGCTACATGCTAAGCAGCTTAATCTGGTCAATCAGGTTTTAAAATATTTTAAAGAAAGTGATGAAGCGTTTGGCGGTATTCAAGTCATTGTGGCTGGAGATTTCTTTCAGTTGCCACCCGTTGGGCGTAATAGTGAAGCCAACCGTGATAAGTTCTGTTTTATGTCGGATGCATGGGTCGAAGCCAAATTTCGCGTATGTTATTTAACAGAACAACACCGTCAAGATGATGAAATTCTTAATCAGATTTTAAATGCCATTCGTGCGCAGAATATTCAATCAGATCATTTACACGCATTACGTCAATCACGCTCGCATGATATTGGTGAGACCTTTACTCGTCTTTATACGCACAATATGGATGTCGACAATATCAATTATCAGCACTTAAATGAAATTGATAATGAAGGGCATCAATTCAATGCCGTTTTAGATGGTAATGAAAAGTTATTAGAAACTTTAAAATCTTCGGTACGCGCACCAGAAGAACTTACCTTAAAGAAACATGCAAAAGTCATGTTCGTAAAAAACAACTTTGATATGGGTTATATCAACGGGAGTTTAGGTGAAGTTATTGGCTTTGAAGAAGATGACGAAAATGGCTTATTACCAAAGGTAAAACTAACTGATGGTACGACATTGCTGGTTGCTCCTGAAACATGGTCAGTTGAAAACGAGGCAGGTAAAGTGATTGCCAGTTTCCAGCAAATTCCACTTCGTTTAGCGTGGGCAATTACCATTCATAAAAGCCAAGGTATGACTTTGGAAGCTGCTGAAATTAACCTTACGAATACCTTCGAAAAAGGTCAGGGTTATGTAGCCTTATCGCGTTTAAAATCTTTAACTGGTCTTAAGTTATTAGGGATTAACGAGCAAGCTTTAGAGTTAGATAGTTTAGCTGTCAAAGCTGATCGTCGTTTCCAAGAGCTTTCTAAAGAAGCTGAAGACAACTTTGCAGATGTAGATTTAACCGCTCAGCATAAAGCCTTTATTCGTCACTGTGGCGGCACCTTAAATGAAACTGAGATTTCTCGTAATGAGAAGAAACTCGCAAAAGGTGGAAAGCAAAATTACGCTACGGCAACGCTAGACGAGACACGTGCGTTGTTTGAAGAAGGCTATGAAATTGAAGACATCGCGCATGAGCGTGGTCTGACACCAGCAACCATCATTAATCATTTGGCTCGACTTCATAAAGAACAAAAGCTAGATATTTCCGTTGCTCATCCGGGGGAAGAAGTAGTCGAAGAAATTCGTAAAATTTATAAGAAGCTGAAAAAACGTCAAAATCCAGATCATTTTTCTGATGATGGTTCGATCAAACTAAGACCAATTGTTGAAGCAACTAGTCCTCGAATGGGATATGATCAGGTTCGATTAGCTTTATTATTTATTGAGTAAAGTTTGATTGGCTTAATTACTTATTACATAAATTGAGGTGGCTATGCCGCACGTTGTAGTTGATTATTCAGAAAACTTAACTGGATTAAACGCAAAACAATTACTTGAAGAAATTAATACCACACTGATTGAGACAGAGCTATTTAGTCCAGAAGACATTAAAAGCCGTGCGCGTAAAGACGAGGTTTTTCTCATTGGCTTAGGGGCTGATCAAGCTTATATTCATGTAAAAGTTTATATTTTGTCTGGAAGAACTGACGAACAAAAACAGCTAATGGGTGATCAGCTATTAACGGCGCTCAGCAATAAAAATTATCTACAGCAAGAGTTTAATAAAGAAATTCAATTGTGCGTTGAGCTTGTTGATATGCCAAGAGAAGATTATTTCAAACAAGTTGTATAACACTAAAAAACGCAATTTCGATCAAGAATAGAGATCAGCACTATGTAAAAGTAGTGCTATCGAATGAACAGACATGAATGTATGGCTGTATATATACAAAAGCTGCAACTGGTTTGCGATTATATTCAAAGACATTTAGATGAAGATTTAGATGTTGACCGATTGAGCCAAATTGCGGCCTTATCTAAGTTTCATTTTCATCGTATTTTTGCCATTCATATTGGTTTAAATGTGATGAAGTTTATTCAACTTTCTCGTTTAAAGCGGGCCTCTTTTCAATTGGCTTTTGAACCTGATCTCAAGATTATTGAGATTGCATTGCAAGCAGGGTTTGATAGTCCAGAGGCATTTACTCGTGCATTTAAGCGTTCATTTGATCAAACTCCTCGGGCTTTTAGAGATAAACCAGACTGGGAATCTTGGCACCAGAAGTTTGTTTTTACACTTCCAAAAAGTGAGCTAAAAATGAATGTAAATATTGTTGAGCGTCCTGCTGAAAAGATTGCCTATCTATCGCATTTAGGCAGTCCAGATAAAGTCTTTGAAACCGCTGCACGTTTTATTGCTTGGCGCAAAGAAACAGGTTTGTCGCCTGTGACCAAGTCTAGAACTTATGGTATTCCGTTTGCAGACCCTGAGCAGACACCGTCTGACGAGTTTCGATTTGATATTGCTGGTTCAATTGAAAAGGCTGTACCGGAAAATAGTTACGGCGTACTAACAGGGGAAATTCCTGCCGGTCGTTATGCGACCGTAAGACATTTGGGTAGCCACGACCAGATTAAAGATAGTGTTTATTACATCTTTAGAAACTGGTTACCTGAGCAAGCCGAAGAAGTAGGGGAATATCCAGTTTTCTTTCACTATCATAACTTTGTGCATGATGTGAAAGAGTGTGACCTTATTACAGATATCTACTTACTTTTAAAATAAGAGTAGTGGAATAAAGGCATAACTTGCGGTTATGCCTTTAAACCGAATAGCTTTATATTTGCATATTGTTCAATCAGGTTGTCATCTAACATATGGATATAGTCCATAAAAATGGTACTAAAACTTCCCATCGTTTGTGCCTGATTGGCAGCAAGTTTACCCGCAATTGCAAAATGCACATGTGCTGAAAGTGCTGCAATGGTTGGAGTCGTTACTGCACTATATGCAGCGATTAATGCACCTAAAGCACAACCAGTTGCTGTAATTTTGGGTTGTAAGGGGCTGCCACCGTTCACTTGGATAACGACATCTAGTTCTTTAGATAAAATGTAATCTGACTCACCTGAAATTGCGATACAGTCGGTATGTACTAATAGCGCGTAAGCTTGTCGATAGGCATCATCACTGCTTAGGGTACTATCAACACCTTTAGATTGAACTTGATTACCTGCAAGCGTACTGATTTCTGAAGCATTACCACGAATAACACTAGGCTTAAACTGTAAAAGTTCATCAGTCATTTGACTGCGCCAAGCTAAAACTGGCCCATAGCCCACCGGATCAAGTACCCATGCAATGTTATTAAGCTGTGCTGTTTTTGCAGAGATTTGCATGGCCTGCATTTGCTCTAAAGTCGGGGTGCCTAAATTAATGCTTAAAGCCGATGAAATTTTGGTAAAACTTTCTGCTTCATAAGGATTATCAATCATCGCAGGTGAAGCACCAGAAGCGAGTAACACATTGGCTGTATAGTTAGCCGCAACGCTATTGGTAATACATTGCACAAGAGGCGTTTTTGCCTGCATGTTTTGCCAAGCTTCAATGACCTGTTCAATCAAACTAGATGTCGATGTCATATTATTATCCCTAGTAAGCTAAAGTGATATAGATTTAGTGGGTAAAATAGTGGTCTTGATGCTTACATTTTTGGCAAATCAAAGAAACATAATCTGCCGCATCATAATCAACGGTTAAATCATTTGAACCACAATGCATACAACGTTTGACAGAATAAAAGTTTAAACGTGGTTCAATTTTGCGCCATGCTTTCCATACAGGTTGTACAAATATCTGTTCGTCATAACCTAAGAAACGGTTAAGCAAAATATAACTCATTTTACTATATGGAATATTATGAGGACGCGGCAGCATAGAGGTTTCCCACTTTTCAGTTAAGGCTCTCTCACGGTATTGTTCTAATGTTTTCTTTAACAAATTGGTGTTAATAAATTTCTCATTGCGAGGTTGCAATGCTTTTTGTTTATAAAGATATTCGAGTGCCGTCTGAATTAGATAATAGATCTGTCCAATCGCCAATGATTCCATTAAGCGGTAGCAAAAGCTTTGGAAATTTGAATTCCCAGCAATCTGAATGCCCCAAGTTCGGCAATAAAATTGCATGAACTGGATAATTTCCTGATAGAGCACCTGAAAAAGTACGTCTTTAACTTCATCGGCACTACGAAAGGGAACGCCGAAACTTAAATTTTCATAAAACCAATTACGTAGTTGTTGAGCCACACTAAATAAACTTGGATCGCTGTAGCCATCTAAACGAATATTTAAATAAAAACACTGTGGATCTTCAGTTTGATCATTTGCATTCAAAATGCCATCTTTATGTAGCTGTTTAATTAAATAGCTCTGAAACATCCAGTTAGGGGTGATCTGATGATATTTAATTTTGTCCCAATGAATATATTCATCATGAGTGATTTCTTCACGTGCATATTCATCTAAAAGACTCAGCAAGAAAAGTTTATGCAAAAAACTGATCTGTTCCAGACTGCGTTGTGGCTGTTCTTTTGATTTAAATTGACGTTGTTCTTGTAAGCGGGTTTGCTGTAAAAGCTTTTTACGCTGTTTTGTACATTGTTCACAGTGGCACGTCATTTTTTCGTCTTTAAATACGCGGTGCTGACAATGACTGCATTCATGAAATTGAATGTCTTGTTCAAATTGCTCGGCATCTACCCAGTACATTGAAGCTTGGCAGAGAGGACAATGGCTACTTTCATCCAGTTGTTTCTGTAGAATTTGTAAGGCCATTTTGCTCCGAACATAAAATAAAAAATGATGGGGCTATTATACACAGCCGTACTGTATATGGCTGAGATTGCGAGTTCCGTTTGTTGTTAAAATAAAAAGACCTAAAATCTATGTGAGAATTTTAGGTCTTCATCGCGAGTTAAATTGTTGATTAAACAGGGCACGGCAAGTTCTCATCATTCTGTCCAAGTTTTTTGGCATTAATAAGTGCCTGTACTTTTTTACTTGGTAATTTTACTTTGCCTAGTGCATCGTAAGTATTCACAATGGAGCTAACCTCCTGAGTCGTCATAGAAATGCCTTCCGCAGTTAAGAACACCGCAATCACATGGTGATCGAGTCCTGCTGCGTGTAAATCATGAATCGCTTTAATATTTTCTAAACGATGAAAATGTGCTTTTAATTCCATATTGACACCTCTTGCTCTTATTGAAATACCCATATTGGTCTATTTAAATAGGCAAGAACCATGCCCAAAATGTAAGCTGATTCTAAAAAATGTTAAAAGCTAAAGGTGTTTTATTTTTATTGTATAGATTGCTTATATAAACAACGATTATCGTAAATTTGGTCTAATCTGTGCTAATAAAACCAGATTCTAATTTGAAATGTATCAATGAAGTCCCATTAATTTTATAAAGGTAAGCAAATACAGTATGTATGACTTGGCGTATGATATTTCATGGCGACTCATACTGCCGTTTTAGACGAGTATATAAGGAATAAAGATGAATATTGCGGCGCAGCCTCCAGTTCAGGCAGATCAAACAGTTTATTTAAAAGATTATCAAAAACCTGCGTTTTTAGTTGAATCAATTAATCTTGATATTCAAGTATATGACGATAAAACAATTGTTGATTCAACGTTGGTGATGAAGCGCCAAACTGAGGGCGATCTGGTTTTACTTGGTCGTGATCTTGAGTTGCAATCTGTTCAGTTAAATGGACAAATTCTTACTTCTGCACAATATTCACTCGATAGTGAGCAATTGGTGATCACTAACGCACCAGCTGAAGTCATTTTACAAACACAAGTCATTATTCATCCTGAAACTAATACTCAATTAGAAGGTTTATATAAAGCCGATGAGTTGTTTGTAACCCAAAACGAACCTGAAGGTTTCCGCAAAATTACGTTCTATCCAGACCGTCCAGACGTACTTTCAGTCTTTACTACACGTGTAGAAGCAGACAAAAAATATCCAGTGTTACTTGCCAATGGTAATTTGCTAGAAACAGGTGAAGTTGGCGAAAACCGCCACTTTGCGATCTGGCAAGACCCGACTAAAAAACCAAGCTACTTGTTTGCTTGTGTCATTGGTGATTTAGCTGTTCTTAAAGATCGTTATACGACGTCTGAAGGGCGCGATGTTGCTTTAGAAATCTATGCGATTGAGAAAGACATTCCAAAATGTCATATCGCGATAGAAGCATTAAAGCATTCTATGCGTTGGGATGAAGAACACTATGGACGTGCCTATGACCTCGACAACTATATGATTGTTGCGGTAAGCCAATTCAACATGGGCGCAATGGAAAATAAAGGTTTAAATATCTTTAATACGTCATGTGTACTTGCCGATGAAGAGTACACCACTGACGCAGCGATTATGCGTGTGCAGTCTGTGATTGCCCATGAATATTTCCATAACTGGACAGGGAACCGTATTACTTGCCGTGACTGGTTCCAACTTTGTTTAAAAGAAGGTTTAACGGTATTCCGTGATCAATCTTTCTCAGAAGATTTACAATCTGCTGCGGTTCAACGTATTGATGATGTCGCTGTGCTTAAATCTCATCAGTTCCCTGAAGATGCAGGTCCATTGTCGCATCCGCCACGTCCAGACCACTTCGTAGAAATTAATAACTTCTATACAGCAACTGTTTATGAAAAAGGTGCGGAAATTAACCGCATGATGTCGACTTTACTGGGCAAAGAAAAATACCGTCAAGGAACCGACGAATATTTCCGCCGTCATGATGGGCAGGCTGTAACTGTAGAAGATTGGGTTGCTGCTTTAACAGCGGGTTCTGGTGTAGATTTATCTGCATTCTTAACTTGGTATAACCAACCAGGTACACCAAAGCTTGAAGCAAAAGGTGAATATGATGCAGCAGCACAAACTTACCGTTTAAGTTTTAAACAAAGCCTGAAAGCACATCCTAAATACCCAAATTTAAAAGCTGTTCCAATTCCTGTGGCTTTAGCGCTCTTTAATGCTAAAACAGGTGAGCAATATACATTGCACAGTGACAGTCTATTCGTAAACGATGTTAAAGATGGCGTGTACTTGTTTGACCAAGATGAGGCAAGCATTGAATTTACTGGTGTGACTGAGCAACCCGTGGTATCGCTACTTCGTAATTTCTCAGCTCCTGTAAATCTTGTATTTGATTATACCGATACAGAATTAGCATTCTTAATTCAGCACGAAACGAATGGCTTTAACCAGTGGCAAGCAACCCAAACCTTGCTTGAGCGTATTTTGCTAGAAGACCATTCAGCTGATGCTTACATTCAAGCTATTCAAAGTACTTTACCTGAGCTAGTTGGCCGTGACCCGCTTTTAGCATCGCGTTTATTTGATGTACCAAGTGAAGGTTACTTAGGTAGTCGTATCGATCAGAACTATGCACCATCCGATATTCATGTAAAACGTGAGGCCTTGCTGAATCGTTTGGCACAAGAGTTGGGTTCATTCTGGAAAGATACTTACCTTACGCTTGACCCAGACCTGCAAAAAGAGTTTTCTTTGGCAATGGGTGTGCGTGCGTTAAAGAACATCATGCTGATGATGATGGCTCGTCAGGGCGATCAAACTGCATTTGAACTTGCACACGTACAATATCAAAACACAGGTAATATGTCTGAACGCTTAGGGGCGTTACGTGTATTGGTTTGGCAAAATGCACCTCAAGCTCAAGATGCACTTGCTGATTTCTATGACCGCTTTAAAGATGAAGCCTTGTCTTTAGATCAATGGTTCATGATTCAGGCAGCAAACCCAAATGCGACAGCAGAAACGATCGAGTACCTGACTCAACATCCTGACTATGATTTAACGACTCCAAACCGTATTCGTGCGGTGAGTGGAGGGCTATCAAATAACCCTGAAAACACTTGGGGATTTGGTGTAGCTCACTTTATTAATCTTGCACAATATCTTGATGAAAAGAACCCAATTTTAGGTTCACGTCTGTTACAGGTATTGTCACGTTGGTACACACTTGCTGAACCGCAACGTACTCAAGTGCAACAGGCTTTACAAGCATTGCAGCCTAAAGTGAAATCGAAAAACGTCTCTGAAACTTTAAATAGTATGTTAAGCGTTTAATTAGATTTAAAACCATAAAATAAAGGTCTCGTAAGAGGCCTTTTTTTATATTTCTTTATCAAAATTTGAAGCTTAAACGAAAGAAAATTATTTTATAGGAGTGAACTATTGTTCCGCTATTCATCATTTTGCTTTCTATTTAAATTGTAATATTAAATAGTTTATTTTAAATATATATTTAAATAAGATATGTGAAATTAAAAGTTAGATAGAATGATAATATAAGAATTAAAATTATTAAGCCCGTAAATGACTTTTAAGTGCTTAAAAAATAGCTATATTTATTGACATATTTGCTTAAATTTTTTTCAATAAATTTTAGAATATTTTTAATAAATTAAGTTAAATCATAAGCTTAATAATTTTAAATGTTAACCATTTGTTAATAATAGTTAATTTGAGTAATTCTATTTTATTAAATGGAATTAAAAATAAAAATACTGTCATACATTTTAATATTTTTTATGTATTATGAAAAAATAGGGTAAAAAATATAAGCTCTAAAAGAGCAGTCAAATTAGAAATGATTGTAATAGCAAGGGTTAATTTTTTTACAACTATTAATTTCAACAATTTAATGTAAAAAGGTTTAGACCATGAAAAAGACTTTTTATTATTTATCAGCAATTGCTATAGGATTATTTTCTCTCAATACAGCAAATGCAGCTACAGCAACGGGTACATTAACTGTTAGAGCAACAGTAACAAATAGTTGTGTTCTAAATACATCAGCTACCGGTACAACTTCAAATGCGGTCTTGGACTTTGGTACGTTAAGTTCTCTTGCTAGCAATGTAGACGCAGATACCACGACCACAGGTGGTACTTCCATCAGAGTGTTATGTAACAACACTGTGCCATGGACTTTATCATTTGATGGTGGTCAGAATGTTTTATCAACACAACGTCGTATGATTGGTGGAGCAACCACTACAGAATACATTCCTTATAACCTCTTCTCTGACACAGGTCGTGCAACAGCAATTGGTATTGCAACCACTGCCTATAGTGGAACTGGGAATGGTAATGTTCAAACTGTTAACGTGTATGGCCGTATTCCTGCCGGAACGACTTTACCAAGTGCAGGTAGCTATGTTGATAGCGTAACTGTAACGGTAACTTATTAATTCTTATAAATTAGAAATACTGTTAGCCCTTTAAAAGGGCTAATACATTAAAAATTTATATTTGAGCAAGTCATGAAAAGAAATATTTTTATTATTACAAGTTTATTCTTATCTTTGTCTAGCGCCATTAGTGCTGCCACGATTCGACTTTCACCTGTGAATGTTGAAATATTAAGTAATCAAAATGCTTCATCAATTAGCTTATTTAATCAGTCAAATGAAAGCAGTGATTTACAGATTCGCGTATTTGAATGGACTCAAAAAAATGGTCAAGATCAGTTAACACCTACAGATGAGATCGCCATTAGTCCACCATTTTTAAAACTACAACCCAATGACTCTTATAACTTGCGTGTAGTCAGAATTAATCCAGCACCTGTTTCTGGTGAAAAAACCTATCGTATTATTATTGATGAACTACCAAAACCAATAGATAGTCGTAAAGCTGCTCAAGGCGTAAATGTATTATTGCGCTCATCATTACCCGTATTTGTAGTTAATAAAGATGCTATTACCAAACTAAATTGGAAAATTGATCCTAATCAAGAGGTACCTTCCTTAAACATAAGCAATATTGGAAATCGGCACGCACTTTTAAGCAATTTAACGCTTGTAGATAAGACTGAAAATAAAAATTATCCGATTAAAGTAAATACCGTAAATGGTTATATTCTTGCGGAGCAGGCACGAAGATACTCTATTAATAATTTTACATATCAGCCCAATCATAAATACAGTTTATCTCTGACAGTTAATGGTAAGAAAACCACACTTTAAGAGGCTTATATGAAATATATTATAGGTGTCTTATGTGTCGCATATCTTCCTGCGTATTCTTTTGCCGAGCAACTACAAGATAATACGAAAACAGCAGTTCCCAGTGTTCCTAAATCTACGGATAGCACTAACAGGTATGCACAGCTGAAGACAGGTGAACAGGAGCAAGAACTTAATTTTAACCAACTATTTTTAAATATTTCTATTAATAAAAATGAGTCTGAAGACTTAGTTGCGGTGAAGCAATCTAAGGATGGAAAGTTATATATTCGCTCTGGTGCATTAAAAACTTTAAGGGTAAAAATGGATGAGCAGATTCCTGATAACCAATGGGTGTGTATTGATGAACTAAAAGGAATCCAGTTTAAATATTTAGAGAATGAGCAGGCTCTAAATTTACAAGTTCCGTCGAACATGTTGACTGATTATTCAGTTGATTTAAGCGGCCAGCAGGTCACCAGCCCTCATTTGCTGAAAATGAAGCCCTTAAACGCAGCTATTCTGAACTATAGTCTGTATAACATC
>NZ_JZFB01000001.1:1211841-1212337 GCF_001188385.1 Acinetobacter sp. V2 | reverse complement strand
TGCTTATACTCAACGAGGTGATCTTGTTACCTCGGCACTACCGCAATTTTCAGGCTCGGCTGCATTGCCTTCGACTTTAGATTTATACGTTAACCAGCAAAAGATTTATTCAGGACTGGTGCCATCAGGCCCATTTGACATTAAACAACTTCCGTTTATTTCAGGCAATGAAGTCACTCTTGTGACTACCGATGCAACAGGTCAGCAGAGCATTACTAAACAGGCCTATTATTTTTCATCAAAAATTCTGGCGAAAGGCATTAATGAATTTTCAGTAGATGTCGGGGTTCCACGCTATAACTATGGCCTGTTTTCAAACGATTATGATGATGCCACTTTTGCTTCGGGTGCGATTCGATACGGTTACAGCAACTCACTGACCTTAAGTGGTGGTGCAGAAGCTTCAACAGATGGTTTATCGAACCTGGGCACTGGTTTTGCCAAGAACTTGTTTGGCTTTGGGGTGATTAATGCTGACATCGCAGCGAGTCAGTAT
>NZ_JZFB01000001.1:1211243-1211544 GCF_001188385.1 Acinetobacter sp. V2 | reverse complement strand
GGGGCTTTTATGCATCAGCGTATAAAGATTATGAAAACCGTAAGGATTATGGCATTTACTTTGCGCTGCGCTATACGCCATCTACCCGAGTGAATGCGATTACAAGTGTATCTAGTGATGCTGGCAGGCTGAGTTACCGTCAAGAAATATTCGGCTTATCAGAACCACAAATTGGTTCATTTGGCTGGGGAGGCTATGTTGAACATGATCAGGATGCGAATCAAAACAATACATCGATCTATGGCTCTTACCGTGCTCGGGCAGCTTATCTAACTGGTCGATACAATCGAATTGGGGATAA
>NZ_JZFB01000001.1:1207122-1211224 GCF_001188385.1 Acinetobacter sp. V2 | reverse complement strand
GCAGCAGGACGAGTGTTTGCAGCCAATGAAATTGGAGATGGTTACGCAGTTGTGACCAATGCTGGGCCGAAAAGTCAGATTATAAATGGCGGGGTAAATTTAGGCGTAACCGATAATTCTGGAAGATTTCTGATTCCTAGTCTAATGCCATACAAGGAAAACCATATTTATTTAGATCCATCGTATCTGCCTTTGAATTGGAGCGTGAAGTCTACAGATCAGAAAACAGTTGTAGGTTATCGCCAAGGTGGTCTTATTGACTTTGGTGCTCATCAGGTCATTTCTGGATTAGTCAAACTTGTTGACCAGAATAATTCACCTTTATTACCGGGTTATACAGTTCGAATTAATGGTCAGCAAGAGGTTGTAGTTGGCTACGACGGTGAAGTATTTATTCAAAATCTATTAAAACAAAACAAACTTGAAGTCGATCTACTAGATCATGGCACCTGCCAAGTTGACTTCACTTATAACAGTAATCAGTACTCAACTAAAAAATTGGGACCTTATGTATGTCATTAAATATTATGAATAAGGCTCAAATAGAGAGCTATAAGAAATTTTCATTGGTTTTAAAATACTTTATAGGTATTTGCTTATTTTATGTCGTTTATGCTTTTTTTAGTCCAGCACATGCTGCTTGTACGGTAAGCGGAACTACTAATAGTACTTTTACCTACACGGCAGCAAATATTAATAGTGATGCAACTGTAAACCTTTCAGGCACAATTACTTGCACGAATTTAGGACTTCCCCAGATTTCTAATTTCATGTGTATGAAAACCGTATTTACAGGAGCAACCACTGCGAATAATAGTGTGACTTTACCATATACGGTCACTGCAACTGTAGGTGGAGCTGGGTCTTCTACCACCAATCAAACCTCCAATGTGTGGTATGGTCCAGTAGCAACAGTCGCATCAAATAATATTGTGAGTTACTCGGTAAATGTGAAAGTACCAGCTCGAACGGGGTCACTCATTGCATATCCTAAAGGAACATATACGGCTTCGGTTCGGTTGTATTGGGATATGGATCTTTTGGGTTTATCTTGTGGTGATTTACTTGGTGGCTGGGATTCAGGTGATACATTACTAACAGCAAACTTTGTGGTACCAAGTATGTGCCAATTAAACTCAACCTCAACTGTAGATTTCAGCAATATTAATGATATTAGTACGACTAAGCGGGATTACACAGCGCAAGGAGCTGTAAATTCGACCTGTAATTATGGAACGCCATATAGCATTTATTTAGGCGATGGCAATAACCGTATTGCTGGCGGATTTAGGCGTATGACCAATGGTAATAATGAATATATTCCCTATCAGTTATATAAAGACTCTAACTATAGTACGGTGTGGGATGCCACAGGTGGCGTAACCAATGTTGGGGGAGCCGGTGGAGTGTCTGGTAGGGGAACAGGTAGCGCTCAAAGCACACCTGTCTATGGAAAAATTCCACAAGGTACTTCCATTGCAAGTACACCAGGAAACTATTCTGATAGTGTTGTTGTTACAGTGACTTATTAATTTATCAAATATACGCGGTTCTATTTTAATGACATGGTTCCGCGTAATTTTAATTATATTCATTAAAAATGGCTGAACATAAAACGATATAAATCAAAAGATTTTGGCTTTTTAAAACTTATTCGTCATCAAAAACAGTTTGACTTAAAAATGCATTCTGTATATTTATTGATTGGTTCTAAAAAAGAACTAGTAAGCAAAACAAGCAATTAAAATAAAGGTGAATAAATGTCGGATATTATTTTGCATCAATGGGAAATTTCCCCATTTTGTCAGAAAGTTTCAAGAATTTTAAAATTTAAAGGAATCTCATTTGACACAGTTAACTATAATGGCATTTTGGGGGCAAAAGTTCCTTTGCTCAGTAAAGTGGGTAAAGTACCTGTAATTGACCATAATGGACAGCGAATACAAGACAGTACCCGAATTGCTCGCTACCTAGAAGAAACTTATCCAGATACACCACGGCTTTATCCAGAAGATCCAAATCAAAAAGCACTTGCAGAGCTGTGGGAAGACTGGGCAGATGAAGCTCTCTATTTTTATGAAGTCTATTTCCGCGTAAATGACCCAGATGCATTAGACGAGGCAATTCGCATTAGCAGTATTGGCCGCCCAGCGTATGAAAGACCAATGGTAAAAGGATTTATTTTAGCCGAGTTAAAAACACAGCTTTTCTTTCAAGGTCTAGGCCGAATGAAAGCTGAAAATGTTGAAGCAGAGTTTATTAAACACTTAGACCGTATTGAACAAGTTTTATCGCAAAATGAATGGCTAGTTGGAGACTCTCAGACAATTGCCGACATTGCGGTGGTCGCTCAACTTGGTGAAGTGGTTCGCACAAGCAAAAAATTTAGTAAAGAAATTTTGGATCGTCCGTTTATTGCTTTATGGTATAAAAAACAAACAGGGTGAAATGACCATGACATTAGCAACACCAGATAAAAAATTAGATTGTGCAGTTGTCATTGGCGTTGGTGCATTACAAGGTATTGGCGCAGCCGTGTGCCATTGTTTTGCAAAAGAAGGTTTAAAAGTTTATATCGCTGGGCGCACTTTCCAGAAAATTGAAGCAGTTGCTGCCGAAATTCATTCGAAAGGTGGGGACGCAGTCGCATTTCGTCTAGATGCAGAAGATATAAAGCAAGTACAAGCTTTATTTGACACAATCACCAGTCAAAATGAGCGTATTACTGCTGTCATTCATAACGTAGGGGGAAATATTCCCTCAATCTTTCTACGAAGTCCGCTGTCGTTTTTTACGCAAATGTGGCAATCCACTTTTTTATCGGCTTATTTAGTTTCTCAAAGCTGTCTAAAAATCTTTAAAGATCAAAACCACGGTACGCTTATTTTTACAGGTGCGAGCGCTTCTTTGCGAGGGAAACCTTTTTTCGCAGCTTTTACCATGGGTAAATCTGCTTTGCGAGCTTATGCACTCAATCTAGCTCAAATTTATAAATCACAAGGCATACATATTGCTCATGTGATTATTGATGGAATGGTCGATGGCGATAGAGTAAATAAAGCATTATTTGGTCTGGGGCGATTAGCCCGTCTTACCCGTGGTACGGGTGGCCTCAATATTGATGCAATTGCAGAAAACTATTGGATGCTTTACCAACAAACACCGAAGCTTTGGACACATGAACTCGATTTACGCCCTTACCAAGAAAAATTTTGAGAGAGACTAAAATGCTAAAAAAAATATGTCAGAGATTTCAAAAAAAGCAGGGCTGTGTTGTCGTTGCTGGTCATGATTTACACCTAATCGAGCGTGATTTTCTAATTCTAGATAAAAACGCACAATTTCCATTACACCTTTATCAAGTTGTGCATGATTCAGCTGTGCAAAAAATCCAAGTTCACTCCATCAACGATGGCGTAACAGCAGTGCATTTGAACTTAGTAAATGCAGATCATTTAAAAAGCTTGGTGCGTTATATTTCCAGTCAAAGACACACAATTGAACTCTGTGTGTTTCAACCGAATTTTTCATCTTCGCCCAATATTGAGGCTTTATCTTTAGAAGAGATTGAACACAATTGGCAGACCACAGGTTTAAGTGCGGTGAGTGTGGCGCAAACTGTGATTAAGCCGATGTTAAAGCAGCAGCGGGGCACTGTTATTTTTCTTGGTGCACCATTTAACAACTCGACTCATTATGATGTGTTAAGCCAGAGCATGTTTGCGGGTATTCGTGCTTTAGCGCAGTCATTAGCTAGAGAGTTTCATCCTAAAGGCATTCATATTAGTTATTGCATGGTTGAAAAATGGGATGGACAGAACCAGCATTTCATTTCATCTGTTAAGCAAGTGTGTCAACACATCTATCAGCAGCCTAATTCGGCATGGAGCCAAGAACTCAGCCTATCTTGAAATTTTACTTTCGCATGTTGTTAAAATACAGTACTGATCTGGAATGACGACAGAACAATAATTTCGATAGGTATTTACATGACAAAAATTAAGAGTGCTCAGCCAGCTGTTAAAGTGGTTTGTACGTTGGCAGCTTTCATGTGTGTTTCTTCATTAGCGCAAGCATATCAATATGATCAAACTGCTCGTTT
>NZ_JZFB01000001.1:1203172-1207069 GCF_001188385.1 Acinetobacter sp. V2 | reverse complement strand
TATAAAGCAGAACAGCATTTGCCGATTGAAGATTTAACTCAAGAAAAGAAAGTTCTCGATCAATCACTTTCTGAAGCCGATTCTTTTGGCCTAAATAGTGAAACAGTTAAGCCATTTATTGTGACTCAAATGAATGTTGCGAAGGCAATTCAGTACCGATATCGCGCAGACTGGTTGTCGAGTCCAGAAACCAATTGGAAACCGCAAGATTTAGCCGAAGTACGTTTAAAAATTAGTACGCTAAATACTGAGCTTTTAAAAAATATTGCCTATGAACTTAAGAAAAATAATAATAAAGCACCTCATAGCTGTAGCTACATGTGGTCTGTACAGCATCCTCAACTTAAAGAGGCCGATAAAAAAGCTTTATGTATGACATTAAATAAAATTAAGTTAAAACAATAGATTTCTTAAAGCAGGGCATATAGATTGCTGGTTCAATCCAGATTAAATCAGCAATCTCTTCAAGCTTAAATTTGTAGAACAGACGTCGGATGAGTGCGGAAATACTTTAAAGGATAAACGCTTTTAGCTTAAAAGCGTTTATAACTGTTTTTCATTTATTGAGTAATCAGTAAAACAGCGAGAATAAAAAAGATACAGCCACTGATTTTATTTAATCTGGCAAAGTTATTTCCAGACAGCATTTTTTCTTTAAAAATTGAAGAAAAATTAGCGTATACCAAATGAATTAAGAAACCAATTAGGCAAAAAGTTAAAGAAAGTATTAAAAATTGGTTTATTATTTTTTCTTTTATATCAATAAATTGTGGAAATAAGGCAATAAAGAAAACAATCGTTTTCGGATTGAGAAGTGATGCGAATAATCCTTGATAAAATAATTTAGATTTACTTACCGCTTTTTCACTTGTTTCAGTGTCTAATAAATCTTGAGAAGGTGATGTTTTTACAAAGTTTTTATAACCTAGATACATTAAATAAAATGCACCAACAAATTTCAATACAGTAAAAATAGTGGGATTACTGGTAATGATTAAACCCACTCCACTTGCCGAAATGACTGCAATGACAAACATGCCAATAATTAACCCAATAATTCCAAATAGGGCTGTACGGACGCCGTAATTGATTGAGTTTGTCACTGTAAATAAAACGCCAGGGCCTGGACTAGATAGCGTAAGAAAGGCAATTGTAATGAAAACTAGTAAACCACTCACTTCATATATCCTTTTAAAAATGAATTACTTAAATTAAAAAAAGCCTTCTGATGTTCCTCAGAAGGCTTTTAGTTTTATGCGCTTGCCAATTCTTTAACTGAATCTAAAGTGGTTTTGTCTCTCACCTCAAAGGCAACAAGTCCTTTCCAATTGTGGCGGTTAATTGTTTCGATAAAGTCAGAATAATTTACAGTGCCGCGACCAATACTAAAGTGTTGATCTTGTTCACCATTGTTATTACTAAAAGAAATACCTTTAATTTTGTCATGGTATTTATCTACCACAGCAACTGGGTCACCTTCACCCACATTTGCATGTCCTGCATCTAAGAAGAAATAGACATTTTTGTGGTCAATTTTATTAAAAACATAATCGTATTCTTCCATGTGGGTAAACACATAATGGAAAGGACGGTAGTTTTTATAATTCGATAAATTTTCTAAATAAATATCAACTGATTTTTCAGCAGCATATTCAGCTAATTCTTTAACAGATAAAATATAGTTATCGAGAGCTTTTTGTTTAGCCAATACAATTTTCTTTGGTTCTACAATACCACCACCGTGAATAACCAAAGGTGCTCCAATTTTTGCGGCAATATCAATTTCTTTTTTAACATATACAACCGCTGCTTCTCGTAAATAATCAACATCGCTACCTAATGGTGCTTTGAAGTTACCATGGAAAATAGGTTGAACATTATATTTTTTGATTAAGATATTTAGATTTTCGATTCGTTCATCAGACCAGTCTGGAACCATTTCCCCATGTAAACTTCCATCCACATACCAGTGGGTGCATCCATCGTTATAAGCCCTAAGGATACCTTCTTCGGCTGGCAAGTATTGCTGATGGGCAATTCCAGAAGCAAAGTTTAGGTAATTATTCATTAAAGGCGAAGTCATTGTTATGTTCCTGATTTATTAAAGGTATTTTGGGTTAATTATTTATTCACTCGTTACCCAGCCGACATCTTATTTTTATTTAGACACAAAAACATTAGACTAAAGTATAATATATTTCAGTGGGCTATATGTTTATACAGACAGATCTGTATATGCATAATTTATCAAAATATTGACGCTGTATTTTTAAAAGATTGTTCTTGTATTCGTTAGATACACTCAATAAATATTAATTTTTAATATATATGGTTACTAATTATAATTTTTTAAAATTTATAGTTTTTATTAGTGTTAGCATTATATTACAATTTTTACCCTGTATATTTAATAGGCTAATAAAATTTTTAATAGTTTATTGGTTCGAATTATAGTCATTATATAAATAATAATATTGTTAAATAAATTGAATTATTAAATAGTAGTTTGAATTATAATCGCCGTTTACTATTTTTACGGGGATAAAATGAAAATTATTTTTTTATCGATATTAGTTTTATTACAAATTATCTTTTTAACTCAGGCTGAGGCACGAGGAGGCCGTGGGGGAGGAAAATCTTTTAGTGGTCATAGTTACTTTTCAAAGAGTAAACCATCACATGCACGAAGTAGCTATAGAGGTTCTAGTAGTGGTTCGTCTAGTAGTAGTTCTTCGGAGTGCCCTTGTAGTGGAACCAAAAATTGTGTGGGGCCGCGTGAAGAAAAATATTGCACTACTTCGGATGGCAACAAACGCTATCGCTAATCAGCAAATTTAGATTTAGAGGCAATATAAATCAAAAAGCTCTTGTTATTTAAAGAGCTTTTTTATATCAAATGTTTTTATTCTTTCTTTTTGAACATTGACACCCAAAATCTCTCCGATTATCCTTTGCCTGCTGGCCACATTGCCAGTCGGTTTTAGCAGACCGTTTTCATCTAGGACATCAAAAAAGTAATTTTTTGGTGTCGAACTCGTTCGTCTCCCTTCGTAGCGGTAGGACGGAGGAGGGACGCCCTCGGGCGTGCCGGTTCCTAGATGACTGGTCTGCTAACCCTTCTTCGTTCTGCCACCATAATCATTTAGCAGTGATTTGGCAGAACTTCTATTTCATCTAGGAGTTCGCATATGCGTACTATTTCTTCTTTATTGGCCTCTGCCAAAGTCTCTTTATTCATTCCATTTAAACAGCATTTAAAATGGTTTAATCGACTATAGGTTTTAACCTTTAGATCATTACGACTAAAAAATCATATCAACAATAAAGCCTGAGATATGTAAGGCAGGATTTGTGCTGCCTTGATATGTCTGTTTTTAGCACTCAATTTAAGAGTGACGGCATTTTTATCTCTTTTATATACAACAAAAAATTATTTTAAACGGTATGTCTATGCCAACTTTAGAAGCATCATTTAAAGCACTGCGAGTGCTACACGCGGCAAGAAATTTATTTAATCAATATGGCTTTAATAATGTCGGTGTAGACCGAATTGTTAGCGATGCCAAAATACCCAAAGCCACCTTTTATAATTGCTTTTCATCTAAAGAAAAACTTATTGAGATGTGTCTGACTTTTCAAAAAGATGCGTTAAAAGACGAGGTGTTTTCCATTATCCATTCGTACCGTGAACTTATGGTTTTCGATAAATTAAAGAAAATCTTCTTTTTACATGCTGATTTAGAAGGGTTTTACCATTTGCAGTTTAAAGCCATTTTTGAAATTGAAAAACTTTATCCCACCGCCTATAAGGTCGTCAGTGACTATCGAAATTGGTTCATTAAAGAAATTTATAAGTTGATTTTAACCATAAAAGTTACAGCTACACTTGAAGACGCC
>NZ_JZFB01000001.1:1192186-1203162 GCF_001188385.1 Acinetobacter sp. V2 | reverse complement strand
TTTTTATTTGTGATTGATGGGGCAATGGTTCAGCTTTTAAGTGCAAATAAGATCGATGAAAGAGATAAGTTATTAGAATATTTTATGTCGATGCTTACTTAAATTGGCGAAGACTTTAACGCTTAAAGAAAAGCCCTCTGGTGAGGGCTTTTTATTTAATTAGGCTTTAAAAGTCAAAAGAGGTTTGTAAATAGAACGTGCGTGGCAATCCTGCATATTTACCGCCAGTAGAGTCCGTTGAGCGCGTAAAATATTGCTTATCAAAGACATTCTTGATTCCGCCAGCAATTTTTAAACCTTTAACTTGTGAACTTAAGTCATAAGAGGTACGTAGCGCAAAAGTGGTATAACCCGGAATATCTCCATATTTACCATCAGCAGTTTCTTCTGTTTGATAGACATTACTATCAGGAAGATCTGGTGAATGCTGCTTAGACTGCGCAAACATATCAGCATTTAAAGACCATTTATCCACGGTATAACCTAACCCAACATTACCGACATGACGCGAGTAAAATGGCAGGTCTTTATCTTTAAACTGACCAGCTTCAGCTACTGCTTTGGTGAAAGTATAGTTGCCATATACTTTTAAGCCTTCTAATGCGTCTGTTAAGTGACCGAAATCATAGCTAAGACCCGTTTCGATACCTTTATGGCTGGTTGCCCCTAAGTCTGTCCAGATTCCGTTATTACCAGCATCACGTACCAATGAAAGCTCTTTATCAAAGTCTAGATAGAAAACTGTAAATTCAGCATTTAAACCATTGCCTAGATATTTGGTTCCGATTTCATAGTTATTCGATTTTTCAGGATGTAAGCCTTCGGTTGTAGCCGTTGCGGTTGTTCCTTCAAGACGTGCTAATTGGCTGTATTGCTGTGGACCGAAAGATACACCAGCGTTTGCAAATATATTCCAATTTTCATTTGCCGAATACATCACAGATAAACTTGGCAAAAATTCGTCTGAATCAATTTTTGGATAAACAGTATTAGGTTGTCCTTTGTTATAACCTGTGAAGTTATTATAGGTTTCAATTGATTCGAATCGAACGCCCGGTGTGATGGTCCAACGGCCCAGTTCCATGCGGTTGTCGATATATACAGCATGCGCTTTTGTACCACCTTCGCTGCTGCTACGTGGAGCAAAATCTGGAGCTGATGAATCTGCTGCATAAGATGCAGTACGACCAGCAAACTCAGAACTTTCTTCTTTTAAGTAGCGATATCCTACTGTTACTTCATTTTGCGTATTACCTAGCTGATAAATACGAGAGTAACGCGGTTCAATCGCATAGACTTTGTAATCGCGTGGAGCAGAGTCGAGGCGCTTGTCACCACTCGCTAACACGGTCTCAAGATTACTTGTGCGGAAAGAATCGATGTAATAGCTCAGAATTTCGAAGTTATTTTTTTCATCTTTATGGTTATAACGTAAAGAGACATCAGTACGTCGACCTGCAAAATAGTTTTTTTCACCAGAGGATTGATACGGATTTTCTGCGTATTGGGCTTGAGTTAAACCCTCTGGCATTTCACCTCGACCTTCATAATGATGCAGATTTAAAGCGACCGAGTCTTTATCATTAAATTGATAAGCAGACTTTAACATTACATCATCGATATCAATCTTGTTATTTGCTTCTCGATAATTGTTTCCTTTAGTCCCTGAATACAAGAGGGCAAGGCCTAAACCATTATCTAAAGTTCCCCCTATAAATAGATTAGGGCTAAGCTTTACTTGGTCAGTGCCAGATGCATATTCTGAAGTTAGGCTAACAGTTCCACTAAAATCTTGAGGAATTGATCGAGTCGCAAAGTTAATAATTCCGCCTACGTTTTGAGGCCCAAAACGGACAGATCCAGCACCACGTACTACGTCGACTGACTCAATATTACCAATTGAAACAGGTGCTAAAGATAATTGTGGCTGGCCATAAGGTGCAAATGAAAGCGGAACACCATCAACAAGAACAGTTGAGCGAGGTGATAGGCGAGATGCTAAACCACGAACCCCAATATTGAGAGACACATCACTACCACCCGTTCCACTACTGTCTTGCGCCTGAACTCCGGGAACTTGTTTTAGAGCTTCTCGAATTGAGGTTGCCGCTGTTTCATCTAAACGCTTACGGTCAATAATAGTTCGAGCGCCAGCATGTTTGTGAACAGTTTCAGCATTTGCTTCTTCTAACCAGTTACCTTGTGCCTTAATGGTGATGGTCGGTAATGCGCTGGTCGTTGTATCTTCGGCATGTGCAGGAAGTGCTAAATAAGTACAAGCCAGTCCGATTGCATAGCTCAGCGTAGAAACTTTGAACTTGAAATTTGGGAGTGAAAGAGAGGTTGAGCGGTCCATGTTGATGTATCGAAATCCTAAACGATAATTATAATCATTATAGCGAAAAAGTAACAAAATTTTATAAATTGGTTTATGTTTTTCTCGGAATTTTAAACAATTTCTAAAAAATTAGAATTGTTAGAAATTTCAAATTACTGGTGATGATTTAGATACAAGCAATAAAGATTTAACTAGACAATGGATGTTAATAGGAGAGGATTTTAATGTGTAGAGCAGCGCACAACTTCTGTTTAAAGACACAAGAAGTATAAGCATACTAAGGTATACAAAAGTTGGTTATTGCTATCTTGATATGGATAAATCAGTAATAAGTTGACTTTAAAAGATATTTGTGTGAAAAGGAAAATAATTTAATAAATATTTTTAATAAAAATCAATAAATTATTAATTTTTATTGAACATTTGTTATAGGATTTTTATATTAAATTATTGTTTTATTAATCAATAATCATTATTATTCGCGCTAATATTTACATGAACACACAAAATACATATGGAATTTATTAAGTCTCGCAAGAAGATTGCTAAATCAGCAATAGCCTCTTCATTATCAATTGTGGCTACAACAGCAATAGCTGCTCAGGAAAATTCTGTACCACTTCCATTAATTCATGTTCAAGCAGACGCAGAAGTTGCCCAAAGTCTTAAAGTTGATCAATCTGCTAATTCCAAATTCGTAGCGCCTCTACTAAATACTCCAAAATCAGTTTCAGTAATTTCAAAACAACTAATTGAAGATACGAAAGTAAATACATTGAGTGATGCACTTCGTACTGTGCCAGGAATTACCTTAGGTGCAGGTGAAGGCGGTAACCCGAATGGAGATCGACCATTTATTCGTGGTTACAACTCAGAAAGTTCAATGTATGTTGATGGTATTCGTAACTCATCATCACAAAACCGTGAAATGTTTGCTATTGATCAAGTTGAAGTGACTAAAGGTTCTGCTTCTTCTATGGGTGGTGCAGGTTCTGTTGGTGGTAGCATCAACATGATTTCTAAAGTGGCTAAAAAAGGTGATTCTTTAGAGGGCTCTGTTCAAGCAGGTACTGATAACTACCAACGTATTACTTTAGATGGTAATAAAGACTTTGGTAATGGTACGGCTGCTCGCGTTGTCTTAATGGGGCATAAAAATGAAAAAGCGGGTCAAAGTGATGGTGCTGAATACAAGCGTGTAGGTATCGCGCCTAGCATTACATTTGGATTAGATACGCCAACACGTGCAACTTTAAGTTATTACTATTTAAGATCTGATGACACTCCGGATTCAGGTGTTCCATATAATTACGATACAACTAAGAAGGCTACTGTTGGTAAACCTGTTGATGTTAAACAAGGTGTTTATTATGGCTTAAAAGGTCGTGATTTCCAAAAACAAGAAAATCATATTGGTACTTTTAAGGTAGAACATGATTTAAATGAAAATCTTACGCTTAGTAATACTTTGCTCTACAGTAAATCAAAAAATGATTATCTTTGGACTCAACCAGATGATTCAAAAGGTAATGTAGCAAACGGCAAAGTTTGGCGTCGTATTAACTCTCGAATTACAGACACTGATATCTTTACAGATCAGTTATCTTTAAGAGGTAAGTTTAATACTGGAGCTATCAAGCATAGTTTCAATGTTGGCGCAGAATACAGCGATCAAAAGTCAGATAAAGGTAGTTATTCAACTACCTACCCAGGTTATGCGGGTTCTACAACAGGTGGTTTTAATAGTGATTGTGCTATAAACGATGCTTGGTGTACTTCATTAACAAACCCTAATTCTAAAGATGTATGGCTAGGGGAACGTATCGCAAATAAAGCGACAACTACAACTAAAACAAAAACGACTGGGGTTTATCTATTAGATAATATTGAATTTAATCCTCAATGGTTATTGGATCTAGGCCTTCGTTGGGATAAGTTTGATACAGAGCAAGTAACAAATGCGACTGGCGCAAAAATTGAAAGTAATAAAGATTTTGTTACTTACAATGCTGGCATCACCTTTAAGCCTACTGAAAACGGCAGTATCTATGCGAGTTATGCAACTTCAGCAAACCCTGTAGGTGTAGATGGTGGTGATGGTTCTGAGTCTATTGGTCAAGCTTATATGGACCTTAAGCCAGAAGAAAGCCAAACCATTGAACTTGGTACAAAGTGGAATGTTTTAAACGAAAAACTTAATTTGACTGCTGCCATTTTCCGTACAGAGAAACAAAATACACGTATTCAAGTAGACTCAAGTACTTATACAAATGGCGGTGACAGTAAAGTTGATGGTATTGAACTTTCAGCAAATGGTAATATCACTGATAAATGGGCTATGAGTGCAGGCTATACCTACTTAGATAGTGAAAATACTGATCCAGGACCAAGTTGTAGTCGTGCTGGTGTATGTACTCCTGAAAATGCAGCTAAAGGTAAGCAACTTCCAAACGTACCTAAAAACTCAGCAACTTTGTGGACTACATATAAAGTATTGCCACAAGTTACTGTAGGCGCTGGCGCTTTCTATGCTGACAAAGTATATGGTGATGCAGCTAATACAAAATGGGTTCCATCATATGTTCGCTATGACGCAATGGCTCGTTATGACGTTAACAAGAATGTTAATTTGCAACTGAACTTAAATAACCTTTCTGATAAGCGTTACTTTACTAAAGCATATGCTTCACACTATGCAACTGAAGCAGAAGGACGTAGTGCAGTATTATCAGTTAACTTCAAATACTAATAAGTTTAAAAATTTATTAGTCTAAAAAAGTAATCTAAAATAGCCTCAATTTGAGGCTATTTTATTAATTAAAGCTATTTTTAAAGGTATCGCCGTGATTCACCATATTCCTAATGTACTTAGTAAAGAGCAAGTCCAGTTTTTCCGTCAAGAAATGGACAAGGTAGAATGGGTTAATGGGAAAGTCACTGCTGGTACACTTTCAGCTACAGTAAAACATAATCAACAATTGTCTGAAGATCATCCTCTAACCCATCAACTGAGTAATATTATTCTTGATGCTTTAGGAAAACATCCATTATTCCTATCTGCTGCAATTCCACTGAATATCATACCGCCTTTATTTAATCGCTATGAAAATCATGAGTCTTTCGGCTTTCATGTAGATAATTCAATACGGCTAATACGTGGTAGTAATCAGCGTTTAAGAACAGATTTATCTTGTACGGTTTTTTTAAGCGAGCCAGAAGAGTATGACGGCGGGGAACTCGTAGTTGAAGATACTTACGGATATCACGAAATTAAATTGCCTGCTGGTGATATGATTTTGTATCCATCTACTAGTCTACATGAAGTGACCGCTATTACTTCAGGCTGTCGTATAGCATCTTTTTTCTGGGTACAGAGTATGATTCGTGATGACGCAGAACGACATATGTTATTTAATCTAGATCAAACTATTCAAAACTTACGTATGCAACTAGGTGACGATCACAAAGAAGTCTTAAACTTAACAAATACTTATCACAACTTAGTTCGTAAGTGGGCTGAGGTTTAAATAACAACATTAATTAAGTAGCGTAAATTATTTAATACGCTACTTATAGACATTTACTTCAATATTTAATGCTTTTTCATCAATTTTTTTCAATAAACATTCTAATAGTTCTTCTACTTTTTCATCATATTCGAAAGGATGAGATTTCCCTGTTTTTGTATTAATCAGATTTAAACTAATTTTATTAGAGGCCGGTCTATAAATTCCTCTGTTACTTTTACCCAAAACAACTCTTTTAATTAATTTTCTATGTTCAAGTTCCGCTAAAGTACGATAGGTAGTGGCTAGACTAATTTTTAGGTTTTTCTTTTGGGATAACAGATATATTTCTTCTGCAGTTATTCCCTTATCGTTCTCATGTAAAAAACGGAAAATAGCAACACGCGAAGAGGTAGCTGATAAACCATTTTCAATTAACTCTTGATGATAATCCATTTAGTTCCTCTGCTAATGGCTTATTTATACTTAAATTGATTAATAAGGCTTTTTTAGGAGTAGGTAAAAAAATCTATTTGAAAACCAATGATATTAGTCCTAATTGTAAACCATTTGGTACAAAAAGTATTATGATAAAAAGTAAAAATTCTTGATTAAAATAAAAAAGTTAGAAGCCCATTTTTCCAAATAAAACTATGAGATGGATATTATTAAAGTACGAATTCATACGAATAAAAATTAGCGTAAAAAGCCATATTGACTGTGCAATTAAACTTTAAAAATTTTTATGACGAAACTTTATGTTGTTCGATGATTTCCATTAACTTTTCACAGGACTGATTTACCTTTGATATGGGCGATGTTGCAACCCCTAGCATTAAACCTGAAACAGCATTTTTAGGGTCTTGATACCAGAGTGATAATGGAGAAGGAGCAAGATTGAAAGCTAATGCTTCATTAGCAATTTTTTGATCAGATAACGAGGACGGTAAGTTAATAAGAACTGATAAGCCAGCCGTATATGTTTGCAAATTAAAGCTTTTTAAGCACTTTATTAATTCATCGCGCTGAGCGTTATAAGTTCTTTTTGTTCGTCTTAAATGTCTTAAAAAATGTCCCTCATGCATAAACTCTTGAATTGAATGCTGTAACGATGGAGACGGAGCTGGTGCTAATGTTGCTGTCGTTTCTGCAAAATGATTAATCATGTGAAAAGGCACCACTGCAAATCCAATTCGCAATTTGGGGCTGATCGTTTTGCTAAAGCTTCCCAAATGAATAACTCTTCCTGCAGTATCTAATGAAAATAAGGCAGGTGCTGCTCGGCCATCTAATTGTAATTCTCCTAAATAATCATCTTCAATAATCCAGCTTTCATTCTGGTTAGCCCAATCAAGTAACTTCAATCGTCTGGCCAAAGAAAGAGACATTCCTAAAGGTGCCTGCTGTCCCGGCGTGACTAATGCAAGGGATGCATCCGGTACATTTTTTATTGCAAACTCAACATCTATCCCGTCTTTATCAACTGGAATTGGACATGTTTGCATTCTTCCAACCTCAAGTGCATGTTTGGAAAAAGGGAAACCTGGATCTTCAACCCATGCCTTTTTCCCACTTAATCCCAGAACATGTAATGTAAGACCCAGCCCACCAGAGAAACCAGAAGTAATAAATACTTGGTCAGGAGTACATTGAATTCCTCTCGATAAAGCTAAATAAGCAGCAATTTCTCGGCGAAGACCATATTCACCCCGAGCGTCAGGATAGCTTGGCCACCCACTTGACTCATTACGCACAGAACTGGATCTAATTTTTGAAAATAACTTTGCAGGAAAGATTTCTTTTGAGGGCACACCTAACTGAAAAATACCATGTATAGATGTCATATCTAAATACATCTGTGTAAACGAACTATTTTTATGACCTTCTTGAGTAGCGATTGGCTTAACTGCTTGGTAGGCAACCCGTGTACCTTGTGATCTAGATGCAATGATAAATTGACCATCGGCAAGTCTTTCATATGCAACTTTGACAGTACCTCTAGAAACACCGAGTTGACTGGCCAAATCGATCCATGAGGGTAAACGATCACCGAGTTGTAGCGTTCCAGAAATAATGGCTTGTTCAATTCCAAGGCGTATTTGTTCTGCTAATGGTGTTTTTAATTTGCGATCTAAATTAATTTTGAGCTGCTGGTACATGCGTGGTACAGCCTTTTAATGCATTTTTGGTTCATGAATTTATACTACGGATCTATAAAATAAAAACAACTCCCTATCTTTATGTAGGTTTAATTTGAATGGAAATGATCAAAAAAAGATTCTTTTTAGGCTTAGGTTTAATGCTTGCATGTATTGCACCCACTATGGCACATGAGCCAGTGGAGAAAGTTAAGCCTAATTTTGAACATGCAATTCCGAATGTTCCGGGTAAGTCGCTTATTGCTTTAGAAGTTGATTATCCACCTGGTGGTGCTTCTATTCCTCATACCCATGCGAAATCATCTTTTATATATGCCTATGTGGTTGAGGGGAGTATTGAGTCTAAAGTGAATAATGATAAACCAAAAATTTATCAAGCAGGTCAGAGCTGGTTTGAAGAGCCAGGAGTAGTTCATTCTATTAGTCGCAATGTGAGTAAGACCAAACCAGCAAAATTATTGGCAGTATTTGTTGTAGATACTGATGATAAAGAATTAGTTACCCCAGTAAAATAATTGAAAGTAAATAGGTGTTTATTATGGCTCAACGTATTGATTATAATCAGATTGCTCCAGCAGGTGTGAAAGCTCTAGGTGGTGTTTATAGTTATGTAGTGCAAAGCGGTTTACCAACAGAATTAGTAGAGTTGGTTTATCTACGTATATCGCAAATTAATAATTGTGCATATTGTTTGGATATGCATACCAGAGACTTAATCAAAAAGGGTGTTGCCATCGAGAAACTCGCTTTAGTTCAGGCTTGGCAAGAAGGTGGACATCTTTTTGATGAAAGGGAGAGAGCGGCTTTAGCTTGGGCTGAGTCAGTAACTAAAGTTTCTACTACTGGAGTACCTGATGATGTTTATCAACTAGCTCATTCTGTATTTGATGAAAAAGAACTGGTTGATTTGACAATAGCCATTAGCTTAATGAACGCATATAACCGTATGGCCATTAGTTTTAGAAATACGCCACAAGCTGCTAAGTAATATTCAAAAAGCCCTCTAGCGAGGGCTTTTAACTTATCTAATAGAAGGCTGGCTTAAGATTTTGTAGACTTTTTCTTTATATACATCATTCGAAATCACGCCTTTATCACGCTGTTGTTTTAGCGACTTAAACTGCTGACCATTAATTTCTCTTTGAATGCCAACATTATCATGATTTCTAATGTAGTAAAGACTACGCTCATGATCACTCATATTGACTGTTTCTTCAGCAGAGTAAGACGGCTTAGTTTCCTTTTCTTGATATTGTTTTGCAATTTCAAAAAAATCTACATTTTGATGATCTGGAGTCGAAGTAGAAAACTCTTTTGGTTGCCTATTAAATTTATGTTCTTGAGAATTCGAGTTTACCGCAAGCATGCTCTTATGCTGATTAAAGTTAGGGGAATTATATTCTTGCTTCATTTGAAATGTATTTGTCTCAGCAAATGCTGAAGAAGAAAAAAGACCCATGTTTAAAGATAAAAAAATTAATAAAAATCTATTCATTTGTTAGAAAGTCCAATTGAAATTGGGAGAGTTGTTATATTATAACATTTGTAGATAATTTTAAAGATTCAGTTTCTAGTACATTTGATCAAGTGGTAAATAGTAAGATTTGTAGATGAGTGTAAAAGCCAACTTAAGAAGGCTTCTACACACATTTTTTTAATGTTGTTTTGAGTATTCTTCTTTTAATTTATCCAGAAAAATAAAGAGGTTTTGATTCATTTCTTGGTAGTCGTGATTTCGTAATTCTTCACGACTATTCACGAATTTATAATGGTGAGCCTGATTTAACTCGGCTTCTGAATGTTGAATCAGCAATTCAACAACTTCTGTTGTTAACTCCATGTGACATTGCAATCCATACACTAATTTTGAATATTCAATAATTTGTCTTGGACAACCTGCACTAAAAGCGATGATTTTTGCGTTGGGAGTTAAACCCGGCATATCATTATGCCAATGCCCAACTTCGGTCATTTTTCCTAAGTGTGAAAACTTAGAGTCTGTTATGCCATATTCTGTAAGCATAATTGGAAATTTGCCAATTTCTCTTTCTGGACTATGTTCAAATTTGGCACCTAAAGCTTGGCCTATCAATTGAGATCCTAAACATACCCCGATAACTACTTTATTTGCTTCAATCGCTTTTTTAATGATTGATTGTTCAGCTAATGAATTAAAGTGAGGGCACATCTCTAGTGTTGTATCTGGATCTTGTGGGCCACCCATTACAATAAGAAAATCTATATCTTCAGCAGAAGATGGCAAAGCTTCATTTAAATATACTCTTGAGTATGTAATTTTGAGGTCATTATTTTGAGCCCATATTTCATACGCACCGGGTGCTTCAAAATCTTCATGAACAATAAAATGTAGGCGCATGTTAGTCCTCAAAATCTAAGCGTTAATTAATAGATCATTCGTTATAAATCGAGGATAGATTAAGAGCTGTAGGCTTTATCTAATACATCCAGTTTTTAAAAGTTATATGGTCCAGATGTATAGAAGCTTTTAATGTTATTAGAGAATACTTATGCATATGATTAACAATAAGACGAGGCTGAGAATTTGCGTGAAGTTCTATCTAGAGCTCCACACAAAGAAGTCTCTATAAGATGAGATCTAAAATTTTTAATTTCAGAGTGTTTGTCCATTATCTAATTTTAAGATTTGTCCTGTCACAGACTCTGCTTTTAATAACATGAGAGCAGTTTGAGCAATATCTTCTGGAGTAGAAATCCGTTTTAAGGGAAGTTCCCCAAATAACGAGTTCATTTTATCTTCATAGCCAGCCCACCATCGAGTAGCAACAGGCCCTGGTGCAATACAATTAACTCGTATAGAAGGGGCTAATGCGTGTGCTAAAGATTTTGTTAAACCATGGACAGCAGATTTAGAGACAGCATAAGGTAATGAAGAACCGTAGCCTGTTTCACCAGCAATACTTCCAATATTAAGAATGGCACTATTTGTGTTCT
>NZ_JZFB01000001.1:1185624-1192144 GCF_001188385.1 Acinetobacter sp. V2 | reverse complement strand
ACCTTTCAAATTAACAGCGATAAGTTGGTCCCAAATGTCATCTGTTACATCATCTAAGTCATCAAATTTAAGCTGTTTTGTAATGCCAGCATTGTTAATCAGATAGTTAATTTTGCTAAACTTTTTTACTACAGTTTCAATCATTGTTTTGACTTCGTCATCTGCTGAAATATTGGCTTTTATCGCAAAGGCTTTTCCATTCTTTTTGGTGATTTCATCTATAGTATCTAAAACTTCTTTCTCACTTTTAGAGTAAACAATCGCTACGGAAGCACCTTTTTCTGCAAGCAGTTTACTAATAGCTTGACCTATACCAGTGCCGCCGCCAGTGACAATAGCAACCTCATTTTGAAAGTCGAGATTCATAAGATTTTCCTTTTTAAATGGGCTTAAGAGTTTTCTATTTCTTCGATATTAGTATTTAAGTTTATTTGTTAAAATCGAAATTATATGAAGATATACTACGGATTTTCCGAATATGAGATATTTCGATACCACCTTACTTTCAACTTTTGTTGTCGTAGCTCAGTCTGGGACAATTTCGTTAGCTTCTTCAAAATTAAATCTGTCTAATTCAACCATTAGTGAGCAGATCTCAAAATTAGAAGAGTTTGTTGGCAAGAAATTAATGATTAGAGACCGAAAAGGTTCATCGCTAACAACTGAGGGTGAGATCTTGTTGGCAGAAGCTGAGAAGATCTTACTGTCTTGTTCTATGGCTTTAGACAAAATAAGAGGAGTTGATATTTCTGGAGAATTTAGGATAGCAATTACAGATTATTTTAGACCCAATGACTTAACGATTGTTTTAAAAAGAATCCAGAAGAAATTCCCAAACTTAAAGCTGCATATTTCAATCATGAAAAGTTCTGATATTAAAGATAATTTCTTTTCAAATATTTATGATTTGGCTATCTATATGAATATTGGTGAAACAATAGAAAAAGATATTCAGGCCATTAAATTATCCGAAGAACCTCTGTTTTGGATTAAGTCTCATGAATGTGAAATCGAAGATAATCCTATGCCTATTGTGACAATGTCTTCGGGCTGTATTTTGAAAAATTTTATCGAAGAAATTTTGCAGAAAGAAAAAATTCCTTTTTATGTTGCACATACTGCTACAGGAGTAAAAGGCATCGCTGCTGCAATCGAGGCTGGTCTGGGAATATCATGTTTAAATAGATCTTCGTTAAACAGTAATATTCAAATTATTAACTCCAAAGATAATTTACCTTTACTTCCAAATGTTGAGTTTATGCTCTATAAAGCTTCAGAAGAAAATATAACAACAAGTGCGATTAGCCAAATTTTAATAGAAGAGTTTATTTAAAAGAGTAGAGCATATGCCATGATCATGAGTCGAATAGTCCATGATAATTAAATGAAGTTATAGAGTTGCTCTAATTTCTACAATAACGTCTCAGATTAATATATTTCTTTAAATTTATTGTTAAGTATTGCTAAATAGTTGCGGTGTGACAATAGCTGTTCAATTTGTTAAGTTGTGTAGTTTTTTAACGGTAGTCAAAATTTATGAAGACATTTCTACTTATATCTTTATTGGGTTTTGGGCTGATTGGCTGTGCTTCATCTCCATATAATTCTCAAGAAAATTACTTGAATAAACCTCCAATAGTTCCAGAGAATAAAGCTTTTAATAGTTTTAAAACACCTGAACACGGGATTTTTACCGATCGAGATGTCTATAATATAAATATATCGGAAAATTCGAATCTAAATTTTCGTTATGAAGTCCCTTTTTAAAGAAAAATAAAACATTAATTTAAACAAAGGTAGATCAGGATGGCCTACTACCTTTGCTGGCTAGGGATAATCAGTGATTAAAACCGCCTTCGGGTGGTTTTTTAAAATTTAAACTGTTAAATTTTAATTATTGAAAAAAGGTATTTTAAATGAAAAACTTCACTATTATTGCTTCTTTATTTTTATTAGTTGGGTGTGCGACTGGCCATAAACAGGTTATACCTGTTCAAGTGACCGATAATAAAATTACTTCAGAAGCTGAAAAATATAAAAAGCAATATCAAAAGAAAATTTATAAAATATGGGATATTCCAACATCTTCAGCTGGTATGAGTGCAAGCGTTAAAGTATTTTTAACTGACAGTGGGGAAATTGAACAAATCATCTTTTTAGATAAAGAAGAACAAAAATTTAAAACTAGTATTGAAAAGGCGATTTGGCGTGCAAGCCCATTTGCTTTGCCTTCAAATCCTGAAGTAAGAAAGCAAGCAAGAAAATTCAATATTAAATTTCAGGCTAAATAAGTAAGTTCTTCTTCAGCGTGGGAGCAAATTTAAAACTGTTAATGTATATAAATTTGCTCTTTTATTTTATGAAATAGCGGAAGTAGTTAGTTTAATGGAGATATAGATTTCTTTCAAAAAAGTAAAAGCAACATATCAGTGTAAATAGAAAATAAGACAGTTGATGGAGAGGTAAAAAAAAGATAAAAATTAGTTACATTGCTATCAAAACATAACATAAACAAAACTTTAAATAGGCATTAAATTAATATAAAAAAATAATATGAACCCTTAAATGTGACAAGAAAAAGTATGAGTCTAGCAAACAAACCCCATAGTGAAAGTAAGGCAACCTCAGTTGTCGCGTGGGGCGTAATTTTATTTGGAATTGTTTTGGGAATAGCCTTTATTTTGTCATATGGGCAAGTTGAAACAAGAAATGATAATTTAGACATTATTCAAGTTTGGTCTAAAGAAATGGTTACAGTCGGTCTTTTCATTATATTTAATGGACTACTGTTTGGTTACTTACTTTTAAAAATTAGTAGTATTCTGAACCATCTTGAAAATAACAAAAACTAAAACGTATTCGAAAGTGGCAGTTACACAAATGATGATTGTTTGGTGTTGAATGTAGCCGTTAATTATTTAAGCATGGAATGACACAAGTTAAGGAGAGGAAGAATCTCATGATAGATGAAGAAAAACCCTTAAATTTTGACGATGATGAAGAACCTCTTGATTTTGCCGATGAAGAATTTATCGATGATAAAAAAGAGGATGAGTTGTATAACAGTATTACCAAAGATGGCTCGAGTGTAGATCCGGCCGATGATGGTGAGCGACACATTCGCCCTGAAGATGGCGATCCCATCGAAATTGAAGAATAATTTAAAGCCCAATTCAATATTGGGCATTTTTAATATTTTAGAATTTCTAGTTGAGCAGTACGGTACGTTCAAGGCTATTTAATCATTATCATTAATGACTCAAAAAATTGAGAACTAAGCAATGAGTGTAGAAGTGGGTACATATATATTTATTGAATGATTAATTCTCGAATTGAAGTAAAACTATGAGTAATTATATTTCTACATTTACCAACAAAATCAAAAATAAAGCTGTTCCACCGGTCAATGATGTTCTGCTCGCGTTTAAGACTTTGAAAAATGTACCAGGCGGATTAATGCTATTATCAAAAGTTGTTAGTCGAGTGGCTCCATATTTTCAGACTGTAAATCCAATGATTCAAAAATTAGATTTGAACCTGTGCGAAGCTTCAATCAAAAAAAATAAATCAATCGAAAATCATATCGGGACGGTACACGTTATTGCCATATGTAATGGGCTGGAATTTGTCATGGGTGTATTAGCTGAAGCATCAGTACCTCAACATTTAAGATGGTTACCTAAAGGTATGAACGTAAATTATGTAGCTAAGGCAGATTCTGATATTAAGTTAGTGGCAACAATTGATGACGAGTGGAAAGTTGGAGATATGCAAGTAAAAGTTAACGCTTATAGAGCGGATGGGCAGCCAGTAGTTCAAGGGTATATTACGCTTTGGGTTACAGAGAAAAAGTAAATAACAGGGCATTAAATGCAAAAAATATTGGATTATCTCCGCAAATTTTTTACTGCTAAGCCTCAGCAAGATGCAGCAGCGGATCAGATTGCTACAGCAACTGATTATGGCGATGAATTGATAGGTGTCGCTGTTGATGGGATGTCTCTTAGTTTAGAAGGTGTAAACCTAATTTGTAATTTTGAAGGATTAAAACTTAGTGCTTATGACGATGGTACTGGGGTATGGACTATTGGATATGGCACGACGCGATATCCTAATGGCCAGCGTGTAAGTGAAGGAGACCGATGTACATTTGAACAGGCTAAAGCTTATATGCAGCATGATTTAAAGATATTTGAGCGCGCAGTAAATAATGCCGTAAAAGTGCCTTTAAAACAGAATCAATTCGATGCATTAGTTTCTTTGACTTATAACATTGGAGTAGGGGCTTTTAAAAACTCGACCTTACTCAAAAATTTAAATTTAGGTGATTATAAAGAGGCTGCCAACCAGTTTGATGTCTGGATCAATGCTGGCGGTAAGCGTTTGCAAGGGCTGGTGAATCGCCGTGCAATCGAAAAGAAATTATTTTTATCGTCAAAATAGTGCTTTCAATTTTTATTAAATTTTCTCAAAAATTCATTAAAAGCCCCAAATAATTAGGGCTTTTTCATATAGGAGGTGAATAGATTAACTTTTATCACCTAAAGTGATTCTAAGCCGGTTTAAAGCCCCCATGAGCGAAATGCTGGTCGTCAATTCTACAATCTCTCGTTCACTAAAATATTCAGCTAAATGAGCTTTTACAGTTTCAATTTTGTCCGATAGAAAAGTAACTGCCTCCGCAAGTTCAAGAGCAAGAAGTTGCTTCTTTGAAAAGGCATTTGAATGTTTATAGCCCGGAATTTTATCAATGACTTCTTGGCTTAGTCCCATATCTCTTAATTCCTGAGCATGAAAAGCGCAGCAGTAAGCACAGCCGTTGATTTGGGATACATACAACTCAGCTAAAGCAATGATTTGAGGGTCGATGCCTGAGGTGCGAATAGATGCATGTGCTGAGTACAAATGATTAATCGTTTTTTTAGCAACTTCTTTATATTCCATAATATGGGCCAGTCTTTTCGTGATAAAAAACTATTATTTACCACTAGGTATAGATTGTAAATTAGGCACTATTTTGTTATATAGGTATATTTTTTATACCTAATTAAACAATGAAAGATAATATTTCTGGCTGTTCTGTAGAAGAGGCAATGACAGTATTGGGTGGCCGCTGGAGAATGTTAATTATTTCATTTCTCATCGAAAGACCTATGCGCTTTAATGAACTCAGACGCGCAATACCTAATATTTCTCAAAGAATGCTAACTTTAGAATTGCGTTTTCTTGAAGAAGAAGGGTTTATTAACAGAGAAGTTTTTGCGGAAGTTCCTGTTAAAGTTGAGTACTCACTAACCGAAGATGGCAAGAAATTAAACGGTTTAGTTGATGTACTCAAAGAAGTGGGCACTTGGCTAAAAGTAAGATAAGGCTGGTTTATTTTATAGTTTGATTTACTTTGTTTCAGATCGCACGTCATCATTTCGGTAAGATCATTTATACAAATTTTAGGCATAAAAAAAGCCTGATGCTACGAATCAGGCTTCAGTATTCATCGACAATAGGAGTTGATGAACAAGACCAATCTAACAGACCTAATCTATAAAGGCAAACTGATGGCCGACCGGACAGTTCATATAAGTATAAGTTTTCTCAAATTTTAAGCATTAAAAAAGCCCTTGCTCGAAAGCGAAGGGCTTAGTCGTTCATTGATCTAGCAATGAACTATATAAGGCTCATCTCATACTAAGTTCAGTATATCTGAAATTGAAGCAACAAAGAAGAAAACATTCTAAATATCTTCATCACTCTATTTAAACTCAATTTATTCATTCCTATAGCAACTTACATGTTTGATAAATCAATACACAAAATTTGCACTTTGCATTTTTGAAGGCATGTTATTTGTGTGTAGCCCTAATTGGATCGGTTTAGGGAATAAACAATAGCCGTCTATAGATTATTCAAAATAAAGCTTTGTATGAATCAATTGAAGAGTGAGGACGCTAGAGGGAAGTAAGGAAGTAGAGATGAACTTAATTAGATTAGAAGAGCTTTCATTGGTAAGTAATGCTGTTTTGACACCCCACTTAAACAATTGGCCGTGTGTACGATCTGAAAATATGCGTGATGCTTCCTATAACAAGCCTAAAGACAACTTTTCGGAACAATCTGATAAAAAATTTTATAAAGAATGGCTAAGACAACAAAAGAAAATACTTAAAAGTATTCCGAGTAATGCTGTTTTACTCAGCAGGAAAGATCCTATTTAGATTAGGTTTAAGGTACGTTTATAAAAAATGCATTACAAGGATGAGCATTTAGCTAAATAACTTTACGTAGGTGTGCTTGTTAGTCATAACTTATTCTAGAGATACTGAAAATATAAATAGCAAAACAATAAAAAAGCACTTCTGTAGAGGTAAATTTTTATGGCTAATCTTCATCAAAAAACACTTTTTGATATTTTAACTCAACATCAGGCCTATCTATATCGAGCATCATCAAGATCGGTCAACGAACTTCTTAATTTATTTAATTCTGAAACGGTTACCATGCTTGATAAGTTGGCTAACTTATT
>NZ_JZFB01000001.1:1182104-1185581 GCF_001188385.1 Acinetobacter sp. V2 | reverse complement strand
GGAATTTATTCAACAGCCAATTTAAGAGAGATACGTGCGCTAATTTCTCAGTGGTTTAATTTGATTAATGAAGCTCTCACTGACACTTTTACAATATCTGCTGTGGCATTGGCTTTCTATGAAGCTAGATATATGTCAAAAATTTTTGGCGGCCAACATAAAGAGCTAAAAGGCGAGCAACTCTATAAAGCTGCTAAACGTGTTCCTTTAGCGGGTGGAGCATTAGTAGATGAACTACTCTCTAAAATTGCTGAGCTAGCTCGTCAAAGAGTTGAATATGCGATTCGAGATGGGCTTAATATTGGTGCTACAACCCTACAAATTATTCAGCGTATTCATGGAACTAAACGTCTTAAATATGAAGATGGGCTACTCAATAGTACTAAAACAGATATTGAACGAACTGTACGTACAATTCGAAGCCATATATCCAATCAGGCATATTTAAATAGCTATAAACAATTAAAGTTTGAATATGTCCGATTTATAAGTGTTCTTGATGGAAGGACATCGAAAACGTGTGCCTCACTTGATGGTTCGGTATGGCAGCTTAACGATCCGGCAAAAAAAGTTCCTCCTTTACATCCGCATTGCCGCAGCATTTTACTTCCAACTCTTGAGGACGGTCAGCTCGCTGGTAGTCGAGCTTTCATTATGGATGAAAGAAAATTTAAAGATATTCCTAAAGATGAGCGCGAACAATTAACTGGTCAGTTAGATGCAAATACTTCTTTTAAAGAGTTTTTTAAACTGACAGATGATTTCTTTCAAAAAGAATGGTTAGGGCCTAAACGATATCAATTATATAAAGAGGGGCAATTCGATTTTGATAAATTTTTTGATCCAGAGGGGCGCTTATATACACTCGAGGAACTTAAAGAACTTGATGAGCGGGCTTTAAAATTTTTGGATTTATGAGTGAGAGCAGAAGCATTTGAAATAGGATTTTTATCTTGAATAACTTTTTTGTTTTAACCAAATATACACACTTAAACAATTAGTTAAAAAAGTTTCAATAATCTAGCCAGATAGCATGTTAAGTTTTTCTCAATCATAAAAATTTAGAAAGGATTAAAACATGAAATTTTCCTACCAAGATCTTGCCGGAAATAATGTTGAAGTGGAGTGTGAAAGTTATACTCATATACCCTCAGGAACAGCAACAAAATCTACAGAAGGGGGGAATTATCATCTTAATGAAAACTTCAGTTTCTTTAAGAAAACTGAAGCTGACTCTATGCCCATCTATCGATTTGCTATTGACCGTAATTCTAATGTTTTTAATAGTGATGAGCTTCCAGCATTAGCTCAAATTGGTACAGACTGGAAAAATTTAGATTAATTTTTTACTCAAAATAAGACCCTCAGTTGAGGGTTCTATATTATTTCTATGAGTTATTTCTTTTTAAATACAAGTAATAAGCCTAGTAAAATTGCAATCATTCCAATTAAACCTGCCAGAGGTAACGTATTTTTTAAAATTAGAAAATCTAAGAGCGCAGTAACAATGGGAACCAAATAGAACAGGCTTGTCACGTTGACAATATTGCCCTGATTTAAAAGTCTGTAAAGTAAAAGTTGTGCAACTACAGAAATTAAAATTCCAAGAAATAAGACAGAAATAATCAGTTGTGAATTCCACGTTATTTCAAAATGTTCAAAGGGAACTATAAATAGGCAAACTACAAGGCTAACTACATATTGTAGTGGTAGGACATCTGTAGGAGCCTGTTGAATGTTCTTTTGCATAATGGCCCCAAAGGTTATACAGATCAGGGCAGCCAAGGCAAAGAATATGCCGATCGGCGCAATAAACGACATTGTTAGGCTTTTCCAGACTAAAAGAATGAGACCTGCTAAAGCAATGAGTAAACCGAAAAGCCTTTCTTTTTGTAAACTTTTTTCTAAAAGGCAAAGCGTTAAAATGGGTTGTATTCCCATAATTGTGGCCATCAAACCAGGCGTGACCCCATGAGCCATGGCTTTAAAATAGCAGATTGAATAACCTGCGATCATGAGTAGGCCCGTTAGTAAAACTTGCTTACGGGTTCCATGCTTGGGTAAGAGCCGTTTTCTAAAAATAGCCAGTAGCGATAGAGCAATTAAAGCAGTTGAAAAGCGCAGAATTAATAAGGCTATGGGTGAAGCATTATCAAGTCCCCAACGAGTAAAAATTGCAGCACTTCCCCAAAGTAAAACGAAAATAGATGTCGCGCTTTGTGATGCAAGCATCTGTTTATTTAGGCGCATAAAACCTCCTCCTAGTGCGTAATATCTAAGAAATACGAAGTGATGAAATTGTTAGTCAGCGTCGCTATTAATGTGTTATTCAGACATTAATCAATTCACGGATAGCTTCTTTTAGAAAAATGAATTGTTTTAACTTCTTCTAATTTCAGTATGGGAGAGAGAATAGATAAAGAAAAGCGCATAATTCTTTTATATACTATTTGAAAATCGAATAGATAAATCGCAATGAATATAAAAAACTTACAGATTGATTGGTTAAAATGCTTTGTCACAGTCGTAGATACAGGCTCATTGTCGAATGCAGCACCTGAGTTATATCGCTCTCAGTCTGCGGTTAGCATGCAACTGAAAAAACTAGAAGAAGCGCTGCATTGCCAACTTTTAATGCGAACACATCGACAAATTGAATTAACGTCGCAAGGACAGCTACTTTTAGGTTATGCGCGCCGAATTCTCGACTTACATGCAGAAGCTCAAATGGCATTTCATGGAGATGAATTAAAGGGCCGTATACGTCTTGGCGTACCTGATGACTATGCCGCTAAATATTTAACACCAGTACTCAAACGTTTTGCGCCACGTTACGGAGGTGTTGAAATTGAATTGATCTGTGAGCAGTCGACTTCGTTAATTCCGCGAGTAGAAAGTGGGGATATAGACTTGGCATTAATTTCAAGAGATAACGCTCGTCAAGGAACACTGTTATTTCATGAACCAATGGTATGGGTTGGCTCTCCACAATTTGAACTCTGGCGAGAAGACCCGCTTCCAATTGCAGTTTACGAAAGTACCAGCCAAGCCAAAAAGAGCGCTATTCATTCTTTGGCATTACAAGGGCGCCGTTACCGTGTGGTCTACAACAGTTCAAGTTTGGCTGGTCAAATTGCAGCAGTTGAAAGCGGTTTAGCAATCGCTGTGTTCACACAATGCAGTGCACCTGAGCATTTAACCATATTAGGTGCAGATCATGGACTTGGGCCATTAGAGCCGATGGAGACTGCTGTTTATCGGAGTAGATCTTCTTTAGAGTCAAAAGCTGTAGACCACCTATATGAATTACTCATTAAAACGCTCAGACACTCAGTTAATGTTTAATGACCAAATTTTAAGTCGATATTTAAAGGTCAAACTAAAGCGCTTTACATTTTTGCGTTAAATCTACAAAAAAGCCTAGAAACCTATGCTGATCGTAAAACTAATAAAAAGTATTTATTAACTCACTATCTG
>NZ_JZFB01000001.1:1166585-1182062 GCF_001188385.1 Acinetobacter sp. V2 | reverse complement strand
CTTAGCTTTAGCTGCCATTATTTCTTTAAGTGTGAGTGCCTGCCAAGGTGAAAACGATACAAAGCAGCAAGATAAAACGACTACTCCTCATTCAATGGACAAAGATTCATAATCCAGATGAATTTCGAAACCCATCGTAAGATGGGTTTTTTTATATCTTTTTATTTTAATCTTAAAGTGTGATTTGTAACTCGAAATATTTATTTTTAATGGCACTGTTCAAAATATGTTGACTAATATACTTGGTTTTAAATATATTTAATTCAACAGGAATTACTTTAAATATAACTCTATATTTAAAGTGAATTGGTTACACCATCAGATCAGAAATTTAACCTTTAAATTTGATTATAAAAATATTAATTAATCAAGGAGGTAGGTATGGACGCTAAATTTCATTCTGAAAATGAATATGGTTTTATTCTAGATATTCTGAACACTTATATGGTGATAAAGAAGACATTAAAAGATGATCATTATCCTTATGATTCATTTGGTTATCTTCTTGCTCTTTATCAACCGCTCAAAGTTTATATCCCTCAGCTTCCCCATCCAAAAATTTATATTGAGATTGGTGGAATTTCATATGACAGAATGATTGTTGGGCAAACAGAGGATGAGACAGAAGCCATAAATATTTTATTGAATTTAGGCCAACTTGTTGCTTAACAATTAAGTGATATTTTAATGCTGAGTTTAATTTACTTAAGAAACACGCTTTCTTAAGTAAATTCATGACAAAACTAAAGGCTATAAATGGTTGTTGCAAAAGTGAACTTAATGAAATTCTTTGCAGATACATTTGCAATGGTTCTATTTTCGTTAGCCATAGGTACTTTTGTTGAACTAGTAATTACGGGTCTGACACTTGAACAAACATTTAAAATACGTACTACCGCAATACCTGTTTCTCTACTGATTGGTCGACCATATGGGTTTTATCGCGATTGGATTTTTAAAAAAATATGGGCAAGACATAAAACAGCTGTACAAAGCTTTTTGCTAGACACATTCACTAATTTAACATTCCAGATTCCACTTTATATTTTGATACTTGCTTTTAATGGAGCAACTTTAGTGCAGATAGTTACGGCTGTCAGTTCTATTCTTTTAATTGTTAGCGTTTCTGGAAGACCTTATGGAGTCTTTCTAAATTTTTGCCGTAAATTATTTGGTGCTTCTACATGACATGATTAAAGAAACTCTCTTATAAGATACAAAAAGCCACAAAAGCTAAATCTATAACTTTAAAAGAATTTGTTTATATAACTAAGAACATTAAAAATTAGGTCATGGCAATGAAAAAAATATTCTTAGCAACTTTCACTGGGTTGGCTTTATTGGGCAGTAATGCGGTATTAGCTAAACCCGATGCTACATTAATAAAAGAAGCGACAAAAAATGTAGTCACAGTATCTAAAGCAAAAACTTTGGCTGATGAATCTGGAGTAACTTTGACGGGTACGATCGTAAAGCATATTGCTGGTGATCATTTCGAGTTTAAAGATGCTACGGGTTCGATTGTAATTGATATTGATGATGACTTGTGGAAGCCTCTACAACTAAAAGCCGGCGATAAAGTGCGTGTTGTAGGAGAGGTAGATACACATCGAGTTAAGCCTACTGATATTGAAGTTTTTAAGATTGAACGTATTAAATAAACTAGATTATTTATATTAATATTGTTCAAAGTAAAAAAAGAAAACTCCTATTTTAGGAGTTTTCTTTTGAAAGATAATAATTTTTATTATTGCGTTGAATTAAATGCCTCATGATAGTTTACATAGCCTTTAGGAAAATGACCTGAGAAGCTTAAGGCTTGGAAATACTCACTCGGTACATCAGGTAAAATTAGCTCAGGATTGTTTTTAAAACCAAAGCGGCTGTAATAGTTGGGATCACCTAATAAAACACATCCTTTTGCACCTAAGTTTTTTAATTTTTCTAATGATTTTTTCATCAGAAGGGAACCAATACCCAGCCCTTGTTTATCTGGATGAACTGAAATAGGGCCTAAACCATACCAACCTATTTCCCCTGAACTGATTTGAACTGGAGAAATAGCAACATGCCCAATAATAGAACCATCTTCAACAGCCACGAGAGAAATGCTGAGTTGACCGTGGTTTCTTAAACTATTAACAATAAAATGTTCGGTATGACTCGTGTGCTCAGCATTTTGAAAAGCTGCTTTAGTTAGGTTTTCGATGGCTTCTATATCTTCAACTTGCTCATCACGAATAATAATATTCATTAAAAATTCTTCCAGATTTATTGATTAGCTATACGATATAACTTTTTAGATAAGCTCCCTTCGTTGGTTTTTATTGAAATGCCTATGAACAAAAATTAAATGTCTAGCTAGATTCTAATTTAAATAACTCAAGCATCATAGCTAGTCAAATAAGATTAATTTTATGTAGTTATTTTACCGTTCGTTAAATTGTTTTTAATTTTAATTATGTCATTCGTCAGAAAAATTGGATAACTATTTCATGTAATTAAAGAGATAAATTGATAGATTTATCTAAATTAATTTTGTTTAAAAATTATACCGATTGATAAAAAAGGCAGCTTGGCTATATTCCATATCTATATTGCAAAATCAGCAATATATTTCTAGGATGGAATAAAAATGAAAAAAAGAGTAATAAAAATAGCAATATTGAGTTCATTATCTGTAATCACAAGCATGAGTTATGCGCAGGAATTTAAAAGATTCTCTGTCTCTGCTGGTTGGCTACATGTAATGCCACAGGGTAAAGCTAATCCATTTAATATTAATACCGCTGTTAAAAATGGAACCGCAGCTAAAGTCGGTACTATTTCAACAACCAGTTTTTTAAATTCGGTTGATCCTAATGCCACAGAAGTAGACTTAGGAGGAGAAGTTTTTAATCAAAAGGAGTTTCTAGAGCTAGCATTAAAAGATGAGTACATGAGGGAGATTATTCTTGATGAGAACGGTAATATCAAACCTGAAGTTTCCGGTGTTGCGACGATTCAAGGAATCGAAAACTGGCAACAAAATGATGCCGGGCTTGAGGTTGATGATGTAGATGCGTTGGGGTTAACCTTTAACTATTATCTGAATGATAATGTGTCTTTACAATTTATTGGCGGAATTCCACCTAAAGTTGATGTTAAAGGAAAAGGAGAGATCCTAGCGCCATTAAGTGGAATCGCAATGTCTCCTAATGACCTAGTGAAATATCTTTTCCCAAATGGGATTACTTTAGGACAGGCGATTCCAATTACCAACTTAGGCAATAAATCTAAAGCTGCATCTATTCGAGCATGGACGCCAACCATAGAAGCACAATATCAGTTTGGTAAAAGTGGGGTAAATAAGTTTAGACCCTATGTTGGAGTGGGTTTAATGTATGCACATTTTAATGATATTAAACTCAATGATGGAATTCGTTCTGATTTAGTGTCCGCAGGCCATATGATCCAAAATGTGTTAGATGGCAAAGCTGGAGCGGCTTTAGACCGAAAAGAGTCGAGCGGAAAAATGGTCGTTAATGTCGATGCAGATGATGCGATAGCGCCTATTTTTACCGCTGGTTTTACCTATGATTTTAATGATTCATGGTATACGGTAGCTTCTGTATCCTATGCAAAGTTAAGCAACAATGCCCAAATTGATGTCGTCAATCAAAATACGGGGACTCGCTTAATACATGCCACAACAAAAGTTGATATTGACCCACTGATTACCTATTTAGGGGTAGGTTATCGATTCTAATATTTTTTAAAAAGGGTATCTCGGAGTTAATCATATTTAAACTTTGAGATACCTTATTTGTTACTAATTATAAAAAACAACTGTTACTTGTTAAACTCATACATAAAGTAAAATTTTATAAAAAATATTTTTAATATAATAATTTAAAAATATTTTTTGAGGATTGGAAATTGAAAAAAATCATTAAAACTTTATTATTATCTACACTAATTTCAACCGCATCATTCACAGTTTTAGCTAAAAATGTTGAGCAAAAAGTTAATTTTTTACAAGGTTCAACTCATACCACATTAACTGGAAAGTTTCAGGGTTATGATGACGTGAGATATAGAGTTTATGCAAAGAATGGACAAATATTAAAATTCAATATTAATAGTCTTGGTAATTTAGCCTATGTTAATATTTTTGCCCCAGGCAAAAAGCCAGGTAAGGATAAGGCATTATTAATTGGTTCAACTGTGGGATCTAAAGGAGAACTTACTTTACCAGTTGATGGTGATTATATTGTTCAGGTTTACCAAATGCGAAATAGTGCTCGTAAAAATAAAACTGTGAAATATAGTTTAGATATCGAAATATTAAATAAAGTAAAAAAATAATGGTTGCTAGAATTTACTAGCTCTCAAAAGAGAACTAGTAAATTTGAATAAGATATCAATAAAGATTAATCGCCTAAAGAAAAAGACTCATGAATAGTACAACTTTCAACAAAAGTTTGATCATGTGAAATGAGCAATACAGCGCCTTCATAGCTTTGAATAGCAGTAGCTAATAGTTCTCTAGATTCAATATCTAAATGATTTTCTGGTTCATCTAATAACAAGAGTTCAGGAGTAGGATGTATCTGGCTAAGCGCCAATAAGGCTACTTTGAGTTTTTCACCGCCACTGAGCTGAGATAAAAGTTGTGTACCTTTATCACCTCGAATTCGAAGTTGACCTAATAGATTTCGCCATTCTAGTTCTGAAAGCTCACTATTCATGTGAGTTAGATTTTCAATCACCGTCATTTCATCACATAAAAAGCTAAAGTTCTGGTCCAGATAAAAGCACTCTACAGATAAGTGAATGCTGTCACAGGGGTGTATGTTTTGAGCTTGAATTGCTTTGAGTAGTGTCGATTTGCCAATACCATTTTGACCGGTTATGTGAATTTTTTCGGCTGCTTGTACCGCTAAATCTATGGGTTTTTGCGTTCCATATTTCAGTTTAAGTTTTTTAATGCGAAGAATTTCTCCAGATTTCTTATGAAAAGTAGGGAAGACAAACTGTTGCGCTTTGACGGTTTCAAGACGCATTTTTTTGTCTGTTAAATCATTTTGACTGTTCGAAATTTGTCGTTGGTGCTGGGACTGTATAGCAGCAATACTTTGGCCTGCTTGTTCCTTTTTAAAATCGAGTAAAATTTTGGCTTGAGAATTTGATTCGCGTAATTTATTTCCAGCACGTTCACGTTTTTGAGCTTTCATTAATACTTCATGCTGCTTTTGCTTCATGTGTTTAACGTCGCGTTGGCCTTGTTGAACAGATTGCTCTAAAGCTGCAACATGAGTTTGGTATTGGCCATAAAATTTTTCATAGTTTCCAGTTGTGTGATGTAAACCATGTTCATTCAAATGATAAATATGGTCTACTTCATTCAGTAAACTACGATCATGACTAATGATAAGCGCACCTGCTGGGTGTTTCCTCAAATGATCAATTAACCATTTTCTAGATTCCTGATCTAGATGATTACTAGGTTCATCAAGTAGCAAGTAATGATCTGATTTTAGAAATAAACAGCTTAATGCCAATTTTGTTTTTTGACCTTCGCTTAGGTTTTTCACTGGAAAGTCTAAATCTGTTGGTAAACCCGCAGATTCCAATAAATTATTCCATAAGGCAGGGAGGTCCCATTTACCTTCTAACAAATCATAATCATCAAAGTTGGCAACACCTTGTTCAACTCTTTTAAAAGCGTGATAAATACCTAGGATATCTAATGCTTCGGCAATGGTTTGTGCTGCTAAACGATGCAACTGAGGTAAATATGCATGCTTTACATGCCAAGATATTTGCCCAGACGTCAGAATTGAATCTGATTTAAGTGTCTGATTTAACATGTGCATAAGCAAAGATTTGCCTTGACCATTACGGCCAATTAAAGCAGATACTTGATGTGATTCAAGGCTAAAATTTAGTTGTTGAAACATGACTTTAGATGAAAATTCTAAAGAGAGTTGTGCTATTACACATGCCTGCTGAGTCATAAAAAACCTCATAAATACAGGATGTACAAAATAGGAAAAGTAGTTTTAAGCAGAGACGTTAAATCACAAAAAAATAGTCTATTTTGCACATCAAAAAAGAAAAATTGATGAGAAAAAAGACTTACTTCATTGGCGTGACTCACGAAATTGAAAGAATAAGAAACTATTCTAACTGGGTTTTTGATTAGTGTAAAATTTATGCAATCTATTTTATTAAAAAACCCAATCGTTGGATTGGGTTTTTTGCATCTAAAAAGTTTATTCTTTTACAACCAATACCTGAATTTTGGTACTGTTTAAAACATCTTGAGCAAAGCTACCCAAAATAAGTTTTTGGAAGCCTTTGCGACCATGAGAACCAATCACAATCAAATCGGAACCTAAGCCTTCTACAGCTTTTAAAATACCATCTGAAGAAATTTCACCTTGGATGATTTGAGTTTCGGCATCAATACCTTCTTCGGCACATAAAGCTTTTACTGTTGCGAGTGTTTTTTCTGCATTTGCTCGTGCTTCAACAAAATAATCTTTTACAACAGGTGAGATGTAATAAAAATCTACACCGCTAAAAGGATCTACCGCAACTAAGCTAATAGCGGTCAATTTGCTCCCAAAAGCTTTTGCAATATGAGCTGCTTGTCTTGCTGCCGCTAAAGAAATTTCCGAACCATCGACTGGTACAATAATATGTTGGTAATTCATAATGTTATTCCTCTTATTTACAGTTGTTATATGTATGAAGCATTTATTAATTAAAGATTAACATATTTCATTCACGGTAAACATCTATTCAGTCATAGGAAAGAAAAATTAAATAAATTTATTTTAAATCATGGGCTTATGTTTATTTTTCTATTGGTTAATATGACGTTTAGGTGGTATTGCTAAATAATCGATAATTTTTACATGAAAATTACAAAAAATTACTGTTCATATTTCTGTCATATAGAAAACGTATAACAAAATAGTGAATTAAGGGGAGAGTGAGGAAGATGGCTGATTTAACAGCAAAGAAAGTTAATAAACTTATTGAAGAGTTCCGTCAAACAGGCAAAGAACCCGAAAAGTTAGTTATTGGCTATAAAACTTATGCCAGACTGATGACCGAAGATAAATTTGCAGAAAAAGTAGTCCCTTCACTTGAAGATTCAAAAGAACGCTTATATAAAAATCTAAAAATTAAGCTCGTTACTGAAAAACATTACTTTGAAATTAAATAAAAAAATATGTGAACTCCATCACTTGTTACTAAAGCAAAGTAACACTAAATAAGTTTAATAACATGATTATTGTATGATGATACAAATTAATGGTGTAGCCAACATTTGAAAACAGCAATCGTTTATAAACTCGATAGAATAAATTGCTTTTATTTTAAGTAGTGGAATAAATTGAAATGCCGACATTCAGTGTAATTATATTTTATGTTTTAGCTATATTAGGCAGTGTAGCTATTGTTTATGGATTAATCACTTTAAGTGTTTTTTTAATTGTTATTGGATTAGCACTATTATTTGCAGCATTATTATTAAAAAAAGAGTTTAAATTAGATATTTTATTTTGGAAATAAATATAATATAAGTTTGTATTTTAATTTCCTATAAAATTGTTCCAATAGAACTGAAATGAAAAAATTCAGTTCTAAAAATATGAGTTTTTTGATGAATATTGATGCAATAACGTTTTTTTGATCAGAATTATTACAATAAAATATAAAAGTAGAATATTTTAAGTTTATTTAAGTATTTAAAAATAAAAAAGTTTCATTTAGGATGAAAGTAAAATTGTAAAAGCGTTTTTAGCTATTAAACAATAACAAAGCGAGGTGAGCATGACTTATAAGTATGAGTATGCAGGGTTCTGGTTAAGATTTGGTGCAATGATCATTGATACTCTTATTCTTTTTTTGGCTGTTATTCCTGCAGCGTGGATTTTTTATCAAGGGGATTACGACTTAGTCTTTGCCACAGGTTTAAGTACTAAGCCACAAAATTATTGGTTCGATTTGATTGTGAACTATGCATTTCCTTTATTGTATTCAGTTTTATGTTGGCTGTATTTTGCAGGAACGCCAGGTAAACGATTGATGCGATTAAAAGTTTTAGATGAAAAAACAGGTAATAAGCTAACAGTTACGCAGAGTATTATTCGATATGTTGGCTACATTCCGTCAATTTTAGTGTTTGGTATTGGTCTTTTTTGGGTTGCATTTGATGCTAAAAAACAAGGCTGGCATGACAAAATGGCAAAATCAGTGGTAGTAAGAGAACTATAAAAATAAGACTAAAAAGCGTTCATAGCATTGAAAAAGGCGCTATGAACGCTTTTTTATTAACTTTTTTTGACTTTAAATTTAAGTACTAAAAACACAATAAGACCGACAATAAGTCCCCAAAAGGCTGAGCCAATACCAAAAAATTGAATGCCCGAAGCACTACATAAGAAGGTAAATAATGCGGCTTCACGGTCTTCAATAGGACCAAAGGCAAGCGCAATGTTATGGCTAATGGTACCAAGTAATGCAATGCCAGCTAAAGCTACAATAAAAATATGAGGAAAAGACATGAGTAAGCTTGTGAGGGTTGCTGCAAACAGTCCCATCAATGCATAGAAAAAACCAGAGCTCATGCCAGCAATATAGCGTTTACTTGGGTCAGGATGAACTTGATCGTCAAGGCATACAGCTGCACTAATCGCAGCAATATTGACGCTGTAACAACCAAAAGGTGCAAGCAAAACTTGGGTTAAACCAGTCCAGCCAATGAGTTGGTTAACATGTGGTTTATAGCCATAACTTTTAATCATGGCAATACCGGGTAAATATTGCGAAGCCATACTAATCACAAACAATGGTAGCGCTAAGCCCAAAAGAGCTGACCAGCTAAAGACAGGACTAATCCAAACAGGTTTAGCCAAAGACCAGTGCAGTGTAGGCATATGAAAGTCTAAAAACATAGGGCAGAGCACAACACCAGCAAGTGCTGTGAACACGATGCTATAACGCGGCCATAATCTTTTTGTAATGATATAAATGACGAGCAAAGATAAAACGAATGCCCAATCATTTTGCAAACTGGCGAATAGGGAAATACCAAATTTGAGTAAAACGCCTGCAAGCATGGCACTGGTTAAGCTTTGCGGAATATAGGAAAGCGCTTTTTGAAAAATTCCAGAAAAACCTAAAATCGCTGTCAGTACACCACCCACTAAAAAAGCACCAATTGCTTCATTTATACTATATCCACCGCCAGTGGCAATAATTAAAGCGAGACCAGCGGTTGACCATGCAGTTGCTACAGGGTATTTAAATTTCCACGAAAGAATAAGTCCTGATAAACCAAGACCCAAACCTAAAGCCCAAAACCATGAGGTGATTTGTTCAGGTGAAGCACCTAAAGCTTGGGCAGCCTGAATCACTAAAATAGCCGAAACACTAATACCAATAAGAAAGGTAATGAAACCCGCGAATACGGCTGGAATAGAAAAATCTTGAAGAATCTTTTGCATAGCTAAATGTTCTAAATCCCTGAAAAATTAATATGTTTCTGCCTTTGCTTTCAGCTCGCTAAATCTAACAATTTTTTTAAAGAAGGTGCTTTCTATTTTTAACATAAAATAGAAATAATATTTTTAAAATATCGAATAATGATATTATTTCTTCCATAAGTAACACTAAATTTGGAATATCGTTTTATGGAAGAGCAGGCTGAAAATCTGACAGCGCTTGAACTAAAAATTATGCGTGCATTACAAGAAAATGGGCGCTTAAGTAATGCCGAATTGGCTAAGCTCGTAGGCATAAGCACTTCATCTTGTTGGAATCACACACAGCGTCTTTTTAAGATTGGGGCAATTTTAGATGTACGCGCTCGGATCAATCCAAGCATGGTGCAGCGTGATACGGTAGTACTCGTTGGTGTGGTTTTAGACCGCTCAACCCCAGACAGTTTTCAGGCATTTGAACAAGCATCAGGTGATTTGGAAAATGTTTTAGAGTGTTATCTGGTAGCGGGAGAAGTCGATTATTTTCTAAAAATTCGTGTTAAAGATTTAGCTGCGTTTAACCGATTCCATAGTGAAAAGATTATTGCTTTACCTGGAGTAAGACAAGTCAGAACATTTTTTGTGCTCAATGAAGTTAAAACAGATGGCATGCTGGCATTTTAATAGCTCATCATGTTTTAACTTTATAGTGCAAAAACCGATAGGTAACGATGATTAGATTGTTGAGGTTGCTAGTTTTAGACCAAATCCGAAGAATAGAATTCCGACTAAAAAAATACTACTTGCTGCAATTTTATGGTTTTGTTTAAAAAATGCTGAAAGTTTGATTCCAGAGAAGATTAATGCCGTTAAATAGCTAAAACTAATCACCTGCAAAATAACCGCTAAAATTAAAAAGCTTAGAGCGGGGTAGGCATAGTCGGGTTCAACAAATTGAACAAAGAAAGATAGGAAAAATAAAATCGCTTTAGGGTTGAGTAAACTAATACTGAGTGCTGTTTTATAAGGATGAACTTTATCTAAAGCGGGTAAGTCAGCCATTTCTGGTTGTGGTTGATTACGTTGTTTCCAGCGTTGAATACTGCCTTGTAAGAGTTTAAAGCCTAAATAAGATAGGTAAAGTGCACCTGTTAATTTAAGAATAACAAATACCCATGGAAATGCTTTAAGTAGAGAGGCTGCTCCTAGTACGGTACACAGCATTAAAATGAGATCGCCAGTAAAAATACCTAATGCGCCCATATATCCGGTTTTAATCCCGTAACGTGAAGCAATTGACATCACATATAGAGAGTTGGGCCCTGGCAATAACACAATTAGGAATGTACCAATAATATATGTTGTTAGATCTGTTATGCCGAACACGAGAAACCCAATAAAAAACCGATTTTTGCCATGATAACAAAAATCGGTGATTTTGTATGAAAAGTGCAGTTTTTTAAGGTTTAATTTCCGCATCAATTCCAAAAGATTGACGTAATAAAAAACTTAATTGGTCACGGGCTTTAATAAAGCCATCAACACCACCTTGTAAAAGTTGGAATGCCATTAAGTCATGATTAAGTTCATCTTTAAAACTTTGTTCATTTTGAGCAGGTCTAACAATAGCCTCTGTTTGCTTTGATTTAGTCGCATCAAGAGCTGCATCAACTATACGTGTATCTTGCTCAAGCTGGCTAAGTAGACCAGGAGAGATCGTTAGCAAATCACATCCTGCAAGTCCAAGCACTTGATCAATGCTACGGAAGCTCGCACCCATCACTTGAGTAGGAATATTTTGCTGTTTGTAGTAAGTGTAGATTTTTTTAACTGAAACCACACCCGGGTCTTTTTCGATTGGATAAGCGTCTACGCCTTCAGCTTTTTTATACCAGTCTAAGATACGGCCTACAAATGGTGAAATTAAAGTTACTTTAGCATCTGCACAAGCTTGAGCTTGATGCAAACCGAAAAGGAGAGTGAGGTTACAAGCAATCCCTTCAGCTTCAAGTACTTTAGCAGCTTGGATACCTTCCCAAGTTGACGCGATTTTAATCAGAATACGTGACTGATCAATACCATAACCTTTGTAAAGTTCACATAATTCATGTGCTTTTTGAATGGTGGCTTCCGTATCATATGAAAGTGCAGCATCAACTTCTGTAGAAACACGGCCGTCAATGAGTTTTAAAATTTCTACGCCAAATTTTACAGTCAAAATATCAATCGTTCTTTCGATTAACTCATCGTTGCTATAGCCTTCTTCTTTGGCTTGATAATAAGCATCTTCAATCAGCTCTTTACTTTCAGGTTGTTCTGCTGCTGCCGTAATCAATGAAGGATTTGTCGTCGCGTCTAATGGACGAAATTTACGAATTGCATCAAGGTCACTACTATCGGCAACAACGGTCGTTAATGTTTTTAATTGGTCAAGTGCTGTATGAGTCATTGATATTCAACATCTTCAGTAATAAATCTTATGCTTTCTTTTATAGCACAAAGTCTATTCATGCTGTCGATATATCAATTGTTATATTTCAAAGAAAAACGTTTAGGTTCTGCATCTCAATTGAAATAATTTTAAGGTGCCTGTTGCATTCGTTGCTTACGGATATATTCAATTAGAAATCTGGCAGCCGCACCAAGTTCACTTTCACGGCTCCATACTAAGTCGACGTAATATTCAAATCTTGGAGTGAAATCTAATAAATCCAATACCTTAAGCTTGTTTTTTAATTCAGGGTTTTCTTTAAACATTTCTTGAGGAAGAACACCCCAACCTAGATTGCGTAAAATCATTAAACAAGCAGAGTGGTGGTTGTCTGTACGCCAATAGTGTTTCGAAAATAGCAATTCAGGTTTTAAAGTCTCATCTCGGCTTGCAACTACAATTTGTCGTGTAGTAAGGATTTGTTCATAAGAAACTTGATTTTGGCTTGCTAAAGGATGGCTATTTGAAATAACCGGAATTAAAGCCTCACGTTTAAGTTCTACAAATTGTTCTCTGTTATCTAGGTGTTCACGTTCAAACATCAGTGCAAGTTGGGCAGAGCCATCTAATAACATTTGAAGAGCATCTTCTTGAGGGGCAGACACAATATTAATTTGTAAGTCTGGAAAACGACTTTCTAAAAGACAAATATAGTCGGTCCAATTGGTGTGTAAAAGTTCAGAGACAATCACAAGAGTTAAATTGGCTTCTAACCCTGTACTTAACGCGTGAGCGTGTTGTTTCCATTGATTCATCTCAATTAAAAGCTGAGATGTCTTTTCGTATAACACCCGTGCTTCGTCAGTAGGGATAGGTTCACGACCTTTACGGTCAAATAAAGTTAAGTCCAGATCAATTTCTAAGTTGGCAATAGACATGCTTACAGCCGAAGGAACTTTTCCAAGTTTACGTGCTGCTGCTGAAAAAGAGCCGGTTTCAATCACGGCCTGAAACATGAGTAGTTGTTCTTGATTAATATTCATCTGTCAAAAAAACTGAAAGAACCTGATTGGATTAATCAATATTATAAAAATAAAATGCACATTATCCAAGTTATTATTGAGTATTTAAAAATGTTGATTTCCAAGAGAAGGCTCATTCATGCAATCAGTTATGAAGGAATTTTATTGGTCATCATTGCGATTGCATTAAGTTTTATTTTTGATATGCCGATGGACGTAACCGGTACACTCGGTGTGTTTATGGCAGTCGTTTCAGTTTTCTGGAATATGATTTTTAACCACTATTTCGAAAAAGTAGAGCATAAATATAATTGGGAAAGAACGATCCCTGTACGGATTTTACATGCGATTGGTTTTGAAGGTGGCTTGTTGATTGCAACTGTACCGATGATTGCATATATGCTTCAGATGAGTGTCATTGATGCACTTATTTTAGATATTGGTTTAACTTTATGTATTTTGGTTTATACCTTTATTTTCCAGTGGTGTTATGACCATATCGAAGATAAGTTTTTCCCAGATGCTAAAGCAGCATCACTTCATTAAAAATCAAGTTGTTAAACTAAAAAAGCACCCATCAGGGTGCTTTTTTTAAAGGTGAATCGTAAAATTATTTCTCTACAATTGCTACAACGCCTTCACCACCTGCTGTACAGATTGAGATTAATGCGCGGCCTGAACCTTTTTGATTAATCAATTTAGCAGCAGTTGCCAAGATACGACCACCAGTTGCAGCAAATGGATGGCCTGCACCTAGAGATGAACCATTTACGTTCAATTTAGAGCGGTCAATTGAACCCAAAGGTGCATCTAAACCAAGACGTTCTTTACAGAATTTTTCATCTTCCCAAGCTTTCAATGTAGACAACACTTGAGATGCAAATGCTTCATGGATTTCGTAGAAATCAAAATCTTGAAGTTTAATGTTTGCACGCTTAAGCATACGAGGCACTGCATAAGCAGGAGCCATTAACAAACCTTCTTTAGGACCGTTTTTACCAATGAAGTCAACAGCCGCTGTTTCAGAGAAAGAAAGGTAAGCTAAAACTTCATGACCGTTTTCTTTTGCCCATTCTTCAGAAGCAAGCAATACAACAGAAGCACCGTCAGTTAGCGGAGTTGAGTTACCTGCTGTCATTGTTGCAGTTTCGCCTTTACCGAAAACTGGCTTCAATTTAGCAAGTTTTTCAACTGTGCTGTCTGCACGTAAGTTGTTGTCACGGTTAAGACCTAAGAATGGAGTGATTAAGTCATCAAAGAAACCACGTTCATAAGCAGCAGCAAGCTTTTGATGGCTGCTTGCAGCTAACTCGTCTTGCGCTTCGCGAGTGATACCCCATTCTAAAGCAGTAATTGCTTGGTGCTCACCCATTGAAAGGCCAGTACGTGGTTCACCATTGCTTGGAGCATCAAGTAGCTTTTTAAAATCAATTTTTGTTAATGCTTTAAGACGGTCTTTACCAGTCTTAGCAACATTGAGCTCAAGTAAAACTTTACGTAAACCATCACCTACAGCAATCGGCGCGTCAGAAGTTGTGTCTACACCACCTGCAATACCTACATCGATTTGACCAAGTGCAATTTTGTTTGCAACAACAAAAGCTGCTTGTAAACCTGTACCACAAGCAATTTGAATGTCATAAGCAGGAGTTTCAGGAGCAAGATCTGTGCTCAATACAACTTCACGAGTCATGTTGAAGTCACGGCTATGTTTTAAAACAGCACCCGCAACGACTTCACCAATACGCTTACCTTGTAAGTTAAAGCGCTCAACCAAACCATTCAATGCTGCTGTGAGCATGTCAGAATTAGACGCTTTAAAATAAGCAGTATTTGAACGTGCAAATGGAATACGGTTGCCACCAATAATTGCAACGCGGCGAACAGTGTTTTGGCTCATGGTTTTATCCTGTTGAACAGAAGTTTTGGTTTTTGTTGCTTTTGGTGCTGCAACTACATTATTAGAAGATGTAGATGGGGTTGCTGTAGCAGCGCTCTTATTACGAGGGCTACGTGCAGGTGCAGTCGTTGAACGAGTACGTGTCGTTTTTGGAGTATTAGTTGCTGCTTTAGGAGTTGTGCTGTTACGCTTAGCCGTGTTAGAAGCCGGCTTTGATGTATTTGACACTTTTTCCTCAGCAGAATTCTCGACTGCTGGATTTTCTTGAGTTGTCTTGCTCATAAGGCTTTTCCAAGCATATTAACGATATTCTTATTAGCTACATTAACACAATTCAAATAGACCTGTATTGACTAGAATGACATTGTAGATAGCATTCAGGTCAAGACATCCAAAGATGAACTCAAGTATGATTTGGAGTAACTCTAATGAACGACTGATTTCATATTGTTGCTATTCATCTCATAACATAATGAAGCCTGTCGTAGAAAATTCATTTCTTTGAGAGATAATAATCATGACTGATCAATACCAAGCATTTACACAATCTCCTATTGGTAAATTCGTTGTTAAAAATCTGGGTTTACCATCACCAGTTGCATTAGAGCGTTTTGAAAGTGCTCAGCCAGTAGTGAATGGTGC
>NZ_JZFB01000001.1:1164549-1166542 GCF_001188385.1 Acinetobacter sp. V2 | reverse complement strand
GCGATTGCACAAGTACTTAGCAATATTCATGCTGACAGCTATGTAGGCAATAATGTTGCATTACAGCAAGAAGCTGCAAAAGTTGGTTTAAATTTACGCCCATTCAATGCAGGCGACAAAGAATCAAAATTCAAAGCAGTAGTATTTGATGCTTCTGGTATTCAAAACTCAGAACAGTTAAACGAACTTTATAAGTTCTTTAACCCGATTGCACGTCAAGTTGCGACTTCTGGTCGAGTGATTGTGATTGGTACAACTCCTGAAACTGCAAAAACTGTAAAACAGGCGATTGCTCAGCGTGCACTTGAAGGCTTTATCAAATCTGTAGGTAAAGAATTTAAAAAGGGTATTACTGCTCAAGTTGTCTATGTTGATGAAGGCGCTGCTGCAAACCTTGAATCAACTTTACGTTTCTTGCTTTCTCCACGTTCAGCTTATGTGTCTGGTCAAGTTGTTCGTGTGTCTAAAGCAGATGTGGTTGATGTTGATTGGGCAAAACCGCTTGCTGGTAAAACTGCATTAGTAACTGGTGCGAGCCGTGGTATTGGTGAGGCAATTGCACATGTGCTTGCACGTGATGGCGCTCATGTTATTTGTTTAGATGTACCACAACAACAAGCTGACCTTGACCGTGTAGCTGCTGACATTGGTGGTTCTACATTGGCAATTGACATTACAGCTGCTGATGCTGGCGAAAAAATTAAAACTGCTGCGGCTAAACAAGGCGGTTTAGATATTATCGTTCATAACGCAGGTATTACTCGTGACAAAACTTTGGCAAACATGAAGCCAGAGCTTTGGGACTTAGTAATTAACATTAACTTGTCTGCTGCTGAACGTGTAAATGACTACTTGTTAGAAAACGATGGTCTAAATGCAAATGGCCGCATTGTTTGTGTATCATCAATTAGTGGTATTGCTGGTAACCTTGGTCAAACCAACTATGCTGCATCTAAAGCAGGTGTGATTGGTCTAGTTAAATTTACTGCACCTATCTTAAAAAATGGTATTACCATTAACGCAGTAGCACCGGGCTTCATCGAAACTCAAATGACTGCGGCAATTCCATTTGCAATTCGTGAAGCTGGTCGCCGTATGAACTCAATGCAACAAGGTGGTTTACCTGTTGATGTAGCAGAAACGATTGCATGGTTTGCATCAACTGCTTCTACAGGTGTAAACGGCAACGTTGTACGTGTGTGTGGTCAAAGCTTGTTGGGCGCTTAAGCACTTTTAGCTAAAAAGGGGTGCTTGTGCATCCCTTTTTTATTCAAGAATCTATAAATTATAAAAGGTTAGGTATGAATACTCGTCATTTTAGCCAGCTACCAAAAGCGGCATTAGCTTACCCAAAAGTGGTACAAGGTTTAATTTTTAAAAAGCCGAAAGGTCCAAAAATCTTACCGCAAGTTGAATATGTAGTAGATACTCTAGAAATTGATCAGAGTCATCTTAAAGCTTATAACGAAGTATGCGGTTTTAAAAATAATGGCTTTGTACCCGCAATTTATTTGGCTGTGCTTTCTCAAAGTTTGCAAATGCACATGATGACAGCAGAAGCCTTTCCATTTCCAATTTTAGGTTTAGTTCATATCCGTAACCAGATTAAACAAACCAGACCAATTGGTGTAACTGAAAAACTCACTCTGTCATGTAAATTTGGGGAACTAAAACCGCATGATAAAGGTGTTCAGTTTGACTTTATTACCACGGCAAAAGTTGGCAATGAAGTGGTGATGGAAGGCTTAACGACTTATTTATCTCGTCAAAAAGTCGAAAAAAGAGTCGGTGAGAAAGCCAAAGAAGAACAAGCACCAGCTTATGTTCCAAAGGCAGAGTGGGATATTTTAGAAAACACAGGCCGCCGTTATGCGAAAGTGTCTGGTGATTTTAACTTAATTCATATTCATGCCATTACTGCAAAAGCATTTGGCTTTAAGCAAGCCATTGCGCATGGCATGTGGAGCAAGGCTAAAGCACTAGCGAACCTTGA
>NZ_JZFB01000001.1:1156771-1164507 GCF_001188385.1 Acinetobacter sp. V2 | reverse complement strand
CCAATGTTCTTACCGTCGAAAGTTGAGTTTTTAACTGCCAATGCAGATAAAAAGACTGATTTCTTGATTCGTAATGCAAAATCACAAAAACCGCATGTTGCAGGAACTGTAAAAGCATTATAAAAATATTAGCAGCCTGAACAGAGGTTTGGGCTGCTTTTGAGCAAAATAACAAAAAATGCAAGGAACTTCATGTGATTAAAGAAATTTTACTGGCCGATACCCATAACTATCACGGTATTTTAGATGAACGTTTCATTGATTTAGCTCACCAATTTAGCCGTCTTCAAGATGCTAGAACAGGACAAGGTGGAGCTGCATTAGCGGTTTATTTTAGAGGCCAGAAAGTTGTAGATATCTACACCGGTCTAAAATCACAAAATGAAGCTTGGCAACCTGACACTTTGGCAGTTTGCTACTCTACAGGTAAGGGTGTACTTGCAACCTTAGCGCATATTTTAGTAAGTGAAGGTTTTTTAGAATACGACAAACCGATTGCGACTTATTGGCCTGAGTTTGCTCAAAATGGTAAAGAGCAAATGACTTTACGTCATGTCCTAAGTCATCAAAGCGGCATGTTTGATGTTCGAAATATTATCGAAAGTGCAAGAGAAATGCTCGACTGGTCACATATGTTAGATGTGATGGCAGCCACCAAGCCTAGATTCCTTGCCGGAGAGGGCAATGCTTATCAAGCCTTAACATTTGGTTGGCTTGTCGGTGGAGTACTTGAAAAAGCAACTGGTCAATCTTTAGATCAGCTTATGCAAAAATATCTCGTTGAGCCTTTGCAGTTAGATGGCGCTTATTTTGGTACGCCTGCAAACCAGTTGGAACGGATAGCTCGTTTAATTATTCAACCGAAACCAGAAAAACCAGCATCTACTCAAGCTGAAAAACCTAAAAAGCCTCAAGCACGCAAGAGTTCACTTTCTGAAAAAATGATTACGTGGACTGGACAAGACCCACAAGATTTTCAGGATGCTATGATTCCAAAAGGAATGAAGCATTTTAGTTTCTTTAGTGATGAAGGGTTACAAGCAGTCATTCCAGCGGCGAACGGCACGTTTACTGCAAATAGTCTTGCTAAAATTTATGCGATGCTGGCAAATCACGGTGAATGGGATGGACAGCAACTCATTCACCCAGAAGTATTTAAAGAGCTCAGTACCATTCAAAGTTATGCTCGTGATCGTGTCATGCCAATTCCGATGAATTGGCGTTTAGGATATCACCGCATTATTACCATGGGTAAACGTGCTAAAAATGGCTTTGGACATATTGGTTACAATGGTTCAGGGGCGTGGTGCGATCCTGAGCGCGACCTGAGTTTTGCCTATACTCATAACTTTCAAATTGGTTCAATCACAGGTGATTACCGTTTGTGGGGGCTGACTCAAGAAGCCTTACGTTGCACTGACCAAATTTTAAAAGGGCGTAAAGGCTGGTTCTAATTTTAGTGTTGTAAAGCTGGTATTCTAATGAATGCCAGCTTCTATATTTATAATAATTCTAGGCGAATAATCGCTTCGGTATGACGCTTAAAGTCTTCTTCAGCTAAACCTTGTAAACCAAGTTGATAAATCCCTTCTAATCCGCACACAAAGGCAATGAGCCGCCAAGCTATATCTGTTGAATTAGATATATTTTTAAATTCACCTTCTTTTTTACCAGATTCAATGGCCTGCACAATTGTTTGATGCCAATTCTGCATAGCAAGGTTATAAGCCTTTCGTATTTCAACATCTTGTTCAATCAAGAGTTCAGCTTCATTCCATAAGCGTAAATAGGGCTGAAGTCTATCTATGTTTTCTGCACCTAATAAGATAAATAGCCTTTGAAATTGGCTGGTCGTTTTTAGGGTTTGTTCAATTTCATCAAGTTGTTCCATGAGCTTTAAAAAAGCTTCAGCTTTTAAATGAGATGCCGAAGAAAAGTGGTGGTGAACTTGTCCAGTAGAGGTTTGTGCTTCTGTTGCGATTCGGCGTACCGTCATGGCTGTAAAACCTTCAGCCAAAGCAACTTGCATGGCAGCTTGCAGAATCATTTCTCTGCGTTGATCGCGATTAAGATAGGCCATGTTTCTTTCACCTGACTGAATTCGACACAAATTACATTAAAACTAAAAGTTGGACAAGTGTCCAATTGTGTATATAATAACCATGATTTGAACACATGTCCAAGTTTTGGATATTGAAGAGCGTTATGCAAAAAAAATGGTTAATCCTGACAATTATCGTCCTTATATATTTACCAGTTACGATTGATGCAACTGTGATGCATGTTGCAACACCATCTTTAAGTGCAGCATTGAATTTAACTGCCAATCAGCTTTTATGGGTCATTGATATTTATTCACTGATTATGGCGGGTTTAATTTTGCCGATGGGTGCACTGGGTGATCGTATTGGCTTTAAAAAATTATTATTTATTGGAACTGCAATTTTTGGAGTTGGTTCCTTAGCTGCGGCTTTTTCTCCAACAGCTTACGCGTTAATTGCTTCCCGTGCTGTTTTAGGTCTAGGGGCAGCAATGCTTATTCCTGCCACTTTATCAGGCATTCGTAATGCTTTTACCGAAGAAAAGCAGAGGAATTTTGCACTTGGTCTTTGGTCTACAGTGGGTGGTGGCGGAGCAGCTTTTGGCCCATTAGTTGGTGGTTTTGTACTAGAACATTTCCATTGGGGAGCAGTATTTCTCATCAATATCCCGATTATTTTAGTGGTTCTGGTCATGATCGCGATGATTATTCCTAAACAACAAGAGAAAACTGATCAGCCAATTAACTTAGGGCAAGCTTTAATTTTGGTTGTAGCCATTTTAAGCCTCATCTATTCAATCAAATCGGCGATGTACAGCTTCTCGATGCTTACGGTTGTGATGTTTGTGGTTGGAATAAGTACTTTAATCCACTTCATTCGAAGCCAAAAAAGAACGACCACGCCAATGATTGATTTGGAGTTATTTAAACATCCAGTGATTTCTACCAGCATTGTTATGGCTGTTGTTTCCATGATTGCTTTGGTTGGCTTTGAATTACTCTTGTCTCAAGAGTTGCAGTTTGTACATGGGTTTTCACCATTACAGGCAGCCATGTTTATTATTCCATTCATGATCGCGATTAGTTTAGGTGGTCCATTAGCCGGAATCTGTTTAAATAAATGGGGACTTAGACTTGTATCTACTGTTGGTATTTTAATAAGTGGATTTAGTCTATGGGGACTTGCCCAGCTTAACTTTTCGACTGATCACTTCTTAGCATGGGCTTGTATGGTCTTTTTAGGCTTTAGCATCGAAATTGCCTTATTGGCTTCAACTGCTGCCATTATGTCATCCGTTCCACCTCAAAAGGCAAGTGCAGCAGGTGCGATTGAAGGTATGGCCTATGAACTTGGAGCTGGTTTAGGCGTCGCTATTTTTGGATTAATGTTGTCTTGGTTTTATAGCCGCTCAATTATTTTACCAGAAGGACTTCCGGCTAACTTAATTGAGAAAGCCAGTATCTCGATTGGTGAAACCATGCAATTAGCTTCTAACCTTGAAAGCCCTTTGGGAGGGCAATTAATTGCAGTTGCTCAGCAAGCTTTTAGCTATGCGCATAGTTGGGTGCTTACAATCTCCGCCATTTGTTTCTTCCTTTTAACTGTATTTGTCTGGTTTAGCTTTCCAAAGAAAGTAAATTAAGAAATTCAAAATAGAGGATAAAAAGAGAGATGATCTTTCTTTTTATCCTTAAATATCTTTTTTAATATTTTCTTCATATCGAAAATTGGTTATTTAATTCTCATAAACAAACTATTCTTTAATAGGTTTCGTGTTTTTATTTCAAAATGATTCAATATTCATGTAATTGAAATTTAATGAAAAATGAATTGATCGAAAATTGACTGTAAAAAAATGGTTTGTTAACCTGCTATTCGAAAATCTAAAAACAAATAAAAGAGGCTGCTGTGAATTTTAAATTAAAAACATCACTCATTATTGGAGCAATTGTTGCGTCTTCACTTGTATATGCCGCAACTGTACTTTCACCAAATCAGAATAATAATAGTGGATCAATTCCATCTGGTTATTCAGATTTAGAATTTTCTTTAGCAAATGGGAATTGGGTCAAAAATCTCTCTTTACCGGCAAGTGCTAATAATTCGGACAAGATTACAGTTCGTTCTAGTGCAGCCTATAGCAGTTATTTAGATACTTCTAATACGAATATTCCGTTAGAAGTATTGAAAATAAATAGTGGAGATGTTTATCAATTTATCTTTAATAGCAGTCAAAATAAATGGATCGCTCAGTTAGCAACAGTGAGTCCTACCAATGGTGCGACTTATGAAGTCGTTCCATTAACCACTGCATCAATGCAAAAAGTACTTATTCAAAATGACAAATGGGCACAAACCATTGCATTACCGAGTGATGTACGTGACGGAACAACCGTACAAGTTGTTTCTACAGCAAGTGCAAGCTCAGAGATTGATAAAACAAATTTACTATTCCCAAGCAGTTTTACATTAAAAAATGGCTCTGAATATTGGTTTAAATATTATTCTGCTTTAGGAAAATGGGTTCCAGAATATATAAAACCTCAGAAGCTAAATGTTCAGCAAATCGGAACATCTTTAGCCGCGGTAAGTAGCCCGCTAACAGAAGTTTCATTTGGAGATGGAAATTGGGTTTCTAATTTCACTCTACCTACCACTGCAAGTGATCGAGATAGAATTATTATCAAGTCTACAGCGACTTGGTCTGCAAAAATTAATAACAGCAATATTAATAGCCAAGCGACTTTAACGCTTAAAACAGGCGATCAATATGAGTTTATGTATGTAAGTGACAAAGGATATTGGCAGCTGATCTCTTCACCTACAAAGGTAATTGATTCATCGGCAACGATCCCTGCAACTTTACCGAATATGACTCAGCCCACTTTAAAAGTAAAACTGTCTACATCAAATTGGCAGCCAACCTTGCAGCTACCCGCTCAAGCTCAAGTCGGGGATAAGGTGGTTATTGTGTCGAATGCATCGGCAGACACTTTGATTAATGCGGCTAATGGTTTGTCGACAGCAATTAAAAATGGTGAAAATCGCCGTTTTATATACACCGCTCAAGGCTGGACAGTAGACAGTTATACAATTGATATGTTGTTAGTTTCTAGTCCAGAAGTAAATACAATTTTAGGTGAGAGCGCTGCAAAACTTAGAATGATTGAAGGCGTAAATCTAACAAATTTAACCGCTGAAAATTCAAATGCACACTTTTACTTAAGAGATGTGGGTTATATAACTTATAAAATTCCTGCTACCACTTTAAAAGAAGCGATCTCAACTGGACGAGATGACACGACGGTACAAAATGAGCGTAAACGTGTATTGGCAGACGGTGTTTATTATCAAGGTAATGAACCTGGTGACGGTGGTTGTGGTTGGGCTTGGATCAATGCTTCTGCATATAACATGATTGGTGCAAATGATATTGCAGGTTGTTCTTTCGCGGCCATGCGCCATGAAGTCGGGCACAATCTTGGCTTGTACCATAATGGTTCAACCAATATTGGCTCAGGTTTTGCCCATCCATTAGGAAGTACAGCAATGGGCGGTAATAATATTAATTTTTACTCTAGCCCGTATCTATATAACCCTAAATATGGTGTACGTTTAGGTGAAGAAGGGAAGATTGATGCTGTCAGTGTCATTAACCTGAATGCGCAGAAAATTTCTCTATATAACTAATCTCTATTTTTAGCTATAAATAATGAAAAAAAATAAATTGTTAATAGGAACTGCTATCGCTTGTGTGGCGTTAGCAGTTTTAATCTGGTTTGCTTTTTCACAGCAAAGCTCTTCTGCTTTAACGTCGTCTTTAGAAAGTCGGCAAGAGTCTGGGACAAAAGTGGCAGATAGTCAGAATGAATTTGCTCGTCAAAATATGCTGAATTTGAGTCCATCAGAAAAGGAAAAGTTGTCTAGGCAACAAGTTGTTTTTAATGAAATAGAAAAAGATCAGCTTCCTTCTAATGTTAATTTTCCGCTGCTTAAAAATGCTAAAGGTATGGTCATTAAATATGATCCAAATGTGATTGAACTTAAAAAAGTGGGCGACACTGTTAAGTTCCAAATGTTGGAATATGGCATTAATCGCACAGGGAAAATTGTAGAGATCGAACCTGTTGACCAAGATATTGTTCGGTGGACTGGAAAATTTGATCAGGGCGATCCAAATCAGAATTTCTTTACTATTACTCAAAGTCAAAAAGATCACTATACGATCATGCAGATTTTTACCGAGAAAGGAAATTACTCGGCTGAAATTAAGGATGGTTTAGGGCTGGTCCAAACCATGGATGAAGGTGTAACTGATCAAGAGCTACATCATGATCATCCTTAGACAAATAAATGGTTCTGATAGAGAAAAGAAGTCAGTTCGCAGTTTATCTGTACGGATATGAGCTTTATGCGTTCACACTCTTTTAAAAACAAAGTATGCTTATGCCTGTAAAAAGGAGCATACATGTATCAAGTACTTGCTAGAAAATACCGTCCACGTAATTTCAATGAGTTAGTGGGGCAAAACCATGTTTCTCGTGCATTAAGTAGTGCATTGGAACGCGGTCGTCTTCACCATGCTTATTTATTTACAGGAACGCGTGGTGTAGGTAAAACTACAATTGCACGTATTTTAGCCAAGTGTTTGAACTGCGAAACGGGTGTGACTTCAACGCCGTGTGAAGTTTGTGCAACCTGTAAGGCAGTAAATGAAGGCCGTTTTATCGATCTAATCGAAATCGATGCTGCTTCAAGAACAAAAGTAGAAGATACTCGTGAACTTTTAGACAACGTTCCTTATGCGCCAACGCAAGGTCGTTTTAAAGTTTACCTGATTGACGAAGTACATATGCTATCTACGCATTCTTTTAATGCGTTATTAAAAACACTAGAAGAACCACCAGAACACGTTAAGTTTCTGTTTGCAACGACGGATCCGCAAAAGCTACCGATTACGGTTATTTCACGTTGTTTGCAATTTACTCTACGACCTTTAGCCGTCGATGAAATTACCAAGCACCTTGATGCTATTCTTGAAAAAGAGCAAATTAATGCCGATCAAGATGCAATTTGGCAAATTGCTGAATCTGCTCAGGGTTCATTACGTGATGCATTATCTTTAACTGACCAAGCGATTGCTTATGGTCAAGGTTCTGTACATCATCAAGATGTTAAAGAAATGCTTGGTTTGATTGACCGTACGATTATTTATGATTTGATTTTAGCGATTCATCAGAACCAACGTGAGAAAGTAAGCCAGCTTTTATTGCAATTTAGACATCAAGCTTTAGATGTTTCACTTGTGCTTGATCAGTTGATTTCGACATTGCATGAATTGGCAATTTTACAATATCTACCTGATTTGAGTTTGAAGTATAGCGATGAAATCAATCGCAAAATCATGCAACTGTCTAAGCTGATTTCTGCTCAAGATTTGCAGCTTTATTACCAAATCGCTTGTAAAGGTCGTTCAGACTTGCAACTTGCTGTAACGCAAGAGCAAGGTTTTGAAATGTGCGTTTTACGCTTATTGGCATTCCGTCCTTTAGCGCCTAATGAAATTTTAGTATCAGAGCCTGTTCAACGAAATGAACAAGCAGTAGTAAATCACCAAGTACAGCAACAACTTCAAGATATTGCTCCTGTCAATGCTGTTCAGCCTGTTGAAGTTATTAGTCAACCCGCTATGGT
>NZ_JZFB01000001.1:1148510-1156655 GCF_001188385.1 Acinetobacter sp. V2 | reverse complement strand
CCTGAACCTGAACCTGAACCTGAACCTGAACCTGAACCTCACTCTAATCAGGATTTAATGGTATTTGATCCAAATCATCATGAGTTGATTGGACTTGAGTCAGCAGTTGTTCAAGAGACTGTTAGTGTTCTGGAAGAAGATTTCATTCCGGTACCAGAACAAAAGTTAGTACAAGTTCAGGCAGAAGTCCAAACTAAAAATATTGAACCTGAACCAGCTTTCACTGCTGAACCTATGGGTTTATTTGAAACGCCTAAAACTGAGTTTTCGCTGGCCCAAGATACGCCTGATCTTGTTTCTGAACCTGTTATTGAACAGCAGTCATTTGTGCAAGCCGAAGTAATGGTTGAAACAGAAACAGTTGCAGTTGTTAAAGAGTCTGGCGAAACTGATAACGGGCAGCTGATGCCTCAAGATATCTTGAAGCTGGCTCCTCAAGTTTTAGAAGGTGAGTGGACACTTGAAAAATGGGAATATTGGTTTAGAAACAGTCAGCTTTCTCCAGCCGTCCAAGAACTTGCGCAACACGGTGTAATGACTGGTGAAATTGGCGGCAATACTATTTTCCATATTCCTCAAGAATATGAAAATATGCTGACTCAATTGCAGCATGGCCTTATTGATGCATTAAATGAGCAATGGCCGAATACTCAATTTACAGTTGAATATGGTGCTTTGAATACATCTACACCATATACCATTCAAAGTGCGCGTAAAGAAAAGGCCTTTCACCGAGCAGCCGAGCTTTTACAGCAACAGCCAGTTATTAAAAGTCTCATAGAAACTTTTGATGGCGAGCTACAAAATATTCAATTAAAGCCTTAAATTCATCTGATTTTTGATCTGGTGCAGAATATGAAAATAATAGAATTTTCATATTTTTCACTGGATTGAAATATTTGGGTCATGTCACTGTCATTGTACTTTTCTATGTTAGCCATTTTAGATTTTAAATGGATTGTACATAGCAATGAAAAGGCAATGCACTGGAATAAATTGTTTTAAATATTCATATTTTTTATTAATCGGCGCGATTCTGCTGAGTGGTTGTAACGACTCAGCAAATGATAATTCAAATACACCAGAAACAGGTAAAAAGCCTGTAATGCGCTGTGCTCCATAAACTTAAATAATAAAAAGAACCTGATCATGATTACACGTCGTAAATTTTTAAACTATTCTTTAAATATGGGTTTTGGTGCTGCGGCATTGGCAGCTTTCCCATCTAGTATTCAAAAAGCTTTAGCAATTCCTGCAAACAATAAAACTGGCACCATTCAGGATGTCGAACACGTTATTATTTTAATGCAGGAAAACCGATCTTTTGATCATTACTTTGGAACGTTAAAAGGTGTTCGAGGTTTTGCTGATCGTTTTACAATTCCTTTGCCAAGTGGCCGCCGTGTTTGGGAGCAGCTTAGAAGTAATGGGCAAGTTTTAACGCCTTTTCATTTAGATGGTACAGCCAATAATGCGCAGCGTGCAGATGGTACGCCACATACGTGGAACGATAGTCAGTTGGCTTGGGACAATGGGCGTATGGCGAATTGGCCAGCTCATAAAACTGATATATCCATGGGTTATTTTAAAGAAAAAGAAATTCCATATCAGTTTGCACTTGCCAATGCTTTTACGATTTGTGATGCCTACCATTGTTCCATGCATACCGGAACGGATGCAAATCGCTCTTTTCATTTAACTGGTACAAATGGTGCAACACCGACCAAGCGTTCATTTGTAAATAATGAATGGGACTGGATTGATGGTAACCCTGCCACGGCAGATCGTGGTTATACATGGAAGACTTATGCTGAGCGTTTAGAAGAAGCAGGGGTAAGCTGGATTTGTTATCAAAATATGCCAGATGAATGGGGCGATAACATGCTTGGAGCATTTCGTACGTTTAGAAAGGCAAATATTGCATCTGGTTATCCAGTTGCAAGCGGTGGTGAACCAAATAAACCATATGCAGATACGGGACAAAAACTACCATATAAAGCGTATGATGCTGCGACCGATAATGCCAAAAATCCACTCTATAAAGGCATTGCAAATACATTGCCGGGCAATAAACCAGAAGAATATCTCGATGCTTTTAAACGCGACATTCGTGAAGGTAAGTTACCTCAAGTTTCTTGGATTAATGCGCCATCGATTTACTGTGAACATCCAGACCCTTCAAGCCCAGTTCAAGGGGCTTGGTTTATTCAAGAAATTATTGATGCTTTAACTGCTGTGCCAGAGGTTTGGAGTAAAACAGCACTCATTATCAATTTCGATGAAAATGATGGTTACTTTGACCATGTACCGTCACCATCAGCGCCATCTCGACTCAAAAATGGTCAATATGCTGGCAAATCAACATTAAGTAGTGCCGATATGCAGGATGAATATTTTGACCACGCTGCGCCTGAAGGAAGCCATTCTCAGCCTACACCTGATGGACGAGTTTATGGTCCGGGCCCTCGTGTTCCGTTATATGTGATTTCACCATGGAGCCGTGGTGGTTGGGTGAATTCGCAAGTATTTGACCATACTTCTGTGCTCATGTTTTTAGAAAAACGTTTCGGTGTAAAAGAGCCGAATATCAGTCCATATCGCCGTGCAGTGTGTGGTGATTTAACCAGTGCATTTAACTTTAAAACACCAAATGCAGATGTTTTACCGCAGCTGAGTGGTAAACAAACACGTTTGCAGGCAGATGCATTAAGGAAAAATCAAGAAGCCTTGCCAGCTGTGCCTGTACCAACGGATACGAAGTTACCGATTCAGCAAAGTGGTATATGTCTATCGCGTGCGCTACCTTACGAACTGCACACCAGCGCGCGCTGTAAAGCTGATGGTAAGGTGCAATTGATTTTCTCTAATACAGGTCAGCAAGCAGCGGTTTTTCATGTATATGACAAACTTAACCTAGACCTTATTCCAAAGCGTTATATTGTCGAGCCGAATAAAACTCTAGATGACGAATGGGATGCTTTAAAAGATAACCTAGGTCGTTATGACCTATGGGTACTTGGTCCAAATGGCTACCATCGTCATTTTAAAGGGGATACTCAACGTATTGTTGATAGTGGCGTTAAACCTGAAATTCGAGTGTGCTATGACATTGCCAATGGCGATGTTTATGTTGAACTCATGAATGAAGGAACCAAGGATGCACTTTTGACGGTAAAACCTTGTGCATATCGACAAGATACGCCGTTACAACTTACCGTAAAAGCGGGACAGGTTGTTAAGCAACATTGGGCTTTGGCTGACGTGGGACATTGGTATGATTTTGAAGTTGCGAGTCAGAGTGATCCTTATTATTACCGACGTTTTGCGGGCCGAGTTGAAACGGGTGAAGACTCTTTTAGTGACCCCGCAATGATGTAAGTTTAGGTGGGCAAAAAGAAAAGATCATTTTCTTTTTGCCCCATTTTTTATAATAAATAACTTTTTAAAGCTTCACGAACTGACTCAGAAATTGGCACAGTCTTACGCGTTTCGCGATAAACAAACACATGTACAAAATGTCCTTGAGCTGAGGCTTGATCTTGACCTTGTTTAAAGATTGCCAATTCATAACGTAGTGAAGTCGTACCGATTTTACCAATCGCCACACCTACCTGAATAATTTCTGGAAATGATAACTCTTGTAAAAAGCTACAAGCTGAATCAACCACTAAGCCAATTGACTTTGCTTCATGAATATCAAAACCTGTTTTCTGAATGAGCAATGCATTGGCTGCTGTATCGAAGTAGCTATAGTAAGTCACATTATTCACATGACCGTAAATATCGTTATCTGCCCAACGCGTTTGAATATCTAAAAAGAACTTAAATTGATCTCGGGTTTTTAAAATTGGTTTAGCCATTAATGAATCGCCTGATAAATTGCCAAAGCAGCGGCTTCTGTCATGTCACGTGGATTATTTTGTAGTAAACGGGTTTGCAACATGGCATCTTCAGCAAGTCGAGGTAAGCTGGACTCGTCAATACCCAAATCACTAAGTCTTAAAGTCAAACCACTACGGTCTAAATGGTTCTGCATATGGTCAATAAACAGATCGCATAAACCATCGGTGCTGCCATTGCTGTATGGGTCGAGCCATTGCATAAGCTCTGCATAATATTTTTTTGCATTTGGTGCATTAAACTTTAATACTTCAACCAACACTAAGGCATTGGTATGCCCATGTGATAAGTGAAAATGTCCACCTAGTGGATAAGCTAAAGCATGCACAGCAGCAACTGGCGAGTTCGCAAATGCTTGTCCCGCGAGCATTGAACCGAACAGCATGTTTTGACGCGCTTCTAAATCATTACCATCTTTAAGAACTTTCGGTAAGTTATGGTTTAGTAGCTTCAAAGCATTCTTAGCTAAAATATCGGTGTATATATTCTTCTTGTGTTTAGAGGTATATGCCTCAATAGCGTGTACCATCGCATCGATACCTGTTGCAGCGGTAATATGTGCTGGAAGGTTTTGAGTAAAAGTAGCATCAAGAATCGCAGTGTCGGCGTATAGTATTGGAGAGACAATCCCCATTTTTGTTGTCTCACCAGTAGTCACAATTGAAATAGGTGTTACTTCAGAACCTGTACCCGCTGTCGTTGGAATCAAAATAAGTGGTAGGCGAGCTGTGGTTACCTGATTTACGCCATACATGTCTTGCAAACTTTGTGTTTGGTTGGGGTGGGCGAGTAAAGCGATTACTTTTGCAACATCCAAAGAACTGCCACCACCAAAACCAATGATGGCATCTACATTTTGCTGTTTTGCATAATTGGCTGCATCTAAAACAACTTGTTCTGGTGGGTCAGCCTGAACATCTGCATAAATAACATATTCAATGTTGAGGTTATCTAGAATTTGAAGAATTGGCAGGTGCAATTGATTTTTGACCATACCTGCATCTGTGACTAGCAATAGCTTACGGTAAGCTTTTGAAGACAAAACATTTTGTAATTCTTGTATAGAGCCTAAGCCAGAGATGATATTTGGAACAGTTTGAAATTGAAAATGGCTCATATACATTATTTCCTTATTTTTGAAAATTATTGTTGAACGGTTCTATAAGATTCAATCTTCAAATAACTTAGCATAAGACACCTTAAAATAAAGTAGTTCTGAGGCGATTATGTTGAGTGTTATATGAGATAGTCACTATTTTCATGTGGTCAGAGTCAGATGATAGACGGAGATCATGCAAGTAATTTAAAAGATCATCGAAAGGTGGGCTTTTTGTTATTTATAGGGTTCTGTAGATTTTCCTGAAGGCTGCTAATTCATATAATGTCTTAACAATTTATAATTTTATTCGGTTCAAAAGTGAAAATTTCTAAAACTTTACTTAGTGTTATTGGATGCACTTGCTTCATGCTTAGCTCCGCAGTAATGGCTAAAACTAGCTCTAGCGTCTATTCACCAAAAAAGGGTGTAATTTGTGACAAATATATTTGTGCTGACAAGAAGGGTGTATCTAAAAAACTTACCGCCAACTACTTAGGAACTCACAAAGCCAACAGAGCATTCTCTCAAGGCGATTTTGATACTTCAGCATTTACACTCTCAAATGGTGTGTTCTGTGATACCAAAACGAAACTATGTCATGTCGATCGATACTTTGAAAATGGGCATCGCAGCAAGATTGATAGACCTATGACTGATAAACTTTTTAAAAACAAGTGATTTTTGTCTTCATGTTGCTTAAAAGCCCATAATATTTGGGCTTTTTTACAGTTAAACGAAAGTGAGATGAACAGAACAAATTATTCCTTATTTCTGCGAGGAATGAGTTTCAGTTCCAGATTATTAAGATCTATGATCTGATTAGATGAATCTACAAGCTTGAGTTTGAGTTGATCATCTGAATTCTTCTCAAAAACTTTCACGACATCTTTATCTGCTTCAATAAAATTACTACCAGATTCAAGCATAGCAAGCAAAACAATATTTAGGCTTTTACCTTTTTGGGTGAGTAAGTATTCTTTACGCTCTCGTACACCCACTTCTTTATAAATTGATAGTTCAAATATTTCTAATTGAATGAGGTGTTTTAGTCGATTAGATAAAATTTGCTTCGATATACCTGTATTTTCTAGAAAATCATTGAATTTCGTTACGCCGTAAAAAGCTTCTCTCAACAATAGGATCGTCCAACTATCGTTCAATATCTCAGCAATTTTGAAGATTCCACATGTATCTACTGAAAATCTTTGATCTGCAATAATATTTGACATTCTAGGAAGCTCCAATTAACATGGGTCTATAATTTAGACCTAGACTTAATTCAGGTAGCATTATGCCATTTATAAATATACAAACTATAGAGGGTTTACTAGATAAAGATAGTAAAGCCGAGCTTTTCAAACGAATAACAGATTTATTTGTAGAGATAGAAGGAAAGGGAAATCCAGCTTTTCAAGAGCATGTCTGGATTCGAATTGATGAATATCCGCCTGAACAGTGGCAATTAGGTAGCTTAAGACCAACGAAGGAAATGATTGAGTTAATTAGCAACGTTAAATGATTGTTTTGGACTTTTTACTAAAACTGTATTAGAAAATCATAAGTTGCAAGTTAAGTATTTGCTAACCTGTTTTAAGATGTAAAGCTCATATAATTATTAATAATGTGAGTGTCTGCTTTGCTGTAAAAGCTCTCTTCGGAGGGCTTTATTGTTTTATTCAAAATTAGAAGGTCAGCTACTTTGTCGACTGATTTATCAACTTTTAATCTATTGATAAACATTATTTTCCTTTTCAAGCCATGTGAGTTTTGACAAAATGCAACACGTCACAATGGTCAATTCGATTCTGACAATCATTGATAGTTTTGTCAGGGTTTTACATGCTCCATATTTATTTCTATTTAATTCAAATGTTTGGAAGTAGTTTCTAATGGAAACACAATATAAGGTGTTATGCGTCTGTTTAGGAAACATTTGCCGTTCTCCCACGGCTGAAGTGGTTTTCAGACATTATTGTGATGCACATCAACTTAATGTCATTGTCGATTCAGCTGGAACGAGTAATTATCATCCAAATAAAGCACCTGATCAGCGTAGTCAGTTGCACGCTAAAAAAAGAGGTTATGACTTGTCGTCTTTACGTGCAAGGCAGCTTTCAACACAAGACTTTTTAGAGTTTGATTTGATTTTGGCAATGGATCACCAAAACTTTGATGATATTCATGACATGCTACAAAGTGCGGTTTCTCAGTTTAGTACTCATCAAATTCGTGCAAAAGTAGCTTTAATGAGTGAGCATGATCCTGAATATCCACAACAAGCCTTACCTGATCCTTATTATGGCGGTGCTGATGGCTTCGAGCGCGTACTTGACCAATGCGAGTCCAGTAGTTTGGCGTGGATTAATATTTTAAAAAAACAATTGAATGTTTAAGAATAGGTTTTTCAACACAATGCAAATTCAGAATCAGGTACAGCTTAAGCCATTCAATACATTAAGTTTAGATGCAACAGCTTCACATTACACAAAAGTCAGCAATATTCAGGATATTGAAGAAGCTTTGGATTTTGCTAAGCAGCATCATTTAAATGTACTTGTGTTATCGGGCGGTAGTAACATGTTGTTGCCGCAGCAGATCAATGCCTTAGTGATTCATCTTGATATTCAAGGAATTGAAGTTTTATCTGAAGATCATGATTTCGTTCGGGTTAAAGTGGGTGCAGGGCAGGTTTGGCATGATTTCGTTTTATATAGCACTCAGCAAAATTGGTTTGGTTTGCAGAATTTAGCGCTTATTCCAGGCTTAGTAGGTGCTTCACCCGTACAAAACATTGGTGCTTATGGAGTAGAGGTCGGTGAGTTTATTGAGTCGGTACAAGTGTATGACCGTAAATTAAAAGGAACTCAGACAATTTTAGCGGCTGACTGCCATTTCGCTTATCGCCATAGTATTTTTAAAGATGATCCGAACCGTTACATCATCACGCATGTCACTTTTAAATTACTTAAACAGCCAAATTTAAAACTTAACTATGGTGATTTGAAGCAAGCAGTTGGTGATAATCAGACTGCTGAGAACTTACAAAATCAAGTGATTCATATTCGCCAAAGTAAACTCCCTGATCCAAAAGAATATCCAAATGTAGGGAGTTTCTTTAAAAATCCGATTGTTAATCCTCAAGAATT
>NZ_JZFB01000001.1:1144026-1148468 GCF_001188385.1 Acinetobacter sp. V2 | reverse complement strand
CCTCAAGCCAGTGGAAACGTTAAAATTGCAGCAGGATGGTTAATTGATCAGGCGGGTTGGAAAGGGAAGCAACTCGATATGGTAGGGATGTTTCATAAACAGGCATTAGTTTTGGTGAATTATGCCAATGCATCTCTTACTGATGTAAAGAAAACTTATCAGGCTGTACAACATGATGTTGATCAGCGTTTCCATATTATGTTAGAACCAGAGCCTGTGCTTTATAACAGTTTAGGTTTAATTGAAAATCATACGGAATAGTTTTATGCCAAAAGTACACTTAATGGTACGTTTAGTACAAGTAGTCACCGTGCTATTTGTACTATTAGGCTGTTTCGTGGTTTTTTTATATTCGCCGTTTTATTCAAAATTAATTGTAGCTGGGCTTAATTATTTTGTACCGGTTGATGTGAATCAAGTTGCCGCTGAAAGTCAGAGACAGGCGGCATTAAGTGAACATGATAATTTAGAGCCGGGTTCAAATCTATGGATTGCTCGTCAAGCGTATTTAAAGCTGACTGAAAAAGCTTTACGTGAAAAAAAGACAACAGATCTGACTTATCTTCAAGAAAACTATAAGGCTTTGCAGCAAATTATTCTTTTAGAAGAAAAGGAACAAGATTCAGAGGCGGCCGCTTCTGTAACGGTTCCTTTAGTCGTGAAAAACTCAGAAATTGATGCTGCTGATGAAGCAAGTAGCCCTATTGATGAAGCACTCTTTATTAATAGTTCAGAAAATAAGGCCCTTACAGAGCAATATACCGAGTTTTTAGCAAGAAAACCTGTAGTGCCAGAACACCAGAAAGCTGTTAGCGAACCTGAACAGAAAATCGAGTATGTTCGTAAAAATCCTTTACCAGTTCCAGCTAAAAAGTTATCACAACCTTATGCAATTGTTGTTTTAGGTGGTGGTTTGACTCTTGATAAAAATGGAAAAGATATTGTAGTTAATGGTTATACACGCTTGAGACTGGAAAAAACCTTAGAAGTCGAAAAACAAAATCAGCTTCCTATTGTACTGAGCGGTGTTGAAGCGCCTTATATGCAAGCTTGGTTAAAAGAGCGCGGCGTTGATGCAAAGCTACTAGAAAAACGTAGTATGAATACTTGTGAAAATACAAGATTTAGTTCTCTATTGCTTCAGAAAAAGGGTGGAGCACCGACGGTCATGTTGGTTACAGATGAATACCATATGCCGCGTACTCGCCGACTATTTGCTTTAAATGGTATAGAAACCATTCCTGTTGTAGCTCCAATGCCAACACCACTGACACGCTGGCAACCAAGTGTGCAAAATTACGATCATAGCCGTCGTGCAAATTATGAATTACTTGCGACAATTCGCGACATGTTGTTTGGTTCAAGTGATTGTCGAGAGGTACCTTAATGTCAGATATCCCATTTCTCAATCCTGCCGTATTAAAACAATTAGATTTGCCGGTTCCTAACCGTGATCTTACGCCACAGGTTTTAAGTCCACTTAATTTAAATACATTAGAAGAACCGTCTCGAGATTTACTGGCTTACCGTAAGTTGTATGGTTTGCATTTACTTGAATGTGATCATTGGCAGGGCTATGTTCAAATGCCTTTGTTCCGATTACATGTGCAAGTTTTCAAGCCTAAAGTAGAAAAAATACAAGGTACTGTCTGCTTATTACATGGCTATCTTGAGCATAGTGGTATTTATCAACCCATTATTCGTGAAATTCTTGAACAAGGCTTTAGTGTCATTACCTATGACTTACCAGGGCATGGTTTAAGCAATGGCTCACCAGCAAGTATTCAAAATTTTGATCACTATCAACAAGTTCTGATGGCTGTTTATCAATATGTAAAACATGCAGATCAGTTACCAAAACCTTGGGTAGGAATTGGACAAAGTACGGGTGGAGCAATCTGGATGCATCACTTATTGGAATATGCTGAAAAACGCCAAGATCCGATTGTAGATAGAGTTTTGCTACTTTCTCCTTTGATTCGTCCTGCAAAAACGGCATGGTGGCATAACCCAGTTGGATTGGGCATTATTCGCCGTATTAAGCGCCAAGTACCAAGACACTTTAGACGTAATAATCATAATCCTGAATTTTTACGTTTCATTCGTTTAAAAGATCCTTTGCAACCTCGAATGATGGGCATGGACTGGATTTTGGCAATGTCTAAATGGATGCAAGAAATGGAAGAGCGGCCAGCTTGTCGTATTCCTGTCTGGCTTGCACAAGGTGCTCTCGATCAGACAGTTGATTGGCGTTACAACATTGAATTTATTCGTCGTAAATTCAGGTTGCAAACGTTATTAATGCTAGAAGAAGGATCTCATCAATTAATTAATGAGCGTGCGGATATACGTGCAGCTTTAACGGGATTGATTCCAGCATTTTTACATGCGAAACCAAAACATTTTTATTATTAAAAAATAATGCATCTATCCAAAAAAATTGGATAGATGCATGAGTTAATCTTTGTACTTTATTTTGAATTTTGATAAAGCTGCATAAAGTTTTTATAAACCGAAGACTGCTTTTGTGGACTATACATATTGCGTTCGATTGTTCCCTTATCCGTTTTTATCAAAACGTTTACATTTTGAGCACTTTTAAACTCTTGCAAGAATTTACTTGGAATAATAAAGAAAGTTGTAGAATGTTTAGGAACTAATCGGCTCACATTCGTTTTTTCAGTTGATTGAGCGGGTTGATAGTTAAATCGTTTCCCATCAATATCAAATGTTAACTCGTTAATATCATAAAAGTTATAACTACTACTTAAATGAACATCTACACGAAGCTGATCTTTTTGATTCTCGTTCCATTTCACGAGCAAGCTTGGGCATAGTTCAGTTGGTGAGCAGTTTAGCTGACCCGCTGTCTTTACCTCTTTAGGAGCTGTTGTATTAACCTGTGTAGTGCTACAAGCCGCTGTAAGTAGACATGAACCCAATAAGAGTAGAGATTTCTTCATCATATAAATTCCAAGAGAGTATGCTTAATATTATTTATGTTAAGTGTAGTAAATTTTGACATAAATTAACGCATAGATGGGCTTAAAAATACAAATGGTTTTGCAATTTTAAAAGAAGACGTGGCATCACCTGCATATATATGGCTTTGATCGGGGCCTAAATCTAGTCTACGCGTTTTACCATCTTTAAAATTAATCTTTTTCAAATCAACCCAAAATACATTTGGTGATAGTGCTGACTCGAAAAAGTAAAGCATCTGTTTATGATCGGCCACAGTTCGCCAGCGAGTTGAAGAGATATTCGGTTCTTCTTGCGTATTGAGTCCATAGGGAACAGACGCATTTCGAATGACGCTAAATACAGAGGCTTGAGCCTGTTTACTATCATCATTTTTAGGAATTGCATTAATGTAAAAAGATGCACGTGCAAAGCGATCAGATGCTCGGTTTGTACCGGGGAGCATGATCGTTCCACCAATTTGTTTCCAATATTCGGCAAGTGCAAGTTGTTTATCGAAAGTAGGCGAGTTAGTCATGACTTGATAGCTGCGGCTATGGTGAATCACTTGTTTTCCGCCAATATATTCAATAATTGCACTATCACCTGTTTTGTCAGAAATAGATAAATGCAGGGTAGTGAGGCGTGTTTCGCCTGGAACATTATCGGTCACAATCGTGTAAGGTTCTTTTTCTAATGCTTTAACGGCTTCATCGACAGTTGCGAAATTATCAAGTACATATTGAGCCCATGCTGCAATACTAAGTAAAGGCTTATCCATTTTTTTCACATCTGGATATTGAGACTCCACTAACCATAAAATATTAGCAACCAAACCAGCTTCATTCATTCCATCTGTTGTGGAAACTTCATAGCCTGTAGCAATTACACTTCCATATTTAGAAGTCCATTTTATTGAATTGGAGCCTGCACTACCGTCACGACTAACCCCGCTTGGCATAATCCACAAATTTGTACCCGTATCAACTTTCCAGTCCATTGAGCGAGCAGTAATAATATGTTGGTTATTGCCTAAATATACGGCACGCGTACAAGCAACAGCATGGCTACTTAAACCTACTGCCAGTGCGACAAAAGAAGAGATGAATGTTTTTTTCAACATAATGAGATACCTTCTTGTTATAAGCATTAAAAAATTTTTTATTAAATAAAATTAAATTGTGTACGTTATTTATACTTTTATATTAGGTGAAAAATCTATTAAAGACAAATTAAAAGGGGAGTGAAATTTAAGGGAAAATCACATATCCAATTCAAATATGGAAGAGCATCACACTATAAATGTAATGCTCAACATATCAAGTTAATATAAATTAAAAGTGATTAGCATCTGCCATATTCCACATCCGATAATAAAAATTATCATCGTCATTATTAAGTTCAGACTGTAAAAGTTCGCCTTCTTTTAAGAAAAAATGCAATTGAGCATAGTTCTTAATTTCACGGTCATTTACTCGCTG
>NZ_JZFB01000001.1:1143214-1143984 GCF_001188385.1 Acinetobacter sp. V2 | reverse complement strand
CCAGCCGCAGCAATCATTTCTGATAATGCATGCAATGTATTTTTATGAAAATTAAATACTCGTTCTGATTTAGTTGGTACATCAATTGCTTTTTGACGGTCTTTATCTTGGGTTGCAACACCTACAGGACACTGGTTAGTGTGACAGCTTTGTGCCTGAATACATCCAACAGCAAACATGAAACCACGTGCTGAATTAACCCAATCTGCACCTAACGCAAAAGTACTGGCAATATCGAAGGCACTAATGATTTTACCACTTGCACCAATCTTAACTTGATCTCTTAGTCCTGCACCCACAAGGGTGTTATGAACAAAACGTAAGCCTTCACGTAATGGAGTACCAATATTGTCGCTAAACTCAATCGGTGCTGCACCTGTACCACCTTCAGACCCATCAACGACTATAAAGTCAGGAACAATTTTTGTTTCTAGCATTGCTTTAACAATACTCATGAATTGCCAAGGTTGACCAATACATAGTTTAAAACCAACTGGTTTGCCACCTGATAATGTGCGCAATTTCTGTAAGAAATGCATCATTTCAATAGGGGTAGAAAAACTAGAATGCTTTGCCGGAGAAATACAGTCATGATCGCGAGAAACCCCACGGATTTGTGCAATTTCTGCGGTAATTTTATGTTTAGGTAAAATACCACCATGGCCTGGTTTTGCGCCTTGGGAAAGCTTCAGCTCAATCATCTTGATCTGTGGTAATTGAGATTGCTTGGCAAACTTTTGCTCGTCAAATTTCCCATCTAAAGTACGGCA
>NZ_JZFB01000001.1:1141659-1143172 GCF_001188385.1 Acinetobacter sp. V2 | reverse complement strand
CCATTTTCCAGATGATAAGGGCTTAAACTACCTTCGCCAGTATCATGATAAAACCCACCTAACTGCGCACCTTTATTTAACGCGCGAATTGCATTGGCACTTAAACTACCAAAGCTCATGGCAGAGATGTTCATAATTGATGCACTATACGGTTGAAGGCATTGTGCATTACCCACCTGAATACGAAAGCTCTTTGGATCTGCTGGTGGGCAAGGGCTTATTGAATGGACAATGAATCGATAATTTTCTTGATAAACGTCAATGATTGAACCAAATGGTTTATCTGCATTTTCATTTTTAGCACGCTGATAAACTAGACTTCTTTGCATACGCGAAAAAGGTAGAGCATCTTGATCCGCTTCAATAAAGTATTGGCGAATTTCTGGACGTATATCTTCAAACAAAAAGCGGAAATGCCCCATAATTGGGTAGTTTCTTAGAATAGAATGTTTATTCTGCAAAACATCGTAAAGACCTAATAAACTTAGTGCACCTGTAAGCACCCATAACCCGTTAAGGAGAGTATCAGAAATAAAATAATAGATACTATGAGGGGTGTATACGGTTCGAAACCAGGTGATGCTCAGTGCAGTAAAAATACATAAGAACCAGAGAGAATGGCGCGAAAAGAATGTATTGAGAAATTTATGTCGAATGATTTGTGCTGGACTCGCCATATTGGAACAAATTCCTAATGTTTTACTGGTACATACCTTGCCAAGAAGCAAGTGAAACTACAAGTGTGGAATTGTTAGTTTCAAGAGAAAATAAAAAGTACAGCTGTGGTTCACTCCATTTAGAAATAGATTTTTAAAAAAGTATTTAAGCGATTATTAATATCTAATTTGGAGATTTAGGAGATTAAATAAATTATTAAATACTTAATTATTAAATTGATATATTTTATAAATTTTTAGCTGTAATAAAGAATATTTCCATTAAGTATTTTCATTAAAAGGGATGTGGATTAATTGGATTTAACTTTAGATTTAATTAATAATAACTTTTTTGTTTGTATATTTTTTGATTTAATTAATGTTGTCCTAATTAATTATTTTTTGCTAATATAAATAAATTGAAATATTTTTTTTAATACACATTACTACAACTATATAAGATTCTAAAAAATCATTTAAGGACTGAAATGAATTGGAAACTATTAATCTGCTCCGTTTTTCTCACAGAAGTTTTTTTCTTAACCTTAATGTTCTATCTAGGTTTTGATCTAGATACTTTCAAAAAAGTTGCTCTAGTACAAAGTATATTAGTTGCTGCAACTATAATATTTGACTCTATGGAAAGAAAAAATAATCCTATATTTCCTGGATCTATCGTTTATCCCTTACTTGGTATTTTATTTGTTTTTGGGTTTACGCCTATTCTAGATTTTTTTGCAGAAAGACCTAAAGGATTCCATAGCTGGGACATTAAAAATATTTTAGTAATGGGGTCGCAAAGTGCAGATTATCAATTTAGGGAGTTAGCTTGGTATGGTAAAGCTTATATACAGTTG
>NZ_JZFB01000001.1:1139224-1141592 GCF_001188385.1 Acinetobacter sp. V2 | reverse complement strand
GAAATAGTTAAGCTAGCAGGATCTTCTTCTTTTAGAGGGAAGTTGTGTAAGTGCTGAAAATTCTTAAAAAATCCTAGAAGGATCTATAAGTTACTTAGATTTCTTATTCATAAAATATTCTTTTCTTATTCATTTAAAATATATAGAACAATCAGTAGCTTACTTTTTGTTCATTGTTTTTTTACCAAAAATTAAAAAAATATAAAATACTAAAAGTGATGGTAAACTTTAACTAATGAAAATCTATAATTTTTTTAGTAAAACTAACAAAAGCTAGATAGAAGTATCGAAAATCGATATAAAAAGCATGATAAACCATAAAAATTTTTATAATTGAGAAATTCATCAGAAATTGAATTATTAATTGATATTTAGAATGAAAGTTATGTTAGTGTTTTTGTTGTTTTTTTGTATTATGCGCCGTAAGTAGAGTAAAAAAAATAACGCTTTGAAAAAACAATCAGAAAAGCTAGTGATTGTGATGGGGAAGGCTAGTTTTTACATCTATTAATTTTATTGGCGTAATGTAAAAAGGTTTTTAACCATGAAAAAGTCTCTCATTTTATCAGTAATTACTTTGGGTTTAATGTCTATCAATGCGGCAAATGCTGCAACTGCAACAGGTACTTTGACTGTTAAAGCAACAATTACAAATAGCTGTGTATTGAATACTTCAGCTACAGGTACAACAGCTAACGCAGTTTTAGATTTTGGTACTTTAAGTTCTCTTGCGAGCAACGTAGATGCAGACACCACAACGACAGGTGGTACTGCAATTAAAGTTTTATGTAACAACACTGTGCCATGGACTTTGGCTTTCGATGCCGGCAAAAATGCTCAAACGACTCAACGTCGTATGATCGGTGGTGCAACCAGCAACGAATTTATTCCTTACAACCTTTTCTCTGACACTAACCGTGCAACAGCAATTGGTATTGCAACAACTGCATATAGCGGTACAGGTACTGGTGCGCCACAAACAGTTAACGTCTATGGTCGTATTCCAGCTGGCTCAACTTTACCAAGTGCTGGTAGCTATGTTGACACAGTAACAGTAACAGTGACTTATTAATTTTTAATAAGTTTTATTGTGTCATTGCTAGCTCTTGATTTAGAGAGCTAGCCTAATTTGAGAAAAGTCGTTCTGGGCAAATCATGAGAAAAAATATCTTTGTTACTACAAGTTTATTGTTATTTTTGCCTAGTATGCTGAATGCTGCATCAATTCGTCTTTCGCCTGTAAGTGTTGAAATATTAAGCGATCAAGCTGCGTCCTCAATTAGCTTATATAACCAGTCAAATGAAAGCAGTGATTTACAGGTACGTGTATTTGAATGGCGCCAAAATGCTGGGCAAGATCAATTAATACCTACAGATGAGATCGCGGTTAGTCCACCATTTTTAAAATTACAACCTAATGATTCTTATAACTTACGTGTAGTTAGAATTAATCCAGTACCAGTTTCTGGTGAACAAACCTATCGTATAATTATTGATGAACTACCAAAACCGATTGATAACCGTAAAGTAGATCAGGGAGTTAACGTACTATTACGTTCGTCATTGCCTTTATTTGTAGTCAATAAAGACGCAATTACTAAACTTACTTGGTCAATACAACAAGAGCAAAATAATTCTTCTCTTATAATTAATAATATTGGAAATCGACATGCGCTTTTAAGCAATTTAACGCTTGTTGATACAACAACGAATAAAAGCTATGCCATTAAAGTAAATACGGTGAATGGTTATATTCTTGCTGGTAAAGCAAGAAATTTTAATATTAGCCCTGATTTTAAATTTCAAGCGGATCATAAATATAATATTTCATTGAATATTAACGGTAAGCAAACATCTCTTTAAAGAGGCACACATGAAATATCTCGTAAGTGCCTTATGTGTTATGTACTTGCCGATTCATGCTTTTGCTGAATCATTGCAAGATAGCACCAATGCTGCTTTACCAAGTATTCCAGAAGTTACAAACTCTTCTCATCAGGTATTCATCTCTGATAAGGCGTACACACAGCTTTTCTTAAAGATTTCTATTAATTCGAGTATTTCAACAGATTTGATCTCGGTTCGCCAAGATCAAGATAGAAAGCTGTATATCCGTTCTCGTGACTTAAAAGTTTTAAGGGTGAAAATGGATGAACAGACTCCTGATAACCAATGGGTGTGTATTGATGAATTAAAAGGAATCCGGTTTAAATATTTAGAGAATGAACAGGCTCTAAATTTACAAGTTCCGTCTAACATATTGACGGATTATTCAGTTGACTTAAATGGCCAGCAGATCACCAGCCCTCATTTGCTAAAAATGAAGCCCTTAAACGCAGCTATTCTGAACTACAGTTTGTATAACACT
>NZ_JZFB01000001.1:1138491-1138987 GCF_001188385.1 Acinetobacter sp. V2 | reverse complement strand
TGCTTATACTCAACGAGGTGATCTTGTTACCTCGGCACTGCCGCAATTTTCCGGTTCGGCAGCTTTACCTTCAACACTAGATTTATACGTTAACCAACAAAAGATTTATTCAGGGCTTGTGCCATCCGGTCCATTTGACATTAAGCAGCTCCCGTTTATTTCAGGCAATGAAGTTACCCTTGTGACTACTGATGCAACGGGTCAGCAGAGCATTACTAAACAGGCTTACTATTTTTCATCAAAAATTCTGGCAAAAGGCATTAATGAATTCTCAGTAGACGTCGGTGTTCCACGCTATAACTATGGGCTGTATTCAAACGATTACGACGATGCCACTTTTGCTTCGGGTGCGATTCGATATGGCTACAGCAATTCACTGACTTTAAGCGGTGGTGCAGAGGCTTCGACAGATGGTTTATCAAATCTAGGTACTGGTTTTGCCAAGAACTTATTTGGTTTTGGTGTGATTAATGCTGATATTGCAGCGAGCCAGTAC
>NZ_JZFB01000001.1:1137234-1138184 GCF_001188385.1 Acinetobacter sp. V2 | reverse complement strand
GGGGCTTTTATGCATCAGCGTATAAAGATTATGAAAACCAAAAAGACTATGGCATTTACTTTGCGCTGCGCTATACACCATCTAGCCGAGTCAATGCGATTACAAGTATTTCTAATGAAAGTGGTAAAACAACCTATAGACAAGAAATAAATGGATTTAGCGATCCACAAATTGGTGCATTTGGATGGGGAGGCTATGTTGAGCATGATCAGGATGTGAATCAAAACAATGCATCGGTTTATGCTTCTTACCGTGCTCGTGCAGCTTACCTGACAGGTCGATACAACCGAATTGGGGATAACGACCAAGTTGCGCTTTCAGCGACAGGATCATTGGTTGCGGCAGCAGGGCGAGTTTTTGCGGCCAATGAAATTGGAGATGGTTACGCTGTTGTAACTAATGCTGGGCCACAAAGTCAAATTTTAAATGGCGGGGTAAATTTAGGAGCAACTGATGGAACCGGTCGATTCTTAATTGCAAATTTAAGACCTTATCAGCTTCATCATATCTATCTAGATCCATCATATTTACCTTTAGAGTGGGATGTTAAATCCACTAACCAAACAGCATTTGTAGGTTATCGCCAAGGAGCTTTAATTGACTTCGGCGCTCATCAGGTCATTTCCGGATTAGTGAAACTTGTTGATGCCAACAATTCACCTTTATTACCGGGTTATACGGTTCGCATTAATGGACAACAAAATGGTGTAGTTGGCTACGACGGTGAAGTATTTATTCCAAACCTTTTAAAGCAAAACAAGCTTGAAGTCGATCTTCTGGATCATGGCTCATGCCAAGTTAATTTTGTGTATGAAAATAAGCAATACAGTGCTAAAAAATTGGGGCCTTATGTATGTCGATAACTACTGCGAGTCATAGTTTTTGGATGAAAAGTGAAAAGTTTTCATTGGCCATAAAGTATATTTTAGCACCTGTTCTGTTTTTTATAT
>NZ_JZFB01000001.1:1128219-1137191 GCF_001188385.1 Acinetobacter sp. V2 | reverse complement strand
AACAGGAACAACTAATAGTACGTATACTTATACGGCTGCCACTATTAATAGTGACGCAAACATTAACTTCTCTGGCACGATTAGCTGTCTTGGAGGGCGTACTACTCCTGAAATTTCAGGTTATATGTGTATGAAAACCGTATTTACGGGAACCACAAATACTAATACCAGCATTTCATTACCTTATACGGTCACTGCAACTGTAGGTGGGGCTGGATCTTCTACCACCAACCAAACCTCAAATGTCTGGTATGGTCCAGTGAGAACGGTCGCTTCAAATAATATTATTAGTTACTCGGTAAATGTGAAAGTCCCAGCCCGCACAGGGTCTCTTATTGCCTATCCTAAAGGGACATATACGGGTACGGTTCAACTTTTTTGGGACATGCAAGCAAGCTCTAGTACTGTCTGTGAAGGAAATAGTGGTGGAGGATGGGACTCAGGCAATACCACTATCACTGCTAATTATGTTATGCCGAGTTTGTGCCAATTGGATTCAACATCAAATGTAGATTTTGGCAATATCAATGATATTGGTACGACGAGTCGTGATTATACCGCGCAAGGTGCGGTGAATACGACGTGCAACAATGGCACCTCATATAGCATTTATTTGGGCGATGGAAATAGCCGTATTGCTGGCGGCTTTAGACGTATGACAAATGGTAGTAGTCAATATATCCCTTATCAGTTATATCAGGACTCAACTTATAGTGCGGTATGGGACGCAACGGGTGGTGTAACCACGGTTGGAGGTTCTGGAGGTGTTTCTAAAACAGGCTCAGGCACTGCCCAAAGTACAAATGTCTATGGAAAAATTCCGCAGGGTACAGCTATTTCAACGACACCTGGTAATTACTCAGATACGATAGTTGTTACAGTAACCTATTAATAATCTGTTGGAATTTGATATTGAGTCTGTTTTATATTGGGTTGCTCATGCGAATAGCCATGAGATTTAGATTTGATTTTTTAATTGTTCTAATTTGAAGATGGTGTAAAAGCTTTTAAAGAAAAGATAGATGTAAAAAGGTGATCAACGGTAATGTTGTTTTAGAATAAGTAAAAATAGAAAAAGACAAATTAAAAAGATAAGAAAAAACATCTGATGAATAAATACCTTATGAATATTAAATGTATTTTTACACAAGTTAACAGATTGTACAAATTAAATTACAGTTTCCTTATATTCATTTAGCCTTTCTTATCAATAAAAAAAGCTTTTAGAGGCGAAGTTGGTTATTAATAATTTAGTTATTTGTATTGGAAAACAAAGTGTTAAAATTATGGGGTTGGGATGCTTTGAATATACAATTATCTCGAATTTTAACCTATTGAAACTACTAAGGTTTATAACTTGTTCCAACCACTTACAATCCAAACTAGACTCGGCGGATTCTACTTCTTTTACTATTCCATTGTTGGTACGTTCATGCCTTATTGGAATTTATATCTTCAAGATCAAGGGTTTAATTATCAAGAAATTGGTGTTTTATCATCAATTGCGATTGTAACTCGTTTTTTTGCGCCTTTAGTATGGGGATGGGTTGCCGACAAATCTGGTAAGCGAATGCTGTTAGTGCGGCTAGCAACTTGGATGGAATCGTGTATATGGTTGGCTATTTTTATAGTGCCAAATACGTTTCAATCCATAGCTTTACTCATGCTTATTTTTAGCTTCTTCCAAAATGCTATTTTAGCTCAATTTGAAGGGGTTACTTTATTTTGGTTGGGTGATCAAAAAGCTAAACTTTATGGCAAAATTCGTAAGTGGGGATCTGTTGGATTTATTGTCGGTGTTTTTGTTATTGGTGCACTTCTGGAAATAGTACCTATTTCGATGCTTCCAATTTTATTATTAATTATTGCTTCATTAGCCTTTATTTGGTCTTTTACAATTCGAGAACCGGATGGTGCACCTCCATCACAGAAAAAGTTAGAGCCTTTACTTCCTGTATTAAAGCGTCCGACAGTAGCTGCATTTTTCACAATTGAATTTATTTTACTTTTTTCACATGCACCTTTTTATAGTTTTTATAGTAACTTTCTGAAATCTTTGAATTTCAGTACGACTGAAATTGGATTTTTATGGGCGATGGGGGTTTTTGCAGAAATTTTTATGTTTTCAATTGCCTCAAAGATTTTTCAACGCTTTTCGTGGCGTAGTTTAGTCGTTGTGTGTTTGCTCGTGACGAGCATACGTTGGATGCTGGTTGCACTATTTTCACATTACTTTGTTGGTCAGCTTTTTGCACAGTGTTTGCATGCTTTTAGTTTTGGTTTATTTCATTTAATTGCAATGAGAGTTATTTTTCAAAACTTCTCTGCTGGACAACAAGGGCGTGGACAAGCTCTTTACAGCACCATGTGGGGGCTGGGTGTCGCTTTTGGTAGTGTTCTGGCTGGGCATTTCTGGAAAATTCTTTCTGGTGAACTCATCTTTATGTGTGCCAGTGTGGTTGTGCTGTTAGGTTTGTGCTTTGTAATGTGGCTTCCGAAACAAGTCGATTCCTCAGCTGTCTAAGCTTGAGATAATCTAAAACAAATGATTTACATTGAAAAAAGCAAGTAAATATAAAATTGTTTGATGACTTGTTGTAGCACGTTACAGTTGAAAAATATTGTTTTTATATGGTTATGGAGCAGTGATTTTGTCAAAAAATATGCTAACTTAACTTCATGCGTTTAATGATTAATAAATCTATGAAAAATATTTATATTATTGGATTATTGTGGGCTTGTTCTGGTTTAGCTGTGGCAGAAACGGCTACTCAACAGCCAGCCGAACAACCCGTTCGGACTGCAAGTAATCCTAATGCTATACGTATTGTTACGCGTCCTGAAATTATGGGATTATGGGGAATGGAAATTCCAAATAATAAGAAATGTGTGGAATATTATAACTTCCGTAGTAGTAATGATGTAGTGATCAAAAGTGGTCAAGAGTGGTCATACGGTTTATATGAATATCAACCATCTGATGACCCTAAAGAGCAGTTAGCTGCTTTAGTGATGCAAATTAAATTTGATAATAATAAAGTAGATTGTTCAGGTCAGAAACAAGATCAAACAGGTGATGTTTCTCAGTATTTTGTACAGTGGAAAAATGACCATACTATCAACTTCTGTTCGACCGCTAAGGGTGAGCAGTGTTTTGCGACTTTACGTAGAGTCCTACCATAAGATAATAGATATAAAAAAGCCTCTTACGTATAAGAGGCTTTTTTATTATGCAGTTTCAGCTTTCTTCTTTTCTTCCAATTGCTTTAATAAGTGCTTTTCAAGGTAATGGATGTCCATTGCTTGAGAACAGAAGCTCTTATCTTGCAAAATGAGATCTTTATGCAGAGGAATGTTAGTTTTAATTCCTGTAAGGATCATTTCATCTAACGCTTGACGCATACGAGCAAGTGATGTTTCACGGTCTTTACCATGAGAAATCAGTTTAGCAATCATAGAGTCATAGTAAGGTGGAATGCTATATTCTGGGTAGATATGAGAATCTAAACGAATACCAGCACCGCCTGGCGCATAGAAACTTTCGATTTTACCTGGTGAAGGTAAGAACGTTGTTGGATCTTCAGCATTGATACGACATTCGATTGCATGACCATTAACTTTGATGTCTTCTTGTTGAAGCTCTAGTCCTAGGCCACCTGCAATACGTAACTGTTGTTCAATAATATCAACACCAGTAACCATTTCAGTAACAGGGTGCTCTACCTGAACACGAGTGTTCATTTCGATAAAGAAGAATTCACCATCTTCAAATAGAAATTCAAATGTACCAGCGCCACGATATTGCATTAACTGACATGCATGAACACATGCTTCTAAGATATCAGCTCGAGCTTGCTCTGGTAGATTTGGAGCAGGTGCTTCTTCTAATACTTTTTGGTGACGACGTTGTAATGAACAGTCGCGGTCATATAAATGAATCGCATGGCCATTACCATCACCAAGAACTTGCACTTCAACATGGCGAGGTTTCTGTAAGAAGCGTTCCATGTAAACGGTATCGTCACCAAACCACATTTCTGCATCGCGCTGAGCTGCTTGAACTGATTCAAGTAGTGTATCTACACGCTCAACAATACGCATACCGCGTCCACCGCCACCAGATGCCGCTTTAACAATAAGCGGGAAACCGATTTCTTTAGCTTCTGCAAGGGCATTGTGGATGGTTACAGCATGGTCACAACCAGGTACAGTTGGTACACCAGCTTTTTTCATGGCAACAATCGCAGAAACTTTGTTCCCCATAAGGCGAATGTGTTCTGGACGTGGACCAATAAAAGTAAAACCTGAACTTTCTACAATTTCAGCAAATTCAGCATTTTCTGAAAGAAAACCATAGCCAGGATGAATAGCATCGGCACCGGTAATTTCTGCAGCAGTAATAATTGCCGGGATATTTAAATAGCTATCACTACTTGCACCGGGACCAATACATACTGCTTCATCAACAAAACGTAAATGCATCAAATCTTTATCAGCATCTGAATAGATACCAACAGTCTTGATTCCTAATGTTTTGCAAGCCCGGGTAATTCGTAAAGCGATTTCACCACGGTTTGCAATTAAAACTTTTTGCAACATAGACGTCCCCGAGGTAATTACGCGCGATAACGGAATAAAGGTTGACCGAATTGGATTACATCGCCATTTTTCACTAAAATTTCTTCAACCACGCCACTTTGAGTTGCTTCAATTGGGTTCATGATTTTCATTGCTTCAATAATACCCAAAGTTTCACCAGCAGATACAGTTTGTCCTACTTTAACAAATGGTGCTTCGCCTGGGCTTGGAGCAGCGTAGAACACACCAACCATTGGAGAAGTTTCAACTGCTCCGCGTGGTGTTTTTGCAACTGGTGCTGCTGCAACAGGAGCTGCCGGAAGTGCTACACCAGCCGCAGCAACGACTGGACTACGGCGAGTTAAAGCGATTGATTGATCACCTTCTTTAACTTCAATCGCTTGCAAGTCAGACTCAATCATTAAATCGATGAGTTTCTTAATTTTGCGGATATCCATGGGCGACTATTCCTAAACTAGTTTGGGTTAGATGGTTGAATTTTTTCAATAGCGTAATCGAGTGCAAAACTATAACCTTTTGCACCAAGACCACAGATCACGCCAATTGCTTTATCGGATAAATATGAATGATGTCTAAATGCTTCTCTTGCATGGACATTCGACAAATGTACTTCAATAAATGGAATGGCAACGCCGAGTAGGGCATCGCGTAGAGCAACGGAAGTATGGGTGAGGGCCGCAGGATTAATAATAATAAGTTTTACGCCTTCGGTTTGTGCCTGATGAATACGGTCAACAATGGCACCTTCCCAATTGCTTTGAAAAGTATCTAATGTAATTGATGCGTTTTGAGCTTGGATAACGAGTTGTTGGTTAATATCACCTAAGGTAAGATGACCATATACTTCTGGTTCGCGTTTTCCCAGCAAATTCAAATTCGGTCCATGAATCACCAAAATGGTCGAACTCATTCAGATTGCTCCAGCTCTAAAGTTGCAAATATTCTTTGCAAGATGTCTGCAAAGTTTGCTTATTATGGCATATGTTTCTACAATTTTTTTATAATTTGTTTTAATTGTCGCAGAAAGGGTATACCAAATTCGGCTTATATATTGTAAATTTTGCGATGATTTAGCAATGTTAAAAAATGACAAAATTTCAAGTAATTTAATGAAGCTCATTTTAAACTGAATTGACAAAAACAGTTCATGTATTTTGTGTAACGGCTGTAGAATTCTCTCCAATTACAAGTAGCTCATTCCATCGAGTTAGATAGTTTTTTGAACGGTGACATTGTTTCATATGCCAAGATGGACTACGGGAATGATAACCGACTTGTAGATAGTGACTGCCGAATCGATTACGAACTGTACTTAGGGTTTTCATGAGTTGTTGTCTTTGCTGAATCAACTCAAGAGGTTGCCATAAGTCATCAATGTGATGTTGACGGGCATGCAAACCACAAAATAAGACTCCAATCTTAATATATTTTTTATTTTCTTTATATAAAACATCAATTTGTTGCATGGCTGCTTTAGTTAATATGCATAGATCATCTGTTGCATACGTTAAACCTATCGCTTGAGATGATGCTTTTTTATAAGGTGGTTTATCTGTTTTTTCATAAAGCATGACTTGAATACAGGCACACAGCTGTTCTTGTTTCATTAAACGCCGATGAGCACGATTGAGATGAAAGATAAGCGCTTGTTTAATAATCTCAATGCTGGATAAAGCTTGAGCGAAACTTCGTGATGCTAAAATTCGTTTTGTTAAGATAGCAGGATCATCAAGTTGGATACAGGATTGGCCTTTTAGCTCACGAATAGTACGTGCCATAACCACCGAGAAAGCTTTTGCGAGATGGTGTTCATTGGCAAAAGTTAAGTCTAGGCATGAATAAATTTCATAGCTTCGTAATTGTTTGACCAATTGATAGCCAATTCCCCACACTTCTTTGACAGAAGTTTGTTGCATGAGGTCTTCAAGCAGTAGGGGATCTAAAGTAGTGAAATTACAAATTCCCTTAAAGCTTTTAATTTTTTTAGCATAGTGATTGGCTAACTTGGCCTGAGTTTTGGAATATCCGATGCCAATACAGCAAGGTAAGCTTAACCATTTTTCTAGGGTTTCTACTGCTTTGGCACAATGAGAATGAATATCTAGAGATTGAAGATAAGGGGTTAAACGGATAAAGCATTCATCAATAGAATAAGCTTCTAAATCATCGGGTGAGAAGAATTCACCTAAAACCGAAAAAAAGCGACGAGACATCTCAGCATATAAAGTGTAGTTACTTGAATAGACGTGTACGCCTGCTTGGAGAGCTTCTTCTTCAATTTGGTACCATGGGATTGCCATCTTTATACCCATGTTTTTTGCTTCTTCACTGCGTGATACAACACATCCATCATTATTAGAAAGCACGACAACTGGCACGCCAATAAGTTTGGGGTCAAATAGTCGCTCACAACTGACATAACAGTTATTAATGTCTACAAGCGCGTAAATTTCGCGGTGTGAGATGTCCATTCTGACTTGCCCCATTAAAAATGTTGGTAAAACTACATAATTTTGAATATGTAACAAAATCAAGTTAACAAAATTTCTAGTGGAAAGCTAGGGGAGTTCCGACAGTCGGCATTTAGCTAATAAAGGAAAGAAGATAAAACTTTATTTTTTTAGTAAAAAAAAAGGAGATCGCGCTGATCTCCCTTTTTGTGACACACTTTATGTCGGTTTTACTTACCACTTGTGACTATAAGTCACTTTAAGCGTTGCGCCATTTGCCACCAAATGGCTAGTGTTATCACTTGTTCTTAATAATTGGCTATAAAGAGGATAGTATTTACGGTTAAACATATTCTCTAAACCAATCGTCACAGTGTCTTTTTTGTTAAGTGCAAAACTACTGATTAAATCTGCTGTTGTATACGTTTTTACATCGTAGCGACCAAAACCATTTACGCCGTTCAAGCGGTAATCTTCTGAACCGAAGTAAGTTGCTTGTAGGCGGTTCGTCCAAGTTTCTGTTGGACTATAAGAAACGTAAGCTGTGAGTTTTAATGGTGGAATACGGAAACCTGTCATGTCTTGTTCAGAACCGCTTTGAGGTTTTTCACGGCCTTTCATCCAAGTAACGCTACCACCAGTTCCCCAAACATTTGCATCGTCAAGATAGTCAAAAGTTGCCTCTACACCAGTTACTTTTTCTTTGGTTCTAGCCAGTACTAAACCATTATTAAAAGACTGCACAGCACCAAGGTCAGAAGTTGAGTGGAATACAGCTAAACTTGATGAGATGTTATTGAAGTTTCCTTTCCAGCCGAGTTCATAGTTATCTACTTTTACTGGCTCTAAGAATGATGAACCAAGGTTAAAACCTTCACCAGCATTACGGATAATCAAACCAACATCAGGTAATTGGAAACCTTGGTTAAACGATGCATAGATCGAGTTTTGATCATTTGGAGAGAAAGTTACATTAGCATTGTATAACCATGCATCAGCTTTCACTTTTCCGCCCAGAACAGTGTAAGGGTTAGTCTTGCCTAATTGTGATAATGGAACAAAGCTATCAATTTGGGCATAGCTGTCTTCATAGCGTGTACCAGCTTCTGCTGACCATTGATCATTAAAGCGGTGTTTTAACTGTACAAAACCACCAACACTTTGCGTGGTAAGTTCGGGTAAATAAATGAGCTTGCCAGTTTTTACAAATTCTAGACCACCTGATTGATCATAAATTTTTTGGTCGAAAATATCTAAAGGCATTTCGCTTTTTTCACGGCTGAAGTCACCACCCCAAACCAATGAGGTATCACCTAGAAACTCAAGTGGTGTGGTCACAGTTAAGCGGCTACCGAGTACATTATTTTCTTGATAAATCTGGTCGACTTGTTTGCCGCGGTTTGCATTTCCACGAGCATCAAATGGTGAAAAACGGGTAAAGAAGTCGCGGTAATAAATTTGAGCATCAACCTTATTACCTAATAAGTCTTTATTGGTATAGGTCAAATTGTAGATCTGGTTTTCATTTTTATTTTGGTCTTTAAGCTTTAATCCTTTAATTGCTTTGGCTGGCACTGTACCAGCTGGAGCTTTTTTAACACTTGGGTCAGATGCATAATCTGAGTCTTGCTCTGCATTATAGTAGTTTGCAGCAAATTGTAGATATTGATTGTCATCAATATGGTAACCAAGTTTACCGCCTACGCTGTAGCCATCGGAATCATAAAGGTCGCCCTGACTTGGTTCAGGTGCAACACGGTCACCACTTGCATCGTATGGGCTGCCAATACGTTGATAACCAAAATCAAATGCATAATCAAATGCATTAAAGCTGCCTGTGAAATATTGGTGAATATCTCCACCCAAAGCATCAGAACGGAAATTCGTTAAAGGTGTTTGAAGCCCAATAACGGTTTTTGCGGT
>NZ_JZFB01000001.1:1116191-1128174 GCF_001188385.1 Acinetobacter sp. V2 | reverse complement strand
CCCGCAGCACCCCCGCCATAAATTGCGTTACTGCCGCGAATCACTTCAATGTTCGCAATACTTTCAGGGTCAATGGCTGAAAGTCCACGTGATGTATCGCGCGTTAGATTCATCGGCACGCCATCGACTAAGATGAGGGCATTACGGCCACGTAAGGTTTGACCATAATCGGTAATGGTTCGGCTTGAGTCCGATAGGCCCGGTACGGCTTTCGCTAAAACAGTCGCAATACTTCCAGATGAACCATTTCTTAAAAGTTCAATTTGTTTTTCATCTAACTTGGTGACTTGTTTGGCAGAGGTAGAGAGTTCATCTGCACGTGAAGCAGTAATTGTAATTGTAGGGAGTGCTTCAGGTTTCTTTTCTGTTTCTGTGGTTTCAGCAGGTGAAGCTGCAAATGCTGAGTTTGAAAGGAAAATAGCTCCACCAAGTGAAAGAAGTGGAATGATATTTTTAACTTCAGACTTTCTTGTAAAAAGTTTATTACTTTTTATCTTATTTCCCATTATCTCGCCCTGAGAGTGATTTTAAATTGAGCGAATTATAAATGAGAATCATTGTAATTAACAATATTATTAATTGCTTAAAAATAATATATTTGAAATTTATTCAATGAATTAGGGGAGTAGGTGTCTATTCCCCCAAAAAATTGAATAGTGATTAGATTTCTTTAAAAGTATTTAGGTGATTTTGATGGGCACGGCGAATAATGCTGCGGTCATCCCCGAGTACAAAAAGCTGAACAGCTTGCTGTTTCCAAGCTGCAATATCTTCAGGTTGTCGGGGAATAGCACAGAAATGCTTTTGACTATTTTTAGTCTTTGTATACATCTCTTGAACTTTCTCTTTGACTTGCGAATGGCTGGTTTGCCACGGCATTCCCATCGATTGAGAAAGGTCGGCAGCACCTTCAAGAATAATATCGATGCCTTCGACTTTTAATATTTCATCTAGCTGCTCTAGTCCTTCTAAGCTTTCAATCATAGCAATGACAACAGTCTCGTTTGCAGCCTGTTGAACAAAACTTGCTAAATCATCTATGCCGTATCGATTTAATCTAGTCGAATTCAGTCCTCTTTGCCCAAGCGGCATATAGTGGCAATAGTTCACAGCTTCTTGAGCTTGCTGAGCATTTTCAATACGCGGAAACACAATACCTGTTACCCCTGCATCGAGCAGAGGTAGTACTAGGTGGTTAGCGTTTAAAGGTACTCTTACAAACACATCAAGAGACATAGCTCTAGCGGCTAAAATCATGGTCTCGACTTGAGACGTACTAAATAAAGTATGTTCCAAGTCGATAATAATAAAGTCGTAGCCCGCGAGTGCCAGTTGTTCGACATTAATCGGAGAAGCTACGGAACAAAATATTCCGTAGAGCATCTCGCCATTTGCTATTCGTTTCTTAAAAGAAATCGAATGCTTATTCATATTCAATTTCCTTAATAAGGCTGAGCGGGTTAGGTGTGGTTTGTACTCTTAAGCGAATTTCAGGAAGGAAGCGGCGGCTTGCGAGCTGTTCAATATCGATAGTGTCATCTGTAAAGTTAAACAATTCATATCGTTCGGCAAACTCTGGGTGAGCTTCTTTATGCTGATTAATAATAGTTCTTAACATGGTCCAGAATTTGATTTCATCGAAGTCATAATGTTCATTTAAGAAAATTGCTAACTCGGCCAAATTTACAAACCAAAGTGCATCTTGAGTAAAGTCTCTTAACTCATTTGGAGAGTGGGTTTCCAAGAACGAGTTCGGGTTAATTTTGGCATGTTCCTTTGGTGCATCTTGCAAGTTAGGTAAAAGCTCTGGCTCACGTAAAAGATGACGGCTAAAACGAATTCCATCGTGGAAATCTTTCAAGGCCGCTTTAACGGGTAAGCCATTTTTATGAATCAGTACCATATTTTGTGCATGTGATTCTAAAGCGAGGCCGTGGCACCATAAAATATGCATGATGGGTAAATAAGCATTGGTGAGTAATTTTTCTAACCAGAACTCGATACCGTACTCTTGAATCCACTCATCGATTAGCGGTTTTTGGTCCGTATCAACTTGCATTAAACCTGTTACTGGAGTGGCAGATTCACCTTCTTTTAAGTAGCTGTAAATACTTTCGCGCCAAATGCAGGCAAGTGCGCCGTATTGAACAGGAAGGGCAATCTGCTGGTTCACTGAAAGACCGCCAATCTCTCTTAAAATAACAGGCTTACGCTGTTTCTCTAAAATATGATCTTGCTCAACAATGTTATACAGCCAGTCACTCATTTTCGCCGCATTTTGAACGGTATGCGGTGCCAATACACGAGAGGTAGAGGTATTGACCAAGTTCATGGCCAATTTGAGAGAAAGCGCCGAGATATCACTAATATTCGATAAGGTCCGAATCGACTGTTGAGGTAAGTAAGTCGGACCTTCAATATCTAACGGGATGATCAGTTGGTTGCTAATTGCATCTTGATAATATAATTCAATAATTTTATCCCACTGCCACGGATGAATTGGGGTGAGAATATAATCTTTAAAATCTACATTTTGCTCTTTCAATTGATCATTAATAGTTTGTAGATCTTTCTCTGAAAAATGCTGTTTATAAAGCTGTTCTAAGTTAATGGTTTCACTTAATATCAGTTTGCATAAACTGTTATGAGTTGCCACCCATTGAACCGTAAAACCTTGAGAAAGCTCGGGTGCGTATTTCTGATTTTCTTTTAAATCGAAGCCGATACGAGACTTAAAACTTGGATGATATAAATGCGCGTTGGTAATTCGTGCTTCTTGTTCTAGGTAAGGCAAGGTTCTTAAAGGTTGAGCAGGGGCTTGGCTCAAAGTTTGCGCATGTTTAACGTAAGTTAAATTGAGTTCATCATTAAAGTTTTGCCATTTAACTGGGTCAGCTTCAATAATATTTTTTAGGTCAGCAAGTAGCGTTTTTAAGTTAGGGTGAGTTTCAGCATTTAAAGTAATTTCAGAACGGACTAAGCTTGAAGGATCTAACTTAATTCGTTTAAAACTGAAATGTCGTTTGGCCGCGCAAGTATAGAAAACAGTATCGGAAATATAAAACTTGATCTGACCTTTAGAAAACTCGTATTTAAAAGTATTTTCAAAAATGAGTGCTTCTAATAATTGACTCGTTACGCGATTTTCCGCGAGGGTTTTATAATTGGTTTGTTGGGTTGGTTGAAGAGGGCTAAGCGCTTCTGCACCGCGATATTTATAAATAGGGTTTTCAACTTCAATCCAGATTGGATTACCACCACTGTGGTAGAGCGTATTTAACATATTTGCCTTGATTGGTAATGTGAGTGAATTAATTAATAAGTCGCGGTACTGCTGACCTTTGGCGCTAAACTTTTCTTGTGTGAGCGTAAGGCGTGTGGCTTGCCAAAGCTCAGATTCTTCAATGGCCGTAACGCGTGCAATTGCACTGATGAGATGAGCAATGTGATTGATCACGAGGTAATATTTTAAAAAGGTCCAAGCATCTTTTTGAGAGAACCAAACAGTGCTATCTTCAGAAATAGATGAGTCGTCTTCTATCATTTCTGGAACAATGCTAATGCCTTCCATATCTCGAAGAATAAGACGATGTGGATAACCGTTTTTAAACTCCATTAAACTGTTTTGCATGTGAGCTTCTACGCTAATGCCTTTATTTGCAAACAACTCAACTAATGGAATGAGTGAAACTTTAACGTACTGTTTCCACCAAAAAGTAATGAAATCTTTGGCATCTTTCGATTGTAAGTTCTGATTCGGTGCTGCTTTTTGAATAAAGCTTAAGAGGGGAATCTCATGGTTTTCGTTTTCTTCAACCAAACCGCCCAGCATTCGGGTGTTTTCTAATACATCAGAAGCGAGTCCCGCTCTATAAATAATGCCAAATGAACTTTCAAGCTCTGGAATTTTGACTGTTTTTGCTTCTAACTCCGGCAGAATCACAAAGTCTGGATATTGTTCATTAATCTTGTGATTAATAATAATTTTGCTCGCATCAATCGCACGTTCCATTTCATCCATTGGGTTATTACGAATGAAACTGGTAATTCGTACATCAATAGAGAGTTTTAAGAATAGGTTCGATTGAGGTAACCACACTGTACGAACGGATGAGGTCGGCCATACGGTTTGACCTAAAGCTCCCAGATAGATCACGTCTTGGCTATCTAAATATTTCTTTAAAGAAGGATGTTGAAGTAAGAAGTTGGCTTGCCAAGGGTGAGTTGGCATCAATTCATAATTTGCTAAGTTTTCTTGCAAACGCTCTTTTGCAGTTTCTAAAACTTCATTTTCAATATGGTGAGAAGGTTCGGTCTCACTTACAAGTTTTTGGATTAGAGAAGAATGAACCGCAAAGTAATGGAGTTGGAAACTTGCGCCTAACTCAGGACTATATTTTTTCATGTCTTCTTTAGAAAAACCTAAGTTGGCTTTAGAGGTCACATGAAAAGGGTGCCCATATAACATGCCTTGTTCGGTTGCTTGAAAACCGCTTAACTCTTTAGTTGCTGATTGGGAAGGCTTATTTTCTAAAAAGAATTTTGTGTTATCGATACTATTGGCAATATCGGAATACAGATTCTTATTTTGGTTTTTATCTTTAAATAAATTATTCAGTTCATCTGTAATCAGTTTCACTAACTGTTTAGGGTCGGTGAGTGAGTCAAATGTATTGTCGTGTAAGTTTTGCAGGACAAAACCACGTTGATATCTGTGATAGCCAGTGGTTGATAAGTGCTGAACTGCGCCATAAACAATCGTGTTAGATGCATTAAACGTATAAGCAAAATACAGTGTGTCTGGTTGCTCCGCATAAAGTATGAATAAAGGAGAGTCTTGAGAGGGAATAATGTGCTCTTCAAGATTCACTTTGAGTTCACGAAAGAAAGTATTCAGGTACTGTTCGAAAAGTTTATAAGACCATGCATCTGTTGTAATAATTGAGTTCATTCTTGTGCCTCTTCTAAAATTGTATCCATTAAGAATCTGTTCAAAATCACTACTAATCCCGCACCGATAAAAAATAGTGAGGTGCAGATTAATGCAGCGGTAATATTGAAAAATGAGTAGGTGAGCGTGATCGTGATTGGGCCAATAAGCTGTCCTAAGACAAAGGCACTGTTAGAAATACCAATCACTTTTCCTTGGCTTTGAGCGCCAGCTTTTAGAGAAATTGTGTGTAAGATCGAAGGAATAAGGGCTGCAAAGCAAAAACCTTGTATGAGTCGTAATACAAGAATCAGCCAGAGATTAGAAACCCATATCAATGCGAATATCGTGATGCCGCAAATTAAAGATGCGTAAATGAAGTTATTAAAAGAGTCTCCTTTATCATCATTTCTTTTCCCCCAATAGGTTGCAGCAACAAAGGCTGCTCCCCATGAAAGCGCATGAATGGTGCCCGTTAAACTCGCAGCAGATAACGATGAGTGAGTGCTTTGGCTTATTTCACTAATGTATAAAACGAAGCAAGACACCAAACCAAAACCGCCGGCTTGAACCAAAATGCCGGCGCTTAACCATGAAAAAAGCGTTCTATCAAAGAAAGCTGGAAGCTTAGATTTCTCTTTGGTTTTTGTGGTTTCGGTTTTAACGGGATTGGTTAATACAAATGACGCAATCACAATGAGTGTCATCACAACAAAAGCTGTCGCGTTAAGTAATACTTCAACCCGCCATTGATCCATAAATATTCCGCCGAGTACGGGGCCACATAGACAAGCGAGCGCTACGCTACTTTGTAGTTGCCCAAAAGCGGCACCTCGTTGTTGCTCATTCGAGAGATATGAAACATATGCATTTAAAATCACGGAAAGACCGCAAAAACCGAGTAAAATTCGCGCGAAAATAAATAGGTATAAATGCTGAGCACTGGCCATAAGCAGTATTGAAATACAGAATCCCGCCAGCGAAAGTAACAAGGCTTTTTTATGGCCAAATGTGTCGGATAGATGGCCCACAATCGGTGCTGTAAATAAGCTGCCAATAGCCGGAGCTGCGAGTGCCAAACCTGCCCAGATAGTGGGAGCACTCATATGCGCCGTCAGTTTTTCCATATAAAGCGGCATGATCGGAATAAGCACCATTAGCCCAAAAGTGGAAAAAAACTGACAGAGCAAAATAATGAAATGATCTAGGCGAGATGAGCGCATGATTTAGATATCCATGGTCTCATAGCTAGAAACAGATAAGCTGTGATAAGGGTTTTGCGTAGTTCCGATTTTACTTGGCATGCCGGTTGAGTCGCTTTCTTGCGCAAGTAAAGGCGTAAGTAGCTGTTTGAATGGCCAAGTCTTATTGTCAAAAAGATAGGTTTGAATTTGCGATTTTGTTTGTTCTGAAATGGGTTGGGTTTCTACAAAATCATGAATAATGTCTTGAACCATCTCCCAAAAATCGCTTTCTGTACGATCCGTATATTTCAACGTAGCTAAAGCAATCGGGTAGAGGTTAATTTGAATCCCTAAGGTAATGAAGTAATTAAATAAGTCTTCATTTTTAGTAAAGATAAGATTGTTTGGTGTGCTGGTATCAATGGTATAAACCGGAGGTGTAAAACCATTTTCTTCAATGGCTGTGGTACATATTCTTAAGGTATCGTGGTCACGTAAAATAAAGCATTTCAACTTATTATTTTCATAACACACCATGGTGTTTTGTCCGTGGCATTCAGGCATGATGCCTTTCGACCAAAGCGTTAAGAATGTTTGAATAAAATGAACACTTAAGTCTTTTAGTAATGACCATTTGTCACCTTCAACGCCTAAAGTTTCCCAAGGGTCAACATACGGACAGCTTAAAGCTGACATAGTAATTGGTGTAACGTTTTGATTCTGGCAAAGATCCGGTAAATGTCTGACTTGGCAACCGATTACACCTAAATTTTTTACAATCGGCTCTTGTTTACCGAGCACCCACCAGTGGGTTTCATTGCTCAAAAAGAGACGATTTTTTATTAAAGCAGTTTCATTAATGACTTCATTTAAAAAATCATAAGCCGTATGACCATTTATTAAATAACGGCCTGGCATAGAGCGGATTGCACCTAATGTTTTGGCATTGGTTGAGAGTTTTAAATGCAGAGTAGGGTTTGCATTATGAATAAGCGTTCTTAAAGAAGATGTCGGTAAACCAATTGTGGTGACATGGTTTAGGTCAATACCACCGTACTTATTTTCATCAAACTTTAAATAGCGATGTTGAGTCTCTAGCAAAGGTAGGGCTAAGTAGTCATCTGAAAGCTGAGCCATTTTGTCAGCAATCAGACTTTCCTCAGCTTCTGCTAACAGAAGCTCTTTATGAGGAATCGACTCCATATTATTGATCACGTCATCTTTCTTAAATGCCCACCAGTACACCTCAATTTCTTTTTGAGTTGTGAGCGGAGCGAGTTCACCTTTTGAGTGAGCGAATGGATGAAATGGACGGTCAGCTACCAGCGATAGCAATTCACTAGTAATCAAAGGCGAAGAAAATGAAAGGGCTGACTGTAAAATTTGAGGAATTTTTTCAGCCGTTACTAAGTTGTCTAGCCAGTAATCAATCGCTTTTTGATGGTGTGGTGACGGCCACCAAGTTGCTTTCGTTAAATAGTTGAAAACTTCAGAAATCGAAATTTTAGATGTCGTATTGCTCAACAGGTTATGAAGCAAAATTTCGGGTTGGGTAACATAGAAAGGATTTACACCATCTACTTTTAAACAGTTGAAATAGAGTTCCAACTCATCATTGAGAGTAACTGCCAAATAAGGCTTTTTATAGGAAATATGATCTTTAAAATCTCCATAATTCTCCATGTAGAGTGCATCTATCGTTTTTTGTAGTTGTGCTGTGTAAATCCGATCTAACATTTTAGTTATTCCTATTCTTATAAAAGTGGTAGAACCGTGCCAACGTTTTGCTCTTGTGCGGCATTAAAGAACCACTTAGCGCAGACAATGTCATCAATTGCCATGCCCATTGGGTTGAGCAAAATGATTTCATCTTCGTGTTCGCGGCCGTTTTTATGACCAATAATGATGTCGCCAAGTTCAGCATGTAGTTTTTCACGGCTGAATAAGCCATCTTCAACCAGCACGTTGATGACTTTCTTTTCTCGGTTTGATTGGTCCCAGTCATCTACAATCACTTTGTCCACTTTTAAGAAGACTTCAGGTTCAATGTCCATAATTGAAATGTTTGAAACAAAGCAGCCTTTTTTAAGCCACTCAAATGGAATGTAAGGCTTATCTGAAACGGTACAGGTAATGAGGACATCAGCTTGCTGAATCGCAGACTTAGCGCTGTCATGAATTTCAATTTCTAGATGTGGATATTCTGATAAGAACAATGCTTTGAGTTTTTCAGCCGCTTCAGGGTTCACATCAAATAAATGGATTTTTTTCACTTGAGCATATTGTTCAAGTACCGTCTTAATCTGCATTTGCGCAATTGGTCCGCAGCCAATTACAGTAATGTCTGAAAAGTCTTTTTTTGCTAGATATTTAATCGAAACACCCGTAATTGCAGCAGTTCGCATAGCACTAATTAAGCTGCCTTCCATCACCGCAACTGGATAATTTGTTTCTGAGTCATTTAAAACAATCAGTGCACTGGCACGCGGAATATTGAATTTTTTAGGGTTATGTTGTCTTGAACCAATCCACTTAATTCCGGCAATCGGGTCATTACCGCCTAAATAACAAGGCATAGCGATAATACGGTCAGCAATATGGTCTGCACCTTGCCAGCGAAGGTATGGTTTTAAGGGTTGTACAAACTGTTTATTCGCATGCAGCGTTAAACCTTCAGTAATCGCTTCAATAAATGAATTACTATGATTTGCGCCAAGATTTAATAAATCTGATTGACTTAAATAGCGAAGGGTAGCCAAATTGCTCATGAATATTTCCTAAGGAGAGGGTTAAACAACATTTTGTAAAGTAAGGTTTTCTTGACGTCGTAAGTTTCGATTGAAGTGACGTTTCTTGATCATTTCGAACCATTCATCTTCATAAACCAGATCGAGATAACGATCACCGCGATCTGGTAAAAGCGTTAAGACGCATGAACCTTCGGGAATGGTTGGAATCAGTTTTTTGATGGCTGAAATAGATGAGCCGCTTGAACCACCTGCAAAGATTCCTTCGTGTTCAAGAAGTTCTCTACAACCAAGTGCCGATTCATAGTCATCGACATAAATGACATCATCAATTTCATCGGGGGAGAGTAGCGGTGGGACAGTACTTGCCCCAATACCGGGAATTTCGCGTGGACCAGATGTGCCACCGAACAGTACAGAGCCGACAATATCGACTGCGATTACTTTTAATTCTGGAAATCTTTCTTTAAGACGACGAGACACGCCCATAATCGTGCCGGAGGTACTTGCTCCAATCACGAGGTAATCAATCTTGCGATCAATTTGATTTAGGATTTCTTCTGCTTCACCAAAATAGTGGCTTTTCCAGTTGTTTGGATTTGCATATTGGTTAATCCAGACTGCATTTGGCAGTTGTTGGCAGAGACGTTTTACGGTGTCAATTCGGGTTTTTAAATAACCACCGTTTTGGTCTTTTTCAGAGACCATTTCGATGTTGGCTTTGTAAAGCTTCAGCATTTGTAAGTTTGCTGAGGCAATTTTTGGGTCAATAACGGCAGTAAATTTTAATCCATATATTTTGCATGCCATTGCAAGCGCAATCGCTAAGTTTCCTGATGAACTTTCAACAATATGACTATCTTTATTAATTACTCCAGATTTTAAACCTTCCTGTAGCATGAATAATGCTGGACGATCTTTAATACTTCCTCCTGGGTTTAACAATTCCATTTTCGCAATCACTGAGATCGATTGATGCGTGAATAGCCTTGATAGTTGTAATAGTGGCGTTTTACCTATGCAGTCGAGAATATTTTCATGGATCATGGTAGATCTTCTCAGGTTTTTATGTGATGTGAATGATAATGATTATTAATTTAATTATTATTACCATTTGTGCCATGATTGTTGCGGTTTGTAACTCAAAATAGGGGGGACTTATAGGATTTTTCACTAATTTTTTTTGTGTAATTATTTGAATCGTAATATTTATATTTTATAAAGATAAAAATTAATAAATGTTTTAAATATAAGTAGATAGGCAATAAATTACTTTTTAACTAAAAAAATTAATCTAATTAAGACGGATGTTTGAAATTACTTTGAAGCAATAAAATTTATGACCTGACCCACATAATTTGTGTATCACTATTTTGTAGAGATCATAGAGAGATTTAATGCACAAAAAGAGAGGACTATTTTAAGTACTTTCTTAACAGGTTGATAATGATTAACGAAATTGATGATGTGGCAGTTATTGATATGAAAATGTCTGAAAATGATATGTTTAGATAGATATGATCATTTCCATAAGCGCTATATTTTCAATGGATCAGTTGAGCCTAGAAAATATAGTAATGCGTGTTTCGCATTTTGTCTTATGGGTCTTTCAAGCTGTCTTTTTTATAAAAGACAGCTTTTTTTATGCTGATTTGACTCTTAGATTACTTATGAAGAATATCGCTGTTTGGCTTGTTCATAAGCCTCAAGATTAATGCATTGAGCACCCAAGCTTGTGATTTGTGCTTGGTCAATTTGAAGTTCATCCCACTTTTGCATTTGCTCAAGCAGCCAATAAAAGTCTTCTACTTTTGGAAGCGCACTTTCTTTTACTAGATGTCGAACAATTTCCTGAATCTTAAAATATTTATCGACATGCACTTCTTCTGAGCAATGAAAACGAACAATTTCAAACTCAACCAATAACTTTAAAATCGGAGCAAAGTCTTGGAACTCACTCAATTCTTGTTGGGCTTTCATAATTGCTGCGGTAAGCGCGACTAGTGTTTGTGGGTGCTGATTTGCCCATTCCTGTGTTACGGCTAAAACCTTGTCAGCCACAGGAGGAATAATGTTTTGGCTTGAGCAGATCATTTTACTTAAACCAAGAAGCTCACCTTGGGTATTCCAAGGTTCACCCACACAAAAACCATCAATCACATGTTTATCGAGTGCTTCGACCATATAAGGTGGCGGTAATGTTTTGAGCTGAATAGACTGCGCGATTTTTGGATTTGCTAAAGCCAACCATTCTCTTAAACAATAATGATGAATAGAATGCTTAAACACATGCGCTAACGAAATAGAGTGACCTTGTTCAAGATAGCTCACCACTTTTTGCGCCGTTATTTGAGCCGTATCATTTTCTTTAATTGTAAGTTGATGAGTAAGTTTTTGACTTAAGCTAATGAAAGCACGGTTTTCACTTAAAACCAGTGATGTTTGCAGTGGCGTGCCAATTTGATCTGTGCCTACAGCCGCCGCAGGTAACATTGCAGATAAGCAGTGCGCTGCATCTAATAACCCAAAAGCCAAACGGTCTCGAAGACTTGCCCATGATGCTTCTTTAACTAAAGTGACGTCTAAACCAACTTCTTCAAAGAAGCCTCTTTGTTTTGCCCAAAGTAATGCAAGACAATCAAGCAAAGGAATATAGCCGAGTTGTAATTGAGTCTTTTCTAATGTGCTCATTTATTCATCCTTTAGTTGGTTGCCAAGTAATTTTTGAGCTTCAAGTAAACGCCGTGCCATTTCTCCAATCGTAATCCGGTGACTCATCGCATTTTTTCTAAGAAGCTGAAATGCAGTTTCTTCAGGTAGTCCATGCAATTGCATCAGTAGAACTTTAGCTTTTTCAACATCCTTACGGTCAGCAAGTTTGGTTTGAGCTTCTTTTAAATCGCCTTCGAGTTTTTTGTGTTTTTTATATTGCTCGATCGAGATTTCTAAAATGGTATGTAAGCGGGCAGGGTCTATGCCATCGACGATATAAGCAGTTACTCCTGCATCGATGGCTTGTTTGATGGTGTCTTTATCTGAATTTTTAGTGAACAGGACTGTAGGTAGATCATAGCTACTGACACAGCTTTCAATAATGTCGCGGTGAGGATGATCCATATCGA
>NZ_JZFB01000001.1:1084712-1116147 GCF_001188385.1 Acinetobacter sp. V2 | reverse complement strand
ATTCAAGTGATCCAAAGTAAGGCAAGCGACCACTTCAAAGTCATTTTCAAGCAGACTGTTTTTTATATAGTCCGCTCGCGCATGATCATCATCAATAAGGGCTATTTTGAGTTTTGGCATAAGTTCAGAAAATCAGGCTAAGAAAATGCGCCAATTCGACGCGTTTTTTGTTATTAGGTTTTAAGCAAGATTAGTGCCATACAAAACTACTCAAAAATCAGGATTTAGTGGCAATTTTGGATGCTAAAGAGTTAGTGTGTTCGATCTTGGTGCAAAAATACGGTTCATTTTGTGGCAAAGCTTATTTTTTTTAAACCATATAAATGTGCAGTGATAGAGCAAGCAAAATAAGGTTTGATTCTTTATTTACCTGGTGAAATTTTCTATCTATATGAAATTAAATATAAAAAATATTATTGGATTAAGTTTTTTAAAATATTGGCATGTAAAGTGCTTACTTAATTACAGGTCGAAGACGACCATGAGTTTTAAAGACGGCCAACGATGTCCGTTCTGATCGAGTTTGTGAGTGCAACCGCACATACAAAGAAGTTACGTTCAGTCGGAGTGAAGGTCATGTCTTTATTTTTATTGCATAGAAAAGTTACATCTGAATTATTTAAATTTTCAGTTCCAGCGACGCGAGCCTTCTCTAAGAGGGGGCTCGCTTTTTTTATTTCTTTTTTTGATTTTGCTGTGCATTGGGTGTGGTTAACGAGTGAAAAAAATTGGTTTCAAGCAGCTACATGCCTTGTGAGCTTGATTCGTTTCTCGATAGAGCACAAAGCAAAAGAACAATATCTATTTGAGAACGGAATAACGCAGCTTAAAAGCAACGTGATTTGAGGAGAAACACTATGAAATTGGTAATGATTGGTCATGGTATGGTGGGCCACAAATTCATCGAAGCCATTTTAGAAAAAGCAGATGATGAATTAGAAATCACGATTCTCGCGGAAGAACCTCGTATCGCCTATGACCGTGTGCATTTGACAGAATATTTCTCTGGGAAATCGGCAAAAGATTTATCTCTAGCACGTTTTGACTTTGCCGATGCTCATGGCATTGACTTACGTCTAAATACCAAAGCAACTGCAATTGATACAGCTGCACAAACAGTCACAACCAACCATGGTGATGTGATTAGCTATGACAAATTGGTGTTGGCAACAGGTTCTTATGCATTCGTTCCACCAATTCCGGGTAATGACCGTGAAAACTGTTTTGTTTACCGTACGATCGAAGACTTAGATGCGATTCGTGCAGCGAGTCTTAATGCAAAAACAGGTGTTGTGATTGGTGGTGGTTTACTTGGTCTTGAGGCAGCGAAAGCCTTACGCGACCTAGAGTTGGAAACACATGTTGTTGAATTTGCACCGCGTTTAATGGCCGTTCAAATTGATGATCTAGGTGGTAAAGTTTTACGCCGCAAAATTGAAGATCTTGGCGTAAAAGTTCATACACAAAAAGCGACGCAATCTATTGAATGCGGTGACAGCACAACGCATGTAATGAAATTTGCAGATGGTAGTGAGCTTGAAGCAGATGTGATTTTATTCTCTGCGGGAATTCGTCCACGTGATGAGCTTGCACGTAATAGTGGACTCGCGATTGGTGAGCGTGGCGGTATTGTGATTAATGATTACTGCCAAACTTCAGATCAAAACATTTATGCGATTGGTGAATGTGCGCTTTGGCAAAACAAGATTTACGGTTTGGTTGCACCGGGCTATGACATGGCACGTATTGCAGCAAAACATATTTCTGATGAAGAGTGTAACTGCTTTGCTGGCGCGGACATGAGCACCAAGTTGAAATTGATGGGTGTGGATGTTGCCTCTGTTGGTGATGCACAAGCCATGACTCCGGGTGCATTAAGCTATTTCTATGCAGATGAGCATGCACTGATTTATAAAAAGATTGTGGTAAGTGCGGATAAAACTAAATTGCTTGGCGCAGTTTTGGTTGGTGATGCCAAAGAATACAATGACCTTTTACAAATGATGTTAAATGGTCTGGCTTTGCCTGAAGAGCCTGAAAGTTTAATCATGCCAGGCTTTGAGCAGTCGGCAGGAAAGTCTGGTGGTAGCGGTGTAGATTTACTTCCAGACAGCGCAACGATTTGTTCGTGTAATAACGTATCAAAAGCGGACATCTGCCAAGCAATTAGTGATGGTTCGACCTCTTTAGGTGCATTAAAGAAATGCACCAAAGCAGCAACTGCGTGTGGTGGTTGTGCACCATTAGTGACTCAAGTGTTAAAGTCAGAGTTACAACGTCAAGGTGTGACGGTAAATAACCATATCTGTGAACACTTCCCGTACTCGCGTCAAGAATTACATCACTTGGTTCGTGTCAATGAAATCAAAACTTTTGATGATTTAATTCATCAACATGGCCATGGTTTAGGTTGTGACATCTGTAAACCGACTGCTGCAAATATCTTAGCTTCTTGTTGGAACGATTTCGTACTTGAGCCAAGTCATGCAGGTCTACAAGACAGTAATGACTATTACTTGGGGAACATCCAAAAAGATGGTTCTTACTCAGTTGTACCGCGTATGGCTGGCGGTGAAGTGACTCCCGATGGTTTGATTGCTATTGGTCAAATCGCGAAGAAATATAATCTGTATACCAAAATTACTGGTGGTCAACGCGTTGACATGTTCGGTGCGCAAGTTCATGAACTTCCATTCATTTGGGAAGAGTTAAATGCTGCTGGTTTTGAGTCTGGCCATGCTTACGGTAAATCTTTGCGTACTGTGAAGTCTTGTGTGGGTAGCACATGGTGTCGTTATGGGGTAGATAACTCGGTTGGCTTAGCGATTGAACTTGAAAACCGCTACAAAGGTTTACGTTCACCGCATAAATTAAAAATGGCTGTGTCTGGCTGTACGCGTGAGTGTGCAGAAGCGCAAGGCAAAGACGTGGGTATTATCGCCACCGAAAAAGGTTGGAACCTTTATGTATGTGGTAACGGTGGTATGAAACCACGTCATGCAGAATTACTTGCATCTGACCTTGATAAAGCAACGCTCATCCGTTACATCGACCGTTTCTATATGTTCTACATCCAAACAGCAGACCGTTTACAACGTACCAGTGTATGGCGCGACAACATGGAAGGCGGTCTAGATTACCTTAAATCTGTAGTTGTTGATGATTCTCTTGGTTTGGCTGCCGAGCTTGAGCGCCGTATGGAACACATCATTGGAACATACCAAGACGAATGGCGTACAGCTGTCGAGAACCCAGAAGTTCGTAAACGCTTCCAAACGTATATCAACGCAGGAGCTAGTGAACAGGCCGATCCACACATTCAATTTACAACTGAACGTGGTCAAATCCGCCCATTAACTGAAGCTGAACGTTCAGAAGACCGTATTCCAATGGTTGAAGCATAAAGGAGAGTTTCTATGAATATTGTACAAGACAAAAATATGCTTCCTGATGATCAATGGATTGACGTTTGTGCACTCGATGATTTAACCCCAAACACTGGTGCAGGAGCGCTAGTAGGCGGTCAAGCGGTAGCAATCTTCCGTGTGGGTCATGAAAAACGTGTTTACGTGCTGAGCAATAAAGATCCGTTTAGCCAAGCCAATGTCATGAGCCGCGGGATTATTGGTGATTTACAAGGTGAGCGTGTTATTGCATCACCAATCTATAAACAACATTTCAGCTTAGCTACGGGCCGTTGTTTAGAAGATAAAGATCAAAAGCTTTCAGTTTATCCAAGCAAAATTGTTGATGGCCGTGTTTGGGTCAATGCAGTACCGCAAAAAACTTATATTACCAATACAGGTGTTTCTCAAGACAAACTTAAACTGGTGCTGATCGGGAATGGTTTAGCAGGAATGCGTTGCTTAGAAGATTTACTTGATATGGCCCCAGACCGTTATGAAGTCACGGTGATTGGAGAAGAACCTTGGGGTAACTATAACCGTATTATGTTATCTCCGGTTTTATCAGGTGAAAAAACCATTGAAGACATTATGCTGCATCCACCAAAGTGGTATGACGATAAAGGCATTAAATTTATTGCAGGCGATAAAGCGGTAAAAATTGATCGCCCTCGTAAAGTGGTTTACACCGAAAAAGGCCAGATAGTTGATTATGACCGTTTAATCTTGGCGACAGGTTCGGCTCCGTTTATTCCACCAGTTCAAGGTGTCGACTTAAAAGGTGTCTTAACTTTCCGTGATATTTATGATGTTAACACCATGATTGAGTACTGCGGTTCAAAAACCAATGCAGTCGTGATTGGTGGTGGTTTGCTTGGTTTAGAAGCTGCATACGGTTTAAAACAACGCGGTATGAATGTGACAGTATTGCATTTGATGGACCGTATTATGGAACGTCAACTTGATGGTCGTGCGAGCCAGTTACTGCGCCATAGTATTGAACAAAAAGGCATTAACATCATTACCGAGGCAAACACAGAAGCATTGATTGGTGATGAAAATGGTCATGTCAAACAAATTCGTTTGAAAGATGGCACAGTGTTAGATGCTGACCTTGTGGTATTTGCTGTAGGTATCCGTCCAAATATTGCCTTGGCACAAAGTGCTGGTCTACGCTGCAATCGAGGTGTATTGGTGAATGACACCATGCAAACGTTTGACCCAAGTATTTACGCGGTGGGTGAGTGTATTGAACACCGTGGACAGACCTTTGGTTTGGTTGAGCCACTATGGGGCCAAGCTTTTATTTGCGCGACCCATTTGGCTGAACACGGCAGCTTAACTTTTAAAGCACCGACCGTACCGACTCAGTTAAAAGTCAGCGGTGTCGATGTGTTCTCTGCGGGCAATTTTGAGCCGAAAGATGATTATGAAGACATTATTTTAAACGATGAAAAACGCCAGATTTATAAACGTATTATTATCCAAAGTGATCGAGTAATCGGTGCAGTACTGTTCGGTGATACTGAAGATGGCATGTGGTATGCAGAGTTAATTGCAGACCAAACCCCAGTCTCATCATTTAGAAATAAGCTGCTATTTGGTCGAGATTTTGCATTAAAAAATGCAAGCTAAATAGGGAAAGGAGCAGTTATGAACAGTATTCCAAGCGTTGAAGTCGATAGCTCCGATCATGTTGCAAAAACAATCAAAACAACATGTCCATATTGTGGGGTGGGTTGCGGTGTTAGCGTAAATGTCCAGCAAAAACCTCAAGGGCCTGTGGTACAAGTTGAGGGGGATGCTGAGCATCCTTCCAACTTTGGACGCTTATGTATTAAAGGTAGCCGTTTGGCGGATACTTTGGGATTGGAAACACGTGTTTTACAACCAATGATGGGGCGCAAAGCTGATCGGGTGGTAACGACATGGGATGTGGCAATCAATAAAATTGCTGATAAATTCCAATCTTGTATCGATCAATATGGTCGTGACAGCATTGCATTTTATGTTTCAGGTCAGCTTTTGACTGAAGATTATTATGTGGTGAACAAGTTTGTAAAAGGCTATTTGGGTACTGCAAATATTGACACCAATTCACGTCTTTGTATGTCATCTGCGGTGGCAGGCCACAAACGTAGTTTCGGTGAAGATATTGTCCCTGCAAGTTATGAAGATTTTGAACATGCAGACATGGTGGTATTGGTCGGGTCTAATACTGCATGGTGCCATCCTGTACTTTATCAGCGGATCATGCAGGCTAAAAGCCAAAATCCAAATATGTTCGTAGTCGTGATTGACCCACGATTTACCAGTACCTGTGAACAAGCGGACTTGCATTTGCCGATTTTACTGGGCCAAGACGTGGCTTTATTTAATGGCTTATTTCAATATCTATATCAAAATGGCCATGCCGATCAGGCCTTTATAGAGGCTTATACCGAAGGTTTGCAAGAGGTTTTGGCAAGCAGTCAGCCAGAAACTGATATCGAATATGTGGTAAAGCGTACGGGAATTGCACTCGATAAATTACAGCAGTTTTTTGAAAAATTTGCACAGACTGAAAAAGTAATCACCCTATTTTCAATGGGGGTGAATCAATCAAGTCAGGGAGTTAATAAAGCCAACAGCATTATTAACTGCCATTTACTGACTGGAAAAATTGGTAAGCTCGGTGCCGCTCCATTTTCAATGACAGGTCAACCCAATGCGATGGGTGGACGAGAAGTCGGTGGCTTAGCCAATATGCTGGCAGCGCATATGGACTTAGATAATCCACTACATCAAAAAGTAGTGCAAACCTTTTGGGATAGTCCATTTATTGCGACTCAAGCTGGCTTAAAAGCAGTTGATCTTTTCCGTGAAGTTGAAGCTGGAAAAATTAAAGCCATCTGGATTATGGCGACCAATCCAGTCGTGAGTTTGCCAGATGCCGATCAAGTTAAACGTGCATTAGAAAAGTGCGAATTGGTTGTCGTGTCAGATATCTGTGCCGATACGGATACTACGGCTTACGCCGATGTGTTACTTCCAGCTTTAGGGTGGGGCGAAAAAGATGGCACAGTGACCAACTCTGAGCGCCGTATTTCACGTCAACGCGCATTCTTACCTGCGCCGGGTGAAGCAAAAGCAGACTGGTGGTCTGTTAGCCAAGTCGCGAAAAAATTAGGCTTCGATGGTTTTGAATTTACCAGTGCTGTTGATATTTTCAATGAGCATGCAGCGTTATCTGCACAAGACAATATAGACATAAATGCTCGTGCAGAAAGTAATAATTTCCGTTATTTCAATCTAAAAGGTTTAATGAACCTAAGTAATGCTGAGTACGACGCTCTACAGCCAGTGCAATGGCCAGTGTGGAGTAAAAACCAAGACGCTAAAGCCGTTCAACAACTGTTTGGCAAAGGGCAGTTTAGTCATAAAAATGCCAAGGCAAAATTGATTCCGACTGTTGCAATTAATCCGGTACATGCGGTTTCAGAAGATTATCCGCTCATTTTAAATACAGGGCGTATTCGTGACCAATGGCACACCATGACGCGTACTGGTTTGTCACCAAATTTGACTAGTCACCGCGCTGAACCATTCTGTGAGATTCACCCAAGTGATGCCTTGAAGTTTGGGGTACGTGATCAAGGCTTGGTAGAAGTTCGTTCGAAATGGGGCAGCTGTGTACTACGCGTGACATTTTCATCTGGTGTGCGTCGTGGGCAAATTTTTGCACCAATTCACTGGACTGAACAAGTTGCGTCTGATGCTCGTATTGGCAAAGTGGTCAATCCGGAAGTCGATGCTATTTCAGGTGAACCAGAGTTTAAACATACTCCGGTGACCATTCAGCCGTTTTACACCACTTGGCAAGGTGTGCTTTATGTACGTGAAGGATACGATTCGTATATTCAAGAATCGCTACATCACTGTGCATGGTGGAGCAAGGTCATAATGTTGAAAACCAACCGTTACGAACTAGCAGACCGTCAAACTTTTCATGACACTCAAAAGAACTTAAAAAGCTTTTTACCGTTTGCAGATGAAACTTTTGAATGGCTAAGTATTGAAGATATTTCATCACAATTAAGTCATAGCGTTGTTTTGAAAGATGGCATCGTAATTGCAAGTCTGTATATTGCACCGCCAGATTTATTGCCAGATCGTGATTGGGTGGCAAGTTTGTTTAAGCGCGAGCGTTTAAGTGCGCTACACCGAAAAGCATTACTGGCTGGCATGCCAATGTCTGCTACAAATAATGACGGACCTTTAGTCTGTAGTTGTTTTAAAGTAGGTAAGAACAAAATTATAGATGCAATCAAAACTCAAAATATTACTCATGAAAAACAAGTGACGGCTTGTTTAAAAGCAGGTGGTAATTGTGGTTCATGTTTACCTGAAATCCGTGGCTTGATTAAAGCTTGCCAACAGGAGGTGGAAGTGTGAATAAGGGGTATCCCGTAACTGATGTGGTCATTCTGGCAGGCGGACAAGCCCGCCGTATGAATGGTTTAAATAAGTTGTTACAGCAATTTGATGGTGAAACTCAACTCATTAAAATTCATCAAAAACTAAAGTCTTCAGTATCTGAAATTTGGGTGAATAGTCATCGTGATTATTCAATTTATCAAAGTATTGTGCCTGACATTCAATGTTATCAAGATGATGCAGCAGGTTTTTTCGGTCCACTGATGGGAATGAAAAGTGCATGGTCAAATGTAAGCGCAGACTATGTTTTGTTCATCCCTTGTGATGTGACCTATATCCCTACGCAAGTCGTTGCCAAATTACATGGCGCACTTCGGAAAAATAAACAGGCTCAGGCAGCCTATGTTTCAATTAATGGAGATGCCTTATATCCATTTTGCTTATTAAAACGTGAAAGCCTCATCACTATAACGGAGCAAATTGAAAAGCAACGATTAAGTTTGAAAGAATGCTTTAAGCTTTTGCATGCGCAAGTCGCTATATTTCAAAAACAGAATCTTTTTTTTCATAGTATTAATTCATTGGATGAGCTTCAGCAATACAAACAAATCAAAGCATTTAAAGAAATTTTTACAGCAAATTAACTTCGGATATTATCACTTTAAAATTTACATTGGTCGGGTGAACCACATTTTTAATCTTTGTGCGGTTGACTATTTATTGTTTAGGTTCTATTTTGGAACTTGATATTTCGTTGCATTGAAATGTATAAAAATAAAGGGAGTCAAAGGGCATGGTTGAAGCGCTGAAGCAAAATAAAACAGATGTGACCGCATGTATTTTGTGTTCTAGGAACTGCGGTTTAAGTGTCGAAATTAATGATAATCAGTTTGTCAAAATTAAAGGTAATCCTGAACATCCATTTTCTCAAGGCTACATTTGTCAAAAAGCTGCCAGATTACAACACTATCAGCAACACGCAGACCGTTTGACTACACCTTTAAAACGCCAACCAGATGGCTCATTTCAAGAAGTGAGCTGGGATGTTGCCATACAAGAAATTGCCGATCGATTAGTAAATATTAGAGATAGTTTTGGCGGGACTGCTTTTGCTTCTGTTGGGGGCGGTGGTCAAGGCAATCATCTCGGTGCAGCGTATGGCCGACAGCTCTTGCTGGCCATGAAAAGTTATTATGCTTATAACTCTCTTGCTCAAGAAAAAACGGGTGATTTTTGGCTCAATGGACGTTTGTTCGGTAGTCAGGCATGCCATACGACAGAAGATGTTGAATATGCCGATTATGTTCTTTTTATTGGAACAAATCCGTTTCAGGCACATGGTATTCCCAACGCACGAGACACGCTAAAACATATTAAGAAAGATCCGAACCGAACTATGGTGGTGTTTGACCCACGTGTTACCGAGACAGCAAAACAAGCAGATATTCATGTGCAATTAAAACCTGGAACAGATGCTTTTTTAATGTCGGCCATGATTGCAATCATTATTAAAGAAAATCTTTACGATGCAGCGTTTATCCAGCAGCACACACAAGGTTTTGACGACGTAAAAGCAGCATTTAGTCGTGTGCCGATTGAAGACTATATTGCTAAAGCAGATGTTCCAGTCGACTTGATTTACCAAGTGGTTCGAGATTTTGCCAAAGCTAAAAGAGGCTGTGTTCGGATTGATTTAGGTATTCAACATACTTTAAATACGACATTAAATGGATATTTAGAAAAACTACTTTACTTAGTGACTGGAAACTTTGGAAAGCAGGGTACCAATAATTTGCATACCATGTTTATTCCAATCTTAAGTGATACAGATGAAAGAAAGCCGAAATATAGACGGAGTGTTTATCATAAAATGTTCCCGATTTCTGGGTTCTTCCCGCCTAATATTTTACCCGATGAAATCTTAAAAGCAGGGGAAAAGCGAATTCGCGCAGTTTTTGTAGATAGCTGTAATCCGTTATTAACTTATCCTGATACACCAGCTTATGAGGAAGCATTTAAATCATTAGATTTGTTGGTTGTGGTCGATGTTGCCATGACGGAAACTGCAAGACTTGCAGACTATATTTTGCCAGCGCATACCCAGTTTGAAAAATGGGAATTTACTGGTTTTAATCTTGAGTTTCCTAAAAATGGTTTTCACCTCAGACATCCTGTATTGAACGCTCAAACGGATACTTTGCCAGAGGCAGAAATTTATACACGATTACTTGAAGCCATGCAGGTGATTCCAAAACGCTTTCCAATTTTAGAAAAAATAGCTTCAGTCGACTCGAAAAAAACAGCCTATTTACCGTACTTGTCGGCATTGGGACTTACTTTTGCGCGAAATAAAAAATACATTCCTTTTGCAGCTTCAATTCTCTATCGCACTTTAGGTAAACAGTTAGAAAAATCAGCTGGTTCAGTTGCTTTTTTATTACCGCTGTCGATTCAATATGCTGTCTTACACACCAAAGCGGTACGCCGTGCGGGTTACAAAGGTAATCCTTTAACTTTAGGCGTTCGTTTATTTGAACAAATTTTAAAGCAACGTTCAGGCGTAGTGTTATCACAACATGAATATGACGAAATATGGAAACTGGTAGTTTATAAAGACAAGAAAATACGTCTTGCTATTCCAGAGATGTTAACTGAGCTAGCAAATTTAAAAAATCATCAGGTTAATGTTGAAGAGTTTCCATTCATACTTTTATCAGGTGAGCGACGTAGCTATAACGCCAATCAAATTTACCGTGATCCAGCTTGGCGAAAAGTAGATGCTGAAGGGGCTTTACGAATTCATCCTGAAGATGCAAAGCACCTAAATGTAGATGCAGGAGGTCAGCTTAAATGTATTTCACAACATGGAGAAATTCAGGTTACTGTAGATTTTGATGAGGGAATGCGAAAAGGTGTAGTTTCACTTCCACATGGTTATGGTATGCGCTTTCAAGGTGGTGAACCCATTGGACCACAATTAAATCGACTAATTTCCGCTGAACATTGTGATCCATTATCTAAAACGCCGTACCATAAATATGTACCCATCCGCTTAGAAAAGTGCTAGAAATAATGTAAGGCAAATAAGAGATGAATGCTGCACCAACTTTATACAGTTTTTAAAATTACAGTGAAGTAGTGCAGCCAAAGGTCTATCAAAAAACCGAAGAAGTTATGGATGATAAATAGAATTGGAACAAATTTTGCATAAAAATCAGAGCACTATTGAAGAGCAATTTTCTATTTTAATTGCCCAGAAAAAGTGCCAGCAATATTTGAACTGTTCTCGACATGAGTGCAAAAGATGAAACAATACCACTCTGAAAATACGCCATCTGTTCTACAAGACCAATATGGGCGTATCAAGCGAAAGTTACGAATTTCAGTAACTGATCGCTGTAATTTTAAGTGTGTATATTGCATGCCTGAACATCCTGAATGGTTAAATAAACAAGACTTGCTTAGTTTTGAGGCGCTCTTTCAGTTTTGCCGTTTTATGGTGCAACAAGGTATTGAAAGCATCCGTATTACAGGCGGCGAACCATTAATGCGTCAAGGCATTGTTCATTTCGTTCGTGATTTACAAGCTTTAAAAGCATTAGGTCTAAAACGCATTTCAATGACCACCAATGGACATTATCTTGCTAAATACGCTCAGCAGTTAAAAGATGCTGGTTTAGATGATTTAAATATTAGTCTAGATAGCCTAGATCCAATTCAATTTAAAGAACTTACCAAGAAAAAGTTAGAACCAGTTCTTGAAGGTATTCAAGCTGCAAAAGATGCAGGACTACCTTTTAAAATAAACTGCGTGTTAATGAAAGACAAAAATGACGATCAAATCCTACCTATGGTGAGATGGTCGATTGCCAACCAGATTCCACTACGTTTTATTGAGTTTATGCCGCTTGATGGTGATGCACTCTGGTCAAATAAAGATGTGGTGAGTGAAGCTGAAATTTTACAGGCGTTGCAACCCTATTATTCGGTACAAGTCATCGAGCAACAACATGAGCCAGCGCGTCAATATCTGCTTAACAATAGCTACGCTCTAGGCATCATTTCTACCATTACTCATTCATTTTGCCACCAATGTGACCGCATACGACTAACGGCGCAAGGTGAGTTATATAACTGTCTCTTTGCTCAGCAGGGGTTAAATATTAAGCCGCAGCTTCAAGCACTATTACGCGCACAGAACTCAACTGATCATGTGCTGCATAGTCAGCAGTTAAAAGATCAAGTTATGCCGTATATCTGGAATAAAGCCAAAGGCTTTCATGCTTTACAACATCAACAAACCCGTAAAATCAGTATGCATATGCTTGGGGGATAAATGCAGCAATCTATCCAAATTAAAATCGAATCATTTGGTGCAATTGAAAAATTGCTTCCACAAAATCTTTCGTTAGTTTTCCCCACCGATATTTTAGTTAAAGATGTCTTAGATGAAATTGTTTCATTGCATCCAGAATGTACACAGGCCATGGAAAAATGTGCATGCGCTATTGGCGATAATGTCATAACAAGGCAATCTGCCTTAAGTCAGCCATGTACTTTGGTTTTATTATCACCAGTTGCAGGAGGATGAGCCATGCGAGATTTTGCACGTATACAAGAGCAGGCTTTAAGCCTTGATACCTTTGATCCTATTGAATCATTTCCTGAATGCGGTGGAATTGATATTTTTATGGGTACAGTTCGTAACCATCATGAAGGTAAAGCTGTTAAAGCACTGAAATATACCTCGTATAAACCGCTTTCTGAAAAAATGATACGTGAAATTGAACTGGAAATTGAGAAAAAGTATCAGGTATCTTATGTGCGAGTGGTTCATCGGATTGGATATCTAGATGTTGGTGAAACAGCAATCATTGCAATTGCTTATGCAGCCCATCGCCGTGAAGCTTTTCAAGCATGCGAAGAAGCAGTTGAGCGGGTAAAACATGAAGTGCCTGTGTTTAAAGAAGAGTTTTTTACAGATGGTACAAGTCACTATGTAGAAGGTTGCTGTATTCGTAAGGATGCACCGCAAGAACATAAACATCACCATCATGCCGGCCATGAACACTCACACTGAAATAAGCAAGACTAGGATAAATAATGAAAAATGTAGGAATGAAGCCGGAAAGTTATCGCGTTGCTGAAGCACAAGCAATTTTATATGCACCACCACACTGTATTGAATTATTAAGACAAGGAAATACCGAAAAAGGGGATGCATTAAAAACTGCACGTGTTGCAGGAATTTTGGCAGCAAAACGAACTGATGAGCTGATTCCTTTGTGTCATCCACTGCCGATTTATCGCGCAGATGTTGAATATGAATTAGAACATGATTTTGTAAAGATTATTACCGTGGTCGAAACCATTGGTCCAACTGGCGTAGAAATGGAAGCCTTAACGGCTGCAAGTCTTGCAGGCTTAACCATTTACGACATGTTAAAACCACATTGTGAACCAGAAGAGCTGTGGATGGATCAATGTAAATTGCTTAAGAAAAAAGGTGGAAAATCACACTTTAAGCGAGTTCTTCGTCAACCCGTTTCCGCTGCTGTTATTGTGTTATCCGATACTGTCGCAGCTGGCAGAAAGCCCGATACTGCCGGAAAATCTGTGGTTGAAACTTTAACCGAGGCAGGATTTGGTCCGATTCACTACCAGATTTTGCCAGATGAGGCAGATACTTTAAAAAACTTAGTGCTTGAGTTGAGCAAATCATATGCTTGCATTATGACCGTCGGTGGTACGGGAATTGGTAAGCGTGACATTACGGTTGATACGCTAGAACCACTTCTTGAGCGTAAGCTAGATGGCCTAATGGAAGCTGCGCGTTCATTTGGACAAAAACGCACGCCATATGCTGCAATGTCACGTGGAGTAGCTGGTTTTATTGATCGTTCTTTAGTGGTGACTTTACCGGGAAGCCGTGGTGGAGCAAGTGAATCAATGGCTGCTATTTTACCTGCATTAGTCCATATTTTTGATGTTTGCCGTGATTTACCACATCCGGGAGGCTATGAATAATGTCAGGTTGTGGTGCAGAACGTGGGTTGATTAGCGTAGATGAAGCAATTGAGCTGATTAGTAACCGACCTAAAAAATTAGGCTCAATTCAGCAAGTTCTTCAAAATAGCCTAAGTAGATATCTTGCTAAGGAAATTTATTCGGAAATTAATTTGCCAAGTTTTTCTCAAAGTGCTGTAGATGGTTACGCGCTTTGTAGCCATGCAGAAGATTTAAATACTCAAAAGTTTCAGGTTACTGGCGAGATTCGAGCTGGAAGCGAAAGTCATGACATTCTGAGTGAAGGACAGGCAGTTCGTATATTTACTGGTGGCAAAATTCCTGAAGGCACAACACATGTTGCGAGGCAAGAAATAGTAGAGGTCGTTTCAGCACAAGAAATTTCGTTAACTGAACATATTCGCCCTCAAGCTGATATCCGTTTTACCGGAGAAGAAATCCAGAACGGACAGTTGCTTGCACAAGTTGGGCAGTTTCTAAATATTGGAAGCTTGGCTGCCTTAAGTATGGCGGGTGTACAAACGGTTGACGTTTACCGTGCGCCGAAAGTTGCTGTTTTAGTCACTGGAGACGAAGTTGCCGAAAAAGCAGAAGATCTTGCAGAAGGCAAAATCTTTGATGCAAATGGTCCATTACTAAAAGCTTGGTTTGAAGATTATGGCTTAGAGATTGAACTGATTCATGTGGCAGATGAAGCGGAACAAGTCACGCATTACTTTAATGAGTTAAAAGACAGTCATGATGTCATTATAACCACAGGCGGAGTGTCAGTAGGTGATTATGACTTTGTTCGACCATGCGCTTTTGAGGCTGGCTTTGAACAGATCTTTTGGAAAGTAAAACAAAAGCCGGGTAAGCCACTCTTTTTTGCTGAATATTCTCACACCGAAAAAGATCACCGATGTTATTTGCTGGGGTTACCGGGTAATCCGGCTGCGGTCTATGTATCAATGCAAGTTTATGGGAAAGCATTGCTCGACACTTTGCAGGGAAATCAAACAGGGCCAGAGTGGTTTAGTGCAATTTTAGATCATGATTTAAAAGAAGATGCGCGTGAACGTTTTCTAAGAATGCATGCTTATTTTGACAATGGACAACTTAAAGTTAAAAGTCTGGCAAAACAGCAATCACACATGCTCAGTAATTTAATGCAGGCCAATTGTCTGGTACGAATTCCAGCAAGTGTGAAACTAGAAGCAGGCCATATTTTGAAGGGTGTATTCATCTCAAATTAATGATGAGTAATAATAGATATAACTCACTATACAATTGGGTGAGTTCTATTTGTTAAGCAAATTTATATAATAACTTTCTATTTTTTTTATAATAAAAATTCTTTTATAAAGTTGATAAGAAGTTATTTTTATAATGAATCTTGCATAACTCGTGGTAAGTGGTTTAGGGTATAAACAATAGGGCCATTAGGCTAGGAAATATCGAGGAACGCATAAAGATGAAATGGGATGACATCGGTGATCAACCTTGTTCGGTTGCTCGTATGCTATCAGTGATTGGCGATCGATGGACGATGCTAATATTACGTAATGCTTTTATGGGAATACGCCGTTTTGACGATTTTCAAAAATCATTAGGTGTAACTCGTCATGTCCTTTCAGATCGTTTAAAGCGTTTGGTTGAATATGAAATTTTAGCCAAAGCTCCTTATTTTGATCGTCAAGAACGCTTTGAATATCGCCTCACTGATAAAGGTTTTGAACTTTATCCAATTATTTTATCGATGGCGAATTGGGCAGATAAATGGATGGATCAAGGTTTAGGTAAACCTTTAGAGTATCGTCATAAAACTTGTGGTCATAAGTTCGAACCAGTCATGGTATGTTCGGTTTGCCATGAACCTTTACATGCCAAACAAGTGCAAGTTTCAGCTGGGCCAGGCTATTTTGCATATATTGAACAAAAACAGAAACAAGCTTAATTTTTCTCTCTATAAATTATGAAGACTCTTGTTGAATCGCATCAGCTAGAGTCTTATAGATATGGTCATGATTTGACTGTGTTACATTAAAACGTATGAATTGACCAGCATTGGGAGCTTGGCTAAATGCATTTCCTGGTGCAAGAATAACTTGATGATTAATACAATATTTTGCAATTTTTGAAGCTTCAACACCCTCTGGCAAATGACACCAAACAAAAATTCCCGCTTGAGGCTTAATCCATGGCTTTATGCCTAAAGGTTCTAGTTTGGTAATGGTATCGTGCATCGCTTTTGCTAAACGAACTTTTAATAATTCTATATGTTTACGGTAAGATCCATCAGTTAAAGCACTTAATAAAACTTCAGCCGACACGCCATTGTGAGAAAAGCTTGTGGCAATTTTCAGGTCAGTGAGCTGATCAATCCATTCTGGTTTTGCAATGATATAACCACAGCGAATAGATGCTGATAACGTTTTAGAAAAACTTCCAATAAAAATTACACGTGACAGATTATCTAAAGCAGCAAGCCGAGGAGCCGCGTTATATTCAAAATCTGAAAAAATATCATCTTCAACAACAATCAAATTGGATTGTTCAATCAGTTTTAATAGTTGATGTGCTGTAGAAAGAGACAGTGTCGCTCCAGTTGGATTGTGAATTCCTGAGTTGGTGATATAAAGACGCGGATTATAAGTCTCAATTGCTTCTTTAAATGCCTCTAAGTCAGGGCCTGTTGGTGTATAGGGAATACCAATAACTTTGACTTGATGAACTTTAAGTAATGCATGAAAGTTGAAATAACAAGGATCATCAATCAAAACGACATCATCGGGCTTTAGTAAAAATCGGCAAACCAAATCAATCGCTTGAGTTCCTGAATCAGTTAAAAGTACCTGATTAAGATTCGCCTCTATACCTTTTGCTTGAGCACGCCTTGCCAGTAAATCACGTAGCGCTGGTAATCCTAATGGTGTTGAATAACCCATTAAATAATCATCTGGGCTTTTTGCGGCTGTCCTTAAAGCTTTACGAATACTGTCTAATGGCATCCAGTCATCAGGTAGCCAACCGCAGCCAGGCTTAAAAACATCTGCTTTCGCTTCCAAAGATTGACGTGAAATCCATAATGGATCAACTGAACGATCTAATTTAGGGCCTAATTCACTTAAAGCTAAAGGTGCGAGCGGACCAACAATATAAAAACCAGATCCAGTTCTTGATTCGATTTTGCCTAAAGCAATTAATCTTTCATACGCTTCTACAACAGTTGATACTGAAAATCCCAGATCATTTGCTAATTTACGAACAGAAGGCAAGCGTGCTCCCGGCAATAAAGACCGATTTTTTATTTGTTGCTCAATCTCTGAAATGACAATTTCAATTTTTGTTTTGCTCTGGTTCACGCGCTTAAAATCCCAACTGTATTGGTTGTTAATACATAACAGTTCTTTTAAATTGTACTGCTTTGTATCTGGTTTAATCACCTTAGCACAGCTTAAATTCTTCGTATAGTGACGGAGAAAATTATGAATAGGTTTATGAATGGCTGGGTGAATGGTTTTATTGGCGTAGCTATTTTTGCGGGGTCATTACCAGCAACACGTGTAGCTGTAATGGGGTTCGAACCGGGCTTTCTAACCGCGGCACGTGCGGCAATTGCTGGTATTTTAGGGCTTATTCTTATATTAGTTTTAAAACAAAAGAAACCAGCCAAGCAAGATTGGTGGCCTCTAGCCATTGTTGCTGTGGGGGTGGTGATCGGTTTCCCATTGTTTACAGCACTTGCTCTACAGCACATGAATGCAGCCCATTCAATTGTATTCGTTAGTCTTTTGCCGCTTGCAACTGCAATATTTGCTGTACTCAGAGGCGGAGAAAAACCGAATCATTTTTTCTGGATATTTGCAGTATTAGGAAGTGCGGTTGTTTTCACCTATATGTTCTTCCTTTCTGGTGATACATCACTTGGAATAGGGGACTTTTATATGTTAATGGCGATTATTTTCTGTGGCTTTGGCTATGCAGAAGGCGGTGTACTTTCAAGAAAAATAGGTGGATGGCAGGTCATTTGTTGGGCGCTGATTTTGTCTTTACCTTTTATGTTGTTGCTTACTATTTTCTATATGCCAGCTTCATTCCAAAGTGTGTCTCCATCAGCTTTAGTTGGTCTTATTTATGTGTCTTTGTTTAGTATGCTCATTGGCTTTTTCTTTTGGTACAAAGGACTTGCTCAAGGCGGTATTGCTGCCATAAGTCAACTACAACTTTTACAGCCTTTAATGGGGCTAGCTATTGCAGCGGCTTTATTGCACGAACATGTGAGCTGGTCAATGTTAGTGGTCACAGCAGCAACTATTTTATGTGTCGCTGCTGCTAAAAAGTTCACTTAACTTTATAAACAATTTGCTGGTTTGGGAACACCCGCCAAACGACTTAAATGGCGGGCAACTAAACCAGTATTAAATTGTTGCTGTAAAACAGTATTATTAATCTCTGGACTTACCGTTTTCATTAAAAATTTAATGAGCGGGCGAGTTGCTGGAGAGTGCCCAAACTGTTGATAAAACTGACGCACAGCAGCTAAAACTTCGAAATGCCACTCGGTGAGTTCAATATCAAGTGACTTGGCAAGCTCTTGTGCAACTTCAGGATTCCAGATTGTATAATCAACCAAATGACCATCTTGGTCTAATTCTAAATTCATGAAACCAGCCTAAATATATTATTTAAAAGAAATACAGCGATTAAATGTTAAAACAAGATCTGCAAATTGATCATATTCCAATACATTTATCTGAGCTAAAGTATCCGCATCGATTAAATCTTTTTCGATGCTTAAGCATGAAACACTTTCAAACTGTTGAATCATTTCAGCTGAAAGTCTTGCAACAGAATCACCCATAAAAATAATCTGGTCACCTTTCTGATAAAGGTTACCTAATTCATCAATAACATTCGGTGTATTGTGATAAGTAGATTGCACGAGATAAAGTGTTGATGGATTCATTAAAATTACACCTTCATCTACCAATATAAGACATGGTCAAAAGACTGAATGAACTCATTATTCAACTCAATGAATTCGAGCTCTTGTTCTGTTTGCTGAACAAAAGGATTTTGCTGATTTTTGCTTTCGATCAGAATTGGGCTTAAGTCATAAAATTCAAAGCTTTCGACCATATTTGATGCGACTTTGAAAGCATGATGAAGTTGGCTAAAGCTTAAGTCATTTTGTAAAAGGCTAAGCGCAGCATCTTTCAATAATACTTTGACTGGTGAGCCAAAGGTTGCTAAAACCATAGTAGCGGAAAGGCTTTCATTGATTTGAAGACTGGTTAAGTTGGCTTGGCTTAAAATGACGAGTACAGATTTCACACAATATACCTTTTAAAAGCAACAATCTAAGCAAACAAAGTAACTTAAAATTGAATAAGACGAGATGCTGACTGTACCGCATCAGCAAGTTCACCTAACCCGACCAGTTGAAAGTCTTTGGCAAGGTTGTGATGAGTAAGGTGATGGCGACTGGCATTTTCTGCATCGGTAATACCACGAGCGAGGGCAGCACTCACACATACAGGAAGTCGAATCGCAAGCTTTTGCCATTCATGCGTTAAATTACGCTGGTCGTCAGGAACCCATTGAAAATCATTAGCAACCTGCACGCCATCTTGGTAAAAGAATACACGAAAGTCTTCATTTTTACTTTTGAGTGCCTGAGCAAGTCCTAACGCATGCCAAGCATGAATGGAAGTAGGAGCAGAGGTAATTAGTAGTAATGTACTCATTGAGAATTCACTATGGTCATACGTCTAAATGGGCGTAGATGCATTAAGAGAAAGGTAAGTATACAATGATTTTAGTGACAGGTGGTTTAGGCTTTATCGGTTCACACATTGCGTTGAGTCTCATGGCTCAGGGTCAAGAAGTGGTAATTGTCGATAATTTGGCTAATTCAACCTTGCAAACGCTGGAACGCCTAGAGTTTATTTCTGGCATGTACGTTCCATTTGTTAAACTTGATGTACGTAATACACCAGCATTGAATAAGGTCTTCGAGCAATATTCAATTGATGCGGTTATTCACACTGCTGGGTTTAAATCAATTGAAGAATCTAATCTTAAACCTCTTGAATATTATAATGATAATGTAAGTTGCATCATGAGTTTACTACGTGCCATGCAACGCACAGGTGTTCGTCACTTTATTCATTTGTCTAGCCTTGCAGCATATGGAAAATCTGGTCTGCAATTAAGCGAAACAGACGAATTCAATTATGCTTATCCTAATCCCTATATTAAGTCCCAACAGATGATTGAAGAAATTATCCGTGATACTTATAAAATTGATCATGAGTGGAAAATTGCGATCTTGCGCTTATCTAATATCGTAGGTGCATTTGAACATGGGGTGCTCGGAGAGTATGTTGCTCAGCTCCCTAAAAATATTGTACCGCTTGCCATGCAAGTTGCAGCAATGCAACGTGATTTGATTGAATTACAAGATCAAGCTGAAACATCAGATCATACGACCGAACGCAGTTTTTTACACGTTTTAGATGTGTGTGAGGCTGTAACTGCAAGCTTACATTGGCTACGTGATCAAACACATTGTTGTGAGGCATTTAATATTGCCCATGACCAAGTTCACTCTGTGCGTCAATTACTAGATGAAATTTCACAGGTAACGCAATCTGAAATTCCGACTCAACCTGCGATTTACAAACATGTTGAATTAAGTCAAGTTGCGGCAGACATATCCAAAGCAAAAACATTATTGAATTGGACACCTAAACGTCCGTTAAAACAAATGATTGAAGATGAATGGCGCTTTTATCAAAATACATTAAATGGAAGATAGGATAATGATTCTTATTTACAATAATGGAATGCTTGAGTACGATACTAAAAATTAACTAGCCAGAGCAAATACTTGCTTCAGCCCGTAAGTTCTTTAACCAGACAACTGAGGTTTCTATGCAAACACGAATTGAACATGACACTATGGGTGAGATTGAAGTTCCAAATGAAGCATTGTGGGGGGCACAGACTCAACGCAGCTTACAGAACTTTAAAATCGGGCAAGAACGATTACCCCGTGCCATGATTCGAGCAATGGGGCTGGTGAAAAAGGCTGCTGCAATAACTAATGCTGAACTTGAACAGTTACCGCAAGATTTGAGCCAATATATTGTGGGCGCGGCTGAAGAAGTCATTGATGGTAAATGGGATTCACAGTTTCCTTTAGTGGTCTGGCAGACGGGTTCTGGTACGCAAAGCAACATGAACTGTAATGAAGTGATTGCCAATATTGCCAACCAAAAATTAGGTCAAGCATTGGGTGCGCAAAAACCTGTACATCCAAATGATCATGTCAACCGTGCTCAATCAACGAACGATTCATTTCCAACCGCTATTCACGTAGCAGCAAGTTTGCAAATTAATGAATTGCTTATTCCTGCGGTAGAACAGCTTAAAGCGACTTTGCAAAAAAAATCAGATGAGTTTCAGTCTATTGTTAAAATTGGTCGTACCCATTTACAAGATGCAACTCCATTAACACTAGGCCAAGAATTTAGTGGTTACGTCTCTCAGCTTGAGCATGGATTAGTTCGTTTGCAACAGGCATTGACAGGTTTATATGAATTACCATTAGGTGGTACTGCGGTAGGTACAGGGTTAAATGCACATCCTGACTATGCAGTGAAAGCAGCTGCTCAACTTGCTTTGCTTACAGGTTTACCATTTGTGACTGCTCCAAATAAATTTGAAGCGCTTGCAGGGCGTGACGCTGCTGTTTTTGCTTCTGGTGCATTAAAAACGCTTGCAGTTAGTTTAAATAAAATTGCGAATGATATTCGTTGGTTGGCCAGTGGTCCACGCTGTGGTTTCGGTGAAATCCGTATTCCAGAAAATGAACCTGGTTCAAGCATTATGCCGGGTAAAGTAAATCCGACACAAAGCGAAGCAATGACCATGGTTGTTGCACAAGTGCTTGGAAATGATACGACCATTAATGTGGCTGGTGCTTCAGGTAACTTTGAATTAAACGTATTTATGCCTGTGATTGCTTATAACTTATTGCAGTCTATTCAATTGCTTGGTGATGCATGTAATAGTTTTAATGATCACTGTGCGGTAGGAATTGAGCCTAATCAGGATAAAATTGATCACTTCTTACATAACTCTCTCATGTTGGTCACTGCTTTAAACCCAGTGATTGGTTATGAAAATTCTGCAAAAGTTGCCAAGACTGCCTATAAGGAAAATAAAACTTTGAAGCAGGTTGCTGTTGAGCTTGGTTTAGTTACAGCAGAGCAATTTGATGAAGTGGTTAAACCTGAAAAAATGGTTTCACCAAATAGTAAATAATCTCTCCTAATGGGCTTTTTTATTCTTAAATACTTCTGTAATATCCGCGAGTTGCTAAGTACAACAAAAGTCCTGAATGATCAGCGCAAAAAATCATAAGGGGAAGGCCTGCTTGAAAAAGTGGGCTTTTTTATACCTTGAAATATAAATGTCATATCTAAACTTTATTTTGGCTACGTTATTTTATTTTAAGTTCAAATAAATGAAAAAGATTAAATCAATAGCTGTTTTAGCAGTAATAGCCTGTACCTTGTCGGGCTGTCTACAAATGTTTCCACCTACTGTAGCTGAGGTGAATCCTGGGGTTTATCAACTTCATGCTCAAAGTAATGCATTTGGTTCAAGAGAAGCCTTGAGGGCAAAGTTAATCAGTAAAGCAGAAGAAATATGTAAAGATAAGGGTTTTGATGAGTTGGATAGCAATAACAAAATCGTAAATCATCATACTGTTTATAATTCAGGAATGCTTATTCCAGTGAATACCAAAGCAGCCGTTCTGAAAGTTAAGTGTAAAGATTAATTTAAATAGTAGTGAACTCCATTCGAGAGTTAATTTTGTTAGATATATAGCAGTACAAGAAACCCGACTAACTATCGACTAATGGCGGGGTTTTTTATTATTAAGTATTTCTGTAATATCTGTATATAAGTTTAGCGCTGACTGATTGGTGTTAGAAATCAAAAGAAGGGGTGGATCTTTTCAAGCTAGCATAAATTTATATGTTTTTGGTTTTAAATATTTGAATTATTTTATTTTTAATTCGATTTATATTGATGGAGTTTAGGTGTTATCAAATTGGAAAATGACTATATGCATCTTTCCAATTCTAGTTTTAAGCAACTTTTTCGTTAGGCTTATTTTAAGTTGAAAAGAGGAAGCAGGCTTTTTCATTAATTAAGAAAAAACATAATTTTTTAGATGGAATTTAAACAGTGATGTACACAATTAGATATGTTCATCGGAACAATACTTACTATATCGCTTCGAATATCGAAGGAAATTTTATTATTCTTGAATCAATGGATTCAGAATTTCGTATGGGTCATCAAATTTCTTATGATGGTGAGAAGGTATTTAACCTTACTTTGAATGATGAAACTGATGCAGTCATTAAATTAGAGAGTAATGAAAAAACAGCATATGAATACTTACTTTCAGTTAAATAAATTAGTTTTTTATAATGAAGTATTTCTTTAAGAACTAGGTATGCTTAAAAGATATTTCATACAATAAAAGTTAAAAAGTTTTGTTTTTATTGAAAAAGCTATGGTATGGTTATTTAAGCTTTAATTTTGGGCAGTTAAAACAAATGAACTGTTTATTGAATAAAATCACCACCACTACGACCTCTAAAGAAGGCTGTGTGTGATTTTTATTAAAGTGACTTAATAAGATAACTAAACCCAGCCAATAATGGCTGGGTTAATTTTTCTCTGTTCATTATTGGTTCTTACAGAGAGAAATGATGGAAAAACTCAATAGCAATTCAAAATCGGCTTTACTGGTCATTGATATGCAAAATGGCCTATTTAACGGCCAGTCTAAGCCACATAATGCTCAACTCGTACTTTCAAATATTCTTAGACTTATTGAATATTGCCGCTTAAATGACAGACCAATTATCTTTATTCGGCATGTTGGTGAGAAAGGCACACCATTAGATCCGAGTGGATCGAATACTCAGCTAATCACAGAGTTAGCTCTTAATCTAGATAAAGATATAGTCATTGAAAAAATGTACCCAAGTGGCTTTAAAGATACTGTTTTAAAAGAAGTGTTAGAGAAGCTCGGTGTTGATGAAATCATTATTACTGGGATGAAAACTGAGTATTGCATTGATACTACGGTTAGGGCTGCTTCTGAGTATGGATATAAATTGATATTAATTTCAGATGCACATACAACAACTGATTCGGTAACTTTAAATGCTCAGCAAGCAATTGATCACCATAACCAAATTTTAAGTAATGCTTTTGCTAAGTTAAAAACGACAGAAGAGTTCATTTCTCAAATTTAATTTAGAAATGAACCGACAACTTTATTCAAAAAGTATTATTAACTGTATCACTAAAGTATAAGAAAATCTTTTGATGACTAGTGGTTGCTCGGTTTTTAGCGGTAGCAAGAATTGAACTTGTATCAACAAAGAGCTCTTTTCGGAGGGCTTTTTATCAAGAGGGTATAAGTTTCACTAATTAATGCCGAATTAGCGTTGAATAAGCTGTCATAATTGTTAAAATGCCCACCTTGTCCTGTTTTTATATTGTTTTTGTTTTGCATTTATTTTGCAAAATTGAAGATAAAGTAATTGAAAACAGAAGCTTAGCTAAGGATTTTTGAATGCTCTCTATTTATTTGACAGATACTCAACAACATGTGCAATTTAATGATTATCCCGGTGATCAGCCTGTTAAGTTTCTGTTAAATCTTAAAAAGATTTTCCCAAGTACAGGTGACCTGTTATTGCCAGTTTTACCTGATGATAATGATTTAGAAAATGTAACATGGGAATCAACTTCAGAAGATTTTGATGTCTTTAAAAAGCTATTAGCTGGATGGGGTGTTATTGAACTCCGTTTAAATGCAATTACTGCTTATAAAGATAAAAACTTTGCGAATGAGTTAGTGAAACAAGCTCAAGCGAAACGTAAGAAAACAGCACAAAAAAATCATCAGCTCTCTTTGGTTGCACTTGATTATATTTTTATGCACGAAGTTCACGCATTAATCGATGCGGAATTGGTCACTATTGGTGAGAAATTTTATTTACCAACCTTGCGTGAGCAATGGAAGGGTACAGTTTCAGACCCTGTGCTCAATGGAAAATTCTAATTAAACACAAAAGGTGAATTTATAAAAATTCACCTTTTTTATTTTTATAATTAAATTAATGATTTATAACTTGATAATTGCTGGTACAAAAGTTTACAAGAAAAGAATGCGTTTTTTCTAAAGTGGCAGATACATTGCTTATATAAATACAAAATTATTGCGGGAGAGAGGTTCGAAAGAACCCGCCGAAGGAGCAACAAGCCCGGAAACTCTCAGGCAGAAGGACTGTAATAATTAAAAAATCTGGAGAGAAGCTTAGATTTATAAGAATTGAAAATAATAACTTATAAATTATAAACTCACCGAAGGGGAAGATCTAAACGTTAAAAGGTAACGTTGGGGTCGAAACTCTCAGGTACCAATGACAGATGGGCTGTACTGATGAAATGTTTTGCATTTCTGAGGAGTCTGTTATGCCACATGTTATTGTGATAGGTGCGGGAATCACAGGGGTTACCTCTGCTTATGAATTATCGCAACTGGGTTATAAAGTCACAGTGATTGATCGACATCTATATCCTGCAATGGAAACATCATTTGCCAATGGAGGGCAATTATCGGCTTGTAATGCCGAAGTATGGAACCAAAAAGCCACTGTAGTTAAAGGCTTTAAGTGGATGAGACAAAAAGACGCACCGCTACTGCTGAATCCTTCATTTAGTTTGCATAAATATAGCTGGCTAGTTGAGTTTTTATCCCATATTAAAAACTATGAAGCAAACACGATTGAGACGGTCCGTTTGGCATTACTTGCTCGTAAGCGTCTATTTGAAGTTGCTGAAAAAGAGCAGCTCGAGTTTGATTTGGAGAAACGTGGAATTCTCCATATGTATCATAGTAAGGCTGACTACGAGATTGCTAAACAAGTGAACAATGTATTGAACAAAGGTACATTAGAGCGCTATTCAGTTTCACCTGATGAGATGAAAACCATAGAACCATCGTTAACAGGTGAATATTTTGGTGGTTATTACACACCAAGTGATGCAACGGGGGATATTCATAAATATTCAACCTCTTTGGCTGAAAAGACTAAACAATACGGTGTTGAGTATAAGTTCGGTCTGGAAGTTACAGATATTAAGTGTCATCCAGACAAAGTGATCGTAAGTTGTCAGCCAAGCGCAGAGCATCCTTATCTTGTTGAATCCGATAGCATCCAAATCGAAGGTGATGTGCTCGTAGTTTGCGGTGGTGTAGGAAGTTATCAACTCGCCGATATGATTGGAGAGCGAGTAAATGTCTACCCAGTAAAAGGTTATTCAATTACCGTGCAATTGAAAGATGAGCAAAGTGTAAAGAATGCGCCGTGGGTTAGTTTACTAGATGAGAGCGCTAAAATTGTGACTTCTCGTTTAGGTAAAGATCGGTTGCGCGTGGCGGGAACAGCTGAATTTAATGGTTACAACCGCGATATACGGGCTGATCGTATTCAACCTTTAGTAAATTGGGTAAACCGTAACTTTGATATTTCAACTGAGCACGTGGTACCTTGGGCTGGGTTAAGACCGATGATGCCTAATATGCTGCCTGTGGTGAAGCAATCTAGACAGCCTCGTATTTTTTACAATACAGGACATGGGCATTTAGGATGGACTTTGTCTGCGGCAACCGCGGTTTTAGTGGGTCAGGATATTGCTCAAAAATATCCGATCTAGAAAGTAAAAAAGCCAGTGTTCAACACTGGCTTTTATTTAACGCACTAATCATATAATCGGTAGATTCCGCTAAAACGCTCACAGCCTTTTTGCTGGGTTTTTACGTTTAGTAAAGCTTTTTGGAAATTAAACTGATATTTGCAATTATGCTCATTGTCTAAAATTTCATTTTTTTGTTCAGGTGAACTATAGGCCATCAAAGAAATCGTTTGAGTTTCTTTGCGGTTATTTGGATTACGGTATGCTATTCCTTCAATCTTGATTTTATCTTTCGCGAGCTGATGGACCTGAATGTGAACAGGTTGTGCTGCTAGACGTCCATTTTCAAACTTAAGATAATGTTGAGTAAGCGTTTGCTTAAGCGATGCATAAAAATTTAGATCGTCAGTTCGTAAATCAAACTGTTGTTGAAAGCATGAATTACTCTTGCATTGCTGAGTATGTTTAGACCATAACTTTTGTGTATCCTGCAAAAGCTGTAAGGGAGCATCAGTAACTAAATATGCAGAAAGATATTTATTATTGAGTTGCTTTCTCGATTCACTAAATGTTTTTGAACAGATTTTAAGCTCAGCTCCAGAATTAGAGCAGTCTATTGGTTCTGCAAAAACATGAGATGAACATAAACAACTCAGTGTCACGGCAAAACTTAATCTTTTCAATTGATTCATATCAGTATTAGACAGCATGATCGCTTATACTTTCAGTCTACTTTGCTAGGTGTACTATAGCGAAACAGAAAGGCTGAATACAAGATTTCTTAAGTTTTTATGGAAGGTAATAGTTATATGGTTGCTCAAATTCGCATTGGACAAGGAATGGATGTGCATGCCTTTGAAGAGGGGAACTTCGTTACATTGGCTGGCGTTCAAATTCCACATACGCATGGCTTGAAAGCACACTCTGATGGTGATGTTGTACTCCATGCTTTGTGTGATGCCTTGCTAGGTACTTTGGCACTTGGAGATATAGGGCAACATTTTCCTGATACTGACCCAGAATTTAAGGGTGCGGACAGCCGAGTACTATTAAAGCATGTTTACCAGTTAATCTTAGATCGCGGTTATCAGTTAAATAATGCGGATATTACGGTGGCTTGTGAGCGTCCAAAATTAGCTAAACATAATTTGGAAATGCGTCAAAGTATTGCTGATGTTTTAAATGTAGATGTTAATCAAATCAGTATTAAAGCAACGACAACCGAAAAACTTGGGTTTACCGGTCGTCAAGAAGGGATTTTAGCTACAGCAACTGTTTTAGTCTCTCATCACACCAAGTGATCGGCTTGTTGCAAAGACTGCTGAAGCTCAAGAGTTGCCTTACGGCCTTGTAGCTGTAAGGTAATACTATGAATAAGGCCTGTCCAAGTTTCATTGGGTTCCCAAATTTCATGAAGTAAATCTTGAGAAGTAGGCATATCCATATTCATATAAAACTGTCTATAGACATACATCAGGCAACTAGAACGATCGTTTTTAGTACAGTGAATCCAGACAATTTCGTTCTGGACTAAATGATCAATAAGATCGAGTACCAATAAACATTGCTCAGCCGATGGAGTTTCCCAGTCAATTGGAATCTGGATGTAATTTAAACCGAGGTCTAAACAAATACGATCTTCATTTTCAATATGATTTGGTGCGTTACTTAAAGCGAGATTAATGACGGTACTACAACCATATTCTTTAATTAGTTTCAGTTGTTCAGCAGAAGGCTGTGCTGAACTAAATAAATGTTCATGAATAATTGAAAATGCGGGAATTTGAGATAATGATTGTTCAAGGGTAGTCATGATCGCACTCTATGAGAGTAGGCTTAGCTTATTGTGTAGAATGTTATACACGATTCTAGGGAATAGTTGAAATACAGCCTGCTTATATATTCGACAACGTTATCAAAACTTTAAAAATAATTAACTGGAAAAGTACAAGTTTTATAAAATAAAAAAACAGCACCATAAAGATGCTGTTTTTTTTGTCTAAATAATTATGATTTTAGATTTTCATTCAATAAAAATTCTACTAAAGCTTTTTGAGCATGAAGACGATTCTCTGCTTCATCCCATACCACTGCATTTTTATGATCAAGCATAGTTTCAGAAATTTCTTCGCCACGATGAGCAGGTAAGCAGTGCATGAATAAACATTCAGGATGAGCAAGTCCCATTAATTTTTCATTGACTTGAAAAGCTGCAAAAGCTCTTTCACGAAGCTTCTGTTCTTCTTCTTGTCCCATGCTTGCCCATACATCTGTCACAATGAGGTCAGCATTTACAGCAGCATCTTCTGCGTTGTCAAAAACTTCAACACAATGACCAAACTCTGCTAAAAATTCAGGTTTAGGCTCATATCCTTTCGGCGATGCAATTTTAAGTTTAAAGCCCATCATGTGTGCAGCTTCAATATATGAGTTACACATATTATTGCCATCACCAATCCAAGCAACGGTTTTACCTTTAATGCTGCCGCGGTGTTCATTATAAGTCTGTAAATCTGCAAGTAACTGGCAAGGATGATGGTCATCTGTCAAACCGTTAATCACAGGAACTTTTGAATACGATGCAAAACGTTCAACAATGTCATGACCAAAAGTACGAATCATCACAATATCAAGCATACTAGAAATTACACGTGCTGAGTCTTCGATCGGTTCGCCGCGGCCTAATTGTGTGTCGCGAGGGGATAGGAAAATCGCGCTACCACCAAATTGGTTAATGCCTGCTTCAAAAGAGATACGTGTACGCGTGCTTGATTTCTCAAAAATCATTCCCAATACTTTACCAACAAAAGGTTGATATACCTTATTGTCATGCTGCATTTTTTTAAGTTCGCTTGCGCGTTCTAAAATGCGATTAAGTTCTAGAGTGGATAGATCACGTAAAGTCAGGAAATGTCTTAGAGCCATGTAGCTACTCCATAATAATCGTTATGAAATACAACAATTATCTGTTGTTGGCTGGGTGGATGTGGGAAAAAAAGAAGTCTACTATACTATAAGGATTTTAAAATGCAAAAGAATTAGACTTTATGATGGCCCTTTAAGAAAACATCTACGCAATATTCAATATAATCAGTGGCTTCCTGCTCATCTGGTAGGGCTGGTACACCCATAATCATACGCCATTCAACATCGCGTAAAACCCCAAAATACATGAGCGAAGAATAATAAGGAGAAGGACATGTAATTTCACCTGATTTATCTGCAAACTCTAAGGCTTGGGTAAGTGTATTCTGTAAATTATGTACCCATTTGTCATATAGGTATTGTATAAGGACCTTATTACACTCGGTCTGTTCAATAATTAGTCGTAAAAATGCAACATGCTCGGGTTGAGTGAGGTGAGCATAAACACGATTGAGCGTTTGAATTAAGTATTCTCTTAAAGTACTTTTCTCTGGTTGAAATGGAATGCAAACATCCTTAAAAAACATTTCACGTTTATAGTCGCAAATTGCGGTAAATAAGCCTTCTTTATTACCAAAATATTTATAAATAGAAGTTTTTGAACCTCCAGCATGGTTAACAATGTCATCAAGAGAAACAGCATCATATCCATTATCCAAAAACAGCTCGGTTGCACTTAGCAATAGAGCTAGGCGACGTTCTATACCTCTGCGTGTTTGTGGTTTTTCACATACTGAATGATGTGGGTCAAGGACGGAATCATGCATAAAATTTCATAACAACAGTTAACTTTGCTTATTTAGTATAGCAAAACTATCTTTAAGGATGGTCATCGCTATTTTTTTAGATCATCTGCTGACCAGTGAGTGGAAATTTTAAAAAATAAAAGAATAGAAAATATAAGCTTAGAGTGAATTTCGAAATGATTTAATGATGTAACCTGATGTTCAATTTTAAATTTAATAAAAATCTAATCAAAAAATAAAGCGGCTAAGACACTCTTAGCCGCTTCTGATTTAGGCACTACACTTTTTAGGCCTCGGTTTGGCTAACCTTATGTTCATCTTCTTCATCATCGTCAGCAGAATCCATTCCAAGTTCTTTTAACTTGCGAGTTAAGGTGTTGCGTCCCCAACCTAGTAATTCTGCCGCATGGCGTTTGCGTCCACGTGTTTGTTGTAAAGCAGCGTTAATTAAGGTGCGTTCAAACATTGGTGTAGCAATATCCAAAATCTTCATTTCACCATTCTTAAGCTTTTGAATTGCCCATTGGTTTAGTAACTCATCCCAATGGTGTAAAGAAATACGTTCAAATGAAGGGGCAGGTTGTCCAGAATCACTATTCTTTTGCAATGGAACTTGTTTAAGTTCAGAAGGTAAATCTTCTGGATAAACTTCACGTCCAGTGATCATCACAGTTAACCAGCGACACGTGTTTTCAAGTTGTCGAACATTACCGGGCCACGGTAACTGTTGCATATAGTCTGTTGTTTCAGTACGTAAGATTTTTGGACTCACGCCAAGTTCTTTACCGGCACGTGCAAGAAAATGCTGAGCCAGCATTGGTATATCTTCGCTACGATGGGCAAGTTTAGGAATGTGAATACGAATTACATTTAAACGGTGATATAAGTCTTCGCGGAATCGGCCTTCATTCACCAGTTTTTCTAAATCCTGATGCGTTGCCGCAACGATTCGAACATCAACTTTAACTGGAATATGTCCGCCTACACGATAAAATTCACCGTCGGCGAGCACACGAAGTAGTCGAGTCTGTGTTTCAAATGGCATGTCGCCAATTTCATCAAGGAATAGAGTTCCACCATTTGCTTGCTCAAAGCGACCTTGATGTTGAGTGTTTGCACCTGTAAATGCACCTT
>NZ_JZFB01000001.1:1078609-1084670 GCF_001188385.1 Acinetobacter sp. V2 | reverse complement strand
AATTGCCGCCATATTTAAGGCAATAAAAGGCTTCGCACGGCGTGGTGAGTGCTTGTGTAAAGCATGCGCAACTAATTCTTTACCTGTACCAGATTCACCATTAATTAAAACAGTAATATGAGATTGAGATAAACGACCAATAGCGCGGAAAACCTCCTGCATGGCAGGAGATTCACCAATAATTTCTGTTGATTGAAGTGGTGAAGCTGTTTTTGTAGCTTCTTGTTGTTGTAGTTTATTGATATGCAGAATTGCACGATTGACTAAAGCTAAAGCTTCATCAATATCAAAAGGTTTTGGTAAATACTCAAATGCACCTGTTTGATAACTTGATACAGCAGACTCTAAGTCAGAATGTGCTGTCATGATAATGACAGGTAAATCCGGATGAGTGTTTTTGACTTTAGATAAAAAAGTTAAACCATCAATTCCAGGCATTCGAATGTCAGTTAAGATGACATCGGGAGCATCATGATGCAAACGTTCAAGCGCAGTTTGAGCTTCCTCAAAATTGGTAACGTCAAAGCCTTCTTCTTTAAAGGTCTTTTCCAATACCCATCGCATGGCGCGATCATCATCAATAACCCATATTTTATTTCGCGACACGGTCTGACTCCCAAGGTAAATATAAGCTAAAAATAGTTTTTCCAGGAACAGATTGGCATTCAATCATTCCGTTATGTTGATGCATAATATTCTGTGCAATACTTAGGCCAAGCCCAGTACCTTTTGCTCGTCCAGTAACCAATGGGTAAAATACGGACTCTAAAATACTCTCAGGTATACCTGGCCCATTGTCTTCAATATCAACCCGCACGGTAGATCGATTCAGCACACCATTAATTGTGACAAGTCGTTGTATGCGAGTACGTAGAATTAGCTCTGGTTCATGATCGATAAAGAATGCTTTATTCTCTGTTATAGCCTGAATTGCATTTACACTAATGTTGAGCATGACTTGGATTAACTGATCACGATCGGCATTCACATCAGGTAAAGACAAATCATAGTCACGTATAATTTTAATTTTTTTCTTTGTCTGGTTTGCAATGAGAGAGCGTACTCTTTCTAAAGGTTCGTGTACGTTAACATTTTCATAGCTTGGCAATTGTCTGGAACCTAACATGGTGTCAGCCAAGTTAGTTAAACGATCCACTTCATTAATGATGACATCGGTGAATTCAGCATAAGTCTTATCATTTAAACTGCGAGCGAGTAGCTGGGTTGCTCCCCGAATACCTGCAAGTGGGTTTTTAATTTCATGCGCAACGCCACGCACAAGCTGCCTAGCGACCTGATGTTGTTGAACAAGATTCTCTTCCTTTGAAATCTTTAACATGCGGTCAATTGGGTTGAGCTCAATCAACAATAATGGATGATAGCTTTTAGCAGCATTTAATTGTGAAACTGTGTAATCCACATGTAGGTCTTTAAAGTTGACATTAATGACAGCTTCTCGACGCGTATAAGGTTGTCCGGTTTTTATGGTGTTTAATAAAGCTTCATGTGTATTAAAAGTATCATCTGGCGCATGAAGTAAATTTAAAACAGGCTGTCCTGAAGCGCGGAGCAAACTAATGTCAAATAGTGCTTCACAGGCTGAATTTAAATAAAAAATATTCAAGTTACTATCGATTAATAAAATCGCAGTAGTTAAATTGTCTACCAATAGGCGATAGTCGATAGGGTTGTGTTGATCCATTAGCGAATCGTTCCTGTCTTAAAATAGCGCAATGGCATCTTCATTGGTTATCGGATTTTCACCGTTATAGAACATGAACGATGCAAAATATACGCCAACTTTGTTTATGGGTTATTTTAAAGTTTTAAGGTACTTAAAAACGCGCTGAAATCGTTCTTTATATCTTTTGATCAAAACAAATAGCTTTAGTCTAGATAATAACATGATCTAAATTGGTGCAAAGGTGAGTTTTGGTGCAAATGTTGGTTGTATTTTGGTGCATTACACAAAGAGTAGGCTTTCCACCTATGCTTGAGACAAGAAAAGACATACAATACGCGCATTCAAGTGGAGCGCAGATTCATGAAGACCCCCAAAGTCGGTTTTGTTTCTTTAGGTTGTCCTAAGGCATTGGTAGATTCTGAACGAATTTTAACTCAGTTAAAGACTGAAGGTTATCAAGTTGCATCAGATTATGATGGTGCTGATTTAGTAGTTGTTAATACCTGTGGTTTTATTGAATCTGCGGTACAAGAGTCGCTAGATGCAATTGGCGAGGCCATGAGTGAAAATGGTCGAGTAATCGTTACAGGATGCTTAGGTAAAGACGAAGATAAAATTCGTCAAATGCATCCGAACGTTTTAAAGGTTACTGGTGCGGCAGCTTATCAAGATGTTATGGAAGCTGTACATGAATATGTACCAGCACCACCTAAACATAATCCGTTTATTGATTTAGTTCCTGAACAGGGAATTCGCTTAACACCAAAGCATTATGCCTACTTAAAAATATCTGAAGGATGCAACCATCGTTGTACCTTCTGTATTATCCCAAGTATGCGTGGTGACTTGGTTTCTCGTCCAGTTGGTAGTGTATTGGAAGAAGCTGCGGCTCTTAAAAGAGCGGGTGTTAAAGAAATCTTGGTTATTTCTCAAGATACATCAGCTTATGGCGTAGACACCAAGTACAAACTTGACTTCTGGAATGGTCAGCCTGTTAAGACAAAATTCTTCGATATGTGTGAAGCACTAGGCCAATTGGGCATTTGGGTGCGTCTACACTATGTATACCCATATCCACATGTTGATGCAGTTATTGATTTAATGGCTCAGGGAAAAATCCTGCCATATCTTGATATTCCTTTCCAACATGCAAGCCCACGCGTTCTTAAATTAATGAAGCGTCCGGCACATAGTGAAAATACACTAGAAAAAATTAAGTTATGGCGTGAAAAATGTCCTGATCTTGTGATCCGTTCTACTTTTGTGGTTGGTTTTCCAGGCGAAACTGAAGAAGACTTCCAGATTTTGTTAGATTGGTTAGTTGAAGCTCAACTTGATCGCGTAGGCTGCTTTACCTATTCACCAGTAGAAGGCGCTACGGCAAATGATTTACCCGATCATGTGCCAGAAGAAATTAAGCAAGAGCGTTACGAGCGCTTTATGCAAGTGCAGCAGCAAATATCTGCTGCCAAATTACAAAAACGTATTGGTCAAACGATGACTGTATTAGTCGATGGTTTAGAAGACGAATATCCTGTTGCCGTTGCACGTTCTTATGCCGATGCTCCGGAAATTGACGGTAATGTGTTTGTAGAAGATATCGATAAGAGCACTATTCAACCGGGCGATATATTGGAAGTCGAAATTACCGATGCAGATGAATACGATTTATTTGCAAAGTTAATTAAAATTAAATCGGTTTAATCGAAATATATTTAAAGAGCATTCAGTTTAAGAGGTTTTGGAGCAAAGTCATGGCGGAAACAATTAGCCCACGTTATTCACGTATTCTATTAAAATTATCTGGTGAGGCATTGTCAGGTAATAAAGATATGGGTATTGATGCCCAAGTTTTAGATCATATGTCACTTTCAATTGCGCACTTGGTTGGTTTAGGTGTGCAAGTGGGTATCGTTGTGGGTGGCGGTAATTTGTACCGTGGTAGTCAGTTGCAAAAAGATGGCTTGGTTGGTCGTGTAACAGGCGATCAAATGGGTATGCTTGCAACTGTGATGAATGGCTTAGCTATGCGTGATGCTCTAGTTCGTCGTAATATCAGAACTCGTCTTATGTCTGCATTACCAATTGGTACAGTGGTAGAGTCTTATTCAAGTCGTGATGCGATTCGTCATTTGAGTCAAGGTGAAGTTTGTGTTTTCGTTGCGGGTACAGGAAATCCATTTTTCACGACGGATACAGCAGCATGTTTACGCGGTATTGAAATTGAAGCGAATTTGATTTTAAAAGCGACTAAAGTTGATGGCGTTTATAATAAAGATCCAAGTAAATATGATGATGCTGTTAAATACGATCATTTAACTTTTGACCAAGTATTAGATGAAAAGCTTGGTGTTATGGATTTGACTGCTATTTGTTTGTGTCGTGACCATAATGTGCCATTGCAAGTTTTTGATATGAATAAATCAGGTGCGTTATTGTCAGTAGTAATGGGTGAAAAAGAAGGAACGCGCGTTACTAAGTAATGTACGTGTTACCGAAAGCTCTTTATACTAGCGCTAAATTAAATTTGTTAAATATATCTTTGAATAAATAAGTAAGGTAGATCATATGATTAACGATCTGAAAAAAGACAGCGAACAGCGTATGTTAAAAACTCTAGAGTCTTTAGAACTCGGGTTTGCTAAAGTTCGTACCGGCCGTGCACACCCATCAATCTTAAATGGTGTGATGGTTCCTTACTACGGTTCTGATGTGCCATTAAATCAAGTAGCAAACGTGGGTATTGAAGACTCTCGTACACTTATTGTTCAGCCATTTGAGCGTACAATGGTTTCAGCTATTGATAAGGCAATCCGTGAAAGTGATCTTGGTTTAAACCCGATTACAGCAGATGCAATTCGTGTACCTTTACCAGCATTAACTGAAGAAACACGTCGTGATATGCAAAAAGTTGCGCGTAATGAAGCTGAAAATGCAAAAGTTGCGATTCGCAATATTCGTCGTGATGTTTTAGGTGATATCAAAGCATTATTGAAGGAAAAAGAAATTTCTGAAGATGATGAGCGCCGTGCAGGTGATGATATTCAGAAAATTACTGACAAATATGTTGCAGAAGTAGACAAGCGTCTTGCAGCGAAAGAAGCAGAATTGATGAAGGTCTAATTTTTATGACCGATTCTGAAGAGTATCATCTTCCCAAGCATGTTGCCATCATTATGGATGGCAACAACCGCTTTGCAAAAAAAAATCAAATGCAAAAAGGTGATGGGCATCGGGAAGGTAAAAATGTTCTTGATCCTATCGTTGAATATTGTAAAAAAACTGGTATTCGTGCTTTAACTGTTTTTGCATTTTCAAGTGAAAATTGGAATCGACCGCAGTATGAAGTCGATCTGCTCATGAAGCTTCTGGAAGAAAGTATTCATGAGCAAATACCTCGCATGAAGAAATTTAATATTGCTTTGCGTTTTATCGGTGATCGTTCTCGATTATCCTCACACTTAGTTGCCTTAATGGAAGATGCAGAGCAACAGACAGCACACCATGACACTATGACCTTAACCATTGCAATAAGCTATGGTGGGATGTGGGACATTGCTAATGCAGCAAAACAAGTTGCAGAGGCTGTTTCCCGTGGTGAATTTAGTGCTGATCAAATAAATGTTGATTTGTTCGAAAAATATGTCAGTCTAAACGATCTGCCGGCTGTAGACTTGTTAATCCGCACAGGCGGAGATTATCGCATATCTAATTTCTTGTTGTGGCAAGCAGCTTATGCGGAACTGTATTTTACCGAAGCGTTATGGCCAGAATTTACAGTAAAAGAGTTCGATCATGCATTGAATGTTTTTTCAGGGCGTGAACGTCGTTTTGGCAAAACATCTGAACAAATTCAGCAAGAGAAAATAGAGAATTTATAATGTTAGAGCGGATTGTTACCGCATTGGTACTTGTTGCAGTTGTTTTAGGCTGTATGTTTGCTACGCAATCACATTATCCAATGTTGGTTCTTATGATTGTTGCAGCAGGGGTAGCGGGGTATGAGTGGTATAAATTAATGCCTCGCGAAACTGCAAATGCTGTAAAACCTAAAGCTTGGTGTTACGGTCTGCTTGTTGCATTTGTTTCAGGTGTCGCCCTATTTTTCCATGATATTGCATTACTTTTGTGGTCTGCTTCAATTTTGACTTGGATTGTCAGTGTATATTGGGTTAAGTCATTTCCTGAATTTGATGGTTGGTATAATGCAACCTTGTATGTGATTGGCATAATCTTAGTCTGCGCTGCGGTAACATCAATTTTTGTAGTATGGCAAAGTTCACCATGGTGGTTAATGTATCTGTTCTTGCTCGTATGGGGTGCGGATAGTGGTGCTTACTTTGTTGGTCGTAAATTTGGAAAAAGAAAACTAGCTCC
>NZ_JZFB01000001.1:1046394-1078567 GCF_001188385.1 Acinetobacter sp. V2 | reverse complement strand
GGTATTATTACGACCGTAGTAATAATGGTGGTTGTGCAATATCATTATCTAAATTTAACTTTAATTCAGCAAATTCTGTTTCTTATATTGTCGTTAATTACAGTATTTGGTTCAGTTTTAGGTGATTTATTTGAATCAATGATTAAACGTCGTGCCGGTATTAAAGATTCTGGTCGTGTTTTACCAGGTCATGGTGGTGTGTTAGATCGTATTGATTCTTTACTTGCAGCAGCCCCGATTTTTGCAACGGGAATGTATATATTAAAACTTATTGGTGTAGATTTATAGATGACACAATCTGTTTGCATATTAGGTGTAACCGGTTCCATTGGGCAAAGTACCTTAAAAATTTTAAATCAACATCCTGATAAGTATTCAGTGTTTGCGGTTTCAGCTCATAGTCGAATTTCTGAGTTGGTTGAAATTTGCAAACATTTCCAACCAAAAGTTGTGGTCGTTCCTGAGCAGAAAGTTGCCGAATTAACAGCTCTATTGGCATATAATAAATTACAAAATATTGAAATTTTGGTTGGTGAGGAAGGGCTGATAAGCATTGCTTCACATCCAGATGTTGATATTGTTATGGCTGCAATTGTTGGTGCTGCAGGTTTGTTGCCAACTCTAGCTGCTGTGAAAGCTGGTAAACGCGTATTGCTTGCTAATAAAGAAGCTTTGGTCATGTCTGGTGAAATCATGATGCAAGCAGCACGTGATCATCAGGCATTATTATTACCGGTAGATTCAGAACACAACGCTATTTTTCAGTCATTGCCTCATAACTATTTAGAAGCTGAAAGAAATGGACAACCGCAACAGGGTGTATCAAGAATCTTATTGACCGCTTCAGGTGGACCATTTTTAAACCATTCGTTAGAACAATTAGAAAAAGTTACTCCTGCACAGGCTTGTAAGCATCCCAACTGGTCTATGGGACAGAAAATCTCAGTTGACTCAGCTACTCTTATGAATAAAGGGTTGGAGTTGATCGAGGCATGTCATTTGTTTTCAATATCTGAACATTTTGTTACAGTTGTTGTTCATCCACAAAGTATTATTCATTCTATGGTGCAATATGTGGATGGTTCAACGTTGGCGCAAATGGGTAACCCAGATATGTGTACGCCAATTGCACATGCTTTAGCATGGCCAGAGCGTTTACAGACGAGTGTTCCTGCTTTAGATTTGTTTGAATATTCTCAGCTTAATTTCCAAGCGCCAGATATTCAGAAATTCCCTGCACTTGATTTGGCTCGTCAGGCAATGCGTGCAGGAGGTTTGGCACCTACTATTTTAAATGCTGCAAATGAAGTTGCTGTTGCTGCATTTTTAAAGGAACAGATTGGATTTACAAATATCCCACAAGTGGTAGAGCATACTTTGCAAAAATTGGAAAATTCAGTTGCTGAAAATATTGAGTGTATTTTAGCTAAAGATGAAATAGCACGACATGTAGCACAGCAATATATATCAAGTATAGGAGGCTGAAATGAGTGCATTATTTATGATTGCAGCAGCGGCTCTTTTACTTGGTCCTTTAATTGCAATTCATGAGTTTGGTCATTATTGGGTAGCACGAAAACTGAGTGTTAAAGTTTTAGTGTATTCCATTGGTTTTGGGCCTACATTACTCAAGTGGACATCAAAAAAATCTGGAATCAAATATCAACTTTCAGCTTTACCATTAGGCGGCTATGTAAAAATGCTTGATGAGCGTGAAGGTAATGTTGCAGAGCAAGATTTACCTTATGCATTTAACCGCCAAAAGCCATGGAAACGTATAGCAATTGTTGCAGCTGGTCCATTAATTAATCTGATTTTTGCTGTCTTACTTTTCTGGATCTTATTTTTACCTGCACAAGAACAACTGAACACTAGAGTCGGTAAAGTTATACCAAACTCACCAGCAGCAATTGCACAAATGCAAGTCGGTGACAAGATTATTGCTGTTGATGGAAAAGAAACGCAAACTTGGGAAAAGCTTAACTTTGCTTTAATTGATCGTGTAGGTGAAACTGGCAGTGTAAATGTTGATGTGGACCGCGCAGGTACTGAAAAGAATATTGTTTTACCAATTAAAGACTTCTTAAAAAACCAGAATGAATCAGCTTTAGATGTATTAGGTTTTTTACCATATCGTCCTGTTATTCCTGCTGTTGTTACTGAATTGACTCAAGATGGAGCTGCAATTCGTCAAGGAATGAAAGTAGGTGATCGTATTGTTTCAATTAATGGTCAAGCAATGAAAGACTGGTTTGATGTTGTCGAGGTCGTACAACATTCTCCAGAAAAATTACTCAATATTGATGTTTTGCGTAATAGTCAATTAGTCCATTTGCAAGTTATGCCTCAAGGGAAACGAGATAACATGGGGCAAGTGAGTGGTGTTTTGGGTGTGAAAAGTGATGCAGGAAAAATTACAATTCCTGACGAATATAAGCAAACAATTCAATATACTCCAATACAAGCTTTCAAGATGTCACTAGAGAAAACTGGTCAAATCTCTAGCATGATATTGAGTTCGATAGTAAAAATGGTTAAGGGTTTAATTGGTTTAGAGAATCTTTCTGGTCCAATTACAATCGCGAAAGTAGCGGGACAAAGTGCGGAAATGGGATGGCAGACTTTTATCTCATTTATGGCTCTAATGAGTGTAAGTCTTGGAATTTTAAATTTATTGCCAATTCCAATGCTAGATGGTGGACATCTCGTTTATTACATTATTGAAGCTATTCGTGGTAAGCCTGTTTCTGAACAAATACAAATGTTTGGTCTAAAAATTGGTATGGTACTGCTCGGTAGTATGATGCTTTTAGCTTTATTTAACGATTTTATGCGTTTGTAAACGTATATGGATTTATAACTTACTGGAAAAACTGGCATGCGGCACACACATTTTTTAATGCCTTTGGCACTTGTTAGCGCTATGGCAGCGGTACAACAAGCATATGCAGCTGATGATTTCGTCGTTCGAGATATTCGTGTAGATGGTTTGGTCCGTCTTACTCCTGCAAATGTTTCTACCATGTTGCCAATCAACAGTGGCGATCGCGTTAATGAACCGATGATCGCAGAAGCAATTCGAACATTGTATGCCACTGGACTTTTTGACGATATTAAAGCATCAAGAGACAACGATACTTTAGTTTTTAATGTCGTAGAGCGCCCAATTATTTCAAAACTTGAATTTAAGGGTAACAAACTTATTCCTAAGGAGGCTTTAGAGCAAGGTCTCAAAAAAATGGGCATTGCTGAAGGCGAAGTTTTTAAGAAGTCAGCTTTACAAACGATTGAAACTGAATTAGAGCAGCAATATACCCAGCAAGGCCGTTATGATGCTGATGTAACTGTTGATACGATAGCTCGTCCAAATAACCGTGTTGAACTTAAATTAAATTTTAATGAAGGTACTGCGGCTAAAGTTTTTAATATCAATATTATTGGTAATACTGTTTTTAAAGACAGTGAAATTAAACAAGCCTTTGCAGTTAAAGAAAGCGGTTGGGCTTCAATCGTAACTCGGAATGACCGTTATGCTAGAGAGAAAATGGCGGCGAGCCTTGAAGCTTTGCGTGCGATGTATCTGAATAAAGGTTATATCAATTTTCATATTAATAACTCACAGCTTAATATTAGTGAAGATAAGAAGAACATCTTTATTGAAGTTGCTGTAGAGGAAGGCAGTCAATTTAAATTTGGGCAAACCAAGTTTTTAGGTGATGCACTTTATAAACCTGAAGAGTTACAAGCTTTAAAAATCTATAAAGATGGCGATACCTATTCTCAAGAAAAAGTAAATGCTGTTAAGCAATTGTTATTGCGTAAATACGGTAATGCTGGTTATTACTTTGCAGATGTGAATATTGTTCCACAAATTAATAACGATACAGGTGTTGTTGACTTAAATTACTATGTAAATCCAGGTCAGCAAGTTACTGTACGTCGTATTAATTTTACAGGTAACAGTAAAACTGCCGATGAAGTATTACGTCGTGAAATGCGTCAAATGGAAGGCGCTTTAGCGAGTAATGAAAAAATTGATTTGTCTAAGGTTCGTTTAGAGCGTACAGGATTCTTCAAAACTGTTGATATTAAACCAGCTCGTATTCCAAACTCACCAGATCAGGTGGATTTAAACGTAAATGTTGAAGAGCAACACTCGGGAACTACAACATTAGCGGTAGGTTACTCACAAAGTGGTGGTATCACATTCCAGGCAGGTTTGAGTCAAACTAACTTTATGGGAACGGGTAACCGTGTTTCGATCGATTTATCTCGTTCTGAAACTCAAGATTACTATAACTTAAGTGTTACAGACCCTTACTTCACGATTGATGGGGTAAGTCGCGGTTACAACGTTTACTATCGTAAAACGAAACTAAATGATGACTATAACGTTAATAACTATGTTACCGATAGTTTTGGTGGTAGTTTAAGTTTTGGTTATCCAATTGATGAAAACCAAAGTTTAAGTGCTTCGCTTGGTGTTGATAATACTAAAGTAACGACTGGTCCTTATGTCTCTACTTATGTACGTGACTATTTGTTGGCAAATGGTGGCAAACCAACTGGTAAGTCGACTTGGTGTCCAAGTGGTAAGAATGAGACTGATCCTAGCACACAGAAACCAATACCGGATACATGTGAAGGTGGGTTTGAAGACTATAATAGTGCTTTCGAAAGTGAATTTTTTACCTATAACTTAAACTTAGGTTGGTCATATAACACCTTAAATAGGCCAGTTTTCCCAACTTCAGGTATGTCACATCGTGTTGGTCTAGAAATTGGTTTACCTGGTAGTGATGTGGACTATCAAAAGTTGACTTATGATACTCAGGCATTCTTACCAATTGGTAAATCAGGATTCGTACTTCGTGGTTATGGTAAGCTTGGTTATGGTAATGATTTACCATTCTATAAAAACTTCTATGCGGGTGGTTATGGCTCAGTTCGAGGATATGATAACAGTACACTTGGACCAAAATACGCAAGCGTAAATTTACAAGAAACCAGGCAAAATGATAGTTCACCAGAAGAAGTGGGTGGTAATGCTTTAGTTCAGTTTGGTACAGAGCTTGCTTTACCATTACCATTCAAAGGTGATTGGACTCGTCAAGTGCGTCCGGTTTTATTTGCTGAAGGTGGTCAAGTTTTTGATACTAAATGTGATATTAATAATACTGCCTACGGAACTAAAGGCATGAAGATTAATGGTCAGCAAATTGATGATGTTAGAAAATATTGTGAAGATAACTATGGTTTTGATTTAGGCAATATGCGCTATAGCGTAGGTGTTGGCTTCACATGGATCACCATGATCGGACCATTATCTCTTAGCTATGCATTCCCTCTAAATGATAAGCCTGGTGATGAAACTAAAGAGATCCAGTTTGAAATCGGTCGTACTTTCTAAGTACGACTTGACTAAACATGCAATAAGGACACAAATTTAAATGAAAAAATTAAATATATTAATGTTAGGACTAGGTTTGACAGTTTCTGCCATGACTAATGCTGCCGGTTATGGCGTCATTGATCTTGCTAAAGTTGTTGAAAGCAGTACTTATTTGAAACAACAAAACGCAAGTTTAAATCAATCAGTTAAGCCAACCACAACTCGTCTTGAGCAGTTAGGTAAAGAATTAGAAGGTCTTCAACGTCAAGCCCAAACTCAAGGGCAAAAAATGAAAGAAGATGATATCAAAAAGCTTCAGGCGCAATATCAAACAAAACTCAATGAATTTAATTCTACTCAACAAGGTTTGCAGTCTAAAGTTCAAACTAGTTTGCAAGGAATGAACTCAACTTTTGAGACTCGTGTGAAGCAAGCAGCTGAACAATTACGAAAAGAAAATAATCTTGACTTCATTTTGAATAAAAATTCAACTGTTGCCTATGACGCTAAATATGATTTAACTGATAAAATGATACAAAAGGTTAATTCAATGAAATAAATTAATGAAAGTGCAACATTATCGTTTAGATGAACTAGCTCACCTAGTAAATGGTGAGCTAGTAGGTACGGGTAGTCTTCAATTTATAAACTTAGCAAGTTTAGAAAATGCTGAAACTCATCAAATTGCTTTCGTGAATGGCGAAAAGTATATTGATCAAGCAAAGGCTAGCCGTGCGGGTGCGTACATTGTTACAAGCCTTATTAAAGAACAGCTTCCTGACAAACAAAATTTTATTATTGTTGATAATCCATATTTAGCATTTGCCATACTTACACATGTTTTCGATAAAAAAATCACATCGGTGGGTATAGAAAGTACTGCTCAAATTCATCCTTCTGCGATCATTTCTGAAACAGCGTATATTGGTCATTACGTCGTTATTGGCGAAAATTGTGTGGTTGGTGATAACACAATTATTCAGTCCCATACTCGACTTGATGATAATGTGGAAGTTGGAAAAGATTGTTTTATTGATGCTCATGTCACTATTACGGGTGGATCTAAATTATTTGATCGTGTGCGAGTTCATGCAAGCACTGTAATTGGTAGTGAAGGTTTTGGCTTTGCGCCATATCAAGGAAAGTGGCATCGTATTGCTCAATTGGGTTCAGTTGTTATTGGTAATGATGTTCGCATTGGTTCAAATTGTAGTATTGATCGAGGTGCACTCGACAACACCATTTTGGAAGATGGGGTAATTATTGATAACCTTGTGCAAATCGCGCATAACGTTCATATTGGTTCAAATACAGCTATCGCTGCTAAATGCGGAATTGCTGGTAGTGTTAAAATTGGCAAAAACTGTATTCTAGCTGGGGCTTGCGGTGTATCAGGCCACCTTTCTATTACCGATAACGTGACTTTGACCGGAATGTCAATGGTCACAAAAAATATTTCTGAACCTGGTACTTACTCTTCGGGAATTGGATTATTTGAAAATAGCCATTGGAAAAAGACAATTGTACGCTTGCGACAATTAGCAGATGTGCCATTGACCCAAATCACTAAACGACTTGATCATATACAAGCTCAAATAGAGTCTCTTGAATCAACCTTTAATTTGCGTAAATAGAATATTATGACCGAGTCAACTACACCTAAATTTGCCATCCCTGAATTACCAATGCAGATTCAAACGATTCGTCAATATTTGCCGCATCGTTATCCTTTCTTATTGGTTGATCGTGTGACTGAAGTTACTGACAATAGTATTGTTGGTTATAAAAATGTTTCTATCAATGAAGAGTTCCTACAGGGACATTTCCCAGAATATCCAATTATGCCTGGTGTTCTAATTGTTGAAGCATTAGCTCAAGTTTCAGGTGTTCTAGGGTTTATTATGAACAATGAAACGCCAAAACCTGGTTCTTTATTCCTTTTTGCTGGTGCGGAAAGAGTTAGATTTAAAAAACAAGTAGTTGCTGGTGACCAACTTGTATTAAAATCTGAATTAGTAATGCAAAAACGCGGTATCTACAAATATAATTGTACGGCTACCGTGGATGGTATTGTAGCAACAACCGCTGAAATTATGATTTCACACCAAAAAACAGAGCAGGCATGAGCAATCACGACTTAATTCATTCTACGGCCATTATTGATCCATCTGCAGTGATTGCTCCAGATGTCCAGATAGGACCTTATTGCGTTATCGGTCCAAATGTGACGATTGGTGCGGGTACTAAACTTCATTCTCATGTAGTAGTGGGTGGTTTTACCAAAATTGGTCAAAATAATGAGATTTTCCAGTTCGCAAGTGTTGGTGAGGTTTGCCAAGATTTGAAATATCAAGGTGAAGAAACCTGGTTAGAGATTGGTGATCATAATTTAATTCGTGAACATTGCAGTTTACATAGAGGAACTGTGCAAGATAATGCTTTAACTAAAATAGGAAGTCATAACCTATTGATGGTTAATACACATATTGCACATGATTGTATTGTTGGTGATCACAATATTTTTGCGAATAACGTTGGTGTCGCTGGGCACGTACACATAGGTGATCACATCATCATTGGTGGTAATTCTGGTATTCATCAATTCTGTAAAATTGATTCTTACAGTATGGTGGGTGGAGCATCACTAATTTTAAAAGATGTGCCAGCTTACGTTATGGCTTCTGGTAACCCAGCTCATGCATTCGGTATTAATATCGAAGGAATGCGTAGAAAGGGTTGGTCTAAGAATACAATTCAAGGTCTCAGAGAGGCTTATAAATTAATTTTTAAATCAGGTCTTACTTCTGTTCAAGCTGTTGAGCAGATTAAAAATGATATTCTTCCGAATGTTCCTGAAGCTCAATTACTAATTGACTCTGTTGAACAGTCAGAACGTGGTATTGTGCGTTAAGAAAATATATTAAAAAAAAAGACACTGCATTTTGCAGTGTCTTTTTTTTCTTAAAATTATTATTTATTAAAAAATTTGGCTTCTTCAGATTTTGGATACTGACTTAAAATTTTAGTTTTATATTGGTTTGCTGAAGCTGTATTTTTATCGACATCTTTAGCAATGCTATAGAGCTGATAAAGGGCACGAGGAGCTTTACTCGAATTTGGATATCGAGTTGCTACTACATTGTAGTTCTTTTTAGCTTCATTATAATTCACCGGATCAGTTGCTAAATTAAACTCAGCTAACCAAAAATAGGCATTCCCTGTATAGACACTATTAGGGTGATTTTTAATAAAGTTCTGCATTGGAGCAATCGCTTTTTTTGCTCCACCTTGTTTATAGGCATCTAAAGCGACAGTGTAAGCTGCCTTTTCAAGCTCTATAGGGTTTGATTGGTTTTGTGAAGGTGGTTGTGAGGCTTCTGGTTGGGGTGGAGGAGTAGTGGATGGGGTGCTTGTTGGGGCAGCATTCACCACTTTGTTTTCAACTGCAGGAGTTTCTGTGCTTGCCGTAGCAGAAGTATCACTGTTCGCTGGATTATCTGATTGTGCACTTTCAGGATCAACTTTCTGATTAAGGAGTTCTAGACGTTGATCTAGGTCTGTGTAGCGATTAGATAGATCTTTTTTCAATTGTTCAATATCATTTGATTGTTCTTCTAATTGCCCACGTAGGGTACGTATATCATTTTCTAATTGTTGATTTTTTTGCATTAATTCCCAGTTTAAATTACTAGGAACCGAAACATTATTAGAAGAAGTATTAGTTGCGCTACCACCGCTTTGGCTTAAACCGCGAGACTCAATTGGAATGTTGGCATAGAGAGAGGTAGTGCTCATTAAGGCAATAAATAAGAAAGAATGCTTCATCAATCGCATGAGTATAGGTCCATAATTTATGTAAAAGCCAACTTAAAAAAGGAATATATAAACTATTCACTTAACTATCTAAGATTTTAATTGGTCAATGCAATTAAAACAGCTAACAATATAAATGCAAGAATAGTTTACAATCTTCAAGCATATTTTATCCAAAATTAGATACAAGAAAGAATATAGGGGAGAGAAGTATAGGAATTTAAGGCTTTTTGCTGATGAATTAATCAATTGAAACATAAACTTGCTTAAAAACGTGAAGAAGGCTTGCAACTATTTTAAAAATCTCTATACTCTGTTTTGCAATGGTAGCCCCGCTGGTGGCTTCGCAATTGTACTCTGTGAACCCCGCCAGGACCGGAAGGTAGCAACGGTAGCAGATCTATGATGTGCCGAAGTTTTGCTAGTGGGGCTGCCACCATTCTTTTAATCCACTCTCCGTTGGATTGCTTTCATAATTACATCTAAATCAAATCCTCTATATTGTAAGAATCTCATCTGTTTTGCTTTAAGTTTAGGATCTTTTTCTACTTCTTCACCAAATTTCTTCACTTTCAGTTGATAAGCCTGTTCTACCCAATCAATATTATGAATTTCATCAGCAATTAAATCATTTTCGATTTGTTTTGTTTTTAAGGCTTGCTTAATACGTTTTGGACCTTTGCCTTTACGAATCTGGCTAGCTAATGTTAATTCGGCAACGCGTTGATCACTTTGATAGTTTTGTTCAGATAATTCTTCAACAAGTCGCTTAACCTCTTCGGGGTTTTGTGCATAACGAGTTAGTTTTTCGGTAAGCTCTGCTTTGGAGTAATCTCGACGAGTCAATAAAGCAAAAGCATAAGAGCGTAAACGTTGACCTGTGAGCAAAGCTCTTTGTTGAGACTGTTCTTCAGTTCTTTTGAACATAGTATTGGGGTTCCCTTGTAAAAAAACGCCCCGAAGGGCGTTTTAAGGCTCATGAATAATTAAGATTCTAGTAGAAGATCAGCTTCTTCTTCATCTTCAACTTGAGCAGTATTAGTACCTGTTGTTAACAACTGTTCACGGATATTACGTTCAATCTCTCCAGCCATTTGAGGATTTTCTTCAAAGTGGCGAATAACATTGTTCTTACCTTGACCAATTTTATTACCTTGATATGAATACCAAGCACCTGCTTTTTGTACGATATCTTGTTGTACAGCTAAATCTACAAGTTCGCCTAGCTGGTTTGTGCCTTTACCATATAGGATTTGGAAAATAGCCTCTCTGAAAGGAGGAGCCATTTTGTTTTTAACAACTTTAACTCGTGTTTCAGAACCGACGATTTCATCGCCTTCTTTTACTTGACCAATACGGCGGATATCTAAACGTACAGAAGCGTAGAACTTCAATGCGTTACCACCAGTTGTGGTTTCTGGACTACCAAACATTACCCCAATCTTCATACGGATCTGGTTAATGAAGATAACCATACAGTTTGAACGTTTAGCATTACCCGTAATTTTACGAAGTGCCTGACTCATTAGACGAGCTTGCAAGCCCATATGAGAGTCACCCATCTCACCTTCAATTTCTGCTTTAGGAGTAAGTGCAGCGACTGAGTCGACAACGATTAAGTCAATTGCACCAGAACGAACGAGCATATCTGCAATTTCGAGTGCTTGTTCACCGTTATCAGGTTGCGATACAAGCAGGTTATCAATGTCTACACCAAGCTTACGCGCATATTGTGGATCTAATGCGTGCTCTGCATCGATAAAGGCACACGTACCACCAGTTTTTTGACATTGTGCAATTGCTTGTAGAGTCATTGTGGTTTTACCAGAAGATTCTGGACCATAAATCTCGACAATACGACCTTTTGGTAAACCGCCAATCCCCAATGCAATATCTAAAGTCAAAGAGCCTGTAGATACAGCTTCAACAGCTTGAACAGTGTTGTCACCGAGACGCATCACCGTATTTTTGCCAAATTGTTTCTCAATTTGACTTAGCGCGGCTTGTAATGCTTTGCTTTTATTCTCATCCATCTCAAAAACCTCAATACTCTATGTTCATCACGTTTAACCCAAGTGGATGCATTGAATCTCAACTTGTTTCACTAGGGTAATAGTGACAGATTTTTTCTATAGCTTCTATGTGTTGTATGTGTGTGTGCGACACAACTCGACGTTTTTATTCATCACCGTATGACCAATTTTGATCATTCTCCTGTTTAAACCGAATAATTTGACGACGATCCTTTTTACCCGGTCTATGGTCAGGTCGAGCTAGATTATGCAATTTTCGTTGGGATGCAATCAACTCCCGTCTAGCAATACTTACTTCGGTTTCTTCATAAAGTTGCTGTGCGATTGGAGCTGGACCACGTGTGTTCGAAAGAGCTTTTATCACAACAGTTTTTTTATCAAACCCTTGCTGAATAACAAGTTCCATTCCAACTCGAATTTCTTTGGAAACTTTTACACGCTCATTATTGTGATGTACTTTACCTCCTTCAATCGCTCCTTTAGCAATTGAACGAGTTTTAAAAAAACGAGCAACCCATAACCATTTGTCGACACGCATGGTCTCTACAGCATCGTTTTCAGGCAATTTTGACATCATTATCCTTTCTATCAATTTCATTCAATATAGACAGCAATTCAGTAAGCCGATCTAGTGCTTTAAATTCTAAATCTTGATGCTGTTTTATATCCTTTAGACTTGAGGGCTGCGAGATAGTAAACAAGTGTTGAATACCAAATTTTTCTGCTGTCTTTAATACGGGGGCCGTATCATCAATAAAAATCGTTTCATCTGGATTGAATGGATGTAATCTTTGGAGTTCTTGCCAAAAACTAATATCTTCTTTGGCATAACCTACTTGTTCGCTTGATATGATGACATCAAAGAAATGTTCAATCGCAATATTATCGAGTTTTAAACGTAAGCTCGCGCGGTCAGCATTTGTAACTAACCAACACGTGTATCCTTGCTCTTTAAGTTGTTGCAAAAGCTCAATGCAGCCAGAACGAGCTTGGATCTTAGATTGAAATTCTTGTTGTAATTTGAGTACATCAACGCCTACAGTTTTAGTCCAATAGGTTGATGAATACCAAACAAGCGTATGGCGATGTGATTGATAAAATTGATATAGCTTTTCTTTGCTCTCGGAAAGAGGAAGTTGATTTATTTTTGCATGCCGTTCAGGAAGACATTCATTCCATATGAAATCATCAAAAGCGAGATCTAAGAGTGTGCCATCCATATCAAACATTATGATTTTAGACATTTTTTTAAATATCTCCAAAATCATTCAGAGCAAAATTTTTAAGACACATTTACCATATATCCTTTTAAAATCATAAATTAAATAAACTTATAAATACTCAAACTAATTTAAAGCTCCATCCAATAATTTTCTAAAATTTACATAGTTTCATAGGATGGATAGGAGAGATAAAGGGTTTGAAATTATAACGTGGAATTTGGTAAAACAAAAAATAATAATGAGACAGTTTTAGTAGAAAATTCCTCCCTTAAATTAAAAATATTTAAAATTTATTTAAGGTTTTTAGCCCCTAGGATTAAGGTTGCTTACATAGGATACGTATTGACAAACATTTTATAAATTGAAGGATACTTATTTAAAGTTATATTTAAAGTTATTCCTATAAGAACTTAGAGAAAGCAATGAAAATTGGATTTATTGGTGGAACCAATGACGGTATCGTAATCAATGCTGCCGATGGCCTTGATACTTATAAACTTGAGTGGCACTACAAAGCAGAAAAACATTGTGAGTCACAACTTACCTTGGGGCTGAATGGACCTGAGTATGATTATTACAATTTATTAATTCTAAGAAAGAATAAAGAGGCTAAACTTTTTTATGTGCTTACCACTATGGAAAAAGAAGAAATAGCAGATAAACTTAATGAATATTGGGAATGTTCAACCTCTGTCGGTTATGACTTTGATGAGTAAGCATTCGTGATTTCATATAGCACATGTTCTCTTAATTCGTGATGAAGAGGAACTTTAGGATGTTCGAAGTTTTTAACTTTTTGCATTCCAAGTTTTTTCATGACAGCTTGAGAGGGTGTATTAATCGTAGCGGTAAATGAAACGATTTTATCTAAATTCAGTATATTAAAACCATAATCTAAAACTGCTTTTGCACCTTCTGTTGCATAACCTTGTTTCCAAAACTCTTTTGCAAGTCGCCACCCAATTTCCACACATGGAGAAAAGTCAAATTGTTCAGGTTGGTTGTGTAGACCAATAAACCCGATAAATTGATGGGTTTCTTTTAATTCTACTGCCCAAAAGCCCCAACCTTTTTCATGGATGAGAGATGAAATTTTTTGGATTAAATTCAGGCTTTCTTGGGGTGTTAAAAGATTTGGGAAAAATTGCATAACATCTTGATCTAAGCCCATTGTTATAAATGGCTCAAAATCACTTTCTTTCCACTGTCTTAAAATTAAACGCTTTGTTTCGATCATGAGGTGACTCTTTAATTAAAAATGAGGGGTCAAAGTGGTTTTTGCACAATCTTCTGTAAAATGATCTTGGAATTGATGCTCACTACACCTTTTATTTTATTTAAGGTGTTAATGACGAAATGAGAAAAAGAACTCAAATCTTTGGTCGCAACGTGTAAAACATAATTAGATTCACCAGTAATAATATATGCATTAATGACTTCATCAAAATTTTTGATCTGACTTAAAAAGAAGTTGTGATCATTTTCTGTTAGCTGGGCAAGTTTTATTTCGACGATTGCCTCAATTTTTATGCCTAGTTTTTCATAATTAACTTTTGCTTGATATTTTTCAATTACACCATTGCTTTCTAAAATTTTAACACGCCGATGACAAGCTGAAGCCGAAAGGTTAACGAGATCGGCCAGTTCTTGGTTACTTAACCGAGCATTATCTTGTAAATACTTCAGGATTTTTAGGTCGATTGCATCCACATTCATTTTCGAATTTCATCCATGTTTTTTAATTTTAATTCGAATTTTATACGAAAATAGCAAATTTTAATCAAATATTATCGAATAAATCGAAAGAATTGGCGTGATAAAATTCAAATACAAAGGAAATGTTGAAAATAGGTGAAATAACAAATGATTACTCGCGAACAATGCCTCTATTGGGATCAGGATGATGAACTCAAAAAGTTTAAAGATGAATTTGCACTGCCAAAAAATGTCATTTATTTAGATGGTAATTCTTTAGGTGCAAGACCAAAGAAATCATTAGAGGTTGCTCAGCATATTATTTCAAAAGAGTGGGGCGAGGACCTCATTAATAGTTGGAATAAAGCAGATTGGTGGGGGCTACCGACTAGGCTCGGAGATAAAGTCGCACAGCTTATCGGTGCCGAAAAAGGGGAAGTGGTTATTTCAGATTCAACCACCTTAAATTTATTTAAAGTTTTATCCGCAGCGGTAAAAATTCAAGCCGAAAAATTTCCGGAACGTAAAATTATTGTTGCAGAAAAAGATGCCTTCCCAACCGATATTTATATTATTGAAGGCTTTATAGGCTTGATTAATCAAGGTTATCAAGTTGAGTTAATTGATGGGGCCGATGATTTATCTCATGTTTTGGCAAAAGATGTGGCTGTCGTTGTTCTTTCTCATGTGAATTATCGGACTGGATATTTCTATGATATGGAGTCTATTAATCAACAAATTCACGTTAAAGATGCTTTGATTATTTGGGATTTATGTCACTCGGTTGGTGCAGTGCCTATGGATCTTAATCAGAGCAACAGTGATTTTGCGATTGGTTGTACTTACAAATACTTAAACGGCGGCCCAGGTTCTCCAGCGCTGTTATGGGTAAATCGAAAGCATCGTGATCAGTTCTGGCAACCTTTATCAGGCTGGTGGGGACACAAAAAACCATTTGATATGGCTCAGCACTATGAACCAGCTAACAGTATTCGTCGTTATTTGTGTGGAACTCAACCTATCATTTCGATGAGCTTAATCGAATGTGGTATCGATATTTTCTTACAAGCTGATATGCAACAAATACGTGAGAAATCCCTCAAATTAACTGATTTGTTTATTCAACTTGTTCAACAAGAATGTCCTCAGTTTGGTTTTGAATTGATCACACCTTTAAACCATAAATATCGTGGCAGTCATGTCAGTTATAGACATGAGTTTGGTTATGAAATTATTCAGGCGCTTATTGCTCGTGGTGTGATTGGGGATTATCGAGAGCCGGAAGTATTACGTTTTGGAATTACACCTCTATATTTAGGTTTTGAAGATATCTGGAATGCCGTACAGCAACTTAAGCAGATTATGTTGAATAGTGAATGGAAAAATGAGCGTTATTTGGTGCGCAGTGAAGTGACCTGATCGTTAAAGGTTAATATCAGAAGAATGGCTAGGAGGGCCTATGAGCAGTTTTGATGAAATACAAAATCGAGAAGCGGGTTTACATAAGAAATTATCTGCAAAACAGATGGGAATGATTGCAATTGGTGGAGCGATTGGTACAGGGCTGTTCATGGGAAGCAAGTTTGCAATTAGCTTTGCTGGGCCAGCTGTCATCGTGAGCTATGCCATTGGCGGCTTAATTGCATTTGCTATTATGGCTTGTTTGGCTGAGATGACAGTTCAGCATCCTACGTCAGGCTCATTTGGAGCATATGCTGAGCATTATGTAAGTCCTCTTGCTGGGTTTTTAGTCCGTTATTGTTATTGGGCATGTATTGTATTAGCGGTCGGTACAGAAATTACAGCAGTAGCTGACTATATGAAATTATGGTTTCCAGATGTAGGCTCTTGGGTCTGGATCGCTTTTTTCTCGCTGACTTTGCTTGTGGTTAATGCATATAGCGTTAAAGCTTTTGGATTGGTTGAATATTGGTTTTCGACAATAAAAGTCTTTGCAATTATTGTATTTATTCTTTTAGCAATTGGTATTTTGACTCAAAGTCATGGAGGAACAGAACAGGTTCTCTCTAATTTAACCGAGCATGGTGGCTTTTTTCCTCATGGTTTTAGTGGGGTCTGGATCGGGGTAATCATTTCAATATTTAGTTATTTAAGTATTGAAATGATCGCTGTTGCGGCAGGTGAGGCTAAAGATCCAGAAAGAGCTGTTAAGAAAGCTTTTAAAAGTACTGCAATTCGTTTAATTCTATTTTATTTGCTGTCTTTATTTCTCATTGTGGCACTTGTTCCTTGGACAACTTTAATTGGAGCCGATGCGACCAGCCCTTTTGTGATGGTAATGAAAATTGTAGGTATTCCATATGCGGACAGTATTTTAAATTTTATTGTAATTGTCGCGGCCTTATCCGCCATGAATAGTATGTTGTATATCTCGACACGTATGCTATTTAGCTTATCAAGAGCAGGTGATGCACCGAAATTATTTGGTCGCATTAGTCATAATGGCGTACCAATTAACGCATTGCTGTTGTCAGCAGTGGGTATTGGTATTGCAAGTATTGTTTATACGATTAACCCAGCCTCTGCTTTTCCGATCATGATTGCTTTATCTATGTTTGGCGCATTGTTCACTTGGGGCAGTATTTTTGTTACCCATATGTTTTTTAGACGGAAAATGGCACAACAAGGCCAGCAATTAAAGTTTAAGGTTCAAGCAAGCCAGTTAATTTCACTGTTGGGATTAATCACAATTTTAAGTATCACAGTCACCACATGGTTTACCAATGAGTTTAAGTCAACTTTACAATTTGGAGTTCCATTAGTTGTTGTGCTTACTGTTTTCTATTATTTAAAACGGTCATCAGCCAAGCTTGCTTTAAATGCTCATGAAGAATCGTTGAAGTGAGAGACCTATGAGACTCTATGACAATGCTAGAACTGTGGCTAATGAACATGAGATATTGGCAGAATTTCAACGGACAAGTTTACTGAGCTACCAAGAATTTATTCATATTGCAGATATTCAATATGGGACGCACCCAAGGTCAACCTTAGATTTATTCCCATTAGAGCAAGCCAAAAAGACTGTTATTTTTATTCATGGTGGTTATTGGCAATGGTGTGATAAATCAGATTTTGCATTCATCGTGCCGTATGTTCTAGCAAAAGGAGCCCAGTGTGTTCTTTTAGAATATGATCTAGCCCCACAAAGCAAAATTTCAGATATTGCTTCTCAAATTAATCAAGCTCTCGATTTTATTCGAGAGCAAGACTGGAGAACCGATGAGATGGTTCTGGTGGGGCATTCAGCAGGGGCGCATCTGGCTGTTTTGTCATTAGGCCATCCATTCATATCTGAGATGGTGTTGCTAAGTGGAATTTATGATTTAAGGCCTATACAAAGCACTCATTTAAATCATGCTCTCAATCTTTCAAGCGAAGATATCTTAAAATATAGTCCTGTTCATCACAGTGATCGAATTACTATTCCATGTTCAATTTTCTGTGGAGAACTTGAGCTCGAAGAGTTGAAATGGCAAAGCCAAAATTATTTTGATATTAAAAAAGAGCAAGATCAGGATTTTGTTTCTTTTAAGCTTATTCCTAAAATTAATCATTACTCTATTTTGGAACACTATTTTAAGTCGATATTAGTTTAAACAATCGAATTACAATATATGCAATGTGATTGTATGAGTAATTAATTTTATAGACAGATAAAGTGTGAGGTGAATCACATCTTAACCTGTTTTTTTATAGAAATTATTTATTGTTGTTGACCTAACAGTGGAACTTAATTAGATTAAAAAGATAGTGCTTTCTCACTAGACAATAAATTGTTTAGCTGTTGTTTAGTTGAGTTTTTAAGTCCGTAGCTTCCCAAGATGCGGACTTTTTTATTTGACTTTTAAAAACAATAAGATAAAGGGTGATATAGCTATAATATCTATCCAAAGATTAATATGAATGAATAAGATAGACCTGTCATAAATAAGAAATAAACTAGGATTTTTTTCATGATTTAACTCGAATTATCATTTAATAAGTAGATTAATTAAAATATAAGCTGACTTATCATTCATGAATTTGTCATATAGGCTTGATAAATTATAAAAAAATAAACGTTATAAAAATAATTAAATAATATATATAGTATTTGAAAGTAATTGATTTAGTCGGCTCTCATGAGTTGGTTTTTTTATTTATAAAGGAGCCTTTATGAAAGTACAATATTTTGAAGGTGGTATGTATAAACATATGTGTCCAGGTTGCGGTTATCTTCACTATATTCCTGTACATTATCCTTTTTCTAATGGTAACCAATGGACTTTTAATAATAATTTGGAAAAACCAACTTTTGATCAGTTCATAATTATGTATGGGCATTGTAATTACTTTATTAAAGATGGATTTATTGAATATAGTGTTAACTGTAGACATCATTTAGCAGGATGTACGGTTGAGTTACCAGAACTAAAATTAAAAAATGATAGGTTTTATTAATTTTAGTATTTGTCTATATATTTAAGATTATTTAAAAAATTATAGAATCAGTAAGTAATAGAAACTTGGGTAATATATCTTTACATATTTAATACTGAATATGTATAGTTAAAGAAATTGTAAATTTATTCTGGTTGAAGTTAGGATTGAAATTTGCAAAAATTTATATAACTCACTGTTTTATATTTTATTTATGGATATCTGGAAATTTTTAAGAAGTTTTAACACCATTGGAACATATCTCATTATTTCTACATTTATATTGTTTTTAATGATTATATATTTTTACATTATACATCCCAGCTAATCTAAATTATTAATAAAGTAAAATAATCTTCAATTTTTTAATTTATTTGAATTGGTTCTCACTTTTTATAGAAAAAGATAAGAGTATTGTATAGACCCAAGTTTTATGAAAATATGACTTGGTTATAATATATGGAGAATATAATAAAAATTCCTTTCTAAAAGATTTTAACCTCTAACTATAAAGACTGTACTGATCATAACAATGATGTCTGAAGTAAAAAAATGGAGATTTTTTATGAAATTTTGCCAAATATCGGCTGCTTTCTTAACAATGGCCGCCGTTAATCTAGTCCATGCAGCACCAGCTATAACAAATTCTGTATTAAGTTCCTCTGAAGCAAAAGGAATTATTAAAAACCAATATATTGTTATTCTCAATAAGGATGTTGGTCCTTCTAATGATTTTGCACAAAGTATTGCTAAACAACATGGGGGAAAGATATTACAGACTTATGATACTGTACTTAAAGGATTTGCAATTTATTTACCCGATGCTGCGGGTAGTGCTTTTGTTGAAGCTATGAAAAAAAATCCCAAAGTTCTTTCAGTAGAAAATGACACAGTCATGAAAATTGATGCAACTATACAAAGCAATCCAGATTGGGGCTTAGATCGTATTGATCAGAAAACCTTACCTTTAAATTCAGCTTATTCATATTTACAAACAGGCTCGGGCACAACAGCTTATATTGTTGATACCGGAATATTATCTACACATCAACAGTTCTCTGGACGAGTATTAAGTGGCTATACTGCGATCTCTGATGGAAATGGTACAATGGATTGTAATGGACATGGGACTCATGTAGCAGGAACCGTTGGTGGCAGTACGTATGGTGTTGCTAAGAACGTAAGTTTAGTACCAATACGAATTTTAGGATGTGATGGATCTGGTGCTTCGAGTAACGTGATTGCTGGGTTAGATTGGATATTAAAAAATGGTAAAAAGCCAGCTGTGGTGAATATGTCTTTAGGCGGTGATGCGAACACATCCTTAGATAGCGCAGTAGAAAACTTATTTAATAACGGTTATGTGATGGTTGTCGCTGCAGGAAATTCTAATGCAGATGCGTGTAGTTCTTCTCCAGCTAGAGTGAGTAAAGCAATTACTGTCGCTGCTACAGATGATACTGATACACGAGCGAGTTATTCTAATTATGGAAGCTGCGTTGATATTTTTGCACCGGGAAGCCAGATCAATTCTTCATGGATTGGGAGTAATACCGCAACTAAAGTTTTAAGTGGAACTTCAATGGCTACTCCACATGTTGTTGGGATCGTAGCTGAAATGTTGCAAAGTACACCTACAGCAACACCTCAGACAATCTCAACTAATCTTTTAAATCAAGCAAGTAGTAATGTGGTAAAAAATCCTTCTGGTAGCCCAAATCGATTGTTATATAAATCACCTTAATAAGAACTATGTCTTGAAATTGGAAAAGGTCCCGAAGGACCTTTTTTAGATTTTTGCATGAGTACCATATTTATCAATCATGATTGAACTGGCTTCATTTAAACCGCGGACCGTTACCTTAATGCCGTTCTTTTGAAATTTATTCACTACTGAATCTAGCATGGCAACTGAAGTCACATCCCAAATATGAGAGTGCGTAAGATCAATAATGACCTCTTTAATTTCTTCTTTAAAGTTAAAACGTTGCATAAATTTTTCAGATGAACTGAAAAATATTTGACCTCTTAATTCATATAGACGAGCTTGATTCTCGAATGAAGTTTCTATACGAATATCATTTTCAAGTTTATTAGCTAAGAAAAGTGCTGAAAGTAATACACCAGTTAACACACCTAGCGCTAAGTTATGGGTAGCAACCACTACAATAACGGTAGCGATCATAACGACATTGCTACTTTTAGGATTATTTTTAAATTGAGTGAGAGAGCTCCATTCAAAAGTACTGATCGATACCATAATCATGACCGCAACCAGAGCAGCCATAGGAATCACTTTTAACCAACCACTTAAAAATACAACTAAAATAAGTAAGAATATGCCTGCGCAGAAAGTGGATAAACGTGTGCGACCACCCGATTTTACATTAATCATTGATTGACCAATCATGGCGCAACCAGCCATACCGCCCATAAAACCTGAAGCAATATTTGTTATACCTTGACCTTTACATTCTTGAAATTTATCACTAGATGTATCTGTCATTTCATCAACGATTGTTGCAGTCATCATTGATTCAAGTAAGCCAACCGCGGCAAGGGCTAACGAGTATGGAAGAATAATAAGGAGGGTTTCTAAATTTAAAGGAATATTCGGAATTAGAAATATAGGTAACGTATCTGGTAATGACCCCATATCACCAACTGTTCGAACGTCAAAACCTAAGAAAATAGCGAGTAATGTGACCACTACAATACAAATAAGAGGTGAGGGAAAGAACTTTCCAATTTTTGGAATATAGGGGAATAGATAAATAATTCCTAAGCCGATTACTACTAATAAGTAGACATGCCACGTCACATTTACCAATTCTGGTAATTGAGCCATAAAGATGAGTATGGCGAGGGCATTAACGAATCCAATAACCACCGATTTAGAAACAAAACGCATGAGTTTGGCGAGTTTGAAATATCCTGCCAAAATCTGTATGACGCCAGTTAATACTGTTGCTGCAAATAGGTATTGAAGCCCATGGTCCTTTACGAGCGTTGTCATAACCAAAGCCATTGCGCCTGTAGCTGCCGAAATCATAGCGGGACGACCACCTACGAAAGAAATAATAACGGCAATACAAAAGGATGCATATAAACCAACTTTGGGATCTACACCCGCAATAATTGAAAATGCAATTGCTTCTGGAATTAAAGCAAGACCCACAACAAGACCGGAAAGAATATCTGCGCGGACATTAGAGAACCATTGTTCTCGGACATTCGATAACATGAGAAATAGCCTAAGTTCTAAATTTTGAAAGGCTAGTGATGTGATATACCAACACAAGCGATTACACCACATCACTAAACAGTGATGAGTTATTTACAATGAATAAGGGTAAATAAACTTAAGGTGGCGTAAGTGTCATAGGTATAGAGAGTTTGAGGCATTTAAAAGTGCCCGAAGAATAGCATAAGTTTTTAAGGCTGACTAACCTAAGTCGACTAAACCGATTTAATCATAATTCTTCATTTCAGCTTTTGGCATTGAGGCAAATTCATTCGCAGGCATATCTAAGAAAAAGTCTTTTGCTTCAGAATGAGTGCAGTTGAGCCAATCATTTCTAAGATCATCCGGTATCACAATAACTGAGCGTTTTTCATCATCCGGTTTATGAAATTGTTTCATAAAAGGGTGATGATCAGCATTGATTGTTAATAGTGACATTGACCTCACTTTCTGTTCATCAATAAGTGTTTCCTCAAAGATCGCAGCCAGTGTAAAAGGGTGCCCATCTTGCCGGAAAATACCATACCAATGTGCTTTTCCATTGATATATTTAGGTTCATAAATGGCTTCAACAGGAATAAGCGCAAATTGGTCATTTAACCAAGCATGTTTAAAAGAGCGCTTTTGTTGTACTGTCTCTGTTCTGGCATTATAAGTTGCATATTTGAATGCAATTTCTTTGGCATAAGGGGGAAGCATTCCAAATTTAGCTTTTCGCCACTCAAGCTCATTTTCATTCGATAAAATGAGTGGACAATCATCACTTGGGAAAATATCCATCTTATATTCAAAAGTGGGTTCAAATAACTTTAATTGATTGGCATGTGTTTTCTTAAGAGGTTTAAAGTTTGCACACATAAGACACCTTCGTTGTAAAAATAGCTCTCAATTACAGCTTCTAACTTTTAGTCTTTAGTGATGTATATTTTTATAATTAGAATTGTCTCTTTGAGTATTAATTTTTAACTATCAATTACTTCATTAATAAATATTTATTTAACTCATGTCATTTCAAAAAAGTTTCAGATATAAAATGAATAGATAAATCGTATAGTTAAGTTGCTCATCTTAAAGAGAGTTTATTCAGTTTTAATAGCTACTTTTATGCAACAGAGCCTTTCAGAAATTTAGATTTTAATAGATTCGTTATTCATCATAATACAAATCATATAGAGAACTCGTACAAACCCTTTATTAGAGGTTTAAAAATTCTCGGAAAATTTTGACAATTTATAAGGTGGACACATGAATAAACATTTATTGGCTAAAATTGCTTTATTAGGCGCTGCTCAGCTAGTTACACTCTCAGCCTTTGCTGATGTTCCTCTAACTCCATCTCAATTTGCTAAAGCGAAATCAGAAAACTTTGACAAGAAAGTTATTCTATCCAATTTAAATAAGCCACATGCTTTGTTGTGGGGACCTGATAATCAAATTTGGTTAACAGAGCGTGCAACAGGTAAGATTCTAAGAGTGAATCCAGAGTCGGGCAGTGTAAAAACAGTTTTTCAGGTGCCTGAGATTGTAAATGATGCTGATGGACAAAACGGTTTGTTAGGCTTTGCCTTCCATCCTGATTTTAAAAATAATCCTTATATCTATATTTCAGGTACATTTAAAAATCCGAAATCTACAGATAAAGAACTACCGAATCAAACGATTATTCGTCGATATACTTATAACAAGTCAACTGATACGCTTGAAAAGCCAGTCGATTTATTAGCAGGATTACCTTCATCGAAAGATCATCAATCAGGTCGTCTTGTTATTGGTCCAGACCAAAAGATTTACTATACGATTGGTGACCAAGGGCGTAACCAGCTTGTTTATTTATTCTTGCCAAATCAGGCACAGCATACGCCGACTCGACAAGAAGTGAGTAGCAAAGACTATCATACCTATATGGGTAAAGTACTACGCTTAAATCTTGATGGAAGTATTCCAAAAGATAATCCAAGTTTTAATGGGGTGGTTAGCCATATTTATACGCTCGGACACCGTAATCCACAGGGCTTAGCATTTACTCCAAATGGTAAATTGTTGCAATCTGAACAAGGTCCAAACTCTGATGATGAAATTAACCTCATTGTCAAAGGTGGTAACTATGGTTGGCCAAATGTAGCGGGTTACAAAGATGACAGCGGCTATGCCTATGCAAATTATTCGGCAGCAACCAATAAGTCACAAATTAAAGATTTAGGGCAAAATGGAGTAAAAGTAGCGGCAGGTGTACCTGTGACGAAAGAGTCTGAATGGACTGGTAAAAACTTTGTACCGCCGTTAAAAACTTTATATACCGTGCAGGATACCTATAACTATAATGACCCAACTTGTGGGGATATGACCTACATTTGCTGGCCAACCGTTGCACCGTCATCTGCTTATGTCTATAAGGGCGGCAAAAAAGCAATTGCTGGTTGGGAAAATACATTGTTGGTTCCATCTTTAAAACGTGGTGTTATTTTCCGTATTAAGTTAGATCCAACGTATAGTGCGACTTATGATGACGCCGTGCCGATGTTTAAAAGCAGCAACCGTTATCGTGACGTGATTGCAAGTCCAGATGGGAATGTTTTATATGTGTTGACTGATACAGCCGGAAATGTCCAAAAAGATGATGGCTCTGTAACGAACACATTAGAAAACCCAGGATCTCTAATTAAATTTACATATAAAGCTCAGTAATACAGGTCATTAAAAAACCGATCTACATAAGATCGGTTTTTTTAACTTAAGAAAAATTATTCAGTTACGACTAATACCGGTAAATGAATTTCTCCTAAAAGAGCTTGAGTCACACTTCCTAAGAAGAACTTTTTAAACCCTTTTCGACCATGAGAACCAATCACTAATAGGTCTGCTTTGAGTTCAGTAGCGGCTTTAATAATTTCTGTGTGAATTGTTTGACCCTCAACAATTTTTGTTTCAACAGAAATTCCATGTTGGCTAAATTGTTCTTTCGCTTGGTCTAAAATACCCTGAATAGATGCTCTAGCTTTATTAAAGTAATCCTGTGCTAATTCTGTACTATCAATGAATTCTACAGAAATAAAAGGATCTATAGTAAGCGCATATACTAGAGTCACTTTACTACCAAAGGCCTTAGCAAGTGCTGCTGCATGATTTACAGCAATGAGTGAAGTAGGAGAACCATCGACTGGAACTAAGATATGGTGATAACTCATATATTGCTCCTTATTGTCCTGTGACAATCTATGGTGCCAAAACACCGATTTATTATCTTTATGCTTATATTATGAACAATTTTTAAAAGATTATTGTTTATTTTTAGTAGGGAGAAAAGTGAGAGATTTTATTATAAATTTTATCTTAAAGCATGATAATGACTTTCTAAGTAAGGTTGATTTTGTTTAAGTATTGAAATGACTTGATTAGCATCTATAGCAGATTCAAATAAAAATCCTTGGCCTATACTATATCCAAATTGTCGCAGTAGTTCTTCTTGTTCAGGGGTTTCAATTCCTTCTGCAATGAGCCCCAGTGATAAATTTGGAGCGAGTAATCCAATTGCTTGTACAATCGCATAAATTGATGGGTCATGCTGCATCTTTTGTATAAAACTACAGTCTACTTTTAAACTATCAATTGGATAGTCACGGATATGGGTAAGTGATGAAAAACCTGTACCAAAGTCATCTAGAGCAATATGTACGCCATGTTGTTTTAATTTGTTAAGTGCACGGATCACATATTCTGAACCTCGATCGCCCAGCATATGTTCAGTGACTTCTACTTCAATATAATGTGTTGGAATTTGAAATTGATTGATCTTTTTCAAGAGCCGTTCAGCATAGTTGTCTCTTAAAAACTCAACTGGAGCAGCATTGAGCGAAACAGGAAGAGGTTTAATGCCAAGATCTATCCATTTTGCGATATCACGTAAAACTTGATGTTGCATCGTTTCACCGATTTTACTCGCTAAATTATAATCTTTAAAAGCTTCTGCAATTTGAGAAGGATAGCCTCTTTGAGCGGAAGTTGTATGCCATCGCAATAAAGCTTCAAAACCTACAACACGATGAGTTTTTAAATCTACTTTAGGTTGATAGTAGGGCTGAATAGTATGATGACGAATAAGCTGACGTGCTAAATTAAGCTGAGAAGCGACTGTTTCGGTCATTTGCATCATGCATGGGTCATACATGCGAATACCACCACGACCACGTGCTTTTAAATCATGCAATGCCATATCTGCACAACTGAGTAAACCTGATTGGTCGACGGCATCTTGAGGATAAATCGCACAACCAATACTCATACCACCATTTAGAACATTGCCTAAATAGGTAATAGGTTGATTTAGCTGCTGAAGTAAGATTGCTGCTAGGTCACGCACATCACTTTCAGATTTAAGGTTATTAATAATAACCGCAAATTCATCTCCACCCAGTCTTGCGACAAAGCATCTTTCATCATCAACACAATGACTAAACCGTTTGGATAAAACTTTTAAGAGATGGTCGCCTGCGCTATGCCCTAATGTGTCATTAATATGCTTAAAATGATCAAGGTCAATTAATAGCAACCCCACACTTGTTTGGCTGTCTTTTGAATATGCTAGGGTCCGTTTAAGCTGAAATTTAAATGAACGCCGATTACATAATCCGGTCAGCTCATCTCTTTCACTCATATTTCTAAGTTGATTTTCTGTCAGATGCTGTTGAGTGACGTTACGGGATACACACAGTATTTGTATGATTTCACCATTTTCCCGATGAATCGGGGTCAACATATTATCCCAATATTCGGGGTCTTGATCTGGTAAACAACTCATTCCAGCGAATCTGGCAACTTTGCCTTGAAGGGCTTTTTTTAAAGCGACACGTCCACGTTTACGAATATGAGGTGGCAAAAGCTCAAGCCATTTCATCCCAAATTTTGTTTCATCGACAGGGACACCTAGAGCGAGGCATCCTGATTTATTCATATGAGAAACGGTGCCGTCTACATTTAATACTTTAATGCAATCTACACTGATGTCTAACATTTGATTTTGTATTTCAATATTCTTTTGCAAGTTTTGTTGCTCTTGAATATCGTGATCAATATCTAAAAAGCTGACATACCATTCGCTGGCTAAAGAAGAGCCGCGATATTTGGATGCTTGAATAGAAAGTTTGCACCATCGATATTGATTGCCACTTTGTAAAAGTCGGCATTTTAATTCTATTCTTTTTTGCAGGCGAATTGCCTCGAGCCATCTATTTTTGACTTCGTCTAAATCGACAGGAGATATAAAATCTAACCATTGCTGAGGTAATGGAGAAAAAGTATCCTGCCAATATTCTGTACACTCTACATTGCAATATAATATCAAGCCATTTTCATCACTGACCCAAGTTGGTAGTGGAATCTGCTCAACAATAAAATGCTTTTGGGTGTTGTTCGACATTGAAGTCATAACATGCCTAGAAAGATTGTATGGGCGGGTAATCTAATTATTAGTCGTTATTGTAATCTTTCTGTAGTAATCAAAACAGTAATAAATAAATTTCAATTGTCTTTTTTTTGAACTAAAATTGAGATCTTAAATAAATTATATACTTAATATTTAATTTATGTTTTTGTTATTTATTAATTTTTATCTGTCTTAAGTTAAAAAAAGATTTATGCTTATTTTTGTAAAAAACTTATTAAAACAGAAGCTTATATTTGTCTATGCAGAAATATTTTAATAAAAGCCATGAAAATAAATTATAAAAATGAGAAGGATTAAATTGTGAAGATTAAAATCTTAATAAGCCAAAATTTAATCACTATATATAAAGACGGGGAGGTTTCTAAAAGTCTAAACAAATACAATAACCACTATTAAGTTTACAAAAGTAATATAAAATAAAGGCTTATATTATCGTAAAATTCTTTCCATCAAGAAGGATATATATTTCCTTTTTGTGCATTTTATAGCCTACATTTTCCCCAAGATGTAGGTTTTTTTTATCCTTAATTTTTGACTTTATAATCTTTAAATATTAAAAATAAAAAAAAGCCAAATGGCTTTTTTATACAGTTTCAGGTTTTTTCAACTCTTGTTGAATATAAAGATTCATATAATATTGTTCAATATAATCATCAGCATAGTTGTTTGCTAAGGTTTTTGTTGCCACTTGTTCATGTTTTAAATAGCAGTTTGATTCAAGGTCTTTTTCAAGTACCCACCATTGACGGTTAATACGACGCACTTGAAACTTGTCACTTTTGTATTTTCTTTTAGCCATTTTCAAAAATTTGCTATGCAGTTGTTGAAAGAGAATTTCTACTGGAGTTAAGGACTCAAGTCAACAGATGAGAAGTTAATTGCTTATTTTATGTGAGATGTTGTTTCTATCAATCCCTAGACGAGGCCTTAAAATAGAAAAGCTCTCCTAAGAGAGCTTAATAAGATGTCTATCCTATTTTTAACGAGAAAGATTCTTTAAAAGTAATTTCAAACTTTCCATCATTTTCTCTAATTGCAAAGGGGTGATACCTTCGAAAGATTGTTCGAGTACTACGCTGGTTAGATCATTAATCTTATTGATCATTTCAGTACCTTTGTCTGTAAGTACTACGCGGGTGATTCGACCATCGGTCTGACAAGAATAAGTTTCTACTAAACCTTCATCTTTTAAACGATAAACAATCTTGGTAGTCGTCGACATTTTTGAAATAATCATATCTGAAAGTTCAGAAACACTCGCATGGGGCTTGCTACTTAAAGCCAACATAATGCGTCGACGTGAGTTATCTAACCCATATTTTTTTAAAGCATTATCAATATTTTGTACATACTGAGCATGTACTTGAGTAATCCAATAATATGGAAAATCTTCAAGAGTAAAAGATTCTGTTGTAGGTAAAAAACGCGCATACTTCTTTGTCATTGACTTTTCCCCATACCTTGGTGGATCGCATTTCTGGTGAGCTATCTTTAATAGTTGAAAAATATAGTTTCATCAAGCAAGTTATATCAGGACTTTACTCGGTGAGCAAAATTTATATAGCTAAATTTAACAATGACATGGTTTAAAGGGCCTTGTCTTGATAAGTTTCTCTATACTTTGCATAAACTAAAAATACTCTTCTACTATGGTCAAAGTTTGTTGAAAGTTAATGTGACTTGATGAGTCATAGCCATTAATTCCTTAAAATCTTTGAACAGATATACAAGATTGCATCTAGGCTTGCTTGATCGTTAATTGAACGATATTGGCTTACAAGCGCATCGTAGAAAAAAAATTATGATTTGAACGTGGCATTGAACGAGATAGTTTTTGTCTCTAAAGTCATAATTATGAAAAATCAAGATATTTAAATAATAAATATTTATAAATATCAATAATTTACTTTGTTTTATGGTTTGTGGAATTTACCATACATTTAACATGAATCATCTATTATTTAGTGAAATAAAGTTGATTTATTTATTAACTTATTGATTATTATATATAAAATTAAATAGCTGGTGGAATGGAGAACCTTATATATTTAGCTTTTTTGTCTATAAATTATATTTTTAAGAGTTTTTATTTTAGTAAGTGTTTGATTGTCATCTTTGGATGTGCCTAGTTTTCATTTTCTGCATAATAAATAAGAAAAATATTGATAGCTATAGATGAGCACACTCATCTAAGGAACTTTACCAGTAGCTTATTATTGGATTAGCTGACAGCAATGAGATCTGCGAGCAGAATATAATTATATGATTACATATATCTATTGGTGCTAACCATATTTTTAATCACCCAAACAGTTGCTATACAAGTTGACGTTTGCCGCCAAACCACGGAACAATCGGGCTGGTTTTTATACAATCACCTAATTCAAAGCATTAGAAATTTTGTTAACCTAACGTTGCTATGTACATGGCAAAGGGGCTTTGCTTTTGACAGGCTAATTGTCGAGAGGGGCTATTCTTGTTCCAGCAAGTCTAGTCACCCCGTACTATTAATTATTGTTATTTATGACTTGATAATAAAAAGGAAGAGCTTCCATGAAGGCGTTTTTGAATTCACTAAAGGAAAATTTATCTTTACTGATAGCGCTAACAGTTACTTTAATAGCTTTAATTTTTATACTTTATGGTATTTATGACATACCTGAATTTTCCAAATTAAAGTTAAATGAGAAAGGTGACTTTCTAGCGGGGATGATATCGCCAGTTGTTTTAATATGGATTGTTTTTGGCTATATACAACAGGGATATGAGTTAAAAATAAACACACAAGCATTAATTTTACAAGCTGAAGAACTTGCTAATAGTGTCGAACAGCAGAAAGAACTAGTAAAAGCAACTAGAGAAGAACTAGATATTATTAAATGACAAACAGATGCACAATATCGCAAAGAGCTAGTTCAAAGGCAACCATTCTTTCATTTTATAGAAAAAACTGTAACGCGTAGAATAGCAGATAATGTAATTGTTACTGGGTTAAAAGATTCGGAGTATAAAAGAGTAGAAATTTTCTTAACTTTTAATAATAGTAGAGAAATTGCTAGAGATGTTAAAATTTCTATTAATTTTAGAGGATTGAGTCAAACTTGGGTTAAATTAATAGATCAGCTTCCAAAAGGTAGTACAGATAATATTAAAACTATTCTTAATTATCCGGATTGTTTTATTGATGGTGCGCTTACAGGGGAAATTAATATTGATTACTTAGATGAACTTGATGAAAAGCATTATCAAACTTATAAATTGGAAATTTTAAAGATAAATGATAATGGTCAATTTCATAAGCAAATTTCTTTAAGCGATAAATCTTACTAAATTTTATAGTTGATTAAATGAAGGGGTAAATTAATTGTCAAAGCAAGATCTACAAACTCAAAAAAAACCATTCTATATGAGTGGGTATTTTTGGATGGTTTTTGTCTATATTGTATTTATAGCTATTTATACTTTATGTTCTATAAGTAGTGAAGGTGAGAATCGCTTATTAAATTCGAATGAACTCGGGGACTTTCTTGCCGGTACTTTTGCTCCACTTGCTTTTTTATTCTTATATCTGGGCTACAAACAAAACAGTGAAGCATTAAAATTACAAGGTGAGGAACTAAAACTTAGTACTGCTGCCCTACAGGGGCAGGTGAAAGAAATGCAAGAATCTGTTGCCGAGCAAAAGGTCATGACGGATCTGTTAAAAACAGAACTGGAAGAAAAACATAATTCCGTTTTACCTGTATTTGTGGCTCATTGTGGAATTGATGTACAGCCTGCTTCTGGGGGAAATCATAAGTTTAATTTAAAGCTAACTCTTACAAATCATAGTGATAATGATGTAAAACATTTAGTAATTGATTTTGGCAAAACAAGTTTAGTAGCTTTTGATATTTTTAAAAAGCAAACAACTAATGTTTATCAGGATGCCTTATCTCCTGATGAAGTTGAAAAATATAAAGCCAAGGAAGATTTTGATCGAAATATTAAAGTCAAATTCAAAACAATATTAGGTCGTGAGTTTTCAAGTAGTTTTTTATTTAAATGTTTTTTTGTTGATGGTTCTTTACAAATAATGACGAGAAGTCAAGGAACGACTATAGAAACCTCTGGTCATTAAATTATTCATAATCATCTGGGTTTTCTTCCATTTCAAGTTGGGATGGAATGGAAGTGAACTCAATAGGTGCAGAAGAATGATTACTTGCAAAGTCAGCCAGCAAGTGAGCGATAGTACTGTCACCACTTTGGTCTTAATTATTCGAGTTAGTTTTAGAAACTTTTCCTGTTGCTTATAGGGAACTTTAAACATTCCAAACAGGAAAGGAAAACGTTTTTATGTATTTTGCTGTTTTACGTAGGGCTAAAATGAGCAAGCATTACGTTTACGTGCAAAGTCTAGACCATAATACATAATAAATGAACAGCTTTTTAGGTAATGCCTTAATTAAAGGTTTTAAATACTCATTATTGAAAAACTCTCAACTTCAAGTTTTATTTGTTGAAACATATGAAGTGTAAAAAAGGGAGAATTTATATTCTCCCTTTTTTAATTATGCACTGGTCACAATTTTTTCTTCTATTTTTTTCTTAACAATCGCATAGCTTATGCCTGTAACGATACTACCTGCTGCAATGGCTGCAAGATATAGCCAAGCATGGTTAATTGCATTGGGAATTAATAGGACAAATACGCCGCCATGAGGAGTAACTAATTCACAATGGAATAATGCAACAAGTGCTCCAGTTACAGCTCCACCTAAAATGCAAGTTGGAATAACACGCATTGGGTCTTTAGCTGCAAAGGGAATAGCACCCTCGGAAATAAAACATAAACCTAATACGAAAGCAGCTTTACCTGCATCTTTCTCTCCTGTACTAAATTTATTT
>NZ_JZFB01000001.1:995923-1046357 GCF_001188385.1 Acinetobacter sp. V2 | reverse complement strand
CCATACCGCCCGCCATTGTTGCTGCCATTGGCATATATGTATTTGTTGTCAACAATCCGACAGTAAAAGCGTAGGCTGCCTTATTGATTGGACCGCCTAAATCGATACACATCATGCTGGCTAATATAATTCCCATTAACACAGCATTTGTTGTACCCATGTTATTTAAGAAGTCTTTCATTAGCTCGAAAATATGTGCTACAGGTTGTCCAACTACGTAGAACATAATGAGACCAACAAATAATGTACCTAATAATGGAATAATTAAAATCGGTTTAAGTGCATCTAAACTTGTAGGGAGTTTAAGTTTTTTAGCAATAAATAGTGCGATATAACCCGCAAGAAAACCTGAAACAATACCACCTAAAAAACCTGCTTGTAGCTGAGAGGCGAGTAACCCTCCAATTAAACCAGGTGCAAGACCAGGGCGATCAGCAATTGAGTAGGCAATATAGCCCGATAACATCGGGACCATGAGCATAAATGCAGCAGCACCAATTTGTTTTAATATGGCGGGTAAGCTACCTGCTTGTTCAGCAGCATTTAGACCAAAGCATAAGGAGAGAGCAATTAACAGACCTCCAGCCACCACCATGGGCAGCATAAAAGAAACACCAGTTAAGAGATGTTTATATACGCCAACTTTTTCGGTTTTATCTTTATTTTCTGTCGATGCTTGTTGCTTACCTTGTTCTAAAACTTGCGCATTGCTGATTGCTTCAGCAAAGGCTTTATCTGTTTGCTTTAGAGCAAAGCCAGTACCACACCGATAAACACGCTTACCTACAAAACGGTCTGTGTTAACTTCAATGTCAGTGGCAAGAATCACAATGTCTGCTTCAGCAATAGCTTGAGCTGATAAAATATTTTTTGCACCAACAGAACCTTGTGTTTCTACTTCAATCTCATACCCAAGCTTTTCTGCACCTTGTTGTAAAGCTTCGGCAGCCATAAAAGTATGGGCAACACCCGTAGGACACGCAGTGATTGCTACAAACTTTTTAGTAGTAGTTACTGCCAAGCTATTATCACTTAGCCAATCTTGAGCTGGCTTAAAGTGATCTAAGGCAGTTTGGAAAGCTGTGTGAGCATCATTTTTTATCTCTTCAATGCTAATGAAAGATAATGGATGTGTGCCAAAACTATTAAGATCTTTCGGGCGTTGTCCAACAACAATGACTTGATCAAAGTTTTCACTTATTTCGAATTCATCAAGCGAAATAATGTTATTTGGATAACCCTGTTGGGATGCGACTTGTGCAAGTTTTCGAGCTAAAATCAAAGCATTGACTTGCTGTTGCGGACTATTAATGACAAATAATAAATGTTTAGCAGTTAGCATCAGATTCACTCAATGAATTGATTGTGGTTTGGGCTTTTAATTGGTTTAGCGTTTCGGCATTGGGAATACGAAAGCCAATTTGTGTGACAGCATGGCTTGCGATTGCGGTAGCAGTTTTTAATGTTTCTTCATCAGAGAAGCCATTTATTAGGCCATGAATCATACCTGCTAAAAGAGAGTCACCCGCACCAACGGTACTTTTAACGATCACTTTGGGGGCTTTTGCATGAAGCGGGTGAGTGTCGTGTAGCCAGTTTACACCGTCTTCACCCATCGAAATAACGACATGCTCAATTTTAGCTAAGTTTTCAAAAAGCTTTTTTTGTTCAGCATAAGTCTCTGCAGGAAGTTGATAACTTTCCACTAACTCATCTGTGTTTGGTTTGATCATCCATGGTTGGCATTCAATTGCAGCGACCAATGCTTTACCACTTGTATCAAGTGCAACTTTTTTCCCTTGCTGTTGAATGAGCTTAATAAGTTGCTGTAATTCATCAATACTAAAACCTTGTGGAAGGCTCCCGGCAATGGCAACTACATCTACTTGTGGCAAAATCATTTCGATTTTTTGAAAGAGGTTCTTTTTATCTAGTTCAGAAACTAAGAAACCTTTTCCATTTAAATCGGTCATACGCCCAGAATGTTCAGCAATTTTTATATTTTGACGAGTCTCGCCCTCAATATAAATAAACTCAGGTTGGAATTGAGCCTCTTTAAAATGATCATCAAAAATTTGTTTATTCGTTGTTCCTAGAAAGCCAGAAACGATAATTTCATGCCCCAAATCTTTTAAAACTTGTGCAATATTTAATCCTTTACCTGCTGCATGTATCTCTACAGATTCTTGGCGATTTACCTCACCAACCTGTAACTCATTAAGTTGTATCGTTACATCAATTGCAGGATTTAAAGTAATTGTTAGAACTTTAGCCATTACTGTTCCTAATCTTTAGATTTCTTGTTCGGATAACTGACGTACAGCAGTAGCGCTCTCACATTCTAGTGCGCTTTTTGCAAGCGCTTGAGCTTGGCTGTAGTTAAGTGTACGAATTTGGGCTTTTACTAAAGGAATACTATTTGGAGACATGCTGAGCTCATCTACGCCTAATCCCATAAGAATCGGTACAGCTTTTGGATCCGCTGCGAGTTCTCCGCATATACCCACCCATTTGCCATGTTTGTGCGCAGCTTTTACAGTATGATCAATCAATTGCAAAATACTTGGGTGGAGGCCGTCTGCTTCAGCAGATAGGATAGGGTGACCACGGTCAATAGCTAAAGTATATTGGGTTAAGTCATTTGTTCCTATACTGAAAAAGTCCACTTCTTGAGCAAGAATAGGAGCAAGTAAAGCAGCAGAAGGAACTTCTATCATAATACCCACTTGTAAGTTGGCGCATGGATGTACAGCTTTAACTTCATCAAGAATAGCTTTGGCAGCACGCCATTCTTCCACACGGCCAATCATTGGAAACATGATTCGTAAAGGACGATCATCTGCGGCTTTAAGCAAAGCGATAAGTTGTTGACGTAACAGCTCTGGCTGTCTTAGTGTCAAACGAATACCTCTTAAGCCTAAAAATGGATTTTCTTCTTCAGCAATTGGAAGGTAAGGAAGTGGTTTGTCACCACCTACATCAAGAGTACGTACTACAAGTGGGCGACCAGCAAGGGCATCTAGCACAACACGATAATCTGCTTCTTGGGTAGTTTCACTTGGAGCACTGCTATGAGCCATAAAAACAAGCTCTGTTCTAAGTAAGCCAATTGCTTCGGCACCACATTCAACTGCGTGTGCTGTAGCTTGAACTTTTCCTAAATTTGCAGCAATTTCAATTTGGTGTTGATCTACGGTAATCGCAGGTTCTTGGCTGTGACGTTCAGCCTCTTCACGAATTTTTTGTTGAAGCTCTCGTTCTTGTTTGGCTTGTTCGATTTGCTGAGTGTTCGGGTTTAATACAAAAGTTCCTGTATCTCCATTAATTAAAAGAGAACTCTTTTGTTCAATCTCTAGTACTTGATCACCAGCACCAACAATTGCAGGAATACCTAACGCACGAGCAACAATAGCGCTATGTGCACTTGCACCGCCTACAGCTGTCAAAATGCCTGCTACTCGATCTTTATTAAGGTGAGCCACATCACTAGGGCCCACATCATACATGATCAAAATATAAGGCTCTTTAGGCTCTTCGATAGTAACTTCACCACAGAGCTGTGCTAAAACCCGATCGCCAATATCGCGTAAGTCTGTAGCACGCTCAGCCAATAAGCGGTCTGGTAAAGCTGCTTGCTCTTTAGCTGCTGCTTCAATATGTTCATGCCAAGCGGCAGGAGCAGAAAGGTTTAAGTTGATCTTTTGATAAACACCATTAATAAGATCAGGGTCGTCTAACATTTCCAAATGTGCTTGGAAAATTTGCTTAATTTCAGCTACTTCAGATTTTGCAATAACTTGGTGAATATTGTTTTTAACTGCGTGAAGAGCAATATCAAGTTTCTCTTTTTCTGCTTTAACGCTTAAACCCATACGTTCATATTGGTAAACCTTAGGTTTGATGACATGTACGGGGCCAAAAGCTAGACCACTAGAAGCTGGAATACCTGTATTTGTACTCAATGTTTTCGGCAATGATTTGACTGTTTGAGGCGATTGAGCTTCTTGGGTATCTGAGGATTGAATAGGTTCAACTTCTTCTCCTAAGCCTTCTTGCACGGCCTGAATAACTTTATCTAAAGCTTCAACAGCATCTGTTTCTGGCTCGGCAATAAAACGTAAAGTTTGACCACGTTTACATCCTAAAGCCAAGAGGCGCGTCAAACTTTTGGCCGAAACAAAATTACCATCGTCCACCGCGATCTGAATATCACCTTGAAAACTTTTAGTTAAGTTCACCAAATGAGTCGCTGGTCGAGCATGTAATCCATGGGCATTGGCTAATACAACCGAACGATGAGGCCAATCTGGAATAACATCTGCACCAATAATTTTAGCAATCTCATTTGGTGCTTGTGTTTGATCTAGCTTTGCAACTTGTTCTGGGTTAAATAAAATATCAATCAGTCGGTTAAATCTTTGGCTATCTAACTGCTCATTGGCAGCAATACAGACGAGTGTATTCAGTTTTTGTCCATTTACATCTAAAGCATGGCGTGGCTTTACAATACTGATTGCTGGCTGTTGAACAAACTTACTACTAGAAATAGACCAGATCTGGTCTTGTAACTGGATAACTTGATCTGGCTCAAGTGAGCTTAAAAAACCACATTTTACGAAATTATGTTTTTTGAGAATTTGAGAGGCTGACCACAATAAGTCTTCGATATCTTGAGATTCAATTTCAGTTTGAATTAAATTTTCATGCAGTGTTAAGGATAGGGGTTGAGCTTGTAATAGTTCAATAATTTGCTCAGGTTGCGTCGCATTTTTTACTTGTTCACTTACATCCTGCATTAACGCTCTAGTTAATATTTGTAGTACTTGTAAATGCTCATCAGATTTTGCTGCAATAACAACAGCTAAATAAATCGTGTTTTCCCCATCCCAGATTATTCCTTCAGGAAAGTGAGCTAACCGAATACCTGTCTCTAAAATAAATTCACGAGATTGTGGCGTACCATGCGGAATAGCAATACCTTGGCCTAAATAGGTAGCGCTTTGTTGTTCACGATTGATGAGTCCTGTTATATATTCAGGCGTAACTAACCCATCTTTTACTAATATATCTACTAGACACTGTAATGCATGCTTTTTATCAACAGCATGTTGATTCATATGAATATGTCGAGGCTCGAGTGCTAGCATACTTATCCTTGAACAATTTCTTAGGTTTTAACTTAAACAGAAAAAAAGAAGCTGTTTGTATTAAAATAGGTTGGTTTACCTGCTTTTAAACAACAGCTTCAGACAAATTACCATAGCAGAACTTTAAGTTTATATCGACGTATTTACGTAAATAATGCTTATTAAAAATACAAAGGAATTACGACTTAATATATTTTAGTTTCTTATGGTAACTATAAATTTAATAAAGTTATTTTATAAAAAGGGGACTGCTAATAATAAAAAAAACCTCTACACCGGATTACGGGCATAGAGGCAAAAACTAAATGATAGAATTTAAATTACTATTGAATTTCTTGCTCTAAGACTGACCACAGCTTGTGATGTGATTTTTTAAACATTAACATGTGCCCAATTGATTTATAGCCGAGTTTTGTCGGGTTCAGTTCTAGCATTTTAGTAGATGCATTCGGATATAAACTTAATAAATCTGCAACGTTGTGTTGAGTGGCAATTTCATCATCACTTGCCCAAATTGAAGTAATAGGGCAAATAATTTCAGTGTGAAAGTCATGAAAAATAGTTTTACCAATAGCATTTTTCACATAGCCTGGGTGACTACAAAACTCTCTCCACTGTTGTGCGACTTTCTTAGGCAAGTTTTCACCCATTCCAATAAATTGAGTAGCACCATAGCCTTTTAAAGTACTCGAAATTGGAAAGATAACGTTAAACATGACAGGAGCCAGAAACTTGGTTTTACCTTTAAGTCCTTTTACATGGCCTGTAGAACCTGCTACTGCAACAACTTTTGCTACTTTATGAAAATTTGGCACAATCCCTAGCAGTTGTCCACCCGCACTATGGCCAAGAAGAGTAACTTTTTCTGCTTGGGTTTTTTCTAATAAAGTTTCAATTGCACAAGGGATATCAAGCGTTCCCCAATCATTAATACTCGCTGTACTTTGCTTTAACGGCCCATGCAATGAATCTCCAATTCCACGGAAATCAAAGCTTAATACATCATAGCCTTGCTGGCTTAACCATGTAGCAAAAGAATGATAAAAGTTTTTGGTAATACCTGTCGCTGGACAAATCAAAACAGGATGTACCGATTTCTTTGATTGAGTTGGATAAAATTGTGCAGCAAGTTGATAACCATCTTCGCAGGTCATCCAAAATGATTCAAAAGTGTTATCCATAATATTACGTAATGATTAGCTTATTAGTGACTCTAATTTACATGAGTTCCAAAACGACACTTGATTAAAATGTGACTATAAAGTCAAGATTTGTGCTATACAGCTCATTAAATTTTAATAAAACGAATAATTGGAAAAAAGATGGATTTACCGAAAGCTGTACAGTTAGCAATTGTGTTTAGTGGCATATTTTTATGGGTAGGAATGTTCACAGGGGTGTGGAAATATTGGCAAATACGCCGTTCAGAGTTACATCGTGCCCACTATTATGTTGACATTGCTCATCGAAGTAGCTTGCTATATGCAGCTGCCAGCCTCATTCTTGCTGTATTGAGCTATTTTACTGTTTTAAATGAAAATGTTGCTTTGTGGTGTGTGTTAGCTAATATTTTCTTTTTTAGCTTTTCAATATTGGTTTATATCATACATGGATATTTACAGGACACGACAAATCAATTCAAAACGCCACATCGATTGGGCAGATTTAATTTACCAGCGTGGATGATGTCTTTAATGATGGTGGGATTAATTGTGACTGAATTATTGGCTACAGCTATTTTAGTTATTGGAACAATTTTTTTATTTCTAGGTGTATAAAAATGGATGATTACTCATCCATTTTTTAAGAATTCAAATTTTGTTGACTAAGACGTCTTTTAGCTAGTTTTCGCATCTTATGATCGACAAAGGCCCACACACAAAATATGAAAGAAACGACCATCGCATACATAAAGTATTCGGGCTTCAGATTTCCTTTAATCATACCTTGAAACAGTAAAGTCAGCATAAGAGCAAGCGGTGTTACTCCATAAACAACTGAATCTTTGCTGTTCAGAGTGTTAATGAAGACTTGTTTGTTGAAATGTAATGATAACATCTCCATCCCTCCTTGTGGTTGCGCTAAAACCTAATGTTTTAGTCAAGAATAAGTTTTAAGTTTAATGTTGTACTGCTATTTTTGATTCAGTTCAATAGCAAATAGAAAATTTTTTGAGCAGTTTTATAAAAACCTCTATATTTATAAAGGTTTAAGGTATTAAAAAAGTAAATGTTTAATATTTTTGTATGAAATACTTATTCTTTTAGAAAAGAGAAATTATTTAAATGAAAAGTGTATTAATTTCTCTTTCCTGTAGTTTTACTTTAGCTATTATATTTTTTTAAAAAACTATCGATCGCATGTTGAGCAATTTCTGCATCTTCGAAAGATTGAACACCAGATACACCAATAGCACCTAAAATTTCACCTTCATAAATAATCGGTATTCCACCTTCTAACATCCCTTGAGCACTAGGCATACTTAAGAAACCAAGACGCCCACTTTTTAGAAGTTCTTCATAAAACTTTGACGGTCTACCTGATATTGAAGCGCATTTTGCTTTTTCTAGGCATAGATGTGTAGTTAGAGGAGAAGCACCATCTAATCGTTTCATGAATAATAGAGAGCTTGTTTCATCAACAATCGCAATGCTGACTTTAAAGTTGTGTTCAATTGCATATTTTTGAGCTTTTTCCATTAAAAACTCTGCATCTGCTAATGTTAGGTAATATTTAGTTTTCATTGTTGCTCTTCTTTCCTGAGTAGCTAAAAATTATTTTAGTGTAATTTTACAGTAAAAATTAATTATATCTATAGTTGATTTGTCATTAAAAACTAGTGTGGAAATAAAATGCTGGTTGGGTAAACACAGCATTCTATTCAATATATAAAATCATGTTTGGATAAAACTCGATTTCAAAAAAGTCACTAGATTAAATGCTTTTGAATTTAACTTTGTCGATAATTACGGTAACTGCAAGAACAACTAAAGATGGGATCAACCAAGCTAAGTTTTGTTCATTTAATGGTAAATGCTGAAGGAATTCAGGTAAATAATTGCTGAAGCCTGCAACTTTAAGACCATCGATAATACCGAAAATTAAAGCAATACTTGTTACTGAGCCGACAATGAAAGAAGGCTTGTGCCAAAATTTCCAGAAGAAGCTCAGCATAATCACCACAATTGCTGGTGGATAGATTGCACTTAAGACAGGTACTGAAATAGCGATCAGTTTAGTTAGGCCAAGATTCGAAATAATGAAAGAGAAACCAACTAAAATAAACACTAAAAGCTTATATGGTAATTTCGTTAACTGAGCAAAGTACTCACCACACGCACAGGTTAAACCAATTGCTGTAACCATACATGCTAAAAAGATTAGTCCAGTTAAGAATAATGAACCCATATTTCCAAAAGCATGTTGTACATATGCATGTAAAATTACTGCACCATTTGCTGCATTTGGTGCTACTTCATGGCTACCTAAACCTAATTTGAATAAGCTTAAATAAACTAAAGTAAGACCAACACCTGAAATGAGACTGGCAATAATTGCATATTTGGTGACTAACTTTTTATCAGTAACGCCGCGAGAGTAAATCGCTTGAATAATAACGATACCAAATACTAGTGCACCTAATGTATCCATAGTGAGATAACCGTTTACGAAGCCCTCTGAAACCGGAGATGTGACGTAATGGTTGATCGGAGCTGGTACGTAACCCGCTGGAATCATCACTGCTGCAATACCTAAAATTGCTAAAGCAATAATTTTTAGTGGAGCAAGTACGTGTCCTACAGTATCCAATAATTTGTTTGGATAAAGTGAAACTACAGTTACAAATGAAAAATAAATTGCGCTATAGATTAAAAGACTGCTACTTGAGGTTCCAAAATAAGAGGAAAAACCAATTTCATAAGAAACAGTAGCTGTACGTGGGGTAGCAAATAGAGGGCCGACTGATAAATAACAAACAACAGTTAAAATCAGACTTGCTACTCGACCTAAGGGAGAGCTAATAATTTCAATGGAACCCTGCATACGAGAGAGTGCCATGATGGTAATTACAGGTAAGCCGACAGCCGTAATTAAAAAGCCTAGTGCAGCTAACCATACATGCTCACCAGCTTGTTGAGCAACGATGGGAGGAAAGATAATATTGCCAGCCCCAATAAAAAGGGCAAAGGTCATAAAACCTAAGGCAATAATATCTCCAGTACGAAGATGTTGCATAAATTAAAGTTAATAAAAAAAGAAGGAATTTTAGAGCAAAAGTAATCATGATCAAGCGCTAATTTATGGGAAAAAGCTTTTTTTCAGGTGGTTAAAACCATATATAGTGTTATAAGCGTTTGTTTGGTTAAAGTATGTACTTGAAAAGCCATAAAAAGGAGAAAAGAACTTCTTTTTAAGTTCTGACTTTTTATAAAAAATATGTAAGAATAAAAACATAAATTTTTATTGTGAATGCCGAATATTTAAGCATTTTAGACTTTTGGTCTGACTTATATTCATCCTAAAATATTTTGAATTACCTTAGGTTTTTGTAGGGAAGGGCATGTTTCTTGTCTGCGAGGATAGAATTGAATGAGAGCTTCTACTGTTACCATTAAAACTGAACAAGATCTGGAAAAGTTAAGAGTTTCTGGACGCTTGGCTGCACAAGTTTTAGAAATGATAGAGGCCTATATAAAACCGGGCGTATCTACTGAGTATTTAGATAACCTCTGTAATGACTATATTGTAAATAATTTAAAAGTTATTCCTGCTAATGTGGGATATCACGGTTTTACAAAAACGATATGTACTTCAGTCAATGAAGTTGTTTGCCATGGCATACCATCGCCGAATAAAATTTTAAAAGATGGCGATATTATTAATATTGATGTCGCAATTATTAAAGATGGTTATTTTGGTGATACGAGCCGCATGTATTTTGTGGGTAATGTAAATCCACAAGCAAAAAAATTAGTTGATACAACTTATGAGGCCATGGTTGCAGGTATTCACACTGTTAAGCCAGGAGCTACATTAGGTGATATTGGTTATGCTATTCAGTCGGTTGCTCATCGAGAAGGCTATAGTATTGTTCGAGAATATTGTGGGCATGGGATTGGTAAGGTCTATCATGAACAACCTAATGTTTTGCATTATGGGCAGCGCGGGCAAGGTTTGGTCTTAAAGAAAGGAATGGTCTTTACCATTGAGCCAATGGTAAATGCAGGTAGACCGCAAGTGAAAGAGTTAAATGATGGGTGGACCGTCATTACTCAAGATCATTCATTATCTGCTCAATGGGAACATATGGTTGCAGTAACAGATACTGGTTTTGAACTATTAACCCCATGGCCTGAAGGTGTGGGAAGCTATCCTGCAATTTGAAAAATATAAAAAAAAGTTCGATAAATTATCGAACTTTTTTATTTTAACGCTCAGAAAGATTTTCTACTAAATAATCAATAAATACTCGAACAGCAGGTAGTAATCCTCGGCGTGATGGATATACAGCATGGAATATACCGTGAGCTGCTTTCCAATCTGGCAAGATTTGTACAAGCTGCCCGGATTTCACAAAATCTTCAGCCGCTGTGTCAGGTAACAATGCAATACCACAATTTTGACTCGCAAGTTGGGCGAGCATATAGATATTTGTTCCCATTACTGTTGGGCTAACTTTCACTTTTTTCTGTTGATTGTCAGGTCCATGCAGGATGAATTGTTGATCGAGATGCTCTTCAGACAAACTTAAAATACGGTGTTCACTGAGTTGCTCAGGATTTTTTATATCCCCAAACTCATTTAAATAGGCCTGACTTGCGAATAGGCTTTGTTCTATAAGCGCAAACTGTCTAAGAACTAAACTTGGATCGTCATCCAGTTTTGAGCGAACTCGTAACGCGATATCAATCCCTTCATTAATCACATCTACTCGACGGTTACTGACCATCAGTTGCAAACGAATTTCTGGATATTTTTTTAAGAAAGCAGGTAGGATTTTTGGAAGTTGATTTTGAGCAATATCAACAGGAACGCTTACCTTCACGACACCTCTAGGTTGAATACTTAAGTGATCAACCAAATCATGGGCAGCTTGCGCCGCATTCATCATGACTTGAGCATGTCTGTAAATATCCATCCCAATATCTGTAACAGCAAAATGACGAGAACTACGTTGAATTAAGCGAACCCCCAAGTTTTCTTCTAAGCTGTAAACGCGGCGACTTAATTTTGATTTTGGTATATCCGTTACACGCTCAGCAGCACTAAAGCCACCATGCTCAACAACAAGAGCAAAACAATAAAAATCATCAAGATCGGTGAGCATTAAAATATCCTATTCCTGCAACAACCATGATTTTACATTATTATTTTTGCAACGATAATTCTTATACTAAATTTTTTGTAAGTGGGGGATAAATTCATTACTCATTGCTAGAAATGGTTTTTTGAAATTATATTGTAATTACGTTGTAATTTTAACGTATGCATTCCAAGTGGCTTTAGACATTGTCTATAGAAGTGTTGATCATTTTCTTCTACACTATATTTTTTCTCTACTTTTCAAATCTAATGCCTTATCAACTAATAGAACTTAACGATGCCTCTGCAAATATTGAGTGTCCATTTTGCAAACAAGCGATAATTGACTGGGCACAAGAACAATATGTTCAACCATGTGAACATACTTTATTTATTGCGATGGATTTGGGGTTCGAATTTGTTGCAGATCGATTTGAAGAGTGCATGAGCCAGAGCGTGGATGAGTTACACGAAGATCCAAATATGAATATTTTTGAAGCTTTGACTACAACAGCTTATGAAAATTTGATTGTTTTAAAATCTGATTTAGGTGTGGAAGGTTTGTTTCGCTATGTTGGGGTAAGCGATCTTTAAAATTAAGAGCATAAAAAAGCCAATCTATTGATTGGCTTTTTTATTATTTACGCTTCTGGTGCAGCGCTATATTGTTCAACTAATGGTTTTAATTCACCATTTTGGAACATTTCTAGCATAATATCGCTACCGCCAATAAGTTCGCCATTTACCCAAAGTTGCGGGAATGTAGGCCAATTCGCAATTGCTGGTAAGATTGCACGAATATCAGGATTTTCCAGAATATTTACATATGCAAATGGACGACCAATTTGACTGAGCGCCTCTACAGCACGTGCAGAGAAACCACATTGTGGAAACTGTGGAGTGCCTTTCATGTAAAGTAAAACAGGATGCTTCGCAATTTGATCGCGGATTAACGCTTCAGTATCACGTGCTTGTTCAGTCATAAATAGATCCTCAACTAATCTAGCAGCATTATAGGGGGTGTTTATGTTGCTTTGCAAACCACCTGAATGCTTAAAGTTGCATTGAATATTCAATATTTTATTGTATAAACCGAAGTGATAGTGAAAAGCGGACGAAATTTTAGATAAATGATTGATGAGACTTTCCATCAGAGCCAGTTTTTGTTTATATAAACCCTTCTAAAAACCTCATACAGACAGAGTTCGTTATGACTGATATTACCCTAGCTCCAATACAACCTGATCAACCATCACACTTAATGGCTACTTATGGTCGCCAAGCGATCAGTTTTGTACGAGGCCGAGGGGCATATCTATATACTGAAGATGGTACAGAATATCTAGACGCTTTAACGGGTATTGCTGTATGTGGTTTAGGTCATGCGCACCCAGTTATTGCAGAAGCAATTGCTGAACAAGCTGCAACCCTTGTGCATACAAGTAATCTATTTGAAATTCCTTGGCAAACTGCTGCTGCCCAGAAGCTTGCAGAGGTTTCTGGTATGGAAGAAATCTTCTTTTCAAATAGTGGTGCTGAGTCAAATGAAGGTGCGATTAAGATTGCTCGTAAATTTGGTACTCAACAAGGCGTACGTTTACCAAAGATTATTGTGGCAGAACAATCTTTTCATGGTCGTACTTTAGCAACACTTTCAGCAACTGGTAATAAGAAAGTACAAGATGGTTTTGCTCCTTTAACCAATGATTTTATTCGTGTGCCATTTGGTGATGTAGAAGCAATTCAAGAAGCTGCATTGCAGCATCCAGATATTGTTGCAATTTTGATTGAACCAATTCAAGGTGAGGGTGGTATTAATACTGCTCCTCAAGGCTTTAGCTATCTTGAAGAAGTCCGTAATATTTGTAATCAGCACAACTGGCTAATGATGTTAGATGAAATTCAAACAGGGAATGGCCGTACAGGTAAATATTTTGCATATCAGCATACCAACATTGTGCCTGATGTTTTGACGACTGCGAAAGGACTTGGGAATGGCTTTCCAGTTGGAGCAGTAATGACACAAGGTAAAGCCGTTGGTTTATTAGGACCTGGTAGTCATGGTTCTACATATGGCGGTACTGTATTAGGTTCTCGTGTGGTTTATACGGTAATCGATACAATTCAAAAAGAAAATGCTGTAGAAAATGCGGCAGTAGTGGGACGCTATATTGTTGATCAACTTCGTACACAGTTAGCTGACAAGAATGTTCAGGTGCGTGGTTTTGGGATGATGATAGGTATTCAATTACCTAAAGAATGTGCTGAACTCGTTGCCATTGCTCGTGATCAACACAAGCTTATTATCAACGTTACAGCAGGTTCTGTGGTTCGCTTGTTACCGCCTATTAATATGACTCAAGCACAGGCTGATGACTTATTAGAGCGTTTAGTCGCTTTGATTAATAATTATCTTTAAGTTTTAGTATTAAAAATGGGCATTTATATGCCCATTTTTTATTTCGAATAATTAACCAGAGATATACTGCTTTAACTGTTCAATTAAATTTTTCTGGTCTTCCATTGCTGCTTTTACCAAGTCACCAATAGAGATAAAACCAACTAATTTTTCCTTGTCTAATACAGGTAAGTGACGTAAGTGGCGATCTGTCATAAGCTGTAAACACTCTTCAACTGTGTTGTTTAGACTTACTGTAAGCACCTTAGATGTCATAATTTCAGCAACTGTAGTGCTGTATGAAGAACGTTCCATCAGTGTCACTTTTCGAGTGTAGTCACGTTCAGATAAAATTCCGACAACTTTTTCACCTTCGGCTACCACTAACGCACCAATTCCTTTATCAGCCATGATCTTAATCGCTTCAAGGACAGTGGCTTCAGGAGAAATTGTAAAAATATCTTGCTCTGATTTGTTTTTGATTACTTGTGCAACGATTGTCATTTCTTCTGTCCTGTGTTTTATCATTTTGTTTTAAATTAGCTTGATTTTATAAAAATGCAAATACTTCATAGTCATTCAAATACAAGTTTTACACTCAAGCGTTCAAAAAGCATTCTAATAGAGATTAAGAACCTAAAGAAAACTTTAGGCTCCTTGCCAGTGCGGATGTTTAAAAAAGAAATGTTGCATTTGTTGTGTAGATAGTTTCAACTTGCGATGAGAAGAATTAAACAAAGCTGGTGTAACGTTGAGGCGAGTTAAGGTTGGTAATAACGACTCGTGAAAATCTTTAGGAGTAATTCTTCTCGGTTTGTAATGTGGCCAATGCTCTTTAGCGTAGCGGTGAGCTTGCAATCCATTGAGCCAGAAGGGAAAAATAAAGTCTTCTTGATCTGATTTAATTGCCCAACCCTGATGAAATAATCCCCAGAGGACTCCGCAATACATCATAGTTCTTAAAATATAAATTTTAATCATCAAGTCTTTTGAAACCGGTTGCAGATTGCTTAAACTATTCATTGTCAATTTAATGGTTCTTAACTTATCTTGCTTATTATAGAAAAATCAGATGACATTTCAGTTTAAACAGGTATCAAATCGTAAACAAATATTCCCAGCTATAAAAAATGCCACTTAAGAATGTCAATATGATTAGGACTGTGACATTAGCATTAGACAAAAGAAAAGAAGTGCATAGCGAAATATATTTATAGAAATTTTTGTACAGGCGTAAAAAAAACGCCACCTGAGCAAAACAAAGCGATTAAAGCTTTGGTGAAGCTCAAGAAGAGATAAGGGGTGAATTGGTTTATATCAAATTTTTACAGACATAAAAAAACGCCACCTGAGCCATGACTGAAGTGGCGAAGTAAGGCTTTGGATAAATTGATAAATTTGGGTCTTTACGGGGTACAAAAAACGCCACCTAAGTGACGTCTCTTTATGCTTGCATTGTGGCTAACTTTTGCCAATATTGTGCTTTAAGTGAGTCACGTTCAACACGGAAACCTTGATAATACAATTCTGCTAAGAATAGAGCGGCTTTACCATGCCCAGCGCGAGCAACTTCTTCTAACTGTGCAACCGCATCTTGGAAATTCATTTGAGAGTGAATTGTGTTTACTGCAGTTGCATATACATGTTCTAAATCATGATGAGAGATACGTTGAATCATAGAAAACTCCTTATTGTAATTATGATTACTTTTTTCTAAAGGCTAGTGCCTTTAAATTAATTTAACTTAGAATTATTAAACTAATATTACAAATTGATGGATTTGTCAACTATTTGTCATTTCGTTTAGTTCACTATTAGGATACATGATTAAACATTATTCACAAATAATTTTGATTAAAATCAATATGAGAATAAAAGACAAGGAGAATAAAATATGACAAATACAATCGATGGCTTTGTTTTTGACACGCCTCCTAAAGAGGAACAAATCATAGAACTGGCCCATTATCACCGTAAATTATTAGATGAAGCTATTTTTCATGAGGAAATCCATTTAGGGGATTACTGTCTAGCACAGCGTAAAAGGGTGTTTGATTTTGCTGGTCATTTGGAACCCGCCCAAAAAAACTGGTTTTATCAAGTTTATGATGGGGAACTTCGAAAAATTGCTGATGAAGACGAATTGCATCCAGCAGATGCAGAAGAAGGGTTAAGTATTTTTGCTATGTTTTTAGTCTTGGTGATTATTGCGGCAATTTTATACTTTTCCGTCATTCGTTCGCTAATAAGTTAAGCATATTCATACTATCCAGTAAGGTATGATTATTAACCTTACTGGATGTTTGATCTTGTACTTATGAGTATTGAACCCTACACTACACTAATTCGAGGTAGGTCATGCTCATATTCAAACAAAATTTTCTTAAATTAAAGTCTGAGTTAAAAGTTGATCAATGTTTTAACCTATTTGTGGTTATTGTCATTGGCTGTATTTTTGTGCTGTCATATTTAGCATTACTTCGGCCTATTAGTCCGGATCAATATCAACGAATTATACAACTTTCTCATCAGGCTACTTATCCAAGAACTCAAGACATGGCTGAGTTGCTTATAGCTCAGTCAGAAATTCATCGGGCAGATTATTTAAAGTTAATGCATGCTTACCAATTTGAGGGTGCTCATATTAAGCAATATCCAGCACTCGCTCAGGAAGATACTCAGTAAATGGGTTAATCAGGCTAAATCTTGGTTTCCAAAGCTTTTTGAGCACTATTGTGGCAGGCAAAATTTTGAATTTATGCTAAACTTTATCTTTTTAAACGCGCTGTTTTTCAAGGAATCCGCATGGAGCAACAATCGAATATGCAAAATAAATTCTTGATAGATGCTGAGATCGGTGATGACGATGTCACATTACCTAATTTACCTGCTATCGATGTTCCCATCGTTGAATCTCCTGTTAAATCGCAAGAAAATATTGAAGCAGCCAAAGTTGAATTAGCTTCTACAGAAACTGCGGTTGAACAACCAAAAACTGGTTTTTTTGGCCGGATGAAAGAGGGGTTAACCAAAACTCGTCGTAATTTCGCTGATGGTATGGTCAATATCTTGATTGGCGGAAAAGAAATTGACGATGAGTTACTCGAAGAAGTCGAAGAGCAATTATTAGTTGCAGATATCGGCGTTGAAGCAACTAAAACGATCATTACCAATTTAACAGAGCGTACAGCTCGTGGTGATTTGATCTATTCCCACTCTTTATATAAAGCGTTGCAGGAAGAGTTGGTTGCTTTGTTGGCCCCACGTGTTAAACCTTTACATATTGATCCTAACAAATCGCCTTATGTGATTTTAATGGTTGGGGTAAATGGTGTTGGTAAAACCACAACTATTGGTAAATTAGCGAAACGTTTGCAAGGTGAAGGTAAAAAAGTGATGTTGGCTGCTGGGGATACGTTCCGTGCCGCAGCGACAGAACAATTGCAGATCTGGGGTGAACGTAATGATATCTCTGTGGTAGCTCAAGGTCACGGAGCTGATAGTGCTTCTGTTATTTTTGATGCTTTTGAAAGTGCTCGTGCTAAAGGAATTGACGTATTAATCGCAGATACGGCAGGTCGTTTACATAATAAGAGTAACTTGATGGAAGAACTCAAAAAAGTTAAACGTGTGATGCAAAAAATTGATGCAACTGCACCTCATGAAATTATGTTGGTGGTAGATGCGGGTACAGGGCAAAATGCGATTAACCAAGTGCAAGAGTTTGACCAAGCTGTAGGTTTAACTGGTATTACAATTACCAAACTTGATGGGACTGCGAAGGGTGGCGTGCTCTTTAATATTGCAAGTCGTACCCATGTGCCAATTCGTTTTATTGGTGTTGGTGAAAAAATTGATGATTTAAGACCATTCTCGGCTAAATCATTTGTTGCTGCACTGTTTGAAACTGATAAGTAAAACGGTTGTTAGCATTCAAAAGCTTCACTAAAACGTGAAGCTTTTTTTATATGTATATCTTTTTTTATTGTTGCGAAAATAAAACGAACTGTCATATTTTTAATGCTGATTATGAAAAATGACTTTAATACACTGTATTCATTCCCAAACAACGGCCCTTGGTCAATCAATAGGTAGGAAATAACAAAATGTCTACTTTCTTAGATAAAATTAAAAATCGTCGTACTATTTATGCAATTGGTAAAAATGTTGCATTAGATCGCACTAAAATCGAAGAAACTATTCGTGAAGCGGTTAAACATAGTCCTTCAGCTTTTAACTCGCAGTCTTCACGTGTGGTGACACTATACGGTGAATCACATGCTAAATTCTGGAATTTGGTTCGTGAAGCATTACGTAAAATTGTTCCTGCTGAAGCTTTTGCTGGTACAAATACAAAAATTGATAGCTTTGTAGCTGGCGTTGGTACGGTTTTATTTTATGAAGACCAAGCAGTTGTTAAAAGCTTACAAGAGCAATTCGAATTATATGCAGATAACTTCCCAGTATGGTCTGAACATTCAAGTGCGATTGCTCAATTTGCAACTTGGACTGCGCTTTCAGAGCTTGGTTTAGGTGCATCTTTACAGCACTATAACCCGATTGTTGATGCTGAAGCTGCTGAAGCTTTTGATGTTCCTGCAACTTGGAAACTACGTGCTCAATTAGTATTTGGTTCGGTTGAAGCACCAGCAGGCGAAAAAGCATTTATTAATGATGCTGATCGTTTCAAAACTTTCAACTAATTGAAAGTTAAAAAAGAGTACCTATTTAGGTACTCTTTTTTTATGTGTTTTGGAATTAATAAAAAGGTTAAATCAACGGAAATTGATAAAATTCAAATGTATATTTAATAATAATAACTCGAAAAATTAGCGGGGCACTGCACTGTCATAAAATAGTCACAATCATATTGCATATTGCTCATGATTTAATAGCTTATCAAATATAGAGAAAGAGACAGATGACTTTAAGATTAGGTGTTGCTGCAATTGGTTTATTACTCAGTAGTTCAGTATTTTCAGCAGTTACAATTACAGCGCCAGAGGAAATTGTAATCCTTGCTGTGAATGGTCAAGAAGTCAATTCTGGGTTATTTCGTTCATCTAAAAATAATTATAAAGTTGATGCGGGTGAAACTAGCTTAAGCGTGCGCTATCAAGAATATTTTGAACATTTAAATGGTGAGCATGACATTGTTAAATCTGGTGTAGTCACAATTCAAACGCCGGCATTGCAAGATGGGAAAACTTATAAGCTTTCGATGGTAGATGTACCTAAAGATTATGAAAATGCGAAAAAATATGCTGAACAACCAACAGTTGCTTTATACAGTGCAAATAATGAATTAATTGTGAAACAAACGGGCGCAAACAATGAAGCAAAACCATGGTTTGCAACTGGCTTGTTGGGTAAAGTAACTGACTTTACAACTAGATCATCTAAGCCACAGCCTGAAGCAGTGTATGCATCGGCTAAACCTGCTTCTGCTCAAGTTGTTGTGCCAACTGCGACGTCTATGGCAGTAACAGGTGGAGCACAAACGAATGATCAACGTTTAGTTGAAACTTGGCAGAAAGCTTCTAAAGCTGAGCGTCAAAAATTCATGGCATGGTTAGCTGAACAATCAAATTAATTAATTGCTATTTAAAATAAAGCCGATTTAATATCGGCTTTATTTTTAGAATTTTTATAAATAGCCTAAGTATACTTTATGAATAATTTGAATTTCCGTTTATCTTCATTTGCTGATATTCCACAGCTTGTAGATTTAATTAATAAGTCTTATCGGGAACAGCAGGGTCGAAGTTGGACAACAGAGCTAGAGTGGGTAAAAGGATTGCGTATTACAGAGCATCAATTGGAAGAACAACTACAACTTAGGAATTCAACATTATTGGTAGCAGAAACTGAATTTTCTAAAATTGTTGCGTGTATTGGGCTCACATTTGAAAATAGTCAGGTTGAGATTGGAACATTCTGTACGGATCCTCAAGTTCAAAATATGAGGGTGGGTCGGTCTGTTTTAGAATATGCAGAGCAATATGCATTGAAAGAAGATCCACATCTGACTAACGCCGTAATGCATGTACTCGATGTCCGTTCTGAGTTGGTAGCTTATTATGAAAGACGTGGATATGTGAAAACGGGTAATGAACAGCCATATCCAGTTGAGGCAAATGTAGGCGTGCCAAGGGTGCCTATTAAATTGGTTGAAATGAAAAAAGACCTCATTTGAGGTCTTTTTGATTTAGGTTAGAAACCAGATGTAATAGCCTAAAAGCATGAGAGGCCAAGCCACCCATGGGCTAAATAGCCATTTCAATAACCAGAAGTTGGGTACGAAACCCACTCCATAAATAAAACCACCAGAAATACCAATCATCACCAGCATAAGCTGGCTATGATTGTAATGTCCGTTAGCATCTAGCATGAGTGAAGGGTAAACCAACAAAATTGCAGCAAGAGGCAATGCCAACAGAAAAGAAAGGGCCATTGCAAATGCTTGAGCTTTTCGATGATTTGATGCTGTCATTGCTTTTGCCATCATTTATTCCTCATCTAAATTTTGATGATGTTCGATATAAAGTGCACTGAGTACACCCGCAAAACATGCCATCAAAATGCCTAGGATCCATGCGAAATACCACATTGTGTTCTCCTTAATACATGCTATGCGAGTTTGACTCGATGTGTTTATTGGTAATGACTCCCCACATTTTGTAATAAGACCAACTGGTATAGATCAAAATAAGAGGAACAAAAATACAGGCTGCGACAGTCATAACGCCTAAAGTAAGGTGACTTGATACAGCATCCCACATCGTCAAACTAGAATTAGGGTTGATACTAGATGGAAGCAGAAACGGAAATAAGGCAAAGCCAGCAGTTAAAATTGCTCCAACAATCATTAAACTTGTGCCAGTAAAACTTAAGCCCGCTTTTGCTTTTGAAGATGCAAAAATTGCAATGATGGCACCTAATATTGCAAGAACTGGAGCAACTTTAGTCACTGGATAGGTGCTGTAATTATTCATCCAACCAGGATTGCTATTAGTCACCACTTCTTTAGCTAAAGGGTTGAGTGCAGCATTTGGATCTATGGCAACAGCATAGCTATAACCAGGCACTTGCCCGAAATAAAGCCATGCTCCAATCACAAGAAAACAAATTAAAAATATAATTGCCATAATTTGAGTAGCTTTGGCAGAGCGTTGTTTTAAAGCTTCATCTGTACGCAACATGAGCCATGCACCACCATGTGCACAAAGCATAGATAAACTCACAACACCACAAACTAGGGCAAATGGATTGAGAAGAGCAAAAAAACTGCCAGTATATTCAGAGCGTAAAGTGTCGTCTAACCCGAATGGTAGTCCTAGAAATAAGTTGCCGAACGCTACACCAAACACAAGCGCTGGAACGGCGCCACCAATGCAGAGGCCCCAATCCCAAGAATTACGCCACTTGGTATTATCTAATTTAGAGCGATAATCGAAGCCGACTGGTCTTAGGAAGAGGGCGAATAAAACTAATAACAGTGCCCAGTACATGCCTGAGAAAGCAACTGAATAGACCATTGGCCAAGCAGCAAATAGTGCACCGCCCGCGGTAATAAACCAGACCTGATTCCCATCCCAGTGTGGTGCAATCGTGTTGATTGCAGCACGGCGTTCGCTATCGGTTTTTCCAACGAAAGGCATGAGAGCCATAGAACCCATATCAAAGCCATCAGTCAGAGCGAAGCCGATCAGAAGTACGCCAACTAATACCCACCAAATGATTTTTAATAATTCATATTCAATCATGATAAGGCCTCCCCATTAACAGCTGCTTTTGGTTCTTGCTTTTCAAAATGATATTTGCCAGTGTGCAGAGAGCTTGGCCCTAAACGAGCAAACTTGATCATTAAATACATTTCAATAATTAAAAGAGCTGTATAGAACGCTGCTAAAGCAAGAATCGAACCCCATACATCACCAGTACTTAAGCTAGAAGTAGAGAGGTGGGTTGGTAAGATTTCACCAATTGACCATGGTTGACGGCCACCTTCAGCTACATACCAACCAGTTTGTGCAGCAATCCAAGGAAGCGGCAGTGCAAACAATGCGTATTTAAGTAGCCAAGGTTTGTTTTCAGCATTTCTTTTTGCTACCGCCCAAGTCGCTAAAATGAAAAGTAATAGCATTAAGAAGCCAGAGGCAACCATGGCGCGGAAAGAGAAAAATAGCGCTGTAACATTTGGAACAGTATCTTTTACAGCAGCTTTAATATTTTGCTCGCTTGCATCAACTACATTTGGTGCATATTTCTTAAGAAGTAAGCCATAACCTAGATCTTTTTGATTTTTCTCAAAAGAAGCCAATAACTCTGGTGAGCGATCGCCTGCACGTAATTTTTCAAGTTCAGCATAGGCAAGCATACCGTTACGAATACGGACTTCGTGCTGCTGCATGAGGTCTTTAAGACCAGTAACTTCTTTGGTTGTTGAGCGAGTTGCAATTAAACCTAACGCATATGGAATTTTAACTGCATAATCTGTCCGCATTTCTTCATGATTTGGTACGCCAAACAAGGTAAACGGAGCAGGAGCAGGATGAGTATCCCATTCGGCTTCAATCGCAGCGAGTTTGGTTTTTTGAACATCACCTAGCTCATAGCCAGATTCATCGCCTAACAAAATCACTGAAAGTGTAGATGCAAGACCGAAAATTGCAGCAATTGCAAATGAACGACGTGCGAAAGGTAGATCACGTTTTTTAAGCAAGTAGTAGCTTGAGATAGCAAGTACAAAAATTGCACCAGTTACATAACCCGCAGATACAGTGTGGACGAATTTAACCTGAGCTACCGGGTTAAAGATAAGCGCGCCGAAATCAACTAATTCCATACGCATCGTTTCAAAGTTAAATGCAGCACCAACTGGGTTTTGCATCCAACCATTCGCCACTAAAATCCAGAGCGCTGACATGTTGGAACCTAGAGCGACTAACCATGTTACGCCTAGATGCTGAACCTTCGTTAACCGGTCCCATCCAAAGAAAAATAGACCTATAAATGTCGATTCGAGGAAGAATGCCATAAGGCCTTCAATTGCTAATGGTGCACCGAAAATATCACCTACATAGTGTGAGTAATAAGCCCAGTTTGTTCCAAATTGGAACTCCATTGTTAAACCAGTCGTAACCCCTAAAGCAAAGTTAATACCAAATAATTTTCCCCAAAATTTGGTCATATCTTTGTAAATTTCTTTACCAGAAATGACATAAGTGGTTTCCATGATGGCAAGGATAAATGCCAAACCTAAAGTTAAAGGGACGAAAAGAAAGTGATACATTGCGGTCATTGCAAATTGAAACCGCGAAAGATCAACCACGCTTTCAGAAATCATCAACGTGTCTCCTTAATGTTGGAAATGTTGTCGCCAGCAATATGCTCAGCGACCTGATTGTCGAAATTTTTGGGGATGGTGGGAGCATCAAACCAAATATGTTTAATCGTTAAAAGAAGCACTATTTTTATTATTAGAATAATAGTGATTTCTTTAATTAAACGACTATTAAGATTTTTAAAATAAAGGCTCATATATTAAACCTCATTTGATAATAATTTTATTATTAATCAAAACATAATAAAAATAAACATTAAATATATTTAAAATTAATATTTAAATAATTAGTTTATATAAAACAATATCTTATTATTTTAAAATAAATATCATACTAAAATAGTTTGAATTGATTATTAATTCCTACTAAAACACTTGTAAATAAAAATATAAAGTTTATTAAAATAGTTTGTTTTTATTTAATACCAACTAAAATGGTTGTATATAATATTTATTAACTTTATTTCCAACTAAGGTTCTCGGAATAATAATTAATTAAAAAGGAAAATAATAAAATACAGGCGTAATGAAGGCTGCAAAAAGTGATAGGAAACTACAAGAATAATTAAGAGTTAATCGGGTGCAAAAAGATCGTTAGATACAGAAATTTTCTTAGCTACATAATGACTTTTATGAACTCTGACAAGAATAACTTGAGAGTATAATTCGAGTTCGCCGTACTCTGGTTCTACTTGAACGTAGTGGAGTTGACCAAATTCATCACGCACGCGGGCTTGGGCAGAAAATCCAGGTCTGGCATTACCACTAGAAATGGTTGCTAATCGCCCTAAAAGGTTATAGTTAGTATGAGTGAGCTTTGGTTTAATCACTTGGTCAAGGCAGTGGATCATGAACACAGTAAAAAAGATTGCGATCACAAGAGCTGGGACGATTAAATAAAATGGGGAAATAAAATAATGCTGAATTGCGAAGAAAGAGAGTTGTAAAAAGTAGCCTGCATAACTGAAATTGATGAGTAAAAAAACGAAAATTAGAGCTTTAGAAAATTTAACATTAAGTAGCGGTGAGTTAGAAAGCCAATCGGGTGCAATTTTTTTGAGTAACTGACTTGGACGGAGTCCAATATACATGCCAATGGTTTCTACCACGCTGAGCAATATCAAAGCCACTACACTTAAGTGAAATGGCATAAGATAATAATTGAAAAAGAAATCAGCCATGGCAGAAACTCTAATGTTTATAGCTTCAGTCTACGATATAGATACCGCCATCTGAATGTACTTTAAGCTCAACTTTATTTAAAAAATCACCTAAACATGGTCCAGAAATACATTCACCTGTTTCCACGGTAAATAAAGCACCATGAGTAGAGCATTGGATGTATTCTTGATCTTGGTCAAGAAATTGATTTTCTAAATATTCAAGCTCAGTTTGCAAATGAGGGCATAAATTCTGATAAGCATAGAATGCGCCGTCACGTTGTGTAACGAAAATAGTCGTTCCTTGTAAAGTGTCAAAAGCTCTAGCTTCACGCTCAGGAACTTCTTCCGTCATACAGATCCTTTCCATTTCAAGCACATTCCTTCTGAAAATTTTCAAGAAGTTTAGCATAATCATTAATTGCTAAACGTGGGCCAAATTGAGAAACAACTTCACTCGAAATTAAGACAGCTAACTGTGCAGCAGCATTTAAATCTTGATGATGGTTGAGGGCATAAAGGAATGCGCCTGCAAATGCATCACCTGCACCATTTGTATCAACGGCTTCTACATGACGGCCTGCCACATGGAAATGTTGGGTAGGGTTAGAAACTAAAGCACCTTTAGCACTTTGTGTAATGACTACTGTATGATTTTTAAAACGTAATTGAGCAAGAGCATCTTCTACAGATGTTGTATTGGTATACATTAAGGCTTCTTGTTCATTACAAAATAGTAAATCTACGCCATCATCCATAAGTTCTTCCAAGCCTTCGCGAGCGTATTGCACCATCGCAGGATCTGAAAGAGACAGGGCAATTTTAACACCCTTTGCTTTTGCAATTTCTCTCGCTTGTTTTACAGCTTTACGCGCTGTTTCACTTGTAGAAAGATAACCTTCAATATAAAGCCATTTTGCTGTTTTTAATGGTTCAAAATCAATTTGATCTTGAGAGAGTTCAGCAGTGATACCTAAATAGGTGTGCATTGTGCGTTCAGAGTCAGGGCTAATAAGTACCATACAAGTACCTGTCACACCTTCACTGATCGATTTTGGGGTAGTCTTAATGCCAGCTTCATTTAGACCTTGCAGATAAATTGAACCTAAATCATCGTTACCAACACGGCAACCATAAAAAGCAGTTCCACCTAATGCACTAAAAGCCACGGTCGTATTTGCTGCTGAACCGCCACTCGCTTGACCTTTGTAGTCTTGGTGCTGTCTTAACTCTGCATAAAGAGCAGATTGAGTGTCACCATCGGACAACTGCATTGTGCCTTTTTGCAAGCCTTGTTGAATCAGAAAATCATCAGACACTTTAAATTCTTGGTCGATTAATGCATTACCAATTGCAAAAAGATCTACAGTTGCCATATGTGTTGTCACAAATCAAAAAATCAGGTTGCTAAGTTTACACCATTGCTTGGATTTGCTGTAGTTTGTTGAATAAAATTCAGTTAATTCATAGATTAATGGAAAATTATTGTTTAACTAAGCTATTGAAATGCTACTTTTAATAAATATTATCAATTAATAATGATTCTTGCTAATATTTACAAATACAGTGTACTTCATTGAAACTTCGCATGAAATTTTTCGTAGCGAACTTACATGAAGCGTTCAATTTTATTTATTTCATCAGTTGGGGTTATGACAAGCCATGTATATGCCGTAGAGGCAGAGCAACAGGCTGTAACCAACCTTCCAACAATTTCAGTAAAAGCTGAAATGGAAAAAAGCTTAAAACAAGAAGTGGGACAAGCATCAACTGCAACTAAAGGACTTATGCAATTAAAAGATGTTCCTCAAATCGTAAATGTGGTGCCTAAACAAGTTTTAAGAGAACAAACTGTAACTTCAATGCAAGGTGCCTTGCAAAACGTTGCTGGTCTGAGCTTTAGTGTGGGTGATGGGCAACGTGATCAGGTCATGATTCGTGGTTTCTCTGCAATCACAGATAACTATGTAGATGGTATTCGTGACGATGCATTGTATTTTCGCGACATGTCGAATGTTGAACGTATTGAAGTATTAAAAGGGCCTGCTTCTGTATTATATGGACGTGGTTCTGCGGGTGGATTAGTTAATAAAATTAATAAGAAACCAATGGATGAATCTTTGCGTGAAGTCAGTCTTATTGGCGGCACAACAGGGCAACGCCGTGCAGAAGTCGATGTGAATGAAAAAGTAGCAGAGAATGTTAAGGTTCGTTTAACTGGTGCAGTTGAAGATTCAGATGGCTATCGTGATCAGGCCTTTTTAAAACGCCAAGCGGTTGCTCCATCTTTACAATGGGATATTTCAGACAAGACGAAGCTTTTAATTCAGGCTGATTATTTGCATGATGACCGTTTAGCAGATCAAGGTTTTCCGACAGATCCAATTACAGGTAAACCAGTTAAAACAAACCCTAAAACTTTTTATGGTGCGTTAAACGGTAAAGAGGTTGGTGATGTTGATACTGAAATTTCAAGCCAAACCATAAGCTTAGATCATGAGTTTAACGATAATCTAAAATATCATGGCGCAGTTCGTCACTATAACTATTCATTAGACCGTCAATATAGTGTTGATTCACATCCCGCTGATAAGTCACAAATTACTTTGACTCAAAATAAGCGTTTACGTAATGAAGATGGCGTGTATGTTCAGCAAGAATTAAGTAGTTTATTTAATACTGGTTTCTTAAAGCACAATACTTTGATTGGTGCTGAGTATAGTAAGCAGCACAAAGATGAAATACTTTGGCAAGGCGCTAAAACCACAACTGATTTGTATAATCCTGAATTAGAGTATTGGGCTCCGATTAATACAGGCTCAACAACTGCACGTAATAATAATAGTAATACCTTTGAAAACTACGGTATCTATTTACAAGACTTAATGACAGTTACAGATCAGCTGAAAGTTTTAGTTGGTCTACGCTATGATAATTTGTCACAAGATCGCAATGATAAAGTGAAGTCTCAAATATTAAATAGAACTGATAACACCTATTCTCCAAGAATCGGGGTGGTTTATCAGCCAATAAGCAATATTTCACTCTACACTTCTTATAATCGATCTTTCCAGCCTCTAGCTGATTCATTTGTTTTATATAAAAATAGTGATGATTTGAGCCCAACAAAAACCGAAAATATTGAGGTCGGTGCAAAGTGGGATGTAAGTGATCAATTGAATGTGACATTGGCTTTGTTTGAAATGAGCCAAACAAATATTCAAAATCAAGACCCTACTGATTCAACACTAGCAGTATTAGCAGGTGAGCAAAAAACCAAGGGGGTTGAGCTTTCATTAACAGGCCAATTAACTGATCAATTATCTGTATTAGCTGGTTATTCGTATATGGATGGTAAGATTGAAAAATCTGCTATTGGACTGACAGGCAATCGTTCTGCGCTTACGCCAAATAACACCGTTAATTTATGGTTAAAATATCAAATGAATGATCATTGGTATGCGGCTGTAGGTGGTCGTGGTGAATCATCACGTTTTAGTGCGCCAGATAACAAAAACGTTTTACCAGGGTATGCTGTTGTAAATGCAGCCTTAGGTTATCAAAGTGAACGTTACGATGTGAACTTCAACTTAAATAACTTGTTTGATCGTGATTACTTTGTTTCCGGACATAGCGGAGCCAATGATTCAAATATGATGGGCGATCCACTGAATGCTCAAATTGCACTTCGTTATCGTTTTTAAGTAAAAGTTTTTCTAAAAGCTCATCGACTTGATGGGCTTTTTTATTTATTGGTTAATATATAAATAGAATTAAAAGCTGATGTTCTGGTAGGATAAAACATTCATGGCTATGTGCTTGATATCAAAGCCGTGCCAATGAAAACTAATACTCAACAAAAACATAGTATTTTACTTGGCTTTTGTTCGCCAATCTCAAGCTGACTCAGGCTATAATGAGACTTATTCACTTATCCGATATGTTAGGAGATCACATGACTGTAGATGTCACTGAAACCATTTCTCAAACTGTTCACCCTGCGTTTCAGTTGCTACGTCAGCACCATGTAGAAGCATTAGATATTTTAGTGTCTGAATATAAGCATAAAGTCACAGGTGCGGTGCATTATCACTTGGCAACTGACTATGATGAAAATGTATTTCTTGTTGCTTTTAGAACACAGCCTATGGACTCTAAAGGCACGGCACATATTTTAGAACATACCGCTTTGTGTGGATCTGAAAAGTTTCCGGTACGTGATCCGTTCTTTTTAATGATTCGCCGTTCTTTAAATACGTTCATGAACGCATTTACAGCAGCAGATTGGACTGCTTATCCATTTGCTACTCAAAACAAAAAAGATTTCCAAAACTTACTTTCTGTTTATCTTGATGCAGCATTTGCTGCTAATTTGAATCCGCTTGATTTTGCTCAAGAAGGTATTCGTATTGAACTAGAAAATGGGCAACCTGTTTATAAAGGTGTTGTTTTTAATGAAATGAAAGGTGCGATGAGTGCACCGTCTGACCAACTTTATCATCAGTTGGCTCATCATTTATTTCCTGAAACGACCTACCATTACAACTCAGGCGGTGACCCGAAAGATATTCCTGATTTAACGTATGAGCAGTTAGTCGATTTTTATAAGGTACATTACCATCCAAGTAACGCTGTATTCATGACCTTTGGTAATCAAACAGCATATGAACTACAAGAGCAATTTGAAAAACTAGCTCTACATAAGTTTTCTGCTGGAACAACTCTATATTCTAAGCCCGAAAAACGTTTAGCAGCGCCAATTGAAGTAACAGAAAACTATGGTGTTGATAGTGATGATTTAAAAGATAAAACTTATCATGTTCTATCTTGGTTATTACCAGAAGCAAATGATGTGAAATTGCGTTTGGGAATGCGTTTGGTTGAAGGAATTTTATTAGAAAATTCAGCTTCACCACTGCGTCACTACCTAGAAACTTGTGGTTATGCTCAATCAACAGGTCCATTGATGGGCGTAGACGACAGTAATTTTGAAATGACTTTCTACTGTGGTGTTCAAGGTTCAAATCCTGAACATGCACAAAGCTTTAGAGAAGGTGTTTTAAATATTCTGCGTGATGTTGCTGCAAAACCAATTGATAGTAATTTAGTCGATGCAATCTTGCATCAGATTGAGTTGCATCAGCGTGAAATTAATGGTGATGGTACACCTTATGGCTTAAGTTTAATTTTAAATGGCTTAAGCGGTGCGATTCACCATAATGACCCAATTCAAATTTGGGATGTTGACAGCGCAATTGCACAAGTTAAAGAAGAGTTGAAAGACCCAATGTGGTTATCAAATCTGATTCAAACACATTTGCTTGACAACCCACATCGTGTGCAAATGACTTTAGTTCCAGACCCAACTAAGTCTGTAAAAGAGCAAGAAGCAGAAAAAGCACGTTTAGCTGCTATTGGTGAAAAGTTAACAGATGCTGATAAGGCTGAAATTGTAGCCAATACCAAGGCACTAGAGGAACGTCAGGATACTCCAGACAACCTTGAACTATTACCAAAAGTAGGTTTGGAAGATGTACCTGCTGACTTGCATATTGTGCAGGGACAGTTACGTGAAATTCTTTGTAATCGTATGGATACGCCGTTGAATTTGTACCATGCTGGTACGAACGGTATTTACTATCAACAAGTACTCATTCAGATTCCTGATGATATTGTGAAGTCACCTTATTTCAATTTGCTTTCTATCTTAATGGGTGAAGTGGGTGCAGGTGAATATGACTATCTTGAACTACAAAACTTACAAACAGCTGTAAGTGGTGGTTTAGGAATGGGCGCTTCATTACGTAGTAAAGTTGACGACAAAGATAAAATTAGTGCTTGGTTAACGTTAACGACTAAATCGTTAACTCAGAAGTTTGATGCCATTCATTTATTAAAATTAGCATTTGAACAGCTTCGATTTGATGAGAAAGAGCGAATTATTGAGTTATTGCAACAACGTAAAACACGTTGGCAATCTCGCTTATCTGGAGCGGGCCATAGTTACGCAATGCAAATCGCATCACGTAATATGAGTGCATTGGCTCAACGCGACTATCAAAACACTGGTTTAGGTGCATTAAACTGGTTGGGTGAGCTTGTTACTAAGATTACTCAAGACTCTGCTGCATATGACGATTTGATTGCAGAATTAAAACGTATTCATCGTAAATTATTGCAAGCACCTAAACAGTTCTTGCTTGTATGTGAAGAACATCAGTCTGAACGTTTGGTTGAAGAAATCCAAAATGTTTGGGATAAACTAAATGTTGATGCAACCGCAACAGAATTAACTCACGTAGAACAAGCAAATGACAATAATCATGAAGCATGGTTAATTCAGGCAAATGTTCAGTTCTGTGCTTCAGCCTATCAGGCGGTGGACGTGTCCCATCCAGATGCAGCTCTGTTAATGGTATTGGCAGCTTATTTACGTAATGGCTTCTTACACAGCGCCATTCGTGAGAAAGGCGGTGCGTACGGTGGTGGAGCAAGTTATGATGGGAATGCATGTTCATTCCGTTTCTATAGTTACCGTGACCCACGTTTAGCAGAAACTTTTAAAGACTTTGAAGCAAGTGTGCAATGGTTATTAAATACGGAACAACAGCCTCATCAGCTTGAAGAAGCGATTCTTGGGTTAGTTGCAAGTATGGATAAACCAGGTTCACCAGCGGGTGAGGCGATTACTGCATGTTATGCATTATTGCATGCAAGAACACCAGCTTTCCGCCGTCTCTTGCGTGAGAGATTGTTGCATGTAACTTTAGATGATTTACAACGTGTTGCTCGTCAATATTTGGTTGAGCAAACTCCTGTAAAAGCTGTAGTTGCACCATTTGCCAAACGTGATGAATTGCAGCAATTAGGTTTTACCATTCAACAAGTTAATTAAAATAAAAATTGGAGATGAACATGGCGTTCAGACAATTTGAACGCACATCTTTACAGCTAAGCATGGGAATCATGCTTAGCTGTTTGTGTGCGTCTGTGACATATGCTGACACCTTGGCACCTGTAACCCCCGCGACAGTAGATGCATGTGTTGCTCTTGCTTCGAATGCCGATCGTCTGGCTTGTTATGACTCTGTATTTAAACCCTCAGCTTTACCAGTTATTCAAGCTGCGGCTGTACCAGAGCCTGTTAAAAAAATTGATGCACCTGCTGTTCCACCTGAAACCTTTAAAGAGAAGGTGGTAGATACAGTGAGTAATATCAAAATAATTGGTAAAGCACCGAAAATTGAACCTACTACTTCTTTGCTAGATCAACGTTGGGAGTTGTCTGAAAAAAGTAAACTAGGGGTGTGGAATATTCGTGCTTATCAGCCCGTCTATTTACTACCTGTATTCTGGACCAGTGACAAAAATGAGTTGCCACATAGTCCGAACCCAAATAATACGGTAACAGAAGATCAAAATCTGAAATCAACAGAAAGTAAATTTCAGATTTCTTTAAAGACCAAAGCTTGGGAAAATATTTTTGGTAATAATGGTGATTTGTGGGTAGGTTATACCCAATCTTCACGTTGGCAGACATTTAATGCAGAAGAGTCTCGTCCTTTCCGTGAAACGAATTATGAGCCTGAAGCAAGTTTAATGTTTAGAACAAACTATGAATTGCTTGGTTTAGATGGGCGTCTGCTTGGGGTTACTTTAAACCACCAATCAAATGGTCGTTCAGATCCATTATCTCGTAGCTGGAACCGTGTGATTTTTAACGTTGGATTAGAGCGCGGTAACTTTGCTGTAATGCTTCGTCCATGGATTCGTCTGGAAGAAGACAGCAAAGATGATAATAACCCGGATATTGAAGATTATGTTGGTCGTGGTGATTTAACAGCATTTTATAAGTGGAAGCAGAATGATTTCTCTTTAATGCTGCGTCATTCGTTGAAAGGCGGTGATGATTCTCATGGTGCTGTTCAATTTGATTGGGCTTTTCCAATCAGTGGCAAACTGCGTGGACACTTCCAGTTGTTTAATGGTTACGGTGAAAGCTTAATTGACTATAACCACCGAGCAACCTACGCGGGCTTGGGTGTTTCACTCATGAACTGGTACTAAGTTTTTACTTGTAAAAAAGCCGCTTTAAAAGCGGCTTTTTTATTATCCAATTTGAATGTTGGCTTGGGGATGTTTGAGCCGACTTTTTTTCGGTGTGGCAATTAGATAAGCCAGCGTTAATGGACCGAGTCGCCCAGCAAACATGAGCAGGCTTAAAATGAATAAACTACCATTATGCAGCTCTGGCGTGATTCCACGAGAAAGCCCCACTGTACAAGCTGCGGAAACAACCTCAAAAAGCAAGTTCATAAAGTCCGCTTTAGGCTCTAAAAGCAAAATAATAAAGAATCCCATGAAAATGAGTATGCTTGTAATTGCAGTCACTGCTAATGCTTTATATGTCGTTTCGTGTGCGACTGAATGATTAAATATTCGGATTTCATCTGTACGACGTAAAAAAGAAATAACACTGAGCACTAAAATGACAAAGGTGCCAACTTTAATTCCACCAGCTGTACTCAGTGAGCCACCACCAATAAACATAAGCAACATCATGAGTAGAGAGCTGCTATTAGTCATTGCACCTGTATCAATAGTATTAAACCCTGATGAGCGTGGAACAGTGGCTTGAAACCAAGCATTTAATGCTTGATCACCTACGCTGAGCATTCCTAGAGTATGTGGGTTTTGAGCTTCTAAAGCCCAAATTAAAATAAAGGCAATCAGGTTAATCACTGTAATCGTTGTAAGAATCAGCTTGCTATTCGGGGTGAGTTTTTTCCATTTTTTATTTTGCTTAATGTCCATGAGAACTAAAAAGCCAAGGCCACCTAAGGTGTAAAGTATGCTAACAGTTATACAAATCATATAATTGCTTTGAAAACTGATTAAGCTGTTAGAAAATAATGAAAAACCAGCATTGTTGAATGACGAAATGCTGTAAAAAACCGCATAGTACAATCCACGTGCAAAGCCATAAGTCGGTGTAAAAGCAGTAGTGAGAATAATTGCACCAATAAGCTCAAAAATAAGAGTGTAAGTAACAACTCCTTTAGCAACAAACGTAACTTTTGATAGGCTCGTTTGACCTAAACTATCTTGTGCCATCATTTGCTGTTTAAGGCCAACTTTGGGTGACAAACTTAACGCAGCCAATATGGCAAAAGTCATGAAACCCAAACCACCCGATTGAATCAGCAATAGAATAATGGTCTGTCCGAACAGGGTGAAAGACTCATGAATATTTAAAACAGATAAACCAGTAATTGTGACTGCTGAGGTGGCTGTAAAGAGTGCATCCATCCAGCTCACATGACCTGTATTGGCAAATGGCAGTTTTAATAATAAAGTGCCAAAAATAATAAAGCCCAAAAAACCCAGTGCCAAGAGTGAAGGAGGGCTTAAATTTAATGTTTTATTGGGCTTGGGATATATAGACATATTCTAGATTTCGCCTCTTATGTGAAGCAATGAGAAAGTTTCTTTAACTGCGGTAAATGACCTTCTAAAATAAGAATGTCATGTGTTTGCAAGGTGAAATTTTCTTCGGTCTCAAATAAAATTTGCTGCTGTCTTTTTACGAGCAATGTTTTAACCTGTGGTGCTTGCTGCATAATGCCATATAAGTTAATGCCATTAAGCTTGTCAGGAATTTCAATTTTTATAATGTAGTGATCGTCTTCTAAAGACATATAGCGACTAACCATTGGATAGTTCAGTGCTTGGGCAACTCGTACCCCCATATCTTCTTCAGGATGAATAATTTTATTGATATTGAGGTGCGACAAAATGGTGTGATGTGCTTTGGTTTTTGCCTTTACCCAAATCTTATCTATACCTAAATTTTTTAAATTGAGTACACATAAGATACTTGCTTCAATATCTTCACCAATTGCGACCACAACTGCATCACAGTTTTGAATATTAAGTTCATCAAGTACGTGTTCATCAGTCGCATCGGCAATGACGGCATGAGTTAAAACGTCGGCAAGATTTTCAACATTCTTTTTTACTGTATCAATGCCAATAACATCATGATTTAATTTTGTGAGCTCTTGAGCAACAGTTGCTCCGAAACTTCCTAAGCCAATGACTGCAAACTGTGCCATATTGATCCTTGTTTCCTGATTAGACGTTTATTTTTAAGGATATTTTCTTTGAGATAAAGAGAGGCAATGTAAATATGAGGGGAATATTAAAAGAATTATATGAATAAGCCGACAAATTTGTCGGCTTATTCATCAAAATTGAAGATTATTTCAAGAAACGTTTGTAGCCAACATTATTCGTAATTTCTGCATATGGATAACTAATCTGCTCAAGAGTTTCAATTAGGCCATCAGGGTTTTGTTTCGCATCGGTTGCTTGTAAACCGACTAAAACACGTCCTTCTGCTGCACCATGATTACGGTAATGGAACAACGTAATATTATGGGTTGGGCCTAAACGAGTTAAGAAGGTTAAAAGGGCACCTGGACGTTCCGGGAACTCAACACGGAACAATCTTTCATCATCTATATTTGCATGACCACCAATTAAATAACGAATATGTAGTTTGGCAACCTCATCATCAGACAAGTCATCTACTACATAATTTTGTTGCTTTAATTGTTCTAAAATTTCATGACGCTCTGCATCACCACCTTTTAAGCTAATACCGACGAAAACTTGTGCTTCATCTGTATTGTTTGCTCGGTAGTTAAACTCGGTAATATTACGACCTTGTAAAGCACGGCAGAAGCCTAGGAATGCGCCTTTTTCTTCAGATAAGGTCACCGCATAGATCGCTTCGCGTTGCTCACCTAACTCAGTACGTTCAGCAATATAACGTAGGCGGTCAAAGTTCATATTGGCACCGCATACAATCGATACCATATTTTTATTGCTGATTTTATGTTCGGTAATATATTTCTTGATACCAGCAAGGGCCATTGCACCAGATGGTTCAACAATGCTGCGGTTTTCGTCAAATGTATCTTTAATGGCAGCACAGATTTCATCTGTATTTACCGTCACAATATCTGGATCAACAATTGGGCCTGAGTTATCAGATTTGCGCAGACGAATAATATCAAATGGTAAAGCGCCAATTTGTGCAACAGCTGTACCATCTGCAAACAAGCCTACATGTGGCAAGATTACTCGCTCATTGGCTTCTAATGCTGCTTTTAAACATGCAGACTCTTCATATTCAACGCCAATAATTTTCACATGGGGTGCAACTTCACCAAGGTAAGCTGCTACACCTGAAATTAGGCCACCGCCACCTACAGCAACAAACACATATTCTACATCACGCCATTGACGTAAGATTTCATTTGCAATTGTGCCTTGACCAGCAATAACAAGTTCATCGTCGTAGGGTGGAATGAATACAAGGCCTTCAACTTCGGCACGTTGTTGTGCATATTTATTTGCTACATCAAAACTATCACCATGTAATACAACTTGACCGCCCAAGCGTTTAACTGCTTGAACTTTAATGTCAGGAGTTGTACTTGGCATAACAATAATTGCTGGGATCCCTAAGCGTTGACCAGACAATGCTACACCTTGAGCGTGGTTACCAGCAGAGGCACAAATTACCCCACGTTCGAGTTGTTCTTTAGGTAACTGGCTAATACGGTTATAGGCACCACGTAATTTAAAAGAAAAAACAGGCTGTAAATCTTCGCGCTTAAAACGAATTGTATTATTTAATTTTTGACTAATTCGTGGAGCTGCTTCGAGAGGCGTTTCAATTGCAACATCATAAACCGTTGCTTGTAAAATTTGTCGTACCACACGAGACAGCATGTTCATCTTCCCTATAACAGTTTAAAATAGGAAATTATTGTAGCAAACCCTTGTGCATTTGCGCCGATTATTGGTGCATAAATGTCAAAAAATAGTTGAGTGATGTCATGAGTCTATATGCAACCCAAGATGAAAAGAAACAAGCTGCTGCGAAAGCTGCTTTAAAACACTTGCCCAAAGGCGGCATTTTGGGGGTTGGGACTGGAAGTACCGTAAATTTTCTAATTGATTTATTGCCTGAATTACAATTAGAAGCAGCTGTGGCAAGTTCTCAAGCAACTGCTGATCGTCTTAAAAAATTAGGTATCGAAGTTGTAGATATGAACCATGTAGGTGGTTTAGATGCCTATGTAGATGGTGCAGATGAAATTGACCGTCATATGCATATGATTAAAGGTGGCGGTGCTGCATTAACACGTGAAAAAATTGTAGCTTCAATTGCTAAGAAATTTGTTTGTATTGTTGACGATTCAAAATGGGTTGATCAACTTGGACGTGATTTTCCACTTCCAGTAGAAGTTATTCCAATGGCTCGTTCTGCTGTGGCTCGTAAGTTGGTCAGTTTAGGTGGTGACCCAGTTTATCGTGAAGGTGTAGTAACAGATAACGGGAATGTGATTTTAGATGTATTTAATCTTAATATTTTAAATGCACTTGATTTAGAAAAAACCATTAACAATATTCCAGGCGTTGTGACTAATGGTATTTTTGCTTTAAACCCAGCAACGATTGCAATTGTTGCAACAAATAATGGTATTGAAGAGCGTACTGCACAGTAATGTCTGTAGAAATGCCAGAAATTAAAATTGTTCGACACGTAAGAGCAAGAAAATTGCGCTTACGTGTTGAGCCTGCTTCAATCCGTCTCACGGTTCCTTTGTTTTGTAGTAAAAAACAAATTCAGCATTTTTTGGCTCAGTCTGAACAATGGTTGACCGAGACATGGAATAAGCAACAAAATGTTCAATCGGCATCGATTGATATTCCTTCCGAGATTTATTTTTTTAATAAAGAGCAACCATTTCAGGTCATTGTTCAAAAGCAGCATCGAGTTTTTCAATTCGATTGGGAAAGTAGTAGTTTATTTCTTAAAGACACGCAGCCATATTTGGCATTACAAAGTGCAGTGATTGCCTTTGCAAAACAAGAATTGCCAAAACTTTTAAAAGAGCTAAGTGAACACACTCATTTTGCTTATAGGGAATGCACAATTCGCCGTCCGAAAACTCGTTGGGGAAGTTGTAGTAGTCAGCATAATATTATGCTACATGCAGGATTAGTATTGATGCCACACGAGATTGCTCGTTATGTGGCTATTCATGAATTAGCTCATACTAAACATTTTGACCATAGCCCAGCTTTTTGGGCAGAAGTTGAAAAATATGATCCATATTTTCAAAAACACCGCAGACAACTTAAATCAAATCCGTTGCCTGCATGGTGGTATGTCTCAAACTAACTAAAACTACATTCTAGTTGTGGTGTTTGTAAGTTATCTGGTGCTTTCCGGCTGTCTAAACCTGCTTTAGCACTCACGATTTTATTTGCTTTAATTGATAATTGTATGAAGTTGTATTGCTGCGTTGAGTTATTTGGTTCGGCGGAACTTGAGTTGAGTAAATAACTTGAGCTTGCAGCATCTGTTTGCAATAAATTATCTGTACTATCCGCACTTAACGCAGAGCGATAAGACTGTGATCCTTTAATAAGGTCGATTTGACCATTCGCACGGAAATTAAGCTGGCAACCTGTTGCGGTGTCTTCGTAATGACCCACTAAATAATCTGTAGCAGGTAGTTTTGGGTCGGAAAGATTAATGCTGGTCAAACCTTGTTTGCAAGGATATGCAGAACCGTTGCAGGTGGCTGTAATGCCGCTAAAACCTACAGCACGACGATAATCACCAGCACCATCTATGTGGAAAAAGTCAGTCGTATTTCCGACAGGTACGACTCCTGAATATAGTTTCTTTTGCAGCAGGTCATAACCTGTTTGATCTAGAGTGGATTGGCTTTGGGCATCTGCTAATTTAAAGGTAGCGACTTTTAAATTTGTTGCAAAATTATCGCGTGTAGCTTTTTGATTAGCTGCGATATCTAACAGTGTATTTTTAACTGGATCAATATTATCTGGAGCAGATGCGAAAATAGGGGTAAATGTTGTTTGATCACCTTGAAGTTTTTTCCCATCTAAAAAGCCATCTTTTAAATCGGTTGCCAAACTTTTAATAAGCTCTTGGTATGTGGTTGTTCCACCATGAACAGTTGACCAATATTGTAAGTAGCCAAAGCTAAGATAGCTATCCACATATGTACTAGGTTTTTTAGTTGAATACTGCAATAAATTTAAAACTGTAAGAGGATTGGCTGGACTTAAACTTGGAATGTCAGCATCTTTAAACGCGTTAAGAAGCGATCTATAAACATCTTGAGAAGCTAAATCTACATGCAATTTCTCAATGCGGGTTGGGTCAATCGTTTCTTGAGGGAGTTGTCCCGAGCGTATCACAGCCCGTTGGTAGACTGCTTCACTGCTTGGGCTGATGAATAGGGTTCTGCCACTTACACTGTTTGGTGTAATAAACGCATGATAAACGCCAGAGAAATTTTGGTATGTTGAAGTAATCGGATCAAATACTTGAGATGAATTTTGAGTCGTAATTTCTACGCGATATAAACGGCTTAATTTAGCAGTAGGAATTTTGACATTAAAGCTGTTTAAACTCGCAATTGAAGTATCTACTAAAACAGAATTGGTGGTGTTGTCATATACTTTGAATTGGATATTACGAATTTCTACAGGGGATTTAACAGTAACATCCGTTGTTGCCTCAGGAGTAGGATCAACAGGTGTTGGAGTGCTTGGTGAACTACCGCTACTACTGCCTCCACCTCCGCAACCAACAAGAGCAGCACTTAAAATTAATGTGCTTAAACCAAGGTAAGTGCGTAATTTTGTTTCTTTTGATTGATGAAGCATCCTAGCTCTCCAAAATTAAATCTGATATTTATTTGCTGATATTTGTTTAGTTCTGACAGTTGAATAAGTGCTATCTAATTGTCGCTAAAATTAAAAAAATTAAAATTACCAAGCATGAAATGGTTTTGTAAGCTTGGACATCCTGTCATACTACTGCACAAGTATAGATTCAAAAATTGAGGTAATGCACGTGATTTCTGTCGGAATTGTTGGTGGAACGGGTTATACAGGCGTTGAACTATTACGTATTTTATTACGACATCCTAAAGCGCAGGTTCGAGTTCTTACTTCACGTACAGAAGCGGGCAAACCAGTTGCAGATATGTTCCCTAATTTACGTGGACATACTGATCTTCAATTTTCTGATTTAAATATTGATGATTTAAAAAAATGTGATGTTGTATTTTTTGCTACACCGCATGGTGTTGCGATGCAGCATGCAAAAGAATTGATTGCGGCTGGCACTAAAGTGATTGATTTGGCAGCTGATTTTCGTTTGCAAAATCTTGAACAGTTTGAAAAATGGTATGGCATGGAGCATGCTTGCCCAGACGTTTTAGAAAACTCAGTATATGGTTTGGCTGAATTAAACCGCGAAAAAATTAAACAGGCACAAGTTATTGGTAACCCTGGTTGCTACCCGACTACAGTCCAATTAGGTTTGGCGCCACTTTTGAAATCAGCGCAAGCATTGATTGAAATAAAAAATATTATTATTGATGCGAAGTCCGGTGTTTCAGGAGCTGGCCGTAAAGCAAGCTTAGGCATGATCTATAGTGAAAATGCTGATAACTTCAAGGCTTATGGCGTTGCGGGTCACCGTCACCATCCGGAAATTGTTGAAGCATTAGAAAATATTTCTGGGCAAAAGGGTGGCTTTGAAGGGCTCTTATTTGTTCCTCATTTAGTTCCAATGATTCGCGGTATGCTCAGCACAATTTATGTCGATTTGACAGAAACTGGAAAACAAACTGATATTCAGGCATTGTATGAGCAATTTTACGCAAATGAAAAATTTGTTGATGTGATGCCTGCTAACAGTTCGCCTGAAACACGTAGTGTGCGCGGTGCGAATGAGCTTCGTATTGCTTTATATAAGCCGCAGCCGAATAAACTTATTATTCTTGCGGTACAAGATAACCTTGTGAAGGGTGCATCTGGTCAAGCTGTACAAAATATGAACCTTATGTTCGGCTTTGATGAAGATGAAGGCTTACAAGGGATTGGTTTATTACCATAAAAAACTCTTTTTTGCTTCACACACATTTAAATTTCGATTTAAATGTGTGTCTTGACTCTGATCTTAAACACTGAGATGACGATGCAAAACTCTGGACAGACGACTTCAGCAGAAAGTTCGTTGCAAAAGAAAAATTTTTTAAATACTAATAAACCTTTGTTTATTGGTGCGGCTATTTTAATGAGTGGTTGTCTTGCGCTCGGCTATACAATTGGACACCGTCAAGGTTTAACTGTTGTAGGTTACGATGCAGATGCAGAGCAATTGGTTGAAGTGGTGCAAAAGCAGAAAACAGCTTTAGATGCGGTTAATAAAAGCCTGAACGCTGCGGTACAAGAGCGTGATGTTGCTGTAACAAATGCAAATGATCTGTTTGAAGCTCTTAATCAGGCCAACGCTGATAAAACACAGCAAGAAGGTATGAGTAATATCTACCGAGATATCTTGAGACAGCGCGGTGGTTTAAGTTTGACCATTCAAAATTTGGCAATCAAACCTTTGCCTGAAAATGCTTATGAATATCAGTTGGATCTAGTACAGGTAAGCCCAAGTAAGCGCCGTGCTTCAGGATCAATTGAGATAAGACTCATTAAAGATACAGAAGTTTTAGTTGTACCACTTGAAGCTAAAAGCTTTAACTTTAGTGACTTCGAGCGCTTAACAGGTCGTTGGACGATGCCTAAAGGTTTTACACCTCAATTTATTGAGGTACGTTTAACAGGCGGCTCTGATACACCAGTTATTAAACGTTTTAGTTGGCAGCGCGGTAAACCTGTCGAAACATCTTCTGCTTTCGTGGCAGAAATTCCTCAAGCTGAAGCAAATTCACAATAGTAACATCCTATGCGAACAAATAAGCGTCAAACAAACTTAAAAGATATTAAGGCTTCTTTTCAGCAGTCTGGTTATGTCGATTGGCACTTCCATCCACGCTTAAGTGATTCGCAAAACGAAGATCATGATGGAGAGGTTGTTGTACAAACAGCACCTCCTGAACTCAAGCGTCCACCATTGTATGCAGTCGTATTAATGAATGACGATTACACGCCAATGGACTTTGTAATTGAAATTTTACAACAATACTTTGCAATGAATCTTGACCAAGCAACTCAAGTAATGCTAACAGTACACTATGAAGGTAAAGGTATTGCTGGGGTATATCCAAGAGACATCGCGGAGACCAAAGCAAACCTTGTTAATAATTACGCTCGATCGCAAGGTCATCCATTACTTTGCCAGATTGAGCCTAAAGCATAAGGGGGTTACATGCTCAGTCGTCAATTAGAAGTATCATTACGTTTGGCTGTTAGCATGGCTCGTCAAAAGAGACATGAGTTTCTTACAGTTGAACATTTATTATTAGCACTACTCGACAACGATTCGGCCGTGAATGCTTTAAAAGCATGTGGGGCTGATATAGTTTCTTTACGTAAAGAATTAGAAGAATATGTAGAACAACATACTCCTAAGCTTGGCGAAAATAGCGAGCAAGCGCCTCATCCAACAGAAAGTTTTGACCGCATTTTGCAACGTGCTATTTTCCACGTGCAATCAAGTGGTGGCGATCGTACTGTTGAAGGCGCAGATGTTTTGGTCGCAATGTATTCAGAGCGTGATTCTTTTGCTGTGTATTTGCTTAAACGTCATCAAATCAATCGATTGACATTGACTCAATACTTGTCTCATGGGACACGTAAAGATGAAGTGCAAGTTGAAGAAGAAGTTGAAGATATTGAGGGTGAAACTAGCGCGGGCAATGCAGGACCATTAGAGCTTTATACGCTGAACTTAAATGTTGAAGCGCAAAAAGGCAAAACTGATCCACTTATTGGCCGTGAAAAAGAAATTGAACGTACAGCTCAAATTCTGTGCCGCCGTCGCAAAAATAACCCATTGCTTGTCGGTGATCCGGGCGTTGGTAAAACCTCGATTGCTGAAGGTTTAGCATGGTTAATTGTGAATGGTAAGGCGCCTAAACCTTTAAGTCAGGCTGAAGTCTATAGCTTAGATATTGGTGCATTAGTTGCTGGCACCAAATATCGCGGTGACTTTGAAAAACGTTTAAAACAATTGCTTAATGCTTTGAAGAAAAATCCAAATGCGATTTTATTCATTGATGAAATTCATATGATCATTGGCGCAGGCTCAAGTATGGGCAGCACAATGGATGCTTCGAATTTGATCAAACCGGCTTTGGCTAATGGTACTTTACGTTGTATCGGTTCAACGACGTTCCAAGAATATCGTCAGGTTTTTGAAAAAGATCATGCGTTATCACGTCGTTTCCAGAAAATTGACGTCAATGAGCCAAGTATTGCTGAAACAATTGATATTTTGCGTGGTTTAAAATCTAAATTTGAAGATTTCCACCACGTACAATATGACGATAAGGCATTGGTATCAGCTGTTGAGCTTTCTGCTAAATTCATTAATGATCGTTTCTTGCCAGATAAGGCAATTGATGTGATTGACGAAGCTGGTGCTCAGCGTCGTTTGAAAGCTGAAAGCGATGATAGTTTGATTACGGTAGAGAATATCGAAGATATCGTTTCTAAGATTGCTCGTATTCCGCCTAAAACTGTTTCTAAAGACGATAAGTCAGTGCTTGAAAATCTTGAGCGTGATTTAAAACGCGTTGTGTTTGGTCAAGACGAGGCGATTACCGCTTTAGGCTCAGCGATCAAGTTGTCTCGTGCTGGGTTGAAATCACCAGATAAGCCAGTGGGTAGTTTTGTTTTTGCTGGACCAACAGGTGTCGGTAAAACCGAAGTGACTAAGCAACTTGCGAAGCTGTTAGGTGTTGAGCTTGTGCGTTTCGATATGTCTGAATATATGGAACGTCATGCAGTTTCACGTTTAATTGGTGCACCTCCGGGTTATGTGGGGTATGACCAAGGTGGGCTATTAACTGATGCGATTCATAAGAACCCACACTGTGTTTTATTGCTAGATGAAATTGAGAAAGCACATCCAGATGTGTTTAATCTGTTGCTACAAATCATGGATCATGGTGCTTTAACGGATAACAACGGACGTAAGTCAGACTTTAGAAACGTTATTATTGTCCTGACTACGAATATTGGAGCAGAAAGTATTTCTCGTGCGAGTATTGGTTTTACTGAACAAGATCATAGTTCTGATAACCAAGAAGCAATGAAACGTGCTTTCTCACCAGAGTTCCGTAACCGTCTAGATAGTGTTATTCAATTCAAGTCATTACCAACAACTGTGATTGAGTCTGTGGTTGATAAATTCTTAACAGAATTACAAGCACAACTAGATGACAAACAAGTTGTACTTGATGTGGATCAAAGTGCTCGTGATTGGTTGGCAACAAATGGTTATGACCGCTTGATGGGCGCACGTCCAATGCAACGCCTCATTCAAGAACACTTGAAGAAACCACTAGCTGAAATGATTTTGTTTGGCGAACTTGCAGATCATGGTGGTAATGTGGCTGTATCAGTGAAAAATGAAGATGGCAAAGCTGTCGGCTTAAAACTTGAAGTTTTTGAAGATCATCATACGGCAGAACCAGCGTAACTTATGTTAATTGATAGTCTTGCTATAACCCGAATACTGAGTGTATTCGGGTTATTTATTATCACAGCAATTGCTGAAATTCTTGGTTGTTATTTCCCTTATCTGATTTTAAGAGAAGGCAAGTCTGCTTGGCTGTGGCTACCTACAGCTTTAAGTCTGGCTGTCTTTGTATGGCTGCTGACTTTACATCCAGCGGCTTCTGGGCGCATTTATGCTGCATATGGCGGTATTTATATTTTTACTGCTTTAATGTGGTTGCGTTTTGTGGATCAGGTCGGATTAACAAGATGGGATATATTGGGTGGTCTAATCGTGCTTTGTGGAGCTGGCTTAATTATTTTACAACCCCAAGGGCTGATTCGTTAAACAATGAGTGAATCAAATCTTAGGCGTGAAAATAAGAAGTTTTTTCTAAAAAAAGACTTGTCAAAGCTCTCAACAATGCGTATTTTAGATTTAAGGAACATTTTTTAATATTTGAGATAAAGATGTTAAATCTATCTGTGAACACTAACGCTTATTATTACTTTTGGCAATTTAGATAGTTGCCTGAGCGTATTCGGGCATGAGAAAGTTGCCCATCACAGTTAATACCTGATCGGCAACCCCGATCAGGTTTTTTTATGCTTTATCTTTTTGAATCGAGGAACTTAAAATGAACAACATGACTTATTCGTATTTTAGCAACTTTTATTGGTTTTACTTTTGCTTACCTTTACCAACGAATAGATCCAAAACGCTCAAATAAATGATCGGACTGAATAGATTGCAGTCCCAAGGAAAAACCAATGAATGCCCTAAATACTTTATTGACACAAAGCAATACAAAAGAAACACCAGTTAGTTTACCTGTCCAGTTAAAAGCAAAATATCCGCTTGCACACTCTTTCGTGCGTCAAATTGCCGAACATCGCCAAACTATTCAAAATATTCTTAACGGCAACGATCCTCGGTTAATGGTAATTACAGGGCCTTGTTCAATTCATGATCCGGTTGCAGTACTTGAATACGCTGAAAGATTGCAAAAATTACAAGAAAAAGTAAAAGATCAGATTTTTATCGTAATGCGTGCATACATTGAAAAACCTCGTACAACTGTGGGCTGGAAAGGTTTTATGTACGATCCAAATTTAGATGGTTCATCAAATTTACAACTTGGTTTAGAAAAGTCTCGCGAACTTTACCTGCAAATTATTGAAAAAGGTTTGCCCATTGCGAGTGAAATTTTAAGCCCAATGGCAACTGGTTATTTTGATGATTTATTGGCTTGGGGCGCAATTGGGGCTCGTACAAGTGAATCTCAGATTCACCGTGAAATCTCAAGCCACATGCCATACAGCATTGGTTTCAAGAATGGTACAGATGGTTCAATTCAGATTGCATTAGATGCAATTCAGTCAGCACAAAATGAGCATCAATTTTTAGGAATGAATCAACAAGGTTTGCCTTCAGTGATTCAGAGCGCTGGTAATCCATTACCACATTTGATTCTGCGCGGAGCAAATCATGGGCCAAATTATGATTTAGCTTCAATTCAGGCAATACGAGAAAAACACAAACAAAATCTTCCGGCATTAGTTATTGACTGTAGTCATGGTAACAGTAGTAAAGATCCGTTGCGTCAGCCAGAAGTTTTACAGCAAATTGTTGCTGAACGTTTAAAAACCCAAGTAAAGGGTGTCATGATTGAAAGTCATTTGGTTGATGGTAGCCAAAAGATTTCTTGTGATATGACTTATGGGCAGTCAGTAACTGATGGTTGTCTAGGTTGGGAAAAAACTGAGCAACTTTTGTTAAGTGTTTCTGAGCAATTAAAAGTGAAAGAATTAGCTCATTCTGCTTAATCATTTGTCGACTTAAAAAGGGATCTACGAATAGATCCCTTTATTTTTTAAGAAGCATGTTTTAGTTCTGATAAGAATGTGGTGATTTCATGCCCAAATTTTTTCGGCTCGGTTAATAAGGGGGTGTGGCCTGAGCGCTCAAAATATATTGCTTTTGCGTGTTCAACACTATGTGCAATAAGAGTCTGCCCAGTTTCTGGATAAAGCGTCGAGTTGCGACCAATAAAGAAGGTGGTTGGGCATTGTAATTGTTGAATGGCTTCACGATAATCTTCATTGTGATAAAGATAATTTTCAACATACCAAAATAAATAATCTAAACGCTGAATTGGTAATAAGTATTTTTGTAGAAAAGGCTGTTTTAGTGCTGTTTTAAAAACTAAAGGGCTAAATGGATTGCTACTTTGTAACTCAATAAAATCGACCCAAAGGCGAACCAGTTCTTGTCGATCTGGAAGCGATAATTCATAAAGATATTTAGCATTTTTATGCTTTGATAATAATTGATAGATATCATTTAATAATTGTTTGAACTGGGGATGTAGAGGGCCGAATAGACCATATTCCCATGTTGAATCCACAGATATTTTTGGTGTTTGATCGATATGTAAATAGGCTTTTAACTGCTGAGCCAGATGAGCATGCTTCATACCATGCATGGCCGTTGTAGCACCCATTGAATAACCCATCAAGATAAAGTTATCGAGTTTTAATTGTTCTATTAAATGGGCGACATCTTGCCAGTGGCTAGAAATTGCATCTTGTTCAGGGATTGCACAGTTCTTTGACCCACCGAAACCACGCCAATCTGGAATGATAAATTCATAATCTTTACGGTTTGCATAAATAAAAGGAAGCCATTGCCAGCTTTGCATGCCAAGACCAGATAAAACCAAAACTGGCTCACCACGACCAACACGACGAACAAATAAATTTTCCCGATCGGGCATGGTGTAATATGGCATGACTATTCTCCGGCTACGCTATCTTGAGCAAAGCGTTTTAATTGAGGGATGACTTGTTCCAACCATTTGATCCATTCACTTTCCATCGTAATCCCAAGTTCTAAGATCATTTTGTGAATGTATAACACACGGTTATCTAGATCATCGTTATCTTTAAAATCCTTATCATAAATACTTTGATAAAGTTTTAGTTTCTCTTGATGTAAACCAAGATGTCTTAACAACTCAGGTAATATCTGATTATTGCTCAATTGTGCTTCAGCACGCAATCTAACCATTAAATCATCACGAAGCTGCGCGGGTTCACTTTGTTGTGTCATCCATGAAGCTAGTTCAATACGCCCCAGTTGTTCAACTTGATAGGTTTTTTTCCGACTATTTTCCATTTCATTTTCTAACGTTGAAACCCAACCTTTTTTTAGCATGTGATTGAGTTCACGATAAATTTGCTGATGGGTAGCATTCCAGAAAAAACCGATTGAACGATCAAACCGGCGGGCAAGTTCGAACCCTGTACTTGGTCGTTCAAGCAAACTGGTTAATAAAACATGAGGAAGTGACATAGCAATCCGGTTTGTAAGCAAAAGTAAAGTGTGACTGATGAGATTATGCAACATGTTGCATAAAAGTCAAAATTTGATTATAAATTAATGCAACAAGTTGCATTAGCAAGCTTATTGCTAGCCAAAGGAGAAAATATGTCAGCTTATCCGCATTTATTGAAGCCACTTGATTTAGGCTTTACTACTTTAAAAAACCGTGTGCTTATGGGGTCTATGCATATTGGTTTAGAAGAAGCGCCACAGGGATATGAACGCATGGCTGCGTTTTATGCTGAGCGTGCAAAAGGTGATGTGGGTTTAATTGTAACTGGCGGTGTTTCTCCGAATGATGATGGTGTTGTATTTAGCCATGGTACGAAATTGGATACAGTTGAAGAAGCTGAAAAACATAAAGTGATTACCCAAGCTGTTCATGAGGCAGGCGGTAAAATTGCAATGCAAATTTTACATACTGGGCGTTATTCTTATCAGGCAAATAACGTTGCCCCTTCAGCAATTCAAGCACCGATTAATCCAATTAAGCCAAAAGCTTTAAGTTCTGCCGAAGTGCAGCAGACTATTGATGACTTTGCAAACTGCGCCAAACTTGCTCAGTATGCAGGTTATGATGGCGTGGAAATCATGGGTTCTGAAGGTTATTTAATTAATGAGTTCATTGCCGCGCGTACGAATCATCGTGATGATGAATGGGGTGGTAGTTACGAAAACCGTATTCGTTTTCCTATCGAAATTGTAAAACGTACGCGTGCTTTAGTCGGTGAAAACTTTATCATTATTTATCGTCTATCGATGCTTGATTTAGTTGAAGGTGGTTCAAGTATTGAAGAAGTGATTCAGCTTGCAAAAGAAATTGAAAAAGCAGGTGCAACTATTATTAATACAGGGATTGGCTGGCATGAAGCTCGTATCCCAACAATTGCGACCAAAGTTCCTCGTGCTGCGTTTACATGGGTTACTGAAAAACTTAAAGGTGAAGTCTCTATCCCTTTAGTTACTTCTAACCGAATTAATACTCCAGAAATGGCTGAGCATGTGTTGGCATCTGGTCATGCTGATATGGTGTCTATGGCACGTCCAATGCTTGCTGATGCTGAGTTTGTTTTAAAAGCAAGTGAAGGCCGTAGTGATGAAATTAATACATGTATTGGCTGTAACCAAGCTTGTTTAGATCACATTTTCTCAATGAAAATTGCAACTTGTTTAGTGAACCCGCGTGCATGTTATGAAACTGAACTAATTTTTAAAGATGCACAAGTTCAAAAGAATATTGCTGTTATTGGGGCAGGACCTGCGGGTTTAAGTTTTGCTGTATATGCTGCTGACCGTGGTCATCAAGTTAAAATTTTTGAGGCTAGTCATCAAATTGGTGGCCAATTTAATATTGCAAAGACTGTTCCTGGAAAAGAAGAGTTCTATGAAACCTTACGCTACTTTGCTCGCCAAATTGAGTTACGACCAAACATTGAATTAATTTTGAATCATAAAGCAACTTATGAAGAGTTGAGCCAAGCAAATTTTGATGAAATTGTGGTCGCAACTGGTGTAACGCCTCGTCAATTACAGTTTGAAGGTATTGATCATCCTAAAGTACTTAGCTACTTACAAGTTTTAAAAGAACGTGTGCCAGTGGGGCAGCGTGTAGCTATTATTGGGGCGGGTGGTATTGGTTTTGATACGGCAGAATATCTCACTCATGAAGGTGAAAGCGGCAGTTTAAACCCAGAAAAGTTTTATGAAGAATGGGGAATTGACACTCAATATGAGCATGTAGGTGGTTTAAAACAGCCAAAAGTTGAGACTTCTGAACGAGAAATCTATTTACTGCAACGTAAGACTGCTGTTGTTGGTGCAGGTTTAGGTAAAACTACAGGATGGATTCATCGTGCGGGCCTTAAAAATCGCCAAGTTAAAATGCTTGCAGGGGTTCAATACGACAAAGTAGATGATCAGGGCTTACATATCACTATAGATGGGCAACCGAGTGTGCTTGAAGTCGATCATGTTGTGATCTGTGCGGGTCAAGAATCTTTCACTGCAATGTATGATCAATTAAAAACAGAAGGTAAAAATGTCCATTTAATTGGTGGTGCTAAAGAGGCAGGAGAGCTAGATGCAAAACGAGCAATACGTCAAGGTGCTGAACTAGCAGCGGTTCTATAAATTTTGTGGGGCATTTCTTTATACGGAAATGCCCCTAACTTCATTGGTTAAATTACAGGATAAAATAACAATGACACTTGAAACTACAAAACAGTCTTTAGAAAAATGGCATCACATGATTCAGGCAGGTAACTTGTCTGATCTAAATGATTTACTGGCAGATGACGTGGTTTTTCGTTCACCGGTTGCCTATAAACCTTACGAAGGAAAGCAGGTCGTTTTCTTCATTCTTACCAATGTCATCCAAGTGTTCGAAAACTTTACATATCATCGTGAGTTTTATACAGAAGATGGTGAGAATATAGTGCTTGAGTTCAGCGCTAATGTCAGTGGTAAATCATTAAAAGGTATTGATATGATTCGTTTTAATGAACAAGGCAAAATTGTTGATTTTGAAGTAATGATTCGTCCAATGAGTGGCTTAGCCGCGCTGGCTGAACAAATGGGTATAAGAATTGCCAAGTTTCAACCACAATAATTTTAGTAAATAGCCTAAGTAAGATAGAGATTAATAGAATGTGGTTAAAGCTTTCAACTTTAGCATTGTTGCCTGTACTTTTTGTGCAGGGAACAAGGGTTCGTAAGAATACACCACGCTTGCTAGAAGCCAGTGGTGAAAGAGAAGGCATGGTTGGCAAGGGCAGACCATTGTCTTTGCTTATTTTAGGAGACTCTGCCGCAGCGGGAGTTGGCGTTGAAACACAACAAGACGCTTTATCTGGCGCAATTATTTCTGAGTTACAAGATCAATATTTGATAAATTGGAAACTTCACGCAAAAACAGGTGATACTACTAAGCAGGTTTTCCAAGCTTTACAGTATTTAGACCCGCAAAATTATGATGTTGTTGTTACATCTATTGGCGTTAATGATGTGACAAAATTAACGTCAGCAAATTCATGGATAAAACAACAAAAGCAATTATTTGAACATATACAAGCACGTTTTCAGCCTAAACTCATTATTGTTTCAGGCGTTCCGCCC
>NZ_JZFB01000001.1:990427-995881 GCF_001188385.1 Acinetobacter sp. V2 | reverse complement strand
TGTTTGGAAAATACGCGGAGCAAATGAATCAAGTATTATATAAATGGGTAGAAGCACAAAACCAATTTAGATTCATTCAATATGATATTGAAAGTTTTCAAGCTTTGAATCTGCCTATGGCAAGTGATGGCTTTCATCCAAGCAAAGAAATTTATGCAATTTGGGGACAGCAGGTTGCAGCATTAGTGCGGCAATCATTTAACTCATAATCAGAGGTCGTGATTGGATATGAGCATATCTACTTTAAATAAAATTAAAGCTTTCGGTTCAGAATTGTTTGACTCATTACTCGGTGCTGAACAGCCAAAAATCTATTATGACCCACAAGGGAAAATTAAAGATGTTTTGGATAAGTTGCCCCAACTTAAGCAGAAATATCGTCCTACGCCATGGTTAACTAACAATCATGTCCATCTTTTATATTTCGATATTATTAGAAAAAAAACCATCAAGCTTGAATATGACCGTATTGAGCAACTCAGTATGAAAGATGGTGGCGTAACTGCAATTGCATGGTATGGCTATAATCTTCCGAAAGATACTCCTACAGTGGTTATCATGCACACCATTACAGGGACACCTGAAAGTATGCGTGAATTGGTGAGAGATATTCATCAATATACGGGATGGAGAATAGCACTATGCTTACGCCGTGGGCATGCGGGTTTACCTATGCCTGTACCACAGATTTCTCTTTTCGGATCAACCAGTGATCTTAAAGAGCAGCTTACGCATATTCAAAATTTGTTTCCTGAATCGGATTTGTACGCAGTTGGTTCTTCTGCTGGCACAGGATTGTTAGTTCGTTATTTGGGTGAGCAAGGCACTGACACACCATTTAAAGCGGCTTTTGCAATGTGCCCAGGCTACAACACTGAGATTGGCTTTAAAAATGTTCACCCGTTTTATAGCAAAATGATGACTAAAAAGTTGTTCAAATATTTTATTCATCCTTATCAAAGTACTTGGAATCAGGTTGCTTCTTTAGAAAAAGTTCTTGCAACGACTAGTCTTGAAGAGTTTGAAAAAGAATACTTTGAAATGGCAGGCTTTCAGGACTATCAAAGTTATTGTCAGGCAATTAATCCCATTTATGTATTTGAAAATGTCAAAATTCCATTAATGATTCTTAATGCTGAAGATGATCCAGTATGTTCTATTAAAAATTTAGAGCCGTATAAAGAAACTATTCAGCAAATGAGTAATATTGCAGTGGTAACCACTAAAAAGGGAAGTCATTGTGGTTTTTACGAAGGTTGGAAAAGTACTTCATGGGCAGCCAAATTAATATCAAATTATTTTATGGTTGATCATAAACAATGATTGCGTTGCCGTAATTGATCAAATAAAGCCCATTCAAGAGATGGGCTTTATGACTTCATTAGGTCAGGATAAAAGTAATTTTGGATTTTTTAGTCCAATTTTGATTTTAGTACTGGCAACCAGATCTTTTTCGTCAGTTTGGTTAGGATGAAAGTCAAAGCGATAATAGTCAAAAAATTTCGGAGTTAGAACTTTATATTGTGTTGTCATAAAACCAAGAAACTTACGCCAAGATTTAAAGTTAAGAAGTTGGCGATCTCGTTTCATAAGAACGAATTGATAGATTGTTGAGAAGCCGGTAATTAAAAATAAACTTAAAGTGAAAACGGTGATACGTGGGAGATAGGCGCTCAGTCCACTTCCATACAAGTGTTCATAAAGGTCAAACGCCACAGCTTTATGCTCAGTTTCTTCAATACTATGCCATAACCATAAGTTACGAATAGTTGAGTCTGTCATCAGTTCATTAACAGACTGCATCATGCTTACTACAAGTACAGCGGTGTAGTGTTCAAGGCCTACCGTTACAAGTAGGTTCCATTTTTTACTAAAAACTTTTTCAATACTCTTTAAAACAATACCCGTTACTTTTTCTAAAGATTCTGGATCTAAACCATGTTGTTGTGCACTCACATGAAAAGCATGATGTTCTTTAGAATGCATTGCTTCTTGACCAATAAAAGCACTAATTTCACGATCTAGAAGTTCATTCGACTTTGCTTTTGCGCGTAATGCTCGAACTGAACGAACAAAATATGATTCACCCTCGGGGAACAATGTAGATAAACCCGTAAAATAATGTGTAAAAGTGGGTTCGTTATTACACCAATAGCGAGGTACATTTTCAAAATTATAGTCCATACGACGGACTGGAAATGAGGCAGGCACGCGATTTGATACGGTATTCATTTTAAGCTCCAATCTTCTTTTAATTAGAGTTCCAAAAAGGAACTTGATTAAAAATTACATCTCGTAATAGGGAGCGTCAATGTTTTTTGAAGTAAAAGAAGTAGGTTGTCCTGAATTGATATCTAGGGAAACTTTAAAGACAAATTGGAATAAAAAAGTGAAACTGATAAGTGAATTGATAATTTTAATAATATTTAAAAAGCCCAAATCAAGTGTTTAATTTGGGCATATTCATACGAGAACTTAGTTTTTAAGCGCTGGTGTAGCAGCAGCAATTGCAGCGGCAACAGCATCATCTTCAGTTTGAGATGGTTCTGCTGGCTTAGCAGGTTTTGACTGAGCTTTCTCAGGCTTCGGCTCTGCTTTTGGCTCAGGTTTAGGTTCTGGCTTAGGCTTAGGCTCTGCTTTTGGTTGTTCAGAAACAGTTGTTTGTGAATTTTGCTCAGAATTGGCAGGACGAGTTTCACGGCGAATTTCAGTTGTAGTATTCGCTGTTTCTTCGTGATGAACTTCAACTTGCGTTGGTTCCTGAGTTTGAGCTTCTTCAGTTTTAACACTTTCTAAAGACTCAAATTTTGCAGGTTCAGCAGGTTTAGGTTCTGAAACAGCAGTTTCAACCTTTTCTTGCTCTTCTTCTGGTGTTTCTTTTTTAACGCATGCGGTTAACAATAGTCCAGCCGCAATAGCAGCACAGATTAAAAGTTTTTTATTTGCCATTGTCCTAAACAACATTTAATTGAGGAGCTCGCATTATAACAGCAAAAGAGAATGAAAAAATCATGTGAGATTGACCTAATTTTTTATTAAAAATGCTGATAGAATAGCCAGTTGTTTAATGATCTTTGAATTGGTGCGGTTTGACTTTGCTTTATAGGGGCAGAGTACAGTAAAATTGCCCAACATTGTAGGCCGATTTCGGCTTGATTGTACGAGAAACTTAATGACCCATTTTATTTTTGTTACTGGTGGTGTGGTTTCATCGCTAGGTAAAGGTATTTCTGCTGCTTCAGTTGCTGCACTTTTGGAAGCCCGTGGCTTAAAAGTCACAATGGTTAAAATGGATCCTTACATTAATGTCGATCCGGGGACAATGAGTCCTTTCCAACATGGTGAAGTTTTTGTCACAGAGGATGGTGCCGAAACTGATCTAGACTTGGGTTATTACGAACGTTTCTTACGTCGTGCGAAAATGACCAAACTGAATAACTTTACTAGTGGCCGTGTTTATCAAGATGTTCTAAATAAAGAACGTCGTGGTGACTACTTAGGTGGTACGGTTCAAGTTATTCCACATATTACTGACAATATTAAAGAACGCGTACTTCGCGCTGGTGAAGGTTACGACGTTGCAATCGTTGAGATTGGTGGTACGGTAGGTGATATCGAATCACTTCCATTTATGGAGTCAGTTCGTCAGTTAATGGTTGAGCTTGGTCATAAACGTACCATGCTTATGCATTTAACTTTGTTGCCATATATTAAATCGGCAGCAGAGCTTAAGACGAAACCAACTCAGCATTCTGTAAAAGAATTACTTTCAATTGGTATTCAACCAGATATCTTAATCTGCCGTACTGAATATGATGTAGATGTTGATACTAAACGCAAAATTGCATTGTTCACTAACGTGGAAGCGCGTGCTGTTGTGGTATGTAAAGATGCGAAAACGATTTATCAAATTCCACGTACTTTCTATGAACAAAACGTTGACGACTTGATCTGTGAACGTTTTGGATTTAATGATCTTCCAGAAGCAAACCTAGAAGATTGGGACAATGTAGTCGAAGCATTACTTAATCCTGAATACACTTTACGTGTAGCTATGGTTGGTAAATATGTTGAATTACCAGATGCTTATAAATCTGTTAATGAAGCATTATTGCATGCAGGCATCAAAAACCGTGTGAAAGTACAGATTGACTATGTCAATGCTGAAGAGCTTGAAAGCCAAGACGTTTCTATTTTGAAAACAGCTGACGCAATCTTAGTCCCAGGTGGCTTTGGTGAGCGTGGTACTGAAGGCAAAATGAAAGCTATTCAATATGCACGTGAAAACAAAGTTCCATTCTTGGGTATTTGTTTAGGCATGCAATTGGCTGTAATCGAATATGCACGTCACGTTGCAGCAATGCCAGAAGCATCTTCTACAGAGTTTAACCGTTCTACGAAGTATCCATTGATTGGTTTAATTACTGAATGGTTAGATGAGCGTGGCGAGTTACAACAACGTAGCGTTGAGTCTGATTTAGGCGGAACTATGCGTTTGGGTGCACAAAAATCTGAATTGGTTGAAGGCACTAAAACACGTGAAGTTTATGGTAAAGCAGAAATTACTGAGCGTCATCGTCACCGTTATGAAATGAATAACCGTTTCATTGAGGCGATTGAACAAGCTGGTATGAAGATTTCTGGTTACTCTTCGGCACAACATTTGGTTGAAACTGTAGAAATTCCTGAACATCCTTGGTTTATTGCTGTACAATTCCACCCGGAATTTACAAGTTCACCACGTGATGGACATCCATTATTTGCTAGTTTTATTGACGCTGCGAAAACACAGCATCAAAAAAGTAAATAATGCGATTTTAAATAAACTGGGAAAGTTTAAATGTCACAATTAAAACCACAAGAAGTTGTACGTTTAGGCGATATACAAATGGCAAATCATTTGCCATTTGTATTATTTGGCGGAATGAACGTACTTGAATCAAAAGATTTAGCTTTCGAAATTGCAGAAACTTATGTTGATATCTGCAAACGCTTAGATATTCCTTATGTATTTAAAGCGAGTTTCGATAAAGCAAATCGTTCTAGTCTGCATTCGTTCCGTGGTCCTGGACTTGAAAAAGGTATTGAATGGTTAGGCGATATTAAAAAACATTTTAATGTTCCTATCATTACCGATGTTCATGAGCCACACCAAGCTGAAGCAGTTGCAGAAGTAGCTGATATTATTCAGTTACCGGCTTTTTTAAGTCGCCAAACTGATCTTGTTGAAGCGATGGCAAAAACACAGGCTATTATTAACATTAAGAAAGCTCAGTTTTTGGCACCTCATGAAATGCGTCATATCCTGAATAAATGTTTAGAAGCAGGAAACGATAAACTAATTCTTTGTGAGCGCGGTTCAGCATTTGGCTATAACAACCTTGTTGTAGATATGCTTGGCTTTGACATCATGAAAGAAATGAATGTTCCTGTTTTCTTCGATGTAACACATGC
>NZ_JZFB01000001.1:981206-990385 GCF_001188385.1 Acinetobacter sp. V2 | reverse complement strand
CGTCGTGCTCAAATTACAACTTTAGCACGCGCTGGAATGGCAACAGGCTTGGCTGGATTGTTCTTGGAAGGTCATCCAGACCCAGAACATGCAAAATGCGATGGACCTTGTGCATTACGCATGTCGCAGCTTGAGCCATTCTTGGCACAAATAAAAGAATTGGATACTTTGGTTAAAGGATTCAAAAAGTTAGACACCCATTGAGTTTTTACTCATTTACGCTGCTTTAATCGCAGCTCATATTCATTCAACAGAGGAATTGTTCATGAGCCAAATCGTTGACATCCGTGCACGTGAAATTTTGGACTCTCGTGGTAACCCAACCATCGAAGCAGACGTAATTTTAGAATCTGGGGTTGTTGGTCGTGCATGTGCACCATCTGGTGCTTCAACTGGTTCTCGTGAAGCTTTAGAACTACGTGACGGTGATAAATCACGTTACTTAGGTAAAGGCGTTAAAACTGCGGTTAACAACGTAAACACGATTATCCGTGACGCTTTAGTGGGCAAATCAGTATTTGAACAAAAAGACATCGATAATGCGATGATCGAACTTGATGGTACTGAAAACAAAGAAAAATTGGGTGCAAATGCAACTTTGGCTGTGTCACTAGCTGTTGCGCGCGCTGCTGCTGATGAAAAGAAAATTCCTCTTTTCCAATACATCGCTGACTTACGTGGTCAAAAGATTTTGACTATGCCTGTACCAATGATGAACATCATCAATGGTGGTTCACATGCAGACAACAACGTTGATATTCAAGAGTTTATGATTGAGCCAGTAGGCTTTACTTCATTTGCTGAAGCATTACGTGCTGGTGCTGAAATCTTCCATTCACTAAAATCAGTTTTAAACAAAAAAGGTTTAAACACTGCTGTAGGTGATGAAGGTGGTTTTGCACCAAACTTGCGTTCAAACGAAGAAGCAATCACTGTTATTCTTGAAGCTATCGGTCAAACTGGTTACAAAGCTGGTTCTGATATTATGTTGGCGCTTGACTGTGCATCTTCAGAATTCTACAAAAATGGTCAATATGTTCTTGCGGGTGAAGGCAATAAAGCATTCACAAGCAACCAGTTCTCTGACTATTTAGCAGGTCTTGTAAACCAATATCCAATTATCTCAATTGAAGATGGTTTAGATGAATCAGATTGGGAAGGTTGGTCTTACTTGACATCTATCCTTGGTGACAAAATCCAATTGGTAGGTGATGACTTGTTCGTTACAAACCCTAAGATTTTACAACGTGGTATTAATGAGAAAGTAGGTAACTCTATCTTAATCAAATACAACCAAATTGGTACGTTGACTGAAACTCTTGATGCAATTTACCTTGCTAAAGAAAATGGTTATACAACTGTAATTTCTCACCGTTCTGGCGAAACTGAAGATTCAACTATTGCTGACTTAGCAGTAGGTACAGCAGCTGGTCAAATTAAGACTGGTTCACTTTGCCGTTCTGACCGTGTTTCTAAGTACAACCAATTACTTCGTATTGAAGAATTGACTAAAGCTGCTTACCGCGGTAAAGCTGAGTTTAAAGGTTTAAACTAATCTTTAAATAAAAAGTTAAAATTAGTTTTTTAACATTTTAAGGTGCTATTTTTAATAAAAAATAGCACCTTTTTTATTATCCTAGACGACGGGTTTTTAACGACTTAGCCCAACTATGGTGTTTGCAACGAGAACATTCTTGATCGAGTGTATTTAGAATTTTAGTTTCACCACATTTCATGCATGAATAAAAAGTATTGATTTTAAGTACGTCAGCTTTGCAATAAGCATCTGGGAATAGGGGGAGTCCCCATTTTACCTCTTCATCTTCATAGTAAAGTAAACTCAGGATACCGTCAGACTCCAATAAGGCTGTTCTCACTTGGCCTAGATGTTCAACATTTTGTTGGCGCATCTCTGAGAAAAACTCATCATGTGAATATGATTGTTTCTGGAAATCTTTGTAAACTAAAAGTCCATCTTTGACTACACAGAGAGCTCTTCCTTCCAATAGGTCTTCAATTTTCTTATGTTTTACCATTGCCCAAGTTACAAGGCGGTAGAGAAAAAGAATAACGATAAATGCGACAAAAGCATGTGCGATAGGTAAATCCTTAGTAAACATTGGATCGCCAGCCGCGGAACCTAAACATAAAATAATTGCGAGTTCAAAAAGGGAAAGTTGGCGAATACCCCGTTTACCTGATAGTCTTAAAAAACTAATAATAATGATAAACATGACGAAACATCGAACCAAAATTTCCAAAATAAAGGGCCAAGTTGTGTCACCTATGAAAATATTAAAAAAATCCATTTTTTTCTCCCTTTTAATAGGTCGATAAAGTCTTTCTAAAATTCTTAGCAAATTAAAAATAGAAAAAATATACTTTTTAAGTAGTGGTTGGTTAAAAATTCAAACTTTATGTGATTTTGTATAAATTCTACTATTTAAAATATTTATTAAAGTAAACATATAGTTGAAGCTTCAATCGTAGAAATAACACTAAGAAAAAAAATGATTGTTAAAGTTATTAAATAAAATAAAAATTTTGATCTGTATTACCTAAATTTAGTCTCTCAATTTTTATAATGTTTGGTCTTAATATATATATGATATATTTTAATTTATTGTGTTTTAAGCGAATTTCATATGATGAGAAAGCAATATCATTTTAGAAAAGTTGAAAATGATACTTATATTTGGGATGTAGATAATTTAGTAGAATTAACTAGAAATTTTAAAGTAAAAGAAATTTTGCTATCAGAAATAAAAGAATTAAATGAACCATACTGGTATCCAGATTCTCATCCCACTACTCAAGATTTCATTGATCATATGATATTAATTCAAGAGGCAGATTTGTCTTATCCAATAATACTATGTTCACATGGGAGAATAATGGATGGTATGCATAGGGTAGGGAAAGCGAAAATTTTAGGTGAGGTTAAAATACGTGCTGTACAATTTGATAAAGACCCTCAACCAGATTATATCAATGTTGATGAGGATGATCTGAACTACGATGATTAATTATCAATAATTGCGAATATGACTTAAGGGCAATCAGGACTGTAGGGAATAGCATCTAAACGTTTTTGAAAAACATTTGGATTCAGTATATTTTCATACATTTGTTGATATGTTCGTTTATGATCTTCAATATGATGATAATCAACGATTTCTTGAAGTTTATCTTTATATTCTATATGACCCGCATGAAACATCGCTGCATAATGGCCCCACAGTGCATATTGATATCTTATGGCTGCCTTTGGAATTAAATTTATTTCGTTTAAATAGCTATGAGCCGTTTTTTCATAACATGCTTTTATTTCATGAGCATCTTTTTTCATTTTTCTTAAGAAAATACATTGCATCTCTTGTAGTTGTGAACTATCTGTTTTATTTAAAATTTTTTCGGTAACTATATATGCGTCTTTAAGGCAACCTAAGTGAATAAGTACCTTGCGTTTGGTTTTTAAAATATCTAAATTATTATCATTAGAGGGAATTTTTTTTAATAAGTTTTTAAATTTTCTATGGGAAGTATCTTGTGGTTGTCCAGCTTTTAGACTGTAAACAATATCATTATATTCAAATATATAAGGGTTGGCAGGTGTATATTGTTTATGATTGCTCTCCATATTAATTATTTTTGAAGGGCTATCATCAGTAGGGTGATCACAAGCACTTAAACCTAAGCTTACTAAAGAAAACGCTAAAATTTTGTGCACTACAGTTTATACCTTTATTCTCTTTCATGAGATTTATGAAGAATAATAAAATATAAAAGAAAATACTGTGTAGTTTTTTATTTCTCATGTTCTTGAGCAGTTCAACAGTCAATTTGAATTTGAAAATTGGTTTATATATTTTTGAATCAATAATATAAAGCCCATTGTTTCAGTACCATGATTGAACAAGATCAACATTCAATCTGTTAGAAATCCAAATTTTGATGCGTTGATAGTGATTTTTTAAGGCAATGATGCATTAACAATTTAAATTAAATAAATAAGAATAATTATTAACTTAAAGTTGATAACAATTATCATTCGTGTTAATTTTTGTGCCGAACTTTTACTACTGTGTAACAAGGAACAAGGTAGTGGAAGGCTAAAAACATGGTTCAGCACATTGGTTATTATGGAATTTTCTTATGTACAATCCGCCCTTTAGAAAAGCATTTAGAGTTCATCCTTTAGCACTTTCTATGGCTTTAACGGTACCTTCATTTGTTTATGCAGAACAAACCGAAACAACCACTTTAGCAACGATAAAAGTACAAGCAGAACAAGAAAATCCGGCCGTTACTGAAGGTTCAGGGAGCTATACAGCAAAAAGCACAAATACTTCTACAAAATTAAATTTATCTCTTCGTGAAACTCCTCAATCAGTCAAAGTTTTAACCCGTGAATATTTAGATGATCGAAAAATCGATTCATTTCAAGATTTAATGAATAATATTACGGGTGTTTCAACCTCACGTACCGATGAACGTCAAAGAGTTTATGCACGTGGTTTTGAGGTGGATTATTACTTAATTGATGGAATACCTAGTACTACAAACTTAGGCACTGGAGATTTAGATTTAGATATTTATGATCGTGTCGAAGTCGTAAAGGGTGCCAATGGACTAACCACAGGCGCGGGAAATCCAGCGATGGCGCTGAACATGATTCGGAAACATGCAAATTCAAAAGAACTCACTGGTAATGTCAGCACATCTTTAGGCTCGTGGAACTCTTGGAGTAGCTCAGCAGATGTTTCCACGCCACTTAATGCAGATGGATCATTGCGTGGTCGCATGTTTGTAAAACATTCTGATGAAAAATCATTTATGGATTTCTATGAGAAAGAACGCAATGTATTTTATGGTGCGGTTGATTATGATTTGAGTGATAAAACAAGCATGTCGCTTGGGGCAACTTATCAAGAGTTACATCGTGATGGTATTCGTTGGGGTGGTACACCTGCTTTTTATACTGATGGGACTCGTACCAATTTTTCTAGAAGCTTAACAGTAAGTGCACCTTGGACTTACTGGGATGTAAATACAACGGCAGTATTTGCAAATTTAAAACAGAATTTATTTAATGACGTTAATTTAAATATTGCTTATACCTTCCGTAAAGAAGATACAGCTTCTATGTTGCTATATACAGCTGGAAAAGTAGACAAGGCAACCAATACAAGTCCATTAAAAAATGAAGAGGGCAAGGATAATGTCTCAGTATATGGTGCAAAAGCTGCAAATGAAGAAAACAATATTGATGTTTTTATCAATGCTCCATTTACGATTTTTAATCGTCCACAAGAAATCATTATTGGTGGATCTTGGAATAAAAATGAGAAAACAAAGGATATTTTTGGTGGGTCTAACACAAACCAAGACATTGAGAAATATTTAGGTGGACCACTTAATTATAATGATATGGCTCAAGCGTTGCTTCAGCCTGTTGTTTTAAACGGTAAAAATGCGCTAAATGAAACCACACAAACTGCCGCTTATATTGCTGGTAAATTTCAAATTCTGGATCCTTTGAAAATTATTGCTGGTGCACGTTTATCTAATTGGGAATATAAGTCTGAAAATGATAAAGGTAACCGTGAATTTAACAATGAATTAGCACCATATGTTGGCGCTATTTATGATTTTGCTCAAGATCATTCTGTGTATGCAAGTTATACAGAAATTTTTAAACCTCAAGAACGTAAAGATATAAATGATCAATATATAGATCCGATTACTGGTAAGAGTTATGAGGCTGGCTTAAAGAGCGAATGGTTTGGAGGGCGTTTAAATACAGCATTGTCAGTATTCCGAATAGAACAATCTAATTTTGCTGAATCGATACCGGGAGTGTTTATTGTCCGTAATGGTACACAAACTACAGAGCAGGCCTATCGCGCTGTAGATGGGGTTAAAAGTAAAGGTTTTGAGTTTGAAGCTGATGGCGAGATTAATGACAATTGGGGTATTAACTTTGGCATTGCTAATTTTGAAGCAAAAGATGCACAAGGCACAAAGGTTAATACTACAAACTCTCGAACAACCTCGAATCTATTTGTTAAGTACAAACTTGATCAATGGAGTGCAGGGCTTGGTTTAAATTATAAGAGTAAATACTATACGGGAAGTGGAAGCTCTCGTATTGAGCAAGATGCCTATGTTTTAGCAAGTGCGATGCTTGGCTATCAAGTAGATAAAAATATCAAACTTCAATTTAATATCGATAATATTTTTGATGAAAAATATTATGAAGGTATTGGTGCTAACTCGATGAATTGGGGCACACCACGAAATGCAACGTTGAGTGTTCGTTATAATTTCTGATTTAAACTCACATAAGAAAACGATTTATAAAAGTCCTTGAAAGAGGGCTTTTATTCTTTTTAAGCTCGTTTTAAAAGTGAAGAAAATCTTGACTTCTTTTTTACAAATATGGTTGTATTATACAACTATATGTTGAGTGTGCAGTGATGATTGACCAAAAAATTATTGATGAAATCCGTAGTTCATCTCGAATCATGGTTCGTGAATTAGGTTTTATGAGTTCAACTCTTGCTGCCACTGATTATTCTCCGTCAGCTGTTCATTCTTTACTTGAACTTGAAAATAGAGGTTCTTTAACCGCTGTACAATTAGGACAGCTTTTAGGCTTAGAGAAATCGAGTGTGAGTAGAATGTTGCTTAAACTCAGTAAGGCGGGTGAGATTAAAGAGGAGCAAGATAAGAATGATGCCAGACTAAAAGTGATTAAACTCACACCGAAAGGAGTAGATACTGTAAGAAAAATTAATAATTATGGAGAAATGCGAGTTATTCAAGCCATTGAAAAATTAAACTCCTCTAAACAACTTGTTATTGCTCAAGGTTTGACAGCCTATGCTGAATCTTTAGTAAATTGTCGAGATAATAAAGATCTTATAGATGGCAATACTATTGAAATTGTAAGTGGCTACCGCGCAGGTATGATTGGCAGAATCGCAGAAATGCATGGTACTTATTATTATGAAAATTATAATTTTGGGCCTTTTTTTGAAGGAAAAGTGGCTACCAATTTAGCTGAGTTCTCTAACCGTCTTTATAAAGACTCTAATAATATTTGGTTGGCAATAAAAAATAATAAAATTGTGGGTTCTGTTGCGATTGATGGCGAAGATTTAGGGAATAACGAGGCTCATCTTCGGTGGTTTATTTTAAGTGACGATTGTCGAGGACAGGGCATCGGCAAAAAACTATTAAAAGAAGCTATAAACTTTTGTGATCAAAAGCAATTCTCTGCTGTTCAATTATGGACATTTAGTGGCCTTAGTGCAGCAAGAAAACTTTATGAAACTTTTGGTTTTAAGCTGACAAATGAATGGGAAGGAGACCAATGGGGCAACACCATGTTAGAGCAACAATTTACACGGGTAAATAATGGAAATTAACCATAAGCTTTTCTCAGCATAAATTTCTCATACTTAGAATGATTTTTTGTGTGTAGATTGATTTATAAACAGTTGTACTTATAAATATTATTTCCCTTTCAAATTCTATTCATTTTTGACAAAATGAAACATGTCACAATGGTCAATTAAAGTAATATGCCCATTAATAATTTTGCTTAAATTTTTGCAGGAATTGCGCATGCTACTTGTTAATTACTATACAATACAATCTCTTAACGAAAGTTTTTAATTAAAAATCTTAATGATATGTTAGAAGTATTTCGATCCACTTCAAGCAAACTGATATTGCTACTTGTTATTGTTTTAGTAGCTATCCTGCAATATCAATTTTGGTTAGGTGAGGGTGGCTATATCCCTCATCAAGCTCTCATGCAACAAATTCAGCAACAAGCTGAGGTAAATGAAGAGCTTAAAGAACGAAACCGTATTTTGGCAGCAGAGGTTTTTGACCTGAAAAATGGTACAGAAGCAATAGAAGAACATGCCCGCCTTGATCTTGGTTTGGTTAAACCTCACGAGACATTTGTTCAAATGAGTACGATTAGTACCCATTACAAACCTATTTATATTGACCCGAACGCTAAAGTTGATTTGGAAACGAATGAGACACCTGCATCCCCAGATATCCCAGACTAAATTGTGGGCAGTGATTCCCGCTGCAGGATCAGGAAGTCGTTTTTCTAAAACTGAATTGAAGCAGTATCAATATATTCAGAATAGGACTGTTTTAGAACATACGATTGGCCGTATAAGCCAACTTCCATTAAATGGTTATGTTTTGGCAATTGGTACACAAGATACCTTTGCCCAGACTCTAGCATTTCAAAATATAGATAAGGCGCATTTTTGCATTGGTGGAGCTGAGCGAGTTCATTCAGTTTTAAATGCGTTAAATCATCTTTTAAATTTTGCTGATGAAAATGATTGGGTCCTTGTGCATGATGCGGCTCGCCCTTGTGTAACCATTGATTGTTTAAATGCACTTGTGGCAAATGCAATTGAATCAAATGAGAGCGCTATTTTAGCAATTCCTGTTCGTGATACTTTAAAGCAGGTTAAGTCAGGCAATCAAATTGATAAAACAGTCAGCCGAGATTTATTATGGCAAGCTCAAACGCCTCAAATTACTAAAATCGGTAAACTAAAAAAAGCAATTGAACATGCTTTAGAAAATGACGTCACTATTACCGATGAGGCAAGTGCACTTGAGTATATGGGTGAAACTGTACAGGTCGTAATGGGGCGTTCGGATAATATAAAAATTACCTATCCCGATGATTTAGAACTTGCACGTTTGATTCTACAATCTCAGTCTTAATTCTATTATTTTTTAACTTGCTTGGATGATTTGCCCATCTAAGCAAGTTTTCTACATATCTATTTATAACCACTCATATTCTTTTACATTGATAAGTTTTAGGATTTATCAAGATCGTACAACTATATTAGATAATGTTCGATCATCGAACAAAAAATATTTATACCGAACAAAACCATGGTTTGATAACTAGATCAAATTACAAAAATTATCAAGAATGTTTAAAAGGAAATCTAAGGGAAACACTCGGGATTGAGTGAAATATCTATCTGTTCATTCTGCCTCTGTGTGCCTAAATCTCTTATCTATTCCTTCCTGAATGAGCACAATGGAGTTGTCTAATGATTGACAAAAGTAAGTCCTCTCTTAGCGAGGTACTATCGCAGATTAAAGATGGCGCGACCATC
>NZ_JZFB01000001.1:980670-981196 GCF_001188385.1 Acinetobacter sp. V2 | reverse complement strand
TGGTTTTGGTACCGCAGGACAACCCGCTGAACTCATTGATGGACTGATTGAACTCGGTATTAAAGATTTAACAATTGTCAGCAATAACGCCGGTAATGGCGATTACGGTCTGGCTAAACTGCTTAAAGCCGGTTCAGTTAAAAAAGTGATTTGTTCTTTCCCACGTCAGTCAGACTCTTATGTGTTTGATGAGCTGTACCGTGCTGGAAAAGTAGAGCTTGAAGTGGTTCCACAAGGTAATCTGGCTTGTCGTATTCAGGCAGCCGGTATGGGACTTGGTGCTGTATTTACCCCAACAGGCTTTGGAACACTTTTGGCCGAAGGCAAAGAAACCCGCCAGATTGATGGGAAAGATTACGTACTCGAATACCCAATTAAGGCTGACTTTGCCTTGATTAAAGCTTACAAAGGCGACCGTTGGGGCAATCTGGTTTACCGTAAATCTGCCCGTAACTTTGGCCCGATTATGGCTATGGCTGCTGATGTCACGATTGTTCAGGTTTCTGAGGTGGTTGAGCTAGGTGGA
>NZ_JZFB01000001.1:979923-980188 GCF_001188385.1 Acinetobacter sp. V2 | reverse complement strand
TGTAGGTGCTAAAAAAGTATTTATCACCACAGACCATGTGACCAAGCAAGGTGAGCCGAAAATTGTTGCTGAGCTGACTTATCCGGTAACTGGGAAAAACTGCGTTGACCGTATTTACACCGACCTATGTGTAATTGACGTGACTAAAGATGGTTTAAAGGTGTTTGAGAAAGTTGAAGGTCTTAGCTTCGATGAGTTACAGGCTTTGACTGGTGCAACTTTGATTGATGCGACTCAAGGGTAAGGAAGTAGGGAAATGACATTA
>NZ_JZFB01000001.1:979022-979293 GCF_001188385.1 Acinetobacter sp. V2 | reverse complement strand
GATGCTGTTGTGATTGATACCGATGAACATCCTCGTGCGTCGACCACACTTGAAGCTTTAAGCAAACTTAAGCCTGTGGTTAAAGCAGAGGGCACGGTCACTGCGGGGAATGCTTCAGGTATTAACGATGGTGCAGCAGCTCTACTGATTGCTTCTGATGAGGCAGTTCAAGCTTACAACCTCAAACCGCGTGCAAAGATCATTGCTTCAACAGCAGTCGGTGTAGAACCACGTATTATGGGCTTTGCTCCAGCACCAGCGATTAAAAAAC
>NZ_JZFB01000001.1:972364-979012 GCF_001188385.1 Acinetobacter sp. V2 | reverse complement strand
ACTTAAACAAGCCAACCTGACTTTAGATCAGATGGATGTAATTGAGCTTAACGAAGCTTTTTCTGCACAAGCTTTAGCAGTGACCCGTGATTTAGGTTTGCCAGATGATAGCAATAAAGTAAATCCAAACGGTGGTGCAATTGCATTAGGTCATCCGCTTGGTGCATCAGGTGCACGCCTCGTGACTACAGCATTAAACCAGCTTGAGCAAACAGGTGGTCGTTATGCCTTATGTTCAATGTGTATTGGTGTGGGACAAGGTATCGCATTGATTATAGAGAGAGTCTAATCATGAGCCAGTTATATGCCAGCTTGTTTTATCAAAAAGACGTCACTGACATCTTTAGTGACTCATCTTTAATCAAATATATGATTCAGGTTGAAGTTGCGTTAGCTCAAGCACAGGCAAAAGTTGGCGTGATTCCTCAAAATGCGGCTAATACCATTGTCCAAGTAGCTGAGCAGGCAATAGAAAAGTTTGACTTTTCCGCTTTGGCTGTAGCCACAGGCTTAGCTGGAAATATTGCAATTCCATTTGTAAAGCAGTTTACGGGAATTGTTAAAGATGTAGATGAAGATGCTTCACGTTATGTGCATTGGGGCGCAACAAGTCAGGATATTTTAGACACAGCTTGTATTTTGCAATGCCGCGATGCGTTAAATATTGTGGAAGCACAACTTCAACAGTGCTACACCGCTGCATTACAACAAGCTAAGCAATATCGCTATCAAGTCATGATTGGACGTACATGGTTACAGCAAGCTTTGCCAATCACTTTAGGGCATAAGCTTGCTCGCTGGGCTTCTGCATTTAAACGTGATTTAGACCGTATACAAGCAATGAAATCACGTGTACTCACTGCTCAGTTAGGTGGTGCTGTGGGTTCATTAGCTTCTTTACAAGATCAAGGTTCATTTGTAGTGAGTGCATTTGCTCAGCAGTTGAATCTGACTGTGCCGACTAGTACATGGCATGGTGAACGTGATCGCATTGTAGAAATCGCAAGTGTGCTCGGCATCATTGTCGGGAATACGGGCAAGATGGCACGTGATTGGTCACTCATGATGCAAACCGAAATTGCAGAATTGTTTGAACCAACAGCAAAGGGTCGTGGTGGTTCATCGACCATGCCGCATAAGCGTAATCCAGTCGCAGCAGCTTCAGTACTTGCAGCAGCGAATCGTGTACCAGCACTTATGTCTAGTATCTATCAAAGTATGGTGCAGGAACATGAGCGTAGCTTAGGCGCATGGCATGCAGAATGGTTAGCAATCCCTGAAATTTTTCAGCTTTGTGCTGGAGCATTAACTCGTACTGGTGAAGTTTTACAAGGTTTCGAAGTTAATGCTGAGCATATGCAGCAGAACCTTGACTGTACCAACGGGCTGATTATGGCAGAAGCTGTGATGATGGCGCTTGCTCCAAAAATTGGACGTTTAAATGCACATCATGTTGTTGAAGCAGCTTGTAAAACAGCCGTGGCTCAAAAGCAGCATTTATCTGAGGTTGTTAGTCAGTTAGGTGAAGTAAAAGCACATTTTAGTCAAACAGAAATTTTGGAAATATTTAAAGCAGAAAACTATTTGGGCAATATTCAAGCTCAAATTGATGCTGTCCTGCAAGAAGCACAAGGAGGAGATATAAAGTGAAACAGCTTATAACCAATCGACAAGGTAAACAGCTCGCTGTATATACCGATGGATTAAAAGATGCTCCAGCACTTGTGCTATCTAACTCCTTAGGAACAGATCATGGAATGTGGCAGCCGCAAGTAGATGAGCTTAAAAGTCATTTTAATGTCATTACATACGACACACGTGGTCATGGCGAAAGTGATGTGATCGCTGAAACATCTTTACAAAATTTAGGTGAAGATGTTGCTGATATTTTAGATGCCTTAAATATTGAAAAAGCTCATTTTTGTGGCATTTCAATGGGCGGAATTACAGGGCTTTGGTTAGCTATCCATTACCCAGAGCGCTTTCTAAGCATTACTGTCGCAAATTCGGCGGCAAAAATTGGACAGGCTGAAGCGTGGTTGAGTCGCGCAGAATCAGTAGAACAAAATGGACTAGCTGAATTGGTTAAAACCACGCATACGCGTTGGTTTAGCGAAAAATTCGACTATCAACATAATGTGGTTGCACAAACGACGATTCAAAGTCTGGCAAACACACCAGCACAAGGTTATGCCAATGCTTGTCGTGCTTTAGCACATGCTGATTTAAGAGATGAAATTACACAAATCCAAGTGCCGGTATTGCTTATTGCAGGAACGGCAGATCCAGTGACAACAGTAGCAGATGCTGAGTTTATGCAGAATGCTATTAAGAACAGTCAAATTGCTAAATTAGAAGCATCTCATCTTTCTAATATTGAGCAACCACAAAGATTTACACAGGAATTGACTAGGTTTATTCAGCAAATCTAATAGCTTAGTAGTTTAAAAGGAATTGGCCTTAAGGAGGCAAATATGGCGTCTCAGGATTACGCTGCACCAAATAAAAGTATCGATGCTCAGGCATTAATTAATGATGCTCCACTCAGTAAGTATCAATGGATGATTGCAATCATCTGTTTCTTAATTATTTTTACTGATGGTATCGATACTGCTGCAATGGGTTTTATCGCTCCAGCTTTGGCTCAAGACTGGGGTGTTGATCGCTCTCAGTTAGGCCCAGTGATGAGTGCTGCACTTGGTGGAATGATTATTGGAGCTCTGGTTTCTGGCCCAACAGCTGACCGTTTTGGTCGAAAAATCGTTTTAGCTTTTTCGATGCTTGTGTTTGGTGGTTTTACTTTAGCGTCTGCTTATGCAACCAACTTAGATAGCCTTGTCGTTTTACGCTTTTTGACAGGTATTGGTTTGGGTGCAGCGATGCCAAATGCCACCACATTATTCTCTGAATACTGTCCAACACGCATTCGTTCACTGCTGGTGACATGTATGTTCTGTGGCTACAACCTAGGAATGGCAACAGGTGGCTTTATTAGTAGCTGGCTCATCCCGACCTACGGTTGGCACAGTCTATTTTTACTTGGCGGTTGGTCACCTTTGATCTTAATGATTTTAGTGATTTTTGTATTACCTGAATCTTACCGCTTTTTAATTGTTAAAGGTAAGAACCCTGAAAAAGTACGCAAGATCTTAAATCATATCGCGCCAACGCAAGTTCAAAATGCGACCGCATTCCACGTACCTGAAGAGAAAACTGAAACAGCTCAAAAGAAAAATGTTTTTGGAATTATGTTTTCTAAACCATATGCAAAAGGAACACTTTTACTTTGGTTAACCTATTTCATGGGCTTAGTGGTTGTTTACTTGCTTACAAGCTGGTTACCAACACTCATGCGTGAAACAGGTGCTTCAATGGAGCGTGCTGCATTTATTGGTGGTTTGTTCCAGTTTGGCGGTGTGGTAAGTGCATTGTTCATTGGTTGGGCGATGGATAAATTTAACCCGAACCGAGTCATTGCCATTTTCTACTTTGCTGCGGGTCTATTTGCGATTGCTGTTGGTCAAAGCTTAGGAAACTCAACATTACTTGCTGTATTGGTTCTTTGTGCAGGTATCGCAATTAATGGTGCGCAATCTTCAATGCCTGCTTTAAGTGCTCGTTTTTATCCAACGCAATGCCGTGCAACAGGTGTGTCTTGGATGACGGGTATTGGACGTTTCGGCGCGGTATTTGGTGCTTGGATTGGTGCCGTATTACTTGGTAATGATTGGTCGTTTACTGCCATTCTCAGTTTATTACTAATTCCAGCGACTGCTGCGGCTGTTGCTGTATTTGTTAAATCACTTGTTGCGCATACCGATGCAACTTAATAGAGGTCTATCACAATGAATGATGAACAACGCTATAAACAAGGCATTGAGGTGCGGACTGAAGTTTTGGGTGAAAAGCATGTTGGTCGGTCTTTGCAAAATTTAAATGACTTTAACCAAGATTTTCAAAACTTTATTAGCCGTTACGCATGGGGAGAGGTGTGGTCTCGTCCAGGCCTACCGCGTCATACACGTAGTTTAGTGACGATCGCAATTTTATTGGCGCTTGGCCGCGAAGATGAACTACGCATGCATTTACGTGCTTGTTTCAACAATGGTGTAACTAAAGAAGATTTAAAAGAGTTGATCTTACATAGCTCACTCTATGCAGGTTTACCTGCTGCAAATGCTGCAATGCATATGGCCGAAGAAGTCTTTAAAGAGTTGGGAATAGAAGTCAACTCAGTTGCAGCAAAAGAACAGGATTAAGGAGATAAAGATGTCACAACATAGCTGGGGTGCTTACGCCCAACGTAATACAGAAGACCATCCACCTGCATATGCGGAAGGTTATAAGACAAGTGTTTTACGTTCGCCAAAAAATGCATTGATCTCTATTAACGAGACTTTAACTGAAGTTACTTCACCGCATTTTTCTTCAAATTTGTTTGGCCCAAAAGATAACGATTTGATTTTGAACTATGCCAAAGATGGTTTACCAATTGGTGAGCGTGTCATTGTTCATGGTTATGTCCGTGACCAGTTTGGTCGTCCTGTTAAAAATGCACTTTTAGAAGTATGGCAAGCCAATGCTTCTGGTCGTTATCGTCATCCAAACGATAAGTTTATTGGTGCAATGGACCCTAACTTCGGTGGTTGTGGCCGTACATTAACTGACGAAAATGGTTTTTATATTTTCCGTACTATTAAACCAGGTCCATATCCGTGGCGTAACCGTATTAATGAATGGCGTCCAGCCCATATCCACTTTTCTTTAATTGCTGATGGTTGGGCTCAGCGCCTAATTTCGCAGTTTTATTTTGAAGGCGATACATTAATTGACACTTGCCCGATTTTAAAAACGATTCCTTCTGAAGATCAACGTCGTGCATTGATTGCACTAGAAGATAAAAACAACTTTATCGAAGCTGATAGCCGTTGTTACCGTTTTGACATCACTTTACGTGGACGTCGAGCGACTTACTTCGAAAATGATTTGACTTAATCGGGAGCACGAGCATGAATAACTGGAATTTTCAGGAATTAAAAGAAACTCCATCTCAAACAGGTGGTCCTTACGTTCACATTGGTTTATTGCCACAACAAGCAAATATTGAAGTGTTTGAAAACAACTTTAATAACCAGTTAGTACAAGACCAAACCAAAGGCGAGCGTATTCGTCTTGAAGGTCAAGTATTTGACGGATTAGGTTTGCCGCTACGTGATGTATTAATTGAGATTTGGCAAGCCGATGCGAATGGTATTTACCCAAGTCAGGCAGATACGCGTGAGCAAAAAGCTGATCCAGCATTTCAGGGTTGGGGCCGTACTGGTGCTGACTTTGAAACAGGTATCTGGAGCTTTAATACAATTAAGCCAGGTGCTACAGCAGGCCGTAAAGGTTCAATTCAGGCACCACATATTGCATTAGTCATTTTCGCTCGCGGTATTAACTTAGGTCTTCATACACGTGTTTATTTTGAAGATGAAGCTGAGGCAAATGGCAATGACCCAATTTTAAATAGCATTGAGTGGGCACCGCGTCGCCAAACTCTTATTGCAAAACGTTTTGAAGAAAATGGTGAAATTGTTTACCGCTTTGATATTCGTATTCAAGGCGATAACGAAACAGTATTTTTTGATATTTAAGAAACAACTAAGGCTACACATGATTGTCCATGGATGCGTGTAGCCTTTTTAAAGGATGGTATGAAAGAGATGAAAATGAAAACATTATTAAGCTTAAGTTTGCTTGCACTCCCATTTTTTACTGCACAGGTAAATGCTGAACCTGTTGCTTTAGCTACTCAAACACAACCTGCGACTACAGCAGTTAAAACAATTGTTCCAATTACAGCAAAAACCAAAGAACAAGCTTTAGCGCAAGCTCAAGTGATTGCAAATACAGCAGATGCTGATTTAGCAGAATTCCGTATCGACTTACTCAGTTTTGCAAGTGATACAAAACAAGTGATTGCATTGGGGCATGAATTAAAAAAGATTCTAGGTAATAAGCCACTAATCGCCACCATTCGTACTAAAAACGAAGGTGGTCAGCTTGAAATTAGCGATGCTGATTATGGTAAGACTTATCAGGCTTATTTAAAAAATCCGTTCATGGACTGGTTAGATGTTGAAATGTTCCGTGATCAAAAAGTCGTTTCAGAGATTGTTCAAAAAGCACATCAAAAGAAAGTATTGATTGTGATGTCTAATCATGACTTCCAAAAAACGCCAAGCCAAGATGAAATTGAAAAACGTTTGTTAAAACAAGATCAAATGGGGGCAGATATTCTAAAAATTGCCGTAATGCCAAAATCTAAACAAGACGTTTTCACTTTAATGAACGCAACTTTAAAAGTAAGTCAGCAAACCACTAAACCATTATTAACGATGTCGATGGGACAACTTGGTACGATTTCTCGTGTTGCGACTGCCAACATGGGCGGAAGTTATAGCTTTGGCATGATTGGGCAGGCTTCTGCACCAGGACAAATTGATGTGACTAAGCTCAAACAGATTTTAAAAACCGTTCAACCAACAAACCCATAAATCATAAGGATATGATGAAATGAATACATTACGTTTAACTACTCTTGCATTAGGTTTGATGGTTTCAGGAATAACTGTGGCACAAACTTATGTTGTTGACCGTTAT
>NZ_JZFB01000001.1:958206-972322 GCF_001188385.1 Acinetobacter sp. V2 | reverse complement strand
AACAAGCCAATGCAAATTCAAGCGAAGCGAGCGAGATCTTGATTCAGGCGGTAGGCAAAGCACCTTATGCGATTAAATTAAATAGCGCACTTCCTGAAATTAAAGCTCCTGTCAAAATTATTGGTACCCAGTGGGATAAAACTGGTGAATACATCGCAATTGATGGATCAAATTACATTAAAGGCGAAGGGGCAAAAGCTTGCCCAGGTGCGAACCCTGAACAGTATGGAACTAATGTACGTACCATGACTTTACCAGGATTGGTACTACGTGACGTCAACAATGTCACTTTAAAAGGTTTAGACATTCATCGTTTCTGTATTGGTGTTTTGGTTAACCGTTCAAGCAATAACCTGATTCAACATAACCGGATTAGTAATAACTATGGCGGTGCTGGTGTGATGCTTACTGGTGATGACGGGCAAGGTAACCCAACAGCAACCACGACCAATAACAACAAAGTTTTAGACAATATCTTCCAAGACAATGGTGATGGTTTAGAACTGACCCGTGGCGCTGCGTTTAACTTAATTGCAAATAACCATTTTGTTTCAACGAAAGCGAACCCCGAGCCATCACAAGGTATTGAAATTTTGTGGGGTAATGACAATGCCGTAGTCGGTAATAAATTCGAAAACTACTCGGATGGTTTACAGATTAACTGGGGTAAGCGTAACTATATTGCCTACAACGAAATGACCAATAACTCGATTGGTTTCAACATGACAGGCGATGGCAATATTCTTGATAGCAATAGAGTGCATGGTAACCGTATTGGTGTTGCTATTCGTTCGGAAAAAGATGCAAATGCAAAAATTACATTGACTAAAAACCTGATTTGGGACAATGGTAAAGATATTAAACGCTGTGAAGCGGGTGGTTCATGTGTACCAAATCAGCGTTTAGGTGCAATTGTATTTGGTGTACCTGCACTTGAACACGAGGGTTTTGTCGGTTCTCGTGGTGGTGGCGTAGTTGTGGATCCATCTAAGCAACAAAAAACATGTACTCAACCAAATCAACAAAACTGTAATGCTCAGCCGAATCAGGGCATTAAAGCACCTAAGTTAACCGCTACTAAAGGTTCAGTTGCTGTAGAAATTAATGGTTTACCAAACCAACGCTATCAAGTTGAATTCTTTGGAAATCAAAATGCGGCATCAAAAGAAGCTGAGCAATATTTAGGAGCGGTTACCGTTGCTACAGATGCCGAAGGCAATGCAAAAGCGAATTGGAAGCCAACTCTCAAAGTTGCTTCAATTACAGCGAATGTCACTGATCGTTTTGGAGCGACGTCTGAGCTTAGTTCGGCCGTACAAACTAAATAATAACAATAAGGGAAGCGCCTCAAACTGAGGCGCAGCATAGAAATATAGAAATGATAAAAGGGACTTGAAATGCCAAATATAATGAAACTGAGTGTGGTAACAATCGCAGTATTAGGCAGTCAATTTGCACTTGCTAATGAGCCTTGGTCACAAGACCGTCAATGGTTGCTAGGTGACTGGAATGGTGAACGTCAGCAGCTAGAACAACAGGGCTATAAATTTACAGCTTCTATTATGAGCCAAAGTGCCACAAATTTAGATGGTGGTTACAACGACAGCAATACTTTTGAAAATGCTGCGCAGCTTTCTTTAGGTGCAAACTTCGATTTAGAAAAGATTGCTGGGTGGAAAGATACAACAGCGAGCCTGGTCGTGACTAAACGTGACGGAAATGCGCTTACTTTGGAGCGTATTAAAGACCCGCGTTCTAGCCAATTAGGTAATGCTCAAGAGATTTATGGCCGCGGTAAAATCTGGCGTCTGTCTCAAGCATGGGTAAAGAAAGGCTTTGTTGATAATACTATACAGGCCAAAGTTGGCCGTATGGGCATGTCAGAAGACTTTAATAGTTCTCAATGTGAGTTTCAGAACTTATTGCTTTGCGGTGGGCAGCTAGGAAAATCAATTGGTTCAATTTGGTACAACTCACCAGTTGGTGTTTGGGCTGCAAACGTTAAATATCAATTTGCGCCTGAGTGGACTTTGGGTATCGGTGTTTATGAAGTAAATCCAGACAACATTAAAACCGAATCAAATAGTGATGGTTTTAATCTGGATATGAACAACGTGAAGGGTGCAACCATACCAGTTGAGCTCGCATGGAAACCAAAACTTGCTGCTTTTAATGGTTTACCGGGTGAATATAAAGTAGGTGCGCTGTACTCAACCGCAGAAGCGAATGATATTAAAACCGCGGGTAAAGTTCATGATGGAAAACAAAGTTTCTGGATTAATGCACAACAACAACTGACGAATAACGGCCAAGATCCGAAACGCGGTTTATATGTAAGTTTTAATGGCGTTGTAAATGATAAGGCAACGACCTTTGTTCAAAGCACCCAACAACTTGCTCTTTGGTATAAAGGGCCATTTGATAGCCGTCCAAATGATTCGATTGGCTTTGGTATTGCCAATTATTTGGTCAATGATCGTGTTAAAGATAAGCAAATCGCAACAAACGAAAGCCGTGGATATTATAGGTATGATGCGATCGCATCTGACTATATTCCAATTCAAGACGACGAGCTAAATGTCGAATTGAACTATACCTATCAATGGTCTCCGGCCGTTATGTTACGTCCAAACATTCAATATATCCATCAACCTGCTGGTGTAAAAGCGGTCGATGATGCTTGGGTGGCGGGCTTAAGCGTTAAAGTCAATTTTTAACAATGTTGATGGCTGGTTAGACATAGTTTAACTGGCCCAAATGCTTGAACTATTGTGTTCAGTATATGTGGAGTAGGATCTATGTCTGAGTCAGATTCTAAGTTTCATATCTTATTCAAAATATGGTGTTTTCTATTAGGCCTAGTTTTATTGGCTACTGGTGTTTTTTACATCGTAGGCGGTGGCAAGCTAGTTTCATTAGGTGGGTCTTGGTATTTCCTAGTCGCAGGACTGTTAATTACTATTTCTGCATTTAGTATTTTTCGTAAAAAGGCACTTGGTGTCTGGATTTTTGCGGCTGTTTTTGTTGGCACAGTCATTTGGTCATTTGTTGATGCAGGATGGGAATTCTGGCCGTTATTTTCACGGTTAATGTTTCCTGCCGGTCTTTTTGCCGCATTGTTATTTACCTTGCCTTCAATTCGACGTTACCAATTTCAAACTAGCTTGGCCTCTTCATCTTATGCAGTGGGTGGGTTAGTTGTTGTTGGTATGTTGATTGCGTTCTATCAAATGTTCCAACCGCATCCAACAGTAGCAAGTTCAGGTGAAAAGCTGCCTTTAGTACCAGTTGACCCTGCAAAAAAACAGGTGAATTGGGAAAATTATGGAAATGATGCAGGTGGTAGTCGCTTTGTTGCTCTCGATCAAATTAACCGAGATAACGTTCATAAACTAAAAGAAGCTTGGCGTTTTAGAACAGGTGATTTTACAACAGGTAGTGGTAATGGTGCTGAAGACCAAATGACCCCGCTACAAGTTGGAAATAAAGTTTTTTTATGTACGCCACATAACAACATTTTTGCGATAGATGCTGACTCGGGTAAACAACTCTGGAAAGCTGAAGTGAACTCTAAAGCCGATGCTTGGGAACGTTGCCGTGGGGTTGCATACTTTGATTCGACCAAGCCACTTGTACAACCAACTTTGGCTGGTGCAAATGCAGTAACCACAGTTGCAACCAATACAGCATGCCCACGCCGTTTATATACCAATACACCTGATGGTCGTTTAATTGCAGTCAATGCAGATAACGGTCAGCGCTGTGCTGATTTTGGTGTTAATGGAACGGTTGATCTGTTAGAAGGTCTGGGAGCTGGAACTAAAGCTCCACGTTTTGAAGTGACTTCTGCACCAACTATTGCTGGAACAACCATTGTAGTGGGTAGCCGTATTGCCGATAACGTAGCAGCAGATATGCCGGGCGGTGTTATCCGTGGTTATGACGTCATTACTGGCAAACTTCGTTGGGCATTTGACGCACGTAATCCAGATCCTAACTATGTTCTTAAACCAGGTGAAACTTATAAACGTAGTTCGGCAAACTCATGGGCTGCAATGTCATATGACCCGCAAATGAATACGGTGTTCTTACCTATGGGTAGCTCATCTGTCGACATTTGGGGTGGTAACCGTAATCCGTTAGATCATAAATACAATACTTCTGTTTTGGCACTTGATGCGACAACAGGTAAAGAAAAGTGGGTATATCAAACTGTTCATAACGATTTATGGGACTTCGATTTACCAATGCAACCAAGTTTAGTTGATTTCCCATTGAAAGATGGTACGACTAAACCTGCTGTTGTGATTGGAACTAAATCAGGTCAATTCTTTGTGCTTGACCGTGTAACGGGTAAACCACTGACTAAAGTAATTGAACAGCCAGTTAAGCCTGCCAATATTCCGGGTGAGCAATATAGTGCAACTCAACCACGTTCAGTTGAAATGCCTCAAATTGGTAATCAGACTTTAACTGAATCGGATATGTGGGGGGCAACGCCGTTTGATCAGCTTATGTGCCGTATTAACTTCAAATCAATGCGTTACGAAGGTCTATTTACTGCACCGGGTACTGACGTTTCATTAAGCTTCCCAGGTTCTTTGGGTGGCATGAACTGGGGTAGCATTGCTTTTGATCCGACTCATCGTTATATGTTCGTGAACGATATGCGCCTTGGTTTATGGGTTCAATTAATGGAACAAACTCCTGAAGATATTAAGATTCAGGCGAGTGGCGGTGAAAAAGTAAATACAGGTATGGGTGCTGTACCAATGAAAGGTACACCATATAAAGTGAATAAAAACCGCTTTATGTCTGCCTTAAGTATTCCTTGTCAAAAACCACCATTTGGTACTATGACTGCAATTGACATGAAAACTCGTCAAGTCGCATGGCAAGTCCCATTGGGTACGGTTGAAGACACAGGACCTATGGGTATCAAAATGGGCTTAAAAGCACCGATCGGTATGCCAACAATTGGTGGACCTATGGCAACTCAAGGTGGCTTGGTTTTCTTTGCTGCAACACAGGACTACTACTTACGTGCATTTGATTCATCTACAGGTAAAGAACTGTGGAAATCACGCATGCCTGTAGGTAGCCAAGGAACTCCAATAAGCTATGTTTCACCGAAAACAGGTAAACAATTTGTGGTTGTTACGGCAGGCGGAGCTCGACAGTCTCCTGATCATGGTGATTATGTAATCGCTTATAGCTTAGAACAATAATTAAATAAGGCAAAAGAGAGTAATTCTCTTTTGCCTTTAATTTTAATATGTTTTTTATATTAAAGTGCTATGGTAAATTCTATTATTTTAACTAGATAGATTTACCAAATAGTAAAAAAGTGCTTTAACTCATTGCAAAACCTAAAATATTCTTAAGATTCAGAATGCTTGAACCGTAGATATGGCCGAATGATTAGATATTTTTCACAATGTTTTACCTATAAATAAAACCGATTTGTTTATTAAGTTTTGTTTAACTTAAGGTTGTGAATTTTAATTAGAAATAAACATTATTGTCTTTTTAGTCCTTAAAAGTCGGATTTTTTTGCTGGAAAAACCAGCGTAAATATATATTTATATTATATTTATATAATTTATAGCATTACGTTAGAATGGTCATCGCAGGTTATTACTACCCAGTAATAATTTGTATTTCAGGAATTTAAGCTTTTATTGGCTTAAGGCTCATCGCAAGATGGGCCTTTTTTTATGCTCTTTAGATCATAATATTTAATTTTTATAAAAATAGCCTAAGCAATAAGATATATGAATTGATGAAAACAATCACAAAAAATAGTCTTTAATGACAAGAAGTGTATGATTTGATAAATTAAAGCCACTTGATAATAATAGGTGATACGATGAGATTTTTGGTTCTTGCAACTTTATCTGGTTTAGCTTTGATGGGTTGTGCTTCTGTTCAGCAAGCACCGAATACACAAGAGACAATTCGTTATGCTTCTAGTCCATGCTTTGGCGCATGCCCAATCTATTCTGTAGAAGTAACACCTACAGGTTTAATCCGTTTTGAAGGCAAGCAATACACTAAAGCTATCGGTGTTAAAGAAATTCAAGGTAGCGTAAAAGACTATAAAAAACTTGCAGATGATCTAAAAGCTTATCGTCCTGAAACAGGTACACAGTCTAAAACTGCGGGTTGTCAGCAAACGGCAACTGACATGTCTAGCTATTACATTTCATGGATTCAACCAAATGGCACGGAAACAAAATTAAGCCATTACACAGGTTGTATCTCTCCGGCAAATACTAGATTGAATAAGGTCATGGAAAAATTACCTGAACAATTAGGCATTAAAGATCTAATTTAATGACAAAAGCCCCAAAACCTTGGGGCTTTTTCTTGTTAAGAAGAATTATAAACTCAAAAGTTTTATATTAAGTATTTCTAAAAGAATCAGCGTATAATACAGATTATAAAAACATATATTGTTAAGAGTGGTTATATGTCAAATATTGTCTATGCCTTTTTTGGTGGTTTATTACTCGGCATCGCAACAGTTGGATATTTATATATAAATGGTCGTATAGCCGGAATTAGTGGATTGCTTGCTCAAATCATTAATCCTACTAAAGATACTTTTAAAAGTTCTGCATTCTGGTTCATTGCAGGACTCGTGATTACACCTTTCATATATGGTTATTTTTATCAGCCTGAAATTGAAATTAAAGCCAATACATTTGCACTTATTTTAGCAGGTGTACTCGTTGGTTTTGGAACACGGCTAGGCTCTGGATGTACAAGCGGCCATGGCATTTGTGGTATGAGCAGGCTATCAAAACGCTCGATGATAGCGACAGCAGTTTTTATGTTTGCTGGCATGTTAACCGTTTATATCATTCGTCATGTATTGGGATAATCCTATGAAAAACATTTTTGCTTTTATATTTGGTAGTTTGTTTTCATTAGGCTTAATGATTTCGGGCATGTCGAATCCTGAAAAAGTATTAGGTTTTTTAGATATCTTTGGGCAGTGGGATATCAGCTTAATGTTTGTGATGTTAGGCGCAATTGCTGTGGCATTTATTCCATTTCAAAAGGCTATAAAAAGTCCTAAAACGCTTTTTAATGAGAAAATTCAATTACCAATGAATACACAGATTGACCAAAGGTTAATTGTTGGTGCTTTTATTTTCGGTATAGGCTGGGGAATAGCAGGCATATGTCCAGCGCCCGCTTTAACACTTATTGGATTAGGACATTTTGAAGCGCTTTATTTTATTGTGGCAATGTTATTAGGAATGTTTATTTACCGAGTCTTAAATAAAGGAAATTAAACCTATGCAACGACCTCTAGTAAAAGATTTTTTTGATGAAAACACCAATACTTTTAGCTATGTTGTTGCGGATTTAGCGACTCGTCAATGCGCTATTATTGATAGCGTGCTTGACTACGATGCAGCTTCAGCCACTACAAAAACAACCAATGCTGATCTGATTGTCGATTATGTCTTGGCGCAAAACTTTAAAGTGCAATGGATTTTAGAAACCCACGTCCACGCAGACCATATGACTGCTGCCCAATATTTAAAATCTAAATTGGGCGGTGACATCGCAATTAGTCAAAAAATCTCGGTAGTACAAGAAACATTTTCCGCTATTTATAATTTTGATTTTAAGAAATTCAATGAAAATCAGCCCTTTGATTATTTATTTGAAGATCATGAACATTTCAAAATAGGGGATATTGAAGCCTATAACATTCCTACACCAGGGCATACACCCGCTTGCTTGAGTTATGTGATTGCCGATGCTGTTTTTGTGGGAGATACTCTATTTATGCCCGATTATGGTTCGGCCAGATGCGACTTTCCTAAGGGAAGTGCTGCTGCACTTTATGATTCGGTACAAAAACTTTATACACTTCCTGACAACATGCGCATGTTTTTATGCCATGACTATAAGCCCGAAGGCCGCGATGAATATGTCTGTCAAACAGATATTAAAACTCAAAAGCAAAGCAATATTCATTTAAATCGACGAGTTTCCAAGGACTCATTCATCAAAATGCGTCAAGAAAGAGATGCTACTTTGGCAATGCCAAAATTAATTCTGCCTTCAATTCAAATTAATATGAACGGCGGAAACTTTCCGGAACCAGAATCAAACGGCATTCGTTATTTGAAAATTCCTTTCAACTACTTCTAGAAATAGCTTAAGCATTCATTTCGATCGTTTTAGATATCCAAATAGCCTAAGCAAATGATAAAATTATCTTATGAAAATAGCCTAAGCAAGATTTAAAGAACTTGTCTCAAATCCCGCGAAGTCTCTTGCAATAAAGGCAGAATATGTTGAACTAAATATTCTTCAGTTGTTTTCATGGTCGGAGAGACAATATTTAAAGCTGCAACAACTTTAAAGTCTTGTCCATAAATTGGTACGGCGAGCGCATGAACGCCTAATTCGTGTTCTTCACGTGAATAACACCAGTCTTGTTCTCGAATCTCTTGTAGTAACTCTAAAAATTTATCATTTTCGACATGTGTATATTTAGTTAGACGTTGAAGAGGATATTTTTGGAGCCAATCTAATTGTTCTTCTTGGCTTAAATGTGCCAGTAAAATTTTACCCGCCGATGTCGCATGAGCAGGTAAGCGGTTACCCAAATGCAAGCCATATGGATTTACACGATCGGTTTGTTGGTGGGCAGCACTACGAGCAATGGTAATGGCTTCATAACCATCAAGTACCATCACTGAATAAATGAGAGAGGTTTGGTTAGTTAAAAGATTTAGTAAAGGCTGAGACACTTTCGGAAGCTGAGCTGCGCCCAAATAAGCACCTGAAAATTTAAGAACTTTGGGAGTTAGATAGTAATAGTGGCCATCTGACTCAAGATAACCTAAATATTCTAAAGTTAATAAATGACGTCTTGCTGCCGCTCGGGTGAGTCCGGTTTTTTCAGCCGCCATAGAAATGTTTAAACGATGTTGATTACTGCTAAAGCTATCTAAAATCGCCATGCCTTTACCGATGCCAGCAATGTAATCTTCATGACGAATCGTTTTTTTGTTGTCCTGATTCTGGATTATCCGTTCATCTTTACTCATTACTGGTCCTTGTACGATAGAAGCTTAGTAGATCAATTTGCTTTACTGAAAAAGTTTAATAATTTCATGTCGCAAAAATTGATGTCTTAAATTATCCCTTAAATCTTCGTGCCAAAACATACCCATTTTAATATTGGTTATCTCAAAAGGCAGAGAATGTAAGCAAATTTCAGGACTATAAGATAAATGCTGCAAAATCATACGAGGCATGGTCAATATTGCGTTGGCTTGAGCCGCCAGAACTTGTAACGCCGTTGAGTAGTTTTGACAGCGCATAAATACATTTCTTGAAATTTTTTGATGTTGGTTTAAATAAATATCTTCAAGTAAGGCACCCGTACGGCGTGATGAAACACCAATGTGTCGTCCATTAATATAACGAGATAAATCGACTTCTTTAAGTTGACTACAAATGACGAACTCATCTGTTACCAAATGATCAAAGGTAATTTTTGGAGATAAATATTGTTCTAGGTCAATCACGAAATCAAGCTGCTGCGTCGCCAAGTCCGCCATAATATGTTTTCGATCTAGCTTCATACTGACAAACTGCAAATCTAAATTAAGATTTTGAAAATGTTGAGCAAGTCTAGGAAGAATAATCGGTTCAATCTCATCATGAACGGCGATTTTTAAGCTTTTTAAACTGGTTGGATCAAAAACATGTTTCTGTTGGCTAATATTTTGAATCGTTAAAAGTGCTTGCTTAACAGTTGGATAAATCTGTTCTGCAAAAGGCGTTGCAGACATTTTATTGCCTACTCGTATAAATACATCATCTTCAAGTTGCTGGCGTAATCGTTGTAAAGCATGACTTGCTGCTGACTGTGTAATATTGAGACTGCTTGCTGCATTTGAAATACTTTTTTGCTCATAAATCGCGATAAATAGCGGATATAAATTGATATCAATTCGGTGAAAAAAACCTAAGTCTAGACCATGTAGGTTATGAATATTATTCATGAGGTGTTATTTAATAAAATCATTTCATTCATATTAAGTTTCAAGTTATGTTGATGTAAAGACCAGATAATGATGTAAAGGAAAAAGAATGTTTGAACTCTCCAAGAAAGCTCAGGATTTTACCGAGCGAACAAGAAAATTTATTTTAGAAGAAATAGAACCTGTCGAAGCAAAATTTTGGGAAGAAGTTCACGAGTTAAATCCAGATGGAAACTGGAAAAAGTGGCAGTGGCCCGAGCTTTTAGAAACTTTGAAATCTAAAGCAAAGCAAGCTGGTCTTTGGAATATGTTTTTACCAGATGAAAAGCTGGGTGCAGGGTTAACTGTTCAAGAATATGCGCACATAGCTGAATTAACTGGCCGTAGCTTATTGGCACCAACCGTTTTTAACTGTAATGCACCAGATACAGGAAATATGGAATTGTTATGGCGCTATGGCAGTGAACAGCAAAAACAACAATGGTTACAGCCTTTATTGGACGGAAAAATTCGTTCGGTTTTTTGTATGACTGAACCCGGTGTTGCTTCAAGCGATGCAACCAATATGCAAGCGACTGCGCTTATAGATGGTAATGAAATTGTTTTAAATGGCAAAAAGTGGTGGTCGTCTGGTTTAGGTGACCCAAATGCCAAAGTCATTATTTTTATGGCACATACACCAGACGAAACCAAAGACCGCCATCATCAACACTCTATGGTTTTAGTACCGATTGACACGGTGGGTGTCGAAATTCAACGGATGTTACCTGTGTTTGGTGACTACGATGCACCACATGGACATGGTGAAGTCCACTTTAACAATGTTCGAGTGCCTCTTGAAAACTTTATTGGTGGAGCGGGGCAAGGTTTTGAAATTGCACAAGGTCGTTTAGGGCCGGGGCGTATTCACCATTGCATGCGCTGTATCGGGGCTGCTGAAAAAGCGCTAGAACTCATGATTGATAGAGGTATGTCTAGAACGGCGTTTGGAAAAGAAATTTTAAAACTTGGTGGAAACCTTGAACGTGTAGCCGATGCGCGAGTAGCCATAGATCAAGCTAGACTTTTAACCTTGTATGCTGCTTATAAAATGGATACTTTAGGAAATATGGCTGCTTTAACAGAAATATCTGCAATTAAAGTAGTGGCTCCGAGTGTTTTAGAAAAAGTAGTCGACATGGCGATTCAGCTACATGGCGGTGCGGGCCTTTCAAGAGACACACCATTAACAGGTTTCTTTGCTCAGGCACGCAGTTTACGTTTAGCTGATGGTCCAGATGAAGTACATAAAGGCATGATTGCCAAATTAGAGTTGGCCAAACGTGGTTATTTCGGTCGTCATAAGAAAGTATAAGTTTAAAGGAAATAAAGATGTCGGTAATTGATGTAGGCGGTGAAGTACGTGAAGGTGAAGAACTTGATATTGGGGCAGTTGAAAACTGGTTAAAAAACCAAGGTGTTGAGTTGGTTGGTCCAGCAGTCGTTACTCAATATACAGGTGGGGCGTCGAATTGGACTTATCGTTTAAAGTATGAAAATACCGATTTAATTTTACGACGTCCTCCAAAAGGAACAAAAGCGAAGTCGGCCCACGATATGGCCCGTGAATATATGGTGCAAAAAAATCTTGCGCCTTATTATCCCGTGCTTCCTAAAATGGTGGCACTTTGTCAGGATGAATCGGTCATTGGCTGTGATTTTTATGTCATGGAACGCATTGAAGGAATTATTCCTCGTGCAAAATTACCGCCTGAACTTGGCTTTAATGAAGAAGATGTTCATGAGCTTTGTGTAAATGTTGTTGATAAGCTGATTGAGCTACATCAAGTTCCTTATGAGAACACGCCTTTAGCTGAACTAGGCAAAGGTACGGGGTATTGCCGTAGACAAGTTGAAGGTTGGGATAAGCGCTATGAAAAAGTCCGTACAATCAACGTCCCATCATTTAAATATGTTAGAAAATGGCTAAACGATAATATCCCTCAAGACTCGACGACTTGTATTATTCACAATGATTGGCGTTTTGATAATGTGATTTTAGATCCAGAACATCCAACAGAAGTGATTGGTGTGCTCGATTGGGAAATGGCGACCTTAGGTGATCCATTAATGGATTTGGGCAGTGCTTTGGCCTATTGGGTTGAGCCAACGGATAACATGATTTTTAGATCAACACGCCGTCAGCCGACTCACTTAAAGGGAATGTTCTCTCGAAAAGAAGTCGTTGACTATTATTTGCAAAAAACAGGATTGGAGCCTCAAAACTGGGCTTTTTATGAAGTGTTTGGGGTATTCCGTTTAGCAGTGATTGCCCAGCAAATCTATTACCGTTATTACCATAAACAAACCCGAAATCCTGCATTTAAAGATTTCTGGATAGTGATTCATGCACTACATATTCGAGCTTTAAAACTTATCGCACAGCAAAAATTGCAAGAATCTGAATTTGCTCAGCAATCTCTACAGAAAATACAGGGTATTTTAAGAAGATGACCACAATTTATCTGGTAAGACATGGACAGGCATCATTTGGTAAAAGTAACTATGATGAGCTGTCTGAAAATGGTGAGGCTCAGGCGACTTTATTAGGTCAATATTTTAAGCAAATATTGAAAGAACAACCTTATGTGGTTGCAGGAACTATGCAGCGCCATGAGCAGACTGCAAAGCTCGCACTAAATGAATGCTTTCCAGATGCGGTAATTCATCATAATAATTTATGGAATGAGTTTAACCATCAACAGGTTTTTGCCCGTTATGAGCCGCGTTTTGAACAGCCTGAACTGTTAAAAGCTGACGTGGCGCAAGAACAAAACCCTCGTGCATATCTTGCAAAAATATTCGAAGGTGCCATTGGACGATGGACAGATGGTGATTTTCATCATGAATATGATGAGTCTTGGCCACATTTTAAAGAAAGAGTCGAAACAGCATTGCAACAACTTTGTGATGAGTTAGCAAAAACCAAACCTCGCTATGCAATTGTTTTTACTTCTGGTGGTGTAATTTCTGTAGCTATTGGCAAACTACTTGAACTCAGTCCTAATCGAACTTTTGCCTTAAATTGGGCAATTGCGAATACAAGCCTCACGACTTTGCGTTTGGTTGGAAATGAAGCTCAGGTTTTGAGTTTAAATGAACATCATTTTATAAAAGCTGAGCGTCCAGATTTACTGACATGGATTTAAAATAAGGATAAAAGCATGGCAAAAACAATTTTAATTACAGGCGCAAGTTCTGGTTTAGGCGCGGGTATGGCGCATGAATTTGCAGCCAAAGGTTATAACTTAGCGATTTGTGCACGCCGTTTAGACAGATTGGAAACTTTAAAAACTGAACTTGAAAATCAGTACGGTATAAAAGTAATTGCAAAAAGTCTGGACGTTACAAATTACGATCAGGTTTTTGAAGTATTTCGCGCCTTTAAACAAGAGTTTGGCTATTTAGACCGAATTATTGTAAATGCGGGAGTCGGAAATGGCCGTCGTATTGGTAAAGGTAATTTTGAAATTAACAGAGTCACAGCTGAAACAAACTTTATTTCTGCTTTAGCGCAGTGTGAGGCAGCAACTGAAATTTTTAGAGAGCAAAACGCTGGTCATTTGGTGGTGATGTCGTCCATGAGTGCGATGCGTGGGTTACCAAAACATTTATCGACTTATGCGGCAAGTAAAGCTGCGGTCGCTCACTTGGCTGAGGGTATTCGTGCTGAATTATTGGATACACCAATTAAAGTCTCAACAATTTTCCCGGGCTACATTCGTACTGAAATAAATGAGGGTGCTAAACATCTACCATTTGAGGTAGATGCCAAAACAGGATGTAAAGCTTTAGTTAAAGCTATCGAAAAACAACCTGTAAAAGCGTATGTACCACAGTGGCCATGGCTACCAATGAGTATTGCCATGAAAGTTTTGCCGTTAAGATTGGTCAATAAACTAGGATAAAAAAATACCCCCTAAATTTAGGGGGTATTTTTTAATTAAAACTTTTTGGTGTAATTGACGAATAAACGGTCTTCACCAAAGTCATTACCGTATTTTACGTTGTAATCAATTCGAATGTATTGCAGGGCAACGCCTTTTAAGAACGGT
>NZ_JZFB01000001.1:957284-958056 GCF_001188385.1 Acinetobacter sp. V2 | reverse complement strand
TTCTTTAAAGAAACCTGTTGCATTCCAGTTAATGAAATACGTCTCTGGTAAGAAGCCATCCGGTAGCGGGTAAGCTGATTCGCCAATAATCTGCTGATAGCCCAAGCCAAAGGTATGGTTTTTTACTTTAACGGTTTCAAGTAATCCAATGTTCTGCGCATCAATATCAAAAGTATTGCCATCATCTTTTGCATTGAAGTATTTGAACTTAGAGGTGAGGGCAAAAGTTGGCTGCTTCCACGTATGTTCAAGCCCAACATAATGCTTGTTATACAGATCTTCTAAATTACCAAAGTAGTATTCGCCCTTTAAAGACGGCGTGAATTGATATCGTAAGTCAATGTAGTTCAAACCATCAGATTCTTTAGTAACCCCATTTGCCGTAAAGGAAAACTTTTTAAAGTCTTCTTCATTTCGTGGAGACACTTTTTCCACTCGGCCAATTTCAGCATAGAGTTGATCTGAAAGCTGTGATTTTAAGTTGGTTCCCCAATACGAAGTAAGTAACTGACGACTAGCATCGACTGCCGTTACAGGTAAATCGAGCCAGAGTTCACCGACACTTAAAAGTGTTTTGTCATAGCCCAGCTTTAAGGTGGCACCGTATTTTAAATAGTCGGATGCTTGAGATTGTGTTTCTTTATTAAAAGGCAGAACAGTATCTGCGACATGTTTGTCTGAACTTAAGCGCACAGCATATTGAACAGATGCATCAGCCCCAATCGTAATCGGCTTATCTGCTATAACTAGTGGAGTGTCATGCATTTTCGAC
>NZ_JZFB01000001.1:937622-957274 GCF_001188385.1 Acinetobacter sp. V2 | reverse complement strand
AAGATGCTGCCTGAGACCAACTGCCAGTATCTTTTAAGGTATCATTATCAAAATCACGGTTGATATAAGCATTTTTTAAAGTGAATTTCCATTCATCTTCAGTTTGCTGATTTGGATTTGCGGCCCATGAGTTGCTGCACATCAGTAATAAAGTGGCAACGGCTAAAGTGTGCGGTTTAAAACGGTGAAATAATTTCATAATCCATTTCCCAGATGTATGCCAGTCCTCGGCACTACGTAATTTTGAATATTTCGGTACTCTCTAAGCGTTTAGTTAGAGAGTACATTTTGCAATTGGTAAGACCTATTAATTTAATTTTTCAAGCTTCATACTTTCACTAAAAAATTTGCAGCCTTTAAAAAGCAGAATTAGAGCTAGTACACATGACAGTCCACCCACAATAGATAAAGAAGAACCCACCATTAACGGACTACCAAAAACTTTATCTGTGATAATGGCCACCAATGTTGTACCAATACCGAGTCCAATTAAGTTACTCACCAAAAGGAATAGGGCAGAAAGGCGTGCTCTAAATTGGTTAGGGGCTAACATCTGCAAAGCAGTAGCTGAAATCACTAGAGGGAAAGATGCAAAGAACATTGCAGGAATCAATAAGCTGACTGAAAGCCAGAGTTGATCTGTTTGGGTAAAAAATGCAATTGGAATAATCAGGCCAACAATTCCAATCACACCAGTGAACATCGGCGCATCTTGACGACCTTTTTTAATAAACCAGTCATTTAACCAACCTGCACAAAACACACCTAAGGTATTTGCAATTAACAGAATTGTGCCGAGCATGTAACCTGTTTCAGTCGGTGCGAGTTGAAACTTTCGAATATAAAATGCAGGTGTCCAGCTAGTCAGACTGTAGAGTGCCATTGCATAAAAGGTAAAACCTAAATAATGACAAGCAAATGTTTTCGAATGCTTTTTAATAAACTGAAGACATTGTGAGAATTTAACTTGGTCAACTTGTCCATTTTGATTGAGCTGTTGGCCTTTACGTACAGGGTCTTTAACGGTCAAAATAAACAGTAGACCAATAATGATGCCGGGTAAACCGACTACAAAAAATGCAATTTGCCATGCTTTAAGTGCACCTAATAGTGGAACTTCAATAAGTGTCACGCCTTTAAGCAAATTAATGACATAACCGCCAACTAAAAAGGCAATACCACCACCTAAAAAAGCACCAATTGAATAAATTCCGACAGCACGACCTAGTTTGTCCTTACTAAACATGTCGCTGAACATTGAATAAGCGGCTGGAGATAACGCAGCTTCACCCACACCGACCGCCATACGGCTCAGGAACAGTTGAATAAAGTTTTTACTTAAACCACAAGTGGCCGTTGCTAGGCTCCAAACAATAATCCCGATTGAAATCAGTTTTGGTCGTGAAAAACGATCGGCAATATAGGCTAAGGGTAAACCCATAACCGCATAAAACAGTGAGAAGGCAAGGCCATGTAATAGGCTAAATTGTGTATCTGAAAGTTGGAGATCAGCTTTGATGGGTTCAATCATTAGGGCCAGAATTTGGCGGTCAATAAATGAAAATATATATGCCAACATACAAAGTGTGACGACATACCATGCATAAGCATTGCTTTTCTTTTGTGTCCTTTCAACAGCGATATTACTTTGGTTCATACACTTAATCCTTATGTATAAAACGCTTAAAGAAATTGATATCTAACTTTTATTATTCCTCTGAAGTTTTCGATATTTCCCCCTTTTAGATAAGAATAATAAATAGGCTAGAAATGAGTAATTTGGTCTCGTACAGACCGGAAGAGTGCGTCTAAACCCAATTAGGAGTTAATGGGTTTTTAAAGATCATGGAATTATTATTTTCTTTTTATATGTAAAATTCCATTACTTATTGAGTATGTTAGAATACCTAAAAAGTATGTTAAGTAAACAGATAGTAATAATTTATTGAATTAAGAAACTGATTTTTATTTATTTTTTAATATTAAAACTTATTTTAATAAAGAGCAGCGAGAAAAGAAGAACTGTTTCATGCTGCTCTTGAGCGTATCTAACCCGATATCAAGTCAAATAATTAACTTGATGGCATGAGATCAAATAATTTTTTTAACTGGTGATTTAAATTGTGAAGCTCATCTTCTGAAAAAGCATTCAGGATGCCTGCCAAGGTAACCACACTAATTTGATTAATCTGTTCAACCAGCTCGACACCTTTGGGAGTTAATTTCACCATCGAAATTCGTTCATCGGTGGTAGAAGAGTAGACCTCAACAATTCCATCTTCTACTAAGCGATATACAGCTTTTGTTGCCGTAGTTAACTTTAAGGTAGAAAGATTAGCGATATCGGTAATACTGGCTTCACCCAAAGCATTAGTACTTAAAATGATTTTACGGCGTGTATTATCAATACCTAGTTTTTTTATTGATTTTTCAATGAGTTGTGAATATTTTCCGTTAACTTGGGATACCCAAAAAAAAGGGAAGTTTTGAATACTCGACGGTTCTTTATTAGGAAGAAATTGTTCTAAATGATCAAGCATAGCTAAGCAATAACTTAGTGAAAAAAGGGTAATCCTATTATAAACAAAATTTTGGATATTTCCTTGAGAACAAATTATAAAAAATACTTGACAATTCCATTAAATTTTCCGATATTTTAATTAATGAATAAAAATACATGGAAAAGTGAATGAATATTGTTAGCCAAAGCGTGCACAAAGGAAGTGGCAAGCTCAAGGTGATGGTGAAGGACACTATTGATATTCAAGGTCTAAAAACCATTGCTGGTAGTCGAGCTTTATTAAATGTTGAACCTGCTCAAGATGATGCTGAGGTGGTTAAAAACATTTTAAAAGCTGACTGTGAAATTATTGCCAAAACAAATTTGCACGAATTGGCTTTTGGTATTACAGGCATTAACCATGCTTTTGGTACACCCATCAACCCTAAATATCCTGAACTTATTCCAGGCGGATCTTCGAGTGGTTCGGCTGCGGCAGTTGCAGCAAAACAAGCTGATTTTACTCTAGGCACCGACACGGGCGGTTCTATCCGGATGCCCGCTGCGTGCTGCGGAGTTTTTGGTTTAAAACCAACTTTTGGTCGTGTCAGCAGAAAAGGCGTATATCCGCCGTCGAGTTCTTTAGATTGCGTTGGTCCTTTTACAAATTCAGTCGAGATGATTGAAAAGGCCATGCAAATTATTGATCCAACTTTCAAACCTACTGAATTTACTCGTACACCAAAACTTGCGGTTTTAGATGTCAAAGCAGATGAGGTTGTTTGGAACTGTATCCATCAAGCACTTCAAAAAGCCAATTTACAGTCCACTTCAGAAAAAGTTGAACATTTTGAAGCGGCTTATGATGCAGGCATGCAGATTATTAACTATGAAAACTGGCAAGCTTTTGGTGATTTAACTCAAACAGGCTTAATTGGTTCTGATGTAAATAATCGTTTATTAAAAGCAGCCCACACCACTTTAGAGCAAGTGCAACAAGCGGAATCTGTAAAAGAGCAGCTCACCCAAGAACTCGATGCTTTATTAGACAAATATGATGCATTGGTTCTACCGACACTTCCGCAAATTCCACCAAAAGTTTCTGAAGCTGAAAACACAGTCGCTTTTTTGAATCTTACTGGTTTAGTTCGACCATTTAATTTATCAGGTCATCCCGTTATTTCAGTGCCACTTGAAACCAGTGAAGGTTTACCAGTGGGCTTACAGATCGTATCGAAGCATCAAAAAGATGAGCAATTATGCGCTATAGCTAAATTTTGTGTTGATGCAATGCAATAAATTACAAGGAGTTAGATGATGAATAAGTTGTCTAAAATGGAGTTTGCTTCTCAAGACAAAGCAGTTGACTTAGATGCTTTGTGCCAAGAAATTCGTGAGCGTGCCTGTGCAGGTGAGTTTGATAATCAGGCTTATGTGAGCCAAGACGTTATTGAAAAGCTTAAGCAAATCGGTGTTTACCGTGCATTGGTTCCGAAACGTTTTGGTGGTGATGAATGTTCACCACGACAGTTTTGTGAATTGATTGAAACTTTATCTAAAGCTGATGGTTCAGTGGGTTGGGTGGCTAGTTTCGGTATGAGCCCTGCGTATTTGGGAAGTTTGCCCGAAGATACACTTAAAGAGTTGTACCAAAATGGCCCTGATGTGGTGTTTGCTGGAGGCATTTTTCCACCACAACCTGCCGAAATTACCGATGAAGGTGTCGTAGTTCGTGGACGTTGGAAATTTTCCAGCGGCTGTATGGGAGCTGACATTGTTGGCGTGGGGATTTCACCGCTTAAAAACAATGAAATGCAAGGCTTACCACGCATGGCAGTGATGCCTGCCAAAAAAGCCAAAATTGAAATGACTTGGGACACCGTTGGCCTAAAAGGTACAGGAAGCCATGACTTAGTCGTTGAAGATGTATTGGTCGAAAAGAAATGGACTTTTGTCCGTGGTGAGCCTTCGAAATTAAGTGAGCCATTTTTTAAATATCCGTCCCTGTCTTTAGCGACTCAAGTCTTAACCGTGGTGGGTATTGGTGTTGCAGCTGCTGCATTAGAAGAATTTGAAAAATTGGCACCGGGTAAAGCGTCCATTACAGGCGGGTCAGAAATTGCCAACCGCCCAGTGACTCAATATGAGTTCGCTCAAGCTGATGCAGAGTTTCAGGCTGCAAAATCTTGGTTTTATCAAACTATGGATATTGTTTGGAATGAAATTATTACTGGGCGTGAAGCAACTGCTGAACAAATTAGCGATATGCGTCTGGCATGTACCCATGCAGCGCGAGTTTGCGCCAAAGTCACCCGAAAAATGCAAATGCTTGCGGGTATGACAGCAATTTATACCAACAATCCATTTAGCCGTTTTGTGAATGACACCAACGTGGTGACTCAGCATGCCTTCATGGGCGATGCGACCTTACAAAATGCAGGCTCAATCAGTTTCGGGTTAAAGCCAACCCCAGGTTATTTATAAGTTTAATTTTTAAAAGGATATTGAGATGGAAGCTAAAAAATCATTACGCGTTTTGTTCTGCATGGGTATTAACCAAAATTTTTTTGATGCAGAACCTGCTGAAGCAAAAGCAGTTTGGGCAGCGTTTGGTGAAATGTGGAATGGCATTCATGACTTACCAGGCGTAAATGTTTTTGGAAATCTTGATGATGACCAAAGCATGGTTGGCCCAAGTGCGGGTTGGCCTTGGACCACGTACTTGCTTGCAGATGTTCCAGATATTGAAACAGTACATGCGGCTTGTAATTTGTTTAGAACGACCGTAGTGGGTGAAGGTCCATACAAACTTTGGAAATATTGCAAAGTTGAAGCTCGTGTTGGGCGCGAATTGATTATCCAACGTTAAGGCGATGGCAATGAATGACAAAGTGAATTTTGCAGAAATCATAGAGCGACTAGAACAGTTAGAAGCGCACAACGCCATTCGTAATTGCCTGAACCGTTATATGGAAATCTGCGACGAGCTCAATGCAAATACAGACCTTGACGAGCTGATGAATCTTTTTGATCAAGACTGTATTTGGGAAGGTGTTGGCGAGAAATATGCCAAATCCTTTGGCCGTTATGATTCTTGGCAGTCGATTTACGACATGTTTAAAAGTTATACCCAAAAAGAATCTCACTTTGTTATGAATGCACACTTTGTAAATTCAGAACAAATCTATGTAAATCAAAATTATGCAAATGCTTCATGGCTGATGTTGCAGACTTCAACGTTTAAAGATGGCCGTAGTCATCTGAATACAGCAAAGCTCAACGTGAAGTTTCAAAAGCAAGCAGATGGAACATGGAAAATTAAACACTTCCAAACACAGAATATTTTCAGTCGTCCCGTATCGCATTGGCACAGTGAAGCCGAATTGCCGGTACCTTCCCAGGAATGACTCAGGACATATTTAAAAGGACTATTGATATGAACAGTATTATCCCGACGCATAACATTGGCACTGATTACGATGCTTTGGTTCAAAGTGACCGTGCCCATACCTCTCTTTATAAAGATGAACGCATTTTTGATGAAGAAATGGAAAAAATCTTTTATAGCACTTGGGTGTGGGTTGCACATGCCAGTGAAATTCCAGAAGGGGGAAGCTATAAAACGATTAATATCGGTAAACAGCCTGTGGTTGTGGTGCGTGACCGTAAAAAGAAAGTCCATGTACTTTTAAACCGTTGCCGTCACCGTGCCGCAACCGTATGCGAACATAAAAAAGGAAAAACCAATAGTTTTGTATGTCCGTACCACGGTTGGAGTTATGCACTTGATGGTAGTTTACGTGGTGTGCCATCTCCGGAAAGCTACGGCGATTGTTTAGATAAGTCTGAATTACCACTGGTGAGCCTACGCGTAGAAGAATATAACGGCATGATCTTCGCTTCATTTAAAGAAGATATTCAACCGCTTGAAGAGTTTCTTGGGCCAGCAAAAAAATGGATTGACCTGTTTATGAAACAAGGTGCGGGTTATCCAATTAAAGTGTTAGGTGAACACCGTTTCCGTTTCCCGGGTAACTGGAAAATCCAGCTTGAAAATACCACCGATGCTTATCATTTCCCGTTGGTACACAAGTCATTCTTAAGTTCTGTCGATGAAAAAACCGAAGAACTCTTTAACTTCGAAAACCAACCGGGCTTTGTTGAAGATTTAGGTAATGGTCACAGTGTTATGGTGATGATTCCTGAACTGGTTGATTTAGACGAAGAGCTTATGGAGCGACCAATTCAAGAGCGCTTTGAAGACTTGGCTCAAGCTTTGCGTGATGAAGGTCATGAAGAATTAGAAGTACGCCGTATTGTTCGAGCAGTTGGTGGTTCTGGCTTTAACTTAAATTTATTCCCGAACATCGCATGTTCGATGGCGTTCTTCCGAGTGTTACAGCCAATTTCAGTTGCTGAAACAGAAATTCATCACTCGGTAATTACCATGGACGGTGGTCCGCAAATTGCCAACCAATATCGCCTACGTTTGCATGAACATTTCCAAGGTCCATTTGGTTTTGGTACACCAGATGACTCTGAGGCATGGGAGCGCGTACAACACGGCGCCAATGCGGGTAATGATTTATGGATCATGCTCAACCGCGGTTTGCCGGGCGAAGTCAAAACTGAAGATGGCTTAAAAAGTGATGTCAGTGCTGAAACAGGTATGCGTGCAGCATATCGGCAGTGGAAAAAGATGATGAAGGCTTAAGGAGAGAGCAATGAATATGAATCTGCAATTATTAAATGAAGTCACTGCTTTCATCTGGGCTGAAGCAGACATGTTGGACCACAGTGAATACCGTGAATGGCTCAACTTATGGAATGAAAAGGGTGTTTATATCATTCCGATTGACCCAAACCTCACTGACTACGAAAACAACTTAAATTATGCCTATGACGATAATCATATGCGTACTTTGCGTGTAGAGCGTCTTGAAAATGGTGAAGCGATTTCTACAGCGCCTAAAGCAAATACTGTGCGTAGTGTTTCTCGTGTACGAGTCATTCAACACCAAGACAATGAAATCGTTTTGCGTTGTGCTCAAAACTTGCGCGAGTTCCGTAAAGAAAACCTCAAGCATTACACAGCAGATATTACTTATCATTTGACTCGTGATGCGGCTACAGGCTTTAAGATTAACCGTAAAATCATTAACTTGGTTAATTCAACCGATACCTTAGCTGGTATTAGCTACATTCTTTAGGAGCGGTAACATGAAACAAGTTGTTTTAGTGACAGGTGCTGCTTCTGGACTCGGTAATGTCATTGCTGAATATTTTGCGAGCCAAGGCCATCAAGTGATTTTGTCAGCGAGTACGCTTGAAAAAGCCGAAAACGCCAAGGCACAAAGTCAATATGCACAAAATATGTTTCCCTTGAAATTAGATATTTCGGTTGAAGCAGATTTTCATGCTGCCGTGCAATGGATTGAAGAGAAATTTTCTAAACTTGATGTGTTGATTAACAATGCCACCGTCACCAAAGCAACGCCAGTACTTGAAATTACCGCAGCCGATTTTGATTGGGTGACCCAAGTCAACCAACGCGGCACCTTTCAAGCTTGCCAAATTATTGGTCAATATATGGCTAAAAAAGGCTATGGACGCATCATTAATATGGCGTCGTTAGCAGGACAAAATGGTGGTACTGCAACAGGTGCACACTATGCGGCAACCAAAGGTGCGATTGTGACGTTAACCAAAATTTTTGCCAAAGAGTTTGCGGCAAAAGGGGTGACGGTTAATGCGGTTGCACCGGGACCGATGGAATCACCAATCGTTCATAGCGTAGTGTCTGACGAAAAAATGGAACAGTTCATCCAAAATATTCCGGTTAAAGCCTTAGGAAGTATGCATTTTATTGCTGAAACTTGTGGGTTGCTCGCGAGTCCAAATGCGGGGTTTGTGACTGGTGCAACATGGGATATTAACGGTGGTTTATTCATGCGTTAAGCCAATCGCTTAACCATGAAAAGGGAGTTAAATCATGACTACACTTTATGATGTTGTCGTTAAAAATCGCCATGTGGAAGGTGGAAATATTGCAGTCATGGAATTTGAATCTGCAACTTCTGCAACATTGCCAAAAGTTGAAGCGGGCGCACATATTGATGTGCACTTACCAAATGGTATGGTGCGCCAATATTCACTTTGCCAAAATCCAAATGATGAAGGTAAGTTTCGCCTTGGAATTTTACGTGACCCTGAATCACGTGGCGGCTCAGTCTCGGCTTTTGATGAAATTAAAGATGGCATGCAAATTCAGGTCAGTGAACCAAAAAATTTATTTCCACTTTTAAAAGCCAAACACAGTGTATTGATTGGCGGTGGAATTGGGATTACGCCGTTAATCACGATGGCCTATCAACTTGCACATGAAGGTGAATCATTTGAGCTTCACTACTGTGGAGCTAGTCCTGAACACTGTGCTTTTGTTGATGAAATTAAAAATGGTGAGTTAGCAAAATATACGACCTTCCATTTTAAATCTGAAGGTGCAAGCCACCGAGCATTTTTTGAATCTGCCATTAAAGATATTGACTCGGAAAGCCATATTTACACATGTGGTCCAGTCGGTTTCATGGACTGGGTGATTAACCTTGCCATGACTCACAATTTTCCTGAGCAGCAAATCCACAAAGAATATTTCCAAGTCGAAACTGACACCTCTGGAGATTCATTTGAGGTGGTGGCTGAGCGTAGCGGAAAAATTATTATGGTTGAAGCTGGCGAAACCATTTTGCAGGCTTTAGCTAAAGAAGGGATCGACATTGAAATGTCTTGCGAGCAAGGCGTATGCGGAACCTGTATGTGTGATGTAATTGAAGGCGAACCTGATCATCGAGATGTTTATTTTACTGATGAAGAAAAAGCCAGCAATGAACAAATATTGGTGTGCTGTTCGCGCTCTAAAACACCGAGATTAGTTTTAGATATCTAATGCTCTCGCGATTTAAATGGATGTAAGAGAAGGTTTAGGAGAAAGATGATGAATGTATTACAACAAATAGATGAGTTTACGGTCGATCCACTACAGTTTCGACGAGCATTAGGAAATTTTGCAACAGGCGTTACCATTGTTACTGCACAAAATGCACAAGGTGAGAAAGTCGGTGTAACTGCAAACAGTTTTAACTCGGTATCACTCGATCCACCACTTATTTTGTGGAGCATTGATAAAAAATCGTCAAGTTTTTCAGTATTTGAAGAGGCGACACATTTTGCAGTCAATATTTTATCAGGCACACAAATTGAGCTGTCTAATAAGTTTTCGAGACGCAATATTGATAAATTTGCAGACACCAATTTTCAACTTGGTGCAGGACGTGCACCAATCTTAGAAAATTGTTCTGCGGTGTTTGAGTGCGAACGCTATCAAGTGATTGAAGGTGGTGACCACTGGATTATTGTTGGTAAAGTGGTTCGTTTTCATGACCAAGGTCGAAGCCCGCTGGTCTACCATCAAGGCGCATATTCTTGTGTCATGCCGCATCCAAGCCTTCAAGTTAAGCAAACTGAAGAGAATGGCGTAGACCAAACACATTATGGGCACTTATATAATAATGTCTGCTACTTAATGAGCCGTGCTTTTAAAGCTTATCAAACCGACTATATCCCTAAGCAAATGGCTTCTGGGTTTCGAACCAGTGAATCACGTCTTTTACTCGTTTTGGCCAGTGGTACTGCTTCAAGTAAAGAAGATTTACCTCGAGATATTGCTATGCCAATGCAGGAAGTTGAAAGATCGGCTGAAATTCTAAAATTTGAGGGATTGTTGGTTGATCATGATAATTTATACGCACTAACGGAAAAGGGTAAACAAACGGCACAGTATTTGTTTGATATTGCCGATAGCCACCAAAATGAAGTGTTTAAAAAGTATTCTGATGAGCAAAAGGATATTTTTATTACCATGCTGCGAGATTTTGCAGGAGTAGCATAAGTCCCATTAAGCTGATAAATTGAATTGATTTATCAGCTTCTTCACATCTAGCTGACTATCATCAAAACAATTCCAAGGATAAGGAATTTTTGGCACACAATTTGTTTATCAATAAAACAAGATTGCAAATAAGCCAAGACAGTGCACCACCATAAACGCAAAATTTTGAGCGGTTGCACATGTATAGAGAGGTAAGGGATGAACCAATATGTAAGCGATGCATTACTCACATGGACGCACCATATTAAAAGCGTGTGCGGCAATTTTGAAACCGATTTTGACGGAACCCGTAATTTATTCATTGGTGAAGTTCAGTGCTTTTTATTGGGTGATACCGAAATTGCTTTTATCAAAAACAATGCAAATAAAATTGTCCGAAAAGCCGATGAAATCGATCGAGTGAATAATCGTTTTTGTTTTTTGATTTTGCAGTATTCGGGAAAAATGCTGCTCGAATATAAAAATGAAACCTTAAGCCTAAATGAAGGCGATATTGTGTTGGTCGACCCGGTCGAAACAATTTCGATGTATCCGCAAGGTTTGGTAAGTCAGATCTCAGTACACCTCTCGCGTGAAAAATTACTTAAAGAAAATATTAGTACTGAATATTTTGGAAAACTGATTACGCAAAATATGAGTGGTTTTTTACTCAAGAATATTTTGAAAAACATGTCTGCTGAAAACATCAAACTTTGGTACGCAACCGAAGACGGTAATGCTTTTGAAGATGCACTGATAGCCTTAATCAAACCAACAATTAATTATAAAAATATTAATAGCTCCAATAATCTGATGGAAAAAGCCGAGCGATATATTATAGAAAACTTAGCAAAACCTGATTTAACCCCTAAATTAATTGCAGAGCATATTGGGGTGTCGCTACGTCATCTCTACCGTTTATTTCTTCAAGAAAATTTATCTATTAACAAATATATACAGCTCAAACGCCTAGAAAAAGTCAAAGCAGATTTGCTTGATAAAAAGAACAAACAAAGCTCAATTACCCAAGTTGCCTTGAAATGGGGTTTTTGGGATGGCGCTCATTTCTCAAAAATCTTTAAAAAGACTTATGGTATTTCTCCTAAAGAATTTAGAGAGGGTATGTCGGTTTAACTCTTTCATCTCTCAATGTCATTTTTAGACAAATTCGACGTCATTCTTGAACAAGCTAGCCCTATGTAACTGTGTTGAAATTAAATTCATTAGAGCAGGTTAGATAAGCTTAATAACTATAAAACTATTAAGTTGGTCTAACGAATTTCACTCACAGGAAAGTGCATTTTAACTGTCTGATTCAGATAGTTCAGGGATAGATGAAAAGGATGAAACCAATGCGTAAACAACGATTATTGAATGACATACAAAAAATACTGGCACTTAACTTATCAATCGCTGCAAGCTTTTGGGGACTCAATACTCAAGCGTTTGCGCATGGTGGAAAGGCCGAAATGGTCTCACTTTATCAAAACATGAGTGAGCAAGGTGCTAAAGTTGTCAAAGACGATTTTACCAATACTTATATGATCACCAAAGGCTCTATGGTGGTTCGGGCCAAACCCAATTCAGATCAGGTTTTGGTGAATGGCAAACCTTTCAAGCTCAGTGTGCCTTTATTAATTAAAGATGGTAAACCTGTTATTGGAAAAGATTTTTTTAATGAAGTATTCCAGTCTGGTTTAGATCAAACTTTCAAAATTGAAAATACGTTTCACCCGCTCAATAGCTTAAATTCTGACGAAATTAAAAAGACATTTGATGTGATTAACCGCTCGAAATACGCCTATAAAAATATGCGTTTTGCCGAGTTAAAGCTTAAAGAGCCTGAAAAAGCCAAAGTCTGGGATTACTTTATTAATCACAAAGAATTTAAAGAAGATCGTATTGCCTCATTTATTTTGTTAAAGGGGAGTCAAGCGATTGAAGGTGAAGTTAACCTTAACACTCAACAAGTCACAAAATGGAATGTACTGAAAGACACTCATGGAATGGTGTTGCTCGATAATTTTGAAGCCGTACAGCGTGTAATTGAAACGAGTAAAGAATATCAAGAAGCTTTACGCAAACGTGGCATTAGTGATGTGAAGAAAGTGATTGCTACACCGCTAACTGTTGGATATTTTGGCGGTAAAGATGGACTTGATAAGCAACTCAATATATTAAAAGTCGTCGCTTATCTCGATGTAGGCGATGGTAATTATTGGGCGCATCCAATTGAAAATTTAGTTGCTGTAGTCGATTTAGATAAAGAAAAAATTATTAAGATTGAAGAAGGCGCAATCATTCCTGTGCCAATGGCAAATCGACCTTATATGTCGAATAAGCCAGTAGCAAGTAAGCTAAAACCACTCAATATTACTGAACCTGAGGGTAAGAACTTTAGCATTACAGGTCAAACCATACATTGGGGGAACTGGTGTTTGCATGTGGCGTTAGACTCTCGTGTTGGCTTACAGCTTTCAACCGTGACTTATAAAGATAAAGGCGTGAAGCGGAAAGTCATGTATGAAGGTAACTTAGGTGGAATGGTGGTTCCATATGGTGACCCTGATATTGGTTGGTACTTCAAATCTTATTTGGACTCTGGCGAATATGGTATGGGTACACTTACTTCATCTATTCTTCCGGGAACTGATGCACCCGACAACGCTGTTTTACTTGATGCTGTGATTGCAGACTATAAAGGCCAGCCACAAGTAATTCCAAATGCCATTGCTGTGTTTGAACGTTATGCAGGACCTGAATATAAACATCACGAAATTTTTGGTAACCAAGATGCGAGTGAAGCCCGCCGTGAACTTGTGGTGCGCTGGATTAGTACTGTTGGAAACTACGATTACATGTTTGACTGGGTATTTGCCCAAAATGGTGTAATTGGAATTAATGCGGGTGCAACGGGTATTGAAGCTGTTAAAGGCGTTAAATCACGCACCATGCATGACAGTACCGCAAAAGAAGACACCAAATATGGAACTTTAATTGACCATAATATTGTGGGTACAACGCATCAGCACATCTATAACTTCCGCTTAGATATGGATGTAGACGGGGAAAACAACAGCTTTATGCATATGGACCCTGTGGTGAAAGCCAATGACAAAGGTGGTGTTCGTACAAGCTCAATGCAAATTGATAGTAAAGTCATTACGAATGAGCAAAATGCAGCTGAAAAATTTGATCCATCCACGATTCGCTTACTCACGAATTTCAACAAGGAAAATAAATTAGGCAATCCGGTTTCTTATCAACTCATTCCTTTTGCAGGTGGAACACACCCTGTGGCAAAAGGAGCCAATTTCTCTAAAGATGAATGGTTATTTAAACGTTTGAACTTTATGGATAAGCAAATTTGGGTGACTCAGTACAATCCAGACGAACGCTATCCTGAAGGGAAATATTCAAACCGTTCAACTCATGACACAGGGTTAGGACAGTTCATTGGCAACAATGAGAATATTGAAAATAAAGATCTTGTGGTGTGGATGACAACAGGTACAACGCATGTGGCACGTGCTGAAGAATGGCCAATCATGCCGACAGAATGGGTGAATACGCTTATCAAACCTTGGAACTTTTTTGACAGCACCCCGACTTTAAACTTGGGTGAAGAAGAGCAAAACACACAGCACGACCATCACTAAACGGGTGCATGATCTAGAGTGGGTAACGAATCGGTTACCCACACTTGAGCACGGTTAGGCCGTTCGCAAAAAAGGAATTTCTAAATGAAAAATTTATTTTCTCAGGTTGTGAGAGGGACTCTCTTTGTCTCATTTTTTTCAACTGTGCATGCTGGTGAGTTTGAAATTAAACCGACTTTTGAAGCAACTTTTGGGGCTTTTAGTAGCGGTAAAAGCTATAACGGCGAAAACCTAGATGATGAAAGAGTCAATTGGGAAGAAGGTCATCTTAAATATGGTGCGAAGGGAAACTACACCTTTAAAAACAATCAGCTCTATGCAAGCTTGAGCGGTATTAGCTCGGCAACATTTGGTGATGGTGACGCAGGCCAAAATAGTAATGGTAAGGAACGCAAAACGGATGTGAATGAATGGATCATTGGTTTTAAAGATGGCACCAATAGAGATGAGTTAACGACTTATGATTTAAGTATTGGTCGACAAAATATCATGATTGGTGACGGATTCTTTATTGCAGGTGATGCGTTAAACCTCGGTAAAGCGCCTGCGGATGGCACACTAGATCGGGGCGGAGCATATTATCTGGCAGCTCGTCGAAGCTTTGATTTTACAAGTTTGCTTCAATACAAACCGCAAGAGAATACAACGTTAAAGTTGGCTTATTTAAAATCGGACAATAAAGCACAATTTTCACCTGAACTGTTTGTGACTGATCTGATGTATCAGCTTAAAGATAAGGGCGTTGGGTTTACCTATTTAAATGTATTGGATCTTGAAGATGCTGAGCAAGTTTCAGGGCGCGAAGATCTTAAAAATTATGCTTTACGTTTAAATTATCAACCTTTGCCAGAGTTACAAGTTAAAACTGAGTTTGTAGTTCAAGATAAAAAAGATAGCCACGAAAATGCTGGCTACTTAGCGCTGAACTATAACTTTTTATCTTCAAAATATACCCCCTCATTAGGCTATCGTTTTAGTCATTTTTCAGACCAATACGACCCTATGTTTTATGGAAATACAGTTGGGTTTGGTACATGGTTTCAGGGCGAAGTTGCCGGAAACTATGCTGGTCCATTCAATAAAAATGCAGATATTCATCAAGTTTCTTACATGATGAACTTGAAAGAAAATTTTATGTTAGGTGCTTTGGCCTATAAGTTCAAAACAGTAAATAAGTCTTTAACCAATGTAGATGGACATGAGCTGGATGTTTTTTCGGTCTGGTCAGTGAATAAAAAATTCAACGTTATTCCTTTAGTGGGACTCTATAAACCAAAACACGATATCCATAGCGGCGGTACTCAAAATTACGATGATAAGACCAATGTGTATGCGCAGTTGATTCTGCAATACATCTATTAAATCAGAGCGAAGGAGACCGTGTTTATTGGCGGTGCATTCATAGAAATAAAATTAGGATGAAATCAGATGAATCAACAATATGACTATATCGTGATTGGTGCTGGCTCAGCAGGTTGTGTGGTCGCAGCACGACTATTAGAAGCCAAGGCAGGGCGTGTTCTTGTTCTAGAGGCTGGAAGCCGAGATAGCAGTATGTTTCATACTATACCTGCAACAGTAGTTAAAGTATTCCAGCAAAAATCATGGCAATACATGACTGTTCCGCAGAAATATTGTAATCATCGTGAAATGATCCTTGCACAAGGAAAAGTGTTGGGAGGTGGAAGCTCGGTCAATGGCATGATCTATTGCCGAGGCCAACGACAGGATTATGATTTATGGGCATCGGAATGGGGATGCAATCAGTGGTCTTATCAGGATGTACTGCCTTTTTTTAAGAAAGCAGAAAAAAATGAAAGTCTTGCTGATGAATATCACGGACAAGATGGCATTTTACCTGTCAGCGAAAATCGCTATCGCCATCCTTTAACGCTTGCTTGTATTAAAGCAGGTCAACAAATGGGCATGAATTACGTCAATGATATTAATGGTTGGGATCAGGCAGGCGTAGGATTTTATCAAACCACTACTCAAAACGGTTCTCGGGCGAGTACTTCTAAAACCTATTTAAAGTCAGTCGAAAACCACCCAGACCTTACGGTCATTACAGATGCCTTGGTACATAAAATTGAAACTCAAGGTGATCAGGTTACTGGGGTTACTTATAGTGTTGGCGGAAAATCACCAATTATGGTACAGGCTCAAAAAGAAGTCATTCTGAGTGCTGGTGCAATTGGCAGTCCTAAGGTTTTACTACTTTCGGGAATTGGTCCAAAACAGCATTTAGATGAACTCGGAATAGAATGCCTTCGTGACTTACCCGTAGGTGACAATTTTCACGACCATTTGCATATGTCGGTTAATGCAATAGTAACAACCAATAATAGTCTGCTTGGTGAAGACCAAGGTTTAACCGCTGTACGACACTTTTTACAGTGGTGTTTTACGCGTTCAGGATTGCTAACCACCAATATTTTAGAGGGTGGTGGTTTTATTGACACCAATAACAATGGTCGACCTGATGTCCAATTTCATTTTTTACCTGTGCTGGATAATTTCGATAATACCCCTGGTGAAAAAGCAGTTGCTCAGGCACATGGCCTTACCATTAAAGTCGGGCATGTACAGCCAAAAGCACGTGGGACTTTACGTTTAAGCAGTAAAGATCCAAAAGATTTGCCTGTCATTGACCCTAATTATCTAGGACATCAAGAAGATATTGACGCAAATATCCGTGCGGTACAGGCCGGACTTCGCCTATTACAACAACCAGCATTGAAAGCGATTGTCAAAGAAGTCGTTGAGCCTGCAAATGTCGATCCTGATGATATTGATGCGATTGATAAATGGATGCGCCAGAACATTAAAACGGTCTATCACCCCGCAGGTAGCTGCAAAATGGGTAATGCTCCGCAAGATTCGGTCACAGATCAGACCCTTAAAGTACATGGTTTTAAAAACTTACGTGTGGTGGATTGTTCTATTTGCCCACAAGTTCCAAGCGGTAATACCAATGCAATTGCCATCATGATTGGTGAACGCGGTGCCGACTTTATTTTGAATCAAGTCGCTTAGTTGCTGTCATAACAAAATTTTAGAAATGAAAAGAGGAAAAGAAAATGAGTGAAGTTCAGATTTTAGAAAGCGTACAGCAATTTATGGCGCGTCAACATGGACATTTTATTGATGGAAAGTTAGTTGCTGCCGAGCTTTTAGATAAAGTGGATATTGTAAATCCATCGACTGAACAAGTGGTTGCTCAAATTAGTATTGGTAGTCAACAAGATGTAGATAATGCGGTAAAAAGTGCTGAACATGCTTTTCAAAATGCTTGGGCTGAAACTACGCCTTATGAACGTGGCGTTAAACTGAACAAGCTAGCCGATTTAATTGAGCAATATGGTGAAGAACTTGCACAGCTCGAGTCATTATCTACTGGAAAACTTATCAATATTTCACGGCATCTTGAAGTCGCACAATCTGTTATTTTCTTGAGATATTTTGCGGGTTGGGCAACTAAAATTAATGGTCAAACCATGCAACCTTCTATTCCTTCTATGCAAGGTGAGAAATATACAGCCTTTACTTTAAGACAACCGATTGGTGTGGTTGTAGGAATTGTGCCTTGGAATTTCTCACTCATGATTGGTGTTTGGAAAATCGGTTCAGCTTTAACAACTGGCTGTACCATTGTGCTTAAACCAAGTGAGTTTGCCAGCTTATCTTTATTACGTTTAGCTGAACTTGCTATTGAGGCAGGTATTCCAGCCGGTGTAATTAATGTGGTGACAGGTAAGGGGGAGACGGGACAATATTTAATTGAGTCGCCACTTGTTAAGAAAGTCTCGTTTACAGGTTCAGTACCAACAGGTATTGCGATTGGTAAACTTGCGATGAGTAGTGATTTAACTCGGGTAAGTTTAGAGTTAGGTGGTAAAAATGCCATAGCCATCTTGGCTGATGCAAATATCGATGAGATTTTACCAACTTTGTTGCAAGCAACTTTTGTACATCAAGGCCAAGTTTGTGCATCCCCAGAGCGTTTTTTTGTTCACCATACAAAACATGATGAACTTGTCGAGAAACTCTCTAAAGCACTCTCTAGTTTCAAAATTGGATCGGCTATGGATGAGGGAAGTATGTTTGGTCCACTCTCTAATCAGCCACACTTTCATAAAGTGAAACATTATTTAGATATGGCAAAAGCCAACAACCAGATTATTGCAGGTGGTGAGGCTCTAGATCAGACAGGATATTTTGTACAGCCGACTTTAATTTCCTTTAAAAATACGGATGATCCTTTATTTTCAGAGGAAACTTTTGGTCCAGTGGTCGGGGTAATGCCATTCGAAACTGATGAAGAACTCGTTCAACTGATGAATCAGTCGCGCTTTGGTTTAACCGCAAGTATTTGGACAAATGACTTATCTAAAGCTTTGCGTTTAATTCCTAAGATTGAAGCAGGGACGTTGTGGGTCAATATGCATACGTTTTTAGATCCATCTGTTCCATTTGGCGGGGTAAAAGCTTCAGGAATTGGCAGAGAGTTTTCAGATGCATTTATTGAAGATTACACTGAATTAAAATCGGTCATGATTCGGTATTAAGCCAATAAAGAGGTTTGTCACTTTATAAATAACAAACCTCAGCCTTTAAAATAAAAATTGGACTAAAACATTAGTAGTTTAAAGTGATGCTTTGTTGAGTTGATTGGTCGATTTCCTTTTGACTCACCGCATCATCTTTACACTTGTAACTTTCAAATAAAGGAAGCTGATCTGCAAAGTGGACATCAGGTTTTCCATTTTGATTAATAAATCCACTTTGTCCTGGGGCTAAAATCGAACACATGGCTACCTGATTTGGATTTAACACCACTCTAAACGTAGCACTTCCTGTATTTCCATAAGTACTAAGGTGTTGTTCATGCGATGGATCAGCCCATGGAATACCTACTGAATTTTTGCTAGAAAAGCCCATCGTTGCTACTGGAATTTTCCAGTCATTCGGGTCAGTAGAGTGATACTGTTTTGAAAGTTCAGTCAACGCATTTTCTAAAGCTTTTAAGACAACCTCATCTGCTGTTTGTCCTTTCAAGAAATCAATTTGTTGAGGAATACTCGCCTGTTTTCCTTGCAGAGCATTCCAGATTAATTTCGATGCACTCGCTGGCTGCGCGCTTCGCGGATCATTATTTACTGGATAAAGCGTATCGGTATAACGCTTATAAATATTTTCTGAAAGGTTAGGTTTGAGTACCAGTTCAATCATTTGATTAAGCCATACACGTGTAATTGCTGGTGCTGCACCTTGATAATATTTTGCTTCACTATCAGGGCGTAATTTAAGATCCCAACTGGCAAGTAACGGAGCAACTTTTTTAGCTAATGGTGATGCATTAGGGTTTTGTGCCGCTTGAATCATATAAGGAACAAAATAACGGGCATTTAAATCAGACCATGCCGCCGTTTTATTAATTTCCCAAATTTCTTGCTGACTCAGTTTTGGTTTACTTTCTAAAGGTTCAATCAGTTCATTCGCCCGATCTATATAAGAAAAGTTTGAAGAATCTGAGCGTAAGCCAGCATAGGCTTTGTTATTCCAG
>NZ_JZFB01000001.1:934776-937580 GCF_001188385.1 Acinetobacter sp. V2 | reverse complement strand
TGTGTGAGAAGTCATAAAAACCTTGCCACTCCATAGAACCGTCACCTTTAGCTGGAAGCTGAATATGTTGGTTTTCAGGGCGAATAGGTAAACGACCTAAAGCAGCAACACCGATATTATCTTTAGTATCGGCATAGAACCAAGTGATAGAGGCTGCGACACGTTTGGCTTGAGCAAGAAATTCATCCCAATTTGAGGCTTTCGCTGCACTTGCCCATCCTAACAAAGTTTCAATTTCTACGCCTTCCCAGCTACGTTTTTGCGCATACGCCGTATGGTTATTATCATCCCATGTACTTACAAAACCTTGTTTACTCTTATAAACATCTAAAACATGGTCTGCTTGACTCTTAACTTTGATTTTTACTTGCTTGTGCTCAAATGGAATATAAGCTCCTTTATATAAATATTCTTTTGAATTGCTTGGATTTAAAGTGAGTTGGTAAACATCGTTAGTATCGAGTGAGCCTACCGTAGAGCCCCATGCTATTTTGCCATTGGTTCCAAATAAAATTGCAGGTAAGCCAACAGGAGTAATACCTGTCAAATTATAGCCAGCTCCATGTAAACCAATACCGTAGGTGATTGCTGGTGTATACCATCCTTGCTGTGGGCCATTATATAAAACTGCTTGGCCTTCAATGGTCTTATCACCTTTTAAGACCCATGCATTACTGGCGGTAGGTACACCATCTACAACACTTTTGCCTAAAGCAATGCGAGCTTGCGCTAGATAGGTTTTTGCTGCTTTGTTTGAAATAGGGCTAATATCTTTAAGTATTTGCTGTTGACGCGCTATAAGCTGTGGTTTTTGTGCAGATTGGATAATGGTTGGAGCACTTGGGTCGTTTAGCCAACGTAATTGTTGATAGACTTTAAGACCTTCTTCTTGGCCTTTTTCTTTTTGCAGTTGCGTGAGCAAATCTAAATTTGATACTTCAGAACTGGCTGAAAAGAAGCGATTCAAAATTAAGCCTACCCAAACCATAGCAATATCTTCTGGTTGCCATGTTGATGGTTTAAAACCATGATCTGTGAACTCTTTAGGCATAAGAGCTGGATCTGCTAAAACCTCTTTAACCCGTTTACTAAAACCTGCGGCATAACCTTCAAAAATTGCTCGGTCTTCTGGTGAGAGCGCGGCGAGTTGCTGCTTAATATTTTCTGGGTCAAAACGGCTATGCGTCGCAATATCATATTGAAGATAGTCGGGGCCGAGGACCTCAGCAACCGTACCTTGTCCTGTACGTTTTGACATTTCCATCTGGAATAATCGATCGGTCGCTACCGAATAGCCATAACCGTAGAAAAGCCCATAGGTATCATTTGCATATACATGAGGAGTACCGAATTTATCACGCTTAATCGTGATCTGCTTTTGTGTTGGTGTTGAGTCTAAACTTGATGAAGAATTACAACCCGCTAAAAGTGCACCTAAAAGTAATGTTCCATATTTAATTAAAGGGCGTGTAGGGTGAGGCCGAGAATTCAGCATAGGTATGTTCAATTTAGATATCCTTACTTTCATTATGATGTAGAAGTGAATGATTTAAGAATCTTCTTAGATTCACGTCACTGATGAACAAGCCCTGTTCATGAATTTAAAATACTGTTATTTATCCATGTAATTTTCCATTACATTTGAGGTATATATTTATACCTTCTCGAACAAGTTATGGTGTTTTCTATTTTGAGAGAATAAAAAAGGCCATGATTGGCCTTTTTAGAAATGAATAAAGTTTATTGACAGCGAAATTAGTTCACTAAAAAATCCTTTAAAATTTTATTAAAAGCTTCTGGCTGTTCTACATTGGAAATATGAGAGGCATCTATTTCTGCAAGTTTTGATTGTGGAATGCGTTGCTGCATAAATTCACCATCTGCAACTGTAGTGACTGGGTCTTGAGTTCCAGCAATTACCAATACAGAAATTTTAATGTCTTTTAACTGCTCACGGACATCCGCTTTAGCCAAAGCCTCACAACAATTGGCATAACCCATTGCGCTGCCAGCACTTAAGTCGTTACACAGGTTGTTGACGATTAAAGCATGACTTTGGATAAAGGGATCTGTAAACCATCGCGAAGCTGCTGTAGCTGCGATCGGTTGTAAACCTTGCTCACGTACTAATTTTGCACGGTCAAGCCATGCCTGCTCTTGACCAATTTTAGCGGCAGTATTTGCCACAACCACATGACTAAAACGGTCAGGGTAATGAATCGCCAGCCATTGACCGGTTAAACCACCCATAGAAATTCCACAAAAAGCAGCTTTGCTAATATTCAGATGATCCAGTAAACGGACAACATCTTCACCTAATTGTTCTACAGTATATGGACCGTCAGGCGTAGATGATGAACCGTGACCACGAGTGTCATAGCAGATCACAAAAAATTGATCTTTTAACTCATTAAACTGTTTTTGCCACATGCCATAGTTGGTGCCCAAAGAGTTGGAAAACACCAGAGCAGGGGACGACGGTTCGCCAAAAGTTTGATAGTTAATTTGTGCATCGGCAGATTGAAAAGATGGCATTTATTTCTCCTTAAAGTGCTTCAACACGTTCAATAATCAAAGCAATCCCTTGACCTACACCAATACACATTGAACACAAACCATAACGACCACCTGTTTGTTCAAGCTGGTTTAAGGCTGTAGTCACGAGGCGTGCACCTGATGCACCAAGTGGATGGCCTAAAGCAATGGCACCACCGTTTGGATTTACCTTGTTGCTATCGTCTGGCAAGCCTAAATCACGGGTCACTGCTAAAGCTTGTGCAGCAAAGGCCTCATTGAGCTCAATC
>NZ_JZFB01000001.1:934488-934766 GCF_001188385.1 Acinetobacter sp. V2 | reverse complement strand
CATCCATCTGATCTAAAGTCAGGTTGGCTTGTTTAAGTAATTTTTTAATAGCTGGTGCCGGAGCAAAACCCATAATGCGTGGTTCTACACCGACTGCTGTTGAAGCAATAATCTTGGCACGTGGTTTTAAATTGTAAGCTTGAACTGCCTCATCAGAAGCAATCAGCAATGCTGCTGCACCATCATTAATGCCTGAAGCATTCCCCGCAGTCACAGAACCATCTGCTTTGACAACAGGCTTAAGTTTGCTTAAAGCTTCAAGCGTGGTTGATGCACGT
>NZ_JZFB01000001.1:933566-933885 GCF_001188385.1 Acinetobacter sp. V2 | reverse complement strand
GAATGGAGTACGGATGGCATCGATGATATAAGCGTTTTTCATTCTAACTTTTGTCCTTTACTTCAGGCCTTTTTAGCCATTCTCCGTAAGTATTTCGCGGTGGCGACATGGATGTCGCCTGGTTGCTCAGCACAACAGGGAGGTTGTGTCTGAGTAACAAAGGTTTTTGGTTACTTTTTTAAAAAAGTGACACGAATTAGCTACTGGCATCTGGCTTCAACAGATAAGACTCCGTTGTAATGATTTATAAATTTTCATATCAACGGATGACATCACGGCTGTAATATACTGTGATATCCATAGGTCTATTGCATAAGCG
>NZ_JZFB01000001.1:933230-933556 GCF_001188385.1 Acinetobacter sp. V2 | reverse complement strand
CCTTACTTTTGAAAGGTCAAAAGTAACAAAAACCTTTGTCGAACAGAGGAGGCTTCCATGCCTCCCTGTCCAACGGGCGACATCCATGTCGCCTGTCACGATAGTTACTACTGTTTAAATTTTACCTTTGAGTCGCATCAATCAAAGTTGCACCAGTTAAAGCCTGTAACTCATCAAAGCTAAGACCGTCGACTTTCTCAATCACCTTTAAACCATCTTTAGTCACGTCAATCACACACAGGTCGGTATAAATACGGTCAACACAGTGTTTACCCGTAACTGGATAGCTAAGCTCAGCCACAATCTTCGGTTCACCTTGTTTGGTT
>NZ_JZFB01000001.1:932535-932770 GCF_001188385.1 Acinetobacter sp. V2 | reverse complement strand
TACAAAGATACCTGGGGTGATGATGTGCTCTGGATCTAAACCACCTAGCTCAACCACTTCAGAAACCTGAACAATGGTTACATCCGCAGCCATAGCCATAATCGGGCCAAAGTTACGTGCAGATTTACGGTAAACCAGATTGCCCCAGCGGTCGCCCTTGTAGGCTTTAATCAAGGCAAAATCAGCCTTGATTGGATATTCGAGTACGTAATCTTTACCATCAATTTCACGAGTT
>NZ_JZFB01000001.1:931825-932211 GCF_001188385.1 Acinetobacter sp. V2 | reverse complement strand
CCTCGCTTAGAGAGGACTTACTTTTGTCAATCATGTGAGAAACCTTAGAGCATGAGGTAACGTGATGTTATTACTACCGCTAAAAATTTATTTAAATTCTTAATGGTAGTAATAAATGGAATAAATTTTGTGAGTCAAAAGCGAACTTTTAACTCACATACACTTTCAATTAAGCGCTAGCGCGACGACGTTCAACTTCAGTTGACGGAGCAGCAGCGGCATCTTTAACAAGTTCGATGTTAAATGTGATGTGTTTGAAAGCGTGATCTAAACCACGGCGTTGGATTTCAGCTGGGTCAGTTACATCAACTGCTGTTGCCACTAAGCCATCACGGGTTGCGAAAGCAAAGTCATCCCATAAGTACTCATCACCCTCAATGTTGAAT
>NZ_JZFB01000001.1:931578-931815 GCF_001188385.1 Acinetobacter sp. V2 | reverse complement strand
AGTGAACGTGAGATGGACGGTTACCATGACGGCCTAATTTGTTAAGAAGGGCCTGAGTTGTACCTTCTGGCGGGCAACCATAGCCTACTGGCATCGTGGTTAATGCAACATATTTACCATCAGCATCAGTCAAAATGCTACGGCGTAAGTTAAAGTCAGATTGAGACTTATCAAAGAATGAATAGTTACCCAAACTGTTGGCATGCCATACTTCAACTTTGGCATTTTCAATGATAT
>NZ_JZFB01000001.1:931034-931411 GCF_001188385.1 Acinetobacter sp. V2 | reverse complement strand
CCTAAGCCAGCTGCCAAAAGACCGAGTTCGTTTGCTTGACCTGCGTCTGTGAAATATTCCAAACCTTTCCAAACTTCTGAAGGTTGGATGTCTAAGTCTTCGATGGCTTGAAATAAATCCCCGAGAAGGCGCACTACAATTTGTTGAACACGTGCATCAACTTCGCCTTTTGCAGTGTCGACATTCATTTGTTTTACAAGCGCATCAATTTGTTGACGGTTCATACTAAAACTCCTTAAGTATGCAATACGGTTTTGGGTGGCAGCACTGCGGGCATGTTGTTTTGCTAGCGAATAAGTGCCGCCACGTTCCTTGTTACCTTCTGAATAAATATATTTAGTTTTTGAATGTGCTTCAGACCACACACTCAAACTATT
>NZ_JZFB01000001.1:930579-930856 GCF_001188385.1 Acinetobacter sp. V2 | reverse complement strand
GCCTTAATTTCATTTGCTTTGTCGGCTGGCATATCAAGTGGAATATGCACATCCATACGTACATGAAATAACATGGGAAACTCCTTATCCTGTTGCCTTAACGACGTAACTTCTCGACTTTATCTTCATCAATTTCAATGCCTAAGCCTGGAGCTGTTGGCAAGTGCAATTCGAAGTTTTCGTAACGTAGCGGTTCTTTCAAAATTTCTTCGGTAAGTAATAACGGACCAAATAATTCAGTACCAAACGCTAATGTTTCAAAGGTTGCAAATGCATG
>NZ_JZFB01000001.1:929982-930267 GCF_001188385.1 Acinetobacter sp. V2 | reverse complement strand
CCCAGTGCTTTTTTAATTGCAATCACATGGTCAACATCGTGTTGCAAATGGCGTGCACCGATTTTGAGTTTGAACGTGTTATGACGTTTCAACTCAATCATTTTTCGTGCTTCAGCAATATCTTTTTCTGTGTCACCAGACGCGAGTGTCCAAAGTACGGGTAAACTATCACGCAGACGTCCACCTAAAACTTCACTTAACGGCACGCCTAAACGTTTGGCCTGAATATCAAGTAGAGCAGTCTGAATGGCACATTTCGCAAAACGGTTACCATTAATATTCTTA
>NZ_JZFB01000001.1:926482-929972 GCF_001188385.1 Acinetobacter sp. V2 | reverse complement strand
CGAATCAGTTTTAGTGTTTGAGCAACATTTAAATCTTTAACTGATGCGAGTAATGGTGCAAAGTAAGTATCAATATTGGCTTTGACACTTTCAGGACTTTCTTCACCATAGTTCAGTCCACCAATGGTGGTCGCTTCACCCCAACCTACAATACCATCCGTGGTCGTAATTTTAACGAGCACCAAAGTCTGAGTACGCATTGTAGTCACAGACAGCTGGTGAGGACGGATAGTTGGAATATCCACAAGTATGGTTTCTATGGTTCTATACATGAAGTTTCAACTATTACGAACTTGTTTACATACCATAGAAGAATGTAATAGCCTAAAATAGATATAGAACGGTATTTTAAGATACTAAAAAGGTATATTAATGGAATTAAGACATCTACGTTATTTTGTTACCGTTGTGGAAGAACAAAGTCTGACAAAAGCGGCTGAGAAGCTTTTTATTGCCCAGCCACCACTCACGCGTCAAATCAAAAAACTAGAAGAAGAATTAGGCATTGATTTGTTTGTGAAAGGGTCGCGTCCATTAAAAGTGACAGAAGCAGGGCTGTTTTTTTACCAACATGCCGTTCAAATTTTAACGCATACGGCTCAAGCTGCTTCGATGGCTAAAAAAATGAAGTTGGTAGAGAACATTGTCAAAGTTGGCTATGTGAGTTCACTTCTGTATGGGCGTTTACCACAGGTCATTTATCTATTTAGGCAAAAAAATCCTGACATTCATGTCGAGCTTATTGAGTGTGGCACACGAGATCAGGTTGAAGCTTTAAAGTTAGGCAAAATCGATTTAGGTTTTGGCCGATTACCAATTAGCGATCCAGCGATTAAAAGGCTTTTACTTAGAAAAGAAAAATTAAAACTCGCAATTCATAAAAAGCATCCATTAAGTGAGTTTCAAGATTCAGGAATTTACTTATCGCAAATTATTAATGAGACGATTTTTTCTTACCCAACGACACCTAAGCCTAATTTTTCGACCACTATTCAAGCTTTATTTACAAAGTTAGGGTTAATCCCCGCCAAGCTGACCGAAGTACGAGAAATTCACATGGCGCTTGGTTTGGTGGCATCGGGCGAGGGTATTTGTATTATTCCAGAAAGTGCCTGTGATATTGGAATGAAGAATCTAACTTATTTAAATATCTTAGATTTAGAAGCTTATAGTCCCATTTCTCTATCTATGCGTAATATGGATCAAAGTTCTTATATTCCTAAAATTTTAGATTGTATTGAAGAGATCTATAGTCAAGAAGAAGTGTCGAGAAATTTAAATTTATAACTTTTTAATACGTTTTAAATTGAATTATCATGTTATTTTAAAACTTTAAGATTATAGGTAATATTTAAAAGGAATTAATAGATGAGAAAAATTTTAGGCGCAGCTTCTCTCATTATGTCTACCTGTGTTGTACATGCTGAACAATTAAATGAACAAGAAAAAACCTCTCCATATAGCGCGAATGTTACTTTTGCTAGCCAATATATTTCACGTGGGTTTCAACAAACTTGGGGTAAACCTGCTTTGCAAGGTGGACTGGATTATGCCAACCCGAATGGTTTTTTTGTCGGGACTTGGGCATCAAGTGTAAGCTCTAATTATTTGCGAGATGCCTCGGTTGAATGGGATTTTTATACAGGTTATTTAAAAACAATCGATAAATTTTCAATTGGGATGTCGGTTTTTTACTACTACTACCCAGGCGCGAAAAGTACACCAGAAACGGGGAGTAGCAGTTATAACTATGGTGAAATTGTACCTCAAATTGGCTATGGTCCTTTAAGCCTCAAATACTTTGTTACCTATACACCAGATTATGCCGGTTATAACTCCAAAACCATGGGTGGACCTGCTGGTAAAAGGTCAAGAGGTTCGAGTTATCTAGACCTGAACTTTACCCAGCCTATCAGTGAAACTTGGACTTTTGGCGCCCACTATGGCTATGAAAGAATCAAAAACTTTTCAGAGTCAAACTTTCAGGATGTTAAAGCTGAACTTATTAAAGATTTAGGAGATGGCTGGACTACAGGATTGGCCTATACCAGAGCATGGGATAAAAATAGCTACTATAAAAAGTATAGCAATGGTGAAGCAGGTGCACCTGTTTCAAATCCGATTGACTCGACTTTTACAGTGTCTGTAAAAAAAGTATTTTAAATTAGATTTAACAATAATGGCTTTTAACTGCGCTTGGGCATCTTTAAATTTAAACTTCCAAACGTAGTTAAAACTGAATTTCTATTTATTTTTAAGTTAATTACGGCTGAATTGAGAATAACTGCGATTGAACTCAGCATAAGTTTGAAAGCTTCTCATAATTTTTTATCATAAAACTTATATGGACTTTTATTAAATTCAATATTGATGATATGAAATAAAATGAATAGTAAGCTACTGTTTATTCCATAAAAAAACATCATAATTGGATATAACCTTTATTTATAAATCTTGTCCTAAGCTATTATGAAAATTGAAGATATTGAAGCTTTTGTTTGTTTTGTCAATGTTCAATCTACCAGTCTGGCTGCCCAGCAATTAGGTATTTCACAACCTGCTATTACTAGAAGGATCCAAAATCTAGAATCAGATTTGGGATTACAGCTTTTTGACCGTAATACGCGCCCTCTAAAATTGACTCAGCTAGGATTTCAAATTTTTGAGCAGTGTGCTCAGGTTACTGCTGAAATAGATGCATTAGGGCAACTAGTTAACAGCTATAAATTATCGACCCAAAACTTACGGATTGGTATAGCGACAAGTCTATCAGACACGATCTTGTCAGGTATTTTAGAAGACTTAAAGCAAAGTTATCCCACATTAAACTTAGAAATTAGCACAGGTTGGGGTATCGATTTATTAGATAAATTTAAGGAAAAAAAGCTAGATTGCATTTTTTCAACAACAGCTCAAACTTATGGGCAGAATGACCAGATAAACATGGAAATTTTAGGTCAGTTACAAATTGTGCCGACTGTTTCTAAAAAATTAAAAAAGATGTCCGTTCAGCATCTTGCCGATTGTCAGTCTTTAGGATGGATTCTTAATACTGAAGGGTGCGGTTTTCGCCAATATCTTGTATCGGAATACCATAAATTGAATCAGTTACCTAATATAAAAATTGAGGTTACAGGAACCAATTTGCAGATGAATTTATTGGCTCAAGGTCTTGGAGTAGGATTATTACCGAAAGAAGTTTTTGAAAAGAGTATCTATGCTGCTCAACTTACCTCAATCGAACTTACGGACTTCAATTTATCAGTGCAACTTTTTTATATGATTCAACCCGATTTGAATGAAGTCTATCAATCAATTTGCCAAGAGATGAGCCGTAAAGTACAGAGCTTACTAGGATGGGGATGAAATAAAATAACAAGAAATTTTATTAAGCATAAACAATATAAAAAGCATTAATTGATGATAAAGCTTTCGTTGATGTCCACAATGTTTTGAGCACCACTCACTCCATTAGTATTCCATATTTTAA
>NZ_JZFB01000001.1:917285-926458 GCF_001188385.1 Acinetobacter sp. V2 | reverse complement strand
CCTGCCGTATTCTTATAAAAAATACATCGGGTTTAAATATGGCAATTCAAATTTTAGGAATGATTTGGCACCGTGAGGCATCTGAAATTATTCCAGCGACGAAAACTTTTGATAAAAACTATATTGTCAAAATTGCTCAGGCACATGAACAGGCTGGTTTTGACCGTATTCTATGTGGCTATTGGTCTGATCAAGCTGATGGTTTTTTAGTGACAGCCTATGCTGCTGCACATACGTCTAAAATAAAATTTTTACTAGCACATCGTCCGGGCTTTGTTTCTCCAACATTGGCAGCTCGTAAATTGGCAACCTTAGATCAGCTGACGGATGGACGTTTAGCACTACATGTTATTTCTGGCGGGAGTGATATCGATCAGAAAAAAGATGGAGATTTTTTAAATAAACAAGAACGCTACGCACGTAGTGCCGAGTTCATCGAAGTTGTACAAAAAACATGGTATAGCCAAGAACCTTTTAGCTATGAAGGTGATTATTATCATGTAGTAGATGCTTATTCTGAAATTAAACCACTCCAAACACACTTACCCATTTATTTTGGCGGTTCTTCAATAGAAGCTTTACAAGTTGCCGCAAAGCAGGTTGATGTTTTTGCGCTTTGGGGAGAGCCTCTAGCGGGGGCCCAAGAGCAGGTTGAAACACTAAATCAGTTGGCAGCACAACATGAGCGCCAACTTGATTACAACATTTCATTTCGCCCAATTATTGCTGATAGTGAGTCCCTAGCTTGGGAAAAAGCGCAAGAAATTTATCAATTATCTAAAAAACAATTAGAAAATTTTGGCTTACAAGCTGCCAGAAAAAAACCACAAAGTACGGGTGGGCAACGTTTACTTGCAGCAGCGGGTCAAGGCGAACGTTTAGATACCAATTTATGGACTGGTATTACTTCTTTAGTTCAAGGCAGTTATAACTCTACAGCATTAGTCGGGACCCCAGAACAAGTTGCGGAGTCTATTTTGCAATATTACAAACTCGGCATTCATAGCGTATTGATACGTGGGTTTGATCCTGTTCAGGACGCAATTGATTATGGGCGAGAGCTATTGCCTCAAATCCGTGAAAAAACAGAAAAATATGATCAACAGCAACAGCTGATCTCAGCCTAATTAGAAAGGAAACAATAATGAATCACTATGGCAAAATTTTATTGGGTGTTTTTACAACAGCAATTTTAGTCGGTTGTACAAAAAAAGAGACTTCACCTGAACATGCTCAGGCATCTGAAGTTAAAGCAAATAAGGGGCAGGTTGTGCTCAATATTGGTGATCAAAAAGGCAATATGCGTGCACAGCTTGAAGCATCTGGTGCTTTAAAAAATATCTCATATAAAATCAATTGGTATGAATTTCCAGCTGCTGCACCAGTTGCAGAAGCATTAAAAGTAGATGCGATTGATATTGGTTACTTGGGTGATGCACCTTTTATATTTGCCAATTCTAATGGAGGAACAGCTAAGGCTATTGCCGTCTATAAAGCAGATCCATATCCAGTCGCTATTTTAGTGCCGCAAAATAGTCCAATTAAGTCTGCCAAAGATTTAAAGGGTAAAAGTTTAGCATTTAATAAAGGCTCAATTAGTCATCTTTTAACTTTAAAGGCCCTAGAACAGCAAGGTCTGAAGCCTGAAGATGTGACGTTTAAATTTTTACCGCCTGCCGATGGAAAATTAGCTGTTGCCAATGGTTCAGTAGATGCTTGGGTGGTATGGGATCCATATACGGCATATGCTGAGCTCAAGGATCATTTTCGTGTTGTGGTTAATGGCCGTGGTTTGTATTCAGGTTATACCTTTTTAGCAGCCACGGATAAATCTTTAAAGGATCAGAGCAAACGTGTGGCAATTCAAGATTTCATCTATCGTTTAAAAGAGTCTCAAGCTTGGGCAGGACAACACGGAGATGAGTTTGGTAAAGCTTATGCCAAAATCACTGGACTACCAGAAGATGTGGGAATCAAAGCTTTTAAACGCCGTAATGCCTCTTGGGAGCCGATCGATAATGAAGTGATCAAAGTTTCTCAAGGAACTGCTGATTTTTATACCAAATATAAGCTGATTGATAAAAAGTTTGATGTGACATCTTCATTTGATACTGGTTTTAAAGTGGAGCAAAAATAAAGATGAGTCAGTTGCAACAAGTACTCCAGCCGTTGATTGAAAGAATTGAATATGGAATTTCACAGCAATTAGAAGATGTTGATCTCATACAATCTTTTATTCCAGAGTTTCGTAGATTGCTGCATTTAAATGATTGGTTGCCAAGCTCTTATCGGCAACCGAACCCTGAACGCTATCAACAGTTTTTATTATATCGCGATCCGGAAGATCATTTTTCAATTGTCAGTTTTGTATGGGATAAGGGACAAACTACACCAATCCATAATCATGAAGTTTGGGGAGTCGTTGGTGTCCTGCAAGGTGAAGAAATCTCACAGCGCTACCAAAGAAATGCATTAGGGCATTTTGAGATCACAGGTAAACCAGATCATTTAAAAGTTGGCGAAATTGATTTTTTTACTCCAGCCTTGGGTGATGTGCATCAAGTGAGTAATGCGCTGTCCGATCAGGTTTCGATTAGCATTCACATTTATGGTGCAGATATTGGCAAAGTAGAACGCTATACCTTTGCTTTAGATGGCACAGCAAAGCGTTTTATTTCAGGTTATTCAAATCAGGAACATTAATATGACAACCAATATTCAAACTTATCAAGATATCCGCAAAAAGCTATTGGCTGGTCAAGAAATCGCACTAATTGATGTACGTGAAGAAGATCCATATGCTCAAGGCCATCCTTTGTTTGCTGCCAATATTTCTCTTTCCAAATTTGAAGTAGAAATTCTCAATCGAATACCTCGTCTGTCTACTGATATTGTTATTTATGACAATGGTGAGGGCTTGGCAGAACGTGCCTATCAACAGTTACAAGCATTAGGCTATCAGCAGATTTCATTATTGGATGGTGGTTTACAAGGCTGGAAAGATGCAGGCGGTGAAATTTTTATTGATGTCAATTCGGCAAGTAAAGCCTTTGGTGAATTTGTTGAACATCATAAAGGAACGCCGTCACTGTCAGCTCAAGAAGTCAAAAAATTAATTGATGATCAGGAAAACATTGTCATTCTGGACGCTCGTCGTTTTGATGAATATCAAACCATGAGTATTCCAGGTGGTATCAGCGTACCTGGTGCTGAATTAGTACTCCATGCTAAAAATATTGTTAAAGATGAAAATACTAAAATTATTGTGAATTGTGCGGGGCGTACACGTAGTTTAATTGGTACACAGTCATTGATTAATGCCAAGATTGGACATGAAGTCTATGCTTTACGTAACGGTACGATTGGTTGGACATTGGCACAGCAACAATTAGCTTTAGGACAACAGCAACAATATACTAATTTTGCTAATAAAAATAATCCATCAGATGTATTGGAGAATGCCAAACAATTAACCCAGCAGGCTGGTGTGAAAACGATTAGTTTGGAACAACTACAACTGTTCCAACAACAGAGTGAACATACCACCTATGTTTTTGATGTACGGTCAGAAGAAGAGTATATACAAGCGCATTTACCCCATAGCCGTTGGATTGGTGGTGGGCAACTAGTTCAGGAAACTGATCATTATGCGAGTGTACGCGGTGCCAGAATTGTACTCATTGATGATCAACTCGTCCGTGCTTATATGACTGCCTCTTGGTTGGCGCAAATGAATTGGGATGTCTACGTACTCGATGCAGATTTTCAGACAATATTTACCGAGCAAGGAGGATGGAAACCAGTTGTTCCGTTATTGCATATAAAACATCGGATCACACCTGAACAATTGCAAGCATGGTTAGATGTCGGTGAAGAAGTCACTATTCTGGATTTTACAACTAGTGCAAACTATCAAAAAGGGCATATTCCTACTGCTCAATGGGTATTAAAAGCAGATATTGAACGACTGTTTAATGAGAAAAAAATTCCAACAAATCATAAAATTGTTGTGACTTGTGGTACTAGTCTGTTAGCACAATATGCTGTATCTGCTCTTCAAGCCAAAATTTCAGAAAATGTTTATGTCTTGGAAGGCGGTAATCAGGCATGGGCAAAAACCTATGTTTTGGAAACTGATAAACATGTGTACTTATCACCCCGTATAGATCGGTATAAACGCCCCTATGAAGGAACGGATAATTCTATCCAAGCTATGCAAGACTATTTAGAGTGGGAATATGGATTAGTTGCCCAATTAAATACAGATGGAACACATGGTTTCTTTGTGGTTTAGTTAAATATTTAGCTAAAATATTGATAAAAATCATAATAGCTCTTTTAAAGCGAAGAAGAGCTATTATGAAAATCAAAAGTATCAATCAAAATTTGTTCTTGAGATTTCTCTAAAAATGTCTCTTTGTAACCAAGTAATAACTGTTGCCTGAAAAACAGTTATTCAACAATAAACGATCACTTTTATGCACAGATAGAGAAAGATATTTTTATAACTTATTGAAAATAATTGTAAAAATATTTGGCATGTAAATTGAAATATAACAGCAATATTTTTTTATCTCATCGTTTAGCAATCGACGTTATGAGGGGGGTATTGCAAAAATGTCAGATTATTCGAAAAGTCTTATTTCACTGTTGGCATACCACGCAACAGCACGTCCAGATGCAATTGCATTAAGACATAAAAAGCTAGGTCTGTGGCAGCACTGGTCATGGAAAAATTTACTAGAACTTAGCGAAAGATACGCGTCTGCGCTTTATGAGTATGGTTTTCAAAACAAGCAAACTTTTCTTATTGTCAGTGCTCCGAATATTGATGTAGTTGCTATTAGTCTGGCTATACAGGCTTTAGGTGGCGAAGTTCAATTGATTGACCAAAGTGTTGATACATTAAAAACAGAAGACTTTTTACGACACCTTGCGATTTTAAAACCAGATTATATTCTCGTAGAAGAGCTAGAGCAGCTTGTTTCAATTGAGACATTACGTTATCACCCAATTTATATTTTTTATATTGAACAAAGCAAATTAAGTACATTTGAATATGACTATGTTGTATTTGTCGATAAATTATTAAAAAGTTCCAATGAGAAATATCGTATTGATTTTAAAAAGACTCAGCTCGAACCTACACAAATTGCTTTTAGCTTTGAACGGATTGAATCTAATCAACGACTAAGAGTGCAATATTCTCATCAAGATTTGATTGCAGAGGCCAAACATTTAGTTCAAAACCACCACTTAGATCATCATGAGGAAGCATTTGTTACGCGTGCTTTTTCAAGTGTTGGGCACATTCGTTATCTATGGTCATCATGGCTACTTGCAGGTTTTAACTTAAATATTCCTGAGACCTTAAATACTCGCGATCAGGATAGACAGATTATTTCGCCAACATTGATTTTAGGGACCAATGAAACCTATGCCCGTGTTGAGCAGTTAATTTATAACCGCTTACCAAGTGATAAATGGCTTGCCAAACATTACCAGCACGCACTTCAAAAACAGAAAAATGAAGAAAAATTATCTTTGATTGATAAGTTGAGCTTTGCCTTATTTAAGCAAGTCATTTTAGAAGAGTTGGGTTTTTCACATCTTAAAGTGGCTTTAACAGTGGGGCAGCCTGTAACGCTTGCAACACGAAATTTTTATCAAAGTTTAGGTGTGAAGTTACACGAATGGGGAGAATATGCCGAATGGCAAAGTACCCAATTGGACAATTCGCAGCTTCATTCTTTACCCATAACAACAATAACTTAAGAAGGGAAATATATGTCCATATCATCTGTGGTATTGCTAGAACTTAAGGCGATTGATTTATCTTTTGGCTCTTCACAAGTGCTCAAGCAGCTTAGCTTAGAGGTGAGAGAGGGGGAGATTTATTCTTTAATTGGTCCCAATGGGGCCGGCAAAAGTTCAGTAATTAATATTATTAATGGCATTTATCAGCCGCAATCTGGTCAGATCATTTTTGCTGGTCAGGTTTTGCATCACTATAAGGCAAAGCATGCACCCTATTTAGGAATTGCGCGCACATTTCAAAATTTAGCACTCTTCAAGCAAATGTCGGTATTGGACAATGTCTTAACTGGACGAGTATTAAAAAGTCGTCACTCATTGCTAGGTGCATTATTGTCTTTACCAAGCACTCAAAAAAATGATGATTTACAGCGTTTTAAAGCTGAAGAAATTTTAAAACTGTTGAATCTACAAGAATACCGAGACCAATTGGTTAGCTCGTTGTCTTATGGTTTACAAAAACGTGTGGAGTTGGCAAGAGCATTGGCAGCAGAACCTCAGTTTCTGCTTTTAGATGAGCCAATGGCTGGAATGAACCATGCTGAAAAACGAAGTATTGCCAAGTTTATTCAAAAGATAAATCAACAGTTGGATATAACCATTTTCATGATTGAGCATGATTTGGCTGTCGTGATGGATATTTCCGACCATATTGTGGTGCTGGACTATGGCAAAAAGATTGCAGAAGGCACTCCACAACAAATTCAAGAACATCCCGAAGTGCTGAACGCATATTTAGGGATTCAAGCGCTTGAAGCGCATTGAGCATATACAAATAAATTAAAAAATAAGAGGTTAGTTTTTATATGTCATTTTTTCTAGAAGTCTTGCTAGGGGGTACGTTGGCAGGTGTCATGTATTCCTTGGTTGCCATAGGGTTTGTTTTGATTTATCGGGCATCGGGTGTTTTTAATTTTGCACAAGGTTCTTTGGTTTTATTTTCAGCTTTAACTTTTGTCAATTTAACTGAACGTGGTATTCCATTTGTGGTGGCTTTTATTATTACGCTATTTGTCATTTTTGTGCTGGTACTACTGATCGATGCATTGATTTTAAAACATTTAATTAATCGCTCTGTCATTACATTGTTTATGGCAACTCTGGGTTTGAGTTATGTCATTGAGGGATTAGCTCAAACTGTATGGGGAACACAGGTTCATGGATTAGATCTGGGAATTTCTGATTCACCCATCAATTTCTTTGGCATTATGCTGAGCAAGTTTGATCTGTTCGCAACAAGTATTGCTGGAACATTGGTCATTATTTTATCTCTTTTATTTAGTAAAACTCGCTTTGGCATTTCACTACGTGCGGTTGCTGATGATCCTTTAGCCGCACAATCTGTGGGGATCCGTTTAAATCATATCTGGATATTAGTCTGGACAGTGGCAGGGTTTGTTGCATTAGTCGCTGGTTTGTTGTGGGGCGCACGTTTAGGTGTTCAATTCTCACTTTCATTGGTGGTACTAAAGGCTTTACCTGTACTGATTATTGGTGGTTTTACTTCGATTGCAGGTGCAATTTTAGCGGGCTTGATTGTGGGAGCCACAGAGAAACTAGCGGAGATTTATTTAGGCGGCATTATTGGTTCGGGAATTGAAAACTGGTTTCCATATGTATTGGCGATTCTCTTTTTATTGGTATACCCAACTGGTTTGTTTGGTCAGAAACAAGTGACGAGGGTATAAGCCATGTTTTTATTTAGCCAAGCAAGACAGTACGTACAGCAATATCAAGATGAGAAACGCATTTTTCGGCTTAAAGAGCATCGTATTTTATTTATTTTTGCACTATTGATTGCCTTTCTTTTCGTTCCATTTGTTGGACCAGATTACTTATTTAATGCCATTTTAGTCCCTTTTCTAGTTTTGGCACTTGCCGGGTTGGGACTCAATATTCTGACAGGTTATACCGGGCAACTTTCATTAGGTGCCGCAGCTTTTATGGCAGTGGGCGCATTTGCAACTTATAACTTAGAGCTGCGAATTCCTCAGTTGCCATTACTGGTCAACATTTTTTTGGGCGGTGTAATTGCTGCTTTAACTGGGGTGGTGGTTGGTCTACCAAGTCTTCGAATTAAAGGCTTTTATTTAATTGTTTCTACCTTGGCCGCACAGTTTTTCATACCGTGGTTATTCACACAGTATGGCTGGTTTACTAACAATAATGCTTCGGGGGTGATTACTGCTCCTCGTATGGAAATATTGGGTTATTCCATAAATAGCCCAGTCGGGCACTATTTATTGACCTTAAGTATTGTTGTGGTTCTCACTGCTTTGGCTCGCAACCTGATCAATAGTCAATATGGTCGTAATTTTCGTGCTGTACGAGATATGGAAACTGCGGCAATCACCATTGGCATTCCAGTGAGCCAGACTAAATTACTGGCCTTTGCGATCAGTTCATTTTATCTCGGTATTGCGGGGGCACTTTGGGCTTTTGCTTATCTTGGAACCATTGAAGCAGATGGGCTAGATCTTAATCGATCATTTCAAATTCTATTCATCATCATTATTGGTGGATTAGGCAGCCTAACTGGCAGCTTTTTGGGCGCCGCATTTATTGTGCTGTTGCCTATTTTATTGAGTGTTTTGGGGCAAGTTGTTTTCGGACAGGCTATCGATCAAGCACTACTACAGAATCTACAAAAAATTATTTTCGGGGCTTTGATCATTTACTTCTTGATCAAGGAACCAGAAGGATTAAGCCGTTTACTACGTAATTTGTATCACAGATTAAGAAAATGGCCATTACGTTACTAATTGTTTTAACAACACTTTTGTCTGTTTATTTAGAGATTAATTTATGAAGTTATTTAAATCCTTGTGGTTTTGGCTAGTGGTTATTGCCATCGCTTTAGTCGCTATTGTGTTTGTCACGAAAAAAGACAAACAAAATCCACCTGAGCAAAAACAACAAGCCGCAACTGAGCAGCAAACACAATTGTCTGATAAAAATGCCCAGTATTTCCCGTTACAGAGTTATCGGGTTGGCCCTTACGCGGCTGGGGGAACGGGCTTTTTCGGGGGCTTTATTGACTACATGAAATCCGTCAATGCCAAAGGCGGTGTGAATGGCGTGAAGCTGGTATGGTCTGAGTGTGAAACCGAGTACGTAGTAGAAAAGGGGGTAGAATGCTATGAGCGTTTGAAGAATGGTTTAAATGGAGCGCCTGCTGCTGCAACCAACCCTTTATCTGTCGGTATCGCTTATGCAACTTTGGAGCGTTCAACAAAAGATAAATTACCCTTGATTACTATTAATCATGGGCGTACAGATTCTACGGATGGCCGTGTTTTCCCATACGTGTTTCCATTGCAGCTCAATCCATATAGTGAAGTATCTGCAATTATTAATTA
>NZ_JZFB01000001.1:915997-917243 GCF_001188385.1 Acinetobacter sp. V2 | reverse complement strand
AAAAAAATCGTGGTTCTATATCACGGCTCGCCTTATGGCAAAGAAACGATTCCAGTCATTGAGATTTTATCGAAAAAGTATGGCTTTGAAGTAACCAACATTGAAGTACCACATCCGGGTAATGAACAACAATCTCAATGGTTAAATATTAGACGGATTCAACCGGATTGGGTCATTCTTCGTGGTTGGGGGGTGATGAATCCTGTTGCATTAAAAACTGCACAGAAAGTGGGTTACCCAACCAATAAAATTATTGGGAATATCTGGTCAAACTCAGAAGAAGATGCTGCACCAGCAGGTGCTGCGGCAAATGGGTTTATTTCAATTACGACTCATCCATCAGGAACGAATTTCCCTGTATTACAAGAAATTAAACAACTTGTTATTGATAAAGGTCAGTCAGATCTTGCCGATAAAAATCGTTTCGGTACGGTTTACTATAACCTAGGTGTGGTAAACGGTATTTTGAATGTAGAAGCAGTACGCGTGGCACAAAATAAATTTGGTAAACGTCCGCTTACTGGTGAAGAGGTCCGTTGGGGCTTTGAACATATCAATTTAACTGAAGCACGTCTAAAAGAACTTGGTGCATATGGTTTGGTACAGCCTTTAAAACTATCGTGCCAAGACCATGAAGGCGGTGGTGCGGTACGTTTCCAACAATGGGATGGTAAAGAGTGGAAAGTAATTAGTGATTGGGTACAAGCAGATCGCAGCTTATTACGTCCGATTATTGAACAATCTTCAGAAAAATATGCCAAAGAGCAAGGTATAAAAATTCGAGATTGCGCAACTGAAGAATAAGATCAGGAGATGACCGCATGTCTAAATTATTAAACAGTATCAAACCTGAAAGCAGTGAACCATTGTTAAATGTCAATGATATTGAAGTCGTATATGACCAGAGTATTTTGGCAGTTAAACGGGTGAGTTTAACTGTTCCTTCTGGTTCTATTGTTGCATTGCTTGGTGCCAACGGAGCTGGTAAGAGTACAACTCTGAAAGCAATATCACAGTTGATTTTTGCTGAAAATGGGCAAATTCACCGTGGCAAAATTGAATATCAGGGTGAATCCATACTTGGGAAAAATCCAAGTGATATTGTCAAAAAAGGTTTGGTGCAAGTCCTTGAAGGACGTCATTGTTTTACACATTTGACTGTTGATGAAAATTTAAGAACAGGCGGTTTTATTTCGCATCATTCGGGTGCCAAACTTTCAACTGCATTAGAAAAAGTTTATCAATA
>NZ_JZFB01000001.1:901459-915949 GCF_001188385.1 Acinetobacter sp. V2 | reverse complement strand
TATCTTTCCGGTGGTGAGCAGCAAATGCTCGCCATTGGTCGGGCATTGATGACAGAGCCAAAGTTGGTTTTATTAGATGAACCTTCAATGGGGTTAGCTCCTAAGATTAGTTATGAAATTTTTGAATTAATTAAGTCTCTATCTGAACAGCAAGGCGTGAGTTTTTTAGTTGCCGAACAAAATATTCGTTTGGCACTTGGCTACACCAACTATGCTTATGTCATCGAAAGTGGAGAAGTCAAAGCTTCTGGACAGACTCAAGTTCTTTATGAAACCGGACAAATTCAAAAAGCATATTTAGGAGAGATTGCTTAGCTTTTAATAACCAGTCATCAATCAAATGATTGATGACTAGCTTGATATTGATAGATAAAAATAATTTATTCGCCGCGTTTATTTACAACCAGCTCACCTAAATCAATAAGTCGAGAACGAATAACATTACGACTTAAACCTAGCATTTGTGCAGTTTTAACTTGATTTTGATGGCAATAATGATAGGCGATTCGTAATAATTGTTCTTCAAATTGTGCATAAACTTGTCCATCATTTTGCTGAAATAGCTGATGAAAAACTTCTTTTAATTTAGGATTTATGACGGGTTCAATAGCTTTTTTTTCTTGAAGCTTATTTGGGTTTAGTTGAGTGGGTGGTTGGATTAATGTGAGATCATGACTTTCAATAATGCCATTTTGGCAAATTAATAGCGCATGATGGATCATGTTTTCTAATTCACGAATATTACCGGGCCACCAGTAATTGCTGATTTTTTCTTTTGCAGCGTTGGAAAAATCGGCTTTATCATAACCAAGTTGAGCATGATATTTATCAATAAAGTGATAGGCGAGAGGTAGAATATCTCCTTTTCGTTCACGTAAAGGTTTAATGTTTAAGGTAACCACATTAAGGCGGTAATATAAGTCTTCGCGAAACTGATCGCTAAGAATGGCTTGTTCTAAATTTACATTTGTTGCTGCGAGTACTCGTACATTTACCGGAATACTTTTACGAGAGCCCAAACGAACTACTTCACGTTCTTGTAATAGTCTTAAAAGTTTAACCTGAATCCGTTTAGATAAATCCCCAATTTCATCAAGTAATAATGTCCCACCGTTTGCAGCCTCGAACCATCCAGCATTGCTCGATAATGCCCCTGTAAAGGCACCTTTTTCATGACCGAAGAGTTCGCTTTCAACGAGAGTCTCAGAAAAAGCCCCACAGTTTACAGCAATAAATGGTTTATTACGCCGTTTACTGTGGTTATGAATTTGTCTGGCAATGAGCTCTTTACCTGTACCTGTTTCCCCATGAATTAATACACTCGCTTCGCTGGGTGCAATCTGCTTGATATATTCAAGCAATTTTTGGGATTCTGGGTCGTTAAATACCTGTGCGGTGGCTTTATGCGAGTCACTGCGTTGGGTAATTTCAGGTAGCGTAACAATATTATGCCGCATCTATTGTAGGTCTCTCATTTATATCAAATCGTTTCTGTCGGTGGGAGTTCGATGCATATCGGTTATTCCTAAGTATTCAGTTGTCGATGATGTTATGAATAGAATGACGCTTTAGGATAAAGATCATTTAGAGCCCAAATTCCTAAATCTTGCAGCTTATATTCCACTGGGTCATGTAAGGTTTGTGTTCGTACATTGCGCCAGAATCGGTCAAATCGTAATGATGCCTGAGTTGCTCTGGCTCCTGTCACCTCAAAAATACGATTGGTAATATCTAGACTTGTTCGTGTTGCTGCTACTTTTGCTGTTGCTACTGCAATAGCAACCTCACCACGTTGTTGTTCTGTCAGGTTTTCAGCAATGTCCCATGCTTCTTGTAATTTGGTAATCGCATTTTTGTTTAACAGGCGTAAGGCTTCTAGCTCTAACCAGAACTCCCCATAGTGTCGCAAGATATACGGGTCTTGGTCTGCATGTTCCACACCAGATAAAAACCATGCACGTGATTCAGTTTTTGTATAACGTTTGGCTTCAAGCATTGCACCTTCGGAAACGCCCAAGAACATATTCACAAAAACCAATTGTGCAATTAAAGGTCTTAACGTTGAAAATGGTGTACTTAGTGGCCCAGGGTCAAGCAACATATCTTTTATTTCAACACGAACCCGTTCGAAAATGGAACTACCACTGTCTGTTTGACGTTGTCCAATATTATCCCAGTCATGGTACAACGTAATTCCTGAACGTGAGGTTGGTACCGCTGCAATCAAAAGATTTCCAGTTTTTTCATCTACTCCTGATGCAATAAGCATTTCTGAGTCAAGCGCACCCGAGCAAAAACTTTTTTTCCCGGAAAATTCGTACCAGTCATCTTGTTTTTTTACGACGGTACGTTTGTCGAGTGGGTTTAATGCATTTCCCCAAAACCACGATTTTTCAGCCGTGAGTTGGTACCAACGCTGCCATTGCTGTGAATTGCCAAATAAGCGAACCGTTGCTAAAAGCAAATGATGAAAACCAAAAACATGGGCGAGTGAGCTATCAGCCTGAGCAAAGATTTTGACAACATTAAAGATATCTTGCCACTGACCGGACAAGCCACCAAATTGCTCTGGAATGGATAAAGCAAGAAGACCACTTTGACGAATTAAATCACGTTCATGTTTAGGAGTACCGCCAATTTTATCTCTTTCTATAGCAGTTTGCGCAAACTGCTGAGCCAGAGACTGTGCAACAGGAATGACATCAGAAAGACTACGAATACTGTGGTTCTGATTAAAAACGTTCATACTTGCCTTATCCTTTATTTATCTATTTTTGACATAATTTAAGACTTACTTTCACGATGTGGCGTGAAGGACGAATAAATAATTGGTTGGTGTTTCAATTGATTTATAAGTTGTTATAGCTAGATAAATCATAAGAGATCAACCAAACTAAAGTCTCATAGCATGCAGCCAGCAAACACTATGCCAATAAAATATTTATTAAATTTCAATAGACTGTATCTTTTTTCTCATGTGATAGGTTGGCTTTAAAATCAAAGTGTTGATGTACTGTTGCATAAACAACACTATGCTTTTGGAATGTTGCCTATTTCACATCGAGTACTCTAAATGAGCAAATAATTAAATTTAATATTATTTGCACTTAATATTATTGGTATTAGTTATCTAGAAAACTTAGATTAAGCTACGTTATTTAGCTATTTTTCTGATTTAAGAAAAAGTACTCGTTCAGATTGATCTCATCCACTTTAAATTTTGGAGATTATTATGGATATCGTCAAACATCCCGAATCTCGCCAACTCGTACGTACGGTTAAAGCTAGTGCATATGTATTTGAAGATCAAAATTCAAAGTGTTTAATGTCTTATGTTGAACAAATCGCACCAAGCGAAGCGTCCGTTTTAATTGTTGGTGAAACAGGAACAGGCAAAGAACTGGTTGCTCGAAAGATTCATGCTTTATCTAATCGGAAAAACAAGCCCTTTATTGCTGTAAATTGTGGTGCTCTATCTGATACGTTGGCTGAAACAGAGTTGTTCGGTCATGAAAAAGGAGCTTTTACAGGAGCTATAAGCCATCAGATCGGTTGGTTTGAAGCAGCGCATGGCGGAACCATTTTCTTAGACGAAATTGGTGATTTATCACCAAGCATTCAAGTGAAGCTGCTAAGAATTTTACAAGAAAATGAAGTGGTTCGGGTTGGTTCTCGACAGACCAAAAAAATTGATGTCAGAGTAATTGCTGCAACGAATATTCGATTAGAAGAAGCCGTATATGCAGGTAATTTCAGAGAAGATTTATATTTTCGATTAAAAGTTGCATCGCTCCATGTTTTACCGCTTCGACTACGAACTGGTGATATTTTGCCTCTAGCACAGCACTTTATTTATGACTATTCGCAGAGTCTGAATAAGAAACCGCCTATGTTAAGTGAAGAAGCTCAACAATTGCTCGTTGATTATCATTGGCCGGGAAATATTCGTGAGCTAGAAAATGCAATTCATCACGCATTGCTCATTTGTAAAAATGGATTGATTCAAAGTTATGATTTCCAACTTTCCGGTTTCAAGCATAAATTACTCACTTCAGAATATGATTTTTCGATTTATCGCAACTCAAATCAAACTTTAAAACAATTGCTGTTTAGTTGGTTTGAACAAGGAATCGAAGATTTAAATGAGCAATTAGAGGCAGAAATTACAGGAGCTGCCTATGAATATTGTCATCACAATCAATTGCATACTGCAAAATTACTAGGAATAAGCCGAAATATTATTCGTGCAAGATTGATTAAACATGGTTTATTGTCTCCAAATATTCGCATATAGATCGTGCTTATTTTTTTGTATCAACCCAAAATTACCATGTGATTTTGGGTTTTATTTTCTTACCTAAGAAAGATTGAATATTGTTGTTTCTTTAATTTCAAAATAAGACATATATCATTTAATATTGTAACTTTAGTTTTTTAAATACGTCTTTAATTAGATTTAATAAAATAGATAAGGGGGCAATAGTGCCAGAAATTGATAATAAACAACAACCTAATCCTGAATATTCATTAAAGGTTGATTGTGCATCAGCTTTGAACTTTGTTTTACAGCAAAATTCAGTGCCCCTTATTCGACAAGTTCTAATCTCTTCAACTGAAACAATTTCTGGTTCTCGAATCGTTATTCGTTCTAATCCTGAGTATTTCAAAGAACACACCATCAATATTGCGAGTTTGGAAGGCAATCAAGTCTTAGCTCTTGATAAACCAAAATTAGCTTTTGATATTAAATTATTGCAAGAGATACCAGAGAATATTAAAGGGAGTATCGAAGTAGTTTGGTTGAGTGAAAATGAAGAATTACTAGCAGAACAGCAGTTAGAAATAGATGTGTTGACCATTGATACTTGGGGTGGAGAACGTCAGCCAATTGAGTTGTTGGCAAGTTTTTCGCAGCCTAATGCTTCAGCTCTTAGTCCAATTCTTGTTAAAGCGAGTGAAATTTTAAAAACAAAAGAATTAGGTTCATTAAATGGTTATCAAGACCGAGATCGAGATTCTGTTTTATCTCAGCTGAATGCGGTATGGGAATCTTTATTACAACAAGATATTCATTATATTGTTAACCCTGCAAGCTTTGTTAAATCGGGCCAACGAATCCGTTTGGCAAAGCAGATTTTTGAAGAAAAGTTAGCATGTTGTTTAGACACGACAATACTTTTAAGTGCCTTGGCTGAACAAATAGGCTTAGATACTTTACTTATTATTGAAGAAGGACATTCGTATCTTGGTGTTTGGTTAAATGAGACGCCAAATGTTGACTTGATCATTGATGATATCCAAGCTTTAAGAAAACGTTATGATTTAGGTGAGATAGTCTTTATTGAAACCACGTTGCTTACACAACAAGGAAAATTTACAACTGCGCTAGAAACTGCAAAACAATATATAAAGGATGAATCTCGTCAGAATAAGTTTTATCTTGCGATAGATGTTCGTCAATCCCGTTTGCGTGGTATTAAGCCGATTTCTGCAAATCTGGAAAAGAAAAATCATTTGGATGATACAGAGATTGAATGGGCGACAGCATCTATTCCTGTTTACGATAATGAGCGCCCTATTGAAAACAAAGCCACACGTGTTGATCGTTGGTTACGCCGTTTATTGGATTTAAGCCTTCGTAACAAACTCTTAAATTTTAAAGATAATCGTTACAGTATCCCATTACAGTGTTCTGAATTAACACTTAGCAAACTTGAAGATGCGCTAGCAAATCAGGAAGGTTTCTTATTTAAAAGTGTTGATAGTATTTCTCTAAAAGATGTTCAACGCGACAACGAAAGCCAGCATATTAATCAATACGTTGATGAAAACCTTTCTAGGAAATTATTATTTAGTCCTTTAGATACACCTTTATTAGAAAAACGCTTGATTGAAGTCTATCGTGCTTCACGTACTGCTTTAGAGGAAGGCGGGGCTAATACATTATTTCTTGCGGTTGGTTTTCTTGAATGGAGAGAGTCCGAACGCTCGAAACGTACATTTAAGGCACCGTTACTACTCATTCCTGTACAGATTACACGTGAGACAGCTAAAACAGGCTATTGTCTATTTATGTATGATGATGAGCCACGTTTTAACTCTACCTTATTACAATTATTAAGACAGGATTTTGAACTTGATATTGCGGGCTTAAATCCTTTACCAACAGATGATTCAGGCATAGATGTTAATCAGGTTTTACATATTGTACGAAAGGCGATTGTAAATATAGCTGGATGGGAAGTAAAAGCTGAGGCTGCAATTGGTCAGTTCTCATTCTCAAAATATTTAATGTGGCTTGATTTGTCTTCACGGATGGATCAACTAAAAAATCAATCTGTGGTAAATCATCTGATTGAATCCCCACGGGAACCTTTTATTAAACAAGATGAATTCCCGCAACCTGCTCAATTAGACCAACAATATAAGCCACAACAATTATTTACGCCATTATCGTCTGATTCTTCGCAGCTGGCAGCAGTTATGTCCGCAGCGTTAGGACGTACTTTTGTTTTGTCAGGTCCTCCTGGTACAGGTAAGTCACAGACCATTACTAATATGATCTCTCAATGTTTGGCAGATGGTAAATCCGTATTATTCGTATCTGAAAAAATGGCTGCATTAGAAGTCGTTTATCGCCGTCTGACACAAATTGGCTTAAGTGAACTGTGCTTGCAGTTACACTCATCAAAATCTCAAAAAATGGAAGTACTTGATCAACTGAGAGAAAGAGCGCAGAAAAATAATGATCCTTACTTTCTCAGTGCTCAACCCAAAACAACAGAATGGCAGAAGCTTTCAGATAGACTGATTCAAACCCGAGATGAACTAAATCAACATGTAAAAAATCTCCATACATCACATTCGATAGGCTGGAGTTTATATGCTGCAATGAGTGATGAACTTCGATATAGGGATACACCGCATTTACGTTTTCCTGATATCAGTATTGCGACTTTGACAGCAGAAAAACGGGAGCTAATGAGTGAGACAGTGACACAAGCTGTAAGTTTACGTCAGCTCGTCAACGAAAATGCGAAAGATGTATTGAATGGTTTCGCTGAGGGTTTAGCTAGTCCAATTTGGAGTTTGGCATGGCAAGAACAGTATCAAATGTTACAAGATCAACTTGTGGAGCAGATACAACGTTTGCAAAATTCAATGTCTGCTTGGCAAGAAGTCTTTGGGTTTGAAGAAAAGCAAAATCTGAGTCAGGTTAAACATGATGTTTCTATTTTTAAAGCATTATCTGATCTCGTTCAGCAAACCGATTTAAAATTACTAAGTATTATTAAAGATTTAAATTTAGGAACAATCACACAAGCGAAACAAATAGTCCAAGATTTAAGAGAACAGCGTTCTTCGTTGGTTGGACAATACCAATCTCAAATTTATCAAGCAGATTTAAGCCAAATTGCTTTTAAATGGCGTGAAGCAGAATCAAAAATTTTTCCATTCTCATGGTTCGCTAAGTTTCAGTTGAGAAATTTGCTCAAAACTTATCAAACCTCAACTCAACGTCCTACAGCTTTGGCTGTTGCACATGACTTGCCAATTTTACAACATATCCAAAGTCAACAAAGACAGTTCACTGAATGTGAAAATCAGTTGGTGAGTAAACTTGGTCCTTACTGGCAGAGTGAAGAGAGCGCGTGGGAAAGTTTTGAAACTGTTCATAATCAGTGGCAAGAAATTAAACAGATAGTTGCTTCAAAAATTACTGATCAAGCAACTTTATTAAAAGCCGTGGAATTTAGTAAGAATAATAGTTTGGATGAGATAAAACAAAACATAGCTCAAGTGGAAAATACATTCAGTCAATTGCTGAATGATCATGCACTAAAAAATGATGCTCAACTTACTCCATATCTAGATATTAATTTTAATGAAATTCTCGCCAGACAGCAGCAATTACAACAATACAGTTCATCTTGGAGACATTGGTTAAATTGGCAAGCTATAAAAAGCCAGTTGATTCAGCATGGGTTAAAACCGTTGGCCTTTGAACTTTTAGATACTCCATTGGAGTTGGATGCTGCTTTAAAGCGTTTGAATATTAATTTAGCGAGACACTGGATTACTCATCAATTTAGTCAACATCCAGAATTAAATCAGTTCAATAGTCAGCAGCATGAGCAGAAAATCCAGACTTTTGCACAGCAAGACAGAGATCACCAGCTTGCTGCGAGTCATGAGATTATTCATCGTTGGAATGCTATTTTTAGTGAACAAGATAAACATAAGGCTCAGTGGACTGTTCTCAATAAAGAATTAGGTAAAAAGCGCCGTCATATTCCTGTACGCGAATTAATGCGTCAGATTCCTGATGTGTTAGTTGGGTTAAAACCATGTTTATTAATGAGTCCGTTATCAGTTGCTCAATATCTGGATACTGAAGCAAAATTTGATGTGGTGATTTTCGATGAAGCATCACAGATTCCTGTATGGGATGCGATTGGTGCATTAGCGAGAGGTAAACAGTCAATTGTGGTAGGTGATAATAAACAAATGCCGCCAACAAGTTTCTTTGGTAAAGGAGATTCTGAAGAAGAGGTCGATGAAGAAGTAACCGAAGATTTAGAAAGTATTCTAGATGAATGCCTTGCTGCACAGTTACCAGAATTGGCCTTGAACTGGCATTACCGTAGTCGTTATGAAAGTCTTATTCAATTTAGTAATCAGAAATACTACAAAGGCGGTTTATTTACTTTCCCTGCACCTGTTGCTAAAGATACGGCTGTAAAACTGCATGTAGTTGAGGGTGTATACGACAAAGGTGATACACGTACCAATGGTAATGAAGCAAAGGCGATTGTGGAATTTATTATTCAGCATTTACAGTCACAGTTAGGGCAAGAAAATCCTCTGACTCTCGGTGTTGTAACTTTCAATATGACTCAACAAAAGCTAATTGAGGATTTGCTAGATAATGAATTGGCAAACCATCCTGAGTTAGAGACATTGAGTAAGTCAGGCATTGAACCTTTATTTGTCAAGAATTTAGAAAATGTGCAAGGAGATGAACGCGATATTATCGTTTTCTCAATTACCTATGCTAAAGATCAGGATGGCCGCTTATCAATGAATTTTGGTGCGCTAAACCGTCAAGGTGGTCAGCGCCGTTTAAATGTAGCAATTACTCGTGCTCGTCAAGGATTACATGTTTTCTCTGCTTTGAGTCCGGAAGAAATTAATTTGGCACGTACTAATAGCGAAGGTGTAAGGGATCTAAAAGACTTCCTTGTTTTTGCTCGGAGTGGTCAGTTACATTTAAATTATGTTGATCAAAGTAAACAGCAGACTAAAAAAGAATTCATACAGTACCTACAAACTAAGTTGCAAGAACAAGGCTGGAGTGTTGACCTTGGAATAGGTCAGGGCGATAGTTGTGTAGATATAGCTATTAAGGATGATTTAAATTCGGGTAGTTATATTGCTGGTATTATAGTAGATGGTGAAAACTACGCTAAAGCGGCTACAGCACGAGACCGAGATCAGCTGAGACCAACAGTTTTAAATGGACTGGGCTGGGAAGTTTTATCGGTTTGGACGGTAGATTGGTGGTTAGATCCAGAGCAAAATTTAGCTAAATTGGTAAATATATTAGAAGAAATAAAATCAAAGGAAGAGGTTGCTTAAATTGTATAAAAACAGATAAGGGTTGACCTTATCTGTTTTTTATTCAGCAATTTTGTAGTTACTCAACCTGATGAATCATTCTCTATTAGATGAGTAAAAATATCTTATTAAATAATAGTGTATCCGCCATCAATTGTAATACATGAGCCATTCATAAAACGGGCTTCATCGGAAGCTAGAAAAATAGCTAACTCAGCAACTTCAGACGCCTCTCCAAAACGGTCCAGTGGAATTTTATCAGTTGGACGGGTTTCTAGCATTTTGGCTGTCATAGGCGTACGAATTGTACCTGGGCAAATAGCATTAATTTTGATGCCATGTTTGGCATACACTGCTGCTAGATGTTTTGTATAACCAATTACAGCATGTTTTGAGGCTGTATAAGAAGCGCCTCCCATTTGAGCAACTAGACCCGCAATAGATGCAATATTGATAATTGCACCAGAACCCTGTTCAATCATTTTTGGTAGAACCAAATTACTTAAATTGAATACGGCTTTTACATTTATGGCAAACATTCGGTCCCAAAGTTCTTCGGTCGTATCTAAGCTATTGGTATATTTGTCGAAAATACCTGCATTATTCAGTAGTACATCAATTCGTCCAAACTTCTCTAATGTAAATTCAACTAACTGCTTGAGCTGATCAAATTGAGTGACATCAACTTGAAAAGCAAAGGCTTCTCCACCTGCGTTGATGATCTTCTCGGCAACTTGGTTAGCCTGTTCTAAATTCATGTCGGCAATAATTAATTTTGCTCCTTGTTGTGCAAAAGCAATTGCTTCCGACTCACCCATACCAGAGGCTGCACCTGTGATAATACAGACTTTATTTTGTAGTCTAGACATAATACATTTCCTAAATCCTAAGTTTTGATCTAAGCTCTGTTTGTGAAATAGATGCTTAAATATTGAAGTTCTCCTATAAGACTTAAAATACGTATTTAGCCAAACGAGCTCTAGATACAATCTGGGAATGAAGACGATATTCAGACATACTGAGCGAATATCGGACAGGGAATTTAGAAAAGGGAAAATGATGAGGGATCAGATTATTCAACATCCGCTCTCAGAAGAGACGATTAAATACGATGACTACATTGCGGGTTTAGCAAAGGGCCTTAATATTCTTGAAGCATTTGGCACAGATCGACAGCGTTTAAATGTTACTCAGGTCGCAGAGCGAACTAATATTACTCGTACAGCAGCACGTAGATATCTAAAGACACTCAAGTTTTTAGGCTATCTTGAAACTGATGAATATTATTACTGGTTAACACATAAGGTGCTTAAGTTTTCAGGGGCTTTTTTAAGTACAGCACATTTGCCCAAAATATCGCAGTCTGTCTTAAATCATTTATCTGAAAAAACGACATTAGTTTTCTCAGTGGTGGTTCAAGATAATTATGAGGTTGTTCCGATTGCTAGAAGTGTCCCGCAAAATGATCATTTCCGGGTAAGTCCTTTTGGTATTCATCTAGGTAACCGAATTCCTGCTCATGCTTCATCTACGGGTAAAGTTTTATTAGCGCATAAATCCTTGGAAGAGCAGAAAAACTGGATTAAGTTATATGGCCTTAAACGATTTACTGCATATACATACACAGAAGAAGCCAGTTTTCTAGCTGCATTACAGACCATTAAGGACAATGGTTATTGTATTTCCGCTGAAGAATATGAGCTGGGCGTAACAGCGATTGCGATACCGATTATTAATCAGACTGGTGATATTATTGCAGGATTAAATGCTGTTGCTCCGATTTCTAAAGTAAATGATACCTATCTGATTAATACGGTTTTGCCATTACTAAGAGAGGCAGCCAAAGAAATTCGAGACATGATTTAGTTCATTGTTCTGTGGTTTCAATCAAACGTCCTTATTGGGCGTTTTTTTATATTTAAAATAATTTTATCAATATTTTAAGACTATTTAATTTGTCTTATATAACCGCTGGAAGAGATGATTTTATAAACAGTGAACGATATAAGATGTGTTTGCGCGATCATCGTTCAATTTAAAAGAAAGTGGTCTAGTCTGAACTGTGATAGCCCCGTAGTTTAATAAAAAGAAAAGCGTTCGATACAACACTATCAGGATGGTGTAGCCAGCTTATTTCAGGCAAGTGAACGCATGGATCTGTCGCAAGGAGTGACAACAATGAATACCAAATTACCTCAACAGCTTGAATGCGATTTGGTTGTGGTGGGTGCAGGGGCAGGCGGTTTGTCGACTGCGATTACTGCTAAGAAAAAAGGCTTAAATGTTATTGTCCTTGAAAAAGACGATGTGTTCGGAGGTACAACAGCTTTTTCTGGTGGCGTTCTATGGATTCCAGGAAATCATCATGCAAAACAAAATGGTATACAAGATAGCCGTGAAGCAGCATTGACCTATTTAAAGCATGAAACCAAAGAATTTTTTAATGCTGAGGCTGTAAACGCATTTCTGGATTATGCACCTGAAATGCTAAATTTTTTCGAACAATACACCTCGGTTAAATTTATCCCGACACTTTATCCAGACTATCATCCAGATGCTCCTGGTGGGGTTGATATTGGTCGCTCTGTACTAGCTGCACCTTATGATATTCGTGGTTTGGGCGAGAATATGAAGCGCCTACGCCCACCTCTTAAAACGATTACCTTTATTGGCATGATGTTTAATTCATCTAATGCAGATTTAAAGCACTTTTTTAATGCCACTAAATCGTTTACTTCATTTATCTATGTGGCAAAGCGATTAGCTATTCATTTAAAAGAACTGGCTGTCTATGGTCGTGGTACTAATGTCACAAGCGGTAATGCTTTGGCTGCACGTTTGGCTAAATCTGCATTTGATTTAGATATTCCAATCTATACAGAAGCTGAAGTTAAGCAGTTAAATTTTGAAAATGGCAAAGTTGTTGGCGTACAAGTTCAACAACAAGATCAGCACTGCCAGATTAAATCTAAAAATGGAGTCGTGCTGGCATGTGGCGGGTTTTCACATGATATTGAAAGACTCAAACAAGTTTACGCGCACCTGAAACGTGGTGGTGAGCACATCTCACCTGTGCCAAAGACTAATACAGGAGATGGTTGTCGCCTTGCAGAATCGGTTGGTGGTGTAGTGGATATTCAATATGCGGATTCTGCTGCATGGATGCCTGTGTCAAAAGTCCCTTATACAGATGGCTACGGCGTGTTCCCACATTTATTAGACCGTTATAAGCCTGGAATTATTGGTGTACTTAAAAACGGGAAACGTTTTACCAATGAATCAAACTCTTATCATGATGTAGGTGCAGATTTATTTAGGGCTTGTGAGGAGTTTGATGAAACAGCCATGTGGTTGATCTGCGATCATAAAACGATTAGCAAATACGGTTTAGGTTATGCCAAACCAGCCCCAATGCCACTTTCACCTTTAATTAAAAAAGGCTATCTCTTTAAAGGTAATAGTTTAAAAGAACTGGCACAGCAAGTGGGAATTAATGCTGAGCAATTGGTTAAAACAGTACAGCGTTATAACGAAGGGGCTGTTAAAGGCCAAGATCCAGAATTCCACCGGGGTTGTACTTCGTTTAACCGATATTTGGCCGATCCAGATCACAAACCAAATCCATGTGTAGCGCCAATTGAGCAAGGTCCATTCTATGCTGTGAAGGTGTTTATGGGAGATTTAGGAACATTTGATGGAATCAGAACAGCTGTTACTGGTGAAGTTTTAAATCAGTTTCATCAACCCATTCAAGGTTTATACGCAGTTGGTAATGACCGTGCGAGTATTATGGGTGGAAACTATCCAGGTGCAGGAATTACTTTAGGGCCAATCATGACTTTTGGCTATATCACAGGATCACATATTGCTGATTTAGCTAAAGGAGGGAATGGTTTTATATCATCTAAAAATTCTAAATCTACCAACTCTCAATCTGTTAAGGAGACTTTTCATGTTTCATAAACCGATTGTTGATCATCGTATTTACAATATTACACCAAGATGTATGCCTAGATTTCTTGAGGTATTCGATCAGTTGGCGATGCCTATTTTGAAAAAGCACTTGGGTGAGCCACTTGGTTTTTATATTAGTAATATCGGTACGTTAAATCAGGTCGTACATTTGTGGGGTTATGACAGTCTGGATGACTATGAAAAGCGTAGTTTTGCCCGAGATACAGATCCTGACTTCCAAATTTATTTGAAAGCCTCTGAAGGTTTAGTGACGTCACAGGTGAATCAAATTTTAAGGCCAGTGAACTTAGCTTCACTAATTAAGCCTTAAACAGCAGTTTATTTAAAAATTCCCTTAAGGAACGGTGTTTTGAGAAAAACACCGAGGGAAACTTCGTGCTTTTATAAGGAGAAACTCATGAGCACAAGTCAAATACAAAGGAAAGATGTAAAAAGCATATTAAATGAAAATAAGATGGGTGGACTACAAAAGCTCATTCTATTTTTTTGCTTTGCTATTATTGCCCTAGATGGTCTGGATGTAGTCGTCATGGGATTGATTGCTCCTCAGATTATTCAGGAGTGGGGCATTAGTGCACAAGAGTTAGCACCAGTTTTAAGTGCAGCATTGGTTGGATTAGCAATAGGTGCATTAGTTTCTGGGCCTTTATCAGATAAATTTGGCCGAAAACCAGTGCTAATTTTAAGCGTACTTGGCTTTGGTATTTTTACTTTGCTAACAGCGTTTTCAACTGATATCACACATCTTTTAATTTATCGTTTTCTTACTGGATTAGGTGCAGGTGCTGCTGCTCCCAATGCAGCGACTTTAGTTTCAGAATATGCAGCAGATCATCGCCGTTCATTTTCAGTTACTGTTGCCTACTGTGGATTTTCTTTAGGCGCTGCCGCAGGTGG
>NZ_JZFB01000001.1:900353-901402 GCF_001188385.1 Acinetobacter sp. V2 | reverse complement strand
GTACTACCTTTGATTTTGGTACCATTTTTATATTGGAAAATGCCAGAATCAATTACTTATTTAGTCAAACAATCGTACTCCCAAGACAAAATCAAAGCGATTTTAAAACGCTTATTTCCACAATCTTCTTTTTTAAATCAAGAAATTTATCTGAATGAAGTAAAAACTGAGAAATCTGGTCTAGGTCTAATTTTATCTAGTAAATATCGTTATGGCACGATTATGCTCTGGATCAGTTATTTCATGGCATTATTTTTAATCTATCTATGTAGTAGCTGGTTACCAACCTTAATTAAATCGAATCAATTTACGATTTCTCAAGCTGCCATTGTGACTTCGTTCTTTCAAATTGGTGGTCCTGTTGGAAGTATCACTCTTGGTTGGTGCATGGATCATTATCGTCCGCGTTTGGTACTTTTTATTGCGATGTTGATTGGCGCACTTGCAACCTTTGGGTTAGGGCATTTTGGTCATGATATGGTGCTTATGTGTATTTTTGCATGGATTCTTGGTTTTACTTTTAATGGTGGGGCCGTTGGTTTGAGTGCTTTAGCGACTGGATATTATCCGACTTCTGCTCGAGCAACTGGAGCAAGCTGGATGAATGGTATTGGGCGCTTTGGTGCAATATTAAGTGCGTTTGCTGGAGCTGCGATGATCAGTTCAGGTATGCCATTTTCTATGATGTTCTCATTATTAATGATTCCTGCTGTACTTTCTGGTTTTGCCGTTTTAATTCAGGGTATTAAAACGAAACAGTCTATTGTGCAAACCAAAACACAGTTGAGTTAAATCAGTAATAAAGCAAGATGATTAACTATTTTAAAATCTATCTTTGCTTCTTAAATATTTTCTATGGCTTTGAATTAGCTTGATCAGCGTGCTGGTCAGGTAGGGATAAATACACATTAAAAAATGTATAGCAGTTGATTCAGCTGAAATAATTCAAGGCTTTATGTTCATAATAAACAATGTGCTAAGGAACAGCATTAATGAAATTTTCTATGACTTCGCTTGCGATGATTTCAACTTTTACATTAGCAAGTAGT
>NZ_JZFB01000001.1:894790-900311 GCF_001188385.1 Acinetobacter sp. V2 | reverse complement strand
GGATATTGGGCGATTGGAACGGAAAACGGGCTCAACTCGAACAGCAGGGTTATCAATTTACCGCCGCTTTTCAAAATGAAAGTGCTATTAATCTGAGTGGAGGATATGACGATTCACCACGACTATTTAATGCAAACCAATGGACATTTGGTACACGTCTAGATTTAGAAAAAATCTCAGGTTGGAAAGATACTCAAGCCCAGTTGAGCATAACGAAACGAGATGGACAACCGCTTTCTACTGATCGGATTAGTGATCCTAGAGCGCCACAATTTAGTAGTGCTCAAGAGATTTATGGGCGTGGACAATGGTGGCGCTTAACCAGTGCATGGATTAAAAAAGGATTTTTGAATAATGATCTACACATTAAGGTAGGTCGCATGGGACTTTCAGATGATTTCAATGCATCACATTGTGAGTTTCAAAACTTAATGTTATGTGGAGGTCAGTTAGGCAAAACAGTAGGAGATATTTGGTTTAATAGTCCTGTAAGCCAATGGGGAATTAACGCCAAATATCAAGTTTTACCTTCACTCTGGTTTGGAACAGGGATTTATGAGGTCAATCCTGAAAATGCCTTAGAGCAACATGGTTTTAATTTGGATATGGATCAACGTAAAGGTATTTTAATTCCTGCGGAACTATCGTGGAAACCCAATCTAGCATTTTTCGATGGCTTAAGTGGTGAATATAAAGTCGGTGCATTTTTGTCAACGGCAGATGCACGTAATGTTAGTACAGATGGAAAAGGTAATATTGAGCCAAATGCAGCAGATCGGAAATGGCAAAACAATAAGCATAGTGTTTGGCTTAATGCGCAACAACAGGTTTTTGCGCCTGCGGACGACTCTAAGCGTGGTTTATTTATTTCAGCAAACTTTACTTTTAATGATAAATCTACAACTGTTGTTGAAAGCACACAGCAACTAGCGCTTTGGTATAAAGGCATATTTGAGCATCGACCAAATGATACCATTGGTTTGGGTCTGGCACGTTTTGATGTGAATGATCGTGTCCAAGAGCGCCAAAATGCATCTAATCAATTGCTGGGATTAACCGAAGCTGACTATGCGAATCCGAAATATACACCGATTCAGTATGACGAATTGAATATTGAATTGAACTATAACTTTCAATGGTCACCTAGTATTGCTTTACGACCAAATATTCAATATGTGCATCAAGCTGGTGGTCTAAAACAAGTGGATGATGCTTGGGTCGCAGGTATGACCATGAAACTTAATTTTTAAATATGTATGAGTAAAAAGGCAAACAGAGGTTTGCCTTTTTATTTTCCAAACAAGATTTTTAGGTTTTCTTGAAAAAGCGTTTCAAGTGATAAAACTTCATTGGGATTCAGGATACCATTGTGAATCATACCCATCCACATAGGGCTCACAATAAGCAATGCAAATTGCTGTGGGGAAATTGTGGCTGATAATTCTCCACGTTGAATCGCTAAACTGGTTAATTGCTCAAGCTCATACTGAATAGGTAAAAAAATCTTATTTACGTAAGTTTGACGAATATGCGGAAAATTATTTCCTTCACGTAAAATTAAGAGTGCCATATCCGCACGACCAGTCGTTTCAAGCGTTAAAACACTGGGAATAATCTTTTTACAAATAAACTCGTAAACAGTTTCATTTTGAGTGATTTCAGAAGCGCGAATAGGACGAAAAGAATCGTTGATGAGAGCATCAATTACTGCTTCAAATAACTGATCTTTAGTTTCAAAATAAGAATAAATTGTACCTTTGCCTAATTCAGCATGTTTAGCAATATCTGAAATTTTTGCTCTTGCAAAACCTACCTCAATAAAATGTTGTAGAGCAGAGTCAATAATTTTCTTTTTAGTTTCTTGCGTCTTTTCTAGACTAGGGCCGCGTGTTTTAGATTTCGTCATGTTGAACTAGATTTCATTGTTAACAAGATTATTTTAACATAAATTGACCTTTGGGTCATATTTGAATTAAAATCGACTTAAAAGTCACTTTTGGTTGAATTATGCAGACACCAAAGTCCAGTGTTCAATATTGTATTATTAGCTTTGCGCTGTGTCTTGCTGCTTTAAGTACCGCTCTGGCAAGCCCTCTATATGCAATCTATGAACAACAGTGGGGAGTTTCAACATCTCAAATAGGTTATATCTTCATTTCCTATATGTTAGGCGTAGTTTTTTCACTGCTGTTTTTAAATAAACTCAATGCAATTTATCACTATAAAAATGTGATTTTGGTCAGTTTGGCTTTAACCATTTTAGGTTTAATGTTGTCTGCATTGGCAAGTTCTGTTTGGTTACTGGGATTTTCAAGGTTTCTGATTGGAATTGCTTCAGGACTTATTACCACCGCTGCAATGGTGGGACTCAAAGACCAATATCCGTTTCGTAATAAGGCATTAGCTGAAAAGCTTACTTCTATAATTACTGTCTTGGGTTTTGGTTTGGGACCTTTGATCGGTGGTGTATTAGCTGATCATACTGTGCGACCTTTGGCTGATCCTTATTGGATTATTATCTTTTTTTCACTTCTAATATTTATCAGTGTGTTTTGGATCAAACCAAGATTTAAAATTGAGAAGAAATATCAGTTAAATGAGTTATTAAAGTTACAAGGTTTAGCATTACCCCAGATGGCTTCACGCAAAGTTTTCTGGGTTTGTAGTATAGCTGCACTTTGTAGTTTCGGGGCCTTCAGCTTATATGCAGCTTTGGCTGGGACTTTTATTAAAGAATTACCGATTAAATCGTCAGCCACCTTAACAGGTGTATCAATTTCAATCATTTTATTTGTGTCAGTGCTGAGTCAATTATTTTGTAAATCGTTTAAAGAATTGCATGTGTTGTATGCAGGGCTATTAGCTTTATTGCTTGGAACTATTAGTTTGGTGATGGCAGAAATCGAACACATCGTTTGGTTTTTATTAATCAGTATTTTACTGACGGGTATGGGACATGGTTTTACCTTAAGTGCTGTATATCACTTTATCGGCAATATGATGGAGCGTGAAAAAAATCCGCTGATCTTTTCTAGTTATTTGTTTATTGCTTATCAAGGTACGATCTGGCCTGTCATCCTTTCCAGTTATTTTATTGAATATTTCGGGGTGATCATCACATTAGGGCTAATTGCAGCATTATTAATGGTGACTATCGTTTGGTTGATGCATCAACTTAAATTTAAGGTGGGGCCTATATTAGCTTGTCATAAATAACGATTGCTCAGTTTTTAGAGCTTGAAAAATGTTTTAAAGGGAGTTTAGGCAATCGAAATATGATTTTGATTGCCTTAGAAGCTAAAAATTAGATATGGATTAAATTGATGATGGATGCAATTTTTTCAGAAGTTGCCATGAGTGCTGGTGCTAACTCTTCAATACGTTTAGGACTTAAACGTACAGAAGGCCCTGCAATACTGACTGTGCCAAAAGGTTGGCCCGTCTGTGGATTGAGAATGATTTTAGCCATAGCAGACATGCCTAGCTCATAGGTGTCACTAATCACACCATAACCTCGCTCTCTCGAAGCCTTAATCATTTGCTCTAGTTCTGTAAGGTCTTTTGGTGAGTTTGGTCCAAAGTTCTTGGCTTTATCGAAACCTTCACGTTCCACAATTCGTGAAAAGTCATTTTGATCAAGGGTAGATAAATACGCTAAACCACAAGCTGAAGCTGGTAAATAGGCCACGTTGCCTGAGTCAGGATCATATTTTAGACCTGATTTGGCTCCTTGAGCCTTACCAATCCAGATAATTTTTTCGTCTTCGATTAAACCGAGGCGAACCAGTTCAGAAGAGGTTTCTGCCAGTTCATCAAGATAGGGTTGAAATGTTTCGGTAATCGAGCGTGAAGACAGAAAACTCAAACCCATTGAGGCAATTTTAAGAGTGAGCTTGTAGTGTTGGGTGATTTCATCTTGATAGATATATCCCATGTCTTTCATCGCAGTCAGAATGCGATGCATTGCAGACTTTGGGATATCAAGATCAACAGAAAGCTGACTAAGTGCACATCCATCCACTTCTTTTAATAGTGCTTCGAGGGTGAGCAAAGAACGATCGGTATTGCTGAGCATAAAAATCCTAATATTATTTTCTGGAACAGTGTTCCAAAAAAATTAAAAACAGATTATAGTTGTTTTAGATTCTATCTCAAATGCCGTACAGATGAATCATTCAGATAAGGAGTTTCCTAATTATTCAACTTTTGAGAATAAGTAGGGAGCAAAACTGAATAAGCGATGGAAAACGCATATTTGCTGATACACACTAATGGAGTAAGTGTATGACTCAACAGGTAAATTTAAGGGAGTTTATTGATGAAAATCGCATATCCCCAATACAAAAACTAGTTATCTTTTTATGTTTAATGATTGTCGTTGTTGATGGTATTGATATATCAATTATGGGATTTGTGGCTCCCGTCATTAAGCAGCAATGGGGAATTACTACAACTGATCTTGCACCCGTAATGAGTGCAGCATTAATTGGTTTAGCTGTAGGCGCAGTGATTTCAGGACCTTTAGCAGACAAGTTTGGACGTAAAAAACTACTTATTATTAACTTAATTGGTTTTGGTGTATTTACTTTATGTGCAGCAGTTTCTAACAATGTGACAGAACTGATGATGTTCCGTTTTATTGCTGGTTTATTTATGGGTGGGGTAATGCCGCAAGCTGTTACGTTGGTAACGGATTACTCTCCTATGAGAATGAATGGTCGCATGGTTACCATCATTCTAAGTGGATTCACAATTGGTGCTGCTATTGGAGGTTTTTTGGCTGCTTGGGTGATTCCACATTTTAACTGGCATGCCATGATGATTATTGGTGGAGTCCTACCACTTGTTCTAGCCGTTATCGCAGTATTTAAATTACCTGAATCTATTGGTTATAAAGTCCTGAAGGAACATCCAAAAGCAGAGATTGATGCCATTATCCATAAAATGGCGCCAGAGTTTGATACGGTTAACACTGTATTTGTTTTACCTAAAGCAAAAACTAATACGGTTGATAATCCAGTAAAAGCAGTCCTGAGTCCTTTTTATTTCTTAGGCAGCTTTTTGCTCTGGTGGAGCTATGCATCTGGTTTGTTTGTGGTGTATTTACTTGGAAGTTGGTTACCAATGATGAGCCATGAATTTGGTTTCAGCATTAGCGAAGCTTCAATTATCACTGCGATTTATCAGCTAGGGGGGCCAGTAGGTTGTATCGCATGCGGTTATTTGATGGACAAGTTAAATCCACACCTTGGATTAGTGATTGCATATCTTTTAGCGATTGGCTTCATGTTCTTTCTAGGTGCAGTGGGTCATAACTTTGTAATGTATAGCATGATGTGTTTCTTCATCGGTATGTGGATGAATGGTGCGAATGCAGGTCTTAACAGTGTTTCCAGTTCATTTTACCCAGTTTTTGCTCGCGCGACCGGCAACAGTTGGATGCATGGGATAGGCCGATTAGGAGCAGTGGGTAGCGCATTTGCCGGAGCATATTTTTTAAGCCTAGGTTGGGCAACGAGCA
>NZ_JZFB01000001.1:891407-894776 GCF_001188385.1 Acinetobacter sp. V2 | reverse complement strand
ATGGTCGCAGCATTAATCATTATGAAACTGGTTTATTCGCCAACAAAGATACGTCAGCACGAACTTAAAAAAGTTCAAATCTAAAATTTTCTAACTCATCGATTTTTAAGGAGATTGAATAATGGATATTCAATTGAATGGATCAACTCGTCTTTATTTTGTGGTCGGACATCCGATTGTACAGGTCAAATCACCTGAGGGTGTAACGATGGAGCTGCTTAAAAAGGATTTAAATGCGATTGTTATACCTGCTGATGTAGCACCAGAACACTTCCCAAATTTTGTTCAGCAAAATTTGTATTTAAATAATAGTGACGGCTTGATTGTCACGGTGCCTCATAAAATTTCGGCTTTGAATTGCTGCCAAAAATTAACTTCACGTGCACAGTTTATTGGGGCGGTAAATACGATTCGCCGCTGTAAAGAAGGGTGGGAAGGAGACATGCTTGATGGTAAAGGCATGGTACAAGCGATACGAAATAAGTTAATCGAGTTAAAAGATAAACGTGCCATTTTGGCGGGAGCGGGTGGAGCAGGTAAAGCGATTGCTTATGAATTACTTCTTGCTGAGGTAGCGGAGTTAGCAATTTTTGATGTAGATCAAACGCGTCAACAACAACTAGTTGAACAACTTCAACAGCTAGGTAAAGGCAAAGTTGTTGCACATAACAATGATCCAACAGGATTTGACGTTGTGGTCAATGCGACACCTATGGGAATGAATGGTGATCCTTCAGCAGCTTTTCAATTAGAACAAATAACTGCACAAATGTCGGTTGCAGATGTGGTGACTAGTCCTGAAAACACGCCATTTATTCAGCATGCATCGACTTTGGGATGTAACGCAGTCAAAGGAACGGACATGTTTATTGAGGTTCGTGACCTAATGATTGCTTATTTACTTGAGAAAGAGCAGGAGCAACAAGATGTCGCGTGAATATTCACTTTCATTTTTGACAGTTGCAGATGTGAGTCCTGTAGAAGCAGTCAAAATTGCAGCAAAGTGTGGTTATGCAGCAGTGGGCTTACGCCTGCTGCCCGCAGCACCTAATGAAGTAGATTATCCAATTTTAAGTGATAGCAAGCTAATTAAGGAAACAAGGGCTGCTTTGGAGGACACAGGTGTTCGTATTGCTGATGTTGAAATTGTACGAATTACTTCTGACTTTGAACCAAATAAGTATTTGCAGTTTTTAAGTACGGCTGAGCAACTCGGTGCTAGGCATATTTTAGTTGCAGGAAATGATCCTGAGCAGTCAAGACAAATATATCACTTCGCACAATTTTGTGAATTAAGTAAACAGTTTGGCTTGAGTTGTGACCTAGAGTTCATGCCGTGGACCAATGTGAAAAATTTGGCGCAGGCTGAATATATCGTGAATCAATCAGGGCAAGAAAATGCGGCCATTTTAATTGATGCATTACATTTTGACCGATCAGATTCAACACTTGAGCAGATCAAAGCACTTAATCCAAAGCAATTGAACTATGTTCAGCTTTGCGATGGTTTTGCTGAATATGATCCGAGCGACGAAGGCTTAATTAAAATTGCACGTTCTAATCGATTAGTGCCAGGGCAAGGCGAAATTGATCTTGTAGGGTTAATTCGTGCTTTGCCTAAAGAAATTATGTTAGCTGCAGAAGTCCCCAATTTAGTACTAGCTGAACGTCCTGCTCTCGAACGCGCTGAAGTTAATTTGCAAGCAATGAAGCAGCTCGTTGCGCTCGCTCAATTGGGCACGGTTACGGGGTAATAAGTATGAACGCAAAAACCCAACAACCATTTCAGATGATTCCGATGCCAATTCGTGAATGCTACGAATGTGATGTTTTAGTCATTGGCTCAGGTGCAGGTGGGCTTTCAAGCGCCGTGACCGCAGCATATGAAGGATTAAAGGTCATTGTCGCAGAGAAAGCATCCGTATTTGGTGGAACTACTGCTGTATCGGGAGGGTGGTTATGGATTCCTAATACACCTCATGCTGTACGTGAAGGAAAAGCCGAACCAATTGAGATACCTAAGCTATATTTAAAAAATATTTTGGGTGAAAAGTATGATGAAACAAAGATTCATACTTATTTAACTCAAGCACCAAAAATGGTGGAATTTTTCGAAGCCAAAACTGAGGTTAAGTTTAATATTGGTGCCGCAGTACCTGACTTTTTCAATATTGAAGGTGCTAGGGTTGGGTGGCGTTCGATTGTTGCTGCACCTTACGATGGCCGTTTACTTGGTCAGAAACTAAATATCCTACGTCCGCCAATTCCTGAAACTACACTTTGGGGAATGGGTATCGCTTCTGGCGCAGATATGAAGCATTTCATTAATACTTTTAATGCAATTCCATCCTTTATCTATGCGACCAAACGCGTATTACGTCATTTCCTTGACCTGATTTTTAGGAAACGCTCTGCTCAAATTGTGAATGGTAATGCTTTGGTGGCTCGCTTACTCAAATCTGCATTTGATTACAAAGTAAAACTATTGGCAAATCATGCCATGACTGAATTAGTTGAAGAAAATGGTCGGGTGATGGGAGCATTATTTAAAACACCAGCTGGCATCGTCAAAATAATAGCAAAACATGGCGTGGTATTAGCGACTGGTGGTTTTCCGCATGATGAAAAACGTAAACAAGCTTTATTCAAACATGTGAGTGAAGGAACTCCTCATCATTCAGCTGCTCCTGAAACAAATATAGGTGATGGCTTAATTGCAGCAGAAGCAATTGGAGCAACTGTTGATCAAACTTTGCCTTGGTCTGGCGCATGGGCACCTGTTTCATTAATTCCGCGTTTAGATGGAACTTTAGGTCGTTTTCCACATTTGGTTGAGCGAGGTAAACCGGGATTAATTGCAGTTTTAAAAAATGGCTGTCGGTTCACGAATGAAGGTGATTCCTATCCTGCATTTATTAAAGATTTATTCAAACATACATCGCAAGGCAAACAAGCACATTGCTGGTTGATTTGCGATCACAAGTTCATCCGCCGTTACGGCTTAGGCGCTGTTAAACCTTTTCCAATTTCTCTAAAGCCTTGGCTAGACAACGATTACTTAAAACAAGGATACACGATTCAAGAGCTGGCTGTGGCGTGTGGTATAGATCCAGTTCAGTTTTTAAAAACAGTAGAGCAGTACAACCAATATGCCTATTTAGGCCAAGACCCCGAGTTCCAACGTGGTACCACCCCTTATCAAAAAGCACAGGGTGATGCCGATCATCATCCGAACCCATGTATTGCCCCGATTGAAAATGGACCATTTTATGCAGTTGAAGTGATGCCAGGAAGTTTAGGGACATTTGCAGGACTGGTTACAGATGAATATGCCCAAGTTCTAAATAAAGCAGGGCAACCAATTAATGG
>NZ_JZFB01000001.1:867009-891365 GCF_001188385.1 Acinetobacter sp. V2 | reverse complement strand
GGTCAATATCCAAGTGGTGGAATTACCTTGGGTCCAGCCATGACTTTTGGTTATCTTGCTGCAAAAAAAATTGCTGAACAAGCTAGAACTGAAACAGTAGCGTTCATGCCACATAAGCAAGGCTAAGGAGAATTGAACATGGATAAAGAAGTTGATTTATTGGTTATTGGCGGTGGTGCAGCAGGCATGTCCGCAGCACTTTTTGCCAAGCTTAATGGATTAGATGTTTTACTTTGCGAAAAGGCTTCACAAGTAGGTGGCACTTCAGCAACATCAGGTGGAACGATTTGGGCACCAGGATCCCATTTAAGTGTTCAAGCAGGTGTTCCTGATGATATTGAGCAAGCTCGAATTTTTCTTAAATCTGTCGTTGGTGAACGTGGTGGTGAAGAACTTCGCGAAGCATTTCTAGCTTCATGTGCGGATATGGTCCGTGATTTAGATGAGAAAACTACAGTTAAGCTTAACGCTTGTTTAGCACATCCCGATTATGTGAAAAACCAACCAGGTGAAGCATTTGGGGGGCGTGCACTTGCGCCTGCTGAGTTTGATGCAAGTGTTTTAGGTGCTGACTTTAAATATGTACGTCCTCCACGAGCGGAATTTATGGGCTTAGGTGGCATGATGGTCAATCGTACTGAATTAAATGCATTGTTAAATCCTGTACAAAGCTTTCAGAACTTTATGACTACCTTAAAAGTTGTGGTGCCTTATTTTCTGTCACGTCTACGCTTTAATCGGGGTACACGGCTTGTTATGGGTAATGCTTTGGTAGGTAGCTTATTTTATAACCTTAAACAAAAACATGTTCCTGTTTGGTTCAATGCACCACTGCAAGAGCTACTGGTCGAAAAAGGCAAAGTGGTGGGAGCCAAAATTGAAACCGAACAAGGTGTGAAAGTTGTTCGTGCCAGAAAGGGGGTAGTTTTAGCCACTGGTGGTGTGGGATGGAATATAAAGTTACGCCAACAATTGTTCCCAAAAGGTTTAATCGCAGACTCACTATCACCTTACTCAAACACGGGCGATGGGCTTAGTAAAGCTATGGAAAAAGGTGCAAAACTTGACCCATCTGTGGATAGCAGTGTGCTGTATTTCCCATGCTCCGTCCATGTTCATGCCAACGGTTATAAAGCTATTTGGCCACACATTATTTTAGACCGGGCCAAACCAGGTGTAATAGCTGTCAATGACGATGGTAACCGCTTTGTCAATGAGTCAGATTCGTACCACGACTTTTGTATGGCTCAGCTTAAAACAAATCAAGGTAAACCAAAAATTCAGTCTTACCTGATTTGCGACCAAACTGCGATTCAAAAATATGGGTTAGGTTTTGTTTTGCCAGGCGCAAAAAAACTCGATTACTACCTCAAAGCAAAATATTTATTCTCTGCAAATTCACTAGAAGAGCTTGCCCAAAAGGTTGGGATTAACGCTCAAGGATTGGTGAATACAGTTCAACGTTTTAATCACCTCGTTGAACAGGGTGTAGACACAGACTTTGGTAAAGGCAGTGGTGTGATGAATCGTTTTAATGGAGATCCTGAAGTTAAACCTAATCCATGCTTGGGCAAACTTGAGCACGGTCCCTTTTACGCTTTACCTGTCATTCCAATGGACTGTGCGAGTAGTGGTGGATTAGCTGGCGATATTTATGGTCGAGTGCTTGATCAGAATAATCAGGTGATTACTGGACTATTTGCCTGCGGTAATGACCTATCTTCAATTTTTAAAGGAACATATCCAGGCCCAGGAACAACACTAGGGCCAGGGATGGTATTTGCTTGGCGAATTGCTCAATTTTCCGCAGGAAAACTAAATAAACAAGTGACTGAACAACCTACACAAATGATACAACCACGGAGAACCGCATGAAGCTTTATCAACTGATTAACATCACTATCAAAATGGGTACAACTGCGACTGTTGCAGCAGGTATTCAAAGTTTTTACCAAGATGAGGCAGCTAAAGGTAAGTTACTTGGAGTATTTTTCTCTGATATAGGCGAGCTCAACCAAGTTGTTGTATTACGCAGCTATGCTTCACAACAAGAATTAGATGATGAAAATACGCGTTTAGCAGCACAAGAAAACTTGTTTGGTGCATCTGAAAATATTATTAGATATTCAGTAGAAAATTTTGCTGGTTTCGACTTCTTACCAGAAGTTGAGGTGGGTGAATTTGGTCCTGTATATGAAATTCGCACTTATGAGTTGAAACATGGCGGTGTCCCTCATGTCCTTGAAGCATGGAAAAATGCAGTGCCGACTCGCACTCAATACTCAAAATTAACAATAGCGATGTATGCTCTTGATGGCACACCTCGTATTGTAAGTATTTGGCCATACGCGTCACTGAATGAGCGTTCGGAAGTTCGTGCCAAGTCAGTGGCAGATGGCATTTGGCCACCAAAAGGTGGTCCACAGTGGTTAACTCATGCAATGAAGTCAATGATTGCACTACCAACTTCAATATCGCCACTGAAATAAAATTTGGTAATAATGTATTGAAAACTAGCCTACTATTTAGTTAGTAGGCTTTTAAATATAGAAAATACAAGCAAGAAATAGGTTTATATATCTAGTTTAACTACTCAAATCTTATTGAATAAAGCATTCCTAAATTTTAACTGGCAAATTAAGCACCACCTGAGCATCCTCAATAACATCTAAGCGTAGAATTATCTAGCATGCTTTTTGTATGATAAGAACAGATTTTTAATATATAAATTAATAATAATTCTGACTTATTAAAATAAGACCAGTATTTACTGGCCTTATTTTCAGTTTTTATTTCTTGACGATTAAAGCTAACTTACCTACATGTTGCCCTTTATCAAGGAACTCATGAGCTTGGCGAGCTTCTTCAAGATCGAATGTTTTATACAATAACGGTTTTATCTGTCCTTTTGAAATTAAAGGCCATACTTTTTCTTGCAGTGCTGCCATCACTTCAGCTTTAGCTTCTGCAGATTGCGAGCGTAGTGTTGCGCCTGTATGAGTTAGACGTTTAGCGAGCATCGGAAAAATATTGACTTTGTCAGCTAGCCCTTTAAGCACACCTATTTGCAATATTGTGCCGTTCATTGCAGCGACTTCATAATTTCGCTGGATGTAATCTCCGGCAATAATATCCAAGACAAAATCCACACCTTTACCATCAGTATGTTTTTTTACAACCTCAACAAAGTCATCTTCATTATAATTTATGGCTACATCAGCACCAATTTTTAAACTCGCTTCTTGATGTTCTTTGCTCGATACGGTTGTAAAAATTTGGGTTGCTCCAAAAGCTCGAGTTAACATTGTTGCGGTAGTACCAATTCCTGAAGTACCGCCATGTATTAAAATTGAACTATTTGGGCGGAATTTTGCATGTTGGAAAAGGTGTGACCAAACTGTCATGAAGGTTTCTAGTAAAATTCCACCTTCAATTAATGTCAGACCTTCAGGAATAAAGAGTACGTTGTCTTGATGGGCAACTACATATTCAGCATAGCCACCACCCGGAACTAAAGCACAAACTTCATCTCCAGCTTTAAACTTAGTGACTTGCTTGCCCACTTGTTTAACAATTCCGGAAACTTCGAGTCCAGGAATGTCCGTCACACCAGGCGGTGGTGCATACAAACCTTTTCGTTGCATTACATCTGGACCGTTAATACCTGCTGCAACAACTTCAATTAATATCCCATCATCTGTTAATTCAGGCATAGGTCTTTCACTAACTGTAATAACTTCAGGACCGCCAGCACCGTTAAAAGTGATACATTTCATAAAGTTGTTTCCTTATTCGGTATTGTTAATTAAATAAGCGGAATTTACACTTAATGCTCAATCCCGCTGAGGATGAAAAATAATTAAGATTTAGCTTTTTTCTTACCCAAAGTAATGGCAAGTGCTAATTCCATGAATTTTCCAAAAGGAGCATGTAAGAAACTTGGGAAATTCCAGCGGCCTTGATCAAAGACGCCTTTTGCATGGCTCATAGAACGAAAACCTTCAATTCCATGATAAGCACCCATACCACTTGGGCCGATGCCACCAAACGGTAGATCGTCTTGTGCCACATGAATTAAAGTATTGTTAATACCAACGTTACCTGAGGTGGTACGGCGTAGCAGTTTTTTGCAATCCGCATCTTTTTCGCCAAAATAATATAAGGCGAGTGGGCGGTCTCGTTCATTGATGTAGTTAATCACTTCATCAATATCACGGTAGGTACGCACGGGTAGAATTGGGCCAAAGATTTCTTCTCTCATAATTGCATCATCATCTTTTGCTCCTACAACAAGTGTTGGAACAAGAGTACGAGTGCGATTCTTTGCCGATTCAGGTTTGATTCCTAGTTCAATGATTCGTGCGCCATTTTGTTTTGCACTATCAAGCAAGTTTTGTAAACGAGCATAATGACGTTCATTGACAATTGAAGTGTAGTCATCACAGTCTGGCCCGTTTGGATAGAACCGAGAGACTGTGGCATTGTATTCTTCAATAAATGCTTCTAAATCATCTTCATGAACAAGAGCATAATCTGGAGCAACACATGTTTGCCCACCATTGGATAATTTTCCATAGGCAATACTGGTCATGGTTCTCGAGTTTACATGGCCTCGACCTACAATAGCTGGACTTTTACCACCTAATTCAAGAGTGAGCGGAACGAGGTTATCACTTGCTGCTTTCATGACTTTACGGCCTACAGGTGTACTTCCTGTAAACAATAGATGATCGAAAGGCAGTGCACTAAATTCAGCACCAACTTCAGGTCCACCTAAAACAACCGCAACTTCTTCTATAGAAAAGTTCGCCGCAAGCATGCGTGAGATCACTTCACTTGTTCGAGGGGTGAGTTCCGATGGTTTAAGCATTGCTCTGTTACCGGCAGCAATGGCTGTAGCAAGAGGAATAAGCGTAAGAGAAATAGGGTAGTTCCAAGGAGCCATGACCCCAATAATCCCTTTAGGCTGATATTCTATATGAGCACTAGCCGAGCGATAGAATAAGCTGACATGACGCTTTTCTGGTTTCATGAAACGGCGTAAATTACGCGTTAAATAATCGATGGATTGAACAATACCAACGAGTTCCATGACATCTGTTTCATGATATGAACGGTGTCCAAAGTCTTCACTTGCAGCAACTTGTAATTCACTACGATATTCAATGACAGCGGCACGAAGCTTTGCAAGATTTGCTTTACGCTGTTGAAGTGTTGGTGGTTCAGCTTTCAAAAAAGCTTTGCGTTGTCGAGAGAGTATCTCTGATGCATTTAAAGTGCTGCTTACTTCATTGAGAGTATTCATCTTAAACCTCAAAACATAGCTTAAGGATCCTAAGCTAACTGACTGATGATTAAAGTTTAGTCGGTAGATTTAATACGACCTGAGCATCTTCAATAACATCGAGACGAAGAATAGTAGATGCGCCCAACTGGTCTAGAAGCTGGCTCACATGGCCGCCATGGCGTGTCACTTTTACCTTGCGCGGGAAAAGTTTTTCACCAAACGAGAGAACATTGGTTTGCACTAGAGTTTGATGCCACTCGTTATCGACTAAATGCAACATCGTGGCTTTACCCATGCGTGATTCAGACTTAACTCTTTTTAATGACGGAGTTGCGGTTGTTAGGCTGATATCTAATTTGTTGTAAGTTGAAAGTGTTGCTTCAACTTTTTTCTTATCAATCTTTACATCAATTTCAGCTAGCCATTTTGGAAGTTGATAACCATATACGCCACGTACACGTGCTATTTCAGTGTCGACAGGTAAAGCCAATACATGTGCATAAAAGTGTCGTTTACGAATCGAGTTAATCAGCTCTAAAGCATGCGGACCATGAGCTTTAGGTTTACGCACGACAATAGCGACAGACGCTTCATTATATGGATCATTATCGCAAACTGAATAAGTGAAGAAGGTGAGCGCAACTAGTCCATAACCTGGAAAAGCTTCCAAGGGTACTAGAGGCGAAGGTAATTTTTTCTTTAACAGCTTAATTGGAGCAAGCATCAAAACTTGCACATTGCCGCTACGGTAATAAAAGTTGGGAGCCCATACAGGTCCAACTCTTGACTCAACTAATTTTTTAGGAATGCTACGGAAAAAATCTATATTTCCAGCTGCAGGATCTTTTGCAACTTCATCTAAATCAGGATTCATTCTAAAGCGGTCATAATAACCACCTTTTGGAACTTTAACTTTCTGTTGACCAAATTCAACTTCAGTGAACGCTTTATTTGTATTCATAATTGGTTAACCTTTAAATTGATCGGCTGAGTAGCTGATAATCTTTAAAAGCAGATATCAACTTTCTGCCTGTAGGTTTACTATAAGTTTAAAGTTCACTTGAATGTCAATATGCTATTTTTCTAAGAATTAAAAATCGACTGTAACGAATTTAGAATAACTTTTGATAAGAATAGATAGAGCTGATTAACTTCTAGATGATCTAAAGAAAAACCTTAGTTTTTAGTATTGTAGAAATTATTTTTTTACACTTTTTAAACGTTGTTTTTTCTAAAATCTATTGACCTTCAAGTGAACTTTAACCTTACTATGTTATGACTATCCATGAGGGTAGGATTGAAAATTTTATATGTACTTATTACGAATTAATTAGAGCATATACAGTAAATCGATAGTGTAACTTTTACACAGGAGAAACAAAAATGGGATATGTCACAACAAAAGACGGCGTAGATATTTTTTATAAAGATTGGGGCCCTCGCGATGCTCCTGTAATTTTCTTCCACCATGGTTGGCCGCTCAGTTCAGATGACTGGGATGCGCAGATGCTTTTTTTCCTTAAAGAAGGTTTTCGTGTCGTTGCTCATGACCGCCGTGGTCATGGTCGTTCAACTCAAGTCTGGGATGGTCATGATATGGACCATTATGCAGATGACGTTGCTGCTGTGGTTGAGCATTTAGGTGTACAAGGCGCTGTGCATGTAGGGCATTCAACAGGTGGTGGTGAAGTAGCGTATTATGTTGCTCGTTATCCTAATGACCCTGTAGCTAAAGCTGTTTTGATTAGTGCCGTTCCTCCACTCATGGTAAAAACTGAAAGTAATCCAGATGGTTTACCAAAAGAAGTTTTTGATGACCTTCAAAATCAACTTTTTAAAAATCGTTCACAGTTTTATCACGATGTACCAGCAGGTCCATTTTATGGATTTAACCGCCCAGGAGCGAAAGTATCAGAGCCTGTGGTGTTAAATTGGTGGCGTCAGGGCATGATGGGTGGAGCAAAAGCTCATTACGACGGAATTGTTGCCTTCTCTCAAACAGATTTTACTGAAGCACTTAAAAAGATCGAAGTTCCAGTTCTCATATTACATGGTGAAGATGATCAGGTAGTTCCTTTTGAAATTTCTGGTAAAAAATCTGCAGAACTCGTTAAAAACGGTAAATTAATTAGTTACCCAGGATTCCCTCACGGAATGCCAACTACAGAAGCAGAAACAATTAATAAAGATCTTTTAGCATTTATTAGAAGTTAAGTTTAAAAAGAGGGCAGCCAAAATTGACTGCCCTTTTTTATATTGATTCGATTGATTATTTTTCGGGTGCATATTAATGAATGACGATACTAAAAAATGTCCTTTTTCCCAACTTACTACTGATTTTGGGGCTCCAGTTGTAGACAACCAGAATAGTATGACGGCAGGTGCAAGAGGACCTCTACTTGCTCAAGACCTATGGCTAAATGAGAAACTAGCTAACTTTGTACGTGAAGTAATTCCAGAACGTCGTATGCATGCAAAAGGTTCAGGTGCATTCGGCACTTTCACTGTGACTCATGATATTACTCAATATACCCGCGCTAAAATCTTTAGCGAAATTGGTAAGAAAACAGAAATGTTTGCTCGATTTACCACAGTAGCTGGTGAACGTGGAGCAGCAGATGCTGAACGAGATATTCGCGGCTTTGCTTTAAAATTTTATACAGAAGAAGGTAACTGGGACATGGTGGGTAACAATACACCAGTATTCTTCTTACGTGATCCACGTAAATTTCCAGATTTAAATAAAGCAGTAAAACGTGATCCAAAAACTAACTTGCGTAGCGCAACGAATAACTGGGATTTCTGGACTTTATTACCTGAAGCTTTACATCAAGTCACTATCGTCATGTCTGATCGAGGTATTCCTGCTTCCTACCGTCATATGCACGGTTTTAGTAGCCATACCTATAGTTTCATCAATAGTGCGAATGAACGTTTCTGGGTGAAATTTCATTTCCGGACCCAACAGGGAATTAAAAATTTAACAGATGCCGAAGCTGGTGAATTAGTGGGGCATGATCGTGAAAGTCATCAACGTGATTTATTCGATGCGATTGAACGAAAAGATTTCCCTAAGTGGACTTTGTATGTACAGGTAATGCCTGAGCAAGATGCTGAAAAGGTTCCATATCATCCATTTGATTTAACAAAAGTCTGGCCTCATGGAGATTATCCGTTAATTGAGGTTGGTGAGTTTGAGTTGAATCGAAACCCTGAAAACTTCTTCTTGGATGTTGAACAATCCGCTTTTGCGCCAAGTAATCTGGTGCCAGGTATTAGCGCTTCACCAGACCGCATGTTGCAAGCCCGTTTATTTAACTATGCTGATGCTCAGCGTTATCGTTTAGGTGTGAATTATCAGCAAATACCTGTAAATGCGGCACGTTGCCCAGTTCATAGTAATCACCGTGACGGTCAAGGACGTATCGATGCCAATTATGGTGGTCTTCCACATTACGAACCAAATAGTTTTGGACAGTGGCAAGAGCAGCCTCAGTACAAAGAACCTCCTTTAAAAATCAACGGGGATGCTGATTTCTGGAATTATCGTGAAGATGACAACGATTATTTCAGTCAACCTCGTGCTTTGTTTGAACTTATGACTGCTGAGCAACAACAGGCTTTATTTGATAATACTGCACGCGCAATGGGTGATGCTCTTGATTTCATTAAATATCGCCACATTCGTAACTGCTATGCATGTCATCCAGCTTATGGCGAAGGTGTGGCTAAGGCGCTTGGTTTGACAGTTGAAAATGCTCAAGCAGCTAGAGAAACTGACCCTGCACGTGGTTTACCAAGTTTTCTTTAAATCTTTAAAACAGTACATAAGGCTATTTAAATCATAGCCTTATGTACTTCACTATTTTGTAGCATTGAATGAAAAAATTAATATTTGCACTCAGCCTTGGTATTCAATCATTATTCTTCATAAGTAATGTACAAGCAAGGCTGAACATTCCTGTGAGTCTTACCAAATCAGATTCAATACATACCTTTCCAGAAACGCTAAGACGAGATTTTTGGGAGCGATTAGCGATTAAAGCTGAGGCCAAAGGTACTGCTACACCCATTGATGAACCGAATATTGGGGGAAACCCAACCAAATTTAACTATCCTGTGAGTAGTATTGTGATTGGCTCCAAGATGAAAATTGTACTGGGGCGAGCAAAAGGTACAGTGATGGTATATTCACGCATTGCAGAAGATGGAAGTTTGAAGAGTCTAACGCTTTCTAATTTTTCAATTGATTATGTTCATCAATATGTTTTAGCAGATGCAACATATGGTAAAGATAAGAGTAACTTACAATTACCAATTTTTACTTTTGATATTGAAAAACCTTTGAAATTTCATTATCAATTTCCGATTGGATTTAAAAGCGATGAGAAACTTAATCATTTATATTTAACACCTCAAGCAAAGACTGCTTATAAAGAGGCTTTAGCTTTACCTGAAACAGCACTACCTTTATTAGATTTAGATTTTGGTACATTAACTCAAAATTCATCTTCAAAGATTCGATTTAACTAATATTATTTAAAAGAGAATAGAACTTTATTTTTTCCAGATAATATATTTGTAACTAGAGTTTTTATAAATAAATTAAAATATAAAAAATATTATTATATATAACAGAAATAATCGGAGCCCTTTCTTTTCATAATAAGTAGAAAGGGCTCTTTAAAATTATTTGTTAGCTGCCGATTTATCGAGTGATGGATAAGGAATAGGCATATTTAATGCCAATTGTGCATCTTTCACTACATCAAAACGTAGAACTTTATTGGCTCCTAGTTCATCAAGTAATTTACTCAGCGGTCCACCACTTTTTACAACTTGAACGTCCTTTGGAAAAAACTTTTGTCCAAATGCCAAAGTATTAGACTCTACAGAAGTGCTGTGCCATTTCCCATCTACCAATTGATACATAGTTTTTGTTTCAATATGAGATTGTGGTTTCACAGTTTTAATTTCTGGCAATGGTGCTGCTACACTTAAATCAGGTTTACCATCAGTATTATAAATATGAGCTTGAACTGATTTATCGCCAATTTTCATATCAATAGGTGTTAACCATTTTGGTAATTGGTAACCATAGACACCACGAACACGAGCAATTTCTGTATTTACTGGTAATGCGAGTACATGGCCATAATATTTATGGTTACGCATTGAGCTCAATAGTTCTGTGGTATTGAAGTGATGAGCACCAGGTTGGCGTACAACCACAGCAACCGAAACTTCATCATATGGGTCGACATCACCGACTGCATAAGAGAAGAATGTTAATGAAACCAAACCATAGCCTGGGATAGGTTGTAATGGTTCAAGTGGAACAGGGAGTTTTGCTTTTACTTTAGAAATCGGAGCAAGCATCAACAGCTGGATATTACTAGTACGGTAATAAAAATTGGGGGACCATACTTTACCTACTCTAGTATCTACAAGTTTTTTGGGGATAGTACGGAAATAATCAATATTTCCAGCTGCCGGATCTTTTGCAACTTCGTCTAGATTCGGGTTCATACGAAAACGATCGTAATAGCCACCTTTTGGAACATTAACTTTATATGGCCCAAACTCTACAACAGTTGTTTCCTGTGAAGTACTTGAGTTTGATGGTTGTTGTACCGAACTTGAGTTAGTTTCAACCGCTTGAGCTGAAAAACTCAATAATAAACTTACGGATAACGCAGTAACTGTTTGAGGTAGATTAAGCTTGTTGAACATTGATATGTTCCTCCTATAGACCATGTATTAATGCTAAGATTAAAGTAAGGTTTAAGGTCAAGCGTTTTATCATTATTTTAAATTTTATTAAAAAGAAAAATAGAATATTAAAAAATAAAAGATATGATTTTTTATGCATTAAAAAAAGAGAACCAGAATATAAAATTCTGGTTCTCTTTTTTTAAACTGTTTTAATGAATTACTTAAGAGTACTTAAGCGTTTAACAACAGCTTGGGCAATTTCTTTACTAGATTGAGGGTTTTGTCCAGTAATGATTCTGTCATCCGATACTACATATGAAGTAAATGGAAGAAAGCCTTGTTTATATTTCGCGCCGTGGTTAATTAAGCTATTTTGTAAGGAAAATGGAACTTGAGATTTAATTCCAGATAAAGTTTCTTCTTTATTCGCGAACCCAGTAACAGTTCTACCTGAAATGAGTGGTTTACCATCTTCACCTACCAGAGGTAATAAGCCTCCCACACCATGACAAACCGCTGAAACGATCCCACCTTGGCGATAAATACTTTCACTAATATTTTTTAGTTCTTTATTATCCGGGAAGTCCCACATTGTTCCATGTCCACCCGTATAATAAATTGCTTTATAGCGTGTTGGATCGATACTGCTTGGTGCTAAAGTGTGGTTTAAGCGATACATAAACTGACGATCAGCTAAAAGTTTCCGAGCTGATTTATCAACATAAATAGGCTTCATACTACGTTCATCAAGAGGAACAACGCCACCTTGAGGACTAACAAAATCCATGTCATAGCCAGCAGCTTTAGCGACATCATAAAAATGAGTTAATTCAGTAAGCCATAAGCCAGTTTTATCTGAACGAGTCGGATAGGCTGAATGATTTGTCATGACGACTAAAATTTTACCTTTGCTTTTAGCCGTTTCTTGATTTTGTACTTGATCAGATGCATTTGCATAGCTTACTGATAAAAAAGCCATAAAAATGGCAATGAACCAACGCTGAAAACTCCAAACTTTAGGCATTGTAGGCTCCTCATATTTACCTATTGAGCATCCTATGCTTAAAGTAAGGTTTAAGGTCAAGGTTTTTTCAAAAATCGCCGATGAATGGCAAAAGGATGATTTCTAGAATAAGAAATTTCAAATATGAAATATATTTCATATTTGAAACAATAGTTGATTTTTAAGTTGTTGAATTTAAATATAAAAATAGTGGCACATAATTTGCTCCAGTAGGATTAGCTACAAGGAGTAAATAATGAATGCAAATCATATACTGCAATTGAGTGGAATATTGCAGCAGAATCTAGGGCTAATCCATCATGAAATTCAGTTAAAAAAAATGAGTGGTGGGGCTATCCAAGAAAATTGGCTAGTTCAATCTGAAGATTTTGCATTAGTACTGCGTAAAAATGCTGAATCTAGTGTAGAGGCTAGTTCAGATCGGGAGCAGGAATTTTTACTTTTAGATCGGTTATATCACTTTGGTATTAAAGTGCCAGAGCCACTTTATTTCGAGAAGTCACCTAACTTTTTAAACAGTGATTTCTTCATCATGAAAAAAATTGATGGTGTTACAGAAGGCCATAAATTAGTTCGAATTACAGAAGAAGAAAAACGTAAAAAGATTACTCAAGACATTGGTAGGCAACTTGCCTTAATTCATGCGATTCAATCAGATGAAGTATTAGAGAAACTACTTCCTAAGCCAGATAAAGATCAATATTTAGAAAAAAAGCTTACAGGTTTTCTAGAACAACTGGATCACTTAAAAAGACAGCGTCCAATCCTTGAGTACGCTATTCAATGGATGTTTCACAATCTTCCAAAAGTCGATGATTTGGTACTAGTCCATGGTGATTACCGCATTGGTAACATCATGGTTAATGACGATCAAATTTCAGGAATTTTAGATTGGGAATTTACGCAATGGGGCGATCGTAGAGAAGACCTAGGCTGGTTTACCTCTAAATGTTGGCGTTTTGGACAAGATGAAAATATAGCGGGGGGAATTGGTTCATATAAGGACTTTGCGAAAGCTTACGCTGAAATTTCCGATATTTATATCCCTGAATTTGAAATGAAGTTTTGGCATGTACTGTCTCATGTTCGATGGGCAATTATTGCGATGCAGCAGTCTGACCGAAACAACGAAATGGATACTCCATCACTCGAATTAGCCCTAACGGAATTTTTAGTTCCCCGCCTTGAAAAAAATATCTTGGAAATATTGGGAGAAAAAGAATGAGCGAGAAAAAAATAATTGACCTCATTAAAGCCAGCCAGGCTGTCATTAAGAATGAGCTTTTACCGCAATCGGGCAGTCAGAAATATAACTTGTTAATGCTCATGAGAAGCTTGGAAATTTTGCAGGCTTATATTTTGCAAAAGGATATTTCTACATTGCATCGTTCAGGCATTGTGCAAGATTATTTTTCTTTTCCAATTAAAGATGTTGATGAGGCAATTCAATTGTTTATTAGCGATATCCGTGAAGGTAAACAATCGCATCAAACATTTGAGATATTAAAAGCTCTTAATTCGGAAGACTTAAAAATTACTGAACCAAAGGCAGTTCAACATGGATAAATATCGGTTACGAATTTATTTAGTTCGGCATGGGCACGTTTCATATTTTGATGCAGATAAGAACCCGATTAATCCTAAGTTTGCACAGTTATCCGAACGAGGAATAGAGCAAATACAACAACTGGCTCATCAACTACAAGATGTTAGTTTTGAAAAAATTTATTCATCTACCATGCCTCGTTCGATTCAGACAGCCGAAATTTTGAAGCACTATCAAAACGAGCATAAAGACATTCAATCATTCGATGATATTCGAGAAATAAGAGCGGGACGTTTAAGAGAAATTTCGTTGGATCGTGCTGAACTGGAAATAAAAAAGGCCTATCAGTTCCATAAAAATAATCTTGAATTATTTGTACAAGGCGAAAGTTGGTCGCGCTTTATTACTCGTGTACTGACATGGTTTGAAAACATGATTTTAACAGCAGACAAAGACCAGAATATCCTGATTTCTTCACACGATATTGTAAATCGAATACTCATTAATTGGGTATATGGACATGACTTCAAAGATGTCTATTCGCAGGAACAAGATTATGGCTGCTTAAATATTCTTGATCTAACGATTGAGAATCAAAAGGTAATAAGCAAACGAATCAAACTTCAAAATTTCACGCCGTACAATCTGATTAAAAATGAGCTATTTAATAGCGCTATGGATGATGTGTATGAAACTTATATCGCGACTCAAGGCTTTAAATTAAAGGAACTCAGCTCATGATCACACTATCTAATGAATTATTAGAACTACAACAGAAAGTTAGAGAATTTATTCAACAAGAGGTGATTCCATTAGAAAGTGATCCTCGTCAAGATAGCCATGGGCCTAGTGAAGCTTTACGCCAAGAGTTAGTGAGTCGCGCGCGTCGTTGGGGGCTGCTAACTCCCCATGCAAGTCAAGAAATGGGTGGCCTTGGCTGGTCGCATCTGCAAAAGGCTGTAGCTTTCGAAGAAGCAGGATATTCTGCTTTAGGTCCAATCGCTTTAAATATTCATGCGCCAGATGAAGGAAATATTCATCTATTAGATGCTGTCGCAAACGATGTACAAAAAGAAAGATGGTTAAGAAAATTGGTAGCTGGAGAAATTAGATCGTGCTTTGCCATGACGGAACCGGCACCGGGAGCTGGCTCGGATCCATCCATGCTTCAAACAACAGCAATTGAAGATGGCGATGACTATATTATTAATGGTCGTAAATGGTTAATTACAGGAGCCGATGGAGCGAGCGTTGCGATTACTATGGCAAAAATGGAAGATGGCTCCGCTTCAATGTTTCTAACAGACACCAATGTTGAAGGCTTTATATTAGAAAAAAATATGAATGCTATGGACTCATGCTTTTCAGGTGGCCACGGCATTTTACGCTTTGAGAATTTACGTATACCTAAAGAAAATGTGTTGGGTGAAATTGGTAAAGGCTTTAAATATGCTCAAGTTCGCCTTGCACCAGCACGTTTAACACATTGTATGAGATGGTTGGGGCAAGCAAGGAGAGCACATGATATTGCTACTCAATATGCGCGAGAACGCCAATCTTTTGGCAAGAGATTAGGAGACCACCAAGGCGTTGGTTTTATGCTTGCCGACAATGAAATGGATATTTTAACGACTCGATTAGCCGTTCACTATTGTGCGCAGGTTTTAGACTTGGGTGAGAAAGGAAATTACGAGTCGAGCCTAGTTAAAGTGATCAGCTCTGAAGGTATCTGGCGTGTGGTGGACCGATCAGTTCAGATTTTAGGTGGGCAAGCCATGACGGATGAATCAGTAGTCTGCAAGATTTTTAAAGATGCGCGAGGTTTTAGAATTTATGATGGCGCAAATGAAGTTCACCGCATGAGCATAGCCAAAAAACTATTAGGGAAGCAGTTGTAATAGTAGGGATAAGAGAATGAATATTTTTGATGTAAAAGATAAATATATTTTAATTACGGGTGCTTCAAGTGGTTTGGGGCATCACATAGCTGAATTATTTGCAAAAGAAGGTGCGAATATTGTTATTTGTGCCAGACGGTTAGAGAGATTGAAAGAATTAGAATCGCATATAAAAAATGAATATGGCGTACAAGTTCATACCTTTGCGTTAGATGTAAATGATCGTTCCGCTGTAAAAGATATGCTTAGTTCTTTAGAGGCTGAAGGAGTCACAGTAGATGTGCTAATTAATAATGCTGGCGTGAGTGATACCAAGCGTTTCTTAGACTATAACGATAAAGATTGGGATAAGATTGTAGATACTAACCTTAAAGCCCCTTGGCAATGTGCACAAGAAGTGGTGCAACATATGATTAAGGCTGATCGTAAAGGATCGATCATCAACATCACATCAATTCTGTCTCAGTCTACCAACCTTGGTGTTAGCCCATACTGTGCATCGAAGGCTGGCTTACGTCATTTAACAGAAGTTATGGCAGTAGAGTTGGCTAGATTTGGTATAAATGTAAATGCCATCGCACCAGGCTATATGATTACTGAAATTAATGAAGAATATTTAACGGGCGAATCTGGACAACAGCTTTTAAAGAAAATTCCAACAAGGAAGTTTGTAGAATTTGATGACTTAAATGGACCTTTACTTTTACTTGCTTCGCAAGCAGGTCAGGGCATAACAGGTATCGAAATTAAAGTCGATGGCGGTCATAGCGCTGCGCCTATATAAAACGTTTTTTAATGGAGTAAAAAATGCTTAATCGAAAACCAATTAATATTTTGGTCACCTATATTAAAAAACCTAATATTAATGGTTTTCGATCTTTGGTTGAACAGGCGATTAGTGAAGTAGAGTCGAACGAAATCGATTTGGTGGAATGCCATATTTCCGATGTGCAAGATGTTGCTCAAAGCTTAGTAGAAAATGGCTGTCAGATTCTTCTATGTACGGGAGCGACCGCGAGTTTTCTACAGAAGAAATTAAATATTGATATTCAGGTCATTCGAACTGGTACTTTTGATGTCATTCAAGCCATATCAAACTTAAAACAATATAAGCGAATTGCTTTGGTGGGTAATACGTCCACAGTCGATCTTGAGAACTACTCTGATATTTTTGCTTTAGATATACAACAGTTTAACTATGACTCATATTTAGATGCTAAAAAAACAATTCATTTAATTAAAAATCAAGGTTTTGATGCCATTATTGGTTCGCCTGTTGCAGTAGAGTTAGCTCTGAATGAAAACCTAGTCGGGCATTTGGCGATTAGTGTGCCGTCTTTAAAAGACCTGCTGCAAAATGCCTTACGTACTCTTGAAAAGATTCGCAGAGAACAATATTCAACCTTACGTTTGACTGAGATTTTTAATCACTTAAATGAAGGTATTTGTTTTATCACTAAGCAAAAAAAGATTTCTTTAATAAATAACTCAATGAGTTCGTTACTTGAAAAAGACTCTTCAGACGTTTTAAACAAATCAGCACTCGAAATTTTTGAAGGATTAAACTTTGATATCGACCAAGAAAATAGTCACCAACTCGTTCAATTTAAAAATTTAAAACTTGCTGTATATATTTCCAAACTAAAAAATGACTACATAGATGGCTATATCTTAAGAGTGCAGGAACTAAATGCATTAGAGCAGTCTAATAGTCAGTTTAGAAAAGTTTCATCAAAGAACTTTAATACAAGATATACCTTTGATCAGTTCTTGACGCAAAATCCCAATTTCCAACAAATCATCAAGTTATCAAAAGCATATGCAAAAACCGATAGTACGATTCTCATTACTGGTGAAAGTGGTACAGGTAAAGAAGTTTTAGCACAAAGTATTCATAACCATAGCAGTCGTTATAAAGCACCATTTGTTGCAATCAACTGTGCATCTTTTCCAGAAAGCTTGTTAGAAAGCGAACTATTTGGTTATGAAGAAGGTGCCTTTACTGGAGCGAAGAAAAATGGGCGTATTGGCCTCATTGAAGCGGCACATACGGGTACGCTTTTTTTAGATGAAATTGGTGATATGCCATTACATCTACAAACTAGATTTTTACGAGTCTTACAAGAGAGACAAATTAATCGCTTAGGTTCAGTGGTAAGTCATCATTTAGATATACGTGTGATTGCTGCAACTCATGCGAATTTAGAAGAGTTAGTACGAAATGGAACCTTTCGGGCAGATCTCTACTATCGTTTAAATATTTTAAGAGTGTATACGCCGTCTTTAAAAGAACGAAAAGAAGATATCTTGTATTTAGCAAATTCCTTTCTAGAGAAATATAGAAAAACACTAGATGATTTGCCGAATATTTTACATAAGGCTTTTTTACACTATTCTTGGCCGGGCAATATCCGCGAACTTGAAAATATTGTTGAAAGAATCAATGTGCTGTTACAGCTTGATCATGAAATTTTAACTCCAGAATTTTTAAAGCAACAATTACCCGAGCTATTTCAATCCCCAAATCACTACACGGCACAACCTTTATTAAAAGAGGTAAAGGTTAATCAAGAGTTGAATCTAATTGAGCAAACGCTTGCAGAAGTAGATGGTGATTTAGACCTTGCTGCACAAAAACTTGGGATTAGTCGAACGACCTTATGGCGTAGAATGAAACTCATAAATCACTAATTTCAAAATTGAAATTTTTTCAAAAAAGAAAAATAGAAAAATTAAATAAGTTATTGAAAATAATAATAAAATAATTTGGCATCATAGTTGCATTGACTCATATAAGCATCTGAATCAGTTGCTAAATTGTGTGAGGAAATAAGAATGACGAATGGATTAATGATGCATTGTAATTTAAACATTACTTCAATAATGCAGCATGCTTTGACAGTTTACGCAGATCAAGAAATTGTGACTTTGAAAGCAGATGGGATAGCTAAACATCGTTATACATATAAAGATGCTTTCGAACGTGTAGCTCAGTTTGCCAATGCGCTAGACCGATTAAATATAAGTTCTGATGCTAAAGTCGGAACGATGGCATGGAACTCATATCAGCATTTTGAATTGCACTATGCCATTCCATGTACGGGAAGAATTTACCATACAATTAACCCCAAATTGGCGCCTGAACAACTCATTCAAATTATCAATTCTGCTCAAGATGAAGTTCTCATTATTGAACCAGATTGTTTGGCATTAGTTGATTCAATTTATGACAATATAAAGCCAGTCATAAAACATTTTATTGTGCTCGGTGATCCCAATAAAAATCTAAAAGCACAATTTGACTTTGTCTTTTATGAAGAACTCATTGCTCCAGAGCAGTCTCGATATGATTGGCCAGATATCCCTGAAGAACGTGCAAGTGGCCTTTGCTATACATCGGGGACAACAGGTGACCCTAAAGGTGTTCTTTACTCACATCGTAGTACCGTATTGCATGCATTAATACTCGCTATGCCAAATGCGATTGGCTTAACGCATGATAGCTGCATTATGCCTTTGGTTCCTCTTTATCATATTAGCGCTTGGGGAATGCCATTTAATGCGGTTTTATCGGGGGCAAAAATCGTTTGGCCTCACTCATTTGCTGGACAAACCGAGAAAATTTTTAATCTGATCCAATCAGAACACGTCGATATTTCTATGGCTGTTCCGACCATCTGGAATGCTTTTAAAAATTATCTTGAAGACCACCATATTTCATCAGTCAGTTTAAAACGGGCGATATCTGGTGGTTCAGCTGCGCCATATTCGCTGATTGAGTCTTTGAGCCACTATGGAATTTCAGTTGAAAATGCTTGGGGAATGACTGAAACCAGTTCAATGGCAGTCTGTAATCGCGTAGATCAAATCAAAAATAATGTCGAAACCCAATCAATTAAATGCGGCAAACCTATCTTCGGCGTTCAAATGAGATTGCGGGATGAGAACCATCAATTGCTTCCTCACAATGGTGTGCATGAAGGCATTTTAGAAGTAAGGGGGCATACAATTGCTAAGCAATATATCAATCAACCCAAAGCAGTCAAAGAAGAGGACAAATGGTTTGATACAGGAGATATCGCGTGCATAGATGAGTATGGATATATGCATATTACAGACCGTGCCAAAGATATGATCAAGTCAGGAGGAGAGTGGGTTAGTAGTGTTGAAGTTGAAAATGCAGCGATGGGATATGAAAAAGTTGCAGAAGCCGCCGTTATTGCTGCCAATCATCCGAAATGGGGAGAACGCCCACTTTTAATATTGGTGCCAAAATCTCCACAAGAAAAAATTGAACATTCTGAAATTGTCGTTTTTCTATCATCCAAATTACATAAATGGGCCATTCCGTCAGCAACCATATTGGTTGAAGAAATACCGCATACGCCCACTGGAAAAATCAGTAAAAAAATATTGAGAGAACGTTATCACGACTATTTCACCAATAGTGCTTTTGCTGAATGTAAATAATGATCTACATAAAAAAGGACTTTTTATATGAACTATCCTCAGGAAGCAAATATCGTTTTAGATATGAAATTTAAAAAGATGGTAAAGCAGAGAAATCGATTCGCTGTTTTTCTAAGTTTAATTGTACTCAGCATTTACTTTATTTTTATAGGAACCGCCACCTTTCGCCCTGAATTGCTTGCAATGCCACTAGAGGCAAGCAAAATCACAATTGGTTTACCGATTGCTGCAATAATCATTGTATCGAGCTGGGTCATAACGGGCTTATATATATTTATTACAAATCAATATTTTGACAAACAAAAAGAAAAACTAAGAAAGGAATATCATTATGAATAAATATATTACTTTTACTATTTTGACCTTGTTTAGCTCAGGTGCTTGGGCTTCACAAAGCGAGCCAAGAAATTGGACCGCAATTATTATGTTTGCGTGTGTAGTCGGCCTTTCATTATTTATTACTTTTAAAGCTGCAAAGAAAACAGTATCGAAAGAAGATTTTTATACGGCAGGCAATGCCATTTCGGCAAAGCAAAATGGTTTAGCAATTGCGGGAGACTATATGTCTGCCTCAACCTTACTTGGTATTTCAAGTATGGTCTTCTTCAAAGGTTATGATGGCTTTATCTATGTAACGGGCTTTTTTGTTTGCTGGCCGATTTTAACTTTCTTAATGGCCGAAAGACTAAGAAACCTTGGTAAATATACATTTGCAGATATTGTTTCATATCGATTAGATCCGCAGCGCACCCGTATTTTGGCAACGTGTGGTTCACTTATTGTTGTGTGTTGCTATTTAATTTTGCAAATGGTGGGTGCAGGTCAGCTCATTAAATTACTGTTTGGTCTAGATTATAAAATTGCCGTCATGCTGGTCGGTTGTCTAATGCTGGTGTATGTCATTTTTGGAGGAATGCTTGCAACCACATGGATACAAATAGTTAAAGCTATTCTTTTGCTCTTTGGTGGAACAGTTCTAGTCTTTCTGGCATTTAAAGCATTTGGTTTTAGTTTAAATAATATGGCTGAGGCCGCCGTAAATGCACATAAATTAGGACAAAAGGTGTTAGAGCCGGGTCCAATGCTATCCAACCCAATTAATACACTCTCTATGTCTATTGGTTTGATCTTTGGTTTAGCAGGTTTACCACATATTCTTATGCGCTTTTTTACAGTTCCAAATGCTGCTGAAGCGCGCCGTTCAGTCTTTTATGCTTCTGGTTATATTGGTTACTTCTTTATTGTGGTTTGTATTTTAGGTTTAGCTTCAATCGCCATAGTAGGTACTAATCCTCAATATTTTGTAGATGGGCAACTCGGTGGAGATTTAATCGGCGGCAGTAACATGGTTGCGATGCATCTAGCAAAAGCCCTTGGTGGAAATCTATTACTTGGCTTTTTGTCTGCTGTAGCATTTGCAACAATTTTAGCCGTTGTAGCTGGCTTGGCACTTGCTGGAGCTTCAGCGATTTCCCATGATTTATTTCAAAAAGTAATTAAAAAAGGAAAGGCAACTGAAAAGCAGGAAATGGTTGTATCTCGACTTTCAGTGATAGTTCTAGGTGTGATTGCCATAGCATGTGGAATCTTATTTGAAAAAATGAACATCGCTTTTTTAATGGGGCTTACTTTCGGTATTGCTGCTTCCGCTAACTTTCCTGTACTTATTCTTTCTATGTATTGGAAAGATTTAACCACCCGCGGTGCTATATTTGGTGGGTTTGTCGGAATCATTTCGGCAATTACATTTGTGGTTTTATCACCAACAGTTTGGGTTGGTGTACTAGGCCATGAAAAAGCAATATTCCCATTTGATAACCCAGCTTTGTTTTCTATGCCACTCGCATTTTTGGTGAGTATAGTTGTTTCTTTAACCGATAAAAGTAAAAGAGCTGAGTTAGACAGACAGGGCTTTGAGTTACAGGTGGTACGTTCAGAGCTTGGCGCTCAACAAGGTTCATTTGAAAAAATGCCTTTGCATTAAGTTTGTTCAAGAACCCAAAAAGTAAGAAGGCATGATTTTTAATCATGCTTTCTTTATTAGACTTACATTATTAGTACTGCCTTAAAGCATTATTTCAAATGCTTTTGAAGTTCAGATCCAGCTTGTGATAACGCAGTTTTCACAGATGGTTCGTTGCTTAACGGATTTAACAGGCCATAGTCATGAATCAAACCGTTATAACGAGTTACAGTCACTGGAACACCAGCTTTATCTAAGTTACGGCCAAAAGCTTCACCTTCATCACGCAATACATCTAATTCAGCTGTTTGAATTAATGTTGGTGGGAAGTCTTTTAGCTGTTCGCTTGTAGCACGAAGTGGTGATGCCAAAATATTGTTGCGATCATTGGCATTGGTTGTGTAGTTGTCCCAGAACCATTTCATCATGTTCTTAGTCAGGAAGTATCCTTTTTCATACTGATTGTAAGAAGCATCGTCAAAACCAGCATTGGTAACAGGCCACAACATTACGTTGTAACGCACTTTTGGACCACCAGATTGTTTAATCTGAAGGGCAACAGCAGCAACCATGTTGCCACCAACGCTATTACCTACTAAAGCTAAACGGCTACCATCAACACCAATTTCTTTACCATGTTTAGCGACCCATTTGGTTGCTTCATATGACTGATTAATTGCTACAGGGAAGTGAGCTTCTGGAGAAGGCGTATAGTTAACGTATACAGCTGCTGCACCAGACTCACGAACTAAATCACGAATTAAGCGTTCATGAGTAGCAAAGTCGCCCAACACCCAACCGCCACCATGGAAGAACATAAATACAGGAAGAACGCCTTTAGCATTTTCTGGTTTAACAATTTTTAGTTGAATGCTTTGACCATTTATTTGAATTGTTTTCTCTGAAACTTGTGCTGGAGGAAGTTTCGCTCCCTTTTGTGCGCCGATTAAAACTTGACGAGCTTCATTTGGAGTCATCAATTCCATTGGTTTGCCGTTACCCGAATTGAGTACGTTTAGGAAGGCTTGTACACCTGCAGTAGGAGCAGGAGTATTGATAGCTTCAGCTGAAACAGCTGTAGTGAAAAGAGCAGATGTTAATAAAGCTGTTGCGATTTTCATGGTGAAAACTCACTTTAAGTTAGAAATTTTAAATACAACTTTGAGCCAAGGCTTTGTGTCCAATATGAAGTTGGTTCTATCGAAAGCTCAGTTCAATATTTATCTTGCGTATATAATACTTGCACGCAAGATACTTATGGTCAAGAATTATTTATAATATTTTTTAGATAATTTTAATTTTTGGTTTAAATATGAAAGAAAACAAGATATTAGGTGATCAACTCTGTTTTTCGCTTTATTCAGTGGCGAATGCACTTACCCGCCAGTACCGTCCATTACTTAAAGATTTCGATTTAACTTACCCTCAGTTCATCGTTCTTTTAGCTTTGTACGAAGAAGATGACATTTCCCTAAAAGAACTCGGCGAAAAGACTTTATTTGACTCAGGTACCTTAACGCCATTGGTTCAAAAACTTGAAGCAAAAGAGTTTCTGAAGAGGGTATCAATCAAAGAAGATGAGCGGGTAAAAAAAGTAATATTGACGGACAAAGCTTTAGAGATAAAAGAAAAAGTGATTGATCTACCCAATCAGTTGCGATGTTCAATGCATATGAATGATGAGGAGCTGACTATGCTGAGAAAGCTTTCTTTGAAATTATTGGAAGATTTATAAAGTTTTCTTTAACTGAAAATAATTTTTATCTGCGAATAATTTGAAGCTTTAAACTTTAAAAAAAGAGGCATTTGATGGCCTCTTTTTTATATGAAAAATTAATGAATACAATTGTTTAAATGTATAAATAATAAAAGGTATTGACATTGAAGTTGGCTTTAAGCTTAAAGTAAAACCATACTGAATGAGGTCATTCCAATGAAAGTGTTCGAAAAATTAGTATTCCCAAATGGCTCATATGTTCCGAACCGTATTGCTAAAGCAGCAATGGAAGAAAACATGGCTGATTTAAACCATGCACCATCAGAAGAATTAATGCGTTTATATCAAGCTTGGGCAAATGGTGGTGTCGGTCTAATCATTACCGGAAATGTGATGGTAGACCGCCGAGCGATGACTGGACCGGGTGGCGTAGTGCTTGAAGATGAAAAGCATCTGGATACTTTTAAAAAATGGGCACAAATTGGTCGTTCAAAAGGTGCTCAGATTTGGCTTCAAATTAACCATCCGGGGCGTCAAATGCAAGCGAACCTTGGTCAGCAGACGTGGGCACCATCGGCTATTTCACTTGATCTTGGCAAAATGTCAAATCGCTTTAATACACCAATCGAAATGACTGAATCTATGATTGCAGAGGTGATTCAACGTTTTGCAAATACGGCGCGTTTAGGCGAAAAAGCAGGATTTACCGGCGTAGAAATTCATGCAGCGCATGGTT
>NZ_JZFB01000001.1:862943-866961 GCF_001188385.1 Acinetobacter sp. V2 | reverse complement strand
CCAAGATCAGTGGGGTGGTTCTTTAGAAAACCGCGCTCGCATTTTAATTGAGATTGTGGAAGCTGTTCGTAAAGTGGTTTCGCCTCAGTTTACAGTTGCAGTAAAACTAAATTCAGCCGATTTCCAACGTGGTGGGTTTAGCGCTGAAGATGCTCAACAAGTGGTTAAAATGCTAAATGAACATGCAGTCGATTTGGTTGAACTTTCAGGCGGTAGCTATGAAGCACCTGCGATGCAAGGTCAAGCACGTGATGGCCGAACACTCGCTCGTGAAGCTTACTTTTTAGAGTTTGCACAAGAAATTCGTAAAGTTGCCAAAATGCCTGTTATGGTGACAGGTGGCATACGCCGTAAACAAGTGGCAGAGCAAGTAGTTGAAAGTGGTGTAGATATGGTCGGTATTGCCACAGCTTTAGCGATTGAACCTAATTTGCCAAATGCTTGGAAACAAGGCAAAAATGTTTCACCTGAACTTAAGCCGATTACTTGGGAAAATAAAACATTCGCTTCACTTGCCAATATGGCAGTGGTGAAATTCCAGTTACGTAATTTAAGCGCTGGTAAAAAAACAAAACCAAATGTTTCACCAGCTTGGGCTTTAATTTTGCAACAATCATCTATGTCATGCAGTACCCGCCAATACAAAAAAGGCATGCGTGACTATACATTTGCTTCTTAATAAGTGAGTTGTGTTATGACAAATCCGAATGATTCAAACTGGATAATTTATGGAGCAAATGGCTACACGGGTGAGTTAATCGCTCGTGAAGCTGTACGCCAAGGTCTAAAACCAATTTTGGCCGGTCGTAACAAAGCTAAGGTTGAAACATTAGCTCAAGAGTTGGGGCTCGACTATAAAGCTTTTGGGCTTAATAACGTAGATGCAGTCAGTGAGCAACTGCAAGGCTTTAAACTGGTCATGCACTGTGCAGGACCATTTTCAGCGACATCGAAACCCATGATGGAAGCGTGTATTAAAGCAGGCGCTCACTATCTCGACATTACGGGTGAAATCTCTGTATTTGAATTGGCACAGTCACTTAACAGCCAAGCTGAAAAAGCCGATATTGTGCTTTGTCCGGGTGTTGGCTTCGATGTGATTCCGACAGATTGTGTCGCTGCTGCGCTCAAAGAAGCATTGCCAGATGCGACCCATTTAGCACTTGGTTTTGACTCTAGAACAGGGTTTTCACCGGGTACTGCTAAAACAAGTACAGAAGGCATGGCCGAAGGCGGAAAAATTCGTAAAAATGGAAAAATTACCACCGTTCCATTAGCACATTATGTTCGGACCATTGATTTTGGTGATGGTAAAAAAAGTGCCATGAGTGTTCCATGGGGAGATGTATCTACAGCGTTTTATACAACCGGTATTCCAAACATTGAAGTATTTGTCCCCGCATTTCCCAAAATGATTTTTGGCGCGAAAATGATGAACTATTTACGCCCAGTATTAAAAATTAATGCTGTGCAGAAGTTTATTAAGTCGCGTATTGAAAAAATGGTTGTGGGACCAAATGAGGAACTTCGCGCGAAAGTACCTACCTATGTTTGGGGTGAGGCAAGAAATACGGATGGGGAAATCAAAACTGCCCGTATCCAAACGGAAAATGCGTATAGCCTTACCGTAAATGGCTCACTGACTGTAGTGAATTATTTACTCAAAAATACCGTGAAAGGCGGTACATATACACCAGCAAAACTGATGGGCTACAAGCTAGTAACTGAGCTACCGGGTTCTGGTCCGCTGGTTATTAATTAAAAGCCTTTATTAAAACAGCATTTTTATAGATCGTCCCGAATAAGGAGTCATTCTTGTTCGGGTTATTTTTAAATATTTCAAGTAAATACAGCTTTATATAGATGAAAGAAAACCAGAAAACAAAACACTCCATAAGAAATAATTCAAATTGAATATACTAAAAAGCGATAAATTTTTTTCATAACAAAGGAATGAGAATAATGAGAAAACTCATACTGTTTCTACATGCATCGCTAGACAGTTTTGTCGAAGGTCCAAATGGGGCAATGGACATTGGATGGATTGCTTACGACGCTGATTTGGCTAACCATGCGAAAGAAATTTTGAGCACTGCCGATACGGTGATTTGGGGACGTGCGACTTACCAGATGATGCATAATTACTGGCCAACCATGCTTTCAAATCCAGAAGCCTCAGAACATGAACGCAATCATGCTGAGTGGATTGAAAAAACAGAGAAAATCGTTTTTTCAACAACCTTAGATACAGTTGAGTGGAATAATTCTAGGCTTGTGAAAGATCATGTTGAAGAAGAAATTAATAAGCTCAAACAGCAACCGGGCAAGGATATGGTGATTTTAGGGAGTCCAAGGTTCGCACACTATTTGATGCAACTTGGTTTAATTGATGAATATAAAATTACGGTTTCGCCCGTGCTAATTGGTAGTGGCTTACCACTATTTCAAGGTATTAAAGAAAAGACCAATCTTAAACTCATTGAAAATAAAACGTTTGCTTCTGGAGCCATCGGTCTTCACTATCAAAAGATAAGCTGATTTTTTTCTATAATATTTGTATGAAAAAACCAATTACAGCGTTCGCCTGTAATTGGTTTTTCAACAAAAGTTCTGTTTAAAGTTTAAAACTACGCTGTATTTACTTTGTCGAAATAGAGGGTCATAAGCCGTTCTGCATTTTGCTCGCACGTAATTTCATCGGGTTTGTCATTAATGGCATGAATCATGGTGCGTAAGTTTTGCTTACTGACTTTTAGCTTTTGTTCTAAAAGTTCTATTTCTTGAATTTTGGTTTCAATTGTTTGAATAAGTGCATCATGATCCCAAGCAGCAACTTTCGATGGCAAAAAACCTTTAATTTCTGCTAAAGAAAATCCAACCTGCTGGGCTTGTTGGATGAGAGAGAGTTGCTTCAAATCGTTATCGGTATATTCACGATAGCCATTCGATTTTCTTTTTGCTTTAGGCAAGAGTTTGATTTGTTCGTAATAACGAATTGTAGGGGTGCTTACACCACTTAGTTTAGATAACTCGCTAATATTCATAGCCACATACTCTCTTGACATTCAAGCTAACTTTAGACTTATAGTAGCATAAAAGCAAGGTTCATAACTTTACCAAGCACACACTTTCAGTAACAACTTTCTATGCTTTGATAGACGAAAGAATAGAATTATAAATATGAAAAATGAGGTGAGAAAATGTCTAAACGTATATTACACGTCGTGACCAATGTTTCACGCTATAAGGATGTAGATCAACAAACAGGGCTGTGGTTAGGCGAGCTCACTCATGCCTATGATGAATTTGAAAAGCAAGGTTACATACAAGATATTGTCAGTCCAAATGGTGGTAAAACTCCAATTGAACCTAAATCGCTTGCACCGTTAGTTGCTGATAAATCTGTTAAAGACCGAGAAAAAGATCAAGCTTTTATTACGCTGCTGGCGAATACTTTTAAGCCTTCCGATATTAATTGGCAAGACTATGACGTGATTTACTACACAGGTGGTCACGGTGTGATGTGGGATTTTTTAGATAACCCTGAACTTCAAGAAATCACCAAAAACATTTATGAAAAGGGCGGCATCGTTTCAAGTGTTTGTCATGGCTATTGTGGGTTACTTAATGTACGGCTTTCAAACGGAGAGCGATTGATAAAAGATAAGAAGTTAACAGGCTTTGCTTGGAGTGAAGAGGTTTTGGCAGGGGTAGCAAAAAAAGTGCCGTACAATGCCGAAGAGTTAGCGAAAGAATACGGCGCTCATTATGAAAAAGCTTTTATTCCCTTTGCTCCATATGTAGTTCAAGACGGCAAGTTAATTACAGGGCAAAACCCTTTTTCAGCGAAAAAGACAGCTTTAGCAATAGTAGAAGAGCTAGAAAAGTCATAATTGTTAATGAATCAAATATAAATCAGAAAAGCAAAACCGGTGACGGTTTTGCTTTTCGGCTGTTTAAATAAAGTGGTGTGATCTAGCAAGGCTAAGTTTAAGGAACAATCACAAAATCAGGGTTA
>NZ_JZFB01000001.1:862455-862894 GCF_001188385.1 Acinetobacter sp. V2 | reverse complement strand
AAATCCAGACGGTATTAATTTCTTGTTTAATTTTTTTAGCTTCATCACGCACAAATTGAACCTGACGATCCCAACCTTCGCTATAGAGTGCGCCCCACGGACCTAAATCAACACACGTCACATACTTCGGTTGACTGTATGGATGAAGTGGTAAATCAACTAGTTCTGCCGCAGCATTGTAACCCGCTACACGGCCTAGACTCATGGCATGTTGGCAAGACATCACGTTAAAGTTACCTAAATCATCGGTTGGAACTTTTACAGTGTCGCCAGTCACAAAAATATTTTTTGCTTCAGGTGCATGTAAATAAGCATCCCCTAAAATACGTCCTAAATTATCTTTTTCACCAGTAACTTGAGAGGTGAGTGGGTTGGCTCGCATGCCAGCAGTCCAAATCACGGTTTGTGTTTCAATTCTTTCACCATTAGAAAGTGTTAC
>NZ_JZFB01000001.1:861530-862413 GCF_001188385.1 Acinetobacter sp. V2 | reverse complement strand
CCTTCCACACCAAGCTCGCTAAGAGCCTCTCGAATAACGGTAGCAGCTTGGTCACCCATCGCTGCGCCAATTTCTGTTGAGGAATCAACTAAAACTACACGGACATCAGTTTCACTTAAAATGTTACGCAGACGTTCAGGCATTTCAGTAACGGTTTCTAACCCAGTAAGACCACCACCTGCAACAACCACCGTATTACGTGCTGTATTTGCAGCTTTATTAGCTAAGTTTTTAAGGTGCTGATCTAGTTTCTCAGCATCTTCTAGTGTGCTTACGCTAAAGCCATATTCGGTAAGACCCGGTATTGGGGGCATAAACGTCGTACTTCCGGTTGCCAGAATAAAACGGTCATAGCTTAAGGATTGTTTGCTGCCATCGGTGGTTGAAACTTCAATTGCCTGTTGGTCGACATCAATTTTATTTACCCAACCTGCCAGAAATTTAACCCCAACCACACTTAATAACTCTGAAATATCAGGGTTCATGTTTTCAAGCACAGCTTCATAAAGACGAGGACGAATATCAACATTCGGGCTAGGGGAAACCATCACCACTTCAATGTTTTGTTCTTGCGACGCTAAGTGAATTGCTCTTTGTGCAGCAAGTGCAGCCCATAAACCAGCAAAGCCAGAACCAGCAATAATAATACGCTTACTCATTTGATTATCCTTTTGATCGATTTTTCGGACAACACATTCCAACTCATCACTAAATTTAGGGTGAGCGAATCCTTTCTCTGATTGTCCGAAAAATCTGAGAAGGCGTTTAAAACGATTAGGGGAGTTTTACATTAGGGCATGAAGCCCTATAAGCTTATTTAGTCTGGTGTATCCCGTGAGATTTTACTTTTCCGCATTTTTGCTGTTCTTCCTTCGATGCGTTC
>NZ_JZFB01000001.1:856828-861487 GCF_001188385.1 Acinetobacter sp. V2 | reverse complement strand
GCATAACGGCCAAAACGGTCAGCAATATCACCAAGTGTATGAGCACCTAAAGCGTCTCGCATGGCTTTTTCGGCCTGTAGCATGACGGCATGGACTGCACACACACCGCTGGTTGCCCAGTCTGGTGGAGCATGATTAAAGACCGCGCATTTACCGCGAACTTCTTGGCATTCAAAGAGCGGTTTTTCACCCTCAATTGCATTCACGATATCCAAAAAACTGATTTCATGAGCGGATCGAGCGAGTAAATACCCACCACGAACACCTTCTTGAGCAATAACGAGACCTGCCTTTTCAAGTTTAGGAAAAATCTTTGCCATAAAACTTGGAGAGACTCCTTGTAATTCAGCAAGATCCTTACTACTCAAAGGTTTATCTTCATTGTTCACAAGAAAAAGAAGACAGTGAATCGCATACTCGACGCTACTAGTGATATAAGCCATTTAATTTCATAATTGATCAATTACAAACACAGACTAATGGAGTCTGTGTTTTAAGTCAATAATAAAACTAAGACAAAGTTAGTCCTAGTTTTATTTTGGAGTGGGATGGATGGTAGAAGTGGAGGGTATATAACTGAATTTAAATACCTTTAAAGTAAAATTGAAGGATATAAATAATTTAGAAAAATTATCGAAAAACTTACGAACGCCACCAATAATTTTCGACATTTGGTTCGTTTAAGTTTAAGAGTTCTCCCATTTGCGGTGTGCTAATCGGTAACGCATTTTCTTTAGCCAAACCAACAATACGTTCAAACGGATCATCCCAAGCATGAAGTGCCAAATCAAAAGTACCATTGTGCACAGGCAACAAATGACGCCCTTTTAAATCGATATGTGCTTGTAAGGTTTGCTCTGGTTGCATGTGAACATCAGGCCATTCAGGGTCATAAGCACCAGTTTCTAACATGGTCAAATCAAACGGACCATAACGATGTCCAATCTCTTTAAATCCATCGAAATAGCCTGTGTCACCACTGAAAAATACACGTAAGTCATTATCAATAATTACCCACGAAGCCCAAAGCGTCGCATTGCTATCGCCCATACCACGGCCTGAAAAATGATGAGCAGGGGTAGCCACCAATTTTAGTCCATCCACATTGGTAGTATCCCACCAGTCGAGTTGTTGAACTTTTTCTGCTGGAATTCCCCATTTAATGAGTGTGTCACCGACACCAAGCGGTGTTAAGAAATGCTCAACTTTATCGTTAAGTTGCATAACTGCATGGTAGTCGAGATGGTCATAGTGGTTATGCGACAAAATCACGCCTTTAATGGGTGGTAAGTCCGCAATGCTAATCGGTGGCTGGTGGAAACGTTTTGGTCCAAGCCATTGAAAAGGTGATGCACGCTCTGAAAAAACTGGGTCAGTTAACCAAAATTCATTTTGCAGTTTTAATAAGATGGTTGAGTGGCCCAAACGAAATAGAGAACGATCGGGTGCACTCAACAGTTGTTCTTTTGACAAGCTTAAAACAGGAATTTCTCTGTTTGGAACGGTATCTTTTGGTTTGTTAAATAAAAACTTCCACATGAGTTGGAGCGTTTTACCAAAAGAAGGCTTGTATTGATTTGGACGCGTATTTCTAAATTTGCCATTGTGTTGTTGAGATGGCATTAAGGGAGATGGCAAGTCTGTTGTGTTTGAAATAGTCATCTTGTTTTTCCTTATTGGAACAAACCTATATGTGCAAATAAGAACTTGGGCTAAGTGCTTATTTTGATTTATTTAAATGAGTATTTGCTCACTCATTAATTGGTTTAAAAATAAGGATGCCGCGCATCCTTGACTTTTATCTAAATTGAAACTGCATGCCAAAAGGCTTCAAAACCAGATTTACGATAACGCTCGGTTTGAGAAGGGTCTTGGGCAATAAAATTAAGTGTAACTTCTGCAAGCGCACCTAAAATTGAAGCAATAAATAACGGTGGATAATCTCTTAATTTGCCATTGTTAATACGTTCTTGAATGTTTTGGGTGAGGTCACAAAAGGTTTGCATGCCAATTTGTTTGCTTTGCTCAGTAATTTGTTCCGAAGTCGAAAGCTGTGCCATGACTTTACGTTTAAGAGGAGCTTCTAAACTCCAGTTCAAATAGCTTTGCCAAATATGCGACATTTGAGTTTGCAAATCAGAATCAGCAGGGTAACCAAGCATCATGACCTGACGTAGTTCAGCCTTTAGTGAAAGATATAACTGGTTCAGCAGTTCTTCTTTATTGCTAAAATAGGTAAATAAAGTACCTTCTGCTACACCAGCGACTTTTGCAATTTTTGAAGTAGATGCACGCTCTCCAAGTTCTGCTAATGTTTCAATAGCAGCACTTAAAATTGCATTACGTTTATCTTCACTACGAGGACGAGCCATATACAAATAAATTAATTGAGTGATTACTCAATCATACATGAAAATAGTAAGACAGCAAGATATATTTTGTTAGATCCACATTATTGATTCGTTCTAAATGTAATGGGTGTTTGACCTGTCCATTTCTTAAAAGCTCGTGTGAAATTTGTAGGTTGTATATAGCCCAGATAAAGCGCAATTTCTTGTATATCCATATCACTATGAATTAACAAATGCTCAGCTTCTTTTTGTTGAGCTTCTTCAAGCAGTTGTAGATATGAAGAACCGACTTGGCTCAAATGGCGCCGTAATGTTCGACTAGACATGTTTAAGCGAGTCGCAATTTCATCAAATGACGGATAACCCACCTGTGGTTTTAAGTTTAGTTCAGCCTTTACGGTCAGGCATATATCTTTAATTTGTTCGGAAAAACGGATTTGTTCAGCTTCACACTGCGCTAGAGCTTGTTTAAAAGCGATCGGATCTGCCATTTTAATGGGCAAATCTAGAAGCTTTTTGGTATATCGAATTTGATTGGTCGCTTGGTTAAAGCGAATAAGTGGTAATAAGTGTTGATAGGCTTTGTGATAGGTAGGTTCAGGCCAATCTACCCATAACTCGATTTCAGCAAAATCATGTGCTATTAAAAATTGACCAGTTTGAATCACACCAATCATTAAACATTCATAAAAAAATCGTCTAAGTGTTGCAGCTTGTTCGGGTTGATTGCTGACAATTGGGTGAGTTTCATTAATTTCAATAATAGAAAACTCATTATTTTCAAGCAAAGCAATACGATAATCTTTTAATCGCATGTTAAAGAATTGCGTTGAAACCTCAATGGCTTGCCGCAGGTTTGGACTGCTCATAAGGGCGTATCCCATCGGGCCATGGGCAGTTAAACGCAGTTTTAGTCCATATTCATATCCCAAGCCAGAATCTTTCGACAATAACAAGCTTTCCCACGCCAGCTTGGACCACTGCACAGGGGTAATTCGCGCATCTAGTTGATCTAAAAGGTTTAAGGGAATTTTACTTTTCTTCAAAATTTCAAGCGCAGAAAAACCTTTGTCGACCATGATTTCTAATAACAAATGCGCATAAGAAATAGGAATGCTGGCTTTGGAAAGCCCATAAGGATCTTTCATATTGTTTTTTATTATGGCCGAAAATGATTATCAGTATGTCTGATCCACATCTCACGCTCAAGTTAAAAGTTCGGAATAATCACATTATTGTATTTTGAGCATGAATTATGAGTTTACCTATTCCACAGACTTTTTCTCGAGTTGTGATTACTGGTGCTTCATCGGGCATTGGTGAACAGTTAGCAAAACAGTTCGCTGTACGGGGCTATTCGTTAGTTTTAGTGGCTCGCCGTGTAGAAAAATTAGAAGCACTTGCTGAAAAATTAAAAGCCGAATATCAAATATCCGTAGATTTATATCCATGTGATTTGGGTGATCGGGCGGCGCGAGCTAAATTTCGTGATTATTTAGAAAATATTGAAGTAGCCATTCTTTGTAATAACGCTGGATTTGCAACTTTTGGTTGCCTACAAGACTTAGATGCAGACCGAGAGCGCGAAGAAGTTGAAGTTAATTCGGTGGCAATTCATGACCTGACTTTAACTGTATTGCCACAAATGATTAAAAGAAAAGCTGGGGCAATACTCATTGTGGGGTCTACTTCTGGTCATCAGCCAACTCCAGCAAATGCAACTTATGCAGCAACTAAGGCATTTGCCAATTCTTTTGCCGAGTCATTACATAGCGAACTTAAAGGAACAGGGGTTAGCTGTACGCTACTGGCTCCGGGACCAACCAAAACTGGTTTTAATGAAGTTGCAGGCATTACAAAAATTGATGGTGTAGGTGGTGGTCTTGTTTGGGTAACAGCAGAACGCGTCGCCAAAGAAGCCATTCAGGGAATGGATCGGAATTGTCGAATTGTGATTCCGGGTTTCGTGGCACAGGCCCAAACCTTTGGAGGGCGTTACATACCACGTATTATTTTGCTGCCCATTCTTAAACAAGTATTTTCGAGATTAAGCCAATGAAACAGTTGATTAAGGACTTACGTGTGCCTGTAGGTTTAGCCAATCTTGGCAATAAGCTTTATCACAATGCCCACTACTTGACTGCTGTCGTTGAAGTTGATGAAAAAGCGATGGCACGTTGGTTACCTTCTGGAATGACACTGGTTAAACCTGCCAGAGCCGATTTGTTTTGTGCGTATTTCCCTGAAAATGTCTATACGGGCGCTTACCATGAAGCGGGTCTATTTGTTCATATTAAAGTTGGCAATA
>NZ_JZFB01000001.1:850417-856786 GCF_001188385.1 Acinetobacter sp. V2 | reverse complement strand
CCGAGCCATGATTATTGGCCGTGAATTGCTCGGCTACCCTAAAAAGATGGGTCAAATTAGCTGGGAAAATGATGGCAAACGTATTTTAAGCAAAGCTTCACGCCGAGGTACAACACTTATTGAAATGGAAGCCAAGCTGGGTGAAGTCATTCATGATGCCCCTCCAATTTTAGGATTACCACATCGGAATATTACGGGTGGTTTAGGAATTGGTTTGCCACGTGAAGTTCGATTTACCCCGAAAGAGCACCCAGTTGAAGTGCGTCAGGTTGAAATGAACTTACGTTTTACAGGCACAGCAAACGATCCTTTACATGATATGGGGTTAGGTGAAGTTATTGAGGCCAGACTACATCGTGTTGATTTGTCGGGAGGATTAATGCCACCGATTCAAATACCTCGGTTACACACGCCGTTATTTTTATTACGTCAGTTTAATCCACGCGTTTTATAACTGGAGAATAACGATGAATGCATTTTTTCAGTCAAAGCCAGCCCAAGATTTTTCTAAAATTTCCGCATCGATTGACATTACAGTGCGCCAGTTAGATTTGTCTTTTCCAGATGAAATACCTGAGTTTTGGTTTAAAGATAATCCTTTGCTGACCATGTTATTTACGGCTTTATCAAGTGCTTTCCCTGATGGTGAACGGCAGTTTATTTATAGCGTGCGTAATTATCAGGACAAAATTAGCGATCCTATTTTGCTTAAACAAGTCCGAGCTTTTATTGGTCAAGAAGCCCATCACGGCAAAGAGCACGATGCACTTAATGCAGTCATGCTTAAAAAAGGTTATCCCGTTGAACGTATTTATAAACGTTTTAAAAAGATGAACCGTATGTTGCAACAACAGTTTTCTTTAGAGCATCAGTTGGCTTGCACAGTATGTATGGAGCATCTAACAGCAATTTTAGCGGACTATTTTATTAGCATCGCGCCTGAAGACTTAGAGTTGCTTGATGTTCATTTGCGAAAAATTTGGGCTTGGCATGCCATTGAGGAAACAGAGCATAAAGCTGTGGCGTTTGATGTCTACCAATCTTTAGTGAATAGACCTTATTTCTTAAGGTTTGTGATGTTAGAAACCACGCTTTCTTTTCTCATAATTACCAGCAGAGGAACAAAAGAGCTTTTAAAGGCTTCGGGCAAAAATAGAGATTTTAAAAGTCTATATGTGGGTTTGAAATATTTGTTTGGAAGCCAAGGCGTTATCCGAAAAATTAGCCGCAGTTACTTAGATTTTTACTCTAAAGATTTTCATCCTTGGCAACACGATAACCGTGAGCAAATGATGAAATTAAAAGACATATATCTTAATGAATGATTTTCAAATTTAGGAAGAAACAAAATGACAAAACCTAATCCAAAGCCGACATTAGCTAGCCCTTTTACTTTAGCCTGTGGTATTACCATTCCAAACCGAATTGCCAAATCTGCGATGAGTGAGCAACTTGCCGATCGGCATGGTTCACCTACAATTGACTTACAACAGTTGTATGCGGCTTGGGCTAGAGGTGGAGCAGGGTTATTAATTACCGGCAATGTCATGATTGACCATCGTGCTTTTGTGGAACCACGAAATGTAGTTTTAGAGTCAGCAGAATTTTTGCAAGCGAATAAGTTATGGGCTCAGGCTGCTAAGGCCAATGGTAGCAAAATTATTATGCAGATTAACCACCCTGGTCGTGTTGCAGTTTTACCACTTTTGAAAAAGCCAATAGGCCCTTCAGCAGTTGGGCTTGATTTACCTGCCATGAATATTATTCGCATACCACGTGCGATGACCGAAGCAAAAATATATGAACAGATTAATCGATTTGCTCACACCGCTCGACTTGCTATTGAAGCAGGTTTTGATGGAGTACAGGTGCATGCAGCACATGGCTATTTACTCTCACAATTTTTATCGCCTTTGGCCAATGTTCGAGCAGATAAGTGGGGCGGAAGTCCTGAAAACCGACGCCGTATGCTCATTGAAACAGTTCAGGCTGTACGAACTGCAATAGGAAAAGACAAAATATTAAGTGTAAAACTCAACTCTGCCGATTTTCAAAAAGGTGGATTAAGCTCTGAAGAGTCGATAGATATTGCTTTAGCACTCGAAAAAGAGGGAATCGATTTACTCGAAATTTCGGGTGGAAATTATGAGTCTCCGGCGCAGCTCGGATATACGCCAGAACGACAGCTAGAGCGCGATGCTTATTTTATAAATTATGCAGAAAGTTTAAGACAAAAAAGTAAATTACCGCTCATGTTAACTGGTGGGTTACGTAAAGCCAATTTTATGAATCAGATTGTGGCGGATGGAGTGGTTGACCTTGTAGGAATGGCTCGTCCATTTGCAACACAACCAGATTTGGCAAAACAACTCTTGGCTGGAAAATCGATAATAGAACCCGCTCGTGTGCCTTCAATTGGCTATAAACCTGTAGATGCTTATTTACAACTGGCATGGCACGCTGCCCAATTCCGCCGTATTAGCCGTGGGCAACAACCTAAAGCAATAAAAGGATTAATTAGAACATTTGTTGCTTTTGGCCCACGTATGGGCTTTAACATTTTGACCCAAGATTAATGATATGTGCTTTTGAAATATTAGGAGTTTTATCATGATTAGCTTAATTAAAGAAAATTATGTCATTGTACCGAGGCGGCCTATATTTGATTTTACTGAGACCCCACGACATTGGATTTATGATGACCCAATGGTTTCACAAATCTTAAATTCAATTAACCCGATTACACCTGCACCAGAGCGTTGGTTTTGTCAGACGTTTAGAGATGCACTGCCTTATATTAAAGATGAAAAACTGAAAGAGGCAGCTATAGCTTTTATTAAACAAGAAGGTGCTCATAGTTATGGACACACTCTCGGAACTCGGCATATAGAGGCCTTGGGGATTGATTTAAGTCGTTATACCAAAATGATGAATTGGATATTTAATGACATGATTGGTCCAAAACCACTAGGCTATGAGTTGAAGAATCCACGCTTAAAATCAATGTGGTTAACAACTCGATTAGCAATGGTGGCCGCGGCTGAACATCTGACAGGAGTGTTAGGGCATTGGGTTCTCAATGCAGAGGGGTTACAACAAGCACCTGTCGATGTAGAAATGTTACGTCTATTGCAATGGCATGGAGCTGAAGAGGTAGAGCACCGTGAAGTGGCCGATGCAATGTTTAGATACTTTAGTGACAGTAATATACTTCGAGTAGGGGCGGCAGTTTTTACATTCCCACTGTTTATTGTTTTGGCTTATATTGCGGTCGAAAACTTAGTAAGACAAGACACTCAATTACCTCATCGTTTTCGTTTCAAAGATTATTTTCGAGCAGCTCGACAAGATCGCGTGCCTAAGGTTGACGATATAATACGTGCTTGCTTGCGATACTTTAACCCCAACCACAGCCCTTTAAATGAAGGCTCAACTGAGCAAGCATTGGCATTTTTAAATGATGGTAATTACCAATAGGCCATTTAAATGACTGTATTATCCTTGTGAATCAGTTTTGAAACTATCTTATAAACTATTCATAAGCTGCAATATTTGACTTTTGCACCATAGGATTTGGTGTTCATGGGATTTTTGCTGATCCCAATATAAATTCATTTGATATCCAACTATATCAATCGGTAGCGGATGTATCTTAATTTGAGGGTAAGAATCTTTAAAATAAGCAATTTGACATTGAGGAATCGTGAGTAAATGGTCCATTTGTGTAATTAATCGGATTGCTGTTTCATATTGTTGGCAGCGAAAACTAATTGTTCTTTTGATACCTTGTTTAGATAAGAAAAAATCTTCAAAAACACGACCTGTGGGACGAGAGGACACTGTAATGTGCTTAGAGTCTAAATAAATTTCTTTGGTTAGGTTTGCTTTGGATAATAAGGGATGCTCCTTACGACTTATCACAACAAACTGATCTTTAGTAAGGCATTCATAACCAATGCTCTCTTCAACCGAATGTTGAACATCAATCGCAAAATCAATTTTCCCCGTAGAAAGCTCATGTCTTAAGTTTTTACGATCAATACGTACGCTATTTAACTGTAAATTAGGATTAAATTGAGTTAAGTGTTGAATAATAGAGGGTAAAAAAATTCCTTCATACTCATCATTCATAGCAATTGTGAGATGCTTTAAATCTCGTGCCGGCACAAAGTCATGTGTGCTCTGAATTGCTTGATGCATAAGTTGTAATGATTGTTCAATTTTAGGCCATAAACGTTTGGCTAAAGGTGATGGAACAACGCCGTGACCATCTCGAATAAATAATGGGTCATTAAAATGATCGCGTAAACGAGCTAATGCATGGCTAACAGCAGGTTGACTTAGAAAAAGTTGTTCACTGGCCCGTGTTAGATTTTTTTCTTTATAAATTGCCACAAATACACGAAATAAATTGAGATCCATACGAGCAAGAGAGGCAATATTATTATTCATTTCATTCATAGTTTGTTATTCAAACAATTCATTTTATTCATTGTAACAAGTTAGATATGGTCAGGAAATAGCGTAAGAAATAGAGTGATTAAAACCGTGAATTTTGAATGTAGCGCTTGTGGTAACAACATTTAGAAAGCGTTGAATACAACTAATTTTTATAAAACCTAGGTACATAAGGAAATGATATGGCAACACATTTATTTGATTTGACTGGAAAAGTAGCTTTAGTTACAGGTGCGAGTCGCGGCATTGGCGAGGAAATTGCCAAACTTTTAGCTGAACAAGGTGCACATGTAATTGTCTCTAGTCGGAAAGTTGAAGATTGCCAACGTGTTGCTAATGAAATTATTGCAGCAAATGGAAAGGCGGAGGCTTTTGCTTGCCATGTGGGTAAGTTAGAAGATATTGCAGAAATTTTTGAATATATCCGTAAGGAACATGGACGTTTAGATATTTTAGTCAACAATGCGGCCGCCAATCCCTATTTTGGTCATATTCTTGATACGGATATTGCTGCATATAACAAAACGGTTGAAGTCAATATTCGTGGATATTTCTTCATGTCTATTGAAGCGGGCAAATTAATGAAAGAACAGGGCAGCGGTGCAATTGTTAATACGGCATCTGTAAATGCTCTACAGCCAGGAGACCAACAAGGAATATATTCTATTACCAAAGCTGCTGTGGTGAATATGACTAAAGCATTTGCAAAGGAATGTGGGCCGTTGGGTATTCGAGTGAATGCTTTATTGCCGGGTCTTACCAAGACCAAATTTGCCTCGGCACTATTTGAAAATGAAGATATTTATAAAAGCTGGATGAGTTCAATTCCATTACGCCGTCACGCAGAACCACGTGAAATGGCTGGAACTGTACTTTATTTAGTGTCAGATGCTGCGAGCTATACGAATGGTGAATGTATTGTGGTTGATGGCGGTTTAACTATTTAGGGAGGAATAGCAATGTACGAACATTATTCAGGTCAAGTGGTCTTAATCACAGGTGCAGCGAGTGGATTTGGTGCATTGCTGGCAGAGCAACTGGCAAAGTATGGTGCAAAATTAGTGTTGGGTGACTTGAATATTGAAGGGTTAAATACTGTAGTTGATCCGCTACGCCAAGCAGGAGTGGAGGTGGTTGCGCAAGTGTGTGATGTCAGCTGCGAAGCAGATGTACAGGCTTTGGTACAAAGTGCAGTTACTCAGTTTGGTAGAATCGATGTCGGGATCAATAATGCAGGTATGAGTCCGCCTATGAAAAGCTTTATTGATACCGATGAAGCAGATCTGGATTTGAGTTTTGCCGTCAATGCCAAAGGTGTGTTCTTTGGAATGAAGCACCAAATTCGTCAGATGTTGCAACAAGGTGGTGGCATTATTCTGAATGTTGCTTCTGTTGCAGGTTTAGGCGCGGCTCCCAAATTGGCTGCCTATGCTGCGGCAAAGCATGCTGTGGTGGGATTAACCAAAACAGCAGCAATTGAATATGCAAATAAAGGCATTCGAGTTAATGCAATTTGTCCATTTTATACAACCACCCCGATGGTGGTTGACAGTGAGCTCAAAGAGAAACAAGACTTTTTAGCGCAGGCCTCGCCAATGAAGCGTCTTGGCCATCCAAGTGAAGTGGTGGCAATGATGCTGATGATGTGTGCCAAAGAAAACTCATATCTCACAGGACAAGCCATTGCAATTGATGGCGGCGTAACAGCTTATTAAAACATTTATTAAATACATCTTATTCATATATTTAGGAAAAAATCATGACAATTAATTTAAGCAATCGAGTGGCTATTGTTACAGGTGCAGGCGCAGGTCTAGGGCGGGAACATGCATTGTTACTAGCTCGTTTGGGTGCAAAAGTGGTCGTGAATGATCTTGGTAGCGATGTAAACGGAAAAGGTGGCTCAACCAT
>NZ_JZFB01000001.1:840888-850375 GCF_001188385.1 Acinetobacter sp. V2 | reverse complement strand
GGCGAGGCGATGGCAAATGGTGCTTCAGTCACGGATATTGAACAAGTTCAACAGATGGTAGATGAAGCCATTGCCCGTTGGGGACGTGTAGATATTTTAATTAATAACGCTGGAATTCTTCGAGATAAAACTTTTAGCAAAATGTCGCTAGATGACTTTCGTACCGTGATTGATGTCCACTTAATGGGGGCAGTAAATTGCACAAAAGCGGTATGGGATATCATGCGCGAGCAAAAATATGGTCGTATTGTTATGACGACTTCATCCTCTGGTCTATATGGCAATTTTGGGCAGTCCAACTACAGCGCTGCAAAAATGGCATTGGTTGGACTCATGCAGACACTGGCTTTAGAAGGTGAAAAATCTAATGTTCGGGTGAATTGTCTAGCACCAACAGCTGCAACTCGTATGCTTGAAGGATTATTACCCGAAGAAGCCCTTAAAGCTCTTGCTCCAAGTGCGGTTAGTCCTGCAATCGCGACTTTGGTTAGCGAAGATGCACCTACCCGTATGATTCTTTGTGCAGGTGCAGGTAGTTTTGAAGCTGCCCACATTACCCTTACGCAAGGAATTTATTTAGGTACGGATGAACAGGTTCCGCATGTTTTAGCACAACGTTTAGCTGATGTTTCAAACCGAACAGATGAGTTTGTGCCTGTCAGAGGAGGCGCTCAGGGTGAGCTTGAGCTGAAAAAAGCTTCATTAATGGCAGGAGAATAATTTTGACAAAAAATACATTAAGCATCGACCAGCTTGTTGAGTTGCAAGGCCGAGCATTAGGTAGCTCGAAGTGGATGACCATTGATCAAAGCATGATTAATACCTTTGCGGATGTCACGCAAGATCATCAATTTATTCATGTGGATGAAGAAGCTGCTCGTCAGACACCTTTTGGTGGCACCATTGCCCATGGTTTTTTAACACTTTCTTTACTTTCAGCGATGGCGGCTCAGGTCTTACCAACTGTACAGGGGCAGAAATCTGGCGTGAATTATGGCATCAATAATTTGCGTTTTATTAATCCTGTACATAGCGGTAAGCGGGTGCGTGGAAATTTTCACTTAAAAAATGTTTCCCAAAAAAATAAGGGAAGTTATCAGTTGATCATGGAAGTCACGATTGAAATCGAAGATCAGGCAAAACCAGCACTTGTGACAGAGTGGCTTACACTTGTAAATGTATAGGAATAACCCATGAGCAATGAATTAATTCTCTCTCGCCGTGATGTCGATTTTTTGCTATTCGATTGGCTAAAAGTCGAAGAACTCAGCCAACGCAATTCTTTTGCAGGACAGGACCGTTTTGAATACACGTCTGTTTTAAACGTTTATGAGGCTTTGGCAACCGATTTATTTGCTCCGCATAATAAAAAAAATGACAGTAACGAACCTGTTTTTGATGGTGAGCGTGTAACTGTCAATCCTGAAGTCGGGGTCGCACTTAAGGCTTTTGCGGATGCAGGTTTGATGAGTGCAGCGTTTCCGTCAGATTGGAATGGGATGAACTTACCCAATACCATCGAGCGTGCAGGTATGGCATATCTACTCGGTGCCAATTCAGGAACAGCGGGCTACGCCTTTTTAACCATTGGTAATGCAAATTTATTAATGGCTCATGGTGAACCTGAAAAAGTTAAACCCTATGTCAACGCCATGATAGAAGGCAAATGCTTCGGAACGATGTGTTTATCTGAACCTCAAGCAGGTTCAAGTCTGGCTGATATTCGTACACGTGCGATTAAAACAAAAGATGGTCGTTATCGTATGTTTGGAAACAAAATGTGGATTTCAGGTGGCGAGCACGATATTTCTGACAATATTGTTCATTTGGTTTTGGCAAAAATTCCAGATGAAAATGGACAATTACCAGCAGGTGTGCAAGGCATTTCTCTGTTTACCGTACCGCGCAAATTACTCGATGAAAATGGACAGCCAAGTGAACGTAATGATGTGGTATTAGCTGGAATTAACCACAAAATGGGCTATCGGGGAACAGTGAATTGTGTGCTGAATTTTGGGGAAGGCCGTTTCACACCCGAAGGAGAAGCAGGCGCAATTGGTGAGCTAGTCGGCGAAGCTGGTAAAGGGCTGGCCTATATGTTCCATATGATGAATGAAGCCCGAATTTCGGTTGGACTTGGGGCAGCAGCATTAGGATATACAGGTTATCTTCATGCTTTAGATTATGCAAAAACTCGAGTACAAGGTCGTTCTCGTAGTGAACGTAATCCAAGTTCTCCACAAATCCCGCTCATTCAACATGCAGATGTACGCCGTATGCTCTTGGCGCAAAAAGCATATGTCTCAGGCGCATTAGCACTGTGCCTATATGCAGCCCGATTAACCGATGATATCCACTCACTTGAAGATGCCGAGCAACGCGATCAAGTCCATCAATTACTTGATCTATTAACACCAGTGGTGAAAAGCTGGTCTTCTGAATGGGGGCTTGTGGCAAATGATTTAGCCATTCAAGTTCATGGCGGCTACGGTTATACCCGTGAATATAATGTTGAACAGTTTTATCGGGACAATCGACTTAACCCGATTCATGAAGGAACATTTGGCATTCAAGCACTCGATTTATTAGGACGAAAAACTCGTCTTAATCAGGGACTGTCGATGAAGCTATTACATCAAAAAATCATGAATACGATTGAACAAGCCAAAGCAGAGCCTTCTTTAAAAGATCATGCAGATCAATTAGACCAAAAGTGGCAACTCATCCGAAATGTAACGGAGAAATTGCATGCATTAACCGATGTAGAACTTCAACTGGCAAATGCCGCCAATTATCTGGAAGCTTTTGGGCATCTTGTGGTGGGGTGGTTATGGCTTGATCAAGCGGTAGTCATTCATAAACTCATGCCAAATTCAACAGACCCTGATTTTCTGCATGGGAAACTTGCAGCGTGTGATTATTTCTTTGGCTGGGAAATGCCGAAAATTATAAGTTGGTTAGCGGTACTTGATCCGGTAGAGACGACTCCACTCAATATGTCAGAAGAATGGTTCTAGTAAGAACCATTCCTTAACCGCGCCATTGAAAGGAAAGGAGAACAACCCGATTTTATAGAAAATGCCTAATAAGAATCACTATGTAAAACAAACATCAGGCGTTCAGTAAAGGGCGCCCTAATAAGTAAAAATAAAAATCTAGGACGGATTAAAAGATGAAAAAGAAAACATTAGTCATAGTCATGGCTTCATTTTGTACGAGCCCACTCTATGCAGCAGCATTTGATCGAACAGGACAATCAATTTCTGCATTTCTACAACCTGGTAATTATTTTGAGGCAAGTTTATCTGTTTCAGACACTTCGTTAGAAGGACAAGAAGCGGGTACAAACCCAACGCGTAATAGTATTTCTGATATTGCAAACTCTGATTATCGCCCCAGTGCAGCTTTAAAATTACAGTTAGCACCTCAGTTTTCATTTGGTTTTCTTTACGATCAGCCATTTACGTCCGACTCTGAATATTATGGAAATAACAGCTTTGTTGCTAAGCCGAGTGACACGATTTTAGTACCGGGTATTGATTCAGCAACACTTGCCCAAAAGACCGGTAGAGAAGTCGTAACAGGTAACACCAAATCGAATTTTGTTATGCAAAATTTTAGTCTGATATTGGGTTATCAACCGGATAAGAACTGGAACTTTTATGCAGGTCCTGTTTATCAGACATTTAAAAGTAACGTCAATTTAAGAGGTCAAGTTTTCAGTTTATATAATGGCTATGACTTTAATGCCAAAGAAGTTGGAGATTGGGGATGGTTGGCAGGATTTGGTTATCAAATTCCCGAAAAAGCCATTAAAGCTTCATTGACCTATCGTTCAGAAATTATGCATGAAGTGACAGCTAATGAAAATGCGCCACTGGTTGATATGTTGAGTACACAGCAAGGCCGCGATTTTCTTGATCAGCATTTGGCGTATATGGTTTCTATAGGACAACTCACTGAATCTCGTAAGGAGGCACTTAATCATATTGTTGCGGGCTTACCAGAAGCAGGGACAACAGGCTCAACTAAGTTTAGAGCGCCAGAGTCAGTGAATTTGGAATTTCAGACCGGATTACGCAAAGGTACTTTATTGTTCGGTAACGTACGTTGGGTTCACTGGAATGATTTTGAGTTTAAACCGTATCGTTTTGGCGAAATCTCAGAAGTTGTTGGGGTCCTATCAACGCCAAGTCGTCCAAATGGTTTTAATCTGGTTCGTTATTATGATGATCAATGGTCTGCCAATCTTGGAATTGGGCAACGCCTAAGCGATAAATGGTCAGGTTCAGTTTCTGTAGGTTGGGACTCGGGAGCAGGTGAGCGCGTGTCCACAGGTGGGCCAGCTAAAGGTTATTACAGTGTTGGTCTTGGTGCGCAATATAGTCCATCTTCAAAATACTTTATTTCAGGTGGAATGAAGTATCTATGGCTCGGTGATGCCAAAGGTCAGCTTGGTGCTCAGGCAGGCAGTGAATATTATGTGGGTGAATATAAAAATAACTATTCAATCGGTTACGGTTTGAAAATTGGTTATAAATTTTAATTCAACTATTTGATGGATCGCTTAGTTATATAAACAGTTTATTTCTGTACGAGAGTAAGCAGATTAAGAGATTAAAGAAAATATAAAAAGTGGAGTAGGAACAGTTCCATTTCTCCCTCTCATAAAAGGACAATAAGATGACAAAACAGATCTGGTTAGATGAATATAAGCAATGGAATATAGAAAGTACGATTACATTGCCGGATGAACAAACTTCACTTCTCGATTTATGGGACAACAGTTTTAATAAGTTCCAGCAAAGAAAGGCTTTTATATTTGCAGATCAATCTTTTTCTTATGCTGAAATCGATTTATATAGTCGAAAAGTAGCAACATTCTTGCAAAGTTTAGGGCTAGAAAAAGGTACACGTATTGCCGTAATGATGCCCAATATTATTCAATACCCGATTATTTCACTTGCCGTCATTCGTGCAGGTTACATTCTAGTCAATATTAATCCACTCTATACAGCCCGTGAGTTAAAGCATCAATTAAATGATGCAGGCGCAAAAGTCTTATTTATATTAGAGCAATTTTTACCTGTTTATGACGCTGTCAAAGAGCAAGTGTCGGTTGAGCATATTATTACTACTACCATAACTGAAATGTTAATCGAGCAACCTACTGAATTAGACACCTTAGATTCTAAAAAATACGCTTTTAGGCAAATCTTATTGAAGGCAAATGCACAAGACTATATACGTCCTAAGCTTATTCTTGAGGACACTGCGCTTTTACAATATACGGGTGGAACCACAGGTGTATCCAAGGGCGCAGAATTAACCCATAAAAATATTGTCGCTAACTTATTACAAAATAATGTGGTTTTTAAAAGCTATTTTGGTGACCGAGATGCTTATGAAGATGAAATAGCGATCTGTGCCTTACCGCTTTATCATATTTTTGGTTTTACTGTCTGTTTATTGCATAGTGCAATGAATAAAGGTTATGCCACTGTTTTAGTTCCAAACCCGCGTGATTTAGATGCTCTCGTGCATTGTTTTGAAAAATATCGTCCTACGGTTTTTCCTGCTGTAAATACATTATTTAATGCGCTGCTTAATCATGAAGGCTTTAATAAATTGGACCACAGCCGTTTAGAAATTACCACAGGCGGCGGTATGGCAATTTTGAAATCCACTGCCGATGGATGGGAAAAACTGACAAGACGTATTATCCGTGAAGGGTATGGCTTATCAGAAACGTCGCCTGTTGCTACCTTTAACCCGCCAATCTCTAATACTTTTAGTGGCACGATCGGTATTCCTGTACCCAGCACGGATATTGCAATTTTGGATGATGAGGGTCATCAATTAGCACCCGGTGAAACTGGAGAAATTGCAATTCGTGGCCCGCAGGTCATGAAAGGTTATTGGAATTTGCCTGAAGAAACGAAAGCGGTCATGACTGCTGACGGTTTCTTTAGAACGGGTGATATTGGTTTCATGAATGAAAAAGGCTATACCAAAATTATTGACCGTAAAAAAGACATGATTTTAGTGTCAGGCTTTAATGTTTTTCCGAACGAGATTGAAGAAGTTTTAGCCCAACATCCAAAAATCTTGGAAGTCGCCGTGGTTGGTATTGCAGATGAAAAATCGGGTGAAGTGCCTAAAGCCTTTATTGTCAAAAAAGATGACTCTTTATCGGTTGAAGAAATCCAGACCTATGCCAAAGAAAACCTGACTGGCTACAAACAACCACGTCATATCCAATTTATCAATGAATTACCCAAGTCGAATGTGGGTAAAATTTTAAGAAAAGAACTCAAGGTTTAATAAGAACTTTTTATTAAAAACATAAGTGTATGGGACTAGAAGTCCCATAAATAAATGAAAAAAGGAATGAGATTATGGGTTCAGGATTAATTACTGTATTTTTACCAATTGCACTCGCAATTATTATGGCTGGTTTGGGTCTGGAGTTGACCATAAATGACTTCAAGCGCGTACGACAACATCCAAAAGCTGTCTTTATCGCATTATTTTGCCAACTGGTTATTTTAGTCAGTATTGCTTTTATTATTTGTAAGGTTCTTGCTTTACCACCCATGCTTGCTGTTGGATTAATGCTCCTTTCTGCTTCACCGGGTGGGCCAACTGCTAATTTATTTAGTTATCTCTATAAAGGGGATATCGCTTTAAATATTACTTTAACGGCTATAAATTCGGTTATCGCTGCCTTTACACTTCCATTAATTGTGAATTTTGCAATACAACACTTTATGGAAAATGGACAAAATGTAGGTTTGCAATTCTCTAAAATCATACAAGTTTTTCTCATTATTTTAGTACCCGTTGGGATCGGAATGTTAGTCCGTCATTTTGCGCCGCATACGGCTGAAAAGCTCAATAAACCTGTGCGTATCTTTGCTATCGTTTTTCTCGTATCAATCATCATATTAGCAATTGCACGAGATTACCAAAATCTGATGACGTATATTGGGCAAATTGGATTGGCTACTTTGTTGTTCTGCGTATGTAGTTTAATGGTTGGCTATTTTGTTCCAAGATTATTGGGTGTAAATAGCTTTCAGGCAAAAGCTTGCGCGTTTGAAATTGGGATTCATAACAGTACCTTAGCCATGACCATTGCTTTTACAGTAATGGCAAGCAGTATGGCCGCTATGCCAGCAGCAGTTTATTCATTATTTATGTACATTGTTGCAGCTATCTTTGGCACATTGTTAAATCGTCTAGAAAAGAAAGAGATCGCACAAATACCAACTAAAACGTACTCAAAGAATCTTCAGTAATATGTGGCAGATAAAGGTATTTAAATACCACCAGATGTTTATAGTTTGAATTAAAAGAGGAGGCCTATACCTCCTTTTTTAGTCTCAAAATTTAAAATATTATGGCCAAGTAAGCGCATTCACAATAAAAAGAAAGTGTTAGAGTGCTGTTATAAAAGCAAATTGTTAAGCCAATATTTAAGGTTTTCCTTAATCTTGCCAATAAGGTGTTTCACCATAGATCTCAGCAAAATAATCAATCACTACTCGAATATTTAAAGGTGGATGACGCACATTCGGATAAATTGCTGCGATGTGCTGTGGTTGAGGTTTAATAGATGCTTCATATTGAGGTAAAAGTTTTATTAATTTACCTTGCTTTAAAGCCTCACCAATGAGCCAGTCAGGAAATAAAACAATTCCCATACCATTGAGTGCAGCCGTCATTAAGCTCTCGGCATTATTTGAAGCAAGTAAAGGCACAATTGGATAATGTACCCATTCCTCATTTGGCTTTCTAATTAACCAACGGTTAGGTCCTTCAAACCCTTTATAGACTAAACATTTATGGTCATTGAGTACTTTGGGATGATCAAGCGCGCCGTATTTAGCAATGTAAGCAGGAGAGGCCGCCAAATGATATTTTTGTGTGCCAAAAATACGCGCATGAAACGATGAATCTGTCAGAGTTCCGATGCGAAATATTAAATCAGTACTATCCCGAAGAGGGTCTATAAATTCGTCTGTCTGAATCAGTTCTATTAAAAGTCTTGGATAACGTTCTGATAAACCTGCTAACCACGGCGCAATATGGCTTTGACCAAAAAATACGGGCGCATTAATTCTGACCAGCCCAGAGGGTTCTACCGTTTTATCTTGCAATGCTTTTTGAGCTTCATCAAATTGCTCTGTAATTCTTTTGGCATATTCAAAAAACAATTTACCTGATTCGGTTGGTGTGATTGCTCGTGTATTTCGATAAAAAAGTTGCTGCCCCAACGCATCTTCTAACTGTTGAATGGTCCGAGAAATCATCGATGCCGAAACATCTTCTTTTCTCGCCACAACAGAGAAGTTTTGAGCTTTATATACACTGATAAAAAAGCGAAGGCTACGAATATCAATCGAATTTGACAAATTCATCTGTGCAATTTCTGCAAAAGTGATTCATGGATTATGCTGTTTTTCTGCTGAATTGGCTACTCTATGATTCGTTGCCTAAATACCATGAGGCAATGTTCATGCAAATTCTATTACTGTTTCTCACCATTTTAGGTGGGATGGGGCTATCCGTAGAAGCTGGTCTTTTAGGGCCATTAGGTACACAAGTTGGAGAATTGTGGGCCACTTTTAGTATTTTTGGAGTAGGGGCCGCACTTACCTTTCTACTTATGTTGTTTTTTAGTCCTCGCAATAGTCCCTCATTTTTTACTCTTCCATCATGGCAGTTATTGGGTGGGGTAATTGGCCCGATCTACGTCATTATTCTTACCATCACAGCGCCGATTATTGGTATTGCCATGACCATGATTGGAATTTTGGCTGGTCAAGTTTTTAAGAGTCTAATTATTGATCATTATGGGTTACTCGGAACCCCGCATAGAAAAGTAGATCGAAAACGTGTGCTTGCGCTTGTTTTTATTGTGGTTGCACTTTCGTTAGTCGCAAAAGCATAAGGGGGAAATATGACTATATTGATGATTTTATTGGCAGTCATCGGCGGTGCTTTACTTAGTGTACAAGCGGCAATTAATGGCCAGCTTGGCAGTAAAGTTGGCGTATTCCGTAGTGCATTTTTAACGTTTTCGGTAGGCGCTTTAATTACCGCATTACTTATTTTTTATTTTGAACCCAAGCAAACTTTAACCCTATTAGATGTACCTAAATGGCAATTACTGGGTGCAATGTGTGGCGTTCCCTATATTGTGATTATGGTCTTAGCAGTACAAAGAATCGGGGCGGCTGTTGCAACTGTTGCGGTTATTTTTGGGCAACTTCTCATGAGTATGTTAATTGATAATTTTGGTTGGTTTGGCAATGAAATTCTGCCTTTTTCAACCTATAGATTGGGCGCGCTCATCTGTTTAGCAATTGCACTTTATTTTATCTATTCAAGTAGTAAAACGACTCAAGTTGAACCTAACAGCTAACATGTTTATAAAACAGGAGAGTTTTATTAAGTTAATATTTAAGGTTTTCCTTAATTG
>NZ_JZFB01000001.1:840647-840857 GCF_001188385.1 Acinetobacter sp. V2 | reverse complement strand
TTCACATTGACACCTTAATTTTTGAAGATTACCATTTGCGGGCTGGCCTACATTGCCAGTCGGTTTTGACGGACCGTAATTCAACCACATCAGGATTATTTCTTCTGAGGAATAGTTTTGTGTGCACATCTCGTTCCCTCCCGTAGCGGTAGGACGGGAGTGGGACACTTTCGAGTGTGCTGGAGTTGAACCAGTCCGTCAACCTGCTTC
>NZ_JZFB01000001.1:840388-840637 GCF_001188385.1 Acinetobacter sp. V2 | reverse complement strand
GTTCTGCCACCATAATTTATAATGTTTTGGCAGAACTCCCAAAAGAAGGAGTTGGCCCATGCACATTCATAAATTATTGGCAGTCACTGTCAAAATCTATCTCGACACAACTTAAATCAATTTAAAGCAGTTTGATGAGCTATAGGTTTTTCAGGCTTTAATTCGTCACGACTAAAACTTAGCAACAATAAAACTTGAGATGTGCCACGCACAGTCTTTACGGCTTTGCTGTGCCTTTTTTTCTCCCAA
>NZ_JZFB01000001.1:832750-840378 GCF_001188385.1 Acinetobacter sp. V2 | reverse complement strand
TAGAAACAACAAGAATTTATAACGGTAAAACGATGCCAACTTTAGAAAGATCTTCCAAAAAATTACAGGTTATTCATACCGCAATAGAGCTGTTCAATCTCTATGGATTTCACAATACGGGCGTGGACTTAATTGCCAAAGAATCCAAAATACCTAAAGCCACTTTTTACAACTACTTTCACTCAAAAGAACAGCTTGTTGAAAGGTGCGTCTCTTTTCAAAAAAGCCGATTGAAAGAGGAAGTGCTGGCAATTATTTACTCAAGTCGTTACCGAAACTCAATCGCTAAACTTAAAGAAATTATTGTTTTACATGTCAATTTTAATAGTCTGTACTATCTATTGCTTAAAGCTATTTTTGAAATTAAACAGATTTACTCTCAGGCCTACCTAATGGCAGTTGAGTATAGAAAATGGTTGCTTCGAGAGCTTTTTGATCTGGTTTTTAGTTTAGAGAACAGCCCGCTAAAACCCGATGCCAATATGGTTTTAAACTTAATGGATGGTTTGATGTTCCAGATTTTAAGCTCAAATAGTTTGGATAAAAGGGATGTGGTGGTGGAGAGGTTTTTTGGGGAAATTAAATAAATAATTCCACAAAGATAAATTATAGTTTATAAAGCTAATTTTAAAGTAAAGTTAAAAGTATCAAATCTTTATAATCATTTTGAATGGATAGAAAGCCAATAAGGTTATTTTATGAAAGCAATAAGAGAATTAAATAAATTATTAAAATGTTATAAAACATATAGTATTGAAAGTTTGGTTCATTCATTAAAATTTTATCAAAAACATATACTAGATACCTTAGATGGAAAAGATATACTTTTTCCCTATCATATAGTGGGTATGTCTATACCTTATGCCCAGTTGGCATTCTTAAAAATTGAAAATAATAATACAGATATAGATGCTTTAAATAGTTTAAATCTTGCCTTGATGTATGCAGAAGTGGGAAGAGAATTACAATTAAAAGATTTTAAAATAAATCCTTTAGATAAAATGAATATACATGACTTAAAGAAGTATTTTTCAGAATTTTCTGCACTACTTTTTTGGGCGATTCTATTAAATAATAAAAATTTAGCAAGGAAATTAGCATACCAAGTAGAGTTTTGCTTACAACAACAATTTCTATCTGATTTTCCTTTAAGTTATGACTATTTTTCATTATGGGCTTATTACAAATGGATTAATGAAGAATTTACATTAGAATCAAAATTAGATGGAAAATTTAAAGATTTGATAAGTAATTGGTCATGTGACTCAGTATTTTTAGAACCATTACTCATAGATATAGCAAATTTACACTGCGAAGAATTAATAGATAATGATTTACGTAAGCATTCCCCAAAATTCATTAACCCTCCGTTTACTTTATTGCCACTTGAAATTCATGTGATTAATAAATTACGTGCATTAGATAAATTAGATGAAATATCATTAAATCATCCTTTAATGAACACTCATTCAGCAAAAATTAAAGAATTTGAAGTGATAAGTGATGATTTGCTTGAAACGATACAGATAAATTTTTTGTAGCTGAATAGATCAACGATAGCATCCCAAAGATGTATGCTTTTTTATTACACATTGCTTAAAAAGTATACAGAAACCTCGCTAAAACGAGTTGGAACGCTACAAACGTGAATGATACTTTAAGTTTCACTCTTCCCAATAAGTGAGGTGAGCAATGAAATTGTTAGCTTTGTTCAGTATGGGAGTTGCAGCGAGTTATTGTTATAAAACTATAAAAAATAGCGAGCAAGCTCTTCTGAAACCAACTTTTGATGAAATAGTAAAAAACTTTGTATTAGCAGAATTTAACGCCTAATACATACCGTTAATTTTAAATAAATAAAAAGCTCATCGGAAGGTGGGCTTTTTTGTTTTATAGATTTCAGATTTTCTTTTAATAATAAAAAACACGTTAACGCACTTGTTTATTTAGTGGAACTAAACTAACAATGCAGCAAAACAGGAGTGTTAAAGTATGAAATCAATAAGTGAGTACATTCCTAATGAGGAGCAAGAAGAGGAATCTTTGATTACTGCAAAAATTGATTCAGAAATTGGAAAATTAAGGAAAAGAAGGGATGAACATTTACTATCCTATATTGATGAGGAGAAAAATATTAATTATAAAATTCAAATAGAAAGTTCAATCAAGAGCTGATATTCGATTTTTATCGAATTGTATGATGATTTCTGATTAATAAAGCTTATCTATCCTAACCAATACGACTAAAAATTCCTGACCGTTTACAGTAAATAAAGCTCCTCAAAGTATCCTTATTCTGGGGAGATTTTTTCTATATGTGTTAAGCTGATCTTCATAAATTTATGGATTATTACAATGTTTATTTGTATTGGCGGTGATTTGGACGGCGAAGTTGTTAAAAACCGTGAAGGAACGTTCTTTAAGGCTAATGAAATAGATACAAGTAAGCAATCAACTTACAACTGCCAGAGTTATATTATTGGTAAAAATACATATCGATTTTGGCTTTGTGCCGAGTTGACCTATGCTGAGACAACAAAAAAAGCGAATGATTACTTGGCACAAAAATATTCATACCTTTCATAATTCAGTTGTTAAAAAATAAGCCCGCCAATTTTGGTGGGGGCTTTCTCTTTTGATGGGATGAGAAATTAAACTGACTTAAAGGTCGCCGTGATATGGTATAAAAGCACCTCAAATAATAAGGATTATATATGTTAGACAATTCAACAAAATGGCTTTGTGTGGGTGGTGTTCTAAGTGGTGAGTGGAGAGAGCAGCAATTAGAAGCATTTGATGTTGATCCTAATGATTTAAATACTCATAGTTATGAAGCAATGAAACTGATTAATCCTGTTACCAAGGCAGAACAGCATTTCTATGTATATACAGAGTTACAAGAACACGCATATGACAGGGCAATAAATTTTGCCTTATCCAAAAATCAATAAGAACAAGAGAGCACTTAGGTGCTCTTTTTTTTTAATAAAGAGTCGTTGTATTTAAATCATAGATCTTATAAGCCTAGTATTAGTAGAATTTAACGCCTAATACATACCGTTAATTTTAATTAAATAAAAAGCTTATCGGAAGGTGGGCTTTTTTATTGTAGTAGTATTTATTGAGACTAGTGTTTCTGATTTATAATTTAAATCCAAAGAATTTTTACGTTCAATAAAAATGAAACTATTTTCAATTATGCTTATCTTATTTTGTTTAAGTTCTACTTACTTACATGCTGAAAAACTAGGAAGAGAGAGAATGACGATTTTCCTAAGATTGATAGAAAATTCCCGAACTGCTGAACAAAACTTACAAAATTATTTAAGCCGAATTCATTCGGTAGGACAAGTTAGCTTTAAACATCAAATGAGAATAGCAGACCTTTTATGTGATGTTGGGAAAGCACAAAAACCAATGATTGAATTTATGGAGTTAAATAAAGAAAGATTTGGTTTAAAAGATCAGGATGTTATGACTGTTTTTCCACTTGATCGACAAAAATTACAAGAGGAATTGGAAGAATTAAAAGATACACCGTATGAGTGTGGTAAGCAGAGTTATAAACATTTGTTGTGATGATCTTGTCACGGCAGTAACTGCCCTAAAACAAAAAATAATAGCTAGTAAGTTTGGTTTATTAATGAGCCAGCATCAAAAATAATATTTTTACAACCAGATAGCCTCAGAAATTATGGCACAAGATAGCTCCAGCTTATTGATTGTTTATGAGACATCATCTTATAACTTCTAATACTTGCACTAAGTTAAGCAAAAAGACTATTTAAAAAATAAACAAAAAATAACGGTTAAGAATATTTTGTTTTATAAATTGTAATTCTCTAATTTTTCCTTAGAAATATTATATTTAATGGTGAAACATTATGTGAATACCCGAGGTTATGCACCTCATGTTTAAAATTTGGTTGGTTTTTATAGAAACAATATATCGTTATATTTGAATCTTATTTTTTTGACCAGAAGGTAAAAATGAAAAAAATATTAGCCCTAACAATTTTAATTTCATCATCTTGTACATTTGCTGCATCAAATGAGGGAATTGAGCAGGACATCCATAGTTATTCTTTATTGCATGGCGTTAGCACAGCAGAAGCAAATAAAGCATTATTTTTAGAAGCTAACCGAGACTCTGCACTCGAAGTTATTGAAAAAGAATTTAAAGGCCGTATAGCTGGTATTTATATTGAAAGTTCACCTACATATAAAATTGTGGTTAGAGTTAAAGGTTATGGCCAGAATGAGAAACGAAATGTAGCGGTAGGGAATGCTATTTCCAAAAGTAATTTACCTATTGATATTCAGTATGGTGCTAAAGAAACGAGAGAGGTTGCTAAAGGCCAGATAAATAAAGCACAAAAACTAGTAAAAAATTATTTTAATACCATTCAAACTATTAGCTACAATGAAAAAAATGGGAATATTATTGTTGAAGTTAAAGGAAAGAGTACTACTGAAAATTTAAAGAAGGTTGACCAAGTACAATCTCTTTGGAAAAATCCAAATCTACCAATTGAAATTAAATTTGTTAATTGGACTATCAAACCTTTAGTCGATGCTCATGGTGGAACTTTTGTTGCTGGACAAATCAGTCCAACAATGTATGGAGATTGTACTACTGCTTTTGGTATTAAAAATGCTAGTGGTACAAAGTATATGAGTACAGCTGCTCATTGTCCGAATAACTTTAAGAATAAAGCAGATGGTACGCCTTATACATTTGTAGGTGAAATTTTATTCGCGCAGTCTAATGATTTCCAGTGGAATAGTACAACAGCCAATATCACCAATAAGTTCTATGTGGGGCCAACAACAACTAGAACATTGACTGGAAGACGGACATTATCTGCAACAAAAATAGGTGAGAGCGTATGTCATTATGGTCTATCGACTGGATATAGCTGTGGTACTGTTGAAGCAGTTGGGACAACTATTGATAGTCCAGGCTATCCAGGAAGTTTTTGGGTTAAAGTAAATACTAATACTTGCGGTCATAGTGATAGCGGTGGACCAGTTTTTACCGCCCTTACTATTGCTAGTGGTATTCTTTCGCTTGGAGCATTAGATGATGTGACTCAAGAATGTTATGGATATTACTATGTGCCTACAGACAAAATTTATGAAAATGGTTTTTCTTTCATTTACTAATTAAATTTCATAAATGCGATAGCATTTTTTTTGATTAAATCTAAATACAGACTATTCTGTATTTTTAACTCCGCTAAAAATTATTTAGCGGAGTTTTTTATGGGTGAAATCTAAGAAAAATAAAATAGGCTTTAATCCCAGTAAAAATAAGCTCATCGGAAGGTGGGCTTTTTTTAAATTTATAAATTTCCATAGAAAATTCATTTATATTGTATATTTTTCAATCAATTAAAATAAATTAAGTAAAATTAATATATTGTTTTATAATGCTTTTTATCAGAAAATTTTACCAAAAGTTAAAAAAATCTTTATTTTAAATGAAGAGGTTAATGGAAACCTCTTAAATAAAATAAAGGAAATAAAATGGATATTTTAAAATTAATAGGCGGAAATCTGCTCGCCGTGGCTTTCATAACGGGAACTCAAACCTCTCATGCAGAATTTAAACGGTTCTCTGTATCTGCTGGGTGGTTGCATGTCATGCCACAAGGGAAAGCAAATCCATTCAACATCAATACTGCTGTAGCAAATGGAACCACTGCCAAAGTCGGAACCATTTCTACCTCAGCATTTATGAAATCAATTGACCCTAATGCAACCTTATCAACTGGGGAAAATGCCAAAGAAGTTCTCGATATGGTATTTAGCCATCCAGTCGATGAAAACGGCAATCAACAACAATCGGTTGGTCAGTTATTAGGGCTTGTAGATGAAAATGATATGGTTTCGCCAGATATCACTGGTACAGCAACCATTAAGGGACTAGAACAATGGGAAGGTAAAGGCACAGGGCTTGAAGCAGAAGATGTAGACACTCTGGGTTTAATGTTTAATTACTATGTGAATGAGAACGTGTCTTTACAGTTAATCGGTGGGATTCCTCCAAAAGTTGATATTAAGGGGAAAGGAGAAATCAACGCGCCGTTATCTGGTTTTGCAAATCCTGAAGGATTAGCTGCTTTGGTTATAGGGGATAAACTTGATTTATTACAAGACATTCCAATCACTAACCTCGGTAATAAATCGAAAGCTGCTACGGTACGTGCATGGACTCCAGCATTAGAAGCTCAATATCAGTTCGGTAAGGCAGGAGTAAATAAATTTCGGCCATATATTGGTGCCGGAATTATGTATTCACGCTTTTCTAACATTAAGTTAAACGACCAAATTAATTCTGACTTAATTGCTGCGGGGCATATGATTCAGAATGTTCTAGATAACAATGCTGGTGCAGCATTAGATGGCAAAACCTCAAGTGCAAATCCATATGTTCGGGTTAAAGCAACTGATGCGATTGCCCCAATTGTGAGTCTAGGAGCTACGTATGACATCACGCCAAATTGGTATGCTGTTGGTTCAGTTTCCTATGCAAAGTTAAATAACCGCGCAAATATTGATGTGATTGATAGCAAAACAGGTAAGCAGTTAATTCATGCCTCAACCAAAGTTGATATTGATCCTTTAATTACATATCTAGGTGTGGGTTATCGTTTTTAATATCCTCATTTAAATATTAATCTTTCGTTTAGGAAAATTTACGATTTAACCTGTCGTATTTTCTGTGCATAGAAGGCCCCGCCAAATATCAATTATTGGTGGGGTTTTATAAGAAAAGCAGTGTAGTGGACTGTTTGGGAATTCAAGGAAGAACTTATTATTTTATGATAAACATCTGAAAGAACTAAGCTTTATATGGTTGGGTAAAGAAAAACCGAAGGTCACTTGAGAGATTAAATCAAAATATAAGAAATATGGTAAAGTTAAAAACCTAATTCAATACATTTAAAATTGATATCAAGATATTGTAGGAAAAACATGGTTAAAATTAAACCTCACCCAGCAACAAGCGGAAATGCATCGGCTGATCGCCTTTTAACTTTGTTAACTGCTTTTAGAATAGGTGATAAATCTTTAACCCTAGCAGAACTCGCTGAACGAACAGAATTAAATAAAGCAACCATCATGCGCTTAATCGTTTCGCTAGAAGATTTTGGTTTTGTTAACCGTCTTTCGGATGGCAGATATACACTTGCCAGCGAAGTCATGCGTTTAAATACAATTTATCAAGATGCTTTAGACTTAGAAAGACATGTCATGCCTTGTTTACAGCAACTTGTAGATGAAATTGGTGAGACAGCTTCTTTTTACGTTAAGCATGGAGCATATCGTCTTTGCCAATATCGAATAAACTCTACCCATCGATTGCGTGTTCACGTTCAGCCGGGCGAAGTACGACCAATGGATGGCGCGGCATGTGCTCAAGCATTGAAATCAACATATGAACAAGTTTTATCAAGAACAGAACCTTTTTATTCAACTGGTGTAACAGAACCCCACGCAGCTGGAATGGCATTGCCTGTGTTTGATGCTCAAAATGAGGTAGTAGGAGCCTTACTCATTTCAGGCCCATCAAGCCGTTTTACTGCGGAAGTTGCAAAATCTGTAGGTGATTTTTTCTTCAA
>NZ_JZFB01000001.1:815301-832708 GCF_001188385.1 Acinetobacter sp. V2 | reverse complement strand
ATTCGTAATTAATTCTAATATTTTAAATATAAAAAAGGGGCTCATGATTTAGCCCTTTTTTTATATATGTTTTTTTATGAAGTGCTTTGTGGTTGGCTAAACAAAACGGCTTTCTTTCTAGACATAATGAAAACCATAATAGCCGACACGAGGTTTAATGCTGCAAGTGGAAGTAAGGCGATAGCATGGCTTCCTGTTGCATCATGAATTGCGCCATAGATATTCACCATCATCCCGCCACCAATCAGGTTAGCGCATGCACCAATTGCTGCTAGGCCTGCCGCCGTTGTAGTCGGTGACATCCATGATGATGCTAAAGCCCAGAATGGACCTTTCGCAGAATAAGCACCAATTAAAACGATACTGAGTAAAAAGATTGTGCCAATAAGTGAAGACGTGAACAAAGCAATTAATAAACCAATTGAGATCATCACTAGAGCGATTGCTGTATGCCAAAGGCGTTCATTTTTACGATCTGAGCTACGACCCCAAAGAATCATGGCAATAGAAGCGATGCCATAAGGAATTGCATTCACCAAACCAATTTCGACATTACTCAAACCAAATGATTTAATTAATTGTGGTGCCCAAACACTCATTGTACTGCCGGCAGCAGAAGCACCAGAATAAATAATGATCATAACCCAAATATATTTATTCTTTAAAAGCTGCCATAGTGAAATATGACCAATCGGGGTTTTTTGTTGGCGTTCAAATTGTAGTCTTTCAACTAGCCAAGCTTTTTGTTCGCTATTGAGCCATTTTGCCTGTTCTGGTCGATCTGTGAGTACAAATAGGCAGGCGATACCCAGTAAAACAGCAGGAATACCTTCTAAAATAAATAGCCAATGCCATCCGCGCATGCCCATCCAGCCATCTAGGGATAATAAAAAACCAGATAATGGTGAACCTAGAAAGTTTGCACCTGGAATCGCCACCATAAATATTGCAATCATTCTTGCTCTATAGTTTGCAGGCAACCAATAGGTTAAATATAAAATTACGCCTGGAAAAAAACCTGCTTCGGCAGCACCCAATAGAAAACGCATGATATATAACGATGTGGAGCTTTCAACGAATGCAGTTGCTGATGATATTACCCCCCACGTCACCATAATTCGGGCAATCCATACTTTTGCTCCAAATTTTTGCATGGCGAGGTTGCTGGGTACTTCAAATAAAAAATATGCAAAGAAAAATAAGCTACTGGCAAAACCAAAAGCAGTAGCTGTTAATCCAAGGTCTTCATTCATTTGTAATGAAGCCATACCAATATTGCCACGATCAATAATGGCGATGACATAACAAAGTGTTAAAAATGGTAGTAATCGCCACGCTACCTTGCGCATCGTTTCGCGTTCTATCGCACTTGCTTGAGAATATTCTGTAGACATAAAAAAATCCTTTTTTATATTCAATATTTTAATTGTTCTCGCATCTAAAAGCTTAGAAACAATTGAGTTCCATGATTAGCTATTGAGTAACTTCCAGTTAGCGATAGCTCGTGGGTTTAACAGTTGACCATCCCAAATACTCACAATCTGTTCGAGTGCTAAGAGACCGACGCGATTACGTGAATCTGTTGTGTTTGCTCCTATGTGAGGAGTAACAACTAGATTTGGTAACTCCCATAATGGATTATCTTTTTCAGGTGGTTCTGAAGAAAAGGTATCTAAACCTGCACCAGCAATTTTATTATTTTTAAGTGCTTCAACTAATGCAGCCTGATCAATTAATTCACCACGTGCTGTATTAATTAAGATGCTTGAGCGTTTCATCTTTTCAAATTGGGCGTGAGAAAATAAGTGTCTATTCTCTGCTGTGAGTGGACAATGTAGGCTAATAATGTCGCTGGTTTCTAAGAGTTTTTCAAAGTCATGCTCTTGTTCTACGTAATCAAGCTCTGGCAGATTTTGTAGAAACGGATCGTATACTTTTACTTTCATGTTTAAGGGAGCGACTAACTTCATGAGTATGCTGCCGATTGCCCCTAAACCAATTAAGCCCAGCGTTTTTCCATATAACTCCACACCATTTGCACTTGCTTTGTCCCAATGACCTTCTCTGATTCGTTGGTCTAACCATGTGACTTGGCGAGCAACATTAAACATGAGTGCAAAAGCGTGTTCGGCAACAGATTGTGCATTTGCGCCTACGGCAATAGTGACAGGAATTTTTCGTTCAGCAGCAGCCTGAGTGTCGATTGTGTCAAAGCCAACACCATGTTTTGCAATCACTTTTAAATTATCTGAAGCAAAAATCATATCCCTAGAAAGTTTGCCTGTTCGAACAATAATTGCATCAGGTTGTTCATCATGGATGAGTTTTTCCATTTCATCTTTTGCCATGTAGGGTTCAGTTGGGATCAACTGAATATCATGGGATTGAGCATACAGTAACGCATCTGAAGTTAATGTTGGCCCCGTGATAAGAACTTTACGTTTCATTTTGACTTGCACTCCATTTAAGTATTTTGAACAAAATACGTCCTTAATAATCCATATTATTAAAACGTCATTTCAAAAAAATAGTCAATAGTAAAAATTAAATTTAAAAATAGAGTATTTTTTAGTTAAATTAAATTTAAAAATGAAATGACATTTCAAAAAAATACTGTCATATTAATTTGCACAAGAAAACTGATGTAAGGGAAAAGTTATGGCAATTGGTTTTAGAGTGCTAAAAAACGACAGAAAAGTTGAGCAAAAATGGATTGAACAATATCGAGATCTACCAGTCGCGAATGTTAGTGACTCAATGAATCGAATGACTTCAGGCGGGGCTCAGTTAAGACCAATGCATAAAAAGGGATATCTTTGTGGACCTGCCATTACAGTTAAGGCGCGTCCGGGTGACAACTTGATGTTGCACTACGCTATTGATATTGCCCAAGCGGGAGATGTCATTGTGGTTGATGCGGGCGGTGATCTAACCAATGCATTAATCGGAGAGATGATGGTTGCTTATGCCATTAAAAAAGGTATAGCCGGCATTGTTATTAATGGCGCGATTCGTGATTCGGTTGTAATTGGAGAGGGAGATTTTCCACTTTTTGCGGCAGGAGTTTCACATCGAGGACCTTATAAAGACGGACCGGGGGAAATTAATGTCCCTATCGCGATTAATGGAATGGTAATTGAACCTGGAGACTTGATTTTAGGTGATGAAGATGGGCTTTTAAGCGTGCCATATGCAGAAGTAGAAGAAGTTTATCTGAAGGCAAGTGCCAAACATGCCGCTGAACAAAAGCAATTAGATCAAATCGCCGTAGGTGAAAATGACCGTAGCTGGGTGATCAACAGCTTAAAACAAAAAGGATGTGAATTACCCGAATAAGGTCATTCAAAAATATACGAGCAGGAACGGAACTAGCGAAGTCAATGGTTGAGCTTCGTTAGCCTCTCAAAAGTTAACTCAATAATTATTAGGTCGCTAATTGAAAAATAGGAAATTTCAATTTGGTCTAGATAATTTCGTCTAAAGGAAAAGGACATGAAATATAAAGGGATTATTTATTTATCGTTATTAATGAGTATTACATTGCAGCAAGCCCAAGCTGAAAGCGAAGATAACTCAGCGCTAAATGAAAAAATAAGTAAATTACAAGCACAAATAGATTATTTGATGGAGCAGCAAAATTTAAATAAAAATAATGAATTAAACACAGCACCTGACTTGGTTCAAAACAAAACATCAGACACCGAAACGCTTGTTACGGCTGACCAAACTCAAATTAAATTTTATGGAAATATACGGGTTGATGCTGCATATGATTTTGAAGGCTCAACGCGTTCAATTGCGAATAAAACAGGGTCAATACCATTAGATAATTCAAACTCACCAAGTAAATCATTAAATGTTTCTGCTGCGACTTCCCGTATAGGAGTGGATATCGTCAAGCCGACCTCGAAAGGAGATTTGGTTGGAAAGCTAGAAGCCGATTTTATGGGAAGTGGTGGAGATAATGGTAATGGTTCGGTTCGCGTTAGACATGCTTATATTTCACTAGGAAATTGGTTGATTGGTCAAACCACTTCACCTTTTGTGAATAGTGATACAGCTCCAAGTTTGGTTGATTTTACAGGAGCGATGGGTACGGGAACTCAGCGTAATATCCAAATCCGTTATCAGCACGTTGTTGATGCCAAACAAAAATTATTAGTCGCTTTGGAAGGCGGTGATGTTGAAAATAAAAATGTAGAAGGCGGAAGCCGTTTTCCTGCATTAACCATGCGATATGAATTTAAGAATCCAGATTTCTTGGTTCAATTGCACGGAATGGTACATGAAAATCGAGCAATCTCTGATACGAATGAGGAGCAAACTAAACTTGCTTGGGGTGCAGGATTAGGCACAAAGTATAAGATTTCTGAAAACGACTCACTTGTGTTTAATTACTATCATATAGCGGGTGATAACCGTTACATGCTGTATTCAAAAGATAACGATGCGTTCTACTTTGATCAAAATCGAATGTATTTAAGTGAATTTGATTCTGTCGAGTTAGGGTATATGCGTAAATGGAATGAAAATTTACGCTCTTCTTTGTCTGCTGGTAGTCTTGTCTATAAAGATTCAAATTTTTCAGAAAATAACCCTGATCAAAATAAAAGGCTAATCAATGCAAGCGTCAATTTATTTTGGACGCCTATAGAGAAAGTCGATCTTGGTGTTGAATATACCTATGGTAAGAGAGAAACTTTTTCAGAGTTAGAAGGAAAGTTATCTCGAATCAATTTATTAGGTCGATACAATTTTTAATGTAATCACAGCCACTTTAATATCAAAGTGGCTTTCTTTTATCTGATTAGGACTAATATTGTGGAACAAATTAATTATGCAAATGCAAGATCACAATTTTCAAAAGTCATGGAAAGAGTGCTGTTAGGTTACGCCGTAAAAATTACACGAAAAGAGAAAGACTCTGTGGTTCTAATCAGTGAAAAGGCATATCTTGAATATAAAAATGCGATGTTTGAGCTTAATAAATTAAAAAACAAAGATTTTTAACTCCCAACAATCCGCTTCTCAATCATCTCCATAAAGGTTTTTAAAATAATATTGTGGTTTTTGCCTTTGTGAGTAATTAAGCAAATGGGCGTGCTGTAATGCATTTTTTCCTTTGAAACGGCTTGCATAAAACCATCTTCAACCCATTTTTTTGCATAGTGGTCGGGTAAAAAACCTAAGAATTTTCCCGTTAAAATTAGAAATGCAATTCCTTCACGGTCACTAGCTGTCGCTTTACAATCTAAAAGCTGATGCAACTTTGCTGCTTCAGGTGTGATTGCATAATTAGGAAGTACAGCTTGCCATTTTTTTAATTCATCTAAATCCATCTTGCTACATTTGCCAAATAAGGGATGGTTTTTGCCGCAATATAAAAATGAACTTTCGCTATATAAATCAAAATAGTCTAGGCCAGACAGCGGAGTCACAAGGGGAATTGCTCCCGCATGTAAACGGTTGTCTAGCACACGGCATTCAATATCTGAAAGTGTACTCATGCTAATGTTAATGATCACTTCAGAATGTTCTTCGGCAAGTTGTGCCAGCGTATTGGTAATGTAGCCGCTTGGCATGGTCACAAGGTTATTAATAATACCTATATTAAACTCGCCCTTTAGACGGTTGTGCATTTGATTGACTTTAGAGCGAAAGTCTTCGATAGAAGCAGTGAGCACTTCTATATATTCTAAAATTTCACGTCCTTCATCAGTTAATGCAAACCCTGCGCGGCCACGTTGGCATAACCGAATGCCTAAACGGTTTTCTAAATCACTCATATGCAAACTAATTGCAGAACGACTAATGCCAAGAATACTTTCGGCAGACGTAAAGCTGTGACAGTCACAAACCGTTTTAAATATTTTAAGTAATTTAATATCAAAATCAGTGACTTGATTTAATTTTTTAGGTTTCATTTAGTTTTGTTTTTTTAAATCTAAACTCAAGATAATTTGAATTTATCAAAACTATATCGCTCTGTACACTCAAAAAATAGCCTCAAAACAAGAAGAGTGATTATGTTTGATATCGACAAATTAACTGATGATGATGCAGCATCGGAAACCATTCAATCAAATGCTCAGATGAGCTTAAATTATCAAGCGCATTGGATGCCATTTTCTGCAAATCGTAATTTCCATAAAGATCCGCGCATGATCGTCGGTGCTAAAGGGTCTTATTTAATTGATAGCACTGGCCGTGAAGTCTACGACTCATTATCAGGTCTGTGGACTTGTGGTGCTGGGCATACGCTTCCTGAAATTCAGCAAGCCGTAAGTACACAGTTAGCTAAACTAGATTACTCACCAGCATTTCAGTTTGGTCATCCATTGTCGTTTCAATTGGCTGAACGAATTATTCAGCATATGCCTGAAAAATTGCAGCATGTGTTCTTTACCGACTCTGGTTCAGAATCTGCCGACACCGCAATTAAAATGGCGCGTGCCTATTGGCGAATTAAAGGCAAACCAAGCAAAACCAAGCTGATTGGGCGCGCACGTGGTTACCATGGTGTAAACGTTGCGGGAACAAGCTTAGGCGGTATTGGTGGCAACCGTAAAATGTTTGGTCAGCTTATGGATGTAGACCATTTACCGCATACCTTACAACCCGATTTAAGTTTTACCAGAGGCTGTGCTGAAACAGGTGGCGTAGAGCTTGCCAATGAAATGCTTAAGTTAATTGAGCTACATGATGCTTCGAATATTGCTGCCGTTATTGTAGAGCCAGTTTCAGGTTCGGCAGGATGTATTGTGCCGCCGACTGGTTATTTAAAGCGCTTAAGAGAAATCTGCGATCAACACGATATCTTACTTATTTTTGATGAAGTCATTACTGGTTTTGGGCGAATGGGGACTTGGACAGCTTCAGAATATTTTGACGTTACGCCAGATATTTTAAATTTTGCCAAACAAATTACCAACGGCGCTATTCCACTGGGTGGTGTGGTGGCAAGCCATGAAATTTATGATGCCTTTATGCAGCAAGATTTACCTGAACATGCGGTTGAGTTTACCCATGGCTATACATATTCGGCGCATCCTGTTGCCTGTGCGGCGGCTTTAGCGACGCTCGATGTTTTAGAGAAGAAAAATTTAATTCATCAATCGGCCGCTTTGGCTCCAAGCTTTGAAAAACTTCTACATGAATTAAAAGGAGCTCCAAATATTCTTGATATACGTAACTGCGGGCTAATTGGCGCTGTGCAATTGGCACCACGTGATGGCGATGCGACGATTCGTGGTTTTGAAATTGGAATGCAACTTTGGAAAGCGGGTTTCTATGTCCGTTTTGGCGGAGATACGCTTCAGTTTGGTCCAATGTTTAATAGCACCGAGGCAGAGTTGCAGCGACTCATGAATGCCGTGGGTGAGGCAATTTATCAAGTGAAATAACACTGATCGACTTAGAACTTAATTGGAAAAGATGAATAGACACAAGGAATAAAGATGAATACTTTAGAGAATTTTGACAGTAACACGATTGCCAATACAGACACCGATTCAAGTCAGCAAACCATTCAAGTAGTAGGGCATTTTATTGATGGTGGACTTGTCACTAAAACAACCAAGAAACAACCTGTTTATAACCCAGCGACAGGTGAGAGTACAAAAGAAGTTGCACTTGCAGATGCAGAACTGGTCAATCAAGTGGTTCAAATTGCAGAGCAGGCTTTTCCAGCATGGCGTGATACACCAGTGATTAAACGTGCGCGTGTGATGTTTAAATTTAAGCAATTACTTGAAGAAAATGCTGACAAGCTTTGCCAACTGATTGGTGAAGAACACGGAAAAATTTGCCACGATGCCAAAGGTGAATTACAACGTGGGATTGAAAATGTTGAGTATGCATGTGGTGCGCCTGAGTTTTTAAAAGGCGAATATTCAAAAAATGTGGGTCCAGATATTGATTCGTGGAGTGAGTTCCAACCGTTAGGTGTGGTTGCAGGTATTACGCCTTTTAACTTTCCTGCAATGGTTCCGTTGTGGATGTTTCCAATGGCAATCGTTTGCGGTAACTGTTTTATTTTAAAACCTTCGGAAAAAGCGCCTTCTGCTGCCTTATTTTTAGCGGAGCTTTTAAAACAAGCTGGCTTGCCTGATGGTGTTTTTAGCGTTGTAAATGGCGATAAAGAGGCGGTTGATACGTTACTACATCATCCTAAAACTCAAGCGGTTAGCTTTGTCGGTTCAACGCCTATTGCAGAGTACATATACCGTACGGCAACGGCGAGTGGAAAGCGCTGCCAAGCTTTAGGCGGAGCAAAAAATCATGCGATTATTATGCCTGATGCCGATATTGATAATGTCGTGACTTCTTTGTTAGGTGCAGCATTTGGTTCATCTGGCGAACGTTGTATGGCGTTATCAGTCGCAGTTGCAATTGGCGATGAAGTTGCCGATGTTGTGATCGAAAAATTAAAACAAGAAATGAAGCAGTTGAAGTTTGGGCACTATGCAGATGAGCGTAATGACTTCGGACCGCTCATTACGCAAGCACATAAAGACAAAGTACAAGCTTTTATTCAAAGTGCAGAGCAACAAGGTGCTAAAATTGTTGTGGATGGTCGTGATGCAAAACCGGCAGGTTATGAAAACGGTTTTTTTGTTGGGCCAACTTTAATTGACCAAGTTTCTCCAGACATGACAAGTTACCAGCAAGAAATATTTGGCCCTGTTTTACAGGTCATTCGTGTACAAACCATGCAAGATGCAATGCAACTCATTAATGACCATGAATATGGTAATGGAACGTGTATTTACACTCGTGATGGTGAGGCTGCACGTTATTTTACCAGCAATATTCAAGTTGGTATGGTTGGGGTCAATGTGCCATTACCTGTACCAGTTGCGTATCATAGCTTTGGTGGTTGGAAGCGTTCATTGTTTGGTGATTTATATGCATATGGCCCAGATGGTGTGCGTTTTTATACACGCCGTAAAACCATTACCCAACGTTGGCCTTCAACGCAGGTCCGTGAAGCCAAACAATTTGCTATGCCTACATTAAATTAATCAATAAAAGGGAAAACTCTGATTTTCCCTTTTTTGTTTCGTACAAGTTGGAGAAGTACATTTTTAAGACGGTTTTAAAATCAGTTTGTCAATTTGAAGGAATCGAATATGAACAATGATAAAACAATAAAATTAAGTGAAGGACTTTCTAATCGACATGTCACCATGATTAGTATTGGTGGTGTTATTGGTGCAGGTTTATTTGTAGGCTCTTCTGCGGCAATTGCAAAAGCAGGGCCTGCTGCCGTACTTGCTTATATAATTACAAGTATTTTAGTTTTTCTGGTCATGCGCATGCTGGGTGAAATGGCGGTAGCGCAACCTGATACAGGTTCATTTTCTACATATGCCCGTAAAGCCATCGGTCCTTGGGCAGGGTTTACCATTGGATGGTTATATTGGTGGTTTTGGGTGTTGGTGATTCCCATTGAAGCCATTGCTGGAGCTGAAGTTTTACACGCTTGGTTCCCGCAAATTTCTAGTGCCGTTTATGCATTTGCCTTTATTATTTTACTCAGTCTAGCTAACTTTTTTAGTACCAAAAGTTTTGGTGAGTTTGAGTTTTGGTTTGCACTCATTAAAGTTATTGCGATTGTAGTATTTATTATCATTGGAGCAATGGCTGTCTTTGGGATGTGGCCTTTAGCAACAAATGTCAGTGGTGTTGGCAACCTATTTTCAAATGGTGGTTTTATGCCACATGGAATGGGCGGTGTTTTATCAGCCATTTTAATCTCAGCATTTTCATTTTTTGGAATAGAAATTCTTTCTATTGCAGCGGCCGAATCTAAAAATCCAGAAGAAAAAATTAAACGTGCAACGAATTTAGTGCTTTATCGGATTATTTTATTCTTTGTTGTTTCGATTTTTCTTGCGGTTGCCTTGGTCGATTGGCGCTCACCAGATTTACAAAAATTCGGGACCTTTCAGTTTGTGTTAATGAGTCTGAATGTACCTGAAACTAAATTGATTATGGATGCCGTCGTTTTTATTGCAGTTGCAAGCTGTATGAATGCCGCAGTTTATACCTCGTCTCGAATGTTATTTGCCTTAGGTACACGCCATGAGGCACCAAGTGTTGTAACAAAGATTAATAGAGCAGGTGTGCCGACTTCAGCTGTATTTTTATCGACTTTTGTTGGTGTGATTTGCTGCGCGGTTAACTATATGTTTCCAGGCCAAGTCTTTGGATTCTTGCTATCCACCACAGGTTCAATAGCATTACTGGTCTACCTTGTAATTGCATTTTCACAACTACGTTTAAGACATAAATTGGAAAAAGAGGGCGCAGCTATATCTTTTAAAATGTGGTTGTTCCCATGGTTAACTTGGTTTGTGATTTTAGTGATTATGACTGTTTTAGGTTATATGTTCTTATCACCAACCTATAGTTATGAAACCACTTTATCTTTAGGTGTAACTTTATTGGTGGTCATTTGCGGGTTGTTTGTCACGCGAAAGCGTAAAGCAACCAGATCGGTTGCCATGAATTTAGATTAATTAAAAAAGAGTTTATAAAGACTTTGTGTAGTGAGATTTTATTCATCTATGCCAAGTCTTTTATTTTTATTAGATTTTTAACGGTGCCTGTTTAAATTTTCTATTCAGAAAAAAGTTCAAAACATACTCTTCTTAACCATTGGTTGCTTGGTGTTTGATGAACTCGTGCATGCCAATGCTGCTTTACGCTATAAGTCGGAAAAGGATAAGGTGGTTCTAAAACTTTTAAGCCACCTCTGACTAAAAGCACCTGACTTAAATAATGAGGAATGGTCGCAATCGCGTCTGTGTCTTGAACAACCAAGCCAACCCCTAAATAGCTTGGCAAACGAACCAGAATATTCCGGTTTACTCCCAGTTTTTGTAACTCATGCTCCAGCACGTAGTGTCCACCCGTTGCAAAAATATCGACATGTAGCTCTTGGCGAAATTCTTGGTCTGAAAGTGTTGTGCCTGTAAGCCTTGGGTGTTCTTTACTAGCAATACAAATATAACGTTGCTGGAAAAGTGTTTGCTGATAAAAACCTGCTTCAAGTTGAGGCAAAAAACCAATGGCTAAATCAATGTCTCCATTTGACATCATGACTGGTGTATTGGCATCAATAGGGACAATTTCTAAGCGAATATTAGGTGCATGTGCACGTAAATAATTGATCAGTTTAGGTAATAAAACCAGATGGCTAATATCAGTCATGCTGATTTTAAATTGATAATTTGAAGTCTGTGGATCAAATTCAATATTGTAGTTTTGAACCAGTTTTAGTCGGTTCAGAATTTCTACAATTAGCGGATATATTTGTTTAGATAACTCAGTAGGTTGCATCTTATTTTCAATACGGACAAAAAGTGGGTCCTGAAAATGCTCACGTAATTTATTTAACGCAATACTTAAAGTCGGTTGTCCGATTTCAAGCTGTTCAGCAGCTTTAGACACACTGCTATGTTTATAAATTTCAAAGAAAATTTGTAACAGCCGAGTATCAAGATCAAACACTTTAATTTCCTTGTATTGATTTTATCAATACAGACTATTGCTTTTTGTGCATGGATTCAACAATTTTCGATTGTTACATTGATGATCAAGGAAGAATAGGCCGTAAAAGTACAAAGCATTCTTGTACCAATTGGCCTTAAAGAGAGGATCTGAAATGGAACAGTTAGCAACGCTAGATGACTTACCGAAACGTTATCTTGGTCAACTTGAAGAGTCAAATTTAGTCCCTTTATGGCCAAGTTTACGCAATGTATTACCTCCGCATAAACCGATGCCGCAGACCGTAGCAACCGCTTGGTATTTTCAGAATATTAAACCTTTATTGCTCGAAGCAGGTGAGTTAACACCAATTGAAAAAGCTGAACGCCGTGTATTGGTTTTAGCAAATCCCGGACATGGTCTGGAAAATATGAAAGCCAGTTCGGTCATGTATCTTGGCATGCAGCTTTTATTACCAAAAGAGTGGGCGCCATCACATCGGCATACCCCAAATGCAGTGCGTCTGATTGTTGAAGGTGAAGGGGCTTATACGACGGTTGAAGGTCAAAAATGCATGATGGAGCATGGAGATTTAATCCTTACGCCATCAGGGCTTTGGCATGAACATGGACATGATGGCGATGAGCCTGTGATCTGGTTAGATGTGTTGGATTTACCTTTGGTTTATTACATGGAAGCTTCTTATGTACAACCGGGTGAAATCCAAAAAGTGACCAGTGCCGGAAATGCCCATCATTATGGAACGGGCATTGTACCAACAGCTCATTTTACCCGTGAAAATGCCTCGTATCCGATCATGCGCTATTCTTGGAAAGAAACCAAAAAAGTTTTGCATGCGCTTGCAGATGATAAAAACCATCAGGCTCCAATTCAGGTGACTTACATCAATCCTGAAACTGGTGATGACTGCCAAAATATTATTGGTTATTCGGCTTTAATGCTTAGACCAAATGAAACGTTACAGCTCCAACCGCGCTCTACTGCCCAAATTTTTCATGTGATTGACGGTCAGCTTCAAGTCAAAATTGATCAGAAAGATTTCAATTTAAATAAAGCTGATACAGCATGTACGCCATGTTTTTCTCATATTGATTTAATCAATACCTCAGATCAACCATGCTATTTGTTTATTGCAGATGAAGCGCCCTTACAACGGAAACTGGGTTTGTACTCTGTGCGTGAGCGCCAGTAAATAGAATATTTTATAAGGATATAAATCATGTCAAATACTCAACAACCGATATTAATTGCTGGTGGTGGCATTGGCGGGTTTGCAGCTGCACTCGCTTTGGCAAAACAAGGCTTTAAGGTACAGGTTTTTGAACAAGCGCCTGAAATTGGTGAGATCGGTGCAGGTATTCAACTAGGCCCGAATGCTTTTCATGCCTTTGATGCGCTAGGAATTGGTGAAATTGCTCGCAGTAAAGCAGTCTATACCGACTATATGGTTATGCATGATGCGATTGATGAATATCAGGTCGGCAAAATTCCAACCGATGAAAAATTCCGTGAACGTTTTGGTAACCCATATGCAGTGATTCACCGTGCTGATATCCATGGTTCATTGGTCGAAGGTGCAAAACAATACGGCAACTTGGAAATTATCACTAATTGTCATATTCAAAAAGTTGACCAAGATGATGCTGGCGTAACGATTACCGATCAAAATGGTAAGCAATATCATGGTCAGGCACTTATCGGTGCGGACGGGGTTAAATCTGTTGTGCGTGACACCTATGTGGGTGACCCTGCATTGGTTACAGGTCATGTGGTTTACCGTGCTGTTGTACCTGAAAGCGAGTTTCCTGAAGACTTGAAATGGAATGCAGCCAGTATTTGGGTAGGACCAAATTGTCACCTTGTACATTATCCACTACGCGGCGGAAAGGAATATAACGTTGTGGTGACGTTCCATAGCCGTGATCAAGAGCAGTGGGGTGTAACCGACGGTTCTAAAGAAGAAGTGCTGTCTTATTTTCAAGGAATTTGCCCGAAAGCCCGTCAATTGATTGAGTTACCTAAAAGCTGGCGCCGCTGGGCAACCGCAGATCGTGAACCGATTGAAACATGGACTTTTGGCCGTGTGACATTACTTGGTGATGCAGCACATCCAACCACGCAATATATGGCGCAAGGTGCATGTATGGCGATGGAAGACGCCGTAACTTTAGGTGAGGCGTTACGTGTTACCGACCATGACATTTTAAAAGCTTTTGATATCTATCAAAAAGCACGTGTGGCACGTACAGCACGTATTGTTTTGTCTTCACGTGAAATGGGCAAAATTTACCATGCCAAAGGTGTGCAACGCTTGGTTCGCAACGATTTGTGGCGTGGACGTCCTACTGAACGTTTTTATGATGCAATGGAGTGGTTATATGGTTGGAATGTCAATAACTGCCTTGATGCAGTGAAAAACTATCAAGGGAATGTGGCATGAAACTTTATAGTTTTTTCCGTAGCGGTACATCACACCGAACTCGCATTGTTTTGAACCTAAAGGGTTTGGCTTACGAAGCAACTTATATCTCGCTCGCTAAAAATGAACACCATCAAGCTGCTTTTAAAGCTTTAAATCCGCAAGGATTTGTACCCGTACTTGAAACTGAATCTGGAAACTTGTTGCAAAGTCCAGCCATTATCGAATGGCTAGAAGAACAATATCCCGAACCTGCTTTATTGCCTACAGATGCATTGGGTCGTGAAAAAGTCCGTGCCATTGCTGCTTTAGTTGGATGCGATGTTCACCCCTTAAATAACAAGCGTGTTCTTGAATATTTACGCCAAAACTTAGGGCTGGATGATGCACAAATCAATGCATGGTGTGCCAAGTGGATTCAGGATGGATTTACTGCTTTAGAGCATATTTTGGAACAAGACCAGAATCGCGAAAAGTTTTGCTATGGCAATCAACCTACCATTGCAGATGCCTATTTAGTTCCACAAGTAGTGTCTGCCGAGCGTTTTAAAGTCGATTTGTCGGCTTATCCAAACATTAATGAAATTTACCAACATTGCATGACCTTAGAAGCATTTCAAAAAGCAGCACCTGAACAGCAGGCCGATGCATTTTGAGTCGTGATTAACTTAATAGAAGGAATTTAACATGTCATTTATTTTTGAACCAATGACCACTGCGGGTCTATTTATTCACGGCTCAGAGCATAAATTTCCAGTACGCCGTGTGTATTGTGTCGGACGTAACTATGCTGCTCATGCACGTGAAATGGGTTTTGATCCAGACCGTGAACCTCCATTTTTCTTTTGTAAGCCAAATGATCTTGAGTCGATTGTTCCGGTAAATACAGATGCGGTTGATATTCCATATCCAACTGAAACTTCAAATTTTCATTATGAAATTGAGTTGGTCGTTGCAATTGGTAAAGATGCCAAAAATGTCTCAGTTGAGGATGCAGTGAACTATATCTATGGCTATGCCGTTGGTTTAGATATGACCCGCCGTGACTTACAGATGGCAATGCGTGAAAAAGGCCGCCCATGGGAAATCGGTAAGGCTTTTGATTTTTCTGCACCAGTTGGCCCAATTCATCCGATTACTCAAACGGGTGAAATCAATAATGCCGATATTCATTTAACGGTAAATGGTAAAACCGAACAGCACAGCGATGTCAGTCACCTGATTTGGTCTGTGGCCGAAACGATTGCCAATTTATCTACGCTATTTGAATTAAAAGCAGGTGATTTGATTTTTACAGGAACTCCAGAAGGCGTGGGTGCTGTAGTGAAAGGTGATGTTATGCGTGCAGACATTACTGGACTGACTGGAATTACGGTGAATGTGAAATAAATCAAATTGATCTGATTTATTGAAATAGGTGCTCAACCTAAATAAAAAATACAGTTGGGCACCTTTGCTAAGGATTGCATATACGCCAATGTATTGGCGAAAGGAGCTCTCATGTCTCAAAATTCTATAGACGTACAAAGTTTCATTGATGAAATACCGCTATCGTCTTTGCAAAAATTAATCATGTGGTTGTGTTTTTTGATTGTTGCGATTGATGGGTTTGATACCGCAGCAGTTGGATTTATTGCACCTGCTTTAAAGGCAGAATGGGGGTTGCAAGCAACCGATTTGGCACCTTTATTCGGCGCTGGCTTATTTGGACTGATGGCCGGCGCACTCATTTTTGGGCCGTTATCCGATAAATTAGGCCGTAAACCGATTTTGATTGGTTCGGTCATTATGTTTGGAATTGCCAGTGTTTTTGCCTCTTTTTCAGCAGATTTACAAACCCTGATTATTTGGAGATTTCTCACTGGTTTGGGTTTAGGTGGGGCTTTACCCAATGCAATTACTTTAACCTCTGAATATGCGCCTACTTCTCGTCGCTCTAATCTTGTAACCATGATGTTCTGTGGTTTTACAGTGGGTTCTGCTCTTGGTGGCATTTTTTCGGCTCAGCTACTTCCTCATATTGGCTGGCACGGTATTTTGCTCATTGGGGGAGTATTACCTTTAGCGACTGTACCTTTCTTATATTTTTTATTACCTGAATCTATTCGATTTTTAGTGCTTAAAAAGAAGGGTACCGAGAAAATTGAAAAAATTATTCACCGTATCGCACCGCATTTAAATAGTACTCCTACGTTGGTTCCAACAGTCAATGAAGTCGAAAAATCAAGTTTGAAAGATTTGTTTAATAAAGGCTTTGCTTTAGGCACTTTTTTGATTTGGTTTACCTTTTTTATGAGCCTTCTCATTATTTATATGATTTCAAGTTGGATGCCTACTTTACTGACCAATGAGGGCTTTAATTTATCCAACGCGTCATGGCTGACTTCAATTTTCCAAATAGGTGGAACCATTGGTGCAATTGTCTTAGGCCTGCTAATGGATAAGATGGATGCAACCAAAATTTTAAGTACAGCTTATGTTTTTGGCGGATTTTTCCTGATTTGTTTAGGGTTTGGAATTGAACAGGCAAATACAGCTTTATTGATGTTTGCCATGTTTGGGGTAGGTGTAGGAATTAGTGGCTCGCAAGTAGGAGCAAATGCTTTTGCATCTAGTTTTTATCCAACACATTGCCGTGCAACAGGGGTTAGTTGGGCCAATGCAGTAGGGCGCTCAGGGTCGATTGTGGGATCAATTATGGGTGGCTGGTTAATGTCATTAAATCTCTCCAGTTTTGAAATTTTAAGCATTTTAGCGATACCTGCATTTTGTGCCGCGGTTTCGTTGTTGCTCATTAAACGTTTAAAGAAAAATCAGTCTCAAATTTTAGTCGCTTCGAATTGAGATAAGACGATTCCACTGAACAAATATATGTCTGCGCCAAAGGATGGCGCAGACAATAATTAAAGGATGATTTGTTTCATGAAATATTTAAAAACACCATATTTAAAGTTTTCTGCTCTTTTATTTATCTGTAGTGGTCATTCATTGTTGTGGGCAGCAGATACCACTCAACAAAGCGAAGATGAATGGAAGTTCACGCTAAAGAATGCCTATATCAACCGTAATTTTGATAATGATGCACTCAAAGATACGGGTAGCTGGTCTCAGGCAGCGTCATTATTTTATAAATCGAAAATGCATGATACTCCGCTGCAAATTGCAGACAAACCCATCACCATTGGGGCTGATGCTTCTGTTCAATACGCTGTACGTCTAAGTTCAGATAAACATGTTGCTGACACGGTCTTACCTTTTAATAAGGAAACACAATCTCAAGCATCCGACTTTTTAAAATACGGCGCGACTTTAAAACTGGGCTATGACAAAACCTTGCTGAGTGTCGGTGAACTCTGGTTAGACCTACCTGTAACGGCTGTGGATGCCAGCCGACAATTACTTGCCTCTTATTGGGGAACCAATCTAAAGTCGCAACTTTCAGATCAGCTTTATGCTGAAATTGGTCGAGTG
>NZ_JZFB01000001.1:815068-815291 GCF_001188385.1 Acinetobacter sp. V2 | reverse complement strand
GCCACGAAATGAAGAAGATTTTAAAAAGTTTTCGTTCACGGCAAATGGAATGACCAAAGAATCTGATGGCTTAAATTACATAGATCTGCGCTATCAATTTACGCCGTCTTTAAAGGGCGAATATTACTTTGGTAATTTAGAAGACCTCTACAACAAACACTATGTAGGGCTTGAGCATAATTGGAAACAACCTAATTTTGCCCTCACCTCTAAATTTAAATAC
>NZ_JZFB01000001.1:814807-815058 GCF_001188385.1 Acinetobacter sp. V2 | reverse complement strand
TGCAAAAGATGACGGCAATACTTTTGATATTGATGCGCAGAACATTGGGGTGTTAGAAACACTTAAAGTAAAAAACCATACCTTCGGTTTGGGGTACCAACAGATTATAGGTGAGTCAGCTTACCCTCTACCGGATGGTTTTTTACCAGAGACCTATTTCATTAACTGGAACGCCACTGGCTTCTTTAAAGAAGACGAAAAGTCTTATCATGTGATGTATGGCTACGACTTTAAAGATTATGTTCCGGGCC
>NZ_JZFB01000001.1:808515-814794 GCF_001188385.1 Acinetobacter sp. V2 | reverse complement strand
CGGACATGACTTTAAAGCAGCCAATGGTGAGAAAAACCATGAAACCGAGTCGAATGTGATTTTAAACTATGCGTTTCAGCAGCCATTCTTAAAAGGCGTGGCCCTGCAATACATTCGTATTGATTACAACGTTAAACATGGCAATGACTTTGGTGAAGATCGCTTGTTTGTAAACTATACCAAAAAGTTTTAAAGACTTTTTAACACTCATCATTAAAAAAGAGACCGTAAATGGTCTCTTTTTCTCTCATATTTTAAAATCTAGACTATCTATTTATTCGTATCTATTGATACTAAAACCGATAAACCAGGACGTAATAATTTAACGTCTTTTTGATTTTCAACAAGCTTGATTCGTAAAGGTAGACGCTGAACAATTTTGGTAAAATTACCAGTTGCATTGGTCGCAGAGATCGGAGAGAAAAATGCGCCAGTAGATGGAGAGAAACTGTCTACCACGCCTTTTAGCTCAACGTTATAAGCATCTACATAGACATTAACAGGTTGTCCAATTTTTATTTGTTTTAGCTCAATTTCACGGAAGTTTGCTTCTACATAGACTTGGTCTAAAGGCACAACCACCATGAGTGGATTACCAGCGCTCACAAAGTTACCTACGTTAGCTGACTTTTGACCAATCATGCCATCAATAGGCGCACGAACTTCTGTATAACTCAAATTCAGTTTTGCTTTATCAAGTGCCGCTTGTGCTTGTTTAAGAGCAGCTTGTTTGGCTTGTACCTGAATCTTGTATTGGTTGAGCTGATACTGTGCATCAATCACTTTTTCTTTACTACTGTCTAAGTCAGCATATTGTTCCGTCAAAGTAGTCTTAGATTGTTGTGTAATTAATCTAGATTCAGCACCAAGTGCCTGTAGTTGCTCATAACGCGCCGTATTATCTTTTGTGAGTTTAATTCCAGCTTCTACTTTTCTAAGCTGAGCCTCTGTTTCTCGAATAACAGTCGGTTGTCTTTCTACTGCCAGCTTTGCTTCATTTAAATCAGCTTCCGCTTTAGCATAATTAGATTCTGCTTCAGCTAAAGCAGCTTCATAATCTCTTGCATCAATTCTTGCTAAAAGTTGGCCTTTTTTTACGGTCTGATGATCTTTAATATAAATTTCTTCAATATTGCCAGATACTTTAGGGGCAATGGTTGAGTACTCTACATCCACACGCGCATCGTCTGTTTCAATAATCGAAGATGGTAAAAATATAAGTTTTAAAACCCACAAAATAGATGCTAAGACAATAATGAACGCAATAACCATAACCCAATGCTTTTTGAGATATTGCACCTTTGTTAACTTAGGTGGTTCGGCGTGGGTGGTATCTTGGGCTTCGAGAGTACTCATAAAGATTTTCCTGAGTTATGACTATTCATTAACTTAATGAGAGCAATACGTGGCGGATAAGTTCGAACTGGCAAAATCAACATCACAATGAACAAAACAGCGGTAAGGCCAGCTAAGATGAGATATTGATCGCTAATAACTAAAACAGATTGTTGCGCTTGAATCGCAGAATTTAGGGCAGATAAACCACCTGAAACACGATCTGCACCATTTGCAGTAAGCACAGGGGGAGTAAGCGGATTAATAACAGGGCCTTGAATATTTTGGAAAACATGTTGGGCTGTATTTTCAATCAGCCGTGTTGAATGGTATTCACCGCGCACTCGATTGATCCAATCTAAAATACATACACCCAGTACACCGCTAATCGCACGCGGAGTATTAATCATTGGTGATGCATAAATTGCCATGGTTGGGTGAACGCTGTTTGTTCCCATCATTAAGAGTGAAAGCACGACACAGGTTTGTCCCAAACATGAGATTGCATGCCAGAAATAAAACTGATCTTGATTCCATGTCGTATCAAGTTGACTTGCACCTAGGCAACCCGCGATGACCAGAAGTAAGCCAAACCCGTGTACATATCGGCTATCCACCCAAGCTTGATTTAAAAGCTTCACAACAATAGGAATATAGATAAATTGCAATGCCGCAATTTGTAAGCCAATCCACATGGTCTGAGTGGGTTTATAGCCATGCACAGCACTTAAGTAATTCAGTGGTAATGTGCTGGTGGACATACCAATAATGACAAAACAAAACAGGGCAATAACAGCGTAGGCAAAATTTCGGATTTCGAGCATTTGCGGTTTAATTAATGGTGACGGATAACGCCATTCATGTATGAAAAACCAAGGTAAAGTTATTGCACTAATTAAGGCTAATACACAAATTAATTGAGAATGGAACCAATCTAAATGATTGCCATGCAACAACATGGTGCTCAGGCTCGCTAAGCTAATAATCGCTAAAATAGCACCCATCCAATCGTAAGTTTTTATTCTTGAATAATTCAATGGATCTTGAGGAATACCGAAATACACCAGAGCAGCACTTAACGCACAAAAAGGAATGGTTTGGAAAAATATCATTTTCCAGCCAATCACATCTAAATAAAAAGCAGACAGTGCAGCACTTAGGTTAGGAAAGAATGTTGCAGTTAATGCATAGCAGGCGAGCCCCCATAGCCGAATGTCAGGTCCTAAAAATCTAAGCGCACAGGCCATGAGCAAAGGAATGGTTAGACCATTGGCAAGACCTTGTAAGCCTCGCAATAAGTAAAATATTTCGATATTTGGACTAAAAGGAATTAAAACGCTAGAAAAGAGACAAAGTCCTATGGCAAAAAGCAGAACTCTGCGCATAGAAAAAATGACCGCCCAACTGGTAGACAGAATCATGCCAATAATCATGGCACTCGTGTAAATACTGTTGACCCAATAACCAGAGTCAACACTGATTCCCATCGCGCCACGAATGTCGACTAAGGTAATGCTGGTGATTCGGTTGTTAAATTCAACAGTCATTGCAGCAAATATTGCACCTGCTAAACCGATGAGTGGCTTTGTATTCATTTTTTACCTTAAATCTTAAACATCCATTCATTGCATGGAGCAGATACTTACTGTACTGTACCGATCGGTACTCTACTCTCTAATTAAATTTCCGTCAATTCTCGATTTTGAAGTTTTCGATGAGTTACACTTAGTACGAAATCGCTAAAATTTTTATAAGGTCAATATGTCAGTTTCAACTAAAGCTAATGAAAAAGATCAAAAAATTCTGGATGCAGCAACCAAGTTTTTTTTGATTCACGGTTTTAGTGGAACAACCACAGACATGATTCAGAAGGAAGCGGGTGTTTCAAAAGCAACGATGTATGGGTGCTATAAAAATAAAGAAGCGATGTTTGCCGCGGTGATTGAACGTCAATGCAGAAACATGCAAGAGCAAATCATTTTAGTCGAGACAAAAGCTGAAAATTTACGCTCAGCTTTAACCGAGATGGGGAAAACCTATCTGTGTTTTATATTGTCGCATTCAGGATTGGCATTTTTTAGAGTTTGTATTGCAGAAGCCGTTAGATTTCCTGAGTTATCTGAAAAATTCTTTGAAGTAGGTCCGCAAAAGCTTGCAAATATTATTGCGGGTTATCTTGAAAAATCTCAAAAGAATAATGAGATTGAGTTAAATTCTTCTGCTGATATAGCAGCAAATATCTTCTTGGCATTATTACGAAGTGACGCCCATCTAAAGTGTCTGACACATCCTAATTATGCAATTTCTGATAGTGAAATTAGTACTTGGGTTGAGTACGCAGTTGATTTATTTATGAAAAATATAAATATTAAAAAAAGTATTTAATATTGTTCAAGGACAAAAAGGTCCAAGTGCTGTGAATTATTTCTCAGTAATAAACTAATACATAGAAAAGCCCTAAATATTTAGGGCTTTTTTATATATTCTTAATATCTACTGACGGAGAAACCCCAAAAAAGCGTTTATATTCTCTGGAAAATTGAGACAAACTTTCATATCCGACTTGAATACTGGTCGTTGAAATATCATATTCTTCGGTCATTAATAAACGCCGTGCCTCGGTTAACTTCATTCTCTTTTGATACTGTAAGGGACTCATTGAAGTGATATCCCTAAAATGTTGATGAAAACTAGAAGCACTCATCCCCATTGTGCTTGCCAGTTCTTCAACGCTAAAAGATTTTGCAAAATTTGTTTTCAGCCATTCAATCGCTTTCACAATTCGATGGCCAGTAGTTCCAGCCGCCACAATGCGTTTAAGTCGATCGCCTTGTGGGCTCATCAATAAACGATAAAAAATTTCCTTAATAATAAGAGGAGACAAGATGGGGATGTCTTGTGGTGTATCCAGTAGTTTTACTAACCGTATAAAAGCATCATTCAGCTCTGAATTGACTACTCCAACAGCCATTCCTTTTTTCTCAGTATTTACATCTTTAAAAGGTATGTGGGCTTCAAGCATGATTTGAGCGAGTACATACGGGTCTAGGCGTAGAACTATTGAAAGATAAGGTCGTTCAACTGAAGCTTCAAGAACTTGAGCAATGACAGGCAGGTCAATTGCAGTAAAAAGGAAATGGTTAGAGTCGTACGTATAGGTTTCTTCGCTAAGAATCACCTGTTTTTTACCTTGAGCAATCATACATAGACTTGCATCCATCATGCTGCTACTTGGTTGGGTCAATGTTTCTGCACGATATAAAGTCAGTCCCATAATAGGTGTTTCGAATGTACCTTTTTCTTGGGTCCATTGATCGACAAGTTGAGCCAATTCTTGATTATGGTTTAGAGACCTATTCGCCATTCAGATTCCACCGATTACCCTCTGTGTTTTTATTGTAGGCATTTCAAATAAGAAAAATAGTGAGAAGTGCAACAATTCGGAGGATTAGGCAAATCTGTGAGAGGAATAGAACAACAGCTTACGATTTTCATTTTTATACTGATCAGCATGGCACAAAGTCGATGAGTTGGAACTTAGTAAACCAAAACGTTCTAAAACCTATTTATGGATTTTTCAAAATCTATAGCCATCAATGAATGTCCTGCAAAGAAATCGTCTTTATTTAAACATTAAACATGAGAGAAAAAATATGACAATTGAAGTTTTAGGTTATGCCGCGCTGTCATCAGAAACTCCTTTAGTTCCGTTTAAGTTTGAACGTAGAACCCCACGTGAAGATGATGTTGTCATTCAAATTGAATATTGTGGTGTTTGCCATTCCGATCTACATCAAGCTAAAAACGATTGGGGATTTAGTGCTTATCCGATAGTTCCAGGCCATGAAATTGTAGGGCGTGTCACTTCAATTGGTCCTAAAGTCACAAAATATAAGGTTGGCGATTTAGTGGGTATTGGCTGTATGGTCGATTCATGCCGTACTTGTTCTGCTTGTCATTCAGGGCTAGAGCAATATTGTGAAGACGGCAACATACAGACTTATGGCGGCGTAGATCGCCATGACCAACGACCAACTTATGGTGGATATTCACAAAGCATTACCTGTAGCCAAGATTTTGTATTAAAAGTACCTGAAAATCTGGATGCTCAAGCTGTACCACCACTACTGTGTGCGGGTATTACGACTTGGTCACCGCTGCGTCACTGGAATGTTGGAAAGGGCAGTAAAGTCGCTGTAGTCGGTTTAGGTGGTTTAGGGCACATGGCGATTAAACTTGCCAATGCACTAGGTGCTGAAGTGACATTATTCACCCGCTCAGCAAATAAAGAACAGGATGCAAAACAACTCGGAGCGCATCATGTTGTGTTATCAACAGATGAAGCTCAAATGAAATCAGTGTTAAATCAATTTGATTTGATTATTGATACTGTACCTTATAACCATGACTTGAAGCCTTATATTCCAACACTAGCTTTAAATGGAACAATTGTGTTAGTTGGATATTTAGGTGAAATTAGCGCAAATTCAGTACCTATGATTTTAGGAAGAAAATCAATTGCAGGTTCAGTGATTGGTGGAATTAAGGAAACACAAGAGCTACTCGATTTTTGTGGTGAGCATAATATTGTGTCTGAAGTAGAGATGATTGATATGCAAAAAATTAATGAAGCTTTTGAACGTATGCTAAAGAGCAACGTGAAGTATCGTTTTGTGATTGATATGAAAACACTGTCTGAAGATTAATTTAGTAATCATTTTCGGCTGTGCATACTATGCGTAGTGTGCACAGCTCAAAGATTTAATACCAATGTGAGTGTTATGATTTAGAAGGAATGTATTTACGCATAGCAAAGATAAATAGCGTAAATAAAATACTGAAACCAAAAACAGGTAAGCTTAGCCCTAACACGAGACCCACCAATATTAACCCTATTTTTTGTGAGCCAGTTGCATGGTTCCAAACTAATAAGCTTTGCCCAAC
>NZ_JZFB01000001.1:802589-808473 GCF_001188385.1 Acinetobacter sp. V2 | reverse complement strand
GCAGCCTTATATGCATAAATAATCATAATGCACAGTAGCAAAGCATAAAGTGCTAGTACCAATTGATTTATCCAGCCAAATAAAACACCAATATGCGCATCAACTCCCCAACGAGTGAGCTTTGCCACCAGCGAGTAGTCTTTAAACGCAAGTTGATCGATGACTTTGTGGTGTTCCATATCAATTGCGATACTGTCTGCTTGAGTTGGCCATTTACGCTGAATTTCGGCGACTTCCCAAGCTTGATTACCACTGGTAGGTGGTTTGATTTGTATTTGTGCTGCGTCAATGCCATGCACTCTGGCGATTTCAAGAGCGGCATCATATTCACTTGGAATAATATTTAGGTTAAGGTTTTCACTGTGCGGCATGTCGTGATGCTCATGGTGCATCACTGTAGGTAAATTATCTTCTTGAAGCGAAGTTACCAATGTTGGGGTTTGCCAGCTGAGCCATTGACGAGCAACTCGAATATTATCTCCAGCCCACTCGGACCATGTAAGACCCGTAATGGCGATTATTAATAAGAGAGGGAATAACGCTAAACCCAACGTGCTATGCCATTTCAGTAATCTATTTTTTTCTGTTTGTCTAATTTTAAGATTTTGACGACGTTTCCACCAATTATATAGTCCAGTTAAAGTCAAAATAGCTAACCAGCTTGCTGCCAGTTCACTATAAAAGCGACCCCATTTTCCTAGTAATAAATTGCTATGTAGTTGGTCGAGTGTAGTCCGAAACGGCAGAACCCCACTGGTACCATAAACCGCTAGATGGCCTTTGGCTTGAAGCGTAAAAGGATCAATAAAAACGGCTTCACTCGTAAAATCATGTATAGGATCTGAGAAAATTACACGAGTTGTTTGGTCAGCACTTGGGGCTGGCCTAACTTCAATCACCTGTGCAGACTTAGGCATTACTTGCTTTGCGGCTTCAATTTGCTGGCTCAGCATATGTGGCGGTTGCTTCAGTGGCTCAACATATAGAACATCTTTATAAATCGCTTGCTCTATTTGAGGTGTAATTGTATAGAGTAAACCAGTGATTGCTGCGAACAAGATAAATGGCGCAATAAAAATACCAGCATAAATATGAATTAAACGATAAAGACTACGCCAGAAGGATGATTGGGTCAGCATCAGAAAAGAATGTTTGTCAGGTGGTGGGCGGATTATAACGACTTATTTATCTTGATGCTGATTGAGCTGTAACCAGTATTAAATTATTTGAGTAGCTCTTAGGCATATTGTCTGGTTTGATAATTAAATGGTTTTTATTACTTGGTAAATTATATATTTTTTACTTACGCCTTAAGATCTTATTTACATGACATATTTAATAATGAAACAACTTATTATTTAAATAATCTGGATTTTTATCGTACATTTTTCTACAAGAACTGATGACATAAATATCAGAATTAATATGTTAAAAACCACTTATTTTAGGATAAGCGGTTTTATTAGAATAAAATTGTATTATAGTCCCAAATTAATGATGGCCTTGGGAAATACCACCATTTCCATCAGAAAGACTAATTCGAATATTTTGCATCATGCCTTGATCTTCATGATCTAAAATATGGCAGTGCAATACAAAGTCACCGATGTAGCGTTCGTACTTGGTTCTAACAATGACTTTATAACTGGCTCCTTGTACGTTTTTAACCCAGATAGTATCTTTCCATGTCCCTTTTAGACCGCGGTATTGTGGGTCAGGGGCAGCTGTTTTGTCATAGTCATCCACGGCGTTTATATCACTGACATCTTTACCGTTAGGGTCATACACTGCCACGACTTGAAATGGGTTTACATGAATATGAAAAGGGTGGCTGGCTAATTTAGAGGTGAGTATCCATTCATCGGTTTTGCCTAACTCGAGCGTACGGTCAATTCGATCTGGTTGATACGGTTTTCCATTCACCTGAAACTGAACTGGATCAGCATTTGTATCAATATTAAATTCTAAAAATTGTTTATACGGTGTAGCTGGTAAGTCCTGATGAGGAACAAAGTGACTGAATTTCAGATTTTGTTGTAAATCTTGAAGCACAGCAGGACGCATATCTGGGGCAATATTACGTGCTGCATTATTGCTTAACGCTGTTGTTAAAGATTGAGGTGTTGAAGTGGCTTTATTAACTTGAATGATACCCAGCAAGCGTCTTTGCGAAAATGTACGGTCTACGTTAGCCGAAGCAGACGCCGCCTCATCAACTAAACAATAACGACCTTCTTGTGGGAATTGCATTAATGCATCATAACGGTAACCCGGTTGAAAGACCGTAACTGTTTTATCCATAACCTGTTTAAAGGTTAGGCCATCGGCTGCAATAAGATGCTGACTTACAATTGGCCCTGTACAACTCTCACTTAATAATTTCTTTTCACCCATTGGGGTCAAATCGAGCTTGGAAGGAATATTCTGCATTTGACGAACGCTTAAGTTGATACTGTCACGGACACCTGCATGTACCATTCGCCACCGCTCAACTTGTCCTGCAACCGCTTGAGTAATGAAAGGTTGTATTTCGCCATTAATACTCGTATATCGGCCTGATTTCCCCCAATCACCAGGACCAAACCCCTGATAATCTCTAATTTCACCAATTTGATTGTTTGGGCAAATATAGTTGCCATTACTATCGGTTTCGATATTTCCGTTAGCATCATAGCAAGCATATTGGATTTGCTGAAAAACTAGGGTTCTTTCTTTAAAACCATAAGTGAGTAAATCTAAATCACCTGTCTTATTGGGGGTAGGTTGACGATATCCACGAATAATTAAAGCTCCCGCCATACCACTTGCAACTTGAATAGCGGTTGAACCATGTCGATGCGGGTGATACCAAAATGTTCCTGCTGGATGATCGGGTGGAATGTTGTATTCATATTGGAAATTAACACCCGGATTAATCGAAATTAAAACGTTATCACTATTTCCTGCTGGGTTAATCCATAAACCGTGAGTGTGCATGTTAGTGCCATCAAAACAATGGGGTTTATTCACATCAAAATGATCGCCAGTACAACTTGGGTCTTTAGGAAATTTTTTGTGAGTAATCGGGTCTATATCAAGTTGATTATCTAAGTTTGCTCGTACAGTTTCTCCCGGAAATACTTCAATCGTTGGAGCAATATAAGGTGTATTGGGCTGTGTATCTGTACCTTGATAACTACGTAAAACAACTTCGTCATAACGATTTGTCGCTGGGTTCCATAGTTTGTTCCTCGTTTTTTTAACCTCCCATGTAAATAATGCTTCATTTGAAGATTGCATTTGCGGCGTATTTGTTGATGAAACTTTCGGGTTGGGGGCAGCAAGTAATGCAACATGTTTACGTGCAACAGTCATATCGGGTGGGTCTTCTAATATACGTTCAGAAGAATTATTTGCTGATACACACCAACTCACTAAAGTTAGAGGCGTGCATAATATTAAATGAGCTATTTTCATAATGAATATAGGCCTGAAAAAATCAGGCCTCTCCCTTAATTATTATTTTGATGTTTCTAAGCGAACCTGAGAAATACTCAAGCCTTGAGAGCTTACTTTTTCTTTCACTTGATCAAGCGTTAAATCAGTAGCAACAAACTGCACTTCTAAGTCTTCAGCCGCCATGCCTAATTGCTTAACTTGATCACTGACTTGATAGACCAATTGGCCAATATGACCTGGGTGTCCGCCGTGGTCATGATCTAACACACCGAAGTAGTTAATTGTGGCAACATAAATTTTTTGGTCTGGTTTATTTTTTGGAGATAGATAAATCTTATAGGTTAGATTTGGATTACCAATCATTTGGACATTATCTAATATTAAATAGGTTTGTCCTGATGAGAGCTTTGTTTGAGTAGGTTGACTTGAGTTTTCTAGGAAACTTGCAGTTTGAGGGGCTAAAGCTACTTTTTGAGTTACACCCATAAGCTTGATGCTTTTATTACTGCTAACTGGTTTATGATTCACTTTAAATAGGTTTGCTTTTTCAGCACCTTTACTACTCATGACAGTAGCTTCAACTTTACAAGCATTTTCATTGGTATATCGCACTGGGATTTTACCGGGGGTGAATACATCAGCAATCGTCATGGTAACTTTGTTGCCGTTTTCATCTGCAAAGGTATATCGGGTGTCATACCAACTATCTGGCATACCTAAGTTTTTCTTGGCCCATTCAAGCGTAATTGGCTGCCCATTTGCTTTTTTATTTAACCAGCATTGCCATAAGCGGTCGATATTTGCATGGTGCATATAAAATACGGGGTCTAAGCCTGCAATAGGTACAAATCCCATATCTGGTAGTACACAGTTTTTACCGACTGCACAGTGCATGACACCATGGGGTTGAGACTGTAATTGGTTAGAGAAGTCTGTGAAGTTATCCCATTTAAATGCTTGAGCAGCGCTGGCATTGTCTGGATCGATGGCGCTGATATTTGCATTTAAACCCGGTGTACGGTACTGATCATATAAAGTCCCAGCCTGTTTACCCCGGACCAATTGAGGGAGTGCTAAGCCTTTACCATTAGCAGCTTTTTCTTGGTAATAATCCCAGTAAGGAAGAGAGTAATCTTGCCCAACATATTTACGTACTGTCCGCTCATAAAAATAAAGCATCATACGGTGCCAAGGTAAGAAATTTAGATTGCCATGTTGGCATGTACCCCAAACGTCATCGGTAAAGCCATCATTTGGGACTGGTGAATTTTGAATATGCTTATAGTAACTGTCACATACTGCTTTACTATATATCTCTAAACACTGTGGCATACGGTATTGATTAACATAATAATCTTTGTCTGTTGCATGTTTACCTGTACCAAAATAGCCATGTGTATTGGCCCAGTAATTAAAGCTTGTACGAAACTCCGGTGATAAAGGGGGAGCATTATTATTTGCTCGCATTTTTTCCAAACCCTTTTGTAATGCGCTTACTTTGGCTGGATCTTTTGCAAACTCCGTGGCACTTATTCGTAGTGAGTCAGCATGAGTCGTTAAGCTCATACCACACAATAGAGTTCCTAAAATATAATAATTTCTCTTCATGATTTTAAATCCTTGTCATGTTTAATATTCTTATATTTGATTATTAGTAATGTATGAATTTACCCTTGGTTTGGGTAATTCTTAATCTAATCTAGCATATAAAGAAGTTTTTATTAAAGGTTTATATTTAATATTAATAATGAAAAAATTTAATTTTAAATTCTGTAATTTTTTAGAAAAACTTAAATATTTAGTATATTATTTATAATAGTTTTTTATTAATAATTAAAAGGCTTTTAAAATAAAAATAATTATATTTTTGTTTAATATGTTTTGTTTTTTTAAATTTATGGGTTTGAGATCTCATTATTAGGTGAAATGTTAGATATGAAACTTTTTGATTGAAATTAAATATTAAGAAATTATTTTATTTGAATGGTTAGAATGTAAGTTCTAAAGGTTTTTTATAGGGCTATCTATATTTTGAGTTTTAAAATACAAATTACAATTGCATGATTATTAAGTTTATTTTGTAATTTTGGCATTTTTTTTGCTTAATTACTCTTATCTTTAGTACAACATTTGATTTACTAACTTATAAATGATGATTCAAACCGTCTTGCTCTTTTATGGTGTCTTTTTCATATGAAAAATGCACCAAATAGACACGTCTTTTTATTTTGCACTGTAATTGTGCGTTGGATGCTGTAATGAAGTCATTGGTTTCAATACTCACTTTACTCATTCTATGTGGATGTTCTTCATCTGAACAAAGTAGAAAAACTAAAGAAAACTTGGTAGCCCATTCGATATGTGTTTTTGATAGTACAAATACAAAAGTGTGTGTAGCCAAACCAGCGCAAAGAATAGTTTCTCTATTTGAATCAGGTTTAGATGG
>NZ_JZFB01000001.1:798932-802547 GCF_001188385.1 Acinetobacter sp. V2 | reverse complement strand
CCAGCCGAAGTATACATCCAACCTTTATTATTTAATGCCTATTCAAAAATAGATCAACGTATTGCCAATAAACAGCTTGCGACGCCTTCACAAGGGGCAAATGCAACCAATATTGAAAGTCTTGTGTTGTTAAAACCTGATCTGGTAATTTTGGGGAGCGGGCAAACTCAAACGATTGAACTGTTACGGCAGTTTGGTATTGCTGTATATGTCATGGAGTCCGGTACTTACCAGCAAGTAAAAGAAGAACTATCAGAAATTGCCGTTTTAAGCGGTGCCCAAAAGCGTGCTCAGGAAATTCTAAATTTCTCAGATGAAATTGTGGCGGAGGTCGCAGCCAAAACTGCACGTCAGCCAAATAAACAATCGATTTACTATGCGTGGTCAGGAGGGCGTATTTTTTCTACCTCTGGACGTCAGTCGATTACCAATGATTTTATTGAACTCGCTGGTGCTTACAACATTGTTCAGACCGATGCTAACCAGCCCAATGTAAATCCCGAGACTTTAATTGAATGGAATCCTGACAATATTGTGCTTTGGAATACAAACCCAAAACTGATTTATGAACGAAAAGAATTACAAGGCTTAAATGCCGTACAAAACCGTAAGGTATTTAATTTGAGTCCTGCATTTATATATAACCCTCATACCATCAAAATCATTATTACGGCGATTTATTTGAATCATAGTATTTATCCTGAACAGTCTGATTTACCAGTAAGTGCTTTACAACAGCGTATTTTAACTAAGTTGTATGGTGAGCAGCTTGCCAAAGCGTTGGTGCAATGAATATGGAAAAGCTGAAATATTATTGGTTTTACCCGCTACCGTTCGTGATGATTTTTATCTCGTTGCTCATAGGGCCAACGCAGACCTTGAGTGCATGGGACTATTTGCGGTGGGGTGTGCAAGCAGTGTTTGGTACACCGTATTTTGATGTGGAACAATTTAGACTGATGCAAAACATTTTGGTCAATGTCAGATTACCCAGAATTTTACTGACTTTTATGGTGGGGGCTGCGTTAGCAACTGCGGGAAATGGTTTACAGGCATTGTTTCGTAATCCTTTAGTTGACTCGTATGTACTCGGTATATCATCTGGTGCGGCGTTCGGTGCAGCTTTGGCACTTTCTTTAAGTTGGCTTTCACCAAACCTATCCGCCTTTATTTTTGGCGTGTGCGCTGTTGGTTTAACATATTTATTTGCCCATCAAAAACATGAAAGTCAGACGTCTTTAGTAATGGTAATTTTATCGGGCATGATTGTTTCGGGGCTGTTTTTGGCAGGACTTATAGTTATTCAATACTTAAGTGATCCATTTAAATTACAAGCGATCGTGCAATGGACGATGGGCAACTTACATCAGGCTTCTTGGCAAAAAGTTCAATACGCCGTGCTACCGATTTGTATTGGACTTATCGGGTTATTTACGATGCGTTGGCGCCTAAACTTAATGGCACTCGGTGCCGAAGAAGCGCAGGCAGTTGGTGTTAACCCACGCTGGGAACAGCTTCTTTTAATTGCGCTGGTAACTGTATGTACCTCAACTTCTGTGGCTGCTGCTGGCATTATTAGTCTATATGGGCTGTTTATGCCGCATATTGTGAGAATGTTGGTTGGGCCAGATCACCGCTACAGCATTCCTGCCAATATGGTGTTGGGCGGCAGTTTTCTACTGTTGATTGATAACTTTTCTCGGGTTTTACTGACGTTTGAAATACCGATTGGCATTTTTACCATGTTACTTGGTGCACCATTTTTCTTATTATTAATGAAAACACAGAGGACTCATTGGGCATGATTCAAATTGATCAGTTAAATTATGCCTATGGGCACAAACAGGTCCTTAAAAATATTCATCTGGAGTTTCCTGAAAATCAGTTTTCAGTGATTTTAGGGCGTAATGGTTGCGGAAAATCGACACTTTTTAAATTGATGGCTGGTTTAGAACCCGTAAAAGATGGGTTGATTCGTTACTCTGGAAAACCATTATCAGACTTTAAAGGGAAAGATCGGGCAGCCTTACTCGGCTTTTTACCGCAGTTTCATAAAACCGTATTTCCATTTTTAGTTAAAGATGTAGTGATTACTGGGCGTGCTGCTTTTAGCAGATATAGACCTTCAAAATCAGACTGGGAACGTGTAGACCAAGCTTTGCTTGATTTAGATATTGAGCATTTGCGTGACCGCCCTTATACCGAGCTATCGGGAGGTGAACGGCAATTGGTTATGATTGCCCGTATTTTAGTACAAGCACCGAAAGTCATTTTGCTCGATGAGCCAACCAATCATCTCGATGTTTATTACCAGTCTTATTTAATGAAAAAATTGCGTCAGTTGTCGCGGCAAAATTTTACGGTGATTGCGATTATGCATGATCCCAACTTGGCTTTTTTATTTGCAGATCATTTGTTTTTTATGCGCCAACATGAGGTAGTTAAGCCTGAGTCAAAAACACGAATAACCGATCCGAAGTTTTTAAAAAGTGTCTATGATGTTGAGTTCCATGAAGCCATGATTCAAGACAAAACCATTGTTATCCCTGATCATTCTTGGCTATAAATATGACTTTTCACTATCATCTAGCAGACAAATCAGACTATGCATCTGCGGTAGAGTTTGCACTTTATACAAGACATTTATTATTTCCAGAAATCTATCATGGGCAAGTCCCCAAAGATTTAAAAAATTTTGGGCAATATTATGTTAATGATCCATTAGGTTGCTTTATTACGGTAAAAGATAAAAACCGTATTATTGGCACTATTGCATATCGGGCGTATGACCATCGTTTTGATTTAAATTTGCCATCTAAGACAGTGGAAGTGGTTAAGTTGTTTGTATTGCCTGAATACCGCCGCAATGGCATCGCAACCATGCTATGTAAAATGTTGTTTAGCCATGCACAGAAGAATGAAATTACTACTTTGTATTTGCATACCCATCCATTTTTACCTGCGGCTGAAGAGTTTTGGCGGCTTCAAGGGTTTGACGTTATTAAACGAGAATGGATCGATACGTATGACACCATTCACATGAGTAAATCTTTATAGCGCTTTATTATGTGCATGAAATCTTTTTTGAAAATGGGTAGGCGGATAACCCATAATTTTACTGAACATTGCTGTAAAAGCTGCCGAGTGTTCATAGCCCAAACTAAAGGCAATTTCCGTAATTGAGATATTTTCTTTTAAGGTATTTAAAGCGTAGATGATGCAGACTCGATTACGCCAAGCTTGAAAGGACATGCCAGTTTCAGACTTAAACCAACGATGAAAAGTCCGCTCGCTTTTATTGTGGTCATGTGCCCAATCTTTAGGGCTGCTATGAATGTCAGGATGCTGCATAAAATCAGCACACTGTTTAGATAACAATGTGTTGTGAGGCAGAGGAATAAACAGAGGTAGTGCTGGTGCAGCTTCTAATTCATATAACAATAAATCGATAAGAGCACCGTCACGATCTGCACGCTGGTAATCAATAGATAGCTGATTTGCCTGAATGAGCAGTTGATGTAGCAGAGGAGATACTTGCACAACTTCGCAATATGTTGCCTGTCTTGGTGCATTACTCACTTCTATATACAAACTATAAGTACTGACTTTAGACAA
>NZ_JZFB01000001.1:792853-798893 GCF_001188385.1 Acinetobacter sp. V2 | reverse complement strand
CCACTGTATGGTAAAACGAGCCATTGACCATCTTCAGTTTCAACTTTCATGAGACCTTCGGGTGCATATAAGAACTGAGCACGGCGATGGCTATGTGTATCTAACAAGGTATCAGCAGGATAATCTGACCCTAACGCTAGAACCGCTTGCGGTAGATGGTCTACATCGTTAATTGGAATATTACGCATATATTTTTGGCTGAAAAAAATAAAAAGATGGCTTTTCTACGTTAGTTTGCCATAAGGCTATTTTATATCATGCCTCTATAAATATGAGGAAGATAATCATGCTATATGAGCTATTTTTATTTGGACTACTTTCAGGCATAACCACTTGGTTATTTGGTTTTGGCGGCGGTTTTGTTGCTGTACCTTTGCTTTATACAGTCATTATTCAAAAGTGGGGCAATGAAAGTAATGTCGGCATACATGCCATGCAAATCGCCGTAGCCACATCAGCTTTTGTCATGCTCTGCTCGGCAAGTTTTGCAACCTTTCGACACTATCAGTCTGGACATATAGATTGGCAAAAGATCCGCTTTTTAGGCGGTGGTATCGCATTTGGCGGAATAGTCGGTGCGGTAATGGCCTCATTGTTTAATGGAAATTGGCTTCGCTGGATATTTATGGGTTATGTGTTCATAACCATTATTGATTGTTATTACCGACCAGGGTTTATGGTGACATCAAGGCAAAAGCAAAACTATGGACAAAACAGTGAACTTATTAAAGGGGGAATTATTGGTTGGGTTGCAGCGCTTTTAGGTGTTGGAGGAAGCGTCATGACGGTTCCGTTATTACGGCGTCGGGGTAGTTCTATGGCAGAGGCCGCGGCTATTGCAAACATTCTCACGCTGCCTTTGTCTTTAACTGCAACGCTGACCTATTGTGTATTGTCACTTTGGCAATCTACACCCAACGGATTTATCGGTCTAATCTGGTTTGAAGCTGCATTATTTTTGGTTGCTGGAACATGGATAGGGCTATATTTTTCAGAAAAATTTATTTCAAAACTACCTGATTTATGGCGGGCAAAGTTATATCCGCTACTTTTAATAATAGTTTTACTCGTCATGTTTTTTGTGAATTAATTTTTTATTTCAATTGCTTGAAGAATATTTTTCCTTAAATGTCGAATCTCTAAATACTCTAAAACTGCAAATTTTATGTCTTAAGTGGCTTTGAAAAAAGTTTAAAAAATAGACTTGAAATATATAGTGGCTTTGTGCCACTATATATTCATCGAAGGTCATCAGACAAACAGAGGATGATATGGCTATCCAGCTTTTAGATGCGGCAAGAAACGAAATTCCAGTGAAATTCACGCAGTTTTCTGGTGGCGAGCGTCATGTTCAAATTGATGAGACAACGTTAGGTTCACTATCTGGCAAGGTAATGGTTCGCGCCAATATGACCTCAAGTCACGATGTGATGGACTATTTGTTACTTGAAAATATATTGCTGAATCAGGGTTTAACCGTTGACTTAGAAATTCCGTATTTTCCATACGCACGACAGGATCGTATTTGTGCAGCAGGCCAAGCGTTCTCGCTTGATGTGATGACGAAACTACTTAACATCAATGCCGACAAAAAAGCGGGAAAACAAGGCAAGGTAACTGTTTGGGACTGTCATAGTGAAGTAACGACAGCATTACTCGCTGCCAATACTTCTTTTAAAGAAGTTGTAAATATCAGTTCAGTTGACATCATCACAAAGAGTGAAGCGCTGAGCACATTATTAAAAGATGAAAAAACAGTACTGATTTGCCCAGATAAAGGCGCAAAAGCACGCACACAAATGGTTGCAGATGCTTTTAATGGTGAGCGCAAACAACCAATTACTGTTGTTCAGTGTGATAAAAAACGTGATCCAGTGACTGGCAAAATTTTAGGTACACATGTACATGCGACTGATTTATCAGGTCTAACTGCGGTCATTACCGATGATATTTGTGATGGCGGTGCAACCTTTATTGGTATTGCCAAAGAACTCCGTCGCCTCAATTGCCATAAGGTCGTTCTATATGTGACCCACGGTATTTTTAGTAAAGGAATAGAGGTTTTTGATGGGTTGCTTGACCAACTGTTTACCTCAGACAGCTTTCCACAACAAGCAACAGACAAAATTTCAGTAATTGCTTTTGCAGCAAAATAAAGAGAATAAAGATGACTATTAAACTTAATCCATTAAACGCTATCGATTTTTATAAAGCGGATCACAGACGTCAGTATCCGGCAGGTACAGAGTACGTATACGCAAACTTTACGCCGCGTTCATCTCGACTCGCTAAAATGTTGCCTGACTTTGACGATAAAGTTGTGTTCTTTGGGCTTCAGGGTTTTATCAAACACTTTTTAATCGACACGTGGAATGAAGGCTTTTTCAAGCAACCTAAAGATAAAGTGGTGGCTGCTTATAAACGCCGTATGGATAATTCACTCGGTGAAGGTGCTGTACCGGTTGACCACATTGAAGCGTTACACGACTTGGGCTATTTACCATTACGCATTAAAGCATTGCCAGAAGGCAGCCGCGTCAATATGCGTGTACCCGTGCTTACCGTTATTAATACCGATCCGCGTTTCTTTTGGTTAACGAACTATATTGAAACGGTGTTAAGTGCTGAACTTTGGAAAAGCTGTACTACCGCAACGATTGCCTATGAGTACAAACGTTTATTAACACAATATGCCGTAAAAACTGGTGCACCAATTGATTTTGTACCTGTGCAAGGACACGATTTTAGTAGCCGTGGTATGAGCGGAATTTATGATGCGGCGCAATCTGGTGTAGGCCACTTAACCAGTTTTATTGGAACAGATTCGGTTGCTTCAATTGACTACGCGGAAGAATATTACAATGCAACAGGTGTGATTGGTGTATCTGTACCAGCAACCGAACACAGTGTGATGTGTATGGGCACAGAAAACAGTGAGCTAGAAACATTTAAGCGTTTAGTCTGTGAGCTTTATCCGTCTGGTGTTGTTAGTATTGTGTCTGATACATGGGATTTTTGGCGAGTGATTACCGAGTTTACCGTGGCTTTAAAACCTGAAATTTTGGCGAGACAACCTAATGCTTTAGGTTTGGCTAAATTGGTTTTCCGTCCAGACTCTGGCGACCCAGTTAAAATTATTTGTGGTGACCCAGACGCCGAAGTTGGCAGTCCAGCCTACAAAGGTGCAGTTGAATGTTTATGGGAAGTGTTTGGCGGTACAACCACAGACCAAGGCTATAAAGTATTGAATGAGCGTGTCGGTTTAATTTACGGTGACTCAATTACCCTAGATCGCGCACAGCGTATTTTAGAAGGACTTGAAGCCAAAGGCTTTGCTTCAAACAACTTGGTGTTTGGTATAGGCAGTTTTACCTATAACTACTTAACTCGCGATACCTTTGGGTTTGCTGTGAAAGCAACTTGGGGTCAGGTAAATGGAGTAGGCCGAGAGCTGTTTAAAGACCCAATTACTGACTCAGGTGTGAAAAAATCTGCGAAAGGTCTTTTACGCATCGAAGAAAGTGAAAATGGTTTTACCTTGTTTGATGAGCAAACAGCCGAACAGGAACAAGGCGGAGCACTAAAAACCGTCTTTGAAAATGGTAAACTTCAATATGAGTGTACTTTGGATCAAATTCGTGAGCGTTTATCCATCGCATAACTGAGTTTAGATGAGCCGTTGCATGAGTATCGGCTCATCATTTTTATTGAGAGGCTGAACGTGACTATTCAAACTGAACAAGAATTCCTTGCCAGTTATGATCGCCGAGATTATGACGCACCTTTACTCACGGTCGATATGGCTATTTTCTCGGTTTTTAATGGTCAGTTGCAGGTATTACTCATTAAACGCCCCAACTTTCCAGCCAAAGGCCAATGGGCTTTACCGGGTGGTTTTGCCAATTTAACCCATGATCAAGACTTGATGGCCACGGCTTATCGTAAGCTGGTCGAAAAAACAGGGATTGCTTCACCCTACTTGGAACAAGTTGCCTCTGTCGGCAATGCTAAACGTGACCCACGTGGCTGGGCTGTAACCATTTTGTATTTTGCTTTAATTGATTTTAATGCCTATCAACACCAAGCGTTGGCTGAATACAGTGAATGGGTATCTGTCGCCAAAGCACAAGATTTAGCATTAGCGTTTGATCATAATGAATTGCTTAACTTGGCATTAGAGCGTCTCACCAATAAAACCCGTTATACCGCTTTACCAGCCAGTCTGATGCCTGAGTTGTTTACGCTTACTGAGCTACAAACCATTTATGAAATTATTCTTGGGCAATCTTTAGATAAAAAAGCGTTTAGACGCCGTATGATAGAAGCGGGTGCAGTTGAAGAAACCAACCACAGTAAAATTGTGGGCAAACGACCAGCTCAGCTTTATCGCTATGCGCTCGATTCTTTCGATTTTATATTTCCTCGCTCACTCGAATTACCTAGAAATAAAGAGGGTGAAGATAAGCAAAACAATGAGCTTTCTGACTAGCGCATCTTGATGCACTTTGATTTATAATGCCGCGCTTATGATTGATGTCATGTTTTGATCAGCACTTTGCCTATGTCACACGTTTCTCCCTGCTTCCAGCAAAATCAGTTTTTTGTGCTGGTGGAATATCTCACGTCACTGCATGAAATTTATCCTGTGAAACATGAGTTTGCAGGATATCCGGCTGCAATGACATTGGCCGATCGCGTACATTCAGATCATGATATTGCGCCACTTGAAGCCAGCAAAAGTTATCCTGACTCAATCGATAAAGTCTTACACTTTTCAGGTAAGGCCCGAGACATACAAGACTTCGAGCAATTTTTAGAACAAGCTCAAGCAACCAATATTCAAAACTTGTTATTGCTTACAGGCGATAAACTCAAAGAACACCATAATGGTCGAGATGGACAACCTCGTAGTCGTTACTTAGAGTCGGTAAACGCCGTAATGGCTGCCAAGCAACACGGCGGGTTTCGTATTGGGGTTGCTTTTAACCCATTTAAATATGTTGAAGCTGAGCGTGATGCGCAGTATTTAAAACTGCATAAGAAGATTAAAGCAGGTGCCGACTTTATCATTACCCAATTGGGCTATGACATTGAAGCCTTAAAACAAGCCAAATCATTTTTAACAAAACATCATTATTCACAGCAAATACTGGCTTGTGTTATGCCACTGACTTTGGGGCGTGCCAATTTTATGGTGAAGCATAAAGTCGCAGGTATTGTAATCACTCCACACATGCTAAAAGTTTTGGCAGAGGAAAAACAAGCAGGGCATACAGACCGAGTTTATTTGCGCTGTGCTTTACAGATTTTGATATGTAAACATTTAGGGTTTGCAGGAATTCACTTATCTGCTTGTCATAAGCCAGAAGAGCAAATGCTGCTTGAAAGCTACATTGAGCAATACAGACATTTGGGGCTTAAATCTTTAGAAGAGCTTTGGAATTCACTTTGGCAAGTCACGTCAGGCAACGAGTTTTCACCTGAAATTGCTCGGTTTTCACGTCAGCCAACGTCTAAACAATTAATTAAATATCGCCAACTGCATGTTATGCATGAAGCAATGTTTGGATCAAAAATTGCTAAAGGCGTAGGACGGTTTATTTTTAAAGCGTCCTTTTGGGAAAATTCCTTAGTCGCCAAAGTACTACTTAAAACAGAAGTGCTGAGTAAACACAGCCTAGTCGGTTGTGAAAGCTGTGGTCAGTGTCGCCTAAGTGATACTTTATATATTTGTCCTGAAACGTGTCCCAAAGGTTTAGCCAACGGGCCTTGTGGCGGTACAACTTTAGACCGCTGTGAATTTGGTGACCGTGAGTGTATTCATTCGGTCAAAGCAAGACTTGCTAAAGCTGTTGAACAAACTGAAATATTAAAAGAAAAACTCATTCCAACTGTACCAATTGAAACCAGAGGAACCAGTTCTTGGAAAAATTGGTATTTAGCGACTGAGGCTTAAGTTTTGTATTACCCCTTGATTTGATTTTATTAAAAAATCAAATGGGGGGCTAAAACACGGTGATAATTTAAAAATAACAATTGT
>NZ_JZFB01000001.1:788189-792811 GCF_001188385.1 Acinetobacter sp. V2 | reverse complement strand
ATACTTAAAGCAAATCTTTTGCGTTAAAAGGAAAGCTGTCTCAATGAAAAAGTTGGTTGCTGTACTTGCTGTAATTGTTGTTTTAACTGGATGCGTTTACGACCCTGTTAATTACGACAAAATACACGACCAAGAGTTCCAAGACCACCTCAGGCAAAATGGTTAGTAATAAAAAACCCACTCAATGAGTGGGTTTTAGTATTTAAAAAGCGTGCAGTACAGCGTTTAATTTTGGACTTAATGGGACAGAGCGAAGTCATAGATGAATGGATGGACGCGATTATTGATCGTTACTTCCGTGGGCAGTCATGGCCTGAGATGGTTAGAGAAGATCGTTCGCAATCAGATGCGCGAAGTGATGTGAAGTGTGGATTGGCAGTGTTGCATTGTCGTGTCGGTATGGGTTTATAAAATTAGTTCTGTAGCTATCCTCATCTCTTGGTATATAATTTAATTCACAATGCCGAAAGTAAGTATGTATATTAATTTGAAGATAACAATTACGTTATCTTATTAAAATTGCTTAATATTGTACTTTACATTAATTGCGTAATTTTTTGATTAAAATTTAGGTGGTCTCTTCAATGGTTGAACAAAGTGAACTCTTTTGCTCTGATGGTCAAGAGGATGAAACCTTGCAAGAACAAAAAGAATTTGAGCAAGAAGAAAAAGAATCTGTAAAAACAATAGCTGAACTTTCATCAAATACGAGATTAACACCTTATGATACTGCGAAGATCGATATTATTGTTAAACCTATGACGATATCCAAATTATTAGATAGGCTTGAAAATGATGAATTGCAATTAGATCCTGATTTTCAACGAGCGAGTAATCTATGGGATAACAAGAGAAGATCTAGATTAATTGAATCAGTAATATTAAAAATTCCTTTACCTTCTTTCTATTTTAACGAAGATGATAAAGGAAATTATTCGGTAGTAGATGGATTACAAAGACTAAGTGCAATTTTTCAGTTTATTAATAGTAAAGAACTTTCAAGATCACTGAATCTTAGAGTTGATGATCTAAAACTAACTGATATGCAATACTTAACAGACTTAAACGGTAAAACGTATGATGAGATACCTAGACATTATAAAAGAGCTATTAATGAGCTTGAAATAACATCTACAATTATTAGACCTAGCACGCCAGATTTGGTACGATTTAATATTTTTGCACGTTTGAATCAAGGTGGATTGCCAGTCAATGGTCAGGAAATTCGTAATGCAATTTATCCTGGTATTTGGCGAGGTCATGTCTCTAAAATCGCAAATAGTGAGAAATTTTTAGAATATACAGAAAATAAAGTTTCTAAAAAGAGACTTATGGATCATCAAATGGTTCTTCGTGTTTTTGCTTTATTTGCTACAAATGGAAAAAGATTTGATAAAAATATTTTAGATGATTTTCTGAATCATACATTAGTTGAATATATATTAAAATGGTCTAGTGAGAGATGGGAAGAGGAAGAAATAAAATTTATTAAAGGTATGAAAAATGCCAAAGCTATTTATGGAAAAAATGCATTTCGAAAACTAGATAGTAATAAATCATCAAAACTGCCAATAAATAAAACAATATTTGAAATTCAAGTATATTTGTTGGGAAGTGGTGTTTATAATGACGATCAAATCAATAAGCTTATTTCTAATAAAGATGGTGTAGTTGAGTATACAGAGTTTGAAATGAAAAATAATAGAAACTTCTTGGATGCGCTTAGTAGCAATACTGGTTCAGATAGTTCTTATTCAATAAGAAAAGCTGTATTTGAAAATATTTTTAAAGCATATTTTGAGTAATAGTATGATTAAAAACTTAAAACTTGAAAATTTTAAATCTATAGTTAAACAAGATTTTAATTTTAAAATGTTAAATGTTCTAACTGGTTTAAATGGATCTGGTAAGAGTTCTGTATTGCAAGTTTTGGCACTCCTAAAGCAATCTTTAGATATTGATGAAAGCGGTAAAATATTATTCTTGGTAGGGAATTTAATTTCTTTAGGTAAATCAAGTGATATATTATATGAATTAGCTTCAAATAATAATATTAAGATCGATATTTCCAGTTGTTATAGCACAAGTGTAGAAGCTAGTAATATAGTATTAAATTATAGCATTAATGAGTCCGAGAATAATGATATTATTCAAGGAAATGTTTTAGGTGATAGCAATGTTTTAAAAAAAAATATAAGTAATTTTCAATATATACAAGCAGATAGAATTTCTCCTAGAAATTCATATCCACAAGCAAGTACTTTTAATAGAGCAACTGGTTGGTTAGGGGTAAATGGAGAATATACTATTGATTATATTCAGCAAAATGAGGATGTGATTGTTTCTGAGAAGCGTTGTATGAAAAAAGAATATTCCTCTATTCCTGAGGATTTTCTAACAACCATTGCTCCTACTTTAAAATTAACAGATCAAATTTCTGCTTGGTTACAAGAAATTAGTCCTGGTGCACAGCTGAACGCAGAGAAGATTGATCATATTGATGCAACAACTCTAGCTTTTAAGTACAAAACTATATCTCAGGTCACAAGTTCTGATAGAAGACCTATTAATGTGGGATATGGATTAACTTATTCTTTACCTATAATTACAAGCTGTTTAACTGCTAAACAAGGATCAATTCTTTTATTAGAAAATCCTGAAGCTCATTTGCATCCTAGAGGGCAGCTTAAATTGGGTATTCTTTTAGCGTTGTGTGCTCAAGATGGAGTTCAAATTTTTGTAGAAACCCATAGTGATCATTTATTAAATGGTATTAGATTAGCAACTAAAAAAAATATAATAAGTGCGGAAAATGTTGAAGTTTTTTATTTTGATCGAGATTATGAAACAGGGATAACACAAGTAATATATCCGCAACTTCAAGAAAATGGCAGATTTTTGAATTGGCCAGAAGGGTTCTTTGATGAGTGGGAAAAAGCTTTAGACGAATTATTAAGTTAAATTTTTATTATGAACTCTAACATTATATTTTTAGACGATACCCCATCATTACGTGATGAAGAAATTGTAGATCATTTTGCGAGTAATATTAGCAAGCTAAGTGAGACTTTTTTGGCTATAAAAAAAATAAGACCAGATATTCAAATACATATGAATACTAGGTTTTTTGAATTAAGGATTTCAGAAAGTATAATTTTACAGAATATTTCTAAACAGCTCCAAAATACTGTAAAAGAAGAACTTTTAAGTTTTAAAGTAAATTTGCAAAAAAATCCCTACTCATTAGGAAGTGATAGTAAATTGGAGAGCTATTGGGGCATGCAGGTTTTATATAATCAGCATCCTTATGACTCATTAATATGGACGTATTTGCTTGACTCCCTAGTTATTTCATTTGATAAAAAATTATTGAATTGGAATACTGAAACTATTGAAGCTCAATTACTCAATATAGAGGACGAAGATGTGGGTGAGGAAAATATTGAAATACGTCATGCGTGCAATCCTCATCATGTAAAAATATATCATGGCTGGTTTTCAACGTTTGAAAATCCTCCAAAACTTGAAGAGTTCTTGGAATCTCCTAATAATTTTCTTAGCCAAATAAAATTACTAGATGAAGCTAAAGATAATATTAGAGAATTAAGGAATTTTTATACTTCTATTTATAATACCTTAGCTACAGTTAATAGTGATTTGCTAAATTGGGATCAACAATCTGAAATTGCTTTTTCATTAAAAAATGCTGGAGGTGAACACAAAAAAAGGAAGCAAGTTTTAGATGATGCCGGCTTAAAAGGTTATGAAGCACATTTCTTTTTTACTGGTATTGCTGGGAGAATCCATTACAAACTTATAGGTAATACGGTAGAAGTAAAATATATTGGAAAAAAAATTGGAGTGTAATTACTTAAAGGAATAGTTTTATTTTTCTTCTTTGATGATAATTTTCAAGAATCATAATTGGATCAATATAAATACATTTGATGATAGGGAAGGCTGTATCCAGATAGCCACCAGTTTTCTGATCTTGCATATGAATCTTATCAAATGCATTTTTTTGCCCTGGAAAGATCAGGGCATTTTCAAATTGATAGCCTGAAAATTCTGGCATTATTGAAATTGCTTTTTCATAGAAGAACTGTTTAACGAGATCTGCCCAGCCCGGAGCATTTTCTATATTGGTTGCTTCATAATATTTGGCATCCAGAATAGTCAGTTTTTTAGCTGCCTTGTCTTCAATCACGATATCAGTTCGCATACCTGATTTTTTCGCCGGTATTGCTGTTCCATCTGGCATTATAAATACCGGTTTAGGTAACCGGCTATTAATATCAATGACATTATCAAGGCACCTGGAAAGCATATGCTCCCAAGCGACATGAAAACGTGTAACACCAATGATCTGGTTCTTCTGCTCGTTACCTTTATAGGCTTCAAAATACTCAATAAGCGTTTTTAGAAGAAGGGTCTGGCGATCGGCAAAGTGATTTCTTATTTCATTCTTTAAAACCGAAATCTGGGCGTCAGTAGACAGGGAAGTTTCACCATACTGTTTTAATGAGTAAGGGACTCTATTCTTGCCTGTGAAAATAAATCCGTAGTTTTTATATACCTGTTTAAGGATCCCGGCATGAATACGTGTAATTTCTGAATTGGTA
>NZ_JZFB01000001.1:787840-788102 GCF_001188385.1 Acinetobacter sp. V2 | reverse complement strand
TTTTTTCCAGTCTGTTTTTCCGGAATTCTTCCTTAGAAGAATTTCTTCGTTCTTGAAAATTCCGTGTTGCTGGAAATCATTAATCAGATATTTGAACATCTCAAGTTTTTCAAAACCGGTTTCATCAGCTCCATCTTCAGGGCTGTTGACCTGTGTTTTTGAATCTTGGGCAAATTTAAAAAGTGCCTGCATCAGAAGAGCTGTATATTGTTCAGGAGCAAGTTTAATCTTTTCTATATCTGACTGCCGTGGGAAAAAGAAA
>NZ_JZFB01000001.1:781875-787824 GCF_001188385.1 Acinetobacter sp. V2 | reverse complement strand
CTCTCAAGCCATTAAGTGAGCTCAACAGACCCTGTCCTTGAATAAATTCTGCAACTGGCGTGGGCAGTTCATTTACAGAGTTTCTATCAAGAAAATAATGATTAATTTTAATACTAGTTTTCACCCGCAGTATCTTCCTCAACTCCGTCTGGTTTCAAGCTTTCATCTTTAGTATTTTGAGGGTTACTTTCTAATTCTTCTTCTAATTTTTTTAGAAAAGCCTCAGAAAAGATAACTTCATTATTCTCAAGTTTTTTTATCAATAAGCCGAAAGTTTTGATATCAGGATAAAATAGCTTGGATCTTTCAGTATGACGTAAAACATCATCCCACAGATACATCAAAATTTTACCAGTCAGGGTTTTCTGAGCATTTTTGGGTTCTTTAATTTCATTTACATTTACAAACCATGGACCAAGATGTCGATCTTCTGGAATCCATTCTTGAGAAAGTATAGTGTTTACAGCTGTAGCAAAATTTTTCCATGAAATGGATTTCCTTGTATCTTTACTAAAACTGATATTAAAATTACCCGTAGGAGCTTCTGAGAAATCAAGTGGTTTGTATTTAAATTTCCAACGACGTTTAAATGCTGTATCCATAGGCATAACAGCCTGATCACTACTGTTCATGGTAGCGTAGAGGCTAAGATTGTCAGGAATATAGAGTTTGTTTTCTGGGAATCTTCCAGGAAGCTCTGCATTTAATAATTTAAGAAGATCTTTGTCATTAATATCAATCGAGTACTTACTTTTACCACTGTTATCCCTATCTAATAGCTGGAATAACTCACCAAAAACTGCGGCGGCTGGAGCTCGATTTATTTCTTCAATAATAAGATAGTATCTATTTTCGGGATCTTTAAAAGCTTTAATCAGTGCTTCAATAAACGGACCTGATTTAAAGTTATATTCAATTCCATCTTCACCCATAGATGGTCGTAGGCATCCTACAAAATCACTATATTGGGTTTCAGGATGAAATACTGTACGAACCGAATTATTAGACTTGGTATTTTTATCAATATCATGACTTTTACCAGTCCCAGGGGCACCATAATAAATAATATTTTGGGCTTTTTGTTCTAGTTCTTCATCATCTTCCGAAGATGCGGTTTGACCTGTTTTATATTCTTGAGCTACTTCTTCAAATTCTTCACGAAGTTCTTGGCTTCTTGCAAATGCAGTAATTAAAGTAACCAGTTTATCCGAACTGGCCGCAATTACTTGAGAAGCACCAAGCAGGGTACTGTCATATGCATCGGCCCTGTCCAGAGTTTTACCACTTCCAAAATTCCACCACGTTCTCTCGTATAAAAACTTTTTTACCAAGTTATAATTAGAAGTAGCATTACTACTATTTCTTAGCTGTAGCTCCTGAAAAATTTCTTTTTCAAACCGGATTTCATCAGGAGTTTTATTTACTGGCTCAGCATTTTTTGGAAACTCTTTTAAAAACTCTTTTGGAAGCTTTAATCTTTCCTTTATATCTATTACAAGATCCGAATATTTAAAGTACTCAGATGCATATTTTTGAAATACAGATGCTATCCATAACCACCTTGAAGGCAGAATTGCGACGAGGTTGTCTCTATTTTTATAAGTAATTGAGTAATCCGAGAACTCTACACTAGCTCCATTAGACAGAATTACTGTTATTTGGCGTCTTAATATATCTCTTAATTCTTCAGTAATTTTTATATCAAGTTCATTTGGTAAATTCTGATATTCCTGTCTACATTCAAGAACAATTTTATTAAGGTCTGCAAGTTCAAAACTTGTCATATTTGCCCCTATTGTATGGAACTTACTTTTGACATATGTTATATTTAACCGGGTCAAAAAGCGGATAAGTTATTGTGAAGTACGTTGATCTTGATTCATCTTATATCAGACAAAAAAGAAATAACATGGGGTTATCCCTTAAAGAGTTCGCTTTGCTGCTTGATATGAAAGAGAATGGCGAAAGAACAGTCAGAGGCTGGGAAAGTGGTGAGCATGTTCCTACAAAAGCAAAATGGGAACAGATTATTGCCTTGCCAGATAAGGCTCCATACAGGGAAGGCCCTGACCAGAAGCATAAATTCACGTTTATTGATCTTTTCGCCGGTATTGGCGGAATCCGTTTACCTTTCCAGCAATTAAAAGGGAAGTGTGTATTCAGCTCTGAATGGGACAAGTTTGCACAGAAGACCTATGCAGCGAATTTCGGTGAACTACCTTCAGGTGATATCACACAGATCAGGGCAGCTGATATTCCTGATCATGACATTCTTCTGGGAGGATTCCCATGTCAGGCCTTTTCACAGGCTGGTAAGCGTCAGGGCTTTCAGGATACCCGCGGTACCATGTTCTTCGAGATCCAGCGAATTCTCTTCGAGAAACGTCCAAAAGCATTTTTGCTCGAAAACGTGAAGCAACTACAGGGGCATGACAAAGGTCGTACACTCAAAACCATTCTTGAAATCCTGCGTGGCGAGTTTGAGGAGGAGCTTGATCTTGAAGTTGAGCTTTCGGATGAAACTAAAAAGGCGCTTTCGGAAAAACTGAATTACTGGGTTGATGTGAAGGTACTTCGCGCTGCAGATTTTGGTGTACCACAGAACCGTGAACGCATTTTCCTTGTAGGTTTCGACAAGAATTACTTTGGTGAAGAGTGTAACTTTGATGAGCTCTTCAGCTGGCCAGTGCCTCCTAAAACTCGGACCCGACTCGGCGATATTCTTGAAGATGTATCTAAATTCAAAAAGAGTGAAGATGTCTATACGATTTCCGACCGTCTATGGGAAGGACACCAGCGCCGTAAAGAAGAACACGGAATCAAGGGTAACGGATTTGGATATACGCTTTACACTGGTGATAGTCCATATTCCAATACCTTAAGCGCCCGGTATTACAAGGATGGCTCGGAAATCCTTATTTCACAAGCCGAGCATGGCAAGAATCCGCGTAAACTGACCCCACGCGAATGTGCACGTTTACAGGGCTTCCCTGAGAACTACATAGTTGATGCTGTTTCACATGGCCAGATCTATAAGCAGTTCGGTAACTCTGTATGTGTAAAGGTTATTGAAGCAGTAGCAGGACAGATGGTCAGCTGTCTTGATAAGGCTGAGAAGATTGTCGCAGAGAAGCAACTGAAATTATTCTAGTTAGTTGCTATCTGTAGAAGAAAGTCCGGTTTCATAGGAAGAAGGGAGGGTTATCTCCCTTTTTTTGTTAATCATTGGTTCGTCTATCTCAAGCAATTGTTCAGAACCAGATAACCATTTTTTCAGAATATTCATAAGTGCTACAGGGTCTTTTTTAGAACGACGTACCGCACATTCCCAGATGGTACATATTCTCCAGCCGCTATTTAAAAGAAGTTCCTTGGTTTTGAGATCATTATCCTGATTCTTTGAAATTTTTGCTTCCCAGAATTCAGTACGGCTAGCCGGTAACTTGAACAACCGGCAATTCTGATGCCCATGCCAGAAACAGCCATGTATAAAAATGATAGCCTTATATTTTGGTAATACGATATCAGGTTTACCAGGTAGGTCCTTGCGGTGGATACGGAAGCGGAATCCCTGCGCATAAAGAAGGCTACGGATGAGCAATTCTGGTTTTGTATTCCGGCCTTTAATATTTGACATCATACGGCTGCGCGTTGCGCTATCGACGATATCTACCATTAGTATTTATCCTTTTCATCACTAGCCGTCAGTTTACCAGCATGACTCTATATAAAGGTTGAGCAATATTTTTCGTTATAGTGATGGTATTGTAAATAAAGTAAGTAGATGTATTTAGTTGCTTAAATATAGAAATACTAGAGCTAAACTTACCCATTGGAAAGGGAGCGAACTCGAAACTACCAGTTGGATTAGAAATTGATGGTTTACCTCATCAAGATAGTGAAATACTTGCTATTGGGATGACTTTAGAAGAAATATTTAAGGTTTTAAATAAGTAAAAAATAAACTGATAATTCTCTATTTTCTAAATAAAAAAGAGTTAAAAGTAACTCTTTTTTAGATTAATTTTATTTTTTAATAATGCTTGGTTTCTTAAAAATAAGTTGGATTTGGTTTGAAAATTTTATGGTATTCCACTTGATGGAGTTAATTATAAATATATTGAAAATACATATTTAATAAGCTGTGTTTTACTATGGTTGATAAATCTTTATATTTATATTTTATGCTTCTATAAATATTATAAAAATTCTCAAAGAATTTCTTTAAATTACATATTGCTCTAATTAAATCAACACAAGTTATACAAAGTAAACGCCAATTTTTAATATTAATGCAATAAATTTTTCTAACAATTAATCATTTTTATATTAATAATTTTAATTGTAATATATTGATTTTATTTGTTTAAATTGATTTTTAAAGAAAGTTTTTATAATTAAATTTTTTAGAAAATATAAAATTACATAATTTTTAAATATATTTTTTATAGCATGCCGTGTATTGGCGTAAATAGAAAAAATATATGTCAAAAGGGTCAATGATATTTAATCGATTTAAGAACCATAATTTGCACCAAATTTTACGCTGTCACGATTCATTGAATAAACCAAGTGAAAAGTTACGTAAAAAAGACGCTAATAGTTTATTGGTGTAAATAAAAAATCGAATATTACAAATAAACGGAATGAATATGGATAACGTAGCTCAGCTAGAAACTGACACTAATTTCCAAAGTCGAAAGAAAATAACTTGGGGTGTTTTTAGTGTCCTGCTGTTATTTTTAGTCGCAGGCATTATATATTATTTTTTTGTATACCGATTTTATCAATCTACTGATAATGCTTATGTTCAGGCAGATGTTACTTGGGTCATGCCAAAGATTTCAGGCGAAGTGATTGAGTTATTAATTAACGATAATCAGTTTGTAAAGAAAGGGGAAACTTTGGCGGTATTAGACCACCGCGATTACCAAGCTCGTTATGATCAGGCGAGTTCTGTTGTCAGCTTAAAAGAAGCGGCACTTGGTGTACAACAGCAAAATGAAAAGTCTGCTCAGTCTTCCATTACTGAGGCAAATAGTGGTGTAGTGGCAGCACAAGCAGACTTAACTCGTTTAAGAAAAGATTTTGAACGTTATCAAGATTTACTAAAAGATGGCGTGATTACCCGTCAAAACTTTGAAGGCATTCAGTCTCAATATTTAACAGCTCAGGCACAACTCAGCAAGGCACAAGCAGCTGTCAATGCAGCAGAAGCTCAGTTGGGGAGCTTAAAAGCCAGTCGAGCGCAGCTTTTAGCAGATATTCAAAGTGCTCATGCAAACTTAAATTTATATCAGGTTGATCTGGCTTCATCAAAAGTCATAAGTCCTGTAGACGGCAAAATCGGTAGTCTTGCAATTCAAAAAGGCTCACGTGTTTCTCCGCAAACTCGCTTAATGGCGATCATTCCTGAAAATAGTTTGTATGTACAAGCGAATTTCAAAGAAACCCAAATTGAAAAAATGCATATTGGTCAGAAAGTTGAACTCAAACTTGATGCCTATCCAAGCCTAACCTATAGCGGAAAAATTGAGAGCTTTTCACCAGCATCAGGCGCAACTTTCTCACTCATGCCACCAGACAATGCCACAGGAAACTTTAACAAAGTTGTTCAGCGTATTCCTGTACGTATTGCCATAGATTCAAGCCCGCATATCGATTTGATAAAACCTGGTATGTCGGTCAGTGCCACCGTTGACCTAAGAACTTAATAATAAAATTTTAGGTAATAAGACATGGATAAGCACGTTGACGCCGAGTGGATGTTTCCCGCAAAGACGGCATGGGCAATTTTTGCGGCCATGATTTTTGGCAACTTTATGGCGATTCTTGATATTCAGATTGTGGCGAGTTCTCTAAACGAAGTTCAAGCTGGGATGAGTGCAAGTCGCTACGAAGTCACTTGGGTGCAAACGGTTTATTTAATTGCCGAGATTATTGCAATTC
>NZ_JZFB01000001.1:781349-781831 GCF_001188385.1 Acinetobacter sp. V2 | reverse complement strand
ATTACACCATCTGTGCAATTGGTTTTACGGTCAGCTCTTTACTTTGTGCCTTGGCATGGAACTTAGAAAGTTTATTGGTTTTTCGTGGTATTCAAGGTTTTATGGGCGGCGGCATGATTCCGACCTCCATGACCGCATTGTATCTACTTTTCCCTGAAGCAAAACGCTCATTGCCTTTGGTGATGTTTGGAATGATCAGTACTTTGGGTCCGGCCATTGGCCCAACCATTGGTGGCTGGCTCACCAATAACTTCTCATGGCACTGGATGTTCCTGATCAATATTATTCCGGGCATTATCATTGCCACGGTCATCTACTCGGGTCCAAATATCGACCGTGCGAACTATTCACTCATCAAAAGCATGGACTGGTTTAGCCTCGTTGGTATGGCAATGTTTTTGGGTGGGCTGGAATATTTTCTTGATGAAGGCGCACGGCATGATTGGCTTGCAGATACAGGCGTTCGGATTGCTTTTATGATC
>NZ_JZFB01000001.1:773235-781267 GCF_001188385.1 Acinetobacter sp. V2 | reverse complement strand
CAAAAATTTTACCTTAAGTGCTATCACGACTTTTGTGATTGGCATGGCGCTCTATGGCTTGGGTTACATGATTCCCGTGTTTCTTGGGCAAGTCCGTGAAATGAACAGTAGCCAAATTGGTCACGTCATGATGGTGACAGGCATTGTCATGTTCTGCTTTGCGCCATTTCTTGCGTGGCTTATTCCTAATTTTGATACCCGTAAAACCGTATTTGTCGGAATGATTTTGGCTGGGTTTGGTGTATGGCTCAATTCACATTTGAGCATTCACAGTGATTACGACTTTATGTTCTGGCCGCAAATTTACCGTGGTATTGGTCTCATGATCTGCCTGATTGTGGTTTCGCATTTAGCCATGAGCACTTTGCCACTCAGCAAAGTAGCCGATGCCAGCGGTATTTATAACCTGATGCGTAATATCGGCGGCGCGGTTGGACTAGCTCTCATTAACTCATCATTAGATTGGCTGACTGCGCTACATATCACGCAGATTAATCAGTCGATGACACCGCAAAACTGGATTTTTACAGAAAGACTCGATCAACTCACAGCGCAATATCAAGAAGTCGGTGCAAATGCACAACAAATCGCGCTCAGTGTGATCTATCGCGACATTCATTTTCAGGCACTGACATCGAGTTTTAATGATTTATTACGCATGCTCGCAATCATTATGTTTGTGACCGCATTTTTAACCATCTTTATGGATCGGGGGAAGAAAATGAACATGTAGCGATTTAGAAATAAAGAGCAGCTTTCAAAGAATGAAAAACAATAGGGCATATCAAAACGTATCCCTTCATAGAAAAAGAACATTGAGATGAGTTTTCCAAAATCGGTTGATGAGATCGGGGAACTCGCAAATTAGAGGTGGAAGGTTAAAGGATTATGATTAATACAACGTATAAACTAATTTCAAAATTGAACCTGAAAAACACGACTTATGGTCAATATTTTGAAAAAGAGCAAATCGATACTGAGCGATTAAAAGTGATGTATTCCATTTACGAACAGTATTATGAAAATACGAGATTTTCTATTTTCGTAGATGATTTCCAAAATAAAAGTGGTGCAATCTTAATTTTTGATTCACAAACAAATGAGATTGTTGGCTTCTCTACCGTTGTGGTGCAGCATTTCTACTTAAACGGTAAGGACTACACCGTATTATTTAGTGGTGATACCGTCATTTTGAAGAAGTTTTGGGGTACGCGTAGTCTACAAAGTACCATGCTCAAACTCATGATCAAGTTAAGAGTGAAATATCCATTTAACGAACTCTATTGGCTCCTGATTTCTAAAGGCTATAAGACCTATCTCTTACTTGCCAATAACTACTATGTGTATTACCCAAACATTAAAGATGAAAACCAGCATCTTTCGGAAGTCGTCGAACACTACTGTGAGAAATTCTTTGGCGAATATTATGATAAAGATGCAGGCCTGTTAAATTTTGGAGATGACTATCAACCTTTAAAAGGTGAGGTCGCACCAATTACTGCCGAAATGAGAGAAAAGAACCCAAATATTCATTTCTTTGAGCAGTTGAATCCGACATGGAAAGCAGGCACAGAACTGCCATGTATTGGTCGATTAGGCTGGAAAGATATTGCTCGTTTCCCCGTGAAGCTCATTACTAAACCTACAAGTAAGGGAAAATTTGAAGCCTGTGTAACGTCTAAAACAAAACGTAGAGAGGCCATCCAATGAAATCTAATGAATGGCTAACGCTTGGCTCGCATCTGATTTTAAAAAAATGGTGTGATGCATCTGACCGTAATTTCCAAAAACAGTTTAATGCTTTAGAAGCAACACAACGTCAAATCTTGCATTCGATTTTACAGACCTCTACGTTTGCTAAAGATAAAAAAGTTCAAAACTATGAGCAGTTTGTAAAAGCATTTCCTGCGACACGTTATGGCGCTTGGCGAGAAGACATACAACGTTACCGTGAACAAAAGTTGTCACTGTCTAGCAGTAAGCTAGTCCGTTTCCAGCCGACCAGTGGTTCGAGTGAACAAATCAAGTTTATTCCATATACCAAGCTGTTTTTAGATGAGCTTGATCATGCGATTGCGCCGTGGATGGCGAGTTTATACCGTAAGTGTCCAGAGCTGAGTTCGGGCACACATTATTGGTCAGTGTCGTGGTTGCCTGAAAGCCAGCGTGAAGTTTTAAAAGATAAAAACCTAAATGATGATAGTGCGCTACTCGGTGTCGGTAAGCGAATTTTGTCTAAGTTTACTCAAGCCGTTCCAAGTAATGTTGCCTTTGCAGCCAATGCCGATGATGCACTGTTTGCCACCATTTGTTATTTGGTCGCAAACCGTAACCTAGCCATGATTTCGGTGTGGAGTCCAACGTTTGCGCTGCAATTGCTTGAGCGTTTGGAGTTGCTACAACAAGACGTGATTGAGGTTTTACAAAGTGGTAAATGGGGTAGCCGTCAGGCTTCATTAAAAGAAGTCACTGCACCGCATAGCCCTGAAAGTGCTCAAGCCCTAATTGACAGTTCAAACGGCGAACAGATCGACTTTAAAAAGCTCTGGCCAAAGTTAAGTTTAGTGTCGAGTTGGGATACCGCAGGTTCAAAAGCTTGGGCTGAAAAATTACAAGAGAAGTTACCCAGTGTGCAGTTTGAAGGCAAAGGTCTATGGGCGACTGAAGGTGTTGTCACGATTCCCTATAACGACCAATACCCATTGGCCTACCAAAGTCACTTCTACGAATTTGAATATTTAGAAGGTGAGAAGCAAGGTCAAATCATTCCGTCGTGGCAGCTTAAACAAGGTGATGTGGTCAGCCCACTGATTACTTCGGGTAATGGCTTACTTCGCTACTGTTTGGATGATTGCTTACGCGTCACTGGCTTTATAGAGCAAATTCCGTGTTTTGAGTTCCAAGGCCGCCGTTTTGGAGTAGATCTGGTCGGTGAAAAACTCGCACCTGAAACAGCTCATCAGTTATTGTCGCAGTTAAATGAAACCGAATCGAAGGCGATTTCTTTACTGGCGATTGATACCCAGCAACAGGTTAAACCATTTTATTGCGTGCTTTTTGAGGGTGACATCCATCACAGCATTAACAATGAATATATCGACAGTATTTTGCGTCAAAACTTCCATTACGAACTTGCTCGAAACTTAGGACAGCTTGATCAACCTCAAATTCGCCAAGCCAATAATGGTTGGAATGCCTATAAAAAACTGGTCATGTTTGATGGCATTATCGAAGGCAATATCAAACCTGAGCCACTTAAAAAAGTCACCCTCAATAGTTTGGAACAACTATGAAAGGGATGAAGCCATTTAACACTCGGTTTTTAACACTTCGACACGCCTTGTATTTAGGCGTGTTGTTAGTGTCGAATACACATGCCATGACTTTAGATGAGGCTTTGTCTGCCAGTTTAAGACATGAAAGTCAGCTTGAGGTCAGCCGTTTAAGCGTAAATCAATCTACCGCTATGCTTGAGCAAGCCAAACAGCGTGATGGACTCAAAGTCAATTTAGTCGGGCAACTGGACTATGAAAGAATAGATACGCCTTCACACGTCCTGTTTCCAACCGAAGGAAACCGTAAAGGTCGAAGTTTGCAATTGCAAGCAGATTATCCGATTTATACCTCTGGTCGCCACCGTTTAGGAATTGATGTTGCCGAAAGTCAGCTTTCTGCACAAAACCAAGGTTTGTCAGATCAAAGATCGGAAACCATCTTAAATACCGTGATGGTCTATACCGATGTATTAAAAAAGAAAGCCATTTTAGAACTTAGACAAAAAACCATGGCAAATCTACAACGGTCTTTATATGAGTCAAAGCGCCGTTTTGACGTGGGCATGATTACCCGTGCTGACTTAGCTCAGGTTTTGGCGCAAGTCGCGCAAGGCCAAGCCGATATTACACAGGCCCAGTCTAATTTAACCGTAAGCGAAGCACAGTTTTACCAAGTGACAGGTGTAACGCCTGAAAACCTTGTCGCGATAAAACAACTACCAGTTATTCCCGCTAACCTAGATGAAATTTTGGCTCAAACCAAGAACCATCCCGCTTTAATGCGTAGCAAATACGAAAAGCAAGCTGCCGAGAAACAATACGCTTTAACTAAGCGTGAACTCTGGCCAACGGTCATGCTCACCAGCCGTGCCGGAAAGCAAGATGAAGCAAGTTATATTGGTTCGGAAAGTAATAACTATATGGTTGGGGTGCAGCTCAATGTACCGCTCTATGACGATGGTTTAAATCGTGCCAATATTAAAAAAGCACAGGCCGATATCGATTTGGCTAATCAAAAAACGCGCAGTCTTGAACTAGATTTAAATAAGCGGACTCGCACGACCTATGCGCAGCTTCAAACCATTCGACAAAATAAAGAAGCATTGGCAAATGCGATAGAGGCAGCCTCTATTGCTTTTGTCTACACACGTAAAGAGTTCGATGTCGGCACTAAAACCACATTTGATTTGCTCAATACCGAACAAAAGTTACTCGATGCAGAAACCCAGAAAACCGTGAATGACCAAGACGAAGTGGTGTTTGTCTATCAGCTACTCGACCAAATGGGGTGTTTAAATAACTTAGTTCCCGTTCAGACCGCACAACAGGTGAATAATGAATAAAACAAATCCACCACTTGCTGACAATACGCTGATTACCAGAGAAGCAACTTTGGCAGATGATCAGGCTTTACGAGACTTAATTGCCGTACCGATGACCACCAAAGGCATACAAATTAGCTTTCAGCGCGAACCGAGTTATTTTAAAGCGTCTGACATTGTCTATCGACATAAATTACATGTGTTGATTGAAGACACCGAGAGTCAGAAAAATGTCGCTTGTTATAGCAATGGTTACCGTCCATGTTATGTCGATCGGAACGTTCAAAACTTAAGGTACGCGGGCGATTTACGGGTAGATCATAACTATCGTGGTAAGTCACTGGTTAAGGTTCTAGCGAAGCATGTAAAACAAACCATGCATGAACCGAACTATAGCCAAATGATTATTTTTGATGATAACCACGCCGCACGAGCTGCCATCCAAACAGGCAAAACGGGAATGCCTGATTATTATGATGAAGGGCTTATCGAGACATTAAGCCTCACCGACACTGGCGCAAAACGAAAAATCACGGCTTTTTTAAAGCAGACTTCTCCGCAGAGTGATATTCAAGAGATCCGTACATGTGTTGCTGAAGCTCAACATGTGGAAGCGATGAACCAATTTATTAGTGACATGGCAGAGTTTTATAACTTTATTCCTGCCTATAACTTTGAAGAACTGGCCCAAGGACATCAGTACTTTTCAGGAATAAAACTCTCAGACTTTTCACTTTACTTTAAGGGTGAAAAACTTGTGGGCATGTTTGGTTTATGGGATCAGCACAGTATTAAACAAACCAAAATCTTGCACTACAGTTCAGTCATTGGTGTGCTTAGACCTGTTTATAATTTGTTGATTCCAATTACTAAGGGCATGCGTTTGCCTAAACTCGGTGACTCTATTCAGTACCATGTACTACATACGCTTATGTGCCATCCACAAGATTTAGCTTTGCATCATAAAATGCTCGAAGATGCTTATAACAAGTCAAAACAGCAGGGCGTTGGTGTGGTGAGCTTTACGCTTTCACATAAAGACCCGCGCTATCAGTTAAACCAGTTTTATAAAGGTGAGCGCTTAACAGGCATGCATGGTTTTATTAGTTATGAAGGCGATCCAAGACCACATTTTGATAAAAACTTGATTCCATACTTAGAGGTTGGACGTATTTAATTTAAAGCTTGAATTGATACTTTGAATGAAGCCCACGGAAGTGGGTTTTGTTATTTTGAATATGAGCAAGGAAATTGAAGATCAGTTTATAAAAGAAAACTTAGCAATAATTTATAATATAATTATTTAATTTTTAATGGAAAAGTATTTTAATTTTTATTGATGCGTAGTCACTAAACGTACATATAGCGCAACTACTATACAAATCGAAATTTAAGAACATGGTAGTTAAGTGATGAAAAAAAGTTTATTGGGCGGCCTTATTCTGTCTTTGTGCACAACTCCAGCTTTTGCATTAAATATTTTATTGGTTAATGATGACGGTCTAACCAGCAATGTCAAAGCACTTTATGATGAATTAAAAGCAAATGGTCATAACGTGCTTGTGTCTGTACCGTGTTCACCACAAAGTGGTCGTGGTGGTGCAATAGTGATGTATAGCTCAACCACCATTTCTGCGGATAATGATAAACAAATTGCGGCTGAAAATGGTTGTCACAATGGCGCAGCACCAATTGGAGCACCTGCTTCTGGAACCTTTACCAAAGCGGGTTATACCAATGGGGACTGGAACTACACGCATGGCACACCAGTGATGGCAACAGTTTATGGACTGGATGTGGTTGCACCAAAGCGTTGGGGTAAAGCGCCGGACTTAGTTTTATCTGGCCCGAATGAAGGACAAAATGTCGGAAAAGTCGTGGTGCACTCTGGCACGATTGGGAATGTACAGTTTTCGGCAGGACGCGGGATTCCGTCTATTGCCTTAAGCGCCGATACAAACACTGTAGATGATAAAACGTTAAACAACCCTAACTCTGCGATTGTGGCAAAACAAACTGTAGTGTTATTAAAAGAATTACAAGCTAAGGCAGGCAAAGGCCAATTGTTGCCAAAAGGCATCACCTTAAATGTTAATTTCCCTAAAAATTTAACAACCAGCACACCTTTTGCATTTTCAAAAATTGGGACGTATGACTTATATAAATTGAAGTTCCAAGTGACCAAAGATAGTAAAGGCAATAACCAATTTGGCCTAGGAATAGACGCGGCACCATCGGCACCAACAGCCGCGCAAATGTCGGATGAAAGCGCCGTAGTGCAAAGTAAAATTGCTGTAACTGCAATGCAAGTTGCTTATGACCAGCGACCAGCAGCTCAAGAATGGCTTAAAATTCGTTTAAAAAGCCTATTTAACAAGTAAGGAGAAAGACCATGAAACGTTGTTTGTTGGTTTTACTTCTTGGGCTTGGCTTGGCGGCTTGTAATGACGATGACAATAATGACCAAGTCTCGACTGAAAAACCTGCACTAGCTCCGAGCTTAGACGTTGGTACTTATATTATTAGTACCGAAACTGATCAAGAGTTACCTATGGCGGGCAAATACTATTCTGGTGCAGATGGTTCTAAATTATTGGTTTTAGATGATGACGAAAACCGTGCCAAGATTGTGATGAGCTATGACGCAAAAACAAAAGCTTGGCAGAGCAATCAGTCTAACCAAGCGATGACCGTTGAATTGGCACACTATGAAAAAATTGATGATCAGAAAATTACGCTGAATCAATTGGTCGGCAATTACGATTTATCTTTTCCAGATGGAACAATGGTAAATGCCGAGGTAAATGCACAAGGCAAAATTGTCTCGAAAGACCCGAATTGTGTATTTACAGGTGTTATTACTGAAAATGCATTAGCCAATACTGCAAACTATCAACTGACCGATAACAAGTGTGATGCGCTAAAAAATAACTCAAAAGGTTATGTTTTGGTAGATGAAGACTTAGAACCTATGAGTTTTAGACTCGTATCTGACACGGTTGCATCAAAAGATATTTGGGCATTTGCACAATCTTAAAAATAAAAAGGCAACGGACTCATTTCGTTGTCTTTTCATTCCAACCTATCTTGTGCCGTTGAAACAATTAACATGGTTTGAAGGTAATAATCTACACGTGAGTGATTATTGTCCTTCAAAAGAACGTCTCATAGAAATGAGCCTAACCTTTCAAAAAGACGGCCTTAAACACGAGGTCATGTCGATTATCAATGTTCAAAAAGAATTAACACTAATTGAAAAACTCCGCAAAATTTATTACTTACACGCTGACTTACATGGACTTTACCATTTGCCGTTTAAAGCGATTTTTGAAATTGCTAAAACACATCCAAAGGCTTATCAAAGCGTAGTTGATTATCGAAATTGGCTGATTAATGAAATCTATAAACTGCTTCTAACGACTAATCAAAATGCTA
>NZ_JZFB01000001.1:747433-773225 GCF_001188385.1 Acinetobacter sp. V2 | reverse complement strand
AAAACAAGATGCACACATGTTTTTGTTTGTGATTGATGGGGCAATGGTTCAGCTTTTAGACCCGAACAAACCAGATGAACGAAAGAGATTGCTTGAGTATTTTTTAATTCAGTTGTTGTGACATTTGGGATGTGTACTTGAAAGAGACACATGCCGTCTTAAACCGCTATAAAATTCTGCTTGGTGATTTTATAATATACAGCAATAACGAAAGTTTAAGCGCCGTGCTAATAAGTAAGATTCAATAGGTACAGCGGTTTTTTAGACAATAAACATAGAAAATTGAGTATTGGATGCCAAATCAATTTGAAACGCATACTTCAGATGTGGGAACTACTATTCATTTAAAGATGAATGGCGAGCTTGTAGAAAACCTAATAGCTTTGGACTTTCTAGCACTAACTTTTTTTGACATTTTATTTGTGTATGGTGTTTATTTAGTACGCAGAAAATGATAGTTTCCTGACATTTTTTTTAATATTCCTACTTTTACCATTTCTTTTCTACTTACATTCTGAATATAGAAAAAATAAACGATGGATTAAAAATGCCGAGGAAACATTTTTTATTTCCAAAAACAATCTTTGTATTTCTAAAGAATGCCTGGGGAAAAATTTGTTAACACAGGATATTAATACTCAGAAGATTATTGAAATTGTCTACAGACCTTGGGGTGGTAGCTCAAATCCGCCTTTTTTACCAGATTGCAGCCAAGGTGCTATTCATTTAATTGGTTATGATGATGGTTGTTCATTTGGTATTAATCTTAACAAAGAAGAAGCAGAGACATTTATTACTGAACTGCGTTCATTAATTATGCAATACCAAGAACCTCGACACTTTACTTTTGCACCACATATGCATTTGACAAAAGATTGAGTTGAACTAATTGAGAAAAAATATGAAAGACAACGAAATTTTAGAAATAAAAGAAATTGGTGATTATGAAGAAGGCCTATCGATATTGTTAGAAGATTCTGTAAATAACGGAGCTTCAATAGGTTTCTTAGCTCCTATAGAAAAGAACGAAGTCTTAAATTATTGGCGTGAGGTCAACCATAAAATAGCAAATGGTAATAACCGTCTATGGATTGCCATTCAGCAAGGAAAGATTGTAGGTAGTGTTCAATTGTCCTTGGTGAGTAAAAAGAACGGCGTTCACAGAGCCGAAGTTGAAAAACTCATGGTTCTGACAACAGCAAGAAAACAAGGAATAGCAACATTACTAATGAATGAACTAGAAAAGTTTGCACGAGAAAAAGGTCTGCGCTTACTTGTTTTAGATACGCGTGAAGGTGATGTGTCCGAACTTTTATATAGCAAAATTGGATTTGTTCGTGTCGGTGTAATTCCAAATTTCGCATTAAGCTCAAATGGAAGCTATGACGGTACAGCGATCTATTATAAAAAGCTTGTTTGAAACTATAACTATCCAAACGATATCTAACTGCCGTGAAATATCGAACATGGCTAATGAATGAAGTCTATAGTCAGCTTAGAGTACTTAAACCAGATGCTTCCTTTACCAATGCCAAATTATTTGTATATATGATCGAAGGCGCCATTTTTAAGCTCGGATGAGGTTGATAAGAGGGTATTGAAGGTATTTTTGAGGAGGATGAAGAAAACTTATCATGTTAATAACATAAATGATTTTTTAGTATTTTATTCCTCTATGATTATATTGAGTATTTTTAAAAAATTAAAAAATCAATTAATAAAATTAAACAGCTAATCTTAATGTTACTAGTGTAATCAAATTATAAAAGTGATTTTTATATTTAATTTAACAAGTTATAAACTGGAATATCTGAAATTATTTAGATAAAAGAAATAATCAATAATTTTATTTAGGTAAACTTAATTTTTTTAAAGTTTTTTAAAATTTTTATTAAAAAACATTTGGTTGGGTTTATTTTTATTTTACCACTTGTTAAATTTTTTTATTTTATTTATATTCTATAAAGATGCAATTTGTTGAATTTTTTGTAATTCAAAAATTGTGGCTATATTTCTTGTCATATATGTTTATTAGACAAGTAAAAATGAGGATTTTTTTCTCTAAAAAAAGGAAATTTAAAATTTTTAAAAAGGTGGATAATGAAAAGATTTAATAATTCAATTCTTTACTATATAGAAAAAGCTTATCTTAATAATCCAGAAAAAATAGCAATAGTAACTAAAAATTCTTTACTTACTTATGCTGAAATTTGGGATAAAGCATGTGATGTTTCAGCTTATTTGCAAAATTTAAATATTTCTTCAGGTAGTGTAATTGCATTAATTCAAAATGATATTGAAAATGCTTTACCAACTATTTTTGGTATCTTGCACGCAGGTTGTATTTATACACCCATTTCTCCAGATGCTCCCCAAAGCCGCATAGACTATATGCTTAATGTAGGCAAAGTTGCTCATATTATACATGATGTTAAAGCGTATGATAATTTTGGTATTAACCTAGCTTCAACGCATATAGAAGATATTCCTAAATATAATAATAAAATTAGTCCAAAAGAATTCCCTATCGCATATATTATGTTTACTTCAGGTTCTACGGGTGATCCTAAAGGAGTAGCGATTACTCATCTGAATTTAAAATCAATTTATGAAGCTTGGGAATCAGAATATAAACTTTTAGAAATAGATAGTCATCTTCAAATGGCTAACTTAACTTTTGATGTTTTTGCAGGAGATTGGCTAAGATCTTTATGTTCAGGTTCAACATTATATGCTGTTGAAGATATTTTAAATGCTAGTCCGGATGAAGTAATTGATTTTATTAATAAATATAAAATTCAATGTGCTGAGTTTACTCCAATGAGAATTCGGCAAATTTACAAAACAGTTTTAGAGCGAGATGAGAAGCTTAATAGTTTTAAATTATTAATTTGTGGCTCAGATACAATGCGTGTTAGAGAATTTAAAACTATTCAATCACTTATAAATCCCTCATGCCGTCTCATCTTCTCTTATGGGACTACAGAGACAACTATTGATTCATCTTATTTTGAGCCTGATAAAAGTGAACTTAAAAAGCTCAATGACGATTTAATACTTCCGATTGGAAAGCCTTTTAATGGTACTGATTTTAAAATTTACGCACAAAATGGTATAGAAATTACCGACAATTCTATTGGAGAACTTTATATTGGTGGAATGGGGGTTGGGGCTGGTTATATTTTGCACAATTCTAAAACGGCAGGTAAATATAAAAGAAGGCTACCGCTTTCTAGTAGTTCAAGATGGTATAAAACCGGAGATTTAGCTTCATATGATGGTAAGTATTATTGGTTACATGGGCGAGCTGACTCTTCTATAAAAATAAGGGAGAAATTTGTGGATCTACCAGATATTGAAGCAATTATAAGAACATATGAAGGTATTGAGGATTGTGCTGTAGCTGCAATACATAATGGAATAGATTTAGAACTTAAAGCCCTTGTTACTCCTATAGAGGATTCTCAAATTTGTGTTAAAAGTTTAGCTAATCATATCTCGATGCATTCTTCAGTTCCGATTGATAATGAAAATATTTTTAATATTAAAAAATTGCCAATGACCTTTAGTGGCAAAATTGACAGAAATGAAGTTAAAAAATTATTAAATCAATTAAACTAAAAAAAGGAATGTAAAAATGCGAGTTCTACAGATTGGTGCTGGCCCTACTGGCGTGTGTGTATTTAGACAAATTTATCCAGTTCTCAAGCAACAAAATGAAATTTTGGATTATGTAATAGCTGATGATAAAGAACCAGGTAAAGGATTAGCTTTTGGTTCAGAAATTAATAGTCATATATTGAACTTACCAGCATCAATTATGAGTTTAGATCCTAGTAATCCGTTAGAATTCTGTGAGTGGCGCTCAAGTCATGAAAGTTTTTGGAATGATGGCTCATATAATCAAAATGCTTGGTCTGAATTCCCACCAAGGAGGTTGTTTGGCGAATACGTTTCCTCCCTTATGCAAAAATTACTATTAGATAGGCCTTCATCTCATTTAATAAAGAAAAAGGTAGTTTCTATTCATGAAATAAAAGGACCTAATAAGTTTTTTGTAGAATATGATGATGGCGTTACTGAACTCTTTGATAAAGTTATTCTTTGTCTCGGTCATAGTCCTCTTAAACCTTTATTTGATGAACATTATGACAAGTATAAACATTCACCATATGAGTTAAAATCTATACCTTCCTATTCTAAAGTTGGAATTATTGGTACAAGATTAACTGCTATTGATGCTGTATTAGCCTTAAGAGAACAAGGACATAAAGGAGAGATTTTTCTTGCATCTAGGTCTGGGATGTTGCCAAAAGTTTTTCATGAAAAGAAAAAAGAATATGATTCTAAAAAATTTATAAGTCATCTTTTAAGTTTAAAATCACCAACTTTAAGTGAAATAATTGATTTACATAAAGCTGAGATAATGCAATTAATGAGTATAGATGAAGATTCGCTTAAAGCATTATTGTTTAGTGTGGATTCTAAAGAATCCTTTAATAAAGAATTAGATTTACTTGGTATTAATAGTGAATGGCAGAGTGTATTGCTAGCATCTTATTGTGTAGTAGATCAACTTTGGCAAAAGTTGACGGAAGATGATAAAAATACTTTTTTAAATAAATATTATGGTATTTGGATGACTTATTTAGCGGCTTATCCAGAACAAAGTGCAAAAATAATCAATAATATGATGAATAGTAACAATCAATTGCACTTAATAGGAGGTGTGCAAGATTTTAATATTGACAATGATAAGTGCTTTATTAGCTTAGAAAATGGAAAAAATATAGATGTGGATTATCTAATAGATGGACGAGGTGTTGGTTATACATTAGAAGATTTTTGCTATTCTCCTTTATTAAAATCCCTAATTGATAATAGGCTTGTAGAACCTCATCCAAACGGTGGTTTAAAAGTTGATATAAACAGCTATGAGGCTAACACCCATGAAGGTATTATTAAAAATCTACATATAATTGGTGATCTTACTAAAGGAGTATTTTTATCAACTACTGACGTAGGCCGATGTGTAGATCATAGTTCTAATTTTTTGAAATATTTAGAAAATAAGAATATAAAAGTAAATAAAGTAGCATAATCTTATTGATTCAAATGGTGATTATATGTATCAAGGAAAGAGATCAGCATTAGCAAATATTATGAATGCAATAGCTCATAATTTTGATTTACCTTATAATTCTTATGGAGTAAATTTACCTCAATCAAAACACTATGTATTGTGCTTGATTGATGGACTTGCTTATCAATCTTTTCTTGAGCATAAAACTTCTACATCTTTTTTATCAACTTGTAATAAGGTGTCATCTTTAAGATCAGGTTTTCCTTCAACGACTGCATCATGTTTAACTTCATTAGCGACAGGGCTCGATGCAATTGAACATGGTATTGTAGGTGCTGCCTTTCAGCATAATGAAAGGTATTTCAGTTCTCTGAGATGGTGTTATTTAACTTCTAATGAGTCAAAACATAAAGAAAATATTATCCCTTCTATAACAATTCCTTATGGTATATGGGATTGTTTAAAAGAACATAATATCAATGTAAATGCCATTATCCCTATTGATATTTCAACCTCAGTTTTTACTTCAAAAGTTTTTTCAGCTGCTAAAATCTATGGTTATAAAGATTTTAGTGAGGTTACTTCTATCGTTGAGGAAGTAGTGAAAAGAGAGGAGAGATCTTTTACCTATATTTATTTTGGGAACTTAGACTTAATAGGGCATATATTTGGAGTTGATTCTCAAAAATGGAAAGATGAATATTTATATTTAGATTCATGTATAAAGAAAATTCATAGGTCATTAATAGAAAAATCTACTTTACTTGTAACAGCGGATCATGGAATGGTCAATATGAATAAAAATAATATGATTGATTTTAATGCGATACCAGCTTTAACTGAACAAACAAATCTAATATGTGGAGATATAAGAGCAAGGCATATATATTTGAAACCTGCTTTTAGAGATAATATTTTAATCGATAATTGGAACGAGCATCTCGGAAATAACTTTTTAATTCTAAAAAAAGAGGAAGCAATTAAAACTGGATTATTTGGAGTTAATAGAAATGAAGAAAATGAAGGTAGAATTGGTGATCTAATTGTAATTAGTAAAGGACAATATGGTTTAATTGATAGTAGTTCAATTTTTGACCAATACCAGTCAAGCTGGATAGGTCACCATGGTGCTAACTCTGAAAAAGAACAACTTATTCCACTATTAATTTGGAATTAAATTATTATAAAAAGCAATTTAATTGAGTCATCAAAAATACATAGTAATATGTTTATTGAATTTTTCTTCACAAGAGAAGATTTTTCAAAAGAAAAAGGTCTGCGATTACTCGTCTTAGATACATGTGAAGGCGATGTGTCCGAACTTTTGTATAGCAAAATTGGATTTGTTCGTGTAGGTGTAATTCCAAGTTTTGCATTAAGCTCAAATGGGAACTACGACGGCACAGCTATTTATTACAAAAAGTTTGTTTGAAATTAGCTTGGAAAAATAGGCAGTTACTTTAAAAAAGAACTGCCTGAAATATTAAATTGTTTAATGAGGCGTTTTTAAAAATTTTATCGCATCTTCTAAACCATAAATACTGCCTGCTAAGTACTTTGACACTTGGATGCTGCATTCAAGTAAAAGCGAAGTATTTTCGGCAATTTTTTCTTGGGTTAAACGTTCAGAAGGGCCTGAAATAGTAAGTGCCCCTTGTAGCTGTCTACCATTGCTAAATACTGGTACAGACAAAGAGGACGTTTCAGGGTCACGCTCTCCAAATGAACTTGCCCAAAATTGGTTTTGGACTTGTTGTAGATTTTCATCCACTTCAGTTTGAGAAAATGCACGAAGGACTTTACCCGAAGCCCCAACATTTACTGGAAAAGTATCTCCTTCAGAGATAGAGACCTTTACAGATCGGACAGGTTCAATGCGAAACAGAACCACGCGCTTATCGTTATCTAAAATATAAAATGAAGAAGTTTCACCTGTTTCTTTGGTGATTCTTTCCAAAATAGGATAAAGCACATCTTTAAGTTTAAAAGAATTTTGATAAATTCTTGATAGTTTTAACGGTGTAATGCCTAAAGAAAATTGACCATCTTCATTTCTAACAACATAACCATGACGTTCTAATGAACTTAGTAATCGAAGAATAGTACTTTTATATAGCTTTGTACGGCGTGAAATTTCTGCGAGAGATAAGACGGGGCTATCTATATCAAAAGCATCTAAAATAAGTAATGCTCTATCTACGGCAGCTACACCTGAATTTTGCTTATCCATTTGGCTATCAGGATCTTGTGTTGATTTCGTCATACAAAAATATAAAAACTCAATTAAATTTAAGTGTTTTAGGAATAAATAAGTATAGCTGTAATTTAAAAGAGGAAATAGATTTTTTAGTGAATGTCAGCGTGTGACGAGATAAAACATAGAAGAATATAAAAAGTGCCTTCAAATGTTGAAAGCACTTTTATTAATTTATATAAGACCGATCACTAGAGCCGCAACATACATCACTAGGCAAGTTCCCGTACACCAGAGTATGGATGCCTTTTGATTTTCACCATAATCTACATTGGTTAAAGAACATAATAGATAAGTAGAGGCAACCATTGGGCTTAACAAATGAATAGGTTGACCAATTAAACTTGCGATAGCCATTTCATTCGCACTGATACCATAATGTGAGGCAGTTTCAGCAAGAATAGGTAAAATTCCAAAATAAAACGCATCATTCGTCAAAATGTAGGTAAATGGCATGCTGATAAAAGCAGTAATTGATGACAGATAAGATCCAGACGATTCAGGAATAATTGAGATGAGATGCTGAGCAATAGCTTCAATCATTCCTGTACCTGTCATGATTCCTACAAAAATGCCAGCAGCAAAGATCAGTGAAGAAACTGCTAAAACACTATCTGCATATTTCGCGACTAATTTTTTCTGTTCAGAAAGTTCTGGGAAGTTAACCACTAAACCGATACAGAATGCCAAAATGAACAGAGGCGCTAAAGGTAAATAACCTTTAATCATTGAAAAAACCAGAAGAATAGTAAGAATCAGGTTAAACCATGATTTCCAGCTTTTCGTATTCTGCTCATGATGGATAAGATCGTCATCAGGTTTAATTTCATGAATACCTAAGCGCTTTCTTTCTTTTAAACCCAAGTAACAAGCGACAAATATGACCCAAATAAGACCCGCACACATCACGGGCAACATTTGTAAGAATAGCCCAGTTGGGTCGACTTTAAGTGCGCTCGCAGCTCTAGAAAATGGGCCAGCCCAAGGTAAAATATTCATTACCCCAATTGACAGTAATAGAACTGTTGCCATGACTTGTGGTCGGATTCCAATTTTTTTGTACAAAGGCAATAAGGCTGTTGCAACAATAATATAAGTCGTTGCGCCATCACCATCTAGCCCGACACAAATTCCAAGAATACCTGTGCCTACAACAATTTTTAACGGGTCGCCTTTAACAATTTTAATGATGAATTGAATAAGAGGATTAAACAGGCCAGCATCTGTCATCATGCAAAAATATAGAATTGCAAAGGTAATCATGATGCCTGTGGGAGCAAGTAATTTGATTCCATCAATCATCATGCTACTCATGTCCGCGACATGACCAGTCAGAAGAGCAAAAATTACTGGAATAATGACTAAAGCTGTAAGCGCAGATAAGCGTTTCGACATTACAGCATACATAAATACAGCGATCATGCTGTAGCTTAAAAAGACTAACATAAATCAATCCTTGATTTACTTAAAAATAAATTTTAAGTGGAATTAGTGTCTATAAAACATTGGTTTACATCAATACTTCAAATCTGTAGTTAAGATAGAACCAATAGAGGAATCAATAAAAATTCCATCTTTAGTGGGTAGATCTTTCAGCCATACAAAAATCTTCATACACTCATTTTTACTGTTCTACTCTACAGAACGATGTTCTATTTAATATTATTTTTTAGCTAATTCTGTGCCATGTCAAGTCTTTTTAAAAATTAATTAAATTCGCCAGAGAGTAATAAAATTTTAGTTTGCATTAAAAATAGAACTATGTTCTATTAGGTAGAACGCTTCTGCGTTGTATGTAAAAATATTCTTGTGCAATAGGAAATGTAAGCATATGAGCCATTCAAAGGACATCGATATATTGGTGAGTGAGGTTGGACCTCGCGATGGTTTGCAAAGTATTAAACAAACCATGCCAACCGATATGAAGAAAAAATGGATTTCAGCTTTAGCTCAAGCAGGATTAACTGAAATAGAAGTTGGATCTTTTGTATCTCCAAAATTGCTGCCACAAATGGCGGATTGCGGAGAGTTGGTTAAACACACTTTGACTTTAAAAGATGTATTCGTGACCGCTTTAGTCCCAAACCTAAAAGGTGCCGAAAATGCATTTAGCGCAGGGGTTCAAAAAATTACGATTCCTGTCTCAGTGAGTGAACCGCATTCACTCTCAAATATCCGTAAAACGCATGCGGAAGTTTATGAAGAAGTAAATTCAATTGTTCAGCTTAGAAATGAAAAATATCCTGAAATATTAATAGAAGCAGGCCTATCAACAGTTTTTGGCTGCACGATTCAAGGTGTAGTTACAGAAAATGAAGTCCTAATGATGGCCCAACGAATGGCTAAGTTAGGAGTAGATGAGATTGGACTAGCCGATACGGTTGGATATGCAAATCCTGTCCAAGTCCGCAGTTTATTTAAAAGATTAAAACAGGAAGTCGGAAATTTAGCGGGTAGCGCACATTTTCATAATACGCGGGGTCAAGGTCTGGCTAATGTTTTAGCCGCCATTGAAGTGGGTGTAACCACTTTTGACGCCTCGCAAGGCGGCATTGGTGGTTGTCCATATGCTCCTGGTGCATCAGGCAATATTGTCACTGAAGATTTGGTTTACCTGCTAGAAAGTATGGGACTACGCACTGGTATTGATATCGATCGACTTATTGAAGCTCGTGAATGGTTGAAGCAAGGCATACCGGGAGAGCCACTCTATGGATTTATTCCAGATGCAGGCGTAGGTAAAAACTTCAAATATGCAAAGGACCAATAACATGAAAGATGAAAAAAAACTTCCACTGGCTGGAATCCGAGTTTTAGAATTCGTACATATGGTTATGGGGCCTGCATGTGGTTTACTTCTCGCAGATTTAGGTGCTGAAGTTATCAAGATTGAACCATTGCCTCAAGGTGACAACACTCGCAGACTTATGGGTTCAGGTGCTGGTTACTGGATGACGTATAACCGTAATAAAAAAAGTTTGTCAGTTGATATTAAAAGTGAAAAAGGAATGTCGCTTGTTAAGGATTTAATCAAAACTGCTGATGTGGTGATTGAAAACTTTAGACCCGGCGCGATGAAAAAACTAGGACTCGATTATGAAGGGGTTAAATCAATTAAGCCCGATATTATCTATGGTTCAATGAAAGGTTTTTTACCCGGTCCTTATGAGCATCGAACTGCTTTGGATGAAGTCGTACAAATGATGACTGGGCTTGCGTATATGACAGGTCCTGTGGGACGTCCATTACGTGCTGGAGCATCTGTTAATGATGTGATGGGCGGAATGTTCTGCGCCTACTCAATCGTGGCAGCTTTATACCAACGCCAATTAACTGGCCAAGGTCAACTTGTGGAAACTGGGTTATTCGAAAACTCTGCATTTTTGGTTGCACAGCACATGATGCAAAGAGCAGTTACAGATAAGCCCGTCGCTCCAATGCCAAATCGTGTTTCAGCGTGGGCTGTATATGACGTTTTCAACACGAAAAATAATGAACAAGTCTTTATTGGTGTAGTTACCGACTCGCAGTGGATCGCATTCTGTGATGCTTTTGGCTTAGAAAACCTAAAAAATAATCCAGATTTTGCTCAAAATAACCAGCGTGTAAAAGCACGTGAGCAAATCCATCCGATTATTCGTGAAGCTCTTAGCCAATTAGACAAAACAAAAGTAATGGAGTTATGTGAACAGGCTGGTTTACCTTTTTCTCCGATCCAACGCCCAGAAGACTTATTTGAAGATATTCACTTAAATGAATCAGGAGGGATGGGGAACGTAGTTCTAGAAAATGGTAAGCAAGTAAAAGTTCCTTTATTACCATTTACGATGGATGGTCAACGCTTTGGTGTACGTGAAAACGTGCCAGAAGTTGGTGAAAATACCTTTGAAGTTCTTACATCTTTAGGTTATGACCAAGTCAAAATCAAAGAACTTACTGAGTCTCAAGTTATTAAATCTAACTAATTACTAAAATGGGCTACGAACCATGTAGCCCATTTATCTATTAATTTTTTATATTCAAAGTATTTTCAAAAAAAGCGCTTCTGTTCCTATATACATTACCAAGCACAGGATGTTTGGCATCTTGAATAAGTTTTATCATTTGCCTTTAACACCAATACAAATGCCTTAAAAAATGCACAAAATACTTATTCATCATTTAACGCACATTCAAAGTTACTTGGATTTTCTTTACATCTTACTTTTTTCAAAAAATTCATCATTTTAGGGTCATAAATATCGGCTTTGGTTAGCTGTATGCGTGCTTCACGCATCATTTTCATATAATTCAATTGTTCATTTTTCGGAATATCCATCCAATATTTTGAAGGAATATCACTTTCATATTTAGCAATAATGCCAAACGTTCTATTTAACTGGCTGGCTACCCAAGTTCGAGACTTTTGCCCAAAACCCGCTGGAAATTGGTCTTTACGAATAATAAAGTTTGCTGAAATTTGAGTTAAAGGGAAACGAATAATTGCTCCTTTCTCACCTAAACCTTTGTAGAGTTCAAAAGGTTTAAATGCAACAATAGGAGCAGGCACAATATCAATTTCATGGTTATTAAATTTCGCACCAGCATTGGTCACGTCTACAGATACAGCCTGACCGCCGACATGTTGCACAAGCTTTGGTTGGGCTTCATCATATTTAAATACCCCAATTTTTTTACCAGCAGCTTTAGCGAGAGTATTTATACTTCTATCATTAACAAATAAATATGCAGGGCCAATAGTCCCTAAACCTGCAATTTCATAAGGACCTACCACCATGTTTTTGGCGGCCATTGGTGAAGACAACAGCTTATAGGCATTAATCGCCGTTTTCATATTTGTTAATGCGCCAACTGCATCTAAAGATCCTGTATATTTATTAAACTGGCGGCCACGTAAACCGCTAATAATAGCGCCATCACATATGCCGACTTTTAAATCTTCCGCCGCAACGCGCTCATCAACATATGCTTTTAAAGATAGATCCGCTCCCCATTTTTTGGCTTCAAGTGCATAATCTTTGGCTAAAGCGAAAGCGTCTCCCGATTTACCAATGGGGTCAAACACACACACGACTTGTTGCTTGGCATAAAGAGTTGTTGTTAAACATGTGCTTGCAATAAGTAAAATAGTTTTAAAACGATCCATATTTAATTATCCATTATTTAAATTATAAAAATTATTTTATGAATCTTGGTTAGATTAGATATGACATTTCAATAAGAATTTAAAGAGAAAAGGTCAAAAGACAGCTTTGGTTTAGGAAGTCATTTAATGATTTATTAGAATGTTTATTGTCCGATTCGCGGACAAAAATCTCATAAATCGGTATTTTCTCTATTCTTTTTATATCCTTAAATAAACTTAAAAATTAGTTTATCCATTCCACAATGGAGATTAATTTATGGAAATCTTAAAAACAAAAATTGCAATTATGGACTCAAGGCTAACAAACTTAACGAATAGTGAAATTGAGATTTTTGCGAGTAGTGCGAATCATCGCAATGAACCATCTAAGTGTATCAAGAGTAACAAAACTGTAGTCAATGGATAGACCTCAGTACTCAAAGACTTGATGCGAATAGATCAACAAGAAGATTAGAAAACGATTATTAGAATTTAAATGATTTTTGGAGTTAACAATGAGATTTAAAAAAGGATTTTTAGCACTTAGCCTAGGTTTACTTTTTATGAACTTGGGATGTGCAAAAAATGATAGTGATGACAATAATGCTGCTGCAAGTATTTATATTAATGGAAAAATTTATACTGCTAAAGATAAAGATTCCCTTCAACAAGCAATCGCAATTGCTCAGGATGGAACTATTATAAAAGTAGGTAGTAACGAAGAAATCAAAAAAATTGCAGATAACAATACACAAGTTATTGACCTTGAAAATAAAGTCTTAATGCCGGGCTTAATTGATAGCCATATTCATGCCTTGGCTTCTGGTGTAGAGGCGATATTAGCCACTATGGATAGCGGTGATACGACTATAGATATTGCTAAAGTCGAAGCAAAACTTAAACAAGCTAGTCTCGATGGTACGGGTGTTGCTGGAGATGTCCTATTTTTAAATGGTTTGTCGTCAGAATATTGGGAATTGGCCGACCAACTATCTAATGTATTTAATAATAATGAATGGAAAGATCGTCCAATTGCTTTAGTGGGTAGTGACCATCATACGGCTTGGGCAAACCAAGCTCTCTTAAAAAAAGCAGGTATAGATGCAAACTTCATTCAGCAATTAAGCCCAGATGACCAGCAAAATGTTGCACATAATGAAAACTTTGAACCCACTGGATTTGTGATTGACTCTGGCTGGGATATGGTGAGTGATAAAATTCCATCTGTATCACATGATCTGCTTTATAAAGGCTCTAAAGAAGCAGTTAAATACTATAACAGTTTGGGGCTCACCGCGTGGATGGACATCGCTGCAAACGCCAGTCCAAATAAGGGAATTACCAATATTAAAAATACAGAGGAAACCCTAGGGATGATTCCAATGTATAAAGAATTATCTCAAAAAGGAGAGTTAACAGCGCGAGTTTCTGGGTTACATGTCATTAACTCAAAAAGTACGCCGCAAGTTTTTAACATCATTGAGTCAATCAATAGTAAATATAAAAACATAGATAACTTTAATTTAGTCGGTGTGAAAGTATTCGCTGATGGCGTATTAGAGATTCCAGCCCAATCGGCTGCATTACTTGGTCGGTACTCTAATAGTAACAAGCAAGGGACTTTATTATTTGACCCAAATACTTTTAAGTTGGTTGTTGATGAAGCAGATAAGCGAAATATGATTGTTCATATTCACGCTGTTGGAGATAGAGCTGTACAGGAATCTTTAAACGCCTTTGAGTACGCTCGCTCAAAGCGTCAGAGCAACGTCCCTCATAGCATTACCCATCTCCAGCTCGTTGACCCTAAAGACTATAAGCGCTTTAAACAAAACAATGTGATTGCTTCTATGCAATTGGCATGGGCCTATGAAGACAGTTTTAACAAAGAACTGGTAAAACCTTATATCGATGCAACTTCTTATAAGGGCATGTATCCTGCACATTCGTTGTTAGTTAACGGCGCAACCATTGCTGGCGCAAGTGATGCACCAGTTTCAACAGCCAATCCTTTTGTTGCCATGGCAACTGCAATCACCAGAAAAGGAAGTGAAGGCGAAGTTTTAAACCCAGCAGAAGCCATTGATCGAGATACAGTCTTTAAGGCCTATACAATTAATTCAGCAAAAGCGATTTATTTAGATAAAAGTATCGGCACACTCGAAAAGGGTAAAAAAGCCGATATGATTTTAGTGGATAGAGATATTTTTAACGTTTCGCCTGAACAGTTGGCTGAAACAAAAGTGGTATGGACCATTTTCAATGGAAAGAAAGTTTATCAACAATAATAAACTAGAAAGCTTTGTATCTTAAGATTGAACGAAAAATCAAAGATACAAAGTTCAAGCAAACTCAATTATTTGATTTTGAAAGGATCTTCAACTGCTGGAGTGCCTACATTATCCCAGAAGTTTTGTAGCACAAATCCATATTCCGATAAGTTCTCTTTGAAAGGCTCAAGCATTTGATCTGCTGAAGGATTTTTCCAGTCAGCTTGTAATTCACAAGCTAGACTAAAGGTCGTTACTGGTTCTGCACCGGCATTTGCCATGCGTAATGTAGCGGCCTGAACTTCGTATTGATTCCATGCTCCACATGCATCAATGACTGGGTAGACTTTATATCCATCATTTAATAACGATAGTGTTGGGAAAGTACAGCAAGTACCAATGGTTACGCCTGCAATAATAATATGGGTTCGACCTGTTGCTTCTAGCAAATTAATAAGTGCTCTACGAAAAGTCGGGTCTTCATATGCATTAATGATCCCTGTACGTCGATAAATTGAATTATTAGGGAACAATGATTTAATTTCTGGGAGAGTGTCGCCGTTTTGCCATTGTGCGTTTGATGATGTAATGAGTGTTGGAATATTAAGAGCTTTAGCCGTACGAGCTAACCCAAGAACATTACTTTTTAATTCAGCAAGGCTCGACGTATCACGAACGCTGGCCATTAAACCAACTTGATGATCAATAAGTAATAAAACTGTATTTTCTGGGGTTGGTTTATCGTAAGCAAATAAACCTAGATTTTTTGCTTCTTTTGGTGAGTTTTTATTCGCTTTTATAGTATCAGTAATTGGGCTGATAATATCTTCTGCACGGATTGATGTAGTCATTTTTAACTCCGAAGAATAATTTGAGACGAGAAAGTACGGAACTTAGATTTAGGAAGATCTAAGTTCAGATTTGGATGTTTAGGCCAAATGGATTAAATAGTGTTTAAAAAATCAAGACTTAACTGAAGCGCTGAATGCGAAATGGTATGTCCCGTAGCGGGTAAAATATTCAACTCAACATTTAAGTTTGCTGCATGCATTTGTTGATATGCGCTTTGGCTTTCGCTTGGAGGAATAACGGTGTCTGATTCACCATGAATTAATAAAATTTTTGTATTTTTACTCATTTCATTATTGATTGGACTTGCTAATCTTCCAGCAATGCTAATCAGCCCAGCAATAGGCCAACGTCCTGAAACGACCGCATCTAAAGCCATTATTGAACCTTGAGAAAATCCTAAGAAGACGACTTTATCTAGGTGATTTTCTAATTGGTTTTGGGTAATGATCTCTTGGATTTTTTGGTCAAAATGAGTTCTGGCTTCTTTAATCCGACTAAAGCGATTCTCATCATTAACCGCAGCGATGCTAAACCACTGATAGGCCTCTTTACTGTTCATAAAGCTAAAAGGAGCATTGGGTGCGACAAAATTCAAATTAGAATGATTGGCCTTAAAAAAATCTCCAACTGCTTCTAAGTCTTCACCATTACTACCGACGCCGTGTAATAAAATTATAAATAGATCTTTCATTTTAATATCCTGAATGAGCTGAATATTTGGTGTTTAGATGCCATTCACGCAATGGCATCTCATCTATTAACGAGCTTAGTTTTTAAAAGATTTACTTAGAGAAAACGGTCCATCACCAATGAGTGCGAGAGCAACTAAAGAGATAATCCACATAAATGGGAATTCCCAGCCACCATTAGGGTTTGTAAAAAAGAAACCAGCAGCACCATGTACAGTAAATATTGCACCCAATAAGACTGGAATCAGCACAATCGCAACAACTCGAGGTTTAAAACCAACGAATAATAATATTGCTCCTAAAAGTTCCCAGAGAATAGTCACATATGCCATCCATCCCGGAACTCCAACAGATTGGAAAAACTGTGCTGTACCTGCTGGCGTAAATACAAACAGTTTGAGACCAGCATGGGCAAAGAAATAAAGTGCTAAGGTTATACGGAGTAATAATGCTGCATAAGGAGCGGTGTTTGATGTATTCATTTTTTATCTCGATGAGAATTAACTTGATGAATACATAGTACTGTTGAATTTTTAAGTGATTAAGTAGGCTGAAATTGAATATTTATTTCTATTTTGGAAATAATTACTCGTAAATTTCCCATTCGGCAGGATATGCATATTGCTCTTTTAAGTAATCAATCAGGGTTCTCACCTTGTTGGCTAGATGTTTTGCAGGAGGGTAAACCGCATAGAGACCTCTTCGCGGTAATTCATAGTTTTCTAAAATAGGAATAATCTTTTTGTCGATAAGTGCATCTTTTAAAATAAACATGGGTAATCTTGCGATGCCGAGTCCTGCTATGGTTGCAGCTAAACAGGCTTCTGTATTCGCAAAATGAATTCGGCCATTCACATTAATGGTGGGTAATACATTCGAAGGTGATTTTTCAAAAAAAGCCCATTCATATGGATCTTTAAAGTTTGTATCGATGATGCAGGAATGAGATTCTAGGTCTTGTAGGCTTTGAGGACAGCCAAATTTTTCTAAATAAAGGGGAGATGCGACCAATACAAATCTAATTTGAGATAAATGAGTCGCAATTAAATTGTTATCTTTAAGCTCTCCTATTCGAATGGCAATATCAAATCCTTCTTCAATCACATTCACCGTACGGTCGGTAAAACTCACGTCTAATTCAATTTGACTATATTTTTGGGCAAAGTTAACCAGTGTTTTGCTTAATTGCACTGTTCCAAAAGAGTTGGGAGCACTTATTTTTAGTTTGCCTACAGGCGTGCGAGATTGATTTTTAATGCTAATTTCAATTTCATCAAACTCTGCCATAAGTTGCTTAATTCGATGGTAATAAGCTAATCCGAGTTCTGTGGGCTTCAATGAGCGTGTCGATCTTTTTAGAAGCTGTACGCCTAATTCGTTCTCTAGTTTTGAAATGAGCTTAGATGCTTGTGCAACGCTTGTATTTAAATTTTCGGCAGCTTTAACAAAACTTCCTTGCTCAATGATCGAAATAAACATTCGATTACTTTCAAGTCTATTCATATAAATTTATTTTTACTTAATTAGTAATCATAGTTTTAGCATAAAAAATTTATATAAGTTAAGTAGGTAAAATTTAAATAATCCTTCAGGTCACAGTTCCTAAAAACCTCAGCTTCTTTAATGATCCATCAAAATTTTTATGGTGAAAGTGCTTTTTGAGCCATGATTGCTATAGTGAATAGAACCTTTAAGCGCAACCACAATCGCATGTACAACAGCTAACCCCAAACCTGTACCACCAAATTCTTTATTTCTTGACTCTTCTAATCTAAAAAATGGTTTAAACAGATCATCTTGGAACTCAGTTGCAATGCCTGGGCCTTCATCTTCAATTTTTAATATCCAGTTGTCTGCAACCACTTCTGAAGAGATTTTAAGTTTTCCGGCATTTGAATAACGAATTGAGTTATCAATTAACGCAATTAAGACTTGCTCAATACGGCGGCGGTCACAAAATACAGGCGTTGTGGTTAAATCAAGTTCTGGCTTTAAGTTTGCTTGTTCTAGGCGGTCTTCAAAAGCTTTGAGCACTTTTTCAATTACAGACTTAAAGTCTAATAACTCATAATTTAATCTTAACTGTTGATTCTCAACTAAACTTATTGTTCGTAAGTCTTCGACTAAATGAGATAAACCTTCGACTTGATTTAAAAGACTTTTAAATAGAATTTCATCAGGCTTAAAAACGCCGTCGATGATGCCTTGCAGGCGGCCTTGTAAAATTGTGATTGGAGTTCTTAATTCATGAGCGATGGCAGCATTCCAGACCTGTGCATTTTCCACAGAGACTTCTAGTTTTTGCGCCATATCATTAAAATTATGTAAAAGCTCGGACATTTCAGCCGAGTGAATTCTGTTGTCGTAAGCTCTAGCAGAGAGATCTCCCTGACTAATTTTTTTGGCTGCTTCGGCTAAGAAATTAATGGGTAGAATAAAACGTTTTGCGAGATGCATGCCGATCACGAGTGAAATAAGACAACCACAGAAAATGACGGCAGACATCCAAATCCAATCTATGAAATGAAATTCTGTCCAATCCTCTTGTAGGGTATCTAAAGTCAGCCAACCTTTTTCAATGGCAAAGTTATAAATGAAATAACCTAATAAAACTGAAAACAGGGTAACGCTTAAATTAACAATACTGAAAGCAATAAAAAGCTGCTTACTGATTCCTAACTTACTTTTCATAAAAATTCCCTAGCCCTATTTTTATATTATTTAGACATCATCTTTTACAGCTAGCGGATTATCGAGTCGATATCCTACGCCACGCACATTAACTAACATGTTGAGTATTCCTTGTTCTTCTAGTTTTTTTCTAAGCTTACTCACATGGCTATCTACAGTTCGTTCTAGAGCATCACTATCGTTCATGCAATGATTCATAAGTTCGCCACGGGTAAAAACTTTGTGAGGCTGATCAATCATGAAGGAAATAATTTTATATTCAGTCAGGGTGAGATTAAGCAATATTTTCTTATTCTGAGAATGCAGATAAACACTATGAGTATCTGTATCAATTTCAATATCTTTGTAGACCTTATTTTTATTAAATGGCTTGTTTGTTAACTGAGTACGTCTTAAGACTGCCTGAACTCGAGCGATCACTTCATTTGGGTTAAATGGTTTAACAACAAAGTCATCTGCCCCAACTCGTAATGCCATGACTTTATCAATATCTTGATCTAGCGCTGTTAGCATAATCACGGGTGTCTGAGCTTTTTGGCGTATTTTATTTAACACTTCCCAGCCGTTGAGCTCGGGTAATTTAATATCAAGTAAAATCAAATCAATGGGTTGGCTAGAGTGCAATTCAATGGCTTGCTTTCCATTCATAGCACGAATAACAACCATTCCTTCACGTTTTAAATAATTTTCAATAATGTCGCCAATATCATAATCATCTTCTACAACGAGGATAACTTTATCGTGACAATCAAAAGAAAAAGAACGATCAAACATAGAAATTTGGCTATATAAAATGCTTCAACTCATCATACGCTAAATTATTTGTATTTCTCCACAGTTACTCCACACTTTAGTGACGATCGCTACACACTCATCAAAAATAATGTCAGCATCGAAAACTCACTTGGTTTGGACAGTATGCAAAAGCATCTTTTACTTCCTTTATTTTTATCTATTGGGCTGATATTACAGGGGTGTGGTTCACAAGAAACGGCTCAAGCTGAGCCAGCACCAGCGAAAGTAAGTGTATTAAGTATTCAATCGCAATCAGTTAATTTTAGTGAAAATCTTCCCGCACGTGTGCATGCATTCCGTACTGCTGAAATACGACCGCAAGTCGGAGGAATTATTGAAAGAGTTTTATTTAAACAAGGTAGTGAAGTTGGAGCAGGGCAAGCTTTATATAAAATTAATTCAGAAACCTTTGAAGCAGATGTAAATAGCAATAGAGCTTCACTTAATAAAGCTGAGGCAGAGGTTGCGAGACTGAAAGTTCAATTAGATCGCTATGAGCAACTCTTACCAAGTAATGCAATTAGTAAGCAAGAAGTGAGTAATGCTCAAGCTCAATATCGTCAGGCTCTCGCTGATGTCGCGCAAATGAAAGCATTGCTCACCAGACAAAATTTGAATTTGCAATATGCCACTGTTCGAGCGCCGATCTCAGGTCGTATCGGGCAATCTTTTGTCACTGAAGGCGCATTGGTTGGTCAAGGCGATGTGAACACTATGGCTACAATTCAACAGATTGATAAAGTCTACGTCGATGTAAAACAATCAATTAGTGAATATGAGCGTCTACAAGCGGCTTTAAAAACTGGTGAGTTATCTGCAAACAGTGAAAAAACTGTGCGTATTTCTAATAGCCACGGACAGGAATATAACGTTACAGCAAAAATGTTGTTTGAAGATATTAATGTTGACCCTGAAACAGGCGATGTGACTTTCCGTATTGAAGTAAATAATACCGAGAGAAAACTACTTCCTGGTATGTATGTGCGAGTCAATATTGACCGAGCTTCTATTCCACAAGCCTTATTAGTTCCAGCACAAGCGATTCAACGCAATATCAATGGTGAGCCTCAGGTCTATGTGATCAATGCAAAAGGCTCGGCTGAGATTCGTCCTATTGAAATTGGACAGCAATATGAACAGTACTATATCGCCAACAAAGGCTTGAAAGTCGGTGACAAAGTCGTTGTTGAAGGTATGGAGCGTATCCAGCCAAATCAAAAACTCGCAATGACGACGTGGAAAAAGCCTGCATCAGAAAATAATGCTTCAAATGTAGAAACAAAACCGTCTACAAATCAAGGAGCTCAACCATGATGTCTCAATTTTTTATTCGACGTCCTGTTTTTGCATGGGTGATCGCAATTTTCATTATATTGTTTGGGTTACTTAGTATTCCAAAATTGCCGATTGCTCGTTTCCCTAGTGTAGCGCCTCCTCAAGTCAACATTAGTGCGACTTATCCGGGAGCAACTGCCAAAACGATTAACGATAGTGTTGTTACCTTAATTGAGCGAGAGTTATCGGGTGTAAAAAATCTACTTTACTATAGTGCGACAACCGATACTTCGGGCACAGCGGAAATTTCTGCAACCTTTAAACCGGGTACAGATGTCGAAATGGCTCAGGTTGATGTCCAGAATAAAATCAAAAGTATTGAATCACGATTACCTCAGGTTGTACGTCAGCAAGGTTTACAAGTTGAAGCATCATCTTCAGGCTTCTTAATGCTGGTCGGTATTAACTCTCCTAATGGTCAATATTCAGAAGTAGATTTGAGTGATTATCTGGTTCGAAATGTCGTTGAAGAGCTAAAACGTGTTGAAGGCGTTGGTAAAGTCCAATCTTTCGGTGCAGAAAAGGCTCTACGCATTTGGGTCGATCCAAATAAATTGGTTTCTTATGGTTTATCAATTAGCGATGTAAACAATGCAATTCGTGAAAATAATGTTGAAATTGCACCGGGGCGCCTAGGCGATTTACCAGCAAATAAAGGTCAACTGATTACGATTCCATTGTCAGCGCAAGGTCAGCTATCAAGTGTTGAGCAATTTAGAAATATCAGCTTAAAAAGCAAAACCAACGGAAGTGTAATTCGACTGTCCGATGTTGCGAATGTTGAAATCGGATCACAAGCCTACAACTTTGCTATTTTAGAAAATGGTAAACCCGCTACCGCTGCCGCAATCCAGTTAAGCCCGGGTGCGAACGCCGTAAAAACAGCAGAAGGTGTTAGAGCAAAAATTGAAGAATTAAAGTTGAACTTACCAGAGGGCATGCAGTTTAGTATTCCTTACGACACCGCGCCGTTTGTTAAAATTTCAATTGAAAAGGTAATTCATACATTACTTGAAGCGATGGTTCTGGTTTTCATTGTGATGTATTTATTTTTACACAATGTACGCTATACGCTTATTCCAGCGATTGTTGCACCTATTGCTTTGCTCGGTACTTTTACCGTGATGCTACTTGCCGGCTTTTCGATTAACGTACTCACCATGTTCGGTATGGTGCTCGCCATCGGGATTATTGTCGACGATGCGATTGTCGTGGTTGAAAACGTCGAAAGGATTATGGCGACTGAAGGATTAAATCCGAAAGAAGCAACGTCTAAGGCAATGAAAGAGATTACCAGTCCTATTATTGGTATTACCTTAGTATTGTCTGCTGTGTTTTTACCAATGGCTTTTGCGAGTGGTTCGGTCGGGATCATTTATAAACAATTTACGCTGACTATGTCCGTATCTATTTTATTCTCGGCTTTATTGGCACTCATTTTAACACCAGCACTTTGTGCAACCATTTTAAAACCAATTGATGGTCATCATCAGAAGAAAGGCTTCTTTGCATGGTTTGACCGTAGCTTTGATAAAGTGACCAAAAAGTATGAATTGATGCTCCTTAAAATCATCAAACATACAGTTCCAGTCATGATGATCTTTGTGGTGATTACAGGCATTACCTTTGCCGGGATGAAGTATTGGCCAACAGCATTTATGCCAGAGGAAGATCAAGGCTGGTTTATGACGTCTTTCCAATTACCATCAGATGCAACGGCAGAACGTACTCGAAATGTAGTGAATGAATTTGAAAATTCGCTAAAAGACAAACCTGATGTCAAAAGTAATACGACGATTATGGGATGGGGCTTTAGCGGTGCAGGACAAAACGTAGGTGTTGCTTTCACGACCTTAAAAGATTTCAACGAGCGAACGTCTTCGGCAACTGAAATGACAAATGCAGTCAATGCATCAATGGCGAATAGTTCGGAAGGTGAAACAATGGCGGTACTTCCACCTGCTATTGATGAACTAGGTACATTCTCAGGCTTTAGTTTACGTTTACAAGATCGTGCAAACTTAGGTATGCCTGCATTATTGGCTGCCCAAGACCAACTTATGCAGATGGCTGCCAAGAACAAAAAGTTCTATATGGTGTGGAATGAGGGTTTACCACAAGGCGACAATATTTCTTTAAAAATTGACCGTGAAAAGCTTAATACCCTTGGTGTTAAATTCTCAGACGTTTCAGACATCATTTCAACCTCAATGGGTTCAATGTATATCAATGACTTCCCGAATCAGGGTCGTATGCAACAAGTGATTGTACAGGTTGAAGCTAAATCACGTATGCAACTCAAAGATATCTTGAACTTGAAAGTGATGGGTTCGAGTGGTCAATTGGTTTCTTTGTCTGAAGTAGTAACACCTCAATGGAACAAAGCACCGCAACAATATAATCGTTACAACGGACGACCATCTTTAAGTATTGCCGGCATTCCTAACTTCGATACATCTTCGGGTGAGGCGATGCGTGAAATGGAACAGTTGATTGCTAAATTGCCTAAAGGTATTGGCTATGAATGGACTGGTATTTCTTTACAAGAAAAGCAGTCTGAATCTCAAATGGCCTTTTTACTTGGTTTATCAATGTTAGTGGTGTTTCTGGTATTGGCTGCACTCTATGAAAGTTGGGCGATTCCACTATCTGTGATGTTGGTTGTTCCACTTGGTATTTTCGGTGCAATCATTGCCATTATGTCGAGAGGTCTAATGAATGACGTCTTCTTCAAAATTGGACTCATTACGATTATTGGTCTATCCGCAAAGAATGCCATCTTGATTGTTGAGTTTGCAAAGATGCTCAAAGAGGAAGGAATGAGTTTGATTGAAGCCACAGTTGCAGCAGCCAAACTTCGTTTACGCCCAATTTTGATGACTTCTCTTGCTTTTACATGCGGTGTAATTCCTCTTGTGATTGCAACAGGTGCAAGTTCTGAGACTCAACATGCTTTAGGTACTGGTGTATTTGGGGGCATGATCTCGGCAACGATTCTGGCTATTTTCTTTGTTCCCGTGTTCTTTATCTTTATTTTGGGCGCCGTGGAAAAGCTAACTTCTAAGAAAAAAATCTCATCTTAAGTTAAATGCGTCAGGGGAAACACTCAATTTCCTCTGATGCGTCCTATGCTCAACTCATTTTATTATTTGGAGAATACTATGTCGAAAGCGGCAATCGTATCTCGTGGACTCGTTGTTTCTGCACTTTCTGTTGCAATGGTCGCATGTGTAAATATGCAGGCACCACAGCCGACAGCGATTTCTCATATTCCTCAAAATTTTGCTCAGAATTCTTCAGGAACAACCATTGCGGAGAAAAGTTATAAAGAGTTTATTTCTGACACTAAATTATTACAGGTCATTGAAATAGGCCTAAACAATAATCGGGATTTACGGACTGCTACGCTTAATATAGAGCGCGTACAACAACAATACCAAATCACAAAAAATAGCCAGCTCCCGACCATTGGCGTAACGGGAAATGCAGTGCGGCAGGTTAGCCCATCTATTAACCCCAACAACCCAGTTTCTACATTTCAAGTTGGCTTAGGAATGACGGCCTATGAGCTAGACTTTTGGGGCCGTGTTCAAAATTTAAAAGATGCTGCCTTAAATAACTATCTTGCAACTCAAAGTGCGAAAGAAGCTGTGCAAATTGGTTTAATCAGTAACATCACGCAGGTCTGGTTAAATTATGCTTTTGCACAAGCCAATTTAAACCTTGCCGAGCAAACCTTAAAAGCACAAGTCGATGCTTATAACCTAAATAAGAAGCGCTTTGAAGTCGGTATTGACAGTGAAGTGCCATTAAAACAAGCACAAATTTCGGTAGAGACTGCTAGAAACGATGTCGCAACTTATAAGACCCAAATTCTACAGGCAAAAAATCTACTAGATTTGTTAGCAGGTTCTCCTGTTCCTCAAAACTTACTTCCAAGTGATTCAATTAAAAATATTACTCTTGAGAAAAATTTTGCAGCGGGTTTACCAAGTGATTTGTTAAATCATCGTCCAGATCTTAAAGCTGCTGAATATAGCTTACGAGCGGCAGGGGCAAATATTGGTGCTGCGAAGGCGCGAATGTTCCCAACCATAAGCCTTACTGGTTCTACGGGTTATGCATCGGCTGAACTTAAAGATTTATTTAAGTCGGGTAATTTTGCATGGTCAATTGGCCCAAGCGTTGATTTACCAATTTTTGATTGGGGAACAAGAAAGGCGGGTATCAAAATTGCTGAAATAGACCAAAAAGTTGCTTTATCAGAATATGAAAAGTCTATTCAAACAGCCTTTAAAGAAGTGAATGATGCTCTTGCTACACATGCACATATTGAAGAACGCCTAGATGCTCAGCGCCGTTTAGTTTCTGCCACATCCGCAACATATAAACTTTCAATGGCGCGTTATAAAGCTGGAGTTGATAGTTATTTCACGGTTTTGGATGCACAACGTTCTGCGTATGCAGCACAGCAAGGCTTACTGGCACTTGAACAGGTCAAATTAAATAACCAGATTGAAATTTATAAAGTTTTAGGAGGGGGATTATCTAAAGAATCATAATAATTGTAATTCATATTTCTAGTTGAAGCTTGTTCCAATCTCTTAAATCAGCGCAAATGAAAAAAGAGTGTCTTCAACTAGAAAACTTAAAAAAACAAAATGATTATTCACATTTACTTAAGACTTTCCTTAATTA
>NZ_JZFB01000001.1:746915-747384 GCF_001188385.1 Acinetobacter sp. V2 | reverse complement strand
TTCACATTGACACCTTAATTTTTGAAGATTACCATTTGCCTGCTGGCCACATTGCCAGTCGGTCGTCGCAGACCGCATAATAACTCCCGCATCAGAGCCATTCCTTCTGAGGAACAGCCTTGTGTGGTGAACTACTCGTTCCCTCCCGTAGCGGTAGGACGGGAGAGGGACACCTACGGGTGTGCTAGTTTGAGTTATTACTAGTCTGCGAACCCTCTTCCGTTCTGCCACCATAATTTAAAATGTCTGGCAGAACTCCCTATAGAAGGAGTTGGCTTTGCACATTCATTATTTCTTGGCAGTCCTTGCCAAAAGCTATAACGACACAACTTAAAAATTTAAAGTAGCTTGATCACCCAAAGGTTTTCAAGCTTTAAGTCATTACGGCTCAAAAAACTTGCATCAACAATAAAACTTGAGATGTGCCAAGCACAGTCTTATGGCTTTGCTATGCCTTTTTTTCTCCCAG
>NZ_JZFB01000001.1:729577-746905 GCF_001188385.1 Acinetobacter sp. V2 | reverse complement strand
ATCTCTTTTAGAAACAACAAGAATTTATAACGGTAAAACTATGTCAAATTTAGAAATCTCTTCCAAAAAATTACAGGTTATTCGTACGGCGATACGCTTATTTACCACCCATGGTTTTCATACAGCGGGAATAGACCTGATTGTGAAAGAATCTGAAATAAACAAAACCACTTTTTATAACTACTTCGCCTCAAAAGAGCGCCTGATTGAAATGTGTATCGCCTTTCAAAAGAGACTGCTTAAAGAAGAAGTACTGTCAATTATTTACTCAAACCGCTACCGCACCTCAAACGATAAACTCAAAGAAATTGTGCGTTTACATGTCTGTACTAATAGCCTGTATCACTTATTAATCAAAGTCATATTTGAAATTAAACTCGTTTATTCGCAGGGTTACCGCATGGCGGTTGAATATCGAAAATGGCTACTTCATGAGATTTTTGATCTGGTTTTTAGTCTAGAAACTTGTGCAATAAAACCCGATGCCAACATGGTGTTAAATCTAATCGATGGCTTGATGATGCAATTCCTAAGTTCCAATAGTTTGGAAGAAAGAGATGTCATGCTAGAGCTGTTTTTTAAAACAAACATTTGAATATAAAAGAATAATTTAAAGATATGGTGTGATGAGCAGACCATACGCGCTTTGCGATAAATCAAAAAATAATCTTTTGACTTTGTGGGGATAATATTGTTATTTTGTTTTACGTTATTCGTAAATTAATTATGAATAACGTAATTAAAATGAGAATAATTTAAAGCGCAACATGGAGAAGGGATGACCATGAAAGAAGTTGCATTAAGTGATTTGATCAATCAGCAGAAAGTTGGGCGTTATCAGAAATTTATTTTATTCACCTGTTTATTGCTAATGATTATGGATGGGTATGACATTCAGTCTATGGCTTACGCAGCCCCCATGATTATTGAAGAATGGGGCGTTCATAAAACAATGTTAGGCGTTGTGTTTAGCGCCAGCTTATTTGGTTTATTTGTCGGATCATTTTTATTAAGTTCACTTTCCGATCGTTTTGGCCGCCGTCCAATATTACTGATCTCGACCTTTATGTTCTCCATATTGATGCTGGTCACACCACATGTCGGCAATATTGAGCAATTGACTGCAATCCGCTTTGTTACAGGAATTTTTTTAGGCGGTATCATGCCAAATGTCATGGCTTATAGCTCCGAAATTGTTCCATATAAATCTCGTATTTTTACCATGATGGTCATTTCTTGTGGCTATACGGTCGGGGCAATGTTGGGAGGAGGCATATCCGCCTTATTAGTTCCTTGGGGAGGATGGCAGGCGATTTTCTATTTTGGCGGTATTGTTCCTTTAATTATTTTCTTTATCACGTTCTTTAAGCTGCCAGAGTCTTTATATTTCTTAAGTGAAAATAGCAAAAACACGCCCAAAATTTTATTTTGGTTAAAGAAATTTTATCCTGCATTAACATTTAATTCAGAGATGAAAATCATCAATACGACTGAAGTTCAGGTTAAGAAGTCTCCGCTTGAGTTATTTAAAAATAAGCGTGCGTTTTTTACCTATTCCATCTGGATCATCAGTATTTTAAATATGATCAGTCTCTATTTTCTGGCGAACTGGCTACCGACTTTGTCCAAAGAGTCAGGGCTTTCATTAAATCAGGCACTGATGATCGGCTCTACTCTACAATTAGGCGGTACGATTGGTAGTGTTGTGATGGGTCTGAAAATCGATAAGACTGGATTTTATAAAGTATTAATTCCTGTTTTTTTGGTTGCAGTGATTAGTGTTGCTTTAATTGGCTATGCTGTTAGCCATATCGTTTTATTATTTGTCATCATTTTTATTGCGGGCTTTGCGATTGTGGGCGGACAACCTGCCATTAATGCGCTGTCTGCGAGTTATTACCCAGTTTCACTTCGTACCACTGGGGTGGGCTGGAGTATCGGAATTGCGCGTTTAGGTTCGGTCATTGGTCCGTTATTTGGTGGCTATCTTTCTCAATTTCTGGTCATTACCCATTTATTTGTGATTGCTGCGATCCCTTCGTTATTCGTTATTATTATGTTGATGATTCAGGCTAAGTATCGGTCATAGGGCTATTTATAAGTGAATGGGCGGTAGAGATTGCTTGAGTGTTTCTTACTGCAATTAGAGATTTGAGAGTCTAGAGGGCTCTCAAATTAAAAAACTGTTTGTGCCAAGCTAGTTAATCAAATCTTTACAGCTCTAGATATTTTTTCAAATAGTGACCTGTGAATGATTTTTCTGCTGAAAGCAAACTGGTAACAGTTCCAGAGAACACCAATTCACCACCTTTGTCACCAGCTAATGGACCAATATCAATAATCCAATCTGCTTGGCTAATAATGTCTAGATTATGTTCAATAACGATGATCGTATTGCCTTTTTCAACCAAGCTATTTAATAAACTAATTAATTTTTCAGTATCAGAAGGGTGTAAACCTGTACTTGGCTCATCTAATACAAAAATATTATCTGTTTCATTGAGCTCTTTTGAGAGTTTTAATCTTTGCCGCTCGCCACCGGAAAAAGTATTTAAGCGTTGGCCGATTGCAATATAGTCTAACCCCAAGCTTACCAATGAATTAAATTGCTGCTGCAAATTACGATCTTCAAAGAAGTGACTGGCTTCTGTAACAGTCATTTTCAATATTTCAGCAATGTTTTTATCTTTATAGTGATATTTCAGCACCTCTGGGGCGTATCCTGAGCCGTGACAAAGGTCACATGTCATTTCGACATCATCTAAAAATGCGAGTTCAATTTTCTCGATACCTGATCCTTTACATTGAGGACAAGCACCTTCACTGTTAAAACTAAAGAGCTTAGCACTCACTTTATTTGCTTTTGCAAATAGTTGGCGAATCGGATCAAGAAGGTCTAGATAGGTCAGTAAATTTGACCGAATGCTTGCAGTAATTGCAGATTGATCAATCACTTTTGTTTCAGGATATTGTTGTGGTAACACTTTGCTAATTAACGTACTTTTTCCAGAACCCGCAACACCTGTAATAACGCTTAGACAATTTTTGGGAATGTCGACATCAATATTTTTTAGATTGAATAAATGAGCATTTTTAATCGAAATCCATTCATTACTCATACGTGGCATTTTCTTATAGGTATTTGGTCTTTTAAAAAACTGGCCTGTTAAACCTGATGAGTTCTTTAATTCTTCGAAAGTTCCTTGGTAAATAATTTGACCACCATTGACACCAGAAAGAGGACCCATATCAATGACATGGTCAGCCGTTCTAATAAGATCAGGGTCATGTTCAACCAGTAAAACACTATTTCCTTTATCTCTAATCTTTTGAATGATTTTAATAATATTATCTAAATCTTTTGGATGCAGCCCAATACTTGGCTCGTCAAAAATGTAGAGCAGATCAACTAGACTATTACCCAAATGTTTAACCATTTTGATTCGTTGTGATTCACCGCCCGATAATGTATTGCTCACACGATTAAGATTTAAATAACTGAGACCAACTAAGTTTAAGTTGCTCAGCTTATTAATGAGCTCATGTAAAACGGTTTCAAATTTCTCACTTTTTATGGACTCTATAAACTCTAAAAGCATTGATACAGATAGAGCTGTACATTCAGCAATATTTTTTCCGTTAATCTTACAAGATAAAGATTCTTGATTAAGCCGTTGGCCTTTGCATAAAGAACATTCTTTGGTTGTAATAATCTGCTCAAGCTTATGCCCATAACGATTTCTTTCCCGCGTTTCTCCTTTTAAAAAGTTACGTTCAAATCTGGTCACCAATCCTTCGTAAAGTGCAGTTTTTCTCCATTTACTTGTTGGATTCAAAGGTTTGTGTTGAGGGGCATACAACAACAAGTCCCATTCTTTTTCACTATAATCTTTTAACTTTTTATCTAAGTCGAAATAACCTGAATCTGCATATCGAGTCCAACGCCATGCTGTAGGTTGATAGGTAGGAAAATTGATAGCGCCTTCTTCATTTAAAGATTTATCTAAATCTAATATTTTATAAATATCAATTGTTTGCTCTAAACCAATACCTTCGCATTGTGGACACATGCCATTGGGATGATTAAAAGAAAAAACATTCGAATATCCAACAAATGGTTCACCCATACGTGAAAATAATAAGCGAAGATTGGCGTAAATATCTGTAATTGTTGCAACGGTTGAGCGGATGTTACCTGTTAAACGTTTTTGATTAATAATGACAGGTACATTTAAATTCTCAATTTTATCAACGTCAGCCACGCCAAAATGCTGTAAACGATTACGGACAAAACTATCTTGAGTTTCATTAATTTGTCTTTGTGCTTCTGCGCCAATGGTTTCAAAAACTAAAGAAGATTTACCTGAGCCAGAGACTCCAGTAAAGACAACAATTTCATGTTTTGGGATTTTTAATGAAATATTTTTAAGGTTATTTTGTCTGGCTCCATAAATATTTATTGTTCTTTTAGTCATGTGTGATCACTTGAACTTAGGGATTTATAGTAAAAGTAAAATAAAACTTATGAAAAGCGTGTAGATGTTTCTTAAATGAATTGTTTAAATATTCAACTTATAGGGCTTAATTGTTAGGAAGCTATGAATACATATTTTCCTACTAAAAAGGTCTTAAGAATAGACTAAATTTGTCTAGGGGAGTGGTGGCAGTCCACCACTATAAAATACTGAAGCTAGAGTTTTGATAGCTATGATTTCTGTTTGGCTTTTTGGCGTAAGACATACAAATATAAGCTTTCTACTTTTTCACGTGCCCACGGTGTGGTACGTAAGAATCGTAATGATGATTTAACACTTGGATCTATGCAAAAACATCTAATTTCAATTTTACGACTTAAGCCTTCAAATCCACCGTAGTAATCCAATAATTCATCCAAAATGTCAGCAAGTTTTTTGCCGTGTAAAGGGTCATTGGAGGCGTTCATAATAGATCAACAATATTTTTGGAGTTCATTATTATAACCTGAGCTAGTTGGAAAATGAGAGGAATTGCGAAAACTCATCCCGAAGCATATTAGACTGTAATTAATTATCAAAATTGGCTAATGTGATAGAAATCCAAAGAATAGCTGTACGCACGTACTATATCAGTTTTTCTAAGCCTGTAAAGGGTATTTTAAAAATATATTTATAAATTTCAATAATATATAAAATATTTTGTGTGTTGAAATTTAGCCTAAGCAAATTAATAACTTTAATGTCCAAAAGGCGATTTAGGGAAAGAAATCTGTATCGCAGTAGCCAGTAGCGAAAAATGAAGCCCGTAAAGGTGGTAAGTAGCTTACGCGTTCTAGCTAGGGCAAATTAAAAATGTAATGACATTTTGTAGAAGGCTGCCTAGAGTGCTTTTCTGCCTAAGATTAGAAATAGGGTTAGTCAGTTTAAGTCGCTAAGCGCGCTAAGGCCTAGTAAGTTGCTTGAGCACCAGATACAGTTGGGCAAGCTTTTAATAATTCAGTGTAGAGAAGTATAAACGGCGTAGTAACAATGCAGAGTAGCCAGAGCCTTATCTATGGTAGGTTTCCAAATCTTCTATTTAACATAATATACATTATACGAACAGTTATATAATTCACTATTAAGTCCTTGATTCTGTTGCCGTACGTTGAACTGTACTTGTTGCCTCCACAAAGAAACATTAGTTATTTTAGGTGCGTATTATGAGGTTTATAAAAAAGACCTTTGTTAAGGTCTTTTTGCACAGTTAAATTAATTTCATAATTTTATTTTGAAGAATTCCAATAATTGACGTAATTCAACTGTTGAATACCTCGTTCTACAAACTCAGCATTTTGCCATTGTTTTACATCAACATCGCGTTTTATCAGTTTGGCCTTTAATGCAGTCTGTACACCTTCTTGTAGATGCCCTAGATAATATTCATCCAAAAGTGGTGAAAAAACTGTTTTTAAGGCTTTGTCTTGTAGACTTAATGCATAGAGTTCTGTTGGTAATCCTGCATTTTTGGTGACAAGTTGAATGGCATTATCGCGGTTTTCAGGCTGTGAAACCCAATGTGCTGATTGTAAAACTGTATTGACCAATGTTTGGACAATTTCAGGATGTTGTTTAATAAATTCACTACGACCTACCAAACCTGATTGAATTGTGCCAGCTCCATCCTGTCTCTGCCCAGTACTCAGAGGAACTTCTACAATTTTCTGTTGTTTGAGCGCTAGAATTGGCATTAAACCCCAGCTAGCATCAATTTGCTTCGCTGCAAGTGCTGCATTGGCCGCAGCAGGATCTAAATTAATAATGCGGAAATCTTTTTCAGTAAAGCCATATCGCTCGATATATTGATCAAACGATAATTGCATAGCAGTTCCTTGAAAAATTGCTATTCGTTTACCTTTTAACTGTTCGAGACTGCTATATCCTTTATTTGGCAAAACACCCAAATAAGCATCTATGTGCCGTCCAGTCGCTACCAATAAAGTCGTATCGATTTGATTCGATTTACCAATAATGGCTGCTAAGTCGCCTAAAAAAGCAAAATCCAATTGTTTATTGGCCAAGGCTTCATTAATTACAGGCCCTGCACCTTTAAAAAATTGCCATTCAACCTGAATGTTTTTCTTTGAAAATTCTTTTTCAAGTAACTGATTTAAATAAATATAATCAACTAAAGGTGTGCCGCTACTGTGTCTTTCACTACTGCTTAAATCAGGTACAGCAATTCTAATTTTTACAATGTTTTCAGTCTGATTCGTTGTTTTTGATGGTGCTGATGAAGATGGTTTGAAAATAAACAGAAGCAAAGCGACAAAAATAAGTGCAGGAATAATCCAGATAAATCGATTACGTTTTGATAGTGTGGCCATATCGTTTTTCTCAACAACACATACAACGTCACTGCTTAACGACAGTGACGTTTTGCATGTTTAAAATGGTATTTAGTTGGCATTTAAAACAGCATGAAGCTTGGCTTTTTCGAGTTGTTCTGCTGATAAATCTTTGGGTAATGTGGTTTTACCTTTTAAGCCATGTACACCAGTCGTTACTTCACCGGCAAGTGTAATTCGGCGTACAACGCGATGTTGATCACCATAATCGTTAACCGCGTAGTGCTGTGTAGAGCGATTATCCCAAATCACCACATCTCCTTCCTGCCATTGCCAGCGTACGGTATTTTCTGGTCGCGTTACTTTTTCTTGTAAAATATTAAATAAAAGCTGTGAATCACTTTGACTAAATCCTACAAGTCGTTTGAAAAAATGCCCCAGTAATAGGCTTTTCTTGCCAGTTTCTGGATGTAATACGACTACTGGATGCTCTGTCTCATACTTGGTAGATACAAAAATTTTCTTCAGTCTTTCGAGTTGTTCCGGCTCAACATTTTGTTTTGGTCCACCATAGTCATATTCATTTGAATGAACAGCCACCAACTGTTCAGCAAATTGCTTTAAAAGCTCAGGAAGATCTTCATAGGCAGTTTCGGTATTTGCCCAAGTTGTATCACCACCTGTTTCAGGGATGATTAGGCTTCTCAAGATACTAATTTTAGGATAAGCATCCACAAAAGTAACATCAGTATGCCAAGAATTGGCGCGTGCACCTTTTTGTGAGTCAAGTTCAAAAATAAAATCTGTGCCATCCACTGCTGGTACTGTTGGATGTTTAACAGGTGAACCAAACAATTCTGCAAATTTCTCTTGTTCGGTGTCCCCCAAATGTTGCTGGCCACGAAAGAACAGTACTTTATGCTCAAGTAGCGCATCGTGTATAAACTGAACTGTAGATGAATCAAGCTCAGAGCTTAAATGAATGCCTGATATTTCAGCCCCAATTCGACCAGTTAATTTTTTAACGTGTAGTTGTTGTGCTGGTTTCTGAATAAATGTAGTCATATTAATTTCCTGTCATAATATATGACTGAATTTTTATCAGAAACGGCGGCATATTCTGTTATTTCAGAGACAATCCATCACGTAAAAAAATATTTTGATATTTAAATAATTAATAACACGCACATATGAAAATTAAATATGAAATTATATTTTTTTGAAATTTGAATAAATTTTAACTCTGATAAGCTGTTTAAAATCTTAGTTTATATCTCTGATTTATCATGAAAGCATCATCAATTATCGAGTTTAGGAATCCTATCTCAAAATATCAGAATGATTTTGACGGCGGACAATCTTCGGATCATCAAATTATAACGAATGAATTTATTCATAAAAGTATTCGTATTTTAGAAAACTATCAGGTTATTCAATCTTTATCTAATACAGAGAAATCTACGCTTATTCAGCATTTAAAAATAAGAAAGTATTATCATAATCAAACGATATACAATCAAAATGATCCGTGCACTGATATCAATATTTTGCTTGAAGGCGCACTTAAACTTGGCTGGAGCACATCGCAAGGTAAATATCACACCGATATTTTTGTGCCCTCAGGTACATTAATCAATATTGTTCCGATCGTAACGGGTCAACCCCTACTTCACGACCATATTGCACAAGGTAGAACGGTAATTGCCAACCTTCCTGGGCAATTATTTATGGATGTCATCAGAAATAACGCAGATGCTTTGTTTATGGTGTTGAAATTAATCTGTGTAAGAACACAGCTAAATCGTGAACAAAATTTCATTTATTCAACTGAAACATTGCAAACACGTCTCGCTAAAAAACTAGTTTTTCTAGTGGATTATCATTCCTATCAGGACAAAGATAAAATTTTACTGAATCTCAAATTGAGTCAGGAAAATCTGGCAGAACTTTTGCAGACTTCGAGACAAAGCATTAATAAAGAACTAGCAGCACTTTCGAACCAAAACATCATTGAGGTTAAATACAACCAAATCTTTATTTTGGACTTTGAAAAACTAAGCGATATTGCACAGACTCATCAGTTGCACACTACCACCAAGTTTCTTTGATATATCTGCTTTTGTCATAATGATATGATTTTATTAGGAGATAACTGTCAGAATAGAAACAGAATAAAAATTTGTCATATTTACACTAAGCATTTTAGTCGCTTTGTTGGATAAAACATGACAGATGTAAATATCAAAAAACAACCTAATATTTTATTGATTGTGGCAGATGATTTAGGCTTTTCAGATTTAGGTGCTTTTGGCGGAGAAATCAATACACCTCATTTGAATGAATTAGCATTAAACGGCTTAAGACTTACTAATTTTCATACGGCATCAACCTGCTCCCCCACTCGTGCGATGTTACTTTCAGGTACTGACCATCATTTAGCTGGTTTAGGAACCATGGCAGAGGCCCTCACCCCAGAACTCGAAGGTAAAGAAGGCTATGAAGGTGTATTAAATAACAAAGTGGCCGCATTACCAGAATTATTAAACGATGCGGGTTACTACACCATTATGTCTGGAAAATGGCATTTGGGACTAAAACCAGAATATTTTCCAATTAAAAAAGGGTTTGAACGCTCTTTTGCTCTACTACCTGGTGCAGCCAATCATTATCTATTTGAAGCTGATATTCCAGAAGACCAAATTCCACGCTTACTTAAGTCAACAAAAGGACTCTATGCAGAAGATGATGAGTTTTCGGAAGAACTACCACAAGGTTTTTATTCATCAGATTATTTTACCACTCGCCTTCTAGACTTTTTACAAGATGATGAAGCACGCCAAGGACGTCCTTTTTTTGCATACTTACCTTTCTCTGCACCGCACTGGCCCTTACAGGCACCTCAGGAAGATATCGATCGATATAAGGGACGTTATGCAGATGGCCCCGTTAAACTGCGTGAACAACGCCTTGAGAAACTCAAGCAACTTCAATTGGTAGATGCAGAAACAACGATTCACCCTGTCCTCGCTAGAACTCCGTTCTGGGAAAATCTTACTCAAGAGCAACGTGATAAGTCTTCAAGAATTATGGAAGTCTATGCGGCCATGGTAGATCGTATGGATCAAAACGTTGGACGTGTAGTGGAATATCTCAAAGATCGAGGTGAATTAGACAATACTATTGTTATTTTCCTATCAGACAATGGTGCAGAAGGTGCTCAACTTGAAGCTCTACCCGTCTTTGGTGGCCAACTTAATGAAATTATCGAGCAATATTACGACAACAGTATTGATAATATTGGACGAGCAAACTCATATGTTTGGTACGGAGAACATTGGGCACAAGCAGCCACCGCTCCTGCTCGCTTATATAAAGCCCATACTAGCGAAGGTGGAATTAGAACAGTTTCTTTTATTCACTACGCAGGGTTTAAACGCCAAAATCAGATTAGTCACGAGTTTCTGACAGTCATGGATTTACTACCAACACTGTTAGATTATTTAAATATTCAGCATCCTGGTCAGGTGTATAAAGGTCGTCAATTGGTACCGCTACGTGGTCGTTCTATCTTGCCATATTTACAAGTACAACAAGATCACATTCACAGTGAAGATCATGTCACAGGCTGGGAGTTATTTGGGCAAAAGGCTCTGCGCAAAGGAGAATGGAAAGCACTCTTCATCCCTGCGCCAAATGGTCCAAATCGCTGGCAGCTATATAACCTTAAAGATGATAAAGGCGAAACTCAGGATTTAGCAAAACAATATCCAGAAAAGCTCGATGAATTACTCAAAGAATGGGCAACTTATGTCAAAGAAAATGGTGTGATTGAAAATGTGCAACAACGAAGATTATTACAGAATGATCAGCTAGAACCATTTGAAGCATAAAAATAACGAAGAGATTAGTATTTAGATTGAACTAAGCCAGCACCTAATGCTGGCTTTTACATTTGCCACCTAAACAATATTTTAAAAGGCCTACGTTTAAAAATTACTATTAAATATAAAGATAAGATCATCAAAATATAAACTTAAGTTTGTACTGATAATGACAGTGTTCAATTACATAAAAATTAAAATCATCACAAAGAAAACACAAATGGAGTCATTAATGTCAGTTCAAAAGCACACCTTTCATTTCAAGAGAAAAAGATTAGTTTTAAATAAAATCACGCAAAGTCTGTTTATTTCACTTATAGGGTGTGCAGGATATTCATCTATTGTCTATGCCGAAGACACTTCTTCTACAGCGGTAACGGAAGCCAGTACGTCAAATTCACAGTCAAACAGTAAAGCAGATGATGTCATTCAGCTTGCAGATGTTATTGTGACGACACGAAGACGTGAAGAAAAAGCACAAAATGTTCCAACACCCATTAGTATTTTAAGTGCCAAAACACTGGAAACACAAAAACTCAGTAAACTTGAAGATCTACAACAAGCCCTACCGAGCCTTAACGTTGCTTTCTTAAACCCTCGTCAATCTAGTGTAGCAGTTCGAGGTTTGGGTAATAACCCAGCCAGTGATGGTTTGGAAGCGAGTGTTGGGGTCTATCTGGACAATGTTTACTTAGGTCGTCCCGGCATGGCTGTATTTGATTTATTAGATATTGCTCAACTCGAATTATTACGCGGGCCACAAGGGACATTATTTGGTAAAAATACCACGGCGGGCTTATTAAACATTAGCTCGAAACAGCCTACCTTCGACCCAGACCATTCTGCTGAGATTTCTTTTGGTTCACGCAATTATTTGCAAGCTAAAGGAACATTTTCAGATGCACTATCCGAAAATGTAGCAGGCCGACTCTCCTTTTATAAAACGACTCAGGATGGTTTTATTGATAACACCTATAATGGTAAAGATTATAACAATACAGATCGCGAAGGTGTGCGCGGTCAAATTCTCTGGAAGCCGCAAGAGAATTTTAATTTACGTTTAATTGCAGATTACAATAAACAAGATGACGATCAAGGCGCGATGGTCGTGTACTACGCTGGGCCAACGTTTAACAGTACCGTATATGGAAATAACTACAATCGTTACTTAGAAAATGCTACACAGTCAGGTGCTAAAAATCTTTACACCAACTGGAAAGATAAACAGATTCATTCAGATGCTCCACAACATATGTCTGTTGAACAAGGTGGTGGATCGGCAGAAGCCAATTGGTCGCTAGATAGTGGTAAAAAAATTACGTCGATCAGTGCATACCGCTTTTGGAACTTCACTCCAACCAACAGTGATTTTATTAGCTCAAATGCATTGACGAATGCCGGTGTTTCAGTTCGAGATAAACAGTACTCTCAAGAGCTACGCCTAACATCTGCTGGAAATCAAAAAGTAGATTGGGTAACGGGCCTATATTACTTTCAGCAACAGTTAGACAATACGACTTTCTCTTTATATGGAGATACGGCGGACGCATTCTATCTTTACAACGTTCCGAGCGTGAGAACCTTAATTGCAAATGGCCAATCGAATATTTTGAATAATCGAGATTCATATTCATATGGAACAACTGAGACAAAAAGCTCAGCAGTATTTGGTCAAAGTACATGGCATGCGACACCGAAGCTAGACATCACCACAGGTGCACGAGTCACCTATGAAGATAAGTCTGCCAGTATCTACAGAACCGACCCTATTGGCGGTACCCCAGTTTCAGGTTTAAGTGTGGCAGAGCGTAATTTACTAAATGCCCAGCTTGGCGCATACGACTCGGGTGAACTGAAGCAACATGGATTAAGTTACTCTGGCTTACTGACTGGCAGCTATCGTTTAAATCCGAGCACACTGGCCTATGCAACGTATTCACACGGCGAGAAATCAGGTGGCTTTAACCTGAGCATTGGTTCTGCACCAGCAGCGGGTGCTAACTCGTTAAAGGTTGATCCTGAAAAAGCAGATAACTATGAAATTGGATTAAAACAGAATTTTCTTAATAATACCTTACAGTTAAATAGCAATATATTCTGGATTGATGTTTCTGACTATCAAACCACAAGCTATGAACAAGTCGGTAACTCTGTGGTGAGTGTATTGGCAAATGCGGGTAAAGTACGCAGCCGAGGGATTGAACTCGATGCAACCTATCAACCTATTCGTCGCCTTACACTTAACTTTAATGGTTCTCTTAACGATACCACCTATACAGAATACAAAAATGCCCCTGCTCCATCCAATATCAGCATTCCAACAGGTGTGAATACACAAGATCTGTCTGGAGAGCGTGTATATGGCGTACCGAAGTGGATTGCAAATTTCAATTTCCGTTATGACTTAGCTGAGCACAATAACTGGCAGCCCTATGTTTCAGGAAGTTATGCTTGGCGAGATTGGTCATATGGCTCTTTAGATAATAACCCGTACAGTGTCATTAAAGCCTATGGATTAACAAATGCGAGTCTAGGTGCACGACATCGTATTGGTGAAAATGAACTGGATGTTGCGCTATGGGTAAAAAACCTCACCAATGAAACCTATGTAACCAATACATGGAATTCTTCTAATGGTATTGTTCTCGCTAGTTTAGGTCAGCCTCGTACCATTGGTGCAACCGTTAAACTTAGCTTTTAATAAATAAAATGCATAATCATTGCAGCATTGGCTCCTAAAAAGCCATGCTGCAAATTTTGTATCAAGTTATGGCGTATTTAAAATAGCGTCAATCTGAGTCAACTCATCTGCACTAAACGTCGTGTTTTGCAATGCTTTTAAGTTTTCGATGATCTGCTCTGGTCGACTAGCACCAATAATTGTCGATGTAATGCGTTCATCACGTAAAACCCATGATAATGACAATTGAGCCAGTGTTTGGTCTCGACGCTTTGCTATTTCATTTAACTGCTTTATTTGCTGTAGCTTCAATGAAACGAGATGCTCTGACTGTAAATAACGACTACCACGCCCAATACGTGAGTCTTCAGGTACACCATTCAGATATCGTCCAGCCAATAGGCCTTGGGCCAGTGGTGAGAACGTAATTACACCGAAACCCTCTTGTTTAGAGGTCTCTGTTAAACCCTGTTCAATCTGACGTTCAAAAAAATTGTAAATCGGTTGATGCAAAGTAAGTGGAACGTGATAGGCCTGAAGCAATTCTATCAACTGCAAAGTTAATTCTGGTGTATATCCAGAAGAAATCCCCACATAGAGTGCTTTACCTTGCTGCACAATATCGGCAAGTGTCTTGGCTGTTTCTTCAAGCGGTGTTTCTGGGTCATAACGATGTGAATAAAAAATATCGACATAATCAAGCCCCAATCGCTGTAAGCTTTGATCAAGACTAGCCATTAGGTATTTTCGGCTGCTACCACCTTGTCCATAAGGTCCAGGCCACATATCCCAGCCTGCCTTTGTGGAAATAATAAGTTCGTCTCGATATGGCTTGAAGTCGGTTTTTAAAAAGTGCCCAATATTTTTCTCTGCACTTCCAAAGGGTGTTCCATAATTATTGGCCAGATCAAAATGATTAATTCCATGATCAAACGCCGTGTAAAGTACCGATTTTTGTTGCTGAATTGGTGTGTCATCTCCAAAGTTATGCCAGCAACCAAGTGACAATGGTGGTAATACCAAACCGCTATTTTTAATTTTTCGATATTGAAATGATTGATATCGTTCTGAATTTGCGAGATACATACTTTGTCCTTTTATTCGGTAGCAGCCAAGAGGCCAAGATTTTGTCTTAATGTTTGACCTTCGTATTCTTTGCGGAATAAATTGCGCTGTTGAAGGATGGGAATAACCAGATCGACAAAGTCTCTAATTCCATTTGATATGACGGCCGGCATAATGTTAAATCCATCTGCTGCACCACTAACGAACCACTCCTCAAGCTGGTCGGCGATATATTCTGGCGTTCCAACCAAACAAAAATGCCCCCGTCCCGATGCAATACGTTGATAGAGCTGTTTAATGGTTAGACCCTGCTCTTGCCCGAGTGCCTGAATCAATTGCTGGCGACTTTGCTGCCCTGTTTGGGTTTCAGATAAATCTAAGGAAGCTAAAGGCTGATTAACATCAACTTCGCTTAAGTCAAAATTGCCCAACATTCTTCCTAAAAGCCCAAGGCCAATGTCATCATCAACGAGCTCATCTAAAAGCTGTTGCTGTTTCTTAGCCTCTTCATGCGTATGAGCAACAAGCACATATACACCCGGCATGACCACTAACTTATGTTCTTGGCGATCAAAGTCTTCAAGACGTTGCTTTACATCGCTATAAAATTGCTGTGCAGCGGCTAAGTTAGATTGCGCAGTAAAAATGACATCTGCGGTACGAGCTGCCAGATTTTTACCTCGTTCTGAACTGCCTGCCTGAACCACCACTGGGTGAGATTGTGGGCTTGGGCTAATATTGAGTGGACCTTTTACCTGAAAAATATCACCGCAATGATTGAGCGTGTGTACCTTCTCTGGATTAAAGAAAATACCTGTGGCTTTATCATGAATAGCTGCATCCTCATCCCAACTATTCCAAAGTCCTTTTACCACATCGTGAAATTCTTCAGCACGTGCATAGCGATCTTGATGTTTGACATGTTCCTTTGTACTGAAATTTTTCGCTTCAAGTGCAAAATCAGTGGTAACAAGGTTCCAGCCTGCACGTCCAGCAGAAATCTGGTCTAAAGAGGCAAACTTTCTTGCGAGATGATATGGCTCATTATAGGTTGTTGTGGCTGTCCCAATGAGCCCAATATGACGGGTTTGAGTCGCGATTGCTGAAAGTAATGTGAGGGGTTCAATTTCGTTACCGCGAATTTTGCCTGATGTGGCCGTTGCTGGATCAACAGCTAAGCTATCGGCAAAAAAAATAGCATCAAATTTCCCCTCTTCAGCTATTTTTGCTGCACTTAGGTAACGCTCATAGGGACTCAAGTTTAATTGGCTCGCTGGATGTCTCCAACTGGCCAAATGATGGCCATAACCGTCTAAAAATAAATTAAGGTGAAGCTTTCTTGTAGACGAAGGATTACTCATTTTAATCAGTCCAATGGATGGGTGTACACCTGTTAAAAACGAGGTGTACTAGACATACTTTTTAGAAATTTTTACGGAATGAAATGCCAAAATAGCGTTCATCATCTCTAGGGACTTGACGAGTAATACGGCTACCATTTGTGCTCAGTAAGGTTGCATATGATTTATCCGTTATATTTCGTACATTCAATGCCAATCGCCAGTCAGAAGCAGTATCAGCTAAAGCAATGCTCGCATTCAAAAGTCCATATGCACCCTGAATGGTGTTTTGGTTTTGGTCGAGACTGAACTGAACTTTGCTTTGCCATGCATATTGGGTTGAAAGTTCAATTTGCTTGTTATTTGCTAGAGTAAAATAGCGATCGAGCTGGGTATTAAATTTCCAATCAGGAGAAAATGGCAGCGGCTTACCATTTACATTTGGGCATGACGTATCGGCAGCTGGACATTTGAAGTCATCAATTCGTGCATGTGTATAGGCACCTGAAAAGTTTAGTGCCCAATTTGGATTAATCTTATATACCGAATCAATTTCAGCCCCATAGGTAGAGACACTTCCTGCATTAACCAAGCGGGTTATCGGGAAACCATTTGGGTCGAGAGTTCTAAAATTTGCCTGATAGTTATCATAATCCGTGTTAAATAACGCCACATTGACACGCAGACGATTATTCAGCCATTGAGATTTGAGACCAAGTTCGTAAGAGTTAGCCGTTTCAGGATCAATGACAGGTGTATCATTTTGCTGCATATTAAAATAAACGTTATATGCAGGACCTTTATAACCTCTCGAATAGGTAAAATAGCCCAATATATTCGGTGTAAAGTCATATTGAGGTCCAATGCGGCCTGAAACTCCAGTTTCACTGGTCGATCCATCACTGCTAAATGAAGAACGAATGGCATTTCGGACACCTACACTGCTTGGAACAGTTGAAACTCGGCTGTGATCATAAGACAACTCATCTCGAGTAACACGTAAACCAGCAATCCATCTCAACCGATTTGTGAAATGAAAGGTACCTTCACCAAATGCAGCATAGTTGGTGCTGTCTGTGTTATAGATTGCCTTACCAAAATCTACGACATAAGCATTAGAGGCATTGTTGTACCAAGTTGACTCACGTTGATAAGTCTCATCGTTTTTGTTCTTTGAAAAATATAGACCCGCGACATAATCAAAAAAACCATGATCAAGCGGTTTAATTCTAATTTCTTGAGAAAATTGCTTACTGTTAACATGACCTAAATCGGCAATTCCGGCAAAATTTGGTGTCGGAGCAGCAAGCTGATCACTGTCACCAATCTGTGTGTTTTTCCATTGGCGAAAGGCTGTAATGGATGATAATTGATGATTGGTTAATGTCCAGTCTGCGGTAAGCGCTACCCCCTGATTTGTATCATCAGTCGAGGCTTGAGTATTTTCAACCGTACTTCGATTGGTTGGAGATGCCACAACAGGCGATAATGCTGCTGCATAGTTGGCATCAGTATTTTTAACCACAATGCCTGTCGGGGCACTCCCTTTTTTATGCAGAT
>NZ_JZFB01000001.1:721702-729535 GCF_001188385.1 Acinetobacter sp. V2 | reverse complement strand
ATATTCAAATTTGGTTCTAAATCCATAGTTTTTATAGCCATTAACATCTTGATTGGTTGTAAGGTTATCTACATTGCCATCAAAATTGCCTAATAGCGCCGAGACATTGGCAGTTAATTTTTCAGGAATTAAAGTACCAGATGCTCCTAGTTTAATTCGTTGTTCACCATCGTTAGTGGCATAGGCATCAATATAACCAGAGGTTTCACTGGTTGGATTTTTGGTCACAATATTGACTACACCTGCCGATGCATTTTTACCAAAAAGTGTTCCTTGAGGACCACGAAGGACTTCAATACGATCCACATCTAACAAATCAAGTGTTGCTTGCCCCGGTCGGCTGTAAACAACGCCATCTATCACTGTTGAGACTGAAGGTTCGACACCTGGTGAAGTGGTAACAGTTCCAATACCGCGAACAAATAAAGAAGTATCTTTATTGGAAGCTCCAGCCCGAAAATTAACACTCGGTACTTGTGTTACCAATGTTTCAAGTGAGTTTCGCTGTTGCTTATCGAGTTCCTTTCCACTAATGACTGAAACGGCAACAGGTACTTTTTGGAGTGATTCTTCACGGCGTGTTGCTGTCACAACAACGGTTTCTAACTGTGCCACATCCTCTGAAGAACGTGCGGTGCTTGAGACTGTTTCTGCATGAGCTTGTCCCCAAACTGACAAGATACTCAGCGAAAGCAGACTTAAATTTAAAATTTTTTGTTTAGTTGCTGACGTGAACGGATCACGCGCTACACTTTTCGAATGTATCGACATTATTTACCCCATAATTAAGTTTTAAAAGACGGCGCTTATTTCACTGATTTCAAATATTCGTACTGCTGAGTGGGTTTCCAGTAGGTCTTTAAATTTGATTGTTCAAGTGCTTGATTTACAAATGACGGATTAATCCAGCTTTTGACGTCAATTTTTTTGCGTATCAACCCTTGTTGCGTAGCCAAAGTGATTTTTTGCTGCAATTGTTGTGTGTAGTAGCCATCAAATAACGGTGAATATAAAAACTTCAGATTTACACCATTCAGTTCCTGAGCATAGATAGATGCTGGATAGCCAGATTGAGTAAAAAAGAGTGCGACTTGTGGTACTCGATTTTGCTCATTTGAGAGCCAGTTCAGCCCTTTTACAACCTGAGTCACCACCTGTTGTGTTTCATTTGGATGTTGTCGAATAAAAGATTGACGACCTAAAAACACACCTTGAGTAGATCCTGCACCATTTAACTGACGACTACTGATAGGCAAGTTAACGATGTGTTTGTCACGTAACGCAAAAAATCGAGAAGGTCCCCATGACGCATCAATTTTTTTTGCGGCCAAAGCAGCGTTGACGGCGTTAAAGTCTAAATTGACCACTCGCACATCGCTGAGCTTTAAACCTTGGCTGTTCAATGCACTCACAAATGACAATTCATCTGCTGTTCCTCTTAACAAACCAACGCGTTTTCCTTTTAATTCAGCAAAATTTTTGATCGGAAGATCAGATCTTACAGCTAGATAATTGGTGATGCCGCGCGCCGTTGGAACAAGTAATTGGGTATCTAATCCCTTGGCTTTACCAATGATTGGAGGTAAATCACCTAAAAAGGCGAAATCCAGTTGATTGTTGGCCAATGCTTCATTAATGGCTGGCCCAGCACCTTTAAAGAAATGCCATTCCACTTTGACATTGTTTTTTGCAAGTTCTTGCTCAAGCCATTTTTTGTTGTAAAGCACATCAACAACTCCACCACCCGCGTGTTTCTGACCAGCAGTCAAATCGGGAGAGCCAATTCGAATTGTTTTAAGGCTTTCAGCGTAACTGGCATGTCCAAAAGCCAATAAGCTCAGCAAGATCAATTTTTTAAAAATTGATGGTTTCATTATATCTTCCACATTTTTATTGATAAATCAGCGTTGTATTGCCTAGACGCTTAAGACGTAGATGGCTTAATTTGCTTACTCGCTTTGCCATCGATATCAACAGGAACATCGCCTGCCAAAGTAACGCGTCGCATGATACGCAAAGCATTACCATAATCATTGACGGCTAAATGCTGAGTGGCACGGTTGTCCCAAATAGCGACATCACCGTCTTTCCACGACCAGCGAATCGTGTTTTCTGGTTTGGTAATACGATCTTGAAAAATTTCAAACAGCTTGTTGGACTCTTTAGCAGTCAGACCTACAAAACGTTTAAAAAATTGGCCTAAAATTAAAGTTCGCTTACCTGTTTCTGGGTGTACTCTGACCAATGGATGTTCTGCCTCATAGACCGTTGAAGCAAAGATTTTTTGATGGCGTTTTACCACTTCATCACTTGCGGAAGGCCGAAAGCCACCATAATCAAAATCATTGGTATGAATCGCACGGAGCTGATTGGCAAGGAGCTTTAGCGGCTCAGGTAATTCATCATAGGCTGCCTCTGTATTTGCCCATGTAGTATCTCCCCCTCGATTGGGAGTAGTTACAGCTCTTAGAATGCTGATTTTTGGATAATTTGAAACAAAGGTAACATCGGTATGCCAAACGTCTGCACGACCGTCATGACGGGAATCAAGTTCAAATATATAAGTTGAACCCTCTGCTACGGGAACAGTAGGATGTGAAATAGGTTGCCCAAGCAATTCGGCAAACTTTTCTTGTTCTTGATCGGTTAAATGTTCCTGATTACGGAAAAAAATAACTTTATGTTCAAGCAATGATTGCCTAATTTGATCCAAGACCTCAGGGTTGAGGTTTGAAGATAATTCAACACCATTAATTTGCGCACCGATACGACCTGCTAAAGGGATCACATCGATTAACTCACTCACTGGTTTTCTTATTAATAAATCTGCCATATCATCGTTCTCGTCATTGATGATATGAGTTTAGAAATTACCCCCTTTAAATTCTGCAACAAAAATTACATAGCATTTCTGCATTTATGAAAAATTATTCATAATTCGTCATAATCTCTTTAGTGCAGTAAGGCTTTTAATTTGTCGATGTCTTTTACGGAGATATGATTGTATTTTGTTTCTATAATGCCTTCTTCAACAAACCACTGAATTTCCTTTCTGATACTTTGTCTCGATATTTTTAAAAGTTCAGCTAAATTTTCTTGTGAGAGTTTCAATAAAACCTCAATGCCTTTTTGAGTCTGAGTCGAAAAAAATTCGATTAAATAGATGAGCTGTCGCGCAATTTGTACCTTTAAAGGCTGCGTAGAGGTGTGATAAATATCATTGTCTAAAAGCCGTGTTCTCTGGCATACCAATTTTAAAACCTGATATAGCATGCGTGAATTGTGCTGTATGGTGTGCTTAAAAATATGCTCTGGAATGGTTGCTATCACAGTTGCTTCATGTGCAACATATTCATGCTCTAAGGCAGATTCAGAAATAAGATAGACAATATTTAATAGTGCGCCTGTAGGAATAAAACGATGAATAAGATATTTCCCATCGTATGAATTCCAACCTAATTTGAGTACACCACTTAAAACAATGATGAGTTCACGACAGTCTTGATTTCTCGAATATAGCACTTGCCCTTGATAAAGATGTTTTATCTTAATTTCATTAAATAATTTCTGCTTTTCTTCAAGCGAACATGCGTCCATAAATTCACATTCTGACAGCATTTGTTCAGCCAGTTTTTTATATTCAAAGGTAATGTTGAAATCTTGATAACGATTGATATGAGTTTGATCTAATAAATCTAAAAAATGATCATAGTTATTTCTTCTTTTATCGTTATAAACAAGTGTTGTCATTCGCCATCTCACCATCAAATTGAAGCTCTAAAATAGACCATACAACCTAATCGTGAAATTCAAGTTTAATATAAATTTAGATTAAACAATTATATAAAAATCAAGATCGCAAATTTGGATCTTGATTTTCTTTCGTCTTGTTGATTTTGATAGAACTTAAGACTTGGGCGATGTAATAACTGATAGTTTATCAACGCCTACCCGTTCTATGCTGGCCAGTAACTTGGCAACCGTACCATAAGGAACCGTCTCATCTGCATTCAGGTTCAGAGCTAGTTTAGGATTGGCCGCCTTACGCGTTTGAATGGCCTGTTCAAAGTGTTCAAGAGTGACTTTATCTTTATCCAGATAAATTTCCCCTTTTGGATTAACACTAATGACTACTGCCTTGGTCTGATCTGTCACCTGTGTTGGTGCAGCTTTGGGTAAGTTTACCTTAACAGTATTGGTCAGTAAGGGCGCCGTGACGATAAACACAATCAACAGAACCAACATCACGTCTACTAAAGGGGTAATGTTGATCTCGCTGACGACATCATCTTGTTCCGATGTTGAAATTGCCATTATGCATATACCTTTTCTTTATTGTGGGTATGGCTTAACTCGCTGGCTGGAATGCTCGTATTTGTTGTTTTTGTCTTGACTGCCTTAAGCTGGAAACCTGATTTTTGGTTTAGACTGACAAAATCAGTCGCAAAGTCATCTAGTTCTGCACCAATAGTTTTTACTTTACGCACAAAATAGTTATATGCCAGTACTGCTGGAACAGCCACTGCAATCCCGATGCCTGTTGCAACTAGCGCTTCCCCAATTGGCCCTGCGACAACGTCCATACTGGCATTACCCGAATGTGCAATGGCCTGTAAAGCATGGATAATCCCAAAGACTGTGCCAAATAACCCAATGAAAGGTGCATTATTACCAATTGATGCGAGCAAGGCAGAACCTTTTTCTAATTGGCGGCGTTCAGACAAAATTTGTTTGCGTAAATGGCGCTCAAGTAAATCTTGACGACTCCAGCTATGTTGTAAATCTTGATGAGTATCATCGTCTGCATCAGCAAGCGTTTTAAAACCAGTATTTGCAATGCGTGCCACTGGTCCTTGCCCTGCTTCCGATTTTTGAATCGCATCTTGCAGATTTTTGGCACTCCAGAATTCTTCTGCAAAGGCTTTACTTTGGCGGTTGGCTTTTTGGGTTTGAACCAGTTTAATGACAATCAAACCCCACGTCACAATTGAAAAAGCAACCAATAACCAGATAGTCCCATCGTGGATCAGGGAGTTTATATCACTCATGTTAAAATTCCTTATAGATCAATATTAAGTTAAAAATTATTTCGGGAGCTGATAGTGAATAGGAACATCGACCCAACCTTCGACTGGTGTTTTCCCTTTTAAAGCTGGTGAGAATTTCCATTGTTTTACGGTTCTTACCGCTGCACTATCGAGTATTTTTTTTCCGCTGCTCTGTTTGACTGTCACACTATCAGGGCTGCCATTTGGCAAGACTTTTACTCTCAAGATGACTGAACCTTCCCAACCTCGATCGAGAGCCTGTTCAGGATATTCAGGCGCTGGATTACTCAAATAACCCGCATAGCCTTTTGCTTCTGTAACAGGCAAGTTGTCATCAGAAGATTTTGCAGGTGCTTCAGCAGGTTTTGAAACGGGTTGTTGAACAGGAGCCGCCACTACGTTTTTACTTAAGGGTTCCGCTACAGGCCGTGGTTGCTCTACTGCCTTATGCTGTTCAATGGGCTTAGGCTGCTCAACGTGTTTCTGTACTGGTTTTGGTGTCTCTATTTGCTTTTGTACAGGCTCAGGCTTTGGGCTAACAGGCGGTATCTTTGGCTTTTGCACCACTGGAGGGATTTTAGGTTCAATCACCTTAGGTGGTTCAGGCGGTTTGACAATCTCTATCACCACAGGGTCATGTGTTTTAACATCAAGCTGAGGTGTAGGAAGTTGTTTGGCGATATACCAGATTCCCAAATGTGCTGCAGCAACGGCGACAATCGCAATTGCCAAAGCATTCTTTTTTGGCCCAACAGGATCATTTCCAACATCTACGTTATGGCTAAAAGGATCATTAACCGTCGTTGTATGGGTGACCTGATTGGATAGTTGCTCAAATAAAAATGCTTTTCTAATCGAGCCTTGACTAAATTCACTCATCAATAACTCCTATTAACCAATTTTGTCTTCGGTCAAAATCCGAAAAATCTGTTCTTTTAATTGATGTAATTCAAAACTTGAACGATTTCGAGGACGCGGCAAGTTGACGGGAATGATCTGTTCAACACGACCAGGTTTAGGTTTTAAAATCACTACACGATCTGCCAGAGTTACAGCCTCTTCCACATCATGCGTAATAAAAACAGTGGTCATTTTTTGTTGGGATTGAATGCGTAACAATTCATTTTGCATTTGATGCCGTGTTAATGCGTCCAAGGCACCAAACGGTTCGTCTAACAGGAAAATGCGTGGTTGTACAACTAGGCTGCGTGCAATGGCTACACGTTGAGACATCCCACCAGATAGCTGATGTGGGTACGCCTTTTCAAAGCCATTTAAGCCAATTAACTCAATTGCTTTCTGAACCAGAATATCTTTATCACGTGAAGTTAACGCCTCATTTAATAAACCCAGCTCAATGTTTTGCTCAACGGTAAGCCAAGGAAATAAGCGATGTTCTTGAAAGACTACCGCTCGATCGCCGCCAATCCCGCTTACATCGGCACCATCAATTAAAATCCGACCATCAAAATCTTGATCTAGTCCTGCCAAAAGACGTAAGAGCGTAGATTTACCGCAGCCACTGCTACCTACAATCGCAATAAACTCCCCTTCTTTAATTTCTAGATTAAAGTCGTGAATAACTTTGACAGGTTGTTGATTGACGATAAAAGACTTATGAACATGGTGAAATGCCACACGTGTTTGAGCATTAGATTGAAAAGATTGGTGATGTTTTTCAGTATTTGTATTAAGGGTAATTGTCATGGTCTGACCTCAATTTTTTCGCCAAGATGTTGCGTAGTTTTCAGTTATTTTGCCCAGCCATGCCAGAATCGCCCCTAAACCAGCGACCAAAACGGTTGCTGCTATCACACGCTCCATTTCAAAGTTTTGCTGTGCTGCCATCATGTAGCTACCTATACCAATTCCAGAGCCCATCAAGTATTCAGCTCCAAAAGATGCCATCCACGAATAGAGCAAGGCCAATCGAAACCCAGCAAACATTGAAGGTGCAATGCTCGGTAAAATCAAAAGCGTTAAGCGTTGAAGCAATGTCATTCTTAAGGTGCTTGAGACTTCAACAAGCTGCATTGGAATGCTCGACATGCCTTTCCATGTCGCAATAAACATCGGAAAAAATGTCGCTATTGAAATGAAAACAATTTTTGATAAATCTTCGAGTCCAAACCAAGCTGTCAATAGCGGAATCCAAGCAAAAATGGCAATGAGACGTAATGTGTTGAGTGTAGGTGCCAACAGATTTTCAATAGGTTTAAATAGCCCTACCACAATTCCTACTGACGCCCCAATTAGCCCGCCAATGATCAATCCCAAAATTGCACGATAAAGGCTGTAATACATGGCAGTAGTGAGTGAGAAATCTTGAATGCCTGACCATAGCGCTTCTAATACTTTCCACGGCGAGGGCAAGATTTGACTCGAGATCAAGTTAAACCAACTGCTTACTGCCCAAAGCACCACTAAACTCAAAGGTAAAACCCACGATTTGAAAACATCGGTTCTGCTCTTTTTGTGAAAAGTATGAGCACTTAAAGCAGCATGTGGCCAGAACACAAACTTACGTTCAATTCGATGCAGGATAAAATCGAAAATAATTCCTACAGATGCGATCACAAAAATCGTGACAAAAACAATATCAAGCTGAAATAGCTGACGACCTGTCACCATCAAATATCCAATGCCTTCCGATGAAGCCAACAACTCAACAGCAATTAAGCTCGTCCAGCCTGCTGCAACAGCTAGTCTTAAACCCGTAAAGAAATATGGAAGTGTGGCTGGCAGGACAAGTTTTGTGAGTAAGGTTAGCCGATTAAATTGTAAG
>NZ_JZFB01000001.1:715382-721660 GCF_001188385.1 Acinetobacter sp. V2 | reverse complement strand
CCCCTGCCTGAGTGTGTAAGGCAATCGGCACCATCGTGGCCTTAAAAATGATGAAGATTTTTAAACTATTTTCGATGCCGAGCCAAATCATGAGCAAAGGCAACCAAGCCAATGTTGGGATAATGACCAACGCATAAAACGTTGCAGATAGGTATTGTTCCGCAATGCGGCTATAGCCAAGTAAAACACCTAGAAATACGCCGCCTAACACACCTGATAATAGGCCAAGACCAAAGCGCTCAAGACTGATCGCAAGCTGTGACCATAGATCTTGAGATGCGATTTCAACGAAAGAATGCCATGTGTCTTTTGGGGTAGGTAAAATTTGAGCAGGCATCCATTGCTCGTTTGACGCTACCCACCACAGTAAGAATAAACAAAGAGGTACAATCCAATAGATCGCAAGCGAGTTAAAATACCCAACAGAAATGAACCATGGTTTCTTGGTACTTTTCCAGACAATGCCGGATGAATTTTTTTGCGAAATTATTTCTTTCATATCTCGATATATATCCATACATTCTGCTGTTATAGATTTCTCAGAATGTTTAACTAAACCCATACCTGATGATCATTTATCCGTGTCATGCAGATCTAATATGAGACGTGTTGTGATCATCTTTGGTGTTATGCTCTGGATGAGTGTAAAGAGAGATGTTTTGTTTAACTGTCTACACAGGTACAAAGATCAGAAAATATTTATATTTATAAATAAGAGATAAAGATAAGAATTCTTGTATAGACCTTTCATAAAAGATCAAACGCATAAAAGGAACAAAAATTAAAAAAGCCCAACTAGCTTACTAATCAGGCTTATTTAAAGAACATTTAAACTTTAAAGCGCAATATCAAACTCTGGGCTAGCTACTGTAGGCTGTAATCGAGCACGTTGCTTTTTAAAGTGCGGAAGAACGTGTTCACCAAGACGGTAGGACTCTTCAAGATGTGGATAGCCTGCAAGAAAGAATAACTCTATGCCAATGCTATTGTATTCTTCAATACGTTCAATAACCTGTTGGTAGCTCCCTACCAAAGCAACACCGGGTGGCACACCAATATATCCAAATCCAGACCAAACATTTGGATGGATAAAAAAGTCACTGACATTTTTACTGCCCTCTTTTTCGGCGTACTCTTTTTCGAAGCTTAATACGCGTGCTGAGCGTAAACCCGCATGGGCTGCCGCCGCGTGTAAACGTTGCTTTTCAGCAGCTTCATCGAGAAAGCGCTGTGCCTCTGCCAACGCTTCTTGTTCAGTACGGCGAGCAATGGTATCGATTGATAGACCAAATTTTATATTTTCACGACCATACTTTTTTGCACGAGCACGTACATCGGCAATCAATGCTGCAATTTCTTCTGGTTTTTCAGCTCGCATTAAATAATAGTCGGCATGTTTTGCTCCAAACTCACGAGCAGCTTCCGAAGAACCTGCTGTGCAAATAATTGGAAGACTTGCTTTATTCAGTGGATATTTTAGACCACCGCCTTCTGCCGAATAGTACTTCCCTTTATAGTGAAATGAAGGATTATTCCAATATCCTTTTACAACATCTAGAAATTCTGTAGCACGTGCATAACGTTCATCGTGAGGTAAGTCATCGCCTACCTGACGTTGGATGACTTCCGAGCCGCCATTAATAATATTCCAAACCAGTCGATTACCCGTTGCACGCTGATACGTTGCCGCAGTTTGTACTGCATTATATGGACTAAAATGATAAGCCTGAAATGCAGTCACAAAGTTAAGTTTTTTGGTTTCTCTGGCCAGCAATGAGCATACTGTCCAAGGCTCTTCACCTGTTGGTGCGTTTACCATGAGTGCACCAGCAAAACCATTAATTTCTGCTGCCCGTGCTACCTGACTTAAGTAATCAATATAGGTAAAGTCATCACCGACTTCATAGTTCGAAACCGCTCCGGTATTTTCGACATTTTCAATATTGGCCCAATCACCGCGATTACGTGGATCACCGGGTAAAAATTCTGTTTCGCCATGAAGCGGTAACCGTGTAAAAAATTCAATTCCCATTATTTTCTCCGTAAAGCAAAGCTTAGAATTTTGCAGTGAGAGAAACACCAACTTGACGTGGGTTTCCATAGGTTAAGACATACTGTCCAGCAGGACCATTTGGTCGCCCATGAACTTGATATTCTTCGTCTAGCAAGTTTTTAACGTAAGCATTAACTTGGTATTTATTATTTGCGCTGATATACCCAACGTTCGCGTTCCATAAGGTGTACCCTTTTTGACTCAAGATTGGGTCAACAGAATAATCTTGACGATTTACTAGGAAAAATTCACGGTCACGATATTTTGCATCTGTGCCCACAATAACGCGTGCTCCACTATCAAGATTAAAGGTATATTCACCCCCTAAACCGATGGTGTACTTTGGAGAACGAACCAAGCTGTTACCTGTATTGTCAGCATTTACGACATTGGTTACTGGGTTTTTATCAACAAAGTCGGTGTATTCACTGTCTAAATAAGCGCCTGCAAAACGTAGGCGTAAGTTATCGGTAGCTAAATAATCTAGTTCTAATTCGGCACCTTTTACTTCTGCCTTTGGTCCATTTGCCAGAACTGAGGTTACTCCTCCACCTTGTCCTTCTGTCGCAACCAATAAATTTGTTTGAATATCTTTGTAGTCATAATAGAAAATATTGGCATTGGCGGTTAAATTGCCTTGTAACAAGCTAGACTTCAAACCTAGCTCATAGCTATTTAAATATTCAGGGTTAACATCTGCAAGTTGCGTCAGGCTACTTGAAAGTCCGGTGTTAAAGCCGCCTGAACGGAAACCTCGAGCAAAACGGAAGTATGTGTTGATATCAGGAGTGATTTCATATTCTGGCGTAATATCGTAGGTCAGCTCATTCCATCTCTTTTTACGACTTGTTGAACCATTTGCATTCGGCGCTGGGTTATAAACCGCATTGCTATACCCATCCTTTTGCCACCAACTGCCTTTGGTGTAATCGCCTGAGGTAATTTGAACAAGATCTAGATCAATGTCTTTTTCTTCACTTGTCCAACGTAGACCACCTGTCACTTTAAATTTATCGGTAAATTTATAGGTACTATTACCAAACAAGGCAAAACTTTGTGTGGTCTGATTGTAGGTAATATCTCTAAAAGCTGGAGTGCCCGCCGTTTGTGCTGGAGCGCCATTCGGTAATGTTTTATTGACTCGCGCACTTACACCTGTTGAGTCTAAGTCTTCATTAAAGAAGTGGAAACCTGCGATCCAACTGAGTCTTTTTTCAGCATCAGAAGAAACACGAAACTCTTGGCTATATTGGCGCCATTCATTATCGCTATAACTTCTTGCTACATCGTAAGGCGTATAGTCACCATCAGAAATAGATTTTTGAGTGGTTTTATCAAATGCTGTAATGGATGTAAAAGTATGACCGCCGCCTAAATCTCCTGTTAAGGTGAGTGAAGCGCCATCATGTTGAATTTTATTACTTTCAGGCAAATCTAAATTTGTATCTCGGCCTTGTGGTCTTTCATAAATACCCCAGTATTTTCCAATACTTAAAGAGCCATTATTGCCAAGACCATTATAAGTTTGACTATGTAGATTGACTAAAGCATTCCAATCATCATTAATTTTTCCTAATATCTGGAAGCGGAATGATTTTTTATCTACATCCCCGTAGTTCTCACCATTGGCTAAGTTTTTTGCATAGCCATCGCGGTCTTCTGAATAGAATGCTCCTCGTACGGCAACATTATCTGATATAGCCCCGTTAACGGCGCCTTCAAAAGTACGAAGATTATGGTCGCCTATTCCTATTGTTCCATAACCGGTCGGTTTGTATGAAAAAACAGGTTTTCGTGAAATGTAATTCACCGCACCAGCCGTGGTGTTTTTACCGTAAAGCGTGCCTTGCGGACCACGTAGAACTTCAATACGTTCTAAATCGAATAAATCTCCAGCACCAGCAACAGGCGCATTTAAATAAACCCCATCTGCATAAATACCGACTGGGAAAACTGTAGAGGCTGCAACATCGCCAGTTCCTAAACCACGAATATACCAACGTGGACGGCTATCGCCATCTGGGTTCTCAGCTGCTGCATTGGGCGTATAAGTTAAAACATCGCCAATAAATGTTGAGCCTTTCGCAGCCAAATCTTTGCCCGAAACTGCTGTAATTGCAGTCGGAACTTTTTGAATGTTTTGTGCACGATATTGTGCAGTAACGATGACATCGCCTAATTTTTTTACATCTTTAGCATTTACCACCTGAGCTTGTTGCTCAGCAGGAATTGCATCAGCATCATCGTTCGCTAAAGCTAATGTCGAAACACTCGCCGTTACTCCCCACATAGCAGTTAAAATACTCTGCCTAATTTTTGTAACCTTAAACATGGTGACTCCATTTAAATAAATCTATTCTTATATTGGCAACTTCTATGCCATTTAATTTATTTAAATAATTTCAAGTGCTTAATAAAAATTTAAAAATAAAAATGATTCAATGCTGCTGTTAGATAGACAGTCTGAAAGGTATTATTGTTGTTATTTCAACATTCACGATTTAACGTGTTTTATATCCCGTATTAATAATAAAGCCATACAGATGTATGGCTTTTTAAGATTCTTGGAAATGATTGATTGGTTTTAAAATTTATAACTAAATTGGCCTTGTACAGTCAGAGGACGCATGGGTTGTAAAAACTCGCTATTTGACCCTGCCAGACCATTCACAAAATTTCGTTCATTGGTTAGGTTAAGAATGTTAAGGCCCACCGTCCACTGTGGCTGGCGATAATAAAGACCTAAGTCCAGATTATAGTTATTCGGTACTTTCACGGTTTGACTTAAGTTTGTGTACCAGTAGCTTGTCCACCATCCTGAAAGGTTGACCCCAAAACCAGACTGATGTTGGTAATCTACATAAGCACTTGCAGAGTATTTGGGAATTCCTGCTGCATCATAACGTCCAGCTTTACGTTGGTTTAAAGCGTTATTGTCTCCCCAAACCGTAGCATTGTCCGCATGAAAGCCAAATGGTGAAAAACCAGCAGGTATAATAGAGCTGTATTCAGCATCTAAATAAGTGAAATTGCCTCCAATCGCTATATTTTTTTGAAGTTGCCATCTTAATGATGACTCAATACCTTTTATTTCAAAGCGAGCCATATTACCGTTCGTATCAGGTGATAAATCTCGTTTTTGTTCGAATCCGCTCAGAGTTAAAAATAATTGATCAGTGATAGGTTCATATTTAAATCCTACTTCTTTTAGCTCACTTTGACTGTCAAAAGCTAAAGGATTGAGTTGATTTCCTGCACCCCAAATCAAGAAAGGCCCAAATACTCCTGTATTTAATGCGGTGCTTTTATCATAGGTAAAATAAAGTGTGCTTTTCGCAGTAGGCTTAATAAACGTACTAAGTTGATAGCTCAATAGACTATATTTATCACTAGATGAACGGACATCTGTTGGGGTTAAAACAAGTGGGTTTTCAAGTTTTGCTCTTACAGAACTATGATTAATGCCTAAATTAATACCGAATACATCGTTAAAGGTAAAGTTTTGTTGAGTGAACACACTCAACGTATCCCAGAAACCAGAGCCCGTATAGACAGCGCCTCCTCCATTCGGTGGAAAGCCACCTTTTTCAGCATATAAACCATTTCCAATTGGGTACATGCGCGGCAAATTTAAATAGCCAAAATATTGAGAATATTGAGGCACTCCGGCTTGTCCAATCCAACCTCCTGTTGAACCGCTATTGTTAATTAACCCCAGTAAATCACCAGGGTTCTTCTGAGATGGATCATTGGTTAGATCATAAGGATTAATATTAAAACTATTATTTGCAGCTAAAGAGGTAAACTTCTCATGACGATATGTTCCCCCTGTACTGCTTTTATTATTAATTTTTACGCCAGCTATTTCAAAATCATAGTCGCCTAAAAATTCTAGTCGGTTATCAATTAACTCATGATCTAAATCTGTAAAAAAGCTTCCAACAGAGTCGCCTAAATCTTTGTTATTTTGATAGAGCGTACTGTTTGCAATAGACCAATGGTCATTTAAATCTTTAATGACTTTTAATTGAGTGCTAAATCGCTTGGCACTATTTTTATCTTCACTACGTCCTGAAACATTATCATCTAGCTTGACCAATTCATTACCAGGGATTGATGGATCATAGACCCAACCTTTAATAGTTCCCGCTTGATCAGCAGTTGAGTTCGGTAACGGTGTGGTCTGAACTCCACCAACAGCAACATATTGGTTCTTATCGTTCTT
>NZ_JZFB01000001.1:713558-715340 GCF_001188385.1 Acinetobacter sp. V2 | reverse complement strand
CCTGATTCAAATACTGGAGACCAAAAAGTCGAACCGTTTTGAATAATAGGCGTAGCTCTACCTTTGTAATAAAGGCCATTATCAACTGATTGTTGCGATGCTCTATTCCAGCCATGTGTCACATTAAAATCGTAATAGTCATCGTAACTGATATTCCAATCCACCCTTAAACGATCATTTGGACGCCAAGCAAGTGCCCCATAAAATGCATTAAAGTTATTTTTCACATTGTCATAATAGTCATCTGTCTTTTGTGCTGTTGCGCTCACACGAAATGCTAATTCTTTTGAAATGGGTGCCGTATGATCAATACTGACAGAGAAATTAGGCTCTGCGCCTTTACCTGAGTAAATGGAACCTACAGTCCCAGAGATATTGGTTTCGGCTTTATTAAAATTAGGCTTTTTTGTTAGGTAGTTAATATATCCGCCAGAACCTGAAGTCGGCGCAAAAATTACACCTGTTGGTCCTGCCACAATATCGGCTCCTTCATAAGCATTGAGATTGGTTGGATGACGGGTACTGTAAATGCGTTGACTATCTTGAAAAACTTCCGAGTTCTGTCCACGAATTTGTGGAGTAAAATTAGCATTTTGTCCCCCGCCTCGCGTAATACTCGGTGCATATTTGACGAGATCATCAGCACTGCGAATAACATCTTCTCTAAATTGTTGTTCTGATACTTGGGATATTACACGCGGGGTATCCAATACAGAGCTATCAGTTCCATAAATTGAGGTAACTTTGCGTTTGGGAACAACAGTGGTTTTCTTAGCTGCTCCAGTAACGACTACATCTGACAAAGTAATTACATCACTTTCAGAATCACCTGCTTGTTGTGGCGTTTCTTCGGCAAAAACATATAACGGTAAAGTTGCCCCTAATACGCTAAGCGCAATAACTAAAGGTTTTAATTGAAAAGGCTGTCTCATATCACACTCAGTAAAGTAAATTTACAATGCGTTACGCAAAGCCTATGCCAACCATTAAATGCCCAAATAATTTACCCTAACCATTTGATTCAATTGTTTTTAATTTCTCATTGTTTACTTATCAATTCTATTCATGTTTATTTTTTCAACAAAGCTGTTGAAATAGAGACACTCACCAAAAACAATAATTATATAAGTTATTGATAAATATATTAAAATTATATAAAAATATTGGCATTTATTCTGCAATACCTTAGAAGATGAAGATCTAATCAGGTATTTATAATGACAAATCAAACATTTCAGTTATCACGACGAAAATTTTTAACACAAAGTCTCACGGCGCTAGGTGGCGCCTCTTTGATGGGCAGTTTATCAGGTTGTGGCCCCTCTCCAGATAATAGTAACGAATCAAAAACTACCTCCTCAGCAACGCCTAAGCATGGAGGAATTATACGCTTGGGGCTGATTGGAGGACAACAATCAGGCAGTCTAGATCCTCATCTTTCAGCATCGGGAAGTGGTATTACACGAGGTTTCGCTATTTATAATAAGTTATGGGAATGGGATGAAAATATGCTGCCCCGATTTGCTTTGGCGGAGTTTGCAGAACCTAATCACAATGCAAGTGAATGGACCATCCGTTTACGCAAAGGCTTAGAATTTCATCACGGTAAAACCATTACTGCTGATGATGTGATCTTTTCAGTGAAACGTCTAACAGATCCTAAACTCGCTTCACCATTTCGCAATCTGGTGCAGTGGATTGACCGAGATCGTATTCAAAAACTAGATGAATACACAGTTCGTATTCCTTTTATTAGTACGATTCCCGGCTTTGTTGCATTGC
>NZ_JZFB01000001.1:707219-713548 GCF_001188385.1 Acinetobacter sp. V2 | reverse complement strand
CCGAAACTTGGGTTAACTTTGGAGGAATTGTACCGACTGACTTTGACCCTATTCATAATCCAGTCGGAGCTGGTCCATATAAAGTCAAAGAGTTTATTCCGGGGCAGCGTTCTGTTTTTACTCGTTTTAATAACTACTTTAAAGCAGACAAACCTTATGCAGATAGTTTTGAAGTGATTGATTTTAAAGATCAGGTCTCTCGATTAAATGCTTTATTGGCTGGACAAATTGATGTAGCAAATGCGATTTCACCCGAATATATTAAAATTTTGGAGCAAGCAAAACACATTCAAACTATACGCTCTGCGACCAATACGCATAATAGTTTTGACTTTAATACTCAACAAGCGCCGTTTAATGACCCTAGAGTGCGTCAGGCATTTCGTTTAATTGCAAACCGAGAGGAGTTGGTACAGCGAGGCCTAAATGGGCAAGGTCGAATCGCCAACGATCTTTATTCACCGCAAGATCCTGCCTTTCTCAATTTGCCGCAGCGCCAACAAAATATTGCCGAGGCAAAAAATCTATTAGCCCAAGCAGGCTTTAAAGATGGTTTGAGTGTAGAGCTTGTTACCCCAGTAAGTAGCGCTCAACCTGCATTAATTTTTGCCGAGCAAGCGAAACAAGCCAATGTGAATATTCGAGTTAAACAAGTGGATTTTGCAACATTTAATGGCCCTGACCGCAGTAAGTGGCAGCTATCGAGTAATGCGACCAATGTCGGCACGCCCTATTTATCGACGGCCGTTGTTAATGATGCCCCAATTTCCACGACCAACCGTGTGAACTTTAAAGACCCTGAATATAGTGAGCTATTTTTTAAAGCACTGGCAGAACCTGATTTAGCCAAACGCAAAATCCATTTAGCGCAAGCACAAAAAATTCAACATGAACGTGGTGGAATGCTCATTTGGGGATTTAGCCATACGATTGACGCAGCAGCTAATAATATTGGTGGTTTAGCTCCTGAACATACGATTTTTCCAACATGGCGCTTTGAAAAACTCTGGAAAGCTTAATACTCATCTGTACTCACAATATAAAAAAAGCTGCCGATGCAGCTTTTTTTATGGGGGCATAATTATTTAGGCACTGTAATCACAGAGAGTTTATCTACGCCTACACGTTCAATACTTGCCAATAATTTTGCAACAGTTCCATAAGGTACAGTCTCATCAGCATTTAAATTTAATGCTAATTTAGGGTTACTGCTTTTACGTGACTTTATTTCTTGTTCAAAGTTCGCAAGGGTAACCTTATCTTTATCAAGGAATATTTCACCTTGTGGATTTACACTAATCACCACAGCTTTGTTTTGATCTGTCGATTGAGTTGGAGCCGCTTTTGGTAAGTTTACTTTCACCGTATTTGTTAACAAAGGAGCTGTCACAATGAATACAATGAGTAAGACCAACATGACATCGACTAACGGCGTAATATTAATTTCACTGACGACATCGTCTTCTTGAGAGGTAGAAATTGCCATTATGCAAATACTCCTTTCTCTTTCACTTCTTTAGCAGAATTATCTTTAAGCGCCGTATTACCAGTCGTACCTTTTTTTGCAGTTGGTAGTTGGAATCCTGCTTTTTGATTTAGGCTCACGAAGTCCGTTGCAAAATCATCAAGATCTGCGCCAATAGTTTTTACTTTACGCACAAAGTAGTTATAGGCAAGCACCGCAGGTACAGCAACTGCAATACCAATACCTGTTGCAACCAGTGCCTCTCCAATTGGTCCAGCCACGACATCCATGCTTGCATTACCTGAATGAGCAATCGCTTGTAATGCATGAATAATCCCAAATACTGTACCGAACAGACCAATAAATGGGGCGTTATTTCCAATAGAAGCCAGTAAAGCTGAACCTTTTTCTAATTGGCGGCGCTCAGTTAGAACTTGTTTACTTAAATGGCGCTCTAATAAGTCCTGACGGCTCCAACTGTTTTGTAAGTCTTGATGCGTCTTTTCATCTGCTTCAATTAAAGTCTGAAACCCTGTATTAGCCACTCGTGCTGCTGGGCCTTCACCAAGTTCAGACTTAGTTACTGCATCTGATAAGTTTTTTGCTTTCCAAAACTCTTCTACAAAAAGCTTACTTTGTTTTGTTGCTCGTTGCGTCTGGACCACTTTAACCACAATCAACACCCAAGTCACAATTGAGAAAGCAACTAATAACCAGATCGTGCCGTCATGGATCAATGAATTAATATCTGACATGAAAATATCCTCTTAATTTAAATTTTATTTCGGTAATTGATAATGAATTGGAACATCGACCCAGCCTTCTACAGGGGTTTTCCCTTTTAGCGCAGGTGAAAATTTCCATTGCTTTACTGTTCTTACGGCAGCACTGTCTAGAAGTTTTTTTCCACTACTTTGCTTGACACTGACCGTATCAGGACTGCCATTTGCTAATACTTTGACCCGTAAAATGACTGAGCCTTCCCAACCACGTTCTAAAGCTTGTTCAGGGTATTCAGGTGCAGGGTTACTGAGATATCCGGCATAACCTTTGGCTTCAGTCACAGGTAAATTGTCATCTGACGCTTTTACAGGCTCAGCAACTTTTTTAACTGGTTCTGCGACTACTTCTTTTGTGACCACAGGTTCTGCAACTTTTTGTGGAGTGGGCTCAGCCACCGCTTTTGCAACTGGCTTAGGTTGTTCCACACTTTTTTGGACAGGTTTGGGCTGTTCCACTTGTTTAGGAATTGGCTTGAGTTTTTCCACCACAGGTGGAACTTTTGGCTTTTCAGTAATCGGTGGAATTTTGGGTTCAATCACTTTAGGAGGTTCAACCGGTTTTACGATTTCAATCACCACAGGTTCTGGTTTATGAATATCTAAAGCTGGTGTCGGCAATTGTTTTGCAACATACCAAATTCCAAGATGTGCTGAAGCAACCGCAATAATTGCGATTAAGACTTTATTCAGCTTCACTGGAGCAGCTTGAATAACGTCTTGATCATGCCGTGCAAACGGATCTGCAATTTCAGTTGTGGCTGCAACTGTCGCAAATTGCTCAAAGAGCAAAGCCCGCTTATGGGGATTAAAGATTTGATCACGCATAAAAATTTAAACTAAAAATAAAAGATTAAGTCGTAAATTGCACAAGCCATGCCAAAACTATAAGTTATTATTTTTTATTAATTTAATTTGTATTTTTTAAATGATTGATACAAAAGATGTTGGTTTTCAGACAGTGTTATGCTGTTCAAACAACAAGATCCCTTTGATATCGCAAAGGGATCTAAGTTTATTATTTTAATTTATATCCTACTAAGGGTAAGACTTCTTCAGCTACTCGATATGCTTCTTCTAAATGCGGGTTACTGGCTAGAATAAAATGTCCCACCCCAATATCAATATATTCTTGCAAACGTTCTGCCACTTGCTCATAGCTCCCGACTAAAATACAGTTTGGGCCACCTCGTACATTTGACATTCCCGCCCACACATTCGGACTCACAAATAAGTCTTCAAAACGGTTACCCTGTGCTAAGGCTTGCTGGCGCTTCGCTCCTACAGATTCAGTGTCTTTGCGTTCAAAAGCATTACTATCAACAGCAATGGTTTCATACATTTGTTTAAGTTCTTGGAAGGCTTGTTCTTGGGTTGGTCGCGCTAAAATATCAATACGCATACCAAATTTAACTTTGCGTTCCGGCGAGTTCTGCTCAAAGAAATTTTGTGCCTGTTCGATCACTTTTTTCTGTTGGTCTACAGGTTCGCCCCAAGTTAAGTGGATATCTGCATGACGTCCTGCGACTTGTAAAGCCGCATCGCTTGCACCTGCTAACCATAAGCGTGGAACGTCATATTGATTCATTGGGTATTTTAGGCCACCTTGTTCAACATGGAAAAACTTTCCATCGTAATTGAAAGGTGCGTGGTGTGAATAACCTTTCACAAATTCTAAAAATTCATTGGTTCGTGCATAACGTTGATCATGTTCAATAAAATCCCCATACGCGCGTTGTTGTGCACCGCCTCCCCCTGAAATCACATTCCACTCTACTCGTCCCTGACTCAAGCGCTGCAAACTTGCAGCCATTTGGCTTGCATAAGCAGGATGAATAAACCAAGGTTGAATTGCGATGAGCAAACGAAGTCTTTTTGTTTCTCTTGCCAGTGCAGACGCTAACACCCATGGTTCTTCAGTATGTGGAAAAGCAGGAATGAGTGCGCCGTGAAAACCAACAATATCGGCTGCTTTCGCTACTTGCTCGACATAGTCATAGTAAGCGAATAACTGATCTTCATGTTGCGGTGCAACACGTTGTGGAGATTGAACTGCTGGAGTTAATTGATTCCATTCACCGCGTGTGTGTAATTGATGTGCTCGACGACCATCCCCATGAACAGGGATTCTCCATAAAAACTCAACTGACATAATGAATCTCGATAATTTAAAGATTTGACGATATTTAATTCGTTAAAAGTCTTATGAGCAGGAATCATGCCGTTATTTTTTTAAATTAATTTTTAGCTATAGTACTGTTTTATATAAATATTAAAAAATCGAGTTTAAAGGCTGTGTTGATATTTCAACACTTAAACGCTAAAGAGTGTCCCAATCACAACACAACGGTGGCATTTAACCTCAATAATAATTCTAAAAAATTATAATTAATTGATTTATTTAAAATAATTTTATTGGCGTGGTTCTTGCTCAATACCCCTATATTTTTTAATTCTTATGATGATATGCGTATTTTTCCACGTTTAGTTTTAGGTTTTAGTTTTTTGGGTCTTGTTGCTTGTGGCGCACAAAAAACAGAAGAGAACACCCCAAAACAGTCTGAACAGCAACAACTCCGAATTGCTGTCGTTGCCAATGGTACTTCGGGTAGTTTGGACTTCATTGGTGTTCCACAACTCATTTCACAAGATCAAATTTTTCTAAAAGCATTAAAGCAAAATCACATTGAATTGAAATGGGAACCTGTGACCACTGCTGCTGTAGCAACTCTGGTTAATGAAAGTTTTCTAAATAATAAAATCGATTTTGCTTTTTATGGAAACCTTCCTGCTGTAGTCCTTAATGCCACAGGCGTTAAGACACAAATTGTTGTACCCGGAGGTATTGGTAATAACGTCTACCTTATCGTTCCAGAAAATTCACCTATTAAATCTATTGAAGAATTAAAAGATAAAAAAATTGCACTACACCGTGGCCGTCCATGGGAAATTAACTTTGGGCAACTCATACGAAGTAAAGGATTAAGCTTAAAAGACTTTCAAATTGTGAATTTAAACCCGCAAGCTGGGGCTGCTGCTTTATCTGCCAAAAGTGTAGATGCCTTTTTTACCTTAAGTGATGCACTTACTTTACAAGATCGCCATTTGGGTAAAATTATTTGGTCATCACAATCTTTGCCAGCAGACTGGAAAATGCGTGCCGAACTCTGGGGTAGCAAAAGTTATATTGAGCAACATCCAGATACCACACAATTACTTGCTGATGCGACAGTACGTGCAATGGACTGGATTGCGCACCATCAAGATGAGTTTCAGCAAAGTCAAACCAAGTTTGGCCAACCTCTTAGTGTGATTCAACGTGAAAGCCAGAACACGGCAAGCACATGGCAACAAGACTGGTCTCCAGACTATCAAGTCGACTTTCTGAAACAGCATTATTCAAAAGTCATTGATCATGCTGTGAAAAATCAGCTTATTCAAACCCCAATCAAAGCAGATGAACTGTTGAATCCGAAGTTTACCCATCAAGCGATTCAAAATTTACAGACGAATCATGCTTCAAATAAGCAGGGAAACTAGACAATGAAAATACTAGTAAAACCACTTATTGAGCAAAATAATGTTTTATTTAAAACCCCACTCCGTAAGAAAGTGACTTCTAAAAAGGTGTATGGGCTGCTCTCTGTGATTTCACCCTTATTAGTATTACTCATTTGGCATTTGATCAGTTCTTTACAGATTTTCCCAACCCAAATTTTGGTGCCGCCTAAAACTGTCTGGAATACTTTTATTGCGTTGTTACAAAGCGGTGAGCTTCAAATGCATCTCAAAGATAGTCTTTCTCGTCTGTTTTTGGGATTTTCTATCGCAGCAATCAGCGCAATTGCTTTTGGTATTGCCTACGGGGCAAATACTCTCTTTCGCAATTACACCTATATTTTATTTAACGTTTTTTATCAAATTCCAATCTTTGTCCTTATTCCTATTTTTATTTTAGTTTTTGGGATTGGTGAATTATTTAAAATTTTACTGATTATTAAGGCCTGCTTTTTCCCGATTGCGTTAGCAACGGCCGATGCAGTCAAAAATATTCCCAAAAAATATATTGAATTAGGACAAATCTA
>NZ_JZFB01000001.1:699806-707156 GCF_001188385.1 Acinetobacter sp. V2 | reverse complement strand
CCCGCCGTTAATTGGTGGACTACGAATTGCACTTGGCCGCGCATGGTTGATTTTAGTTGCCGTTGAACTACTGGCAGCTGGAACGGGTATTGGACAAATGATGGAACTAGGACGTCAAATGTTGCGCTTAGATGTTGTGATGGTTGGTGTGTTTATCACAGGCTTGGTCGGGTTTGGTTTGGATAAAGTTTTACGTTTAGTGGAACAACGCTTTATCTCACCTGCGCTTAGTTCGGGGGAAAAATAATGTCTCAGCGTTCTTTTACTTTAAAACAATCATGGCAACGGCCAATTATTTTAATACAAGGCTTAGTACTACCATTATTGTTATTAGGCTTATGGCAATACAACTCAAGCTTAGGTGCCAGTCATGCCTATGCATTTGTTCCTCTACAAAACATTTATTTCGCATTTATCAAATTGCTTGAAACAGGTGAATTGTGGCTAAACACATGGGGAAGTCTTAAAAAAGCTGGAATTGGATTTATCTTAGGTTCGATAAGCGGATTAATTTTAGGTACTTTGCTTGCCTATTCAAAAGTTTTAAATGCTTTAGTTTCTCCACTGTTTAACAGTATTCGACAAGTTCCATTACTGGGTTTAACACCTTTAATTGCCTTATGGTTTGGTAATGGAGAAGAAGCAAAAATCTTTATTATCGCGCTTGCCTCGTTTTTTCCATTAGTGATTAATACATTTCAGGGCCTTAGCCACAATGATGCAAAATACGATGAAATCGCACGTATTTATCAATTTTCATTCTGGCGAAAATTTAAAAAAATACGCCTTCCTCAAGCCCTACCCCATATTTTAACTGGTCTAAATTTAGCGGTGCCCTTTACTTGGATCACCACTACAGCAAGTGAATTGCTATTCAATGCGGGTGCAGGACTCGGCAACTTAATGATGAAAGCCGAGATTAATGCCGAAATGGATATTCTGTTGGTTTGCGCCATAACGGTTACCCTTTGTGGGGCCTTTATGACGGCAGGTATTCATCTTATTTCAAAACGCCTGCTGCAATGGCGTACCTAATTTGTCTTTTTAAAAAATATTTTTAGGAATTTATATGTCGTTCTCACTACTTTCTATTAAAAAACTCAATAAATCTTTTCAACGTGATCAAAATACTTTGACCGTTTTAGATGGGATTAACCTCAACATTGAGCAAGGTGAATTTATATCAATTGTTGGTAGTAGTGGCTGTGGGAAATCAACACTATTACGTCTTATTGCTGGATTAGATCAAGACTATGATGGTGAAATTTTACTGAATCAAACTCAGATAAAAGGTACAGATTTAAAACGCGGTCTTATCTTTCAAGAACACCGATTACTTCCATGGCTTACTGTTTTTGAAAACATCCATTTAGCACTTGAAGAAACTACACTCACTCGTGAAGAGCGAAATTTACGGGTAAATGAACATATTGAAATTGTCGGGCTGAAAGGTTTTGAAAAGGCGTATCCACATGAGCTTTCTGGTGGCATGGCACAACGTGTTGCAATTGCCCGTGGACTCGTCAATAAACCCGATATTTTACTTTTGGATGAGCCTTTTGGCGCTTTAGATGCCATCACACGGAGTCACTTACAAGCTGAACTTCAGCGTATCTGGCAACATGAAAAAATCACCATGATTTTAGTTACCCACGATATTGAAGAAGCTGTCTATCTTGGAGACCGTGTCATTGTGATGTCAGCCCGACCAGGAAAAATTAAAGAAATTATTCAAGTTCCGCTGACACATCCTCGACATAAAGAAAGTGAACTTTTATTTGGTTTTCGCAACCAGGCACTTAATATGCTAGATCACACAGCATAATTAATTTGAATATTGATCGATATTAATATGATTTAGAAAACAGATAATATCGTGATATTAATATTCTTTACATTTAATTAATATAGGATAGAGAAAAATGGGTTTATCTATTTGGCATATTTTACTGTTTGCAGTGATTGTTATTTTATTATTTGGAACTTCAAAGTTAAAAAATCTAGGTAAGGACTTAGGTGGTGCAATTAAAGACTTTAAAGATTCAGTTAATTCTGATGATCAGAAGTTATTGCAAAACCAGCAATACAAAGATATTAGTCCAGTTGAATCACATAATGAAAAAATAAAATATGAGTGATTTATTATTATGTTTAATATCAGCTTTGGAGAGTTATTAGCTTTTGCAATTATTGCGCTTATTATTTTAGGACCTGAAAAACTTCCTCACACGTTAAGATCAGTCCTCCTCAAATACAGAGCAGTTAAAAACCAAATTAGTAAAATTCAAAATGATATTGAAAACGAACTTGACCTGATCGAACTTAAGAGAGTCATGCATGAAGAGCTGCAAAAAATAAAACAAAATGAAGAGCAGCTCAAACAACAACTCGCTCTTATGCAACAAGAAATTGAAAATGTACAAACATCTGTTTTTACAGAACAAAAAACCAAAGCACGCCGCATCAATGACTATATCTATACCCGTTCACAAGATGAGTTAAAGACACCATTTTTAGCTCATTTTAAAACAGCCAATAAATTCAGTGAGGATCAAGCCGCATGACGGAACATATTGTCAGTGAAAGCCTCACTGAAATGAAATATAGCGAACATTTAAAAGAATTAAGAAAACGGCTGATCTATAGCATTGGTATTGTTTTAGCGATTTTTTTATTATTACTTCCGCTTGCTCAGAAGAACTACCATTTTCTTGCTCATCCTTTAATTTCATTACTTCCTAGCAATTCCACCATGATTGCAACAGATGTGATGAGTACATTTTTAGCACCATTTAAACTCAATATTTATTTTGCGATTTTATTAAGCATTCCCTTTATTCTTTATCAATTTTGGCAATTTGTTGCTCCAGCTCTTTATCAAAAAGAAAAAAGGTTCGGTATAGCACTAGTGCTTTCGAGTAACCTTCTATTTTATTTAGGAATTGTGTTTGCCTATACTTTAATTTTGCCTCTCGCTTTAAAGTTTTTTGTTTTGGCATCGCCCGATAATGTGTTACCTATGACGGATATCAATAGCTATCTAGATTTTTGTTTGAAGCTTTTTCTTGCTTTTGGTCTGGCATTTCAAATTCCAGTTTTAACTTATATTCTTATTTTTATTGGCCTTATTTCTATTCAACAGCTAGAAGCACATCGTAAGCACATCATTGTATTCTTCTTTTTTATTGCAATGTTTATTACCCCTCCTGATGTTTTTAGCATGCTTGCTCTTGCAGTCCCAATGTGGTTGTTATTTGAATTGGGTTTATGGGTCACAAAATTCACAATGCAAAAAAACATCCATTAAAAAATGGATGTTTTTTCTATGTAAAACCCTTAAGCAATTTCATTTTCATTCTTATTAGGTAGTAAGTTATATCTTGATAGAAGATTACGTAAAACATTACGCGATAGGCCTAACATTTTTGCTGTCTTGACCTGATTATTCCAGCAACTTGAAAATGCAGTATTTACTATTTTATCTTCAATAATATGCCATGCTTCCCCATCATATTCTTGAAAAAGACGCTTCAAGATACTTTCAAACTCTTGAATAAGATCATTGTCTGGTAACACGGCAGAACCCGTTTCCTCAGAAAATCTTAAATGCTCAAGATCAATTGTTTTACCGCCACTCACCAGCAAAGCATAGTGAATATTGTTTTCTAGCTCACGAATGTTGCCTGGCCAGCTATAGTTCAGCAGCGCATTTCTTGCTCTATCACTAATATTTGGCTTAGTGGTAATGAGCTTCTGAGAATATGAACTTAAGAAGAAATCAACCAGAGGTAAAATATCTCCTTTACGTTCACGCAGTGGCAAAATATTAAGCACAACCACGTTCAAGCGATAATATAAATCGAGACGAAACTTGTTTTCTGCTACAGCTTTACGTAGATCGACGTGCGTCCCCGACAAAATACGGACATTAATTGGAATTGGTTTTCGACCACCCACGCGTACGACTTCTTTTTCTTGCAATACCCTTAACAGCTTAACTTGTAAGGATAGAGGCAACTCACCTACCTCATCCAAAAATAAAGTACCACCATCAGCTGTTTCAAAAATACCAGCTCGAGTTTTGTTTGCACCCGTAAAAGCACCAGCTTCATAGCCAAACAGTTCAGACTCGGCAAGAGTCTCGACCAAAGCACCGCAATTGACGGCAAGAAAAGGCTTATTTTTACGATCACTTTTCAAATGAATTTCGCGTGCAATTAACTCTTTACCTGTCCCAGACTCTCCTTGAATGATGACACTAGCAGAGCTTGGAGCAATCGTTTCAACTTGATTTAATAATTTACGGGAGTTCTGATCTGAAAAGATAATTGCTTTTGCTCTTATTGGTTTTACAGGAACACCATTATCAGGCAAAGTAATTACTTTATAATCATTATCTAAAAAGGTCTTCATAATTACCCCATAAAACTTATGATATAAGCATTTTAAAAGGCTATATTACATTTCAGTGCGTTTTTTAATAAATAACAAATAAATATATTTAATCCAAAATTCACCTATTTTATTCTGAAAATATTTTCTCTTATAAATTAAAAATAAACACAATTCTTTTTTTATGATATGTTGCTTCTCAAACACAATGTTGTCTTTTTGATTAAATCCAAACACTCTAAAAAATTATAATCCATTCCTATATTTGATTTATATAGGTATAAAGCTTGGCATTTATTTTGCTCATTCATTTAAAATCCATAAAATAGGTTTAATAATGAGCATCGAATTTGTAGGTATGGTTTTCCCTAACCAATGGTCTGAAACCAAAGGAACGCGAATTGGCCATAAAATTGACCTCGAATATCTACGTTACCACGCACGGGCACATGAATATGCGGGTTTTGATAAAGTCTTAATTGCTAGCGGGCCAAGCAGCCCAGACAGTGCACAAATCGCGGCATATCTTGCCCAACATACAGAACGTCTTGGATTTATGATTGCTCATCGTCCTGCACTCCTCACTCCAAATCTTGCTGCACGTTCTTTTGCTACGCTTGACCATACTACAGGTGGTGGAAGAATCCGTTTACATGCAATTACGGGAATTACAGCTGAGCCTCAAGAAGGCGATTATATTGTTGATAAAGTTCAGCGCTATGAACGGACGGGTGAATATCTAGATATCATCCAGAAACTTTGGAAAAGCGATCAACCCATTAGTTATGAAGGTAAATATTTTAAGTTAGATAATGCTTTTTGCCCGTTAAAGCCAGTCAACGGTACAATCCCGATTTCATTCGGTGGCTCATCAGACATTGCTTATGATATTGCAGTCCGCCATGCAGACCTGTATTCACTTTGGGGTGAACCACTGGTTGGAGTAAAAGAGCAAATTACTAAATTGAAGCTCGCAGCAGAAAAAGCCAATAAACCGCAGCCTCCTGTTAGCTTATCTGTACGTCTTATTATTGGTGCAACCGAAGAACTTGCTTGGCAACGAGCAGAACGGATTCTTGCAGACATTCAAAATAATCCAACCTTTCAAAATAACGGCACATTATCAGGACATAAAATCAAAGGCATTGGTTCACAGCGCTTATTGGCAGCAGCCCAGCAAGGTGATCGACATGACCGCGCATTATGGATGCCAACTGCAACTGCTGTAGGGGCTTATGGCGATACGACTGCCCTAGTTGGGACACCAGACACCATTATTGCCTCATTACTCGATTATGTAGATTTAGGGGTGACGACTTTTTTAAATCGGGGCTACGATCCGATCTATGATACGGTCGATTATGGTCGTTATATTATCCCCGCTGTACGTGAAGAGGCAGCCAAAAAATTAAAACAAATCGCTTAAACATTTAAAGCAAAAAGCCGCTCATTCAATATCTTTGAAGAGCGGCTTTTTTTAATAAAGATTTTCTTCAGTGAGAAAATCTTTAGTCCATCTTTTATTGCAAGTCAGGTTTACAAATAGCCTGAATTTTCTCTCCCGCAATCGCCTTTTTAGCAAACGGAATTGAATCTTTTAAGGAAGCATTCACAGTTTCGCTATGTCCTAAGCCATGATACAAATGACCTTCGACCACTGTACCTGCTTTACAGGCATCTGCCACCAGCTTCATTTGAGAACGAGCATCTGGAGTTCGGTCATTTGCCCCTGTCCCAATAAATAATGGATGACTGATTTTTAATGTAGGGTAATAACCATAATCATTTGACTGTTTCTCTTGCAGCTTTTTATAGCTTGCTGGCGGATTAGGTTTATATGCTTGTGCTGGCGAAAGCCCTGCGGTTTGAATATCTCCCATAAAACTTGTTAAGCAGGCATTTCTTGCTTGTTCAACTAAAGGAGCAGCTTCAGGCGTGAAAATATCTTCTGTTTTAATTTCTGGATATAAACTTTGTGTCACTAAAAAACTATAGATGCCATAAGCAAGTGATGGGCTGACTTCGTAAGGATTTAACTTTAACTGATTTTTTTCAGGCGTCGCTTCAGGATCTTGATAAATCACGCCTGTACCAATTGAACCTTTAATATTTAAGTCAGGTGCGTACGTTGCCGAGTAGGAAGAAGCCGCAACAGCCCCAGCGCCTCCTTGTGATTGGCCAACAATCACAAACTTATTGGCAAGTGGCAACTTGGTTTTTAAAGCAGCTCTACCACTATCTAAAATACTATAAGCCAGCATTGGGTTATTAATTAACAAGTGCGGTCCTGCAACACCTAACCCTTCGTAATCTGTGGCAACGACCGCAAATCCTTCTTTAAGCCAACGATTTAAATATTGTACATCTCGGTATGATCGTCCACTCCAAGACGGCGCACAAGCATCGGCCAAACCGACCGTACCATGTGCCCATAGCACCACTGGCCAACCTTCTTTTGGTGGAGTTCCTTTTGGTAAGTGAATACTTCCTGAAACCACAATAGGTGTTTTGCTATCTTTACCGCTCGTAGAACTGTAGAGAATCCGAATAGCCTGACTGTCATTTGCTAAACGAATATAAGGATTATGAATCGCTTCTGTTTTTAATAATTTTCCTGCCTGTTCAGGAATAGCCGATTTCCATGTATAAAACTCGGAAACTCGGCCATCTCCATATTTATCTTCTGGCGCTGGAGCTTTTTGAGCGGTCGCAAAACAACTTGAAGTTAACATCGTTGTGGTTAAAGAAAACTTGCATAAAGTTGATAAAAAAGTATGTTGCATTGTTATTTACCTTAAAAACTGTCTCATCATTTTTGATTTAAAATTCGTAACTTACGCGGCCATATAAATACGTTCCAAATGCTCCTTCAGGCGCATTAAAACTATATTTGACAATGTTGCCGACCGAAGAATCTTTTGCTTGATCAGGATGGCTATTAAATAAGTTGATCGCCCC
>NZ_JZFB01000001.1:697891-699764 GCF_001188385.1 Acinetobacter sp. V2 | reverse complement strand
TAGCCAATATCCAAATCTGCAATCCACTGAGGGTCAAAGGTTTGGTCTAGTGCAGTATTGGTATTATTTAAAGTGGTCCATTTATCGTAGCGACGGACAGCCGTATTCACGCTCCATGTTTGATTTGACCAAAGTGCGCCAAGCGTTAACTTTGTTTTCGGTGCAGCAGACTCAATCAGGCTTTGTGTATTTCGTCCTGCAATACTTGAAACAGGAATTCGCTCACCTTTTGCGGTAATAGAATCTCGAGTTTCGGTAATTTCATTTTTGTTATATGCCAGACCCAGGTTCAGATTTAACTTGCCATATTGTTCAAGGTTTAAATCATGCTTAAGTGCGAACTCTAAGCCTTGAGTACGTGTATCTAGTAAATTATTAAAGAACGCCACATTGGCAATATTCGAATACGGTGTATTGGCAAAAGCATTGGTAATTACACTTCCAGTAATATTGTCTGAAAGCAAAATACGATTTTTAATATCGATTTGATAAAGGTCTAAAGTAGCCGATGTATTAACAAGTGGCTTCCAAACAAAACCTAAAGAATAATTGGTCGATTTCTCAGGTTTAAGAGAAGTTCCGCCAATGAGTAAAGCCGCCTCACTTCCAGCAACTAAAGTTCTTTGTTGAACATCTTGCCAACCTGAAGGGGTTTGCACTGTTTGTACGCTATAAGCCGAATAGCCCTGCTGTGCCAATGACGGCGCTCTATAGCCTGTATTTACTGAACCACGTACCGTAAATTTAGGTGATACATCATATTTAGCAAATAATTTTCCGTTTGTGGTCGAACCAAAGTCTGAATATTTTTCACTTCGGACTGCTGCCCCAACATTCAAGTCTTTAATAATATCTGCTTCTAAATCTAGATAGACACCGTAAACATCGCGACTAATTTTTCGTTCATCTTGGTCTGTAATTCCGGCATATATTCCCGGAACACCAACCCCAAAAGTTGTGCTTGGATTAAAATATGGGCCGCGGGTATAGGCAATTGGATCACCTGCATTTTGCTTATATTGCTCCCAACGATATAAAACTCCTGTAGACAACGTGAGTGGGCTTGCTAACCAGTCAATTGCAATATCACGGCTATAATCCAGCCCTGTATTTAATTGCGAAAAAATATTTTCGCCCAAGTCATAGTTTGAAGGAGAATTTGTCCCGTAACTTGGGTTAATGCCATTGCCTTGTTCTGTGCTGACTTTATTTTGTCCATAGGTCGCATAAAGATCATATTTACCTGACTTTTGCTCTCCTTTTTTAACTCCAACTGTCGTTGCAAAATCATCTACAGTGACTAAGCTCAAGGGTGAGCGTCCATCTGGATAACGTTCTTTAAAATAGCTGGATTGATTTAGTACTGTTTTGGTTGTTGGTGGCTCATAAAAATTCTCTCCTATTGTTTTACGATGGCCATAGCTACTAAAACCATAAAGTGCAACGTCATCTGTCAAAGGTAAATCTAGATTGGCAGTCACATTGATTTGATCTTTTTGTTCGGGAGAACCAAATTTCCATGTTCGATAGGGTGTATTTTGTTCTGTATATTGAGCCTTGGTTGAACCATCATAAAAAGTTCGTGTATCAGGTGCTGTGTTACTTGCCGCTTCACGTTTGCCTAAATCTAATGCAACCGTCAATGCACCATCATTAGGGAGCGCAAAACCTTTCCAAAGATTAACTTTATGTTGTTCACCATCTCCTTGAGTGTAGCCACCCGTTTGATAGCTTACGCCACCTCCATGATCTCGTGATTTCAAAATAATATTAACGACACCAGCAATTGCATCTGACCCATATTGTGCCGCAGCTCCATCTCGCAAGATTTCTATACGCTCAATCGCGCTCACTGGAATTAAACTTAGGTCAG
>NZ_JZFB01000001.1:676507-697880 GCF_001188385.1 Acinetobacter sp. V2 | reverse complement strand
GAAATAAGCGGATGTATGACGACGTTTTCCATTAATTAAAATTAGAGTTTGATCAGCAGATAATCCTCTAAGTGCAATACTTGGCGGAACCGATGCACCAAACCCACCTGCAGGAGAACTCGGTAAAGTCACTGAAGGAGACAGCCGTGTTAATGCTGCTGCAAGATCAGTTGCACCAGTCTCTTGTAACTCTTTGGCAGTTAAAATATCCACGGGTGCAGGTGCATCGAGAGAATTACTAATTGCTCGTCTAGAGCCTGTGACAACCACGGATTGTAATGTGATGGCATCCTCTTTCTCTGGCAAATTCTTTTGATCATTTGCCAAAGTAATTGAGGCAGTGAGTGTACTCAGTGCAAAAATTGAGGAGTGAAGAATGAATTGAGAAAAATATGTACGCATATTGGCTTCCTTAACGATCTAGAGCGATATAGCAAAGCCGATGCCAAATATTTTATTATTTATTATCAATATATTAACGAGGTTAAATAAAAGAATCATTGTTTAAATTTAAACAATGATTCAAAAAAATGTTTATAAAACTACAGTTGCGAAATTTACAAATCGCTTAAACAAGTTGGTTTTGTAAATATGATTGATATAACTGAAAGTAAGCTGACTGCTGCTGTATTAACTGCTCATGCGAACCTTCTTCTACGACATGACCATTTTCAATCACGACAATTTTGTCGGCCTCACGAATGGTACTCAGCCGATGTGCAATAACAATACAGGTTCTATTTTGGCATAAGCGTCTAAGTGCATATTGTATTTTTTGCTCGGTATAAATATCGATTGCAGAGGTAGCTTCATCTAGAATTAATATTTTGGGGTTTGCCAAATAAGCACGAACTAAACAAACAAGTTGCCTTTGTCCATGACTAAGATTTTTACCAAGCGCCCCAACTTCGGTTAAATAGCCTTGCGGCAGTTGTTGCAATATCTCGTCTGCCCCTAAGTCTTCAATAACTTGGATAAGTTTCTGGTCTGTAGCATCAGGTTGAACTAGACGTAAGTTATCTAAAATAGATCCACTAAATAAAACATTATCTTGTAAAACAATACTCACATGCTGTCTTAAACTTGCAAGATGAATACTTTGTATTGGATAACGGTCTAGAAAAATTCCACCCTGCTGGGGTTCATAAAATCTCGTTAGTAACTGAACCATGGTACTTTTGCCATGTCCTGTAGGGCCTACAATCGCAATTATTTTTCCAGCTTCAATGTCCAAATTAAAGTTTTGTAAAACAGGTTTGTGACTATAGGCAAAATCTACCGACTGAAATCGAATATGACCATTTAACTGTTCGAGTTTCACAGCATTCGGTTGTTCTTGAATCGTAGATTGAGTGTCTAAAAGTAAAAATATTCGTTGCGCACATGCTGCTCCATTGGCATAACGTTCAAATAGATCGGTCAGTTCCTGTAAGGGTGCTAAGAATAAAAACACATAGAAAATACTTTCTGCAAACTGTCCTATACTAATCATGCCGTCACTATAAGCATAACTACCAATCACAATGAATCCGGCAGTAGCTAGAGTCGAAAGCAAACCTGTAAAAGGAGCAAACCAACTGGTTCGCTTGCTGCCATAAATAATAGAATTATTAAAGTCTTTTAATAATTCTTGATAACGAGATTGATTGGTTTCAGTGTAATTTAACTGCTGAATGATTTTTGCTCCATTTACTGTTTCAACCAAATGAGCAGTAAATCGACTGCGTTCCTCCGCAACTCTTCCCCAATGTTTTTGTGATGACTTTTTAAAAATTGCAGTCATCCCAAATAAAATGGGTAACGTCGCAAATAAGCACCAGAAAAATGGTGGATAGATATGCCAAAGGAGTACTGAAGCTAATCCACAACGCAAAATTGCCGAAAGTAACTCTGGTGGCCCTTGTATTAAAACAGGCTCTAGTGTTTCGACATCACGATCGGCCCGTGAAATAATCCTGCCAGCCTTGGTACGATCAAAGTAACCAATATTTAAACTTTGGATATGCTGAAATAACGAACGTCTTAAACCATTAATTACTTTCAAAGCTGCTCGGCCTGAAAGGTATTTTGATACGCCTGCTAAAGCAAAACGACAAATCCAACTTAACGTTAAAATGCTAATCGCAATGAATAAAACAGGCTGATTCAATACCATTTTTCCAGCAATGTATTGAAAGCCCGAATCTAAAATATATTTCACTACCCAAGGCCGAACAAAAACGCTCATTACTTGTAAAATTTCTACTGCAATTAAAGCAAGCAGCAAGTAACGGATGGGATAAACTAAAGGAATAAGTTTTTTTAGCATGCCTCTATGAATTGAGACATTTGCCAAATTTTCTTCAATTTGTAGATCAGCTGATTTTGTAAATGGGCGGAAATTTTTAACACTAGTATTCATGCATCAATCTCCTGCTGCTCTAACTGAAACCCCATCAACTCTCGATAAAAAAAACAATCTTGAACCAATTCAGCATGTGTGCCTTGGGCAATAATATGCCCCTGATCAAGCACAATAACGCGATCAGATAAAGCAATCGTGGTTTGTTTATTAGAATTAATAATGATTGTTTTGTTTAAACGGTTTCTATTATCAGAAAGCGCTGATAGACGCTGTAAAACTTGTTTTTCTGTAGTCGCATCTAAGGCACTGGTAGAATCATCTAACGCTAAAATTGGCGAATTTTTTAAAATAGAACGGGCCAAGGCAAGTCGTTGTTTTTGTCCTCCAGACAAGGTAACGCCCTTGTCCCCAATCAACGTGTCTAAACCATGATCAAGTCGTTGTAATAGTTCAGATGCAGAAGCTAAATGTAAAGCCTCTTTCATCTCTTGCTCCGTTGCATCTTGTTTAGCAACTCTTAAGTTATCTGCCAGTGTGCCACTAAAAAAGAAATTTTCTTGAGGAATGATCTGAACCAAATGTCGTAATTCAAATAGGCTCAAATCTTTAATATTCGTCCATCCCATTTGCTCAGAACCAATCAAAACTTGCCCTTCTGTTGGGTCAATAAACCGATTGAGTAAATTCATCAAAGTCGTTTTACCTGAGCCTGTCTTACCGACAACAGTAACGATTTCACCTGCTCGAAATTCAACACTGCATTGCTTTAAAATAAAATTTTTTGTTGTTTTATCCTGAAAGCTGACATTTTCTAATTTAATGCTTAACTCATCACGCCATTGCAACGTTAGAGGATATTGTTGATCTTCAATTGCGGACTTCTCATCTAGCATTTGCCAGATTCTTGTTGCAGACGAACGCGCATCAGCAAAAATATGTAAGACCTGACCAATGCTTTCAATACGAAACACCAATAAATTTGCCATCAGAATGGCTGCAACAAATTGGCCTACTTGCAACTGATTTTGACCAATTAAATAAGCACCAAAAGCAATGACCCATAAGTAAGAACCCGCAATAATCACTTGCGGAATAGGCAAGCGTTTTGCACTTGTTTTGATGGTCTGAATGGAATGATGAATAAATAGATCTACGGCATGGTTAAAGCGTTGTAAGAGTTTCTCTTCGAGTTGAAAAGCTTTGACCACTCGAATTCCATTCACGCTCTCTGCCAAGGTATCGCTGACTTTTTCATATGCAGATGCAACTTGATGGTCCAGAACCACCAATTGATTGGTCAGTTTAAATAGAACCCAAAGCCCTAAAAAAATAAATAATAAAGGAACTAGGCCGAGCCAAGGATGATACCAACATAAGAGCCCAACGGTTACGGTAACAACCAAGCTTGACTCAAATACTTGACGCCAAAAATTGATGAGCGCTTCTTTTAATTTATCTGAATCACGTGTTGTACGAGATAATACTTCTCCTAGCCCATGTTTCCAGTGCCATGAAACATCTAAATGCTGTACTTGGCTAAAGATTCTTTCTCTTAAAATACTTAGCAGTTGCTGGCCAATGGTTAAAGCACTTAACCCTGCCAAATATTGAATAACAGCTCTAATACTGGCAATACTCGTAAGTAGAATGAACCAAAACCAAGGATTTAAGTGATCAGTGATAGCATGCTGAAATAATGTTTCTCGTTCACTATGTTTTAAGGTATCAATCGCATGTCCGATTGAATACTGTTGAAGTGCTAACCCAATATTTGCGATAACAAATAAGGTCGCCGTCAATAAGAAACGAAATGGCATAAAACGATATAAAGCCAAACTTCGTAATAATGGATAATTTTTAAACATAAAAGATAGTAAAAATTTAAGATTCCGTTTTATTGCGAGATTCATGCCAAATTAATGGCCTTAAAAAATATTTTAAATTATTGTTTTATATTGTTTTTATGCAGCACTATCTATGGGGGTGTTGTTTTTAAAACACCCGCGCAATTCTTGTGTTGTAATCCCAACAAAATTTGATATATCAACATCACAAAAAAAGATATTAAAAATAATTAATAAATATCAATAAATTAATGGGTGGCATCAATTTTGCTTTAAAGCATGAAAACCACAAAAGGATGTCACGATGACAACACTTCAAACTCAACCATTAAACACACTTTGGTATACACGTTGCCCTGTACCAACTGGTCTAGGCATTTCAATTCAAAAAGGTTGGCTCAAAGAAAAGTTTAATGAGCAACAGATTGAAATAAAATCAATTCGAGAATCAAACTCTAAAGATATTCGTAACTCTCATTTTAACCATACCCTTGCCAACTCAGTTCGACATGGCGGGAGTATCCCTGCAATCTGGGCATATGCATCGGGTCAAAAAACGAAAGTAATTGGCTTATCTTGGGCGGATGAAGTTCAATTGTTATTAACGCGCTACGATTCAAGCATCAAAACTGTTGCTGACTTAAAAGGCAAACGTTTTGGTATTCCACTGAATCAAGATGCAATTATTGATTTCTCACGTGCACAGGCGATTCGCGGTTTAGAAAATGCCTTAAAAACGGTAAATTTGAAGGTAAGCGATCTTGAGTTGGTCGATTGTTTACGAGCAGACATTTTAGCCGCCCAACAACAACAGCCTGAAGAAAATGATTCTAGTTTTTATGGTAATCGCAACAAAATTAATGCAAGTGCAGAGATCGTGGCATTAATTAAAGGTGATGTCGATGCTATTTTCCTAAAAGGTGCACACGCTGCGCAAATTGCTCATGATTTTGCTCTGCATACCATTATCGATATTGGCTCACATCCAGACCCTATTCTACGCTCTAATAATGGAACACCAAGAACGCTGACTGTTGATGAAGATTTTCTAAAACAATATCCAGAGCAAGCCCAAGCGATTGTCAATGCTGTTTTACAAGCAGAACAATGGGCACATGCACATGCCGATGAAACCCATCGTTATCTAGCAAAAGAATGTAATAGTAGTGAGCAATGGGTTCATGCAGCTTATGGTGCAGATGCGCATCTGAAACTCAACACTAACTTTGATGAGACTTCTATTGTTGCTTTACAAGACCTGAGTGACTTTCTCTATCGCTGGAACTTTATTCCTGCACAGATTAATGTTCGTGAATGGCTGGCGCAGGATATTTCTATTCAAGCTCAAGTAGCTTAATACCTCAAAACAAAAAGGTTGTCTTGATGACAACCTTTTTTACAACTTGATTTTATTAATTAAGCTGAGTTCAATAAGAAGTATGATACTCGGAAACGTCATCAGCAACCTGCACAATGTCCGCAAGATAATGTTTCTACGATACATTTGAAATAAATCCAAAAATGAACAGGTTTTGCTGATGACAATGGTTTTGCCTACTTTTGTCGAAACAAAAGTAGGTCGAGCCGACGGCTTATCCTAAAATTAGATGAGAACTTGGCAAGATTCCACCAAGATATTTTCTTCCATAAGTTATAGAAATATTTAAGTCGGATTCAGTTTAATTAAATTTAGTCACATTTTCCGCCTGCTTCTTTAGAAGTACGGAGTTGTATTCTCCTGGTGGAATATTATTTAAATAATAATTTCCAACATGATATAGTCGCCAGCGAATTGGATCATGCGTGGTGTGGGTTCGTGCATTTCGCCAGAAACGATCTAGATTCCATTTCGATAAGGTTGAACTTGCCCCGAGTAATCCAAAAATTTCACTCGAAATTTTTAAAGATGCGTGATCAGACTGACTTCGTGTAGCAGCAACCGATAAAATCAGTTCAGTTTGTAAGTCTTCATCTTCTACATTTGCCAAATGCTGTTCAAAAATCTGTGCTGAACGATCCAATAATGCCTCAGCCGAACGGACCAAAACAGCAAACTCACCAATTTGTTTGATGATATGAGATTCATGTGTAGGTGAATCGACGCCACTTTCTACCCATGGACGAGAATGATGTTGTAAATAATCAATCCCGCCTTGTAATGCCCCTTTGGCAATTCCTGTGTCCATTGCAGCATGTAAAATCTGAGGCCAAGTGAGTCCCGTACGTAAAACCGTGCCTAAACCGCCTGTATTTCGCTTGGCAACATAACGTTCATCAACAACCACATCTTTAAAATTAACAGTGCCACTGACACTATTATTTTGTCCGATTGCATCCCAGTCATCGAGCAACTCTACTCCCTCTGTGTCTCGATGAATTAAAATTGAAACTGGTCCATCATCACTACCAGCAAATAAAGAAATCCATTCTGCGAGTAAAGAGCCCGTAGAATAAAACTTACTGCCGTTTAGAATTAATTGTCCTTCCGCATTTCGTTCTACGCGTGTTTTATGCTGAAATTTATCTTTGCCACCCACTTCTGCAAGTGCATTGCCCAAACGTTTTCCACTTAATACATCGGTAAGTAATTGATCACGGATTTCATCGTCATAGCCTGTTAAAATTCCTCGAAACATAGTGAAGTGAATTTGTAATAACTGCCCTACACCACCATCGGCAGATGAAATAATTTTCACCACATTGACCAATGTTGAAATACTGGCACCTAAGCCTCCAAATTGCTTGGGCACAATTATCGCGGTTAAACCAGCTTCTGAAATTAAACGTGCCTGATCATAAGGTACTGTCTTGTTATAACTTGGATCTCGAGCAAATTGATTCAATTGATCTGCCACCTCTTTTGCAATCTCAAGTGCTTCTTGCTCGCTTTGAATATGTCTTACGCTACCTAATTCTAAAAAATTACGTTGGTTAATATCGTTCATTGTTAACTCCGGAAAATCTGTTCTTTTTTATGCGCTAACTTCAAGCACGTTGTTTTTAAACAAGCTTGGCGCATGGGTAAGCAAAGTTTTGGTATATATATGTTGAGGATGGCTCAGCACTTGGTCTGTTTCACCGTATTCAACAATATGTCCATTTTTTAATACGGCGACTCGATCTGCGATTGCACGAACAACCCCTAGGTTATGGGTCACAAATAGTAAGGTCACACCTTGCTGCTGAAGGTCTTGTAACAGTTTTAAAATAGATGCCTGAACTGAAACATCCAAAGCAGAGGTAATCTCATCACAAATCAAAACATCAGGTTGGCACAGCAACGCTCGCGCGATAGCCACACGTTGTCTCTCCCCACCCGATAAATCTCTAGGGTAGAGTTCTTGCACTTGGATAGGCAGAGAGACTTGTTTAAGTACCTGTGTGACTTTTTCTATGGCTTCTGGTCGAGATGCTCCAAAGAAATGCTGCACGACTTTAATTAAGGTCTGACCAATCGTATGCGCTGGATTCAAGGCTTTATAAGGGTTTTGAAAGATATATTGCAGTTTATGTCGCTGCTGCAAATGACGTTGTTGCCCACGCAATGACAAGACTTCATCTGCTAATGTAATTTGCCCATCTGCATTTTCATTCAGGCCAGCAATCACACGTGATAAAGTCGTCTTACCCGAACCTGATTCACCAACCAATGCTAAACATTCGCCTTTTTTGAGTTGAAATGAGATATCAAAAAGAGCCTGTTGCTGCCCATACCATGCATTAATATGTTCAACTTTTAGCAGTGCTTCTCGATCAGCTTCTCGTTCAATAACCTGATGATCAAGCTCTTTAAAATTAATCACGCCAACATGATCAGAATGGTGACAAGCAACAAAATGCGGGTCAAACTCATCTTTTAATTGAGTTAATTCAGGTTGTTTTTGACGGCATATGTCTGTGGCGAAAGTACAACGTACTGCAAAAGCACATCCGGCTGGACGCTCATTTGGTGAGGGTGCGTGTCCTTCAATTGGAGATAAATATTTACGAATGGCTACATCGGGAATGGCGTTAAGTAAACCTTGCGTATAAGGGTGTTTAGGGGTTTCAAATAGTTGGGTTAATACCGCATCTTCAGCAATTCGCCCTGAATATAAAACAATCACCCGATCTGCAATGTCTTTTACAACCGTTAAATCATGCGATACATAAATAGCAGCAACATTATATTCGCGGCATAATTTACGAATGATGTTCAACACCAATGTCTGTGTCGTCACATCTAAGGCGGTGGTTGGCTCATCTAAAACAATCAAACGTGGCTGTAGCAAGAATGCCAAGGCCAATAAAATTCGTTGTTGTTGTCCACCCGAAAGTTGATGGGGATAACGCTTGAGAAATAGCTCATCATGAGGTAACCCCACTTCATCTAAAATTTTGGCTACTTTCTGGTATTTTTCAGCACTTGATAACTGGGCCTGATGGACTTCTAATAATTCAAATAAATGTTGACCAATACTTAATGCTGGGTTGAGTGCTGTTCCAGGATCTTGGGCGACATGACTAATTTTATAACCACGAACCTGACGCAAAGCATGATCATCTAAACTGAGAATATCTTCATCATCCAGTTCAATTGTGCCTTGAATAATCTTGGCACCATGTCGTGCATAGCCCAATAAGGCACTCGATAATGTCGTTTTACCAGAACCACTCTCTCCGACCAGCCCTAGAACTTCACCTTCTCGCAAGCTAAATGAAATATTAGAAACGATATGCTTGCCAGTGTTTACCAATGCCACGGTTAAGTCTGTTACGGTCAATACTGTATTTTTAAATGTATTTGCCATGTTTATTTTTCCTCAATCCGAGCTGCTGCACGTCCAACTCCCTCTGCCAATACATTCGTTCCGAGTGCAAACAAAGCAATTAAAATGACAGGAGCAAACACAGCCCATGGTTGAACTAATAAACCAGCGCGATTTTCATTAATCATGAGTCCCCAATCTGCTGCTGGAGGTGCCACGCCATAACCCAGAAAAGCCAAACCTGATAACATGCCTACTGCCCATGTCAGCATCACACCAAGATGAATGAGTAACGGCGTCAACATATTGGGTAAAATTTCACGAAATAAAATATAGGTTTTTGAATAACCAAGAATTCGGGCGGCTTCGATATATTCCTGTTCCACTAAATTAAGCGCAACGCTTCGTGCAAGACGTACGACTCCAGGAATAAAAGCAATTGAAACCGTTAAAACAATGAGCCAAGGCTGTCGACCTAACATCGAAACAATAAGTAAGACCAAAATAAGATCGGGAAAGGCCATAAAAACATCAGTCAGCCAAGTCACGAACTGATCAATCTTATTTCGGGCAAAAGCAGCTAATATGCCTAAACTAGAACCAATCACTAATGCGACCAAACTAGCAGCCAGTGTCATCCAGATAATTGAAGCACCGCCAGCAAGTACACGTGACCAAACATCATGACCAATATAGTCATAACCTAAAAATGATTTTCCTTCGGGTGGCCCATAAGTCATGCCGACCAATGCCGTAGGTTCAAATGCAACAAATAACGGTCCAACCAGTGCGAAAATCAAAACTAGGGCTGTGACTACAAATCCAAAACGTACTTGTCTTTCACGAATTAATGTTTGAAAAAAGTTTCTTTGGTACCAATGAAGTGAGCTCATTTCCCACCTCCTTGCTGAATATTCTTTAAAGCATTGCGACGATCGACAGGTTTTACAGTAATTGGTCGGCCAGACTTCCATAACCGTAATGCCTGACGTCGCCCTGGCGAACGTGCTTTGTGTCTTTTTGCAGTTCGTATTTTTGGTGTGAGTAAAGTCGTGATTAAATCTGCAATTAAATTAACAACCACCACACAAATGGTGAGCAATAAAACGATTGCTTGAATAGTCGGGATATCCCTCATTTCGATTGCTGCATTGAGCGCATTACCAATACCGGGGTAACTGAAAACCACCTCAATAATGAGAGCACCACTCAGCAAAACTCGTATGGTCAATGCTGTACCCTGCACCACGGGAACTAAGGCATTTGGTAAAACATGTTTCCAAATAATCCGACGCTCAGGAATACCTCGCAGTCGCGCAGAGGTCACATATTCCGACTCTAGCGCATCAATCATAGAACCACGTACTAAACGCATCAGATATGGAATGAGTGATAAAGCTAAAGTTAAAATTGGTAAAATTAAAAATTCTAGCTGGCTATAAGGCGACTCATTAGGAATCAGCAACGATGCAGCTGGCAATATGTGTAAAACTGATGTTGAAAAAAACATCATTAACCAAATCGCAATAACAAACCCTGGCACCGCTTTAAACACAATAGAGCTAGAGACAATAATACGGTCGAGTTTGCTATCACGATGAAGCGAGAGCCACACACCTAACACGACTGAAAGTGGTACAGTAACAACAATCACGAGGCTCGTGAGTGCAACTGTGTTACCAAAATAATTCTGAATAATTTCTAAAACAGGCACATTGGAATCAATCGAGCGTCCAAAATTACCTTGCAACAATTGACTCAACCAATGCCAGTATTGAAGCAATATCGGATCATTTAATCCCAATTGTTCACGAAGTATTTGTACCGTCGCTTCAGGCGCTTCTGGTCCTAAGATGACACGAGCTGGGTCAGATGGAAGTGCTTGTGTAGCAATAAAAACAATGAGACTAATAACAAATACAACCAATACCCCTGACACCAAACGTGTCAAAAACCAAGGTAACCATGCAGGAAACTCAAATGACTTGGCAATTGTTGGTTGTTGAATAGATGCTTCTATTTTGCTGGATTGAATTGTCATATCGGTTACCCTCTACGCCAGAATTCATCTGTACGCCACGCAGCAAAGCCTGTGCGATCAGGCGTTACACCACCAATTTGGTTCGAATGTGCATCAAGGACATTATTAAAGCCCCAAATGAGTAAACCACCTTGCTCATGTTGAATATGCTGTGCTTCATGAACCAGAACTTTTCGTTTTTCCAAATCGGGTTGTTGCAATGCTGCATGCACTAGTTCCGTAAAGCGCTCATTTTTAAAACGAGTTTTATTATTTGCCGCACTCGGCCCATCAATTTGCAAGACTGTTAATAAGAAAGGACGTGAAACGTTTGAGCCTGTACTAAATGCCCAATCTTGTTTTACTGCATCCGCAAAAGTAGCAGCTTCAACCTGTTTAACATTAACAATGACACCTGCCTGAGCAGCATGTTGAGCAAAAACTAATGCAGCATTGCTATCTGGGCCTGTATATAAATCGACAGTCAAACTGTTATTAAAACCAGCTTCTTTGAGTAGCGCTTTTGCTTTATTTAAATCTTGCTTGCGCTGAGCAATACTGTGGTCATATACAGGATCGCTAAACGAATAAAGGTCATTTGCAACTCGTCCTTGCCCAGCTAAAGCCCGTTTAACTAAATCATCTCTATTGGCAATCAATCTAAAAGCTTGTCTTACCCGAGGATCATTGAACGGCGCTTTAGACGTGTTCATATCAAATGATTGCCAAGCATCGGTTTCCGATGAAACTAGATTTAGCCGTTTATTAGATTGAATTAAAGCAATATGCTCGGCACTTACCCCTGAAGCAATGTCAATTTGACCAGATTGCAAAGCAGCAAGACGCCCTGTTTGATCCTTAAAATCAATAATTTCTATTGCATCGGCATAAGGTTGATTTTCTTTCCAGTAATTTTCAAAACGTACAAAACGTGAACGCTGACCGGGTGTAAAACTTTCCAGCTTAAAGGGACCAGCGCCGACTACATTTTTAATTGGGTCATAATCTGTAGGAACAATGCCACCCCAGCTCATCCATGCTTCTGGTAACGCAACCAATCCCTTTCCTTGAGAAAAAGGAATTTCAACGGTGTATTCATCGCGCTTTTTAATTGCATCTCTTTGCAAAGAATAAAGATAAGCTGCAAATGGTGAGGCAAGTTTGGGGTCGGTTAATCGCCGTAAAGAGAAAATAACATCATCGGCTGTAATAGTTTTACCGTGGTGAAATTCGAGTCCTTTTTTTAAGCGAATAGTCCATCTCGTTCCGTCATTATTGGGTTCAGCAAATTCAGCAAGGGCAAGTTTTGGCTGAATATCTCTGCCCCATTCCCATAACTTTGCATATAAAGGCCAGCCTCTAAACGCACTGGAAATACCAATAGGTTTATGTGCATCTAAATTGCCTGCTTGGTTACCATTAATCACTCCAATTTTGATAACACCACCTTTTTTCGGCGTATCATTTTGGGGTGAAGCCGCAGTAGCGCTTTCAGAAGATGAAGAATCGGGCTTAGAACATCCTATAAGGCTCATTGCAGCAAAAGCGCCAACACCTAATCCAGTCTGTTTAATGAGTTCTCTACGTGTAATTTTATTCATGCCTTCTCCCTTAAACCACGACTTCTTGATTCAAGAGGGAATCAATGGATGAATTTCTATTTAGCTTAGGTAACTCAAAACCATGATCTAGCTCTAATAATGGGAACAATAAATCTGCTACCCGATAGGCTTCTCCAATTAACGGAAAACCAGACAAGATAAAGGCTGATACACCATAGCTTTCGTATTCTTTAATCCGTTTGGCAATATTTTCAGCACTACCCACTAAGGCAGTCCCTGCGGCTGGGTTTAAAATATCGAAACCAAATAAAGATGGGCCAGTCCAAACATTAGGATAAATTTCAAAATCTTTAGCTTGTGGCAAAACCCCTTGTCGTAATTGTTCTAAGTTTTTCTGAATAGATGGGTTGTTACTTTGATAACTCTCAAAACTTTCATTTGGAGGAAGCTGTCGTTTAACAGCTTCGATTGCATAATTTACATCAATCTTGTCAAGTAACGACTGAGCATATTGCCAAGCTTCTTCTTCTGTTTCCCGAACAATAATTTGTAATCGAGTCCCAAATTCTAAAGTTCGGCCAATTTTTGCTGCCTCAGCCGCAACCTTGCTAAACTTTTCTCCAAGTAATGGCGGTGTATTCGCAAAACTTAAATACACATCTAATAATTCAACAGAATGTTGAACGCCTTTGGCAGAAGTTCCTGCTCCCCACAAAGGAACACCTTGTTTTTGAGTTGGACCACGCCATTTGGACATTGGAGATCCACCCTCTAATCGTGGAGCAATTTGAATAAACTCGCCCTCAAATCCAGAGGTATCACCTAAGTAGTTTTGTTGAAATGCATTCCAGTATTCTTTACTAAAGTCATAACGTTCATCATGAGTATAGTGAATGCCTAAAGCTGCTAAACCCTTATCATTTCCATTGACGACATTAAATAACAAACGCCCTTTAGAAAATACATCAAACGTTTGTGCATATTTTGCCAAAACTGCTGGCTGGACTTCTCCGGGATGTTGGGCAACCAGAAACTTTAAACGTTCAGTAAATGGAATTAAACTTGCAGCAACAGCAAGTGTTTCATACTCACTTGTACCCATGAGTGAACCGTAAAAACCAAGTCGATCTGCGGTAATCGCAATCTGTTGCAAGTGTTCATAATCGGTATCCCACCGCCCAGATTCTAACCAAGGATATGGCCCATCTGGAGAAGTGAGATACCATAAAAGTTTTACAGCCATAGTATTCTCGATCTTTATTTTTAAATCTTTATCTAATTCAGGGGAAGTAAGCCCAGCGATTTTGCTTTTTCAGTCAATCCGCTCATTTTCCATTGCTGATGTAAAACCCCTTGCCCATATTCTCGGCTGCCACCGACTAATTCAGCGAGCAGCTGAATTTGAGCACCTTCTTCAAGCAATAAAATAAATTCAGCAGTTTCCTGTAGCCCTTGGCGTCCCCATACAGTTGCTCCGCCATTGGCTTCTAAGATGGCCCGATGTTCAATATCAACTTTGAGCTGATCTAAAATAAAATCCACTTCAGCTTGACGGCGATCAATGTAAATCGGCAACTCTTTAAACAAATGAAAGCGCTGAACAGGCACATAACGAATCGGTAAAGTGCGATGGGTTTGAGCCCAAGCGCCTAAATTCGGCGCGTGTACATGAGATATTGTGGTGACATCTGCATGCTCTTTAAAAAGCTTGTTATAGCGGCCACCTGCACTTTTTCTTCCCAGTAAAACTTCACCATCAATTGTCTCCACCAATACTTTGCTTTTTTTATCTTTAGACCACGGCCCTGCATAGTTAAAAGTGACTAAGGTATTTTCAGGTCCACGTTCAACAAAATTAACTGTTCCGTTTGCAGTAATTGTTCTTGTTTCACGGAATACTTCAAAAGTAAATTCAGCTTTTTCACGGTTCAATTCGATAAAGTCATTGAGTTCGCGAGACAATGGCGTTTGAATAAGTGTTGTCATGATCAAATCCTCTTTAAAAATTTTTATTTTGACGGCGTTTTAAAACTTCGAGTAAAGGACGATGATCAACCCATGTTTCAATATCGACGTCGCGCTCTAAGAAGCCATGCAACCAAAGAAAATCTTTTTGTTGTTTTAAAAGCTCTAAACGCTCTACACTTAGTGAGGGATGTAAAGACTTATGAAAATTATTTCGATAGGCTGTCGCAACACTCTCTGCCCCTGCAATCGTTTCATCTTCTAAAATGACCAAGACCTCATCTAAGTGATCTTGTGCCCAATCGGCTGTATCAAACAACTCTTCAAGAAAATCGACCACCACATCAAAGTGATCTTCTAATAGATCTTCATGGACGGTAATTGGACGAGGTGTGCCGTTATTAACACGAGAAGTCACATCTTCAAATTTATCTAAATCAATCCCAACTTTAAGGCCGCGTTTAGTTGCTGCTTCAACAGCAGATGCTCCTTTTACATACACAGCATCAACTTCACCTGTAATTAATGCGTCTAGACCTGACCAATACGTGCTCGCATCACGATTCTCTTTAGATCCTGCACGCTCAGGTACTTCAATAAAATTCACATCTCTGAAAGTGAGATTGGCAAGTTGTAAAGCACCACGAATACCTTGCAATGACATGGCTCTAAAAATACTGCCAGCACGTTTGTCAGCATATTCTGGTAAAGCTACTTTCGCATTTTTTAAATGCTCTGGCTGACTAATATCTGAATCAGGTCGCACAATAATGACTTGCCACTCATCAATCCAAGTCAATCCAATGAGTCGGCTGGGCGCGCCTTCAGAGCGTGCAGCTAACGCAGGTACATTTCCACCTTCTCGGAACAGAGCTGGCAATTGATGATCAAAATGATGAACCGATAAACCTTTACGCGCATCTTGCAAGACGGCAACATCAATGCCGTGCTTTTCAAACTTTTTAACCAAAGTACCGCGTTTTAATGAAATACCTGTTGCTGTAGGCACTGGACATCGAGTGACCCAAATTTCAGACAGGATGTTTTTTACAAATTCTTTAGAATTTTCTTTTTTATCTACTACAAGTGACATACGGATTCCTTAGGATAATTCCACTTTCATCACTTACATTGAGCAGCTTTTATGCCAATTTAATTTATTGTTTATTTTCAATTATTTATGTTAATACTACAAGATTATAAATGTTTATATTTCATCATTTTTCAATGCCAGTGTTGTTTTATCAACATTTACTTCAGGTAAACATAACTTCCAAAATGCAAAAATATACGATCAGCTATCTTAGTACTCGCTGGAATGCGACTTGAAGCTTTAGTACATGGCCGAAATAAGCTTGATGACGATGTCGCTAAAATAAATATTTCTTTATTCGGATAGTTATAGAACTTAACTAAATGTTGTTGCCTGCAAATAAGCCTACGACCAAACTTCTTTAACTCTAAAGCTACATGAATATTCATTATGCTTTTATCTCAAATAGTGCACTTCTTTTAAATAATTTTTAAAGATGTCGCGTTTAAACATTGCTACGCTTTTCTCTAACTCATATCTCTAATTAATATTGTTCAGTCTTAAAAAATCGTACATATTTAAATTGTAGTTAGAAAAATATGTTTCACTCCTCAATATATTAAAAAAGTGTGATAAGTTTCAATGTATTTGCAATGCGATAATAATTTTTAATGAATAAAGTGTAATTAATTTTTAATAAAGCTAAATTAGTCACATTTTAAATAAAATTGGTATCTTATTTATCTGTAGTAATTTTGCAATATAAACACCAGAACCAAATTAATAAATTACATATTTATTAAATATTTAATCATATATCATATAATGTTTTTACACTCGTCTATTTATTTGTTAATCTTTAATTTTAAAAAATATATAAATATCAATAAGTTAAATTAATTATATTTATTTTTAAATAATTACGGGATTAATGTGATTTAAGAATTTTAACTATTACATTATTTAAAATGGTTAATGTGATTTATATCACATGAAAATTAATAATTTTTTTTGATTTAAACTTAATGATTGTTTTTGAATTAAAAATATTGTATCAAATATATATAAACTATTTTATAAATAGGTATATAAAATGAAAAATAATATTTTTAAACTTCTTATTCTGATGGTGCTTTCCACTTCCCCATTATTTTGTTATGCAAATAACACAATAATGATAAGAGGAAATATTGTTGAAGATACATGCTCAACACAGCATAGCGAGATAGAATGTGTTGAGGTAAACAATTTAAATATTAAACTTGATAGTGAATATTTAAATAAAAATAGTCTTTCTAACCTAGCTCAACATACTGAGAAAATGGACACTAGCATTGAAAGTATAGGTTCTAATCGCAAAGTGGTGGTTATCAACTATCACTAACTTAATAAGGCGTAGCTTTTGAGGCTACTCCTACAATAAGTATGATTTAAGAGTGATTTGTCGAATTCATCGCACATTCTGATGAATTAAATGATGAGTCGCTCTTTTTTCATAAAAAATGACTATTTGTATGTTTTTTCTATATACATATGCATAAATTATTCTATATAATTGTATTGTAAGAATTTAAGCTTATTTTTCACATAATTTGTTCAATTCTTTCTTATTTACATAGTGTTCTTATGTAACTTACTTATCTGTGTATCTCTTCTTTTTTCGAAAAAACAAAAATTATTTATAAACAGCTATATAGCCTGTAAAAGGCAGTCTTGAAGCATTTGTTTTTAGTGTGATTTAATTTTTATTATGAAAAAATAATGTGATCTAGTTTGCATTTTGTTTAAGAAGTGTTAATATCGCCGCATTACTTTTCAAGATGTCAAACACTGGAAAAGTAAGGAAATAAACTTTTATCCAGACTTTTGAGAAAACACTATGAAAAAACTTGCTTTGATCGCTGCTCTTTCGGTTGTAGGGATTGCGAATGCTCAAGCTGCTGATGGTACAATTACAATTAATGGTTTAGTTACAGACAAAACTTGTGACATCGTTACTCCAGCTGGTAAAGACTTCACAGTTACTCTTCCAACTGTTTCTAAGCAAACTTTAGCTGTTGCTGGGGATGTTGCTGGTCGTACTCCTTTCCAAATCAACTTAGCTAACTGTTCACAAGGTAAAGTAGCTACTTACTTCGAACCAGGTGCAACTGTTGACTTCAATACTGGTCGTTTACTTAACCAAGACGCTACTGGTGCTAAAAACGTTAACGTTCAACTTTTAGGTAGCAACAACAACTTCATCCCAGTTCTTGCTGCGGGTGCAAACGGTGCTCAAGCTAACTCTCAATGGGTTGACGTAGCTGAAGGCGCAAGTGCTGACCTTAACTACTATGCTGAATACTATGCAACTGGCGCTTCTACTGCTGGTAAAGTAACTACTTCTGTTCAATACACAATTATCTATCAATAATTAATTGATAGCGGGGTTTCTGTGTCCGCATGGAAACCCTGTTTTGTGTAACACTTTCCTGAATCTTTGTTGGTTGAGAACTCGAAAAATGAAATTGAACAGTTATAATTTTTTGTTAGGTTTGGCATTTGCTTCGTCAGTTGTTGCACCTGCTACTCAAGCAGAAATTGTAATTCATGGCACCCGTGTGATTTATCCTTCGGATGCTCGCGAAGTTACGCTACAAGTTAGCAATAACGGTTCAAAGCCAGCACTTGTCCAAGCTTGGATTGATGAAGGTGACCCAAAAAGTACGCCCGACCAATCAAAAGTTCCTTTTATGATTGCTCCTCCAATTTCTCGTGTTGAAGCTACAAAAAGTCAGACCCTTCGTATTACAGCTTTACCAAATGCTTCTCAGTTAAATCAGAAGCAAGAAACGGTTTTATGGTTGAATATTTTAGACATTCCACCAAGACCTACTTCAAAAAGTGAAGATACGACACCTGATAATTTCTTACAGCTTGCGATTCGTTCAAGAATTAAATTCTTCTATCGTCCAGCTTCGATCAAAGACGATGCGAATTTAGCATCAGATAAGCTTCAATGGGTTAAATCTGGTCAAAATTTAACGGTAAAAAATCCTTCCCCTTTTCATATTACGCTGACTTCTGTTTACCAAAAGGCAGGTGATAAAAAAGTTGATTTATTACCTCAAGGGCTAATGATAAAGCCTTTTTCTGAAGCGTCAGTTCAGCTTAAGAATGGCAATCTTCAAGATATGAGTTTTATTAATGTCAATGACTACGGTGGTCGCGTTGAGCACCAAATAAAACTTCAGTAATCAGATTTATCTTTTTAATAAATTTAAGCACCTATATGTGTAGGCGGACTTAGCTATGCCAAAAAAAAGGCAAGAATCTTATAAATTATTAAAACGCCATATTTGTTACTACTTGGCTTCTGGTGTTGTCACAATGACAATGCCTGTATTCGTGCATGCTGAAGAAACAACTACGAGTGCTCCCGTAGAGGCTGAATTTGATTCTGCTTTTTTAATTGGAGATGCTCAAAAAGTTGACATTTCTCGTTTTAAATATGGTAACCCTGTTTTACCTGGCGAATACAATGTTGATCTATACGTAAATGGTCAATGGTTTGGTAAACGTCGTATGGTCTTTAAAGCATTAGATCCTAATAAAAATGCAGTAACATGCTTTACAGGAAATACTCTTGCTGAATACGGCGTTAAACAAGATGTTTTGTCAAAGCATACTACCCTTCAAAAAGAGAATAATAGTTGTTATAAAATTGAAGAGTGGGTTGAAAATGCATTTTATGAGTTTGATACCTCTCGTTTACGTGTAGATATTTCGATTCCTCAAGTTGCTTTACAAAAGAATGCGCAAGGCTATGTCGACCCAAGTGTATGGGATCGAGGTATTAATGCTGGTTTTCTATCTTATAGTGGTAGTGCCTACAAAACATTTAGCCAGTCTAATGATCGAAGTGAAACAACAAACGCATTTATGGGCGTGACTGCTGGGCTAAACATTGCAGGCTGGCAATTACGTCATAATGGCCAGTGGCAATGGCAAGATACGTCTGCTGAAAATCAATCTAAATCGAATTATCAAGAAACAAGTACTTACTTACAACGTGCATTCCCTAAATACCGCGGTGTTTTAACCCTAGGTGATAGTTTTACAAACGGCGAAGTATTTGACTCTATTGGTTATCGTGGTATCGATTTCTCTAGTGATGATCGAATGCTACCAAATAGTATGCTTGGTTATGCTCCGCGTATCCGTGGTAATGCAAAAACCAATGCAAAAGTTGAAGTTCGTCAACAAGGCCAACTTATCTATCAAACAACTGTTGCACCAGGTAACTTTGAGATTAATGACCTTTACCCTACTGGTTTTGGTGGGGAAATTGAGGTTTCTATTATTGAAGCAAATGGCCAAGTACAAAAATTTTCGGTTCCATATGCTTCAGTTGTACAAATGTTACGTCCAGGTGTAAACCGTTATTCTTTAACTGTAGGTCAGTTCCGAGATCAAGATATCGATCTTAATCCTTGGGTGGTTCAAGGTAAATACCAACAAGGTATTAACAACTACCTAACAGGTTACACGGGCATACAAGCTACAGAAAATTATGCTGCTGTATTATTGGGTGCTGCTTTTGCCACACCAATTGGTGCTGTTGCGTTAGATGTTACCCACTCTGAAGCTGACTTTGAAAAGCAGTCATCACAATCTGGACAAAGTTTCCGTTTAAGTTATAGCAAACTAATTACTCCGACTAACACCAACTTAACACTAGCAGCTTATCGTTACTCAACAGAAAACTTCTATAAATTACGTGATGCTCTACTTATTCGCGATTTAGAAGAAAAAGGCGTAAATACCTATGCTGCTGCCGGCCATCAGCGTAGTGAATTCCAAATTACTTTGAACCAAGGGTTACCTGAAGGTTGGGGTAACTTCTATGTAGTAGGTTCTTGGGTTGACTATTGGAACCGTAGCGAAAGTACTAAACAGTACCAAATTGGTTATAGCAATAACTACCATGGTTTAACTTATGGTTTATCTGCAATTAACCGTAAGGTTGAGTATGGTTCAAATGATGCGTCACATGATACTGAATATTTAATGACGCTTTCATTCCCAATTAACTTCAAGAAGAACTCAGTCAACGTCAACGTTACTGCTTCTGAAGACAGCCGTACTGTTGGTGCCAGCGGAATGGTGGGTGATCGCTTTAGCTATGGTGCCTCGGTGTCGCATCAAGACTATGCAAATCCTACATTTAACGCAAATGGTCGTTATCGTACTAACTATGCAACTGTTGGTGGTTCTTATAGTATTGCTGACTCTTACCAACAAGCAATGGTTAGCTTAAGTGGTAGTGTGGTTGCACATTCAGATGGTATTTTATTTGGACCTGAGCAAGGCCAAACGATGGTACTTGTGCATGCACCTGATGCAGCTGGAGCAAAAGTTAATAATACCGTCGGTTTGAGTGTAAATAAGGCTGGTTATGCGGTTATTCCATATGTAACGCCTTATCGCCTGAATGACATTACTCTTGATCCACAAGAAATGTCGAGCCAAGTAGAACTTGAAGAAACAAGTCAACGTATTGCACCTTTTGCTGGCGCAATTGCTAAAGTAGATTTTACAACTAAAACTGGTTATGCAGTTTACATTAATAGTAAAACAGCAGATGGCAACAGTTTACCGTTTGCAGCTCAAGTCTTTAACCAAAAAGATGAAGCTGTAGGTATTGTTGCACAAGGTAGTATGATTTACTTACGTACTCCACTCGCTCAAGATCGTCTCTATGTGAAATGGGGTGATGAAAGTAATGAGCGTTGTTCAGTTGAATATAACATTAGTAATCAGTTGCAAAATAAGCAACAAAGCATGGTAATGACTGAGGCTGTCTGCAAATGAAAAG
>NZ_JZFB01000001.1:673167-676467 GCF_001188385.1 Acinetobacter sp. V2 | reverse complement strand
GTATATGGTGAAGCCAATGCTTACTGTACTCTTAGTTCTGGGTTCAGCACGGTTGATATATCAATGGCTGTGGGACGAGTTGTTGTTAGACCAAGTGATCCTGTTGGAAAGATTCTAAGAAAAGCAACTTTTCCAATTAACTCAACTGGACAAGCCTCAACAGCGAAATGTACGTCATATAGTGATACTATTACCGCTGCATTAACTCAGAATTACCCTTTAAGTTCGCAGGGTAACAGTATTTACTCTACAAATATTCCTGGGATTGGTATTCGTCTATACCGTGAAGCCGAAAATGCAACTAATTTTTCAGGGTATTATCCATATACTCGTAGTTTAACACTAGGAACAACTTATAATCTTGCTTCGGGATATTTTGTTGTTGAAATTGTGAAAACTGCTGAACAGACTGGTTCAGGTACATTAGTTCCAGGTTTATATAGTCGATACTATGTAAGTGGTTATATGAATCGCCCTTTTTTAACCAGTACAGTTTATGGTAATGCAATTACTATCGCTTCTTCTTCATGCGAAATCCAAGGTAATATCAATAAAGTTGTACAGCTCCCAACTGTTACAAAGGCGGGGTTCAAAGGTGTTGGTTCTACGCAAGGTGAACAAACCTTTGATATGAATATCTTATGTAATGGTGGTATTAACCCAACAGGTTATGAAGAAAAAAATCTGATTAGTTTAACTTACGACTTTACCCAAGACGGAACAAATAACCAGGTCTTAGCAAATACTGCTCCTACTTCTGAAAAAGCAAATGGTGTAGGTGTGCAGTTATTGTGGAACTATCAAAATAAAAATCAGGTCATCAAAAAAGGCGATAAGCTCGCTTTAGGTACTTTGACATCTAACCAGACAATTCAATATAACGTACCAATGACTGCCCGCTACTATCAAACAGCAGCAAATGTGACAGCTGGTAAAGTACGTGCAATGGCTACCGTAACTATTGAATATGATTAATCATATTCAATAGTTTATAAACCTAATAATTTCAAATATTTAAATATTAATAATAAATTTTACTTTATCGCTACTTTCTAAAAATTTAATACTTAACTTAATAGGAATATTTATGAAAAAAATAGGTATAGTTGCTGTTAGTGCAATTACATTATGTTGGGCAACGTATGAAGTATCTCCTGACAATACGAGTACCAGACCGCTTAATGAATCTAACCAAAAAGTCGCACCTAAAAGCAGTTCATCATCTGTAAAAAATGAAAAATTAGCCCCACAGATGCTATTAGCTCAAACTCACACTCCTAATTCTGCCCCAGTCTGTAAATATAGTTTCGATGCAACTCAAGAAGATTTTGATCTCTGGAATAATCAACATCCTGACTATTTGCCTATGAAAATATTTCCATTGATAAATGGTCAAAAATTTGGCTTTAAAGTGGAGCCTGTCACGGAAGATAATTATGGTTATCTTGATTATAATGCAAAAAGTAAGGCAAAAATGAATTCAACAAGTTATGACGGTGATTTTTTATTGCCTAATAAAGGTATTGTTGCTTTTGAGATGGAGCTTAAAGTACCCTTACTTTCTTCAAGCAGCTCATCTTACTCAACCGACATCAGTTTTAATGGTGTAACAGATAATAACTATACAATTAGATCAAATTATCATTTTGATATTGGTGCTCAGGATTTTGAGTTTGGCGAGAATCCACCTCGTTTATATCATAGCTTATCATCGGAGGTTGGAGATTATGAACTTATTGATAGTTACTTTAAAAACAAAAAAATGACAGATAATACAAATGAATATCAACGCTTAGGTGTTTACATTAATCAGGACACTAAGCAAGTCGGATTTATTTCTAATGGTGTTGATGAAGGATACCAATTTAAATTACCTGGTGCACTACAAAAAGTAGCTTTCTCAATGAATGGAAATCTAAATATTCTTTCTACGAATTTATTTGGACAAGAGTTGTCGAATGAACTCATTACTGACCGTAATGCGCTACAGTTTAGCTATCCTCAGGGTACAACTGACATGTGCGGTAATGCCATTTAAGATATAAAACTATAAGTCGTAAAAAAGGGCTGAATCACAGCCCTTTTTTTATTTCATTTAGAAATGAATGACTGTGCGAATTGATTTACCTTCGTGCATTAAATCAAAAGCGGTATTAATGTCTTGAAGAGGCATAGTATGAGTCACAAAAGGCTCAAGTTGAATTTCACCTTTCATAGCATCTTCGACCATTTTAGGGAGTTGTGAACGGCCTTTTACACCACCAAAAGCAGTACCTAACCATTTACGGCCTGTAACCAACTGGAATGGACGAGTCGAAATTTCTTGACCGGCACCAGCAACACCAATAATAACGGATTGTCCCCACCCACGATGTGCACACTCTAGAGCCGAGCGCATAACATTGACGTTACCAATACATTCAAATGAGTGGTCAACACCCCAGCCTGTCATTTCTACAATGACTTGTTGAATCGGTTTATCGTAATCTTTAGGGTTTAAGAAATCTGTAGCACCAAACTGCTTAGCAAGTTCAAATTTATCTGGGTTTGTGTCTACCACAATAATTTGGCCCGCTTTCGCTTGACGTGCACCTTGTACAACAGCCAAACCAATACCGCCTAAGCCAAATACAGCAACAGAATCACCTTCTTGTACTTTTGCTGTGTTATGCACGGCGCCAATACCAGTCGTCACACCACATCCAAGTAAACATACTTGTTCGTGATTCGCTTCAGGATTGATTTTTGCTAAAGATACTTCCGCAACTACCGTATATTCACTAAATGTTGAACAACCCATGTAATGGTAAATCGGCTCACCATTATAAGAAAAACGCGTGGTTCCATCCGGCATGACACCTTTACCTTGAGTAGCACGTACTGCAACACATAAGTTGGTTTTTCCAGATTTGCAGAATAAGCATTCTTTACATTCAGCTGTATAAAGTGGAATCACGTGATCCCCTGGTTGAACGCTTGTTACGCCCTCACCCACTTCAACTACAACACCTGCACCTTCGTGACCTAAAATAGCAGGAAATACACCTTCTGGATCATCGCCAGATAATGTAAAAGCATCGGTATGACATACCCCTGTATGGGTAATTTTTATTAAAACTTCACCCGCTTGAGGTGGTGCAACATCAACTTCAACAATCTCTAAAGGTTTTCCTGGGGCAAAGGCGACAGCTGCACGAGATTTCATCTTTGGGTTTCCTTTAAATCATTCGGTATTTATAGTCGAGCAAAATAGATTATATATTGGTAATACAAGAGCTTAATTTTGCTTAAATTAAAATT
>NZ_JZFB01000001.1:672525-673125 GCF_001188385.1 Acinetobacter sp. V2 | reverse complement strand
CCTCTAAGCAAGCTTCAGTTTCAAAAAGAAGAAAACCTCTTACTTGAAGAGGTTTCTTATCAAATCACTTATTTAATAAAAGGGTTATGTTTACTTAGAGGTAAATATCTGGTGGATATGGTGTGTTATCGCTAATTGGCGAATACAACGTATTTTCAACAAAGAAACCATTTGGAGCTTGAGTCGTATCGATCGTAATTGAATCAAACATAACCTGTGGATAGGCCCAGATAAATTGCTTCATTAGACCTAAAGAAACATTGTTTTTCATGTCACCAAAAATTCGTTGCCAAATGGGCGTTCGATAAGGCTTGGTTTTATCAAATCCATAAATGTAAGCAATAGATGCATCAGGAACGAAACCGGATAAGTAAATGACTTTATTGGCAGGATAGCCCAGCCCTTGTATCGGTATTTGTGAAACTGCTTGATGTGCCAAGTCTAAGCGAGCTTCCAATAACCAGTCATAAGCTTCTGTCATCATGTAATCAAAATTAGGATATGAGTAATGTTGGCTTGGATAGTTAATATAAGTGGCTAAAGTCTGAATCGGAGATTGAATAGAAGGAAAGAAAATAAGGGGGCTAACTTTGGCAGTGG
>NZ_JZFB01000001.1:653322-672483 GCF_001188385.1 Acinetobacter sp. V2 | reverse complement strand
TTGACCTAATTTATTTCTGAGCCATGTTTTAAACTCATCATATGGCGTTCCTGTCTTATTCATTGCTTCATAAATTGTACCCAAATCTGGTGCATATAAACCTGTATCTGCATTAAAGGCCAGTTTTGTTGGATAGTCATATACACAAGGTAGATTTGTATCAGTGTTATACCACCACCAAGGTTCACCAATCTGCATATTTACATCACATCCCCCTACTACCATTGCATCTGCAAACTCAATAAAGACTTTACGTAGATATGCCAAAGCATTCTGATGACTTAAACTAAAAAAATAGCTTGGTGGTTGGTAGCCTGTTTTACCCAAATTACTGTTCCAGTCACGCTGTGCCCAATACTCATTGGCCCCCAAGGAATACATTTCAAAGCTTACCCCAAAAATGGGTTGCAGACTGGCGCTATGTAACGCCTGAGCATATTTCTCATGCCATTTACGCGTACATGAGTTAACGACCGCTTCACCTGTTACCAACGTATCTGGTATTTGCCATTTATTAATATCACTTTTCCATGTCATTTCAGGATAATGTGACATTCCACAATAGTGGTTAACCAAACCGTTATATCCCAAAGTCACCATATTGTTGACCAAGCGCTGAGGGTTTAAATCATAGTGGTCGTCATAGCTCGTACAAATACCATAATTGTGCTGAGGTACAACCACACGGCTCAAATTTAATTTTGCATTTGTACCAGTTACGACTGAATTGGTCAGACGAATGTAGCCATCTTCAGGCTGGCTTAAAGGTAAGGCTGATTGGCTATTATAATGGCTCGTGAAACCGGAAAATGAAATCCGTTGAATGTTCGTTACCGGGAAGCTATCTGTAGCAGAAAAGCCAGCTTTTACTGTATCCCAGTTAATATGAATATGTGCCGTTCGCGATGAAGGATTATTTGCATAGTTAAATAAGACAACATAGGCAACTTTATCTACGCCATTTTCATTATAGTACACCGTTAAAGTGGGCGTTAAAGTTGGATTGTTAAGCACTGGCATCGTGGTAGATAACTCAATATCGAAGTCCCAAACCACCCCTGCATAGCTATATTTGGTTTGGTACGCTAAAAATTTATGATCTTTAGTATCATTAGAATCCCACGTAATTCCTACTAAATCATTTGCCATTCGTGCTCTAAAAGAGGCTTCAAAACCATTTCCATAATTCGTAATAGCAAAAGACATCGTTTGTGGACCGTCTATTCTCCAATAGATAGGACTAAACCGATCAATAAGTGTATTTTGAGTGATTGGATGTGGTGATGAATTAGAATTATTTTGTACATTTTGTGAGTTAGTTATCATGTCTACATTCTCTTAATGTATTAAGAGGTTTTATATTAAATAATAATTTTTATTTTATTGTTCAGATAAGTAACAATGACGTTTAAATTATTTACAGTTAATATTTTTTATAAAGCTCAAAATATAGTTTAACAATTAAACTTAATATTATCCTAAAATATTTTTGCACTGAGGAGATAATAAATGTCAAATTTTATGCAGCCTACTCATTTTAGGATATTGTTTGTATTTACTCCTCTTATTTTTGCACTAACAGGTTGTAGTGACGCTTTATATTCTCAAAGAACCATCCCAATAAAGACTTCTTCGGAAAATATTGCATACCCAAAGATCGATCCATTTTTAGGAGAAAAATTACAGCCTAATGAGGAAGTGTTAGCTCAAAACATAGCTCAAGTCATTGAAAAGTCAATTCGTGAACAATACACGGCGGGAAATGCTTTACGTGATGCACATCCCAAAGCGCATGGTTGTGTTCGAGCCGAGTTTCATGTCTCAAAAAATATACCTGCTCAGTTTGCTAAAGGGGTTTTTATCCCAGATCAAAGTTATCAAGCATGGATTCGTTTTTCGAATGCCTCTAATGACGCCACGAGTGCCGACATTGACAAAGATGCACGAGGCATCGCCATAAAACTTTTAGGTGTATCTGGAGACAAAATTTTAGAAAGTGAAAAACAAGCAACCACTCAAGATTTTATTATGATTAATCATCCTGTCTTTTTTGCCAATGATGCAAAAAGATATCTTTCTTTTATGAACGATGTGAATAGCCATAATATGATCAGAAAACTTCATATTCCTTTTGCCTTAGGTTTTAAGGGAACCATGAATGCACTGGGAGCACGTAACTCACAAATTGCAAACCCACTCTATGCACGTTATTGGTCTATGGTTCCCTATCAATTAGGACTTGGCAAAGATCGGCAAGCAGTTAAATATTCTGTACGTGCTTGTTCGGTAACACCAAATGATCTACCTAAAAACCCTAGTCATGATTTTTTAAGAGAAGCTTTAAAAAATACTTTGCAAAATAATGACGCCTGTATGGAGTTCCTTATTCAGCCGAGAACTTCAAGTAAAATGCTAGTAGAAGATGCGATGATAGAATGGGATGAAAAAGCAGCTCCCTTTTATCAAGTAGCAACTATTCACATTCCAAAGCAAAACTTTGATACACCTGAACAAAACCAGTTCTGTGAAAATCTTTCTTTTACGCCGTGGCATGCTTTACCTGAACATAAGCCATTAGGTGCAGTAAACAGAATGCGTAAGGTCATTTATGAAAATATAAGTAGAGTTCGACATGATATGAATTCAGCCCCTAGACAGGAACCTTAAATATTTTATCCCTGATGATTTGTCTAAGCTAACTAGCTTTAGTCAATTCCTTTGCTTGTATCTATAGTAATACGATCAATAAAATCTGCTAACCATAAAACAAAGTCATCTTCACTTTTATGCTTTGGAATCAAACTCATATCTAATGTAATAGGTAGTTCATTTTTAAAGCTAATAACTGCACCCTCGAAATTCACAAAGTTATATAAAAATTTTAATTCGGTACCTGCAATGGCTTTTTTGATTTCTATGATGAGAGTATTTAAGTTTTTAAAATTATTGTTAGAGTATTTATATTTAATATTTTTATTAATTTTTTCTGCTAATAGTAAGTATTTTGGCATTTTTATCTCCTTATTAATTATTTATAAAATATAAGTATAATTTCAAAGTTATTAAAATAAGTTTTTAATTTTTATTAAATTGTTTATGTATTTTTAATTTTAATTGATCAGTTGTGGCGATAATAACAATATATTGTTTAAAAGTGTGATTTATTTTTGCTTTTTATTCTGATTAAATTAGTAGGTATTAATATCGACTAAAACACTCGGCTTTAAAAATTATATTAAATAGGCTCAACATATTTAAACGATTAAGCCTATTTAATTTTTAATATTTACTTAAGAGGAAAAGCACTTCTTTAAATCTTAAGTAAATTTGCGGAAGTTCTTCACTCTATGAACTTTCCCACATTTTCTGCACTCTTTAATTTCGTCGTGAGTTATATCAAAATCATATTCCCAGACATGAATACAGAAAATTTGTCTAAGGTTGTGGAGCATAGACACCTCCTTATAAAAAACTGACTAAGCAGTAAGTTTTTTAAGAATATATTTAGCTTATTTAGAAGAATTTTCCTTTTTAGCTTTATCCTCTTTGTGTTTACAGCAGTAACCGAAAACAGCACCAGCACTAAAGAAAAACAGAGCTTTGAACATTGGTATCTCCAAAACATAGTTAAGTAAATTAAAAATTAACATTGAAGGTTGTATCTGTTTTTAGGCCAATGAGGCTGATTCTGTGCGTTATGCAAACTTTTGTGAAAAGTTATAACAATATATTTTATAAGAATAAGGAGAGTTAAATTAAAAAACCGCCCCAGAAGGCGGTTGCTGAATTTACAGCGACATATAGAAGTGTAGTGGACGATCACTTCTATATTTTTTGAACTTATTTTTCTTCTTTTATAATTTTAGTAAAGGCATCTGATTTGAAATAATTAATAATCATCTCCCCATCATCACTTGTCGATGATGACACTTTAGGAGGTTCGTCATAGTTAAACTTAAAGTCTGGAGGAATAAATTTCGAGATTGGTGGAAGCTTGGCCTCTCCTCCCGTTGTAATTCTTTCAATAAAACCTGCGAGCCAAAGTATATATTCATCTTTATTTTTATGTTTGGGCATGAGGCTCATATCCAACTTAATCGCGCACTCTTCTAATGGCTTGGTTAAGCACTCTTCAAAATCTATAAAATTATATTTAAGTTTAAACTTGGTTCCTTTAATTTCTTTGCGGATTACGCTAACCAACTGATTTAAGTTCTCTGCTGAGCTTTCAGAAAATAAATTTTTGTCCTCAATTTTTTTATACACATTCTCAGCAATGATTAAATATTGTGGCATTTTATTTTCTCCCTTTTATTGTCAGGCTACTCACTCAGCCCTTTAAGGAAGTATGATAGATATCATGTTTTCTAATGTAATTGTTGTGCTGCCAATTGTAATTAGTGTGTTTTTGTGAAACCTACAAGCATAACCATCCGAAAAAATTAAACTTAATGCAAACTGAGTCTCATTTTTAGATAAAAATTTATTCTAATCAAAAAATATTTTTAGCTCATCGAAAGTTGGAAGCTGATTATAAGATTGATCTGCAATTACGGTATTTGCCCAGTTTGTCTTTGAAATTATACAAAAATTAAGCTTCTTTAGGACCTGAATGTCTTTTTCTAATAGACCTAATGGAATCCACATAAAATGAGTAGTTCCTACCAAATTAGGTACAGGCGATCCACATTTACTACAAAATGAAGATGTGAAGCCTGTTTCTTTTTTATAAGTATGGATAAGCTCAAAACCTGAGAGCCATTCAAATTTATCCTTACTCACTAAAGTTGCTGCATTCGCTCCTGTTCCAGTTTGTTTACGACAGAGACTACAGTGGCAATGGTACACAGTCTTGATTTCGTTAGTGACAGAAAATTTGACTTCACTGCATAGACAAGAACCTAAATGACTCATCTCGAGCATCCTTAGAAAATAATATTAAATATAGCACTAGCTTTAAAAAGGTTAAATTTAACTTTATATGTTTAAATGGATATGCTCTCTTAGAAGTGCCTATAAATATAAGGAATTGCTAGAGTCGAGGCTTGGCAGAATGCATTTATAGAGTTTAATATGAATTTTGACATATAAATTGAATATAAAAATGCTGTGATGTGCTTATCTTGGATGCGACTTAAAAGCTTACATGATTAATCAGTTCTATCAGCAGTACAGTAATATGGCATTAAATGCCTGGGGCTTTACACATACACCTTCGTATAACGATACATACGACCCTGATGAGAATGATACAGTGACAAATAGCTTTAATTGGTTGAATGATGAACAAGCTACAGAAAAAACTAAACAAGGATTAACTGCTTTTGTTGCATTGGATGATGCTTTTATCAGTATCGCCTCTCGTATGTATCTGATTAGAAATGCAAAAGAAAAAATCGATTTACAATATTATATTTGGACAAATGATTTTGTTGGAAACCTAATGCTGCACGAGTTATTAACGGCGGCAGATCGTGGTGTAAAAGTTCGGTTACTCATTGACGATCAAAATGGAGTAAAACTTGATGGTATTCTAAGAAGCCTTCTACACCATCCTAACTTTGAAATTCGTTTATTTAATCCATACAAATTTAGATATATAAGAATCTTGGACTATATTTTCCGGTTCAAGAAAGTAAACCATCGTATGCATAATAAATTAATTATTGCAGATGGCGTGATTGCGGTAACTGGCGGTCGTAACATCAGTAGTGAATATTTTGATGCAAGTAGTAAGTTTCAGTTTACAGATCTAGATATTCTATTTTATGGGCATACAGTACAGCACGCTCAAGCAGTTTTTAATGATTTCTGGCAAAGTGAGTTAAGCCAAGATGCGACCAAGCTGGTCGGGACTTGCGCTGCCCATCACTTGCAATCTTTACGGCAGCATTATCATGATTTGCTTCATGAAAGTGAAAATCATACTCAAACCGAAGATAAGCTTTATGATGCTCAAACTTATTTAAAAGAGCTTCTAGAGCACTATCCAATTCAATGGTCAAAAGCATATTTTGTTGCAGACTCACCGAAAAAGATCTTAGGAGTAGCTTCTAAAGAAGAGATGCTTTATGGGCAAGTTATGGCCATTATGGGTGAACCAAAGCAACACATTGAATTGGCTTCAGCTTATTTTGTTCCTACACAGCAAGGCGCTTACTATTTAAAACAGTTAAAAGTTCAAGGCGTTAAAGTTAGGGTTTTAACAAACTCTTTTGCTGCAAATGATGTGGCAATTGTGCATGCTTTTTATAGTCAATATCGGGTTGAAATGCTGAAAAGCGGTGTAGAACTATTTGAGTTTAAGCCATTTTTAGAACGCAGACGTAGAACGTGGTATGAAGTGGTAACTGGAAGTGTGATTCCAGCAAAAGGTAAAAATAAATCGAGCTTGCATGCCAAATTTTTTGATGTAGACGGTAAAGTATTTATTGGTTCTTTTAACTTTGATCCACGTTCGACTTACTTAAATACTGAGGTTGGTCTTGTTATTGAGTCGAGTCAGTTACAAGCTCAAATTTCGGTCATGCTCGATCAGCATTTACCTCAAGTCGCTTATCAGCTTAAGTTAAACAGTGAAGGTAAAATTATTTGGTTAGATTATCAGTCGAATGGACAAGTTGTTGAATATGAAAAAGACCCAGATACGAGCCTTTTCCAACGTACAATGATTAAAGCCGTTTCATATTTACCCGTTGAATGGATGATGTAAGAGACTTCAACTTGACTTATAAAATCCCAATCTCTTTAAAGAATTTTTGATAAGCCTCAGCTTTTTTCTCTAGCGCCAATGGATATGCTCGAGACGAAGATGGTAAGCGATATAAATTAATATCTCTTCCTGCAAAGTAAGTCGATGTAGATGACCCTATAAGGGGTTTTTCAGTATTCTCGGGTAAAACTGAAATTAAGGTATCAGTTGCTTTATCACCAGTGGTCATGATGGTCTGACATAGAGGAATCTGCTGAAGCAAAACCGCAAGATCTGTTGGTGTTACTATTTCAAGAAATTTATCTGCGGCATTCCCCTTCAACCGCTTAATTTGATAAGCCGTGTCAAAGATCGCAATACCTGTTTCAATTAAGAAATTTCGGATACGTTCTTCATTAAAATTTTTTTGGTTTTCACTTAAAAAGTAAGTTTTGTCTTGGAAAAAAATTAAACCAAAAATTCGCCACATATCATTTTGGAAATTTGGATAGTAAAAATCCATCTTCCATTTATTACGCGGTGGTGGAAAGCTACCCAACATGAGTAAACGCGCATTTTCAGGTAAAAAGGGTTCTAGTGGATGTGTTTCTATCTCAATTATCATAAAAAATCAGTGTTTACTTAAAAACTTTATAAACAAATTACCCTATTTTTTAGTTAATCACGAGTCATGAAATGCAATTTCTCTTAATTAAAGCGTTAATGAGAAAAATCAACTCTTACTGAAAAACATTGAGGTGATACCTCTGTAGGAATCACCTCAATAATTTATAACGTGTAAGTGAGCTGGTGAACTCAAACTTATTAAGAGTTTAAGACTTTAAAAACCTTACCTGTTCTTGGATGAGCAAAACTGTTATCCGGATCTAAATTAATGACTTTATCCGAAATCACAATCTTAGAAAGTGGCAACCAGCTTTGCTCTTGTTCAGCTTGGACAAAGTTTTTTTCATAAATATTTTCATAAATTTGTTCAACTACAATTTCCATACCACACATACTTTTGGCATTTACTTCTTTTAAAATATGGCGCTTTGACATTCTAGTCTCCTTTTTTATTATCCGCATCGCTAATAATAAAGACTCCACTGATACAATATGTAAATTTTAATAATGAAAGTGTTTTTTTTGTTTTAATCATACTTTTGTAATAATTAAATGAATAGTTGAGTAATTATTAATTTAATTATTATCTTTAAGTTAATCTATTTAAAATAATTATGAGTTTTAATAAAATTAAAGGGTTCATGATTTGAACCCCTTTTTATTTAATTTTAAACTTGTACAGCGTTATCAATTGAGCCGTCATCTTGATTTTGGACCCTGTCTTTACTAGTCACTGAGTCGCTATCGTGATCTGTGTTAAAACTCTTACTGTTCTTTTGCTTCTTCTTGTAGACACACATCCCAATCGCAATACCTGTTCCGATCACTAAAATTGACTTTAACATTTTGCACCTCTTCGATTGACGGAGTAACTTTTGAAAAATCAGCTTTAATTAATAGCACATAATTTGTTATTTAACGGCTTTCATTTGCTCCGCTTTTGTAAGGTATTTAATTTTTATGTTAATTGAATAGTGTAATAGTTAAAAAATAAATTTTGATACAAAGCAAAAAGCCTATTCTATATTTTGAATAGGCTTTTTACTGTATTTCAGGATTAAGCAGTATTATGAATTGCTTTAAGCAATCTTATTATCTTTGAATACACTACAAATGTATTTAATGCTGAAGTTTTAGTCAAGATGGAGTTGAGTGGTTATACCAATAATTAGTAGTTCTTGTGATGGATATCACGTTTATTTGTTTCAGATAAGAAAAAACCCATTTCTACTTCTCATGAAGAAATGGGTAATGTGAAAACCACAAAAGACCTGAAATACTAAATGTTCTTACATTCAGTAAGGTTGAGTGTAGTGAATATACCGAATGGTTGACAATTAAACTATTTGTATTTTTTTTAGTCATTTCGGCCAATAAAAAAACTGTTATGATTCTGTAGATTAACTCTTTTTAGTCATTCATTATTAACCTAAAATTCTATCAAACACCCTCACCCAATTATTAAGACATATATTTTCAATCAGTGTTTTAGAATAACCACGCTGTTGCATACGCTCAATTAAGCAATGTAGCCCTGTCACATCTTCAAGTTCAGTACCAATAAGTGCACCGTCAAAATCAGAGCCAAAGCCCACATGTTCTTCGCCCAAATGATCCATTAAATATTCTAAATGTTCTAAAATTACATCGATGGGTGTATCCGCATTGCGCTGCCCATCTGATCGTAAAAACGCGACATCAAAATTTACGCCTACCATCCCTTTACTTTCTCGGATTGCTTTAAGCTGCGAGTCAGTTAAGTTGCGTGCTTGAGCACATAAAGCGTGCGCATTTGAGTGCGTTGCTACAATTGGCTGCTGCAATATATCTACCGTATTCCAAAAAGCTTGTTCATTCATGTGTGAAACATCAATCACCATCTTTTTATCGGCACAGCGTTTTATAAAATCTTTGCCATCGCTGGTGAGACCTGCTCCAGTGTCGGGTGAATGGGGAAATTTAGCATTTAAACCATGTCCAAAGCGGCTCGGTCTATTCCAAAGTGGGCCAATACTACGCAAGCCTCTTTCATAGAACACATCAAGTAAATCCGGGTTATGTTGTAAAGCCTCTGCACCTTCCATATGCAATACAATTGCTAGCTTTTGCTCTGCTAAGCAATCCTGAATATTTTGAACTGATGTGCAAATTTTAATATTTTTAGAATGCTGAGCGAGTTGATGTGCTAAATCGAGTTGTTCTAAACAAATTTGTTCAATTTGCTGTTGGGTAAAATCAAAAGCATTTTGATCAAATAGCTTATTAGGATGATGCTGTTGAACATAGCTGTATGGAGGTAAAAAAATCGCAAACATTCCTCCCATAAAGCCAGCCTTTTGACAGCGTTTTAGGTCAAGATGGCCCCCTAATCGTTCATGAATAAAAGCATGTACAGGATCTGGATGATCGCTTAGCCATAAGCGTGTTAAAGCATCATTATGTCCATCAAAAACTGGAATATGGCTAGACTTCATGAGCATTCCTATTGCTTGCTATATGTCTGTAATCGTGTGCACTGGAATATTTTGTGTGGAGCTTAAAGATTTAGAGTTTCTACTATTACGGAATACTAAGTTTTGCAGTGGTGCAGCCAACTGACTTTCTGTACGCGCTTGTTCGATCATTTGATGATACGGCGATTTCCCACATACAGGATCAGCATTAGCCGCATCTCCAGTCAACATATAGGCCTGACAACGACATCCGCCAAAGTCACGTTCTTTATCTGGGCAACTACGGCAACCTTCTGGCATCCATGCATCACCACGGAAATGATTAAATCCAGTTGATTTGTACCAAATATCTGACAATTTATGTTCGCGGACGTTTGGAAATGAAATTGGCAATTGTCGTGCTGCATGGCAAGGCAGTGCCATACCATCTGGAGCGACTGTAAAGAAGATTTTACCCCAGCCATTCATGCAGGCTTTCGGTCTCTCTTCATAATAATCAGGCACTACAAAAATGAGTTTGCAAGGGTGATTTTGCGCTTTTAATTTTTCTCGATATTCATTGGTAATCTGTTCTGCACGTGTCAGTTGCTCTTGTGTGGGTAATAAACCTTGGCGGTTTAGAAAAGCCCAACCATAAAACTGACAAATTGCTAGCTCGACTGTATCTGCATTCAGCTCAAGGCAAAGTTCAATGATTTGTTCAATCTGGTCAATGTTATGTCGATGAATAACAAAGTTAAGCACCATTGGATAATCGTATTTCTTAACCAGTCGGCACATTTCATATTTTTGTTCAAAAGCATGCTTTGAACCTGCCAAAGCATCATTTACCACAGGATCGCTAGCTTGAAAGCTCACTTGAATATGGTCTAAACCCGCTTGTTTTAGATCGGCAATACGTTGTTCGGTAAGACCCATGCCTGAGGTAATCAAGTTGGTATAAAACCCTTGTTGATGAGCATGGGCAACGAGTTGTTCTAAATCTTGACGTACCAGTGGTTCACCGCCAGAAAATCCGAGTTGAACAGCGCCCATCTGACGTGCCTGATCAAAAACATCAAACCATTCTTGAGTGGTTAGCTCATTTTTATGTTGAGCATAGTCCAAGGGGTTTGAGCAATATGGGCATTGTAGCGGACAACGATAAGTGAGTTCCGCTAATAACCATAAAGGTAGGCCAACACCTTCTGTCATACTAAATCAATCCAGTGTTGCTGTTTTGCGACCAGCATGTAGTCCACTACATCCTGATCAATCTCAGCAATCTCACCAAATTTTTGCTTTAACTGAGCAATAATTGCAGAAACATTTTGCTGCCCATCAATATATTGTCCGATTGCCCCTGCACTTTCATTTAACTTGATCATGCCTTCAGGGTATAAAATCACGAAACCATTTTGAGCTGGTTCGAACTGAAAACGGTAACCCTGGCGCCATGTCGGCACAAGGTTTAAATCAAACTGTTCTTTATTCATTTAAATAGTCCTTTGTGCCAAACTCGTTTGCTCGTCACAGTGTGATATGGCGCTTCATTGTGAACATGTGCAAGTGTTAAAGCATCTAGAATGCTCCATAAAATATCCAGTTTAAACTGCAATATTTCAAGCATTCGCTCTTGTTGCTCATGAGTTGTAAATGAATCAAGCGTAATTGTTAAACCATGTTCAACATCACGGCGTGCCTGACTTAAACGAGAACGGAAATATTCATAGCCTTTATCATCAATCCATGGATAGTGTTGTGGCCATGAATCAAGTCGTGACTGATGAATTTGTGGAGCAAAAAGTTCAGTTAAAGAACTACTGGCTGCTTCACGCCACGAAGCACGGCGTGCAAAGTTCACATAGGCATCTACTGCAAAGCGCACACCCGGTAATACCAGCTCTTCAGAAATAACTTGTTCACGACTCAAGCCCACAGCTTCGGCTAAGCGTAGCCATGCTTCTCGGCCACCGCCATCTGGATATTCACCATCTTGATCGATCATGCGTTGAATCCATTCTTGACGGACTCGCTGATCAGGGCAATTTGCCATAATCGCTGCATCTTTAAGCGGAATATTAATTTGATAGTAATAGCGGTTTGCAACCCAAGCCTGAATTTGCTGCTGGGTGGCTTTACCTTCATACATCATCACGTGAAATGGATGATAGATATGATAATACTGGCCTTTATCGATAATGGCTTGTTTGAATTGTTCTGTCGTTAAAGCTTCAGGTGTTTGAGTCATATTTCACCTTAGAGTTCAATCTGCATGCCGTCATAGGCAACTTCTACACCATTTGCTTTAAGTTCAGCAAACTGGCTAGAGTTTTCATTTAAAATTGGATTGGTATTGTTAATATGAATCAGCACTTTTTTAGGTGTACTCAGCTGATTTAAATAAGACAGTGAACCACCTTCACCACTAATATATAAATGTCCCATTTCACGGCCAGTTTTAGTTCCAACCCCTGTTTGTTGCATTTCATCGTCTGTCCAAAGCGTACCATCAATCATGACACAGTCTGAACTCTGCATAATCTGCATGATTTGATCGTCAATTTTTCCAAGACCCGGCGCATAGAACAACTGTTTTTGTGTCTTATGATCTTTGATAATTAAAGCAATATTATCGCCATCATGTGGGTCATTTCGATGCGGTGAATATGGTGGTGCAGCACTTTTAATAATTAAAGGCAAAAATTCTAAATTTTCGAAACCATCAATTTTAAAGGCTTGTTTAGGATTAATTTCATTGTATTGAAGACCACCATTCCAGTGTTTGAGCATATTAAATACTGGAAAGCCGCTTGTTAAATCTTGGTGGACCATTTCTGTACACCATACATTCATTGGACAACCTTCACGTAAGGTTAAAAGCCCAGTTGTATGGTCTAACTGACTATCCATTAAAATAACGCTTGTTATTCCTGTATCACGCAATTTACGCGCGGGTTGTGCTGCTTTAAATTCGAAAAGTTGCTGGCGGATATCAGGTGAAGCGTTTAATAAAACCCAGTCTGTTCCATTTTCAGAAACAGCAATTGATGATTGAGTACGAGCTTTGGCTTGGATTGAACCTGTGCGTACACCATGACAATTCGGGCAATTACAATTCCACTGCGGGAACCCGCCTCCAGCAGCTGAACCTAAAACATAAATATACATAAAATTAATATCTTATTAGAAAGAGATAAGCCCTAGAACAAGACTAGGGCTTATGACATATTTGGATGAAACTGAATTAACGTGCTTCGAAGTACATAGTAACTTCAAAACCAATGCGTAAATCAGTAAAAGCTGGTTTAGTCCATTGCATAAATTATCTCCGGTTCATATTAATCTTGTGAAATGAATCACTTGATTAAATCTTATAAGGTCATTAAAAATTTATTCTAAATAAAAAATTTGGGTTTGTAGACCACCCCTAGCCAAGATATTGTTCGATAATTGTGTTTTTTGTCCAAATTTTAATATTTCGAACATATTTGCTCATTAAAGGTTTCATCAAACATTCATACTAAAAGCGTATTTTTTATCCGTCTTAATTGATCAAATGATAAAAAAATGAAAAATTTAACAACACTTTTTAAAGTAACAACACTTTCTCTGGCAGTAACGTTATTGGCTGGATGTAATGACGATGATGATAATGACACCGCACCACCTGCTCAAAGAAGCAATCAAACCGTAAATATTTTAGCTTTTAATGACTTTCACGGAAATCTTGAGCCACCGAAGCGTTACGTCGAAGCACCAAATCCAAATGATGCTGCTCAATCTGTTCGTATTCCTGTGGGTGGAGTGAGTTACTTCGCCGATGCGATTAAAAAACTTAAAGCAGAAAATCCAAATAATGCTGTGGTTTCGGCGGGCGACTTAATTAGTGCTTCTCCTCTAACCTCTTCTTTATTTTTAGATGAACCGACCATTGAAGTCATGAATGACATTCAAATTGATTTTAATGCTGTCGGTAACCATGAATTTGACCGTGGTACAGATGAATTACGCCGTTTAAAGAACGGTGGATGTCAGCAATATACAAGCATTGCGCCTTGCCAAATAAATAAAAACTTTAGTGGTGCAAAATTTGATTTCCTTGCTGCTAACGTAGCAATGAAAAATGATGCCAGTAAAACGATCTTTCCTGCATATAAAGTCAAAACTTATGGTGGAATTCCAGTTGCATTTATTGGATTAACCCTTAAAGCAACGCCAAGTATTGTTTCTGCTGCCGGCATTAAAGACGTTGAGTTTCGTGATGAAGCCGATACGGTAAACGCCTTGATTCCTGAATTACAAAAACAAGGAATTGAAGCGATTGTAGTGGTGGTACATGAAGGCGCAGCGCCAAGTACGAAGTTTAATGAAAAAACATGTGATGGCTTAAGCGGTCCGATTTTAGGAATTTTGGATAAGCTTAATCCAGCAGTTGATATTGTTGTTTCAGGTCATACACACCAATCTTATATTTGTGACTATGCAACCAAAAATCCCGCAAAACCGTTCTTGCTTACTTCAGCTGGACAATATGGCACGCTCATTACTGACATCAAGGTTGAGTTAGATGGTAAAACTGGTGATGTGATTAAAAAAGATGCTAAACAAGTTCCTATACAAAGTGAGGCCTATACGTCTGGCACCACCACGGTAAGCCTAACAGATCTCTATCAAAAATTTAGTAAAACCCCAAGCATTGAAGCCATTTTAGATAAATACCGCCAAGCGGTGACCACCATTTCAAGCCGTGTGGTTGGAACTGCAACAGCTGTAGTCAGTCGTACTCAAGTCGAAAGTGGTGAAAGCCCATTGGGTATTATGATTGCAGATGCTCAACAAGCGGCTGCCTTAAAAGCAAGTAACCAAGGCTCTGACTTTACCTTAATGAACCCAGGTGGTGTCCGTGCCGATTTACTTATTAACAGTAGTAACCAGATTACATTTGGCGATGTTTTTGCAGTGCAACCTTTTGGTAACTCTATTGTGACTTTGAGCTTAACTGGCAAACAAATTAAAGATGTAATTGAGCAGCAGTGGTCTGGTGCAAATGCAAACTCACCTAGAATTTTACAGCCGTCTAAAGAATTAACTTATCAATATGCGGCAAATACGTCTGTTTCACCACGAGCAAGTAACATTATGGTTGCAGGTTCACCGCTGGTTGACACTAAGGTATACCGCGTAACAGTCAATAGCTTTTTGGCAGATGGTGGTGACAACTTTACAGTATTAAAAGAAGGTCAAAACCGTGTAGGTGGTGGTCAAGATATTGATGCCCTTGAAAGCTATGTCGCTAAGAATTCACCTTTAATTATTCCAGCGACTACGCGAATTAAAGTTATCAAATAGCAAATTTAATAAAAAAAGGACAGTTTAGACTGTCCTTTTTTCTATCTAAACTTTTTATTCTGTATAGAGATTAAGTTCAATACTACTGATATTAGTTCCTGTATTCGCAAAAATAACATCTATGACTTCATGCAGTAGCTCTTTCACTTTTTCATGTTCATAGCTAGTTGCTTCTGCGGTTTTTAGACAAATCAAGTTACAGCTCATTTTATCTTTTCTGATCTTATAAATACTTTTACTTTTTCCTAAGAACACCCTTTTGATGAGCTTGCGATTTTCAAATTCAGATAAGATTCGATAAATTGTTCCGAGCGTAATTTTATGTTCATTTTTAATTTGCGCATAAATGCTTACCGCACTTAAGCCTTGTGGATTTTGGTTTAAAATTTCAAAAACCTGTATTCTCGATTTTTTTATTGGTAGTCCATTTAATAATGATTTTGAAGTTGCCGTCATGATTAATTAGCCTTAATGTTGAAAAGTATAGAAATTCTTAAAATTATTTTGTCTATACTGGTTTAAAAATTATGGATATTTGTTTAATAAAAAACAAAGCCTATTCCCTTACGAATAGGCTTTGTACTTAGTTTTAACTTAGAAACTATAAGTCGCTTTTACAAAGTAATTGCGGCCATAAAGTTTGGTATTAAATGATGCATCTTCATTTTCCAGATCAACATCGGTCAGGTTTTTTACGCCATAGTCCAATGTTAAGCGTGGTGAAAGTGGTGAAGTAAATGTCACATCGTAAGTAGTATAGGCTGGTAACTCTTTACCACTAGATAACATTTGATGACCCACATAGCTTGCACCAAAATTCATACGATAATTTTCAACAATAGCCCATGAAACTGAACTATTAATTAACCATTCGGGACGTTCAGTAAGGTCTTTACCAGTTACTTCATTTTTAGCATCCAAATATGTTGCATTAGCTGTTATCCCTAAATCATCACTAAAGTCATATGCTCCGTTCAGTTCCACACCTTTCAGTTTTGCTTTAGCAACATTGTCCCATTTATATGGATATTTGGTTGGATTTGGAGAATTAGGATTAGAAACACGTTCAATTAAGTTCTCAACATCATTTTCAAATACTGTAACACCAGCATTCCAGTTTGGTTTACGAACAATTAAAGATGCTTCATAGTTAGTACTTTCTTCGGGTTTTAGATTTGGATTCCCTGTAATAAAACAGCTTCCCCCACAAGAAATTAGCTCATAATTTGCATCTAACTGATATGGTCCCGGAACTTTATAAGCTTGACCAACACCACCTTTAAGAATAACTCCTTCAGCGAGTTGATAAGCTAAATAGGCTTTACCAGTTGCTTTACCATCAAAATTATCAAAGTCGTCGTAACGACCACCTAAAGTTAAGGTCAGTGCATCGTTAATATGGGTATCGTTCTGAACAAATACTCCATAACTTTTCTGTTCAGATCCACCAGATGTGTATCCTACAGGATCTGTGATTTTCTGATCTTTATAATCAACACCAGCTGTGGTGTTATTCATCATCCAGTCAAAGTTAGCAAATGCACGACCTAGTAAGTTTTCTTGCTTATAATTACGACTTTGTGGAGCATTATATTCACTGTCATAGTCATAAATTTTAGCGGTTTCTTTTCCAATATAAGCTTCTGTTTTCCCCCAGCTCCATTTCCCTCGATGAGTAATACCTACATTGGTTCGCTCATCTTCACCTTCTTGAATCGAAGATGCCGCATCTTGGGTAAGTGGTCTCTTATCTTTGGTATAACCTAAATCTAGGTCTAAAGTTTGTTGATCATTGATATCCCAACTTAAAGTCCCATGTACATTCTTAGTGTCTTTTTCTACAAAATAGGCGCCATTTGAGTCCGGTTTACCATTTCGATACCACGCATCACGGTTATAAGAATCACCAGAAAGAGAAAAACTAACATTATCGGTTAAGCCACCGTATAGGTTAAATCCGTAACGGAATTGATCTTTACCATTCCCACGGTCAGCTCGGTTATATTGTCCAAAGATCGAACCATGAAGCTGTCCATTTTCGGCTTTCTTGGTAATAATATTAATTACGCCACCCATGGCATCAGAACCATAAAGCGATGACATTGGTCCGCGAATCACTTCAATTCGTTCAATACTATTTAATGGAATTGAACTCCAGTCGAAGTCATTGCCCCGCCACATTGCTCCCAAGGAAGATGTTCTTTTTCCATTGATCAGGATTAAAGTATAACTGCCAGAAGTATCTTGCATCCCTCGGATAATAATTTTGTCCTGTCCGCTGTTATAGTTATAAACCCCAGCTTGTTTTTGTAAAACATCAGCAAGGCTCAGTGCCGCACTGCGTTCAATCTCTTCACTTGTGATCACACTAATGGATGCGGGTGCTTTGTCTACGTCTTGTTCTTTTAATGCAGCAGAAACCACAATAGTTTTAAGTTTTTGAACTGGTTCACTATTACCCTGCTGTTCACTATCTGTATTTGCTTGAACGGCGAAAGGAAGTAGTGTTGAGATGGCGACCACCAGCGCCTTTTTCGTTAACGTCATTTCTCGGCCCTTATTCTGGATAATGATTACCACATGATAATTATTATCATTTATGATGTGCCGAGCATCATATACGCATGACTTTTACTGATCAAGATAAAAATAATTATTAGTTATATAATGATAATCATTATTGTTTGTGCTGTAAAAAAGCGTTACCATTACACTTTCGTGTGCCTAAAAACCTATTTAAAACAATCTTAAAGTAGACATAACAATGCTCTCTCGATTTTTTATCTATCACCCTATTTTTGTTTCTGTCATTGCAATCACTATTCTTATCTTTGGTTTTCTTGCCACTTTAGCAATGCCTGTCGAACGCTATCCTAACCTTGCTCCACCGGGTGTTACGGTTGTTGCGAACTATCGTGGTGCAGCTGCTGATACAGTAGAAGAAAGTGTGACCCAAATTTTAGAACAACAAATAAAGGGTCTGGATAATTTGCTTTACTTTACGTCCTATAGTGAATCATCAGGAACGAGTAGCATTGATATTCATTTTAAAATTGGCACAGATATTGATAAAGCACAGCTCCAAGTACAAAACCGAATTAATGGTGCATTAAACCGTTTACCTGAGGAAGTTCAAAGACAAGGCGTAAACATATGGAAAACCACGGGCGATATGCTACTTATTGTGGGGCTATATGATGAAACTGGTAAAACCAGCAATATTGATTTGTCTGATTATATGGTGAATCACTTTGAACAACCTTTAAGTCAGCTGCAAGGCATTGGTGAAGTTAATGTTTTTGGTTCAAGCTATGCCATGCGCATTTGGTTAAATCCAAATCAGCTTAGAAATTATCAACTTGTACCGAGTGATATTGAAAAGGCCCTAGAAGATTATAACACCCAGATTGCTGCGGGTTCGATTGGTGCAATGCCCTCTGCTGCTGACCAAAATATTTATGCAAAAGTAAAAGCAGGTTCACGTTTAAAAACAATAGATGACTTTAAATCGGTAGTCGTTAAAGCAAATGTTGACGGTAGCCTTGTTTATTTAAAAGATGTCGCGAGAGTCGAATTAGGGGCAGAAAATTACGAAAGTATTAATACGCTTAATGGCTATCCATCGGCAGGTTTAGGAATTTCTCTAAGCCCTGATGCGAATGCAATCGAGACTTCTGCTCTTATTAAAGAAAAAATGGCTCAGCTTAGCCAGCATTTACCAGCTGGATATAAAGTCGTTTATCCACGAGACAATACACCATTTATTGAAGAGTCAATTAAGCAGGTCATAATCACTTTGCTTGAAGCAATCGTGCTAGTTGTTATTGTGATGTATCTCTTTTTACAAAATTGGCGTGCAACTCTTATTCCAACCATTACGGTTCCCATCGTCATTAGTGGCACATTTGTGGTGTTGTATTTGTTTGGAATGAGCATTAACACACTTACGCTATTTGCTCTAGTTTTAGCGATTGGATTATTGGTTGATGACACCATTGTAGTCGTGGAAAATGTTGAACGGCTTATGCACGAACAACAGCTAAGTGTACGTGAAGCTTG
>NZ_JZFB01000001.1:647305-653224 GCF_001188385.1 Acinetobacter sp. V2 | reverse complement strand
ATGATTTACCGTCAGTTTTCTATTACATTAGCAGCAGCCATGTTGTTATCGCTATTTGTAGCCATGACCATTACACCTGCAATGTGCGCAGTTCTATTAAAAAAACATAATAAAAAACCGAAATGGGGACAAATGCTTGAGCTTGCTCTTCAAAAAGTCAGATCAGCTTTTAGTTTTTTATCTGTTCGTTTAATCCAGTTTAAAGTATTTTCCAGTCTGTTAGTTGTAGGCATCGCGATTATTCTATTGATGATTTACCGCAGTTTGCCTACAAGCTTTATTCCAAATGAAGATCAAGGATTACTTGCTGTTCCCTATAGTTTGCATAACAGTGCCTCAATGAGCCAAACCGAAGAAATTGGAAGACTCGTCAATAATTATTTCTTTGAACATGAAGGCAAAAATATTAATACCGTACTGGTCGTGAATGGACAAAACTTTTCAGGGAGCGGTCCAAATTTAGGTATGGCCTTTGTTTCGCTTAAACATTGGAATGAGCGTAAAGGAGAAGCCAATACAGCGAGTGCTATTCGTGAACGTGCCCAAGCATATTTACAAAAAAACTTGCCGGCTAAAGTCATGGTAGGAATGCCACCAAGTGTATCTGGGTTAGGTCAATCTGATGCTTTAGAACTTTGGCTTAGAGATGTAAATGGTCAAGGTCGCGATGAATTAATTAAACAATATAAAGCCTTAGAAAAAGAATCTCGCAATTATTCAGCCTTTGAAAATCTAAGTCCTCTTGTGAGTGAAGATAAAGCCGAAGTATTTATTCAACTCGATCAAAATAAAGCCAAAATGTTAGGAATTGACCAACAAGCAATTCGCTCAACACTATCAACTGCTTGGGGTGGAAACTATGTTGGCGATTTTGTTGAACGAGGTCGAATTAAGAGAATCATTATGCAAGGTGATTCAGAGTTTCGTTCTAAACCTGAAGATTTAGCGTATTGGCATGTACGCAATAACTCAGGTGGAATGCTTTCCCTCGCTCATTTTGCACAAAGTCAGTGGACAGGTGGCCCTGAAGCTCTTACCCGATTTATGGGACTGGCTGCCATTCAACTTGAAGCAAATGTAAGTTCTGGCTTTAGCTCAGGTCAGGCAATGCAACAGTTAAGTGATATGGTCAGTAAACAGTCTGGTATAGATGTCGCATGGAGCGGTCTTTCTTTACAAGAGCAACAATCTAGCCGCCAAGCAATTTATTTATATCTCATTTCTATTTTGTTTATTTTCTTATGTTTGGCTGCCTTATATGAAAGCTGGAAAATTCCTTTTATTATTTTATTAGGGCTTCCTCTAGGCATTACAGGCACTATTATTTTTGCTTGGATTTTTAAGTTACCTAACGATGTTTATTTTCAAATTGCCCTATTAACAGGTATTGGCTTATCTTGTAAAAATGCGATTCTCATTGTTGAGTTTGCGACTCAAGCACTCAAACAAGGGAAAAGTAAAATCGATGCGGCAAGTGAAGCGTTAAAGCTACGCTTACGTCCGATTTTGATGACATCTCTTGCCTTTGGTGCGGGCGTGGTTCCTTTGATTTTTGCAACTGGTGCAGGCGCTGCGAGCAGATATGAAATTGGAATGAGTGTATTTGGTAGTGTCGTGTTTGGTACTTTACTGGTACCGCTATTTACTGTGTTCTTCTTTGTTGTGGTTCATAGTTTACCGAGTTTTCAGTGGTCAATGAGCAAACTATGGTTGAGTCGAGCTTTGAGATTTAACAGTCGTATTAAAAAGGACAATACATCCTTTTAAAAGTTAAAATAAAAAAAAGGCAGATATTAAATCTGCCTTTTTTTATTCTTTCAATTTAAGCGACTAGCTTATCAATCCAAACTTCTAGTGTGGGTTGTTCAGCTAAATCTTCAAAGCTTACCTGTGCGCCATAAGCTTGCCATTTACCCACTAATGTCATGAGGCGTACCGAATCAAGTCCAAGCATGAGTAAATCATCATTTAACTGAATGTCTGAAGCTGGAATCTGAAGCTGTTCACTCACTGCCAAAACAATACCTTCTTGAGTGAGTGGTGATGCCGCTTGTTCAAGCGCCCAAGCTCGTGTGACTTGCTGAGTTGTCATGACTTGCCCACAACGAGTACTTGTATACTTTAAAGCCATATCATGTTCTTCACGGCTAAAGTCAGCAAGTGCATCTCCACATAAAAATGGCTGAATATTTAGCATAAATGCTTCTGCAGCACTCATAAGGCAACCAATATGGGCATAAACACCACAAATGATGAGTTGATCGCGGTTTGACTCACGCATAAGTTGTTCGAGTGGAGAAAATTTAAAAGCGCTATAACGCCATTTTGTTAAGACAGTATCATTTTTATCAGGCGTAATTTCCGGCAAAATTTGGGTAATATATGGATCATCTTTTAGACCAGTTCCCCAAAAGTCCGTTAATAACTGGCGGTGTTCAGGTGTCTGGTTACCGGGCTGTGCAGTATAGACGACAGGGATATTAAACTTACGCGCAGTTTCAATCAGTTCTTTGGTATTTTTAATGAGCTCTGGAATAGGCGCTTGAGTTTGATCATAAAAATCTAAAAAATATTGCTGCATATCATGTACTAATAAAACAGCGCGATCGGTATGCAACTGCCAATGTGTTTTATTCGCTGTAAATTCGTGCGCTTGTGGCATGCTGTAACTGGCAATTTTAGGAATACTCATTAAATTTTTCCTTTTTTATCTTTAAGCAAGAACTTTGGTGTTGGTTTCAAATTGTTGACGTAATCTTTTTTTGTCGATTTTCCCAAAGGCTGTATATGGAAATTGCTCGATAAATTCGACTCGATCGGGAATTTTGTAGGTAGCAAGTCCATAGTCTTTCAGATGTTGACGAACGGACATTGCAAGACGAATTGGGCTTGGATCATCAGCGTGTGCTTGCCATGCAACAAAAGCACAGCTCTTTTCACCCATAATCTCATCAGGCATAGCAACCAATGCTGCTAGGCGAATTTGTGGATGAGTTAATAAAGCTTGTTCAACTTCTTCTGTCGCAATTTTTTCACCAGCACGATTGATTTGTTCTTTTGAACGGCCTTCCACAACAATGCAGCCATCTTCGCGAATGCGTACTAAATCGCCTGTTCGATAAAAACCATCCGGTGTAAAAGATCGTGCATTGTGCTCCGGTGCTTGGTAATAGCCACGAATAGTATAGGGACCGCGAGTCAGCAAATGCCCTACCTCTCCAGCCTTTACTGGCTGATCATTATCATTCAGTACTAAAATTTCATCATCTGGCGAGATTTTTAAACCTTGGGTATGGATAATTTGCTCCTTCGTCATGTCAAAATGGGTGTAATTCACCAGCCCTTCAGCCATGCCAAAAACTTGCTGTAGATTGACTTGAAACTCATCAATCAAGCGTGTGGCAACTGCATCGGGTAAACGTGCTCCTCCGACTTGTAAGCAACGTAGAGTCGACAATATTGGATCTTGATCTTTCGCTGCTTTATCCATCCAAGGTCGAACCAAAGCAGGAACCAAGCAAGCATCAGTCACACCGTGTTTTTTGATCAATGAAAAAGCAGTTTCAGGGCTTGGATCAGTGCCTAAAACTACAGCCCCGCCTGAATAAAAAATACCTAAAGAACCGGCCGAGCTCATTGAAAAGTTATGTGCCGCGGGTAAAACCATGAGTAGGCGTGATGACTGACTGAGACGGCAGATTTTCGCGCTCTCACGTACGCTATATAGATAGTCGTCATGGGTCCGTGGAATCAGTTTAGGAACACCAGTACTTCCACCTGAAAGTTGTAAAAAGGCAACCTGATCTGCCGTAGTCGGTGAGATGGCTTCATCTAAAATATGGGTTTCTTTTAATAGATTTTGAACCGCTACAAACTTGTCGGCATTTCCAAGGACAAATATATGTTGTAAGCAAGGAGCAGTTTGCTGAAGCTTTTCGGCAAGCTCTCGGTAGTCAAATTTTTGTGCACCAAAATCAGCACAGAAATAAGCTTTTGCTTGGGTTTGTTTGAAAAAACTACTGAGTTCTGCATAGCGATGTGCAGGTAAAGACATCACAGGTAAAGCACCAAGCCGAATCAGTGCAAAAAATAAAACATAGAACTGATAGTGATTCGGCATCTGTACAACTGCTTTGTCACCCGCTCTTAGTCCATGTTGATATAAATGGCTTGTGCAGTAATCAACTAAATGATCAAACTCAGCATAACTAACGGCTTTATCACCATCATATACTGCTATGTTTTGCGGGTATTTTTGAGCACTTTCACGCAAGAAATCACTCAAGTTTTGTCCAAGCCAATAACCTTTTTTACGGTAAATCTCAGCAAATTCTGCTGGATATGGCACTGCACCATCCAGATAAACCTGTGTTGTCATGTGTTTGGTCCTTGTATTGGCAATTGATTTGGTGAAATCTGGAATCCGTCCAGCACAGTGCGAAATTTAGCGGCAGTTTCAGCATGTTCGGCTTGTGGACGAGATGCCTCCACAATGCCTGCACCGGCAAATAAACGGGCAATGTTCTGATAAATTCGGGCACAGCGAACAGTCACCGACCATTCACCATTACCTTGTTCATCTGCCCAACCCATAGTTCCTGCAAATAATTCACGGTTAAATGGTTCAAGTTGCTGAATTAGTTCTTTCGCAATTGGACTAGGCTCCCCACAAATTGCAGGTGTTGGGTGCAAGCGTTCAATTAAGTCAAAAACATGTGTATCGGCTTTCTTAAGTTCGCCAGTAATGTGTGATGCCAAGTGCCAAAGGCGTTTAGTACGAATCAGGGATGGTTGTTTAGGTACTTTTAACTGCTTACAAAAAGGTGTGAGCTCATCGGCAATCATTTCGATGACGAGTGCATGCTCATGTTGATCTTTTTGTGAAGCAAGTAATGCTCTAGCGTTATTTTGGTCTAGGGTTGGATCGTCATCACGAGCCAATGTACCAGCAACCGGTTTACTCCAGATTCTTGTATTTTGCTTTGCAATTAAAAGTTCGGGGCTTGCACCGACAAACCATCCTTCACTTTGAGGATGCCTCGCGACTGCATAGTTATAACCTTCGGGATTATGCTTAGCTAAGTTATAAAATAGGTCCGAGACGGGAATATTTTGTTCAAATTCAAGTTGTAAAATACGAGCAAGTACGGCTTTATCAAGTTTTTTTGCTTGCATTTGTTGAACTAAATACTCAACTTGCTGTTGGTAATGTTCACCTAAAGGGAAATAATCCGCCTTTTCTAAAGATAAAGAACCAAAATCAATATCAGACTTTGCATAGAGTACTTTCTGATAGATTTTTGCATTTTGCATCAGCATTAAATTGACATCGGCTGCCGAGCAAAATGGTAGTCCACCCATAATCTTGACGTCTTTATAACCGTCATTCATTGCAAGTTCTAATTGAGCTCGTGCTTCATCTAACCAATCTTTTAAAAGGCTATTTTTAGCGACTTGAATATCACGTAATTTTTGATGACTATTGATGGTGTATTCTGGCGTTGTGAAAATAAAACCTGCGTCATTTCCACAATTTAAAATTTCTTGTGCTAGTGCAACGCGGCTTTCAGTAAAATTTTCTCGTTGGATAAAATACGGATGCTGTGCCGACATCTCGCAACTCCTTATACAGTTATTTTGTTGTAATGAATGAATGTTTAAACGCCTAAAGTGGCTCCTCCATCAACCACAATTTCTTGCATGGTAATTTGTGCCGCTTGATCAGAAAGTAAAAAGCTGACCGTATTGGCAATATCTTCAGGCTGGGCTAATTTTCTTAAGGGAATGCCTGTACGGTATTGGCTTAAATCTCCATCGATTACCGCAGGCGGAGGTGAATTATCTGTCCAAAGCTGCTGCTGCATTTGAGTTAGCGTAGAGCCTGGTGAAACAATATTAAGCCTTACTTGGTGAGGTGCG
>NZ_JZFB01000001.1:640060-647100 GCF_001188385.1 Acinetobacter sp. V2 | reverse complement strand
CGCCCGCCGCATTTACTAAACCCGTTACGCTATGTTTGTTTAAAATATCTTTAATGAGCTTCGCTGTTGTTTCTTGGTCAGTAATATCTTGCTGAAAGCCGTGCCAACGCGATATTTCACTGCTTTCTATCTTTTGTGTGATTTCCCATTGTTCAGGATTTTCCTGTCGGTCGATGCCGATCACTTGATATCCTTGCTGCAATAATTTTTTTGTAATAGCAGCTCCAATACCTCTTGCAGCACCTGTGACTACGATGGTAGAGCTCATGTTTTACTCCAGTTTGACTCGAATAGTAAATTCCGCCACATAATTGCAAATAATTATCATTATTATCAAGTGCGATAAATATCAAACATAAGATTACAATCTAAATCAAGTTATTTATTAACCAAGAATTAGACTTATTTTATTGATTTTTAATAATTTTAATAAAACCTGTCTTTTTTTATTGATTATAATGATAATTGTTTTCATTTACTAATGAGAATCATTTTGTTAATTTGACCGCGCTTTCTTGTCGAGATGGACTCAAAATGAAGCCATTTTCTCATCCCTTACATCCCCTATTTCAACAACTCAATGTTGGGAGTGAGGTCTGGTGGAATACCGTTAAAAAAATAGGTAGTCCGCTAGTTAACCTACAAAAAAATAAAGCGCTCTGTACCTTTGTTTGGCGTGGTCCTGAGCCTAAAGAAAGTATCTTTGTCTATATTGATATTTATTCACAGAGCCCTTCTATCTATCAAAAGTGGAATCGTTTTAGCCATATAGCTGGAACAAATGTGTACTTCTTTGAAATAGAGCTGCCCTTAGCTTGGACTGGTAGTTATGTTGTAGTGACCGCTAGTGAAGAAGCGCCAGAAACAGATTGTGCGGCAACACGACGCTCATGGTGGCAAAAGGAGCTTAAACAAAATGCTCAAATTGACTCATTCAATCAACATCAGTTTTATACGGGACATCTGGCCCGATACATCAATCAAATTCAACTCGAAAACACAAAAGCTTTCATAGACGATTGCCCAATTACAAAGACATTTCAATGGTCAAGTCGCTTATGCCAACAAGACTATTTGGTAGACATTTTTATTAGTCATCAATCGGCTCAAGAAGACCTGCCACTCGTCATATTGCTTGATGGTCAAATCTGGAGTCGAGAGCTTTCGATTCTGCCCGAAATTCAACATTTGACTGATTCAAATAAGATTCGTCCAGCAGTTTATGTTTTTGTTCATAGTTTAAATAGTCAACAACGCCAACAAGATTATGGTTGCCATGATGCATTTAGTCAGGCGTTGGTTGATGAACTCATTGAAATACTCTTAAAAGAATATTCTTTTATTTCTAAAACAGACATTACGTTATGTGGTCAAAGTTTAGGTGGTTTATGTGCTTTACATAGTACTTTGTTGTTCCCGACCATTTTTACTTCCCTGATTTTGCAGTCTGGATCTTATTGGTGGTCAAATTTTTCAAACAGTATTTTAGGGCAAAAACATAAAGGTAATCTTTTAGAACTGCTTCAAAACGTATCTCATCAATTATCAAAAACAACTCAAATCTATATCAGTGCCGGCACGTATGAAACCGATATGCGGGACGATGCCCTTCAGCTTTATCAACAATTGCAATCATTCAATCAAGTGAGTTTTCACACTTTTCAGGGCGGACATGATGCCGTGAACTGGCGTACTGACTTGCTTAAGGCATTGCAAAAAACTCTTTCACTATAACCATTTGTTTCATCAAGGATAACAATATCATGAGCAACTTACAGGAAAACTATATTAATCCTTTCGATAATGAAAGTTTGTCTTTTCAGGTTTTAAAAAATCAACAAGGTGAGTTCAGTTTATGGCCTGCTCAACATCAGGTGCCATCGGGGTGGGATATTCAGCATGGACCTGATACACGGGCTTCGTGTATCGCATATGTAGAAAAGCATTGGCTTGCAATTAACCCCTTTCAACAAGCGTAAAGGAGATTGTAATGAATCAGGCATTAAATAATGAATTTACTCCGGACCTTTCTCAACCAGCTCGTTTTGAATTGGCATCTACTCAGCTCGGCATTTTCCTTGCCGATCATTTAAGTTCAATTGAAGATTTATATACCATTGCGCATTGTTTGGAACTACCAAAAACTGTCGATATCCCAACGTTTAAAAAAGCAATTCAGATCGGCTTAAATGAAGCTGACACGGTCATTGCTTCGTATTCATCTGACCCGTCAGATCCCTTTATAGAGCTTAATAACCAAGTTCAGTTTCAAATTGAAGAATTTGATTTTTGTCATTTAACGCCTAAAAAAGCTCAGCAACGTTTATGGGACTGGATGCCATCAGATCGTCAATGTGCTAAATCACTTAAAGCGGGTGAATCTCAACTGTTTCGTCAGGTGTTATTTACGACGCATGACAAAGTGTATTGGTACCAACGTTATCACCACATCATGCTTGATGGTTTTAGCATGATTAACCTAACCAAACGTATTGTTGAACTCTATCAACAATTACAAGAAGAAAAAGACCTTTCGATTTCTCCGTTCATTGGCGTCAATGACGTTATTTCTGAGCGTCAGGCTTATGAAAATAGCCATCAATTTAAAATAGACCAAGCTTTCTGGAAGGCATATTGTGAAGATTTACCTAGTCCAGTTAGTTTAAGTACTCATCATTTAGCGGCAAAAACCACAGCGACATTTATTAAGCATCAACTCCGTTTTTCGACAGGAATTTTAGAGCAAATTCAGGCTTTGGCTGCGCAATCTAAATTATCTTTGAATGACATGATGATGTCATTGTCATTACATTATATTTACAAAATGACCGATAAAGCCGATTTGGTTAACGGTATTCCATTCATGCGCCGTTTAGGTTCAAAAGCGATTCGCTCAACCTTACCGACGGTAAATGTCTTGCCTGTGAAGTTTAAAGTTGCTGAAAAAGACAGTTGGGTAAGCTTGGCTCAACATGTACAAGAGAAATTACGACAAATTCGTCCACATCAAAAATATGATGCTGAACAAATTTTAAGAGATTTAAATAGTATCGATATTCATGAACGAATGTACGGTCCTATTTTAAACTATAAAGCTTTTGATCAAGACTTGATGTTAGATGGTGAAAAGGTCAAAACACACCATATTTCTACAGGACCAATTGATGATTTTGAGTTTTCTTTTATTGTTCAAGATCATGAGCTGATTATCGAACTACGTGCAGATTCGCAACGTTATACACAAGATGAGCTATTTAACCACGGTCAACGCCTAACGTTATTGCTCGAACAAGCCTTGATTCGTCCAGAACAGGCATGTAGCAATTTTAATATTACGACACCACAAGAGCTTGCTGCCCTAACTCAAAGTGGTATTGGTCCACGTGTTAGCCATCCTGAACAATATAATAATGTTTTAGATATTTTTTATGAGCAAATTAAAAAGTATCCCGAACGTACCGCCATCGTGAGTGGTGAACGTCCAAACCTTCAGCATCTTAGTTTTGCTGAGCTTGCGGTACAAGTGAATCAACTGACTCGTTTTTTACAAGAAAATGGAGCCAAAAAGCAAACTGTGATTGCTGGAGCTATTCCTCGTTCAATTGACTCAGTTGTGGTGATGTTATCTGTACTCAATTCTGGTGCGAGTTTCTTACCTCTCGATTTAGATTATCCAATCGATCGTATGCAGATGATGTGTGAAGATGCCAATCCATTATTTGTATTAACCACACAAGCACTTGCACAGCAATTACCACAAAATATTCAGCAGTTATACCTTGATCATGAAGATGTTCAAACGCAAATTCGAAAGCAAGATGCGAGTGATATTCCTGCCGAAAATCGTAAATTTGATTTCCAAGATGTTGCTTATGTGATTTTCACCTCAGGTAGTACTGGCCGTCCTAAAGGAGTAATGAACACACATGGTTCTTTACTCAACCTCATTTTGTCACATAAACCAACCATTTACTGGCCTGTATTAGAAGCTGTAAATGAGCGTTTCCCTGAGCGTCCCTTACGTGCAGCGCATACACACTCTTTCTCATTTGACTCATCTTGGCTACAAGTTTTCTGGATGTTATGGGGCCAAGAGCTACATATTTTTGATGAAAACATGCGTCGAGATGCATTTGGTTTAGTGCAAGAAATTCAGCAACGACAAATCGATACACTTGATTTGCCTCCATCTTTTTGTGCGCAAATGATGACAAACGGCTTATTTGCTGAAAATCAGCATCATCCAAGTCTTATTTTGATTGGTGGTGAAGCTGCACCGTTAGCTTTATGGCAACAGCTCAATGCTCAGCCAGCACTTTTTGCACATAACTTATATGGCCCAACCGAATATACGGTTGATACTTTCCGAGCAGAATTAAAACAGACAGCTCGCCCTGTCATTGGTAACCCTATTGGTAATACACAGGCTTATGTACTAGATCACCACTTGCAACGATGCCCGACTGGGGTTATTGGTGAGCTTTATATTTCTGGCTTTGGGATTGCCAATGGTTATTTAGGTCGCGCTGACTTAAGTGCTGCCCGCTTTGTAGCGAATCCATTTGAACATGGACAGCGCATGTACCGTACAGGTGATTTAGTCCGCTGGAATAGCGCGGGTAAACTTGAATTTATGGGGCGCTGTGATGACCAGATTAAAATTCGTGGTTATCGAGTTGAGATTGGTGAAGTTGAAAATGCACTTTCGATTTTAGCCAATGTTGAAAGCGCAGTCGTGATTGCAGAACCGATTAATAACAGTCATCGTTTACTCGGTTATTGTGTGGTCAAAGACATTGAACTTGATGAAAAAACCAGTGAGCAATTAAGTCAGCAATATTTAAGTCAGTTACGTCAAAACCTGCCTGAATATATGGTGCCATCTGCCCTGACTGTTATGTCCGAATTTCCACGAAATGTAAGTGGCAAAGTCGATAAAAAGGCACTGCCAAAGCCTCAAATTCGTACCCATAGCCGAATGGCCGAAACGTCTGAACAACAACTTTTATGTCAAATTACTGCATCTGTTCTTAAGCTTGACGCAATTGGAATTGATGACGACTTCTTTATGACAGGTGGCGATAGTATTTCGGCCATTATGCTTTGTACTCAATTACGCCAACGTGGTTACGGCTTAAGACCAAGTGATGTATTCCAATTTAAAACAGTCGCCGCTATGGCACCGCAACTCACCCGTTTAGATGAACAACAAGCGGCCGTTTCAAAACCGTTATTTTCAGCAGACCTAGAGCAAAAAGTTCAAGAAAAATATGGCAAAAACAGCACGATTTTACCTTTGCTTCCTTTGCAAAAAGGCTTGCTGTTCTTATCTCAAGTAGAAAATCAATCGAACTATAATGCCTTTACTCGTCTTAGTTTAAATGGCGACATTGATCCGGTACGTTTGCAGCAAGCGTTAATTACCGTATTAAAACGTCACCCTCAATTAGGCGGACATTTTGATAGTGAATTAGCTGAAGAACCTGTTTTTATCTATTCATTACATCCTACTCAAGCTTGGCCAGTTCAGTTTTGCTCAGTCACTCCCGATCTGCTTGAGCAAACCATTCAAGAAGCATTGCAGCAACCGATTCATCTCGACCAATCCTATGGCTTAATTCGGGCAACCTTAATTCAACATGCTCCTGAACAGTCAGAACTATTGATTATGGTGCATCATCTGTTAACAGATGGTTGGTCAACTCCGCTGTTTTTACAAGACTTTATTAAAGCCTATCAGCAAACTAATCAACAATTGCCTGTGCTTGAATATAGTTATGAAACAGTGATTAAAGCTTTATCTGGACGTGACCATGAAACATCAAAAGTAATTTGGCAACGTGATTTAGCAGATTTACAGCCACTTATTTTATTTAATCAAGCACAGCAAGCTGTACAGGAAACTTCATATCGTTTAAGTGCTGAGTTGGGTGCGAAACTTCAACACAAATTACGTCAGCAAGGCATCACGCTTAATGTATTCATGCAAATGATTTGGGCAATGACTTTAAATATTTATGCTCATCGTGAAGATATTGTGTTTGGTACACCTGTTTCTGGGCGTTCAGCACCTATCAATGGTTTAGAGCAGCAGATCGGATTGTTTTTAAATACGATTCCAGTACGTGTAAAGCTCAACATGCAGCAAACACTTTGGGAACAATTGACTCAGTTACAACAATTACATGTTGAACATTTAGAACATGATGGTTTGGGTCTGGGTGCAATTCAGCAATTAGTGGGACAAGGCAATCTTTTCGATAGTTTGTTAGTCGTAGAAAACTACCCTGATAACCAGTATTTACAGCAAAAACTTGGTGATGCCGCTATTTCCAAACTCACAAATCGCGGTTATAGCCATTACCCGCTTGCTTTGTTAGTTATCCCTGATCATCAAATTGAGCTATTACTTGAGCAGCGTGGTGTAATTAATCAGCCTGAACATTTCTTAGAGCGAATGGTTCAATTGATTGAAATTGCATTAAATGAACCAGAGACGTCTCTAAGTCATTATCGCTTGCAGCTGGCTGAAGAGCACGATTTAATCCAGAAAACGAATCAAACCCAATACTATGTTCGCCAGAGCACGTTACAGCAATTACTCAGAGAACAAGCTCGAATTACGCCTGAACAAACGGCGTTATCTGATGAAAATCATCAGCTCAGTTTCAGTGAAGTGCGTTTGCAAGTTTGTGCGTTAGCCCAGCAATTACAAAGTGCAGGTGTACAGGCTGGAGATATTGTTGCGGTTGCCCTACCAAGATCAGTCAAACTGAGTATCGCTATTTTAGCGGTGATTGAAGCAGGTGCAGCTTATTTACCTATTGATTTACAACATCCGTCTGAACGCATCAAATTTATGTTGCAGGATGCCAAATCTAAACTTGTGATTGGTGAACAAAAAGATCTAGCTGCTATTGCCCCTCAATCAATAGCCACCTTTGCTTTTAATGAATTGTTTGATGAAACAAAGGTTGATTTAAGTAGCTATAAAACAACAGTGATTACCCCACAGCATCCGGCATATTTAATCTATACAT
>NZ_JZFB01000001.1:627922-640010 GCF_001188385.1 Acinetobacter sp. V2 | reverse complement strand
CCAAGCCATTGTGAACCGTATTTTATGGATGCAATCAGAGTATCCACTGTCAGCCAACGATACGATTTTGCAAAAAACGCCTTGTACTTTTGATGTTTCGGTATGGGAGTTTTTCTGGTCATATTTAGTCGGTGCACGATTGGTTATGGCACCTGTAGATGCACATCGTGATCCATTGGCATTATTAAGCCTCATTCAAAAATATCAGGTAACAACATTACATTTTGTACCTTCAATGTTGGCTGTTTTTGAAAATGCTGCTACCGAAATTTTGCCATCTGCTCAGCGTCAAAGTTTGCCAATCCGCCGAGTGTTCTGTAGTGGTGAGGCATTACCAACGGCTTTAGCAAAATCATTTACCGAGCACTTTAGCTGTGAGCTACATAACTTATATGGCCCAACGGAAGCTGCGGTAGATGTGAGTTATATGGATGCAACACTGGGACTACATTCGCAAGAAAGTAGCGTTGCAATTGGATATCCAGTCTGGAATACCCAGCTTTATATTTTAGATCAATACTTACGTCCTGTTCCTGTTGGCGTGGACGGTGAGCTTTATTTAGCAGGTCATCAATTGGCCATGGGTTATTTGCATCGAGCAGACTTAACAGCAACTCGTTTTGTGGCAAATCCATTCGCAGCAGGTCAACGCATGTACCGTACTGGTGATATTGCTCGATGGCATGCAGACGGCAGTATTCAATATGTGGGCCGTGCTGATGACCAGTTAAAGATACGTGGGCAACGTATTGAATTGGGTGAAATTGAACAGCAATTACGCTTACTCAGTGGTCTTGATGTGGTTGTACATCCTATCTCTTCTGAACAAAATAAAGCTGATGTTCAGTTGGTTGCTTACTTGCAAACAACAGCACCTGTGGACATTGAGCAGCTAAAGAAACAATTGGCGAAACAGCTTCCTGCATATATGGTGCCAACACACTATGTGTTAGTTGAGAAATTCCCATTAAGTCATAATGGTAAGCTGGACCGTAAAGCGCTGCCGCAACCACAGCTAGAGTCTTCAAATACAGAAAAACAGTACGCCACCACTGCTTTTGAGCATGAACTGACACGTATTTTCCAGCAAGTTCTAAATACAGATCAAAATATTGGTGTTAACGAAGATTTCTTTGCCATTGGTGGACATTCCATTTTGGTGATGAAGCTTGCAATTGAAATCCGAAAAGAATTTAAGCGTACCATTCCAATTGGCCAGTTAATGAGTCATGTCACGATTCAACGTTTAGCAGCTTTACTTCTTACACAAGAACGTCTGGCAGAAGTTGAACAAACTGGCATGCAGCCTATTTTACCCATCCGTTCCGGCTCTGGGCATCCATTGTTCTGTTTCTACCCAGGTTCTGGTTCAGCATGGCAATATACGGTTCTGAATCGTTATTTGCATTCTGATTTGCCTATTATCGGTTTGCAGTCTCCTCGACCAGATGGCCTATTGGCAAATAGTACTGATATGAATGAGTTGGTTGAAAAACAACTTGAGATTATTCGCAAACAACAACCAACAGGACCTTATACGTTACTAGGTTATTCACTTGGCGGCACTGTGGCCTATGCAGTTGCAGCGAAGTTAACTGAACAAGGTGAAAAAGTTGATTATCTCGGCTTATTAGACACTTACCCTGCTGAAATTCATCAGTGGTTAGATTTGTCGGTAGAGGAAATGAATGCTGAAGCTGAACAAGAACAGCTTCAATTCTTCAATGATATTTTAGCCGATGCAGATACGGCATTAAATGAAGAAACCCGTCGTTTACAAGAGGATATTTTTGCAAACTATCGCGATGCCGTCCGTTTATTAAAACCTTATAAAATGCCGCAGTTTAATGGTGAACTACACTTAGTTGTCGCTGAAAAAGACTTGCTGCAGTATATCCAACCAGAACAACAATGGTCACCTTTAGTTAAAAAACTCAATATTGTTCGACTAAGTGAAGCTGACCATACCGATATATTGTCTCCGCAGCAGCTTGAAACACTTGGTCCGATTTTAAACCGCATGATTTGTCAGGCACGCGGTTTAGAGGAGCACACGCCATGAGCTTCAAATCTATATTGACCGACTTTAGTCTTTTAAAACGTAATGCGCATTTCCGACATGTATTTATTGCCCGCACATTGTCATTGTTAACCATTGGCATGCTGGTAGTGGCTATTCCAAAACAAGTCTATGATATTACGGGTAACTCGCTTAACGTTGCAGTTGCAATGGCTTTTGAAGGCATTGCCATGTTTATTGGTTTATTGCTTGGTGGTTTGCTCTCAGATCGCAAAGACCGAAAATGGCTAATTTTATTGGCACGTGGTGTATGTGGCTTAGGCTTTGCTGGCCTCGCGATTAATGCCATGTTTGAGCACCCGTCGCTCTATGCTATTTATTTTTTATCGGCATGGGATGGTTTCTTTGGTGCACTCGGTGTAACGGCAATGATGGCGATCATGCCTGTGATTGTAGGGCGCGAAAATATTGTACAAGCCCGTGCGATCAGTATGGTATCTGTACGGCTTGCAACTGTTATTTCACCAGCAATCGGCGGTATATTAATTGCTACTAGTGGTGTTGCAACTGTGTATTGGGTCTCAACGGTGGGTACTTTACTTACTGTGTTTTTATTAATGGGGCTACCTGCCCTTAAACCGCAACATACATCAAATGGCGAAAGTCCTCTTCGTCAATTAGCTCAAGGGTTTAAATTCGTTTTTAAAAATAAAGTAGTCGGTAGTACTATTTTAATTGGAACATTGCTCAGTTTTAGCAGTGCTATTCGTATTATTTTTCCGCAAATGGCAGATGAAATTTTTCACGGCGGCGCATTTGAACTCGGACTTATGTATTCAGCTGTGCCTTTAGGCTCGACTTTAGGTGCCTTACTGAGTGGATGGACAACACGGTTACTTAGACCCGGCTTAGTTATGCTCTATACGTGCTTAGGTGTTTTTAGCTGTATGATTATGATTGGGCTTTCACCTTGGCTCATCGTGACTTTACCAATTTTGTGTGTGTTTGGATATTTGATGTCGATTGCCAACTTGCTTCAATACAGTATTGTGCAAGGACATACACCTGATGAATATTTAGGGCGTATTAATTCAATCTGGCTTGCACAAGATGCATTAGGCGATTCGATTGCCACTACAACTTTAGGTCTTTTAACGCGTTTCTTACCAATATCAGGAAGTATCCTCTTCTTTGGCATACTAAGCTTTGCAGTAGGATTTATGTTCCTATTCAACTCTCAAGATATGCGTGAAACAGGATTCCAAGATCCTAAGTTACAAGAAAATTAAACCCTACATAAAAAGAAGGCAATTCGTTGCCTTCTTTTATTTTAAGCAAAATTTCGTGCCTGAAAAACCCAAGTCATAATATGGTCTTGCTCTACAGCCCAGCCACCTTGATATTGTTCTAAGAGTTCATAGCGTTGTTGAATTTCTGGCAAAAAAGTTAGCGTTAATGTTTGATTTTTTAAATTAATATCAACGATAGATGCTTCTAAGAAATCGATATATTGCTTTGCAGTAGGATAAACCGCTTTATATAGGCTTTCTTTTACAGAGAAAATTAAGCTCACATAACGGGCAAAATCAAAAAACTCTGCCGCTTTACCTTTCCATAAATTAAACTCAGATGGCGTTAAAATAAGATGTGCGCTCTCTTGAGCAAATTCTGAGGTCACCCAGTGCTCAATATCAATTCCCAAATAAACCGAATTATTAGATAGCGCAACAATTAACTTATTTTGTGAATGACTAATGCTCCCCAAAACATGGGATGGCCAAATGGGCAAATGTTCGTGCATAGAGGTTATTGGCTGATCTAAACCAAAATGATGATTTAAAACAGCTTGAGCTAATACCCTGCCACATAAATACTCATTTTTACGATCGGCACAAGCTTGAGCAATTTTTAGGGGATGCTCTAATCGTTGGTCTATATGCAAATGCTGCATTTTTGATAAATCTAGCCCATAACAAAATAGCTCTGATGTAAAAAAAATAGGGTTCGAAATTTCATAAATTGATGTACTGATTTGTTCAGGAATGTATAGATAATGATTCACTGTATTCGATTCAAAATAAATATTTTTAATGAGTTATCTCCTATCTTAACTTACTCACTGTAAATTCATAAATAATTATATTTATCATTTGATAATAATTATTATTTACTTATACTATTGGGTAAATTTTGACTTTAATACTTATAAACAGCGATTATGAAACTTATAGGACTTTTTTTGACCCTGTTAGGAGCGGTCAGTATCTATTGTAGTCATAGCAACCAAAATCTGTTGTCTCAACATCTTCCTACTTTCTTTAAGTATTTGGGTCTAGCGCTATTAGGCATTGGATTTATTGCGCTCTTTGCAAGCTTACCCAAAGTGGTTGCCGCTTTTTGCTGGTTCATGCTCATCATTTTTGCGTGGTCGTTTCTTCCTTTTATGGCGCTTTTTAAACGGAAACTGGTTTCATGAAAGCTAAAATTCAGTCTCCGATCCAGCCAGACTGGTGGAGTAAAACTTTTGCTGGTGGTGTTTTAGGTCTAAGTCTTTCTATCGCGATTGGCAATTTGTTTGTTTTATTAGGCCAACCTTATGTTGCCATGGATTTATTAGTGCAAGTGGGTATGTGGAGTGTTCCTTGGGTTTGGATGCCGATTATGTTTGGCAGTTATTTTTTTACGACTGGACGAAAAGCGATTATCTATTTATTGATTGCGAATGCCCTAGCGTATAGCTGTATTTTTGTCTTACGGGGTTAAACATGAAAGTACGTTCAGACATCATGAAATTAGCAAAAAGCATGCATACTTGGGTGGGTGTATGTGCAGGAATTTTGCTTTTTATCTGTTTCTTTGCTGGTGGGCTCAGCATGTTTCAGCACCATATTAGTAAGTGGGCTACGCCAACACAGCAAGTTTTACCGAAAGTCTCACCCGATCAATATAATGAACTTATTCAAAAAGTACAGACCGTCTATCCTGCTGCACAAAAGAACTTCACACTAAATTTATCGTCCAATGAATTTCACTATGCACCCATTACTTGGAGCCAACATGAACGTGGCGATGGTTTTAATGCTGCTCAGTCTACGTGGATGGCAAGCTTAGATAACAACGGCGAGTTAATTGTTGCTCAAGAAAACTTATCTAAAGCAGGCTGGCTAATTGAACAGTTGCATGAAACAGCAGGCATACCGGGCATGGCAGGCCATCACGGATTAGGTCTCTATGTGATGGGCGTGGTTTCAATTTTATATTTTCTTGCCCTGCTTTCAGGAGTGATCATACTTTTACCAACCTTGGTAAAGGATTATTTTGTTATTCGGCCTGGCAAAAATAAAAAGCGCTTTTGGTTAGATGCGCATAACGTGATTGGAATTACGAGCTTACCGTTCCACATCATTATTAGTATTAGCGTTATTGTCTTTGCTTTTCATGACCTTTTTTATGATGCGATTGGACAACTTGCACTCAAAGGACAGCCTGTTTTTCAGCGTTCTCCCCCTGCGCTTATTCAACCTAAACAAACGCACATTGATGTGCAGCAAATATTAGCTCAAGCTAAAAAAGTAGCGCCTGAATATTCAGTTGACTATATCCAGTTCAGTGGCCTAGACAAACCTGAAAAAGCCAATGCACGTATTGCCCTGTATAGTTCAGATCAGATGTTGCGCGGTGCAAATCATGACTTTATGCGTATGAATCCATATGCAGTTGAGCACTTTAATCATAAAGGCATTAACACACAGACTGATGCTGGGAATAAGTTAATCAACGCCATGTTTAGTCTACATTTTGGAAGTTTTGGTGGTACGGGCGTACGTTGGATTTATTTTGTGTTAGGTGTCGGTGGCGCTTTCTTGTTTTATACAGGTAACATCCTTTGGGTTGAAACTCGAGCACGTAAACAAAAGCGTGCTGAAGATCCTGTTCCTGTTCAACGTAAAGATGTGGTGTTCCTTGCGAATTTAACTATAGGTGCATGTTTAGGGTGTGTTTTAGCTGTCGTAGGTACAATGTTGGCCAGTCGTTGGCTTTTCGCTACACTCAACATTGAAAGCATGAATCACCTCTTTATGTATGGTTATTATGCGATTTTCCTACTGACTTTGATTTATACCTTTGCGATTGGCTACGCAAAAGCTTTACCACAACTGCTGTTAACCTTGGTTTTAGTGCTATTTGCGATTCCGCTTACATCCCTTTTAGCCTACTTCATTCCTCAAAGTGGCTTATGGGTACATGGCGGAGAAATCTTGGTGGTTGATTTATTAGCTATCATTTTTGCTTTCGCTTTCTGGCGTTTTTATCAACAAGCCCAAGATCGCCGAAAATCTGCTCCAACAGGTAGTTTATGGGCTAATTAACGCTATAAATCAATGACTGAAATAATGTGTGAAATATGAAAAATTATAAAATCCACATTGTTTCGGTCAGTTGTTTAATTTCTTGAATATCATGACTCACATAAATCATCGGAATTTTTATTTCCTCTTTTACCTTCTGAAAAAAAGGAATAATTTCAGCTTTATGATTCGCATCTAGTGCCGATAAAGGTTCATCAAGTAGCAACAGCTTAGGTGAATATAATAATGCCCGACCCAGTGCCACGCGCTGTTTTTCCCCTCCTGAGAGTTTGATCGGCATACGTTGTAATAAGTGCCCTAATTTTAATAACTCAATAATGTAATCTGCTTCGAAGTGACGTTCTTGTTGGGATAGGTGCTTAAGACCAAATAATAAATTTTGTTTTACCGTTTTATGCGGAAAAAGCTGAGCATCTTGAAAAACCAATCCAACATGCCGCTTTTGGGTACTCAAGTTAATGTTTTGATCTGAATCAAACCATGTTTGATCCTGTATTTTAATGACTCCACTATGCGGTGTGTTTAGTCCGGCAATAGCATGTAAAATGGACGTTTTACCTGACCCAGATGCACCAAAAAGCCCAATAACAGAAGCATCTGACTGAAAACTAGGCTCAATCTGAAATTGCCCCATGTGTAGCTGAAAACGGCAATCAATCAACATAACCTTACCGTCCTAAGCGTTTCTTTTGATAACGATGAAACCATTGTGCAAACCATAGCGCTAAAAATGCCACACTTAACGATAAAACAATAAGCCGTTGAATAACGGCCTCGGTATCGGGTTGTTGCATTAGGCTATACATGGCCAAAGGTAAAGTACGGGTTTCATTTGAAATATTACCCACAAAGGTAATGGTCGCACCAAACTCACCTAAACTACGGCAAAAACATAAAATAGCACCAACTAAAATACCACTGCTGGCAAGTGGCATCGTGACATGAAAAAATGCCCCTAAAGATGAGGCACCTAATGTCTTTGCTGCCATTTCTAAGCGCTGATCGACCAGTTCAATCGCTAATCGAATAGATTGAACCAATAACGGGAAACCCATCACTGCCGAGGCAAGAACGGCGCCTTTCCAGTTAAATGCGAAATCAATTCCAAGTGGCGCCAAATATTGCCCAATAATGCCGCGGCTCCCAAAAACTTGTAAAAGCAAATAACCAGGAACGACTGGCGGTAGCACTAAAGGTAAAAACACTAATGTTTCAATGAATGACTTACCCCAAAACTCTTTACGCGCCAAAAACCATCCCACACAAATTGCAGGAATAATGCTGACCACAAGACAACTTGCTGCAACCTTACAAGAAAGTTGTAGCACGCTGAGCTCTTCTGGGGTTAAAGAAAACATCATGGTTTAACTGGAGCTAGCACACTAAAGCCATATTTTTTAAAGACTGCTTTAGCTTGGTTGCTTTGTAAAAATTGATAGAACTTTGCTGAGTTTGAGTTCTTTTTAATCAACCCTACAGGATAAATAATTGGTGAATGTGCATTTTCTGGAAATATGCCAGCTACCTTCACATCTTTGCTAATTGCTGCATCGGTTGCATAGACAATCCCAACCTGACATTCACCACGCGCAACAAAATTTAATGCAGCTCGAACATCTTCTGTTTCAACTAACTTTGGCTCAATACGGCTCCACCAACCTAGGTTAGTAAAAGCTTGTTTAGCATATTTGCCTACAGGCACACTTTTGGTATCCCCTGTACAAATCTTGCCTGTAAATACTTTATTGGGATCGGTCGTTTTATCTAGTTTTACATTTAGTGACTGCCCTTTAGGGGTAATTAGAACCAGACGGTTGCCTAATAGATTTATACGGTCATTTGCTGCAACTCGTTTTTTATTTTTCAGATAATCCATCCACTGGGTATCAGCAGAGATAAATACATCAGCTGGTGCCCCCGCTTCAATCTGTTTCGCCAATGTCGATGAACCTGCATATGAGGTTTTAACTTCTACTTTATTTTGTTTTTCGTAAATTTTTTCTAAATCGTTAATCGCATTCGTTAAGCTCGCTGCTGCATAAACGGTAACCGATTCAGCCTTGGCTGGAACATTAAAGACCAATCCTATACTGAGCACCGAACAGGCTAAAGCCAACTTTTTTATCTTCGTATCACTTACCATTATGTCTACCTTTTTGTCGTTTTTTGCAGCGATATATACTCAAGAATATAGCGATAAGCATAGACGATGAAAAGTAGAAATTATTTATAAAGATAGATATTTTTTCTGAACAATTAAAAATTATAGTTAAGCAAAACTGATTCGCTCTTAAATTCTTTGATTTATAAAATATTTCTCATCTTATTTCTTTAAATAGCTACTCATAATTTGATAATCATGTTCTAAGGCTTGTCGAGCATTGATTTCCATTTGGCGATAGTGTTCTAAGACTTTCTGGCCCAAAGCTGTAACGGCTGCCCCACCACCATGTGTTCCGCCTGTTTGAGTTTCAACTAAAGCTGTTTCGAAGCATTGATTCATGGTGTCTACCAACTGCCATGCACGACGGTAGCTCATATTCATAGATTTTGCAGCTTGTGAGATCGAACCAGTTTTCTCAATTGCTTCAAGTAAGTCTGCCTTACCTGGTCCAAATGCAATGTTCTGCTCTAAAAGAATTCTAATCTGTAATTTTAAATTTTGTTCTTTCATAGACTTAGTTCACAAAAGTTTATTTTATGCTCACTAACATTATAGGGAAGTTTAACAAGCTAAGACATATACAAATTTAAATCTCTACTCTTTCCTAAAAATAGTCTTATTAAAAAATCAAAACTGCACAAAGTGGATAAAGATCTGGAAAAAACGGATAGAGGTAAAGACCTAATCGCGGTTCAATCAGTTAAAAGCTGAATGAATAGGATTGAGCAAATGACCTCATCTAATTTAAAACAATGGAATGATTTTGTAGATGGATGTATCGACTTCCGTCCTAACGATGGCGTGTTCCGTATTGCACGTAATATGTTTACTGAGCCTGAACTATTTGACTTGGAAATGGAACTTATTTTTGAAAAGGTTTGGATTTATGCATGTCACGAAAGTGAGATTCCAAACAATCATGATTTCCTAACAGTTCAAATTGGTCGTCAACCGATTATTGTGAGTCGTGATGGTAAAGGCGAATTACACGCGATGGTCAATGCTTGTGAGCATCGCGGCGCGACCTTAACCCGTGTTGCTAAAGGCAACCAATCTACATTTACTTGTCCATTCCACGCATGGTGCTACAAGTCAGATGGCCGCTTGGTGAAAGTCAAAGCACCTGGTGAATATTGTGAAGATTTTGATAAATCAAGCCGTGGTTTAAAACAAGGCCGTATTGCCAGCTATCGTGGATTTGTATTTGTAAGCCTTGATAATCAAGCAACAGATTCTCTAGAAGACTTTTTGGGCGATGCAAAACTGTTTCTTGATTTAATGGTTAATCAGTCGCCAACAGGTGAACTCGAAGTATTACAAGGTAAGTCATCTTATACCTTTGCAGGTAACTGGAAGCTACAAAATGAAAATGGCTTAGATGGCTATCATGTAAGTACTGTTCACTATAACTATGTCTCTACAGTCCAACACCGGCAACAAGTCAATGCATCAAAAGGTGAAGAACTCGATACGCTTGACTATAGCAAGTTAGGTGCTGGTGATTCAGAAACTGATGATGGTTGGTTTAGTTTTAAAAATGGTCATAGTGTGTTGTTTAGTGACATGCCGAACCCAACAGTTCGTCCGGGTTACAGCACGGTTATGCCGTATATGGTCGAAAAATATGGCGACAAATATGCTGAATGGGCAATGCATCGTTTAAGAAACTTGAACTTGTACCCTAGCCTATTTTTTATGGACCAAATTAGTTCTCAGCTTCGTATTGTTCGTCCAGTGGCATGGAATAAAACCGAAGTCATCAGTCAATGCATTGGGGTTAAAGGCGAATCTGCTGAAGCGCGCCGTAACCGTATTCGCCAGTTTGAAGATTTCTTTAACGTATCAGGCCTTGGTACACCAGACGATTTAGTTGAATTCCGTGAACAGCAAAAGGGTTTCCAAGCACGACTTGAACGTTGGAGCGATATTTCTCGCGGCTGTCAGTCTTGGGAATATGGCGCGACCAAAAACTCACAAGATTTAGGCATTCAACCCGTCATTACTGGCCGAGAGTTTACCCACGAAGGACTCTATGTAAACCAGCATGGACACTGGCAACGTCTAATGCTCGACGGATTAAACAAGAAAGCCTTAAAAATGCAGGATATTACTTTTGAAAACAATGCCGTAATGGATGAGGTGTAACCATGTCACAAGAACTAAATTTTGCTGTATCTCAGTTTTTGTACAAAAAAGCAGAACTTTGTGATGCTTATGACTGGGATGCCTATCTAGAGCTTTACGATGAAGATAGTGAATATCATATTCCACAGTGGATTGATGACCATAATTATGTTCAAGATCCAAATCAGGGTTTGTCTTATATTTATTATGCAGACCGTACAGGACTCGAAGACCGTGTATTCCGTATTCGTACAGGAAAAGCTGCGTCTGCAACACCGTTACCACGTACGTTACACAGCATGAATAACATTCGAGTTAAAACACTGGATGATGGATTAATTGAAGCAAAAGTCGCATGGCAAACGCTCTATAACCGTCAAGGATTAGAAGGTTGTTTTTACGGACACGCTACTTATCTTTTACGCCAAACAGCAGATGGTTTCCGTATTCGTCGTCAGCACAGCATTTTGCTTAATGACAAAATTGATTCCGTTTTAGACTTCTATCACGTTTAAGGGGAATGAAAATGGGACATTCAGTTGCACTTAACTTTGCCGATGGCAAAACCTTTTTCATTTCGGTAAATAACGACGAATTGTTGCTTGATGCAGCAGTTCGCCAAGGAATTAACCTACCGCTGGACTGCCGTGAAGGTGTTTGTGGTACCTGTCAGGGTCAGTGTGAAACTGGTATTTATGAACAAGAATATGTTGATGAAGACGCATTAAGTGAGCGTGATTTGGCTGAGCGTAAAATGTTAGCTTGCCAGACACGTGTGAAATCAGATGCAGCTTTTTATTTCGATCATGATTCTGCGATCTGTAACGCTGGTGATACCTTAAAAATTGAAACCAAAGTCACTGCGGTTGAGCTGGTTTCTGAAACGACAGCAATCTTACATCTTGATGCAAGCAGTCATGCTGAACAACTTCAGTTTTTACCGGGTCAATATGCTCGTTTGCAAATTCCAGATACTGAAGATTGGCGCTCATATTCATTTGCAAACAGACCAAACGCAACCAATCAATTGCAATTCTTAATTCGTCTTTTGCCAGACGGTGTTATGAGTAATTTTTTGCGTGATCGTTGTCAGGTCGGACAAACCCTACTTATTGAAGCCCCGCTTGGTAGTTTCTATTTACGTGAAGTACAGCGACCACTGGTTTTTGTGGCAGGTGGAACAGGGTTATCGGCTTTCTTGGGAATGCTAGATAACTTGGTTGAACAGCCTAACTCACCTGCCGTTCAGTTGTATTACGGCGTAAATAATGAAACTGACTTGTGTGAACAACAGCGTTTACATGCCTATGCTGAACAGCTACCAAACTTTAGTTATCACCCGATTGTGACTAAAGCAACCGAAGCTTGGCAAGGTAAAGCTGGCTATATTCATGAGCACTTAAATAAAGA
>NZ_JZFB01000001.1:624515-627875 GCF_001188385.1 Acinetobacter sp. V2 | reverse complement strand
CCGCCAATGATTGAAGCCGTTAAAAATTGGTTAGACGAACAATCTTTGCAAAACTATCGTATTTATAGCGAGAAGTTTTTACAGAGCAATACATCACGTTAAAAGTATAAATAATTTAAAAACCACTAAAACCTGAAATGATTCAATATACTCTTATAAGGGGTATATTGAATTTTCGCATTTAAATTAAAATCCATTATATATCAATAATATAAAATAATAAATTCCGACAAAATAAATTGACCAGCTCACTCGGATTTGCTATAAATTTTGATAGATCTTAAGGAATAAGATCATGATGAGATTAACTTATAGCACCTTTTATATCCCCCTATTCTATTTCTCAAATGTATTAAATTGATGGACAAAATCCGACGTAAAAATTTGAGAAAATCATATTAATTAGCGGGTAAATTGGTCTGTATCTTGCTTATATCTCATTGTAATTTGCGAGTAACTTAATTTTTTAAGTGCCGTATTTACTTGCTGTGCAGCGAAGTTTTAAAGCTTTTGCAACACAAGTAAATACAGGAGTGAGCCAAAAGGGATAAATATGAACCAAGCCAACTCCCACGAACTCAGTGGACGTCATTTTCAAAATGAGTCTATCTTTACCAATCATAATCTGGTGTTTGATCACCACGATTTAAGCGAAACCTGCCGAAATGTAGGTCAAATTTTTAAACCGCATGATCTTAAAATCTCTCAGCAGAAGCGAGATTTCAGTGCAACCATGCACCATGTTAAAACAGGCGCATTGTCTATTAGTCGCTTGGAATATGGCGCGGATGTCATTATTGAACCAGATCACCTTGATAACTTTTACCTCATTCAAATCCCAACTCAGGGCTATGCAGAAATCGAGTTTGGTTCACAAAAGTTTATTTCTTATTCTCAAGTTGCATCTCTTATTTCTCCTCAGCAATCTTTACGTATGCGCTGGCATGCGAACTCACCACAGCTTATTCTAAAAGTTTCAAAGGATGATTTTACGTATCATTGCCGTCAGCACATTGCTGATTCAGAAAATAACTTACTCGTTTTCGACCCAAAATTAGACTTTGCTACACAAAGTGGAGGCTACTTTTTACAACTCGTTAGAACATTGATGGATGCTTTGGCATGCGAGCAACACCCGCTTCATCATCCTTTAGCCTTTAAACAATTTGAGTCAAATTTGTTCAATGCACTTATTTATGGTCAACCCAATAATGCATTACATAAAATAGATCAGCATAAAGAAAAAATAGTCTCTCCTTATTTCGTGAAGCGTACAGAAGCCTATATTAAACAACATTTACATGAGCCGCTTAATGTCGAAATTTTAGCTGAACATGCTGGCGTGAGTGTGAGAACATTATTTACTGGTTTTAAAAATTATTTGGGGACAACCCCAATGTCTTATTTAAAAGAGTTACGTTTTGAACAAGCTCATTTAGAGCTTATGCACAATGAAAATCTATCGGTCACAGACGTTGCATTTAAATGGGGATTTAGCCATTTAGGCCGTTTTTCTCAAGAGTACAAACGCCGTTATGGTGAGTTACCTTCGTCTACTCGCCGATCTGGTCAAAATGAAGGCTCAGGCTTAATTACTTCAATTTTTTCGTAAACTAAAAATAGATAAAGCCTTTTATATCAATAAATATAAAAGGCTTTTTTTATGACTTAAAAATGATGAACATAACGAACTTGTAGTCGCGTACCTTCTGGGCGGTTTTCACCATCTTGCTCAAAATAAGCATTTGCGACCAAATGATCATTTTTAGAAAAACTATACATGGCGCCTGGGCCAATAGCCCAAACTTGTTCACGTCGGCCTTTGACTTTTTCACCATCGACTTCGGTGTCAGTGACTTGTTTTAACCAATAACCATTTAGTCCTAAGCGGAATTGTTCGGTAATGGCATAGTCTGTTGCAAAGTTTGCATGAATTGCTTGCCCAGCTTGCATATCATTTGCACCAACAAACGCATAGCTTGGGTCATTATTCTTAAAGTTATAGAGATAATGGATACGTGTGGATGCGGTCCATTTAGGATTAAACCAATACGTTGCAGCCCAATAAGGATCAAATGAAACAGCGTTATTACTTGGGTTAATATCTTTTTGTCGGTCGTATTCGCCAGTAGGTAAATTCACCTGAAATTCAAAACGATGTACAAACTTCGGCCCTTGTGCTCCCATGACTGGATCGAACTGAATAAAAGGTCCAATCATAATGTCCCCAAATCCGCTTTGAGCCTTAATAGCAGCATTATTCAAGCCATCATCCATGTCCATTTTGCTGACAAAAGGAATTAAAAAATTCATACCTAGGCTGGCTTTATCTTTTACTCGGACATTTGATAAATAACTAATCTGCTCAACCAGTACTTGATAATTTAAATCTGTTTTAGGTAGACCTAATTTTTGTCCATTGGAATCGACCAGTTTATTGCTATCGTAATTTTGGAAATAGGTTTGAGCATACCAGCCGGGCCCTGCGGGTAATCCACCATCGAGAAAGCTGGTCATACCTAAGTTTACGGTCGGTAAATCATAGGCATGTGTAACCAATGGTAAACCCAACAATGTTCCTGCTAAAAAGCCATGTTTAATTAAAGTGCTTTTCATCTTCTTATTTCCTATAAAAAAATCACGACCGGATTGATCGTGATTGTGGTGAATTAATGTGCTAATTCTGGATGTTCTGCGGCAATCCGATATTTTCCTGCGTGAAATACCAATGGTTCACCTTGGCGTTGTTGGTATTGTTCAATTTGACCAATAAAAATCAGGTGATCTCCGCCCTCATACTGATTTACATTGCGGCAAACCAAGGTTGCGAGTGCATCAGACAAAATTGGAACGCCAGCATTGCATTGTTGATGGGCAATGCCTGCAAATTTGTCTTCAGCACCTCGAGCGAAATGTCCAGAAAGCTGATGATGCTCTTGTGCCAACATGTGAATGGCGAAATATTCTGCTTCTACAAAATCAGACAAACTTGGCGCTGTTTTTGAAAGGCTCCACAAAATTAATGGTGGGTCTAAAGACAGAGAGGAAAATGAATTGGCTGTCATACCTATTTTCCGACCATCTTTACCACGGGTTGTAATCACGGTAACGCCAGTTGCGAATTGCCCAAGTAAATTACGGATTTCTCTTGGGTTCTCCGCATTAATGGTTTGTAAAGCTAAAGTTTCAATTGTGTCCATTTTTAAATCTCCCTTTGCTGTTTTGCCCTTAAGCTACTTTTGCTGCGGTTTTTGAAGCTAAGAATGCCTGAGCCTGATCTGCATCAAACCACCAAGGAGCAAAAGCGCGAGGGTCATCAAAGTTATTGGCCATAATGGAAGCAATGCTTTGGTTTTGGCT
>NZ_JZFB01000001.1:615184-624473 GCF_001188385.1 Acinetobacter sp. V2 | reverse complement strand
ACTAACAGGCTATTGGTCCAAGCCACGACTTTTTCTGCATAAGCCCAATAACGTTCAAAGGTTTGAACCATCCATAGTTCGCTAAAACCTTGATTATCATTGGCTAAAATGGCATCGAAATAGATCTTGCTACACTTAGCCGCATTGTTTGAGCCTTGACCAGTAATTGGGTCATTCACCACCAAGGCATCTGCCATGCCAAAAATTTGCTTGCCAGACGGTAATTTCAAAATTGGTTTGCGTACGGTCGGTGGGAAACGCCCTGCCAAATATCCACCTGCATCGGTTAACTCAACATTCGCGCAGCGTTCATATTCCCAAGGCACAAATTTCTTGAGTAAGTCCAAACTGCATTGCAGATGCTGTTCAGGTGTTTTGACATCTTGCCAGCAGTCCATTGGACCGTTTGGAATTCCTTCAAACACCATAATGTCGCAAGGACCATTCACAGTAAGTGCCGGAAAAGAAAAGTACTCACCGACTTCAGGAATAATATTAAAAGTCACACGAGAGTATGGCGAAATTGGCTTCATGTTTTTTACGTAGGTCAAAGCCAAAGCACGCTGTGGTTTATCAAACACACTGCGTGCATCATCACGCTCAAACTGTTTAACGACTTCACCTTTGCCAGCCGCGAGTAATACAAGCTCGTAGTCGTTTGCGAGTTGTTCTAACTCTTCTATTCCCACATCTTGAATCACTAATCGACCGCCACGGCGTTCAAATTCTTCCATCCAATATGGCATTTTGACGCGTTGATCGACCGATTGAGCGTAGCGTTCAAGACGAGCACTCCATTCAAATGCTTTACCACCATTTTCAGGATTAACTAAAGCCAGCCCGATACCTTCTACCGCTGGACATTGTTCTTCCCAAAAATTTAGTCCCAAGTCACGTTCAGTTTGTAAAGCGGTATGAAACATACACTGGCTTGACATGACTTTACCTTGACGGATTTCATCGGCAGTTCGGTTGGTGATCATGGTCACGTCATAGCCTGTATCTAATAAACCTAAACCAAGCTGTAAACCAGACTGCCCTGCTCCAACAATTGCAATACGGCGCATAATATTCTCCATAATTTTCTAAATGTGCTTTTAAAACGCTGTGCTATTCGGCTAAACGTGGAATAGCGGGCTGTGATCCTTCAGGGCCCATCACTGAATACCCGCCATCGACCGCATAATCAGCTCCGGTGACAAAACTCGCAGCGGGTGACAATAAAAACAAAACAACATTGGCAACTTCTTCAGGATGACCCAATCGGCCTAGCAAGTGATAATCGGCTGCCACGCTATCTGCCTTTTCACGGTTATTACCACTGACTTCTGCAATGACTCGAGACCATGTCCAACCTGGTGAAACGGAGTTGACGCGAATACCATCGGCAGCAAAATCCATTGCCATGCTTTGTGTGAGTTGACGTATCGCGGCTTTAGACACTGGATATAACCAGCGCCCTGTTTGTGCCACTTTGGCCGAGATTGAAGTAAAATTAACGATTGAACCTTGCTGCTTTTTTAGGTCATTGTAAAAAGCACGGCTCAGCTCAACGGTAGAGACCAAATTAATATCGAGTGCTTGTAACCAATCCTGACGTGATGATTTAAAACCGTCATCTAAATATGTACATGCCAAATTCACCAAGTAACTCACTTCACCTAAATGTTGGTGAATATCCGCCACAGCTTGTTGAATAGCCGCATCGCTGGTTAATTCGGTTTGAATAAACATCACATCATGGTTAAAGCTTTCTGCAATCGCCTTGCCTTTGGCATCAATATCTAAGATAGCGACATGAGCACCAGCACACACCAAAGCTTGTACAACAGCTTTACCAATCAGTGTTGCGCCGCCGCTCACCACCGCGACTTTTCCTTTTAAATCTATATTCATTGCAGATCCTCCTTAATTGACTGGCTTGCCTTCACTACTTGACCAAGATGGCATCAAAGTATTTGAAGGAAGATCTTCATCAAGAAGTTTTCGAGCTGTCTCGACACCTGCAACTGGCAAGCCTTTCGGGTCTAATAAACCAATTTGAACGAGCACCGACGCTTGGTCCCAATAAATATGTTCATGACACAACTTTGAACCTCTAAACTGAATTACACCTAACATTGGAATTTCGACGTATTTACCAGTCGGTTTTACACCTGGTAATAACCAGTCAATTTCAGCGTCGTGGGTAAAGCTCATAATGAATTCGTCCACCACTTGCGTTGAGCCAACCGTACGAGAGATCGAGGTAATCTTCATATCTTTCGGATTTTGATGAACAAAGTGATATTGATAAAAACGGGCAAGCTGGCTTTGGCCTACACCACCAGTTAAAGTTGGAATATGGTTCACATACGGTTCTGCAACCATCGTTGCCATGGTTGCTGGCACATCACGCGTATCAAACTCATGACGAATATGCTCTTCCCATAAGGAAACTAAGTCATATTTCGGCCCAATCGTTTCATGTAGTGTTGTTACTGTACGCTCGTGGGCAAAGCGTGCTGAAGGTTTGTGGTAATGATTGCTTTTAGGGCGTGCAAAGGCATGATCAACACCTTCGTAAACATAGGCCTGTACATTTGAATATTGGTTGGCTGCATTAACAATCGCTTGTCTTGCATCTGGCGGTGTAAATTGGTCCAGTTCTGCAATATGTAAAACCAAACGCCCTTTTACGTTGGCTAACTCATCTAGCGCTTTTTCAATGCCTACACCGTAATAACCTACGGCACATGCCACTTCCGAAAGTCGACATCCTGCAAGGTACGCAAGCTTTCCACCCAAACAGTAACCCACCACACCAAGTCCTGTAGAGGTGTCACATTCTGGTCGTGTCTTTAAAAAAGCTAAGCTGTCTTGAATATCTTCTACACCGAGATTTTCATCATATTGCTGATAAAGTTCAAAAGCCTTTTGAAAATCTTCTGGTGTATAAGCCAGTTCAATATTAGGTGCTACACGCCAAAATAAATCAGGAACCAAAACGGTATAACCTTCTTCTGCAAGAAATTCTGCTTTTTCTCGCATGGCTGCATTCACCCCAAAGATTTCCTGACAAAGCACCACACCAGGTCCTTTTCCTGTTTCTGGTGTCGCTAGATATGCACCGAACTGCTTTCCAGATGCAGTTTGAATTTGAATGGTTTGACCAGCCATAGTGTCAACTCCTGACATTGTTATGGCTTTATCTTCTATCCGAATTTTTTTTTAGACTGTCCAAAAGCTGCAAGCACTATCCAATCTCTGCGCAATTATCAAAATCCATCAAACTGGATAAAAACTAAAAAAATAAGAAATACCTATATTTCAAAAGTTTAAATTAAAAAATTAAATTAATACTTTTTATCTCATTTGGAAAAAATGGATGAAGATTAGGACTTATTGGATAGTGACGATTGGCTAAAAATAGTTCAATCAAGTCATGTAATTCGTTTGATTACATAAAAAAGCCCAGTCATTTTCTAAATTAAGGCGTTTATTTATGCATCGACCATGGCCAATTTATGGACAACAAAAAACGTTAATGCTCATCAATATTTTATGTTGCAGTGCATTTTCTACTCAGGCTTATTCAGCGGATGAAGAATGGAAATTTACATTAAAAAATGCATATATAGACAGAAACTATGACAATCCAGATGTAAAAGATACAGGTAGCTGGTCACAATCAGTTTCTCTATTTTACAACTCAAATATGCATGATACGCCGTTAGAAATTGGAGGAACCCCAATTCAAATTGGCGCAAATGCTTCAGCACAGTATGCGGTTCGTTTAAGCCAAGATAAACATGTTGCAGATACGGTGTTACCTTTCGATAAAGCGACGCAGTCACAAGCACCTGATTATCTAAAATACGGCGCGACCTTAAAGTTAGGCTATAACAAGACGCTACTCAGCATTGGTGAATTATGGCTGGATTTACCCGTAACCACTGTAGATGCAAGTCGACAACTCCTGACATCTTATTGGGGAACTAACCTTAAGAGCCAGCTAAACGATAAGCTTTTTGCAGAAATTGGCCGTATTGAAAAAGTATCACCGCGAAATGAAGAAGATTTCCATCGATTTTCTTTTACTTCAAAAGGTGTGACTGGCTACACCGACGGACTTAACTACATAGATCTGCGCTATCAATTTACGCCTACATTGAAGGGTGAATATTACTTTGGGAATATGGAGGATTTATATAACAAACACTATGTCGGCATTGACCATATATGGAAAAATTCTAATTTTTCAGTTAATTCAAAGTTCAAATATTTCAATGCCAAAGATAATGGAAATCTTTTTGACATCGATGCACAAAATGTAGGGTTACTAGAAACGCTTAAAGTAAAAAATCATAGCTTTGGTTTAGGTTATCAGCAAATTATTGGTGAGTCTGCTTACCCGTTACCAGATGGTTTCTTGCCTGAAACTTATTTCATTAACTGGAACACCAGTGGTTTTTTCAAACAAGATGAAAAGTCTTACCACTTCATTTATGGCTATGACTTTAAAGATTACGTGCCGGGTTTAAATACGACTTTCAAATATGTATATGGTGATCACTTTAAAACAGCAGATGGCTTAAAAAATAAAGAAAGTGAAGCAAACGTTATTGTCAATTATGCCCTTCAACAGCCATTCCTCAAAGGTTTAGCTCTTCAGTACATCTTCATCAATTACGACGTTAAGCATGGGAACGATTTCTCTGAAAACCGTTTCTTCGTCAATTACAGCAAAAAATTTTAATGAATAAGGAATATATATGAAAACGATAGATGCAAACACGATTATCAACCGTGAGAAACTGTCTCCGCTACAGTGGATGGTTTTTATCCTAGGCTTTTTCGTCTTTTTCTGTGATGGTCTAGACACCGGAATTATTGGTTTTATTGCTCCTGCATTATTAGATGATTGGGGTATTACCAAGCCTCAACTCGCTCCGGTTTTAAGTGCTGCCTTAGTCGGCATGTCAATCGGTGCAATCATTTCGGGGCCTTTATCTGATAAGTTTGGACGTAAAGGCGTCATTGTTTTTACAAGCCTTTTATTTTCAATATTTACAATTTTGTGTGGCTTTGCTAATTCAACTCAAGACTTAATGATTTATCGCTTTATTACAGGTGTTGGTTTAGGGGCAGCCATGCCAAACATCAGTACGATTGTCTCTGAATATATGCCTGTAAAACGTAAAGCATTCTTAACAGGTCTTGCTGGCTGTGGTTTCATGCTCGGTATTTCTTGCGGCGGTGTGCTATCAGCTTATCTATTAGAAAGTTATGGCTGGGCAAAAGTGATTATTATTGGAGGAAGCATTCCGCTCATTTTAGTGGTTGCTTTATTACTTAAATTACCAGAATCAACTCAATACTTAATTACACGTCATAAACAAGACAAAGCTCAGCGTATTTTAGAAAATATTCAAGGCCATTCTTTTCAAGAGCCGGTAAAACTTGTTTTAACTCAAGCAGAAAATACCTCAGATGAAAATCCAGTTAAAGTCGTTTTAGATAAATATCTGTGGGGTTCAAGCATGCTTTGGCTCTGCTGTTTTACCAGTCTATTGGTGTTTTATCTTTTAACAAGCTGGATGCCAACGATTTTAAAAACAGCAGGTTTTAGTACCCAACAGTTTAGTTTAATTGCCGCAATTTTCCCTTTTGGTGGTGTGATTGGTGCAACCATTATGGGATGGTACATGGATAAACTTAACCCAACTACAGTCATTAAATATTCATATCTCATCGCTTTTGGACTATTCATTGTTGCAGGTCTAGTGAGCTCAAATATTTTCTTATTAGGCCTTACTATCTTCTTAATTGGTGCATTACTGGCTGGTGCACAGTCTTCATTACTGCCACTTGCAGCTATGTTCTATCCAGCAGTGTGCCGTGCAGTTGGCGTTTCATGGATGCATGGTATTGGTCGTATCGGTGCAATTTTAGGCGCTTTCTTTGGCTCACTCATTTTCACTTTCAACCTAAGCTTAAGCGGTATTTTCTTTATTCTCGCACTACCAACCTTCATCTCATTTATTGCACTTAGCCTGAAAGTGATTTATGAGAAATCTAAAAACAAACAAGTGTTAAAGCTAGAGGAAAGTCTATAAATATTAATCAACAAATAAAAAACTGATTTAGTTGCCTAAATCAGTTTTTTATTGCGAAAAATTAAATATTAGAAAATTTTGCCTTTGGTCTCACTTGGATTTTCGCCAAATTCTTCACGATATTCTTGAGAAAAACGACTTAAATGGTTAAAGCCCCAGTCATAGGCAAGCTTTGAAATAGAAACCTTTCTATCTGCTCCTGTGGTGCTCAGGATTTTATAAATTTGTTGGAGACGATATTTCTTCAAATACGACATTGGGCTGGTGCCGTAGTACTGTTGAAATTCGTCATACAATTTTGATTTTGAAACCCCAGCCAGACGTTGCAAATCTTCTGCACAGATTTCTTCGTGCGCATGTTCAATAATAAAATTACGAACCTTACGAATATAAGCTGGCTCATCCTGATGTGAGAGTGACTTTAAAGCTTCAGAGTAGTTGTTTTCTTGAGACAACAATAACGCTTTAATTACAAAATTTTCATAGTCTTCAGACAACATCTGCAAACCATAAAAATTGCTATATTGCGATTTTAACTGTACAAAATTTTGAATGTTCTTCCACCATGCACCAATCAGTTGCTCCGAGTCCAGATGCATTTCAGGGTTAAAAATAATGGGAGCTTCTATAGATTTATTGAGTAGATCCGCAAGAACAATCTGCATACTCCGCTCAGGAATAACCACCTGAAATTTTCTACAGTCTTTATCGATAATCAAATCTTGCTGATCGTTGTTTGAAACAATAAGGCCCCTGTTTTCATCAGATTGATAATGAGCACCGCGAATCTTGAGAGCTTGTCGACCTTGTATCGGCAAACTAATGCTATACGCTTTTAAATTTGAGATGTTAATGGCAACGTTTGCACCATAACTGATTGTACCGATCGCCATTTTTTTATTAGGCAAACGCATTCCGTCATAGTGAAAATCGAGAGTGTCTTTGTAAATTGTGTCTAGACGGTGTTCACCACAAATTGTGGACATCAAATTCTGCGCAAATTCAGCTTTGCGTGAATAATGATTGAGTTCCGTCTGTTGGCTGAGTGATATCATATCCTTTTCACCTAGCTAAATAACTTATTGCTTAAAAAGCAACTTGTATGCCAATTAATATCCTTTAATTGACGAATTTTCCTGAAAAAATATCTAATCAAGAAAGAGAGTAAAGATTACTTTCTCATACTCTATTAGATTTTAAAAATGGAAATAAGTTAAATACCTTTAAAGTATAATTTCATACTTTAACAAACTTATTTTATTAGATTTTTTATAAACAAATAGAGTAGAGATAAATCATTATTTTGAACAGTAGACTATCGTAAATTTTAATGAATAAAAAACCGCTTATTTAAAATAAGCGGCTTTTATAAAATACTTAAATTATTGGGCCGTATAACCACCATCCATAACAACAGCCTGGCCTGTTACTCCACCTGCTTTATTACTCGCAAGGAAAATCGCATAGTCAGCAATTTCTTCAACAGAAAGTAAACGTTTTTGAGGAACCATGGCCAAAATTACGTCTTCAAGCGCACTGTCTAAACTCACATTACGGGTTTTAGCCAAATCTGCAATTTGCCCACGAACCAATGGCGTATCTACATAACCCGGACATAAAGCATTTACCGTAATACCGTCACGTGCACATTCCAATGCCGCAACTTTTGTTAGGCCAATCACGCCATGTTTCGCGCTGTTATAACCTGCCTTTCCAGCAAAACCAATCAAGCCATTAATTGAAGCCATATTAATAATACGACCATATTTTTGAGCTTTCATGATTGGAAAAACGTGTTTAATACCAATAAATGCCCCTGTTAACATGACCTGAACTAGCTTTTGAAAAACAGCCGTTGGAAACTCTTCAATAGGCGCAACATGTTGAAAGCCAGCATTATTAATTAAGATATCAACCGTACCAAAGGCCTTTTGAGTCAGCTCAATGGCTTGTTTATAAGCATCTTCATCAGTTACATCACATGGTGCAGATAATGCATCAAAACCTTGCTCTTTAAGTGAGTTCGCCGTTTCTTGGCACTTTTCAGCATTCATGTCAGAAATGACAACTTTGGCACCTTCTTGAGCAAATTTCTTAGCAATTTCTAGACCGATACCACTTGCAGAACCTGTAATAAAAGCAACTTTACCGTCTAAAAGTTTAGTCATCTATTTACTCCTTAATACTTATAACGTGCTGATTTAAACAATACCTGTTACGGTAAAGACCGTAATCACCACAAATACCGCTAATGTCTTAATTACTGTGACTGCAAAAATATCTTTATACGACTGTTTATGGGTTAAACCTGTAACAGCGAGTAAAGTAATAACAGCACCATTATGCGGAAGTGTATCCATACCACCCGATGCCATTGCAACCACACGATGCATAACTTCTGGTGGAATACCAGCGGCTAAAATCGCGGCGTTATAGTGTTCAGCCATCGCACTTAAAGCGATACTCATACCACCAGAAGCTGAACCGGTAATACCTGCTAATACGGTTGTGGTCACCGCCCCATTCACTAATGGATTTGTAAAGGTACTGCTCATTGCATGACTAATCACGGCAAAGCCCGGTAATGAGGCAATAATTGCTCCGAAACCATACTCAGAAGCCGTATTCATCACTGCTAAAAGTGAGCCGCTAATACTGGCATTAATGCCCTCTTTAAAATTCGTCACGACACGCTGATAATCAAATAAAATTGCAGAAATAATCCCGACAATCAGCGCAAGTCCAACCGCCCAGATTGCACCAGTTTTTGCAACATCGACGGTATAATCAGCTAAACCAACGGTGGCAAAATCAAAGCCATTTGGATACCACTCTTTAATTGCTTTAGACAAATATTTATTCATTACTGCAACAAGAATAAGGGGTACAAACGCTAAGAACTGACGAGCTGTACTTCCATTATTTTGCAGAGGCATTTCGGCTTCAATTTCTTGAGATGGTGTATTGTCTACCCCAAACCCAGAGAACCCTTCTCCAGCTTTTGCAGCAGCACGACGACGCCATTCTAAGTAGCTCAAACCCATGCATAGAACAAAAATAGCACCAATAATTCCTAGAAATGGTGCGGCATAAATATTGGTGCCAAAGAATGTAGTTGGAATTACGTTTTGGATTTGTGGCGTACCCGGCAAAGCATCCATCGTAAATGTAAATGCACCTAGCGCGATGGT
>NZ_JZFB01000001.1:604530-615134 GCF_001188385.1 Acinetobacter sp. V2 | reverse complement strand
AGCTGGTTTGCAAATGGATAAATTGCGAATACAGCAACAAATAAACTTACTCCACTGTAGGTCAAAATTGCACCTAAAAGTACAACGGTTAAAATTGCCTTTTTCGCCCCAATCCATCTTACAATGGTTCTAGCAATAGACTCAGCAATTCCTGACATTTCAACAACTTTACCGAAAATTGCCCCAAGCAAAAACACAAGAAAGTAATCTTTAATAAAGTTCACCATTTTGGGCATAAAAACACCCGAATAAAACGGTAAAACATTGGCTGGATTAATGAGTAAAACTGCAAGTAAGGCACAAATTGGTGCCATAAGAATGACAGAAAAGCCCTTGTAAGCTGTATACATCAACAGCCCAAGTGAAAGTAGAATTACAAATAATTCCCACATATATTCCTTCTCCCTAAAGAATAGATATTAGGTTCAATAAAATTACCAAAAGATATTTAGGTTATCCCAAACCTAAAATGACAAAAATCACAATATCCATATGTGGTAATAGGTAAATGAGCTTAAAAATAAAATATCACTAAAATATTTAAAAACAATGCAATTTATTTAAATTTTAAAATACCAAGAAAATACAATGTTTTATATTCTTTAATTGGTAAAATACCACTATTTTAAAGCCTTTATTTTTTAATAAAACTTATTAATTATTGAGTAAATTAAATTAATATCTCTATATTATTTAATAAACACAATTAAATAATATATTTTTTAAATTAATTTGGTGAATATTTTCTTAGCCAAGATCAGTAATCTTTTATAAGTAATAAAAAACCCACTTAATGACGAGTGGGTTCAATTAAAATTTAATGTTACTCGACTGCCTTAGATACAAGCTCTTACGCTTTTATTTCATTCGAGTTAGTCTTAAATTAAAGTCAGATGGAAGTAAAATTCGATATTCTATCTCCGAGCTTGGTTTGACTTCAGTTTCTTGAGAAGTGGCAATATTTGGGCACATTCCACCGCCTGTTTCTAATCTAAAAATATAATATTTAGGTTCAAGATAAATTGTAGCTATTTCATTTGAACGAATTGTGAATACTTTCTCGTTATTAACATACATATCATGACTACAGCCAGACCCTAAAAAACCTTTATCTCTTAAAAAAGTAACTTTTGCTTGTTCAGGAGTGTGTTTCTTCAGATAGTTCCGATTGTATATTCTCTCATTAGGTACTGGCTTGGCTGTATTTGAAGTAACTGGAGCTGTTGAACACCCAATTAAGCTGAGAACTAGTCCTAAAAAAATAATGTTTTTCATGAAATTATCCATTTTAATAATGAGTAAAATTTAACAGTTCAGAAAACGAAAAACCACCCAAAGGTGTCTTAAAACTTAAAGATATTTTAGTAGTGAGAGTACAAACTTAGTTAGTGTTAATTTTGTAGTATTACTAATAGGATAAGGTTTACCGTTAATCATCAGAGGAAAGAATTTGGCTTTTTTTCGGAATTCGTCTAAAACTAAATTATCTAACTCTTATAAGCCACTACTTCTTCAAATCTTTACCACCTTCAAAAAAGAAGGTTTAAATAAATTTAAATTTGTTAATACCTTGGCTTATATCTCTTATTTCCTCCACTCGTAATACAATAGTGCCCACCTCTTGGTCCCACACAATAATCAACTACAGCGCAAGAACAATCACTATCATAGTATTTTTGAGACTGCTTTTTTACTGAATGATGCGGTTGCGATTTTAAAGCCTGATAATTATTGGACTTAGTCTTTCTAGTCTTTTGTTTAAAACAGTCTGCTGTTTCACATAAAAGTTTCTCGGAGATCCATTGAGGTGATGATGAATTTAGAGAAATACGTACCCAGTTTCCTTTTTTCTCATAAATATCAACTTTTGCACCACGCCCAAGTTTTGCTACAACACTACCATTAGGCTTATCTCTAATATTAAGTGTATTGGTATTGATATATTTTGACTCTACAATCTCTTCAACTGAGCTTTGTGCTTCCCCTGAGCTTGAATTGTTTTTTGAGGTATTGTCATTTCCAGAACCAAAAATTCCTAAAACAATTATTCCTGCAGCCCCCCAGCCTAAAGTAGTTTTTTTCATGTTTTACCTTTTATTTTATATTTTTCTTACTGTAACAGAGTGTAATTAAAAATAAAAATCAGCCTATATAACCAATAGTCTAATAGTAATAAATATTAAACCGCCTTAAGGCAGTTTAACTATTTTCAAAATACTTTAGAAAGTGATTACTCTTCTTCATTTGTTGTCTCTTTTCCTAAGCATGCATTTTCGATACTGTCACCAAACTTAAGAATCGGAGGAAGTTCATTTTCATCATAAGTTTCTGGAATTAGCCATTCATATGCCAGTTTAGCAATCCTATTCGCTTCTTTCTTATTATAAAAACTCTTTTCAGCTTCTATATATTCAAGTAGATCATCAAGAGGTATACCATCTTGCCTAACATGCATAAATGTAAATGCATACCTTCTTAATCTGTACAATACTTTTCATTTTGAGTATATGTAAAATGTATAAAATCATATTTTACGATATATAACAGAATTCAAAAAAGTCATTTTTTTTAAAAATGGGATTTTTTTCAATAAATAGTTATCTATGGAAGTAATGAAATTGAAGAGTGACTTAGGGTACTTAAAATTTAATATTTGCATATAAAGGAAAATTGGTGTAATAAAACCAGTCTGACTATACCTTAAAATTTCAAAACCCTCTATTTCTCTAAATTTATAATATTCTAATATTGTATTCCTATATTCCCAATGTTGTTTATTAAACAACCCAATAAAGCGCTGAATAATACGTGCAATTATTATAAGTGGATTGTAGGATCCATTTTCATGTATTGCTATAATTCCACCTTCTTTAAGTATTCTCTGACATTCAAAAAAGAATACATTTTGATCTATATATTGTAGACATGAAGATGTCAAAATTATATCAACAGACTCATTATCAACAGGAATATTTTCTGCATAGCCTTTTATTTTTATAATATTATTTGGTGCTAGATTTAATTTATAATTATTGGGGTCTACTAAGATATATGTATAATTTGTTAAATTGGTAATCTTAGAAAAAGGTGCATATCCACCACCAATATCTAATATCACCCCAGTCTCTTTGTTATAAAAATAATTCAAATATGATAAATTAATTAAAATCTCATCTGTCCAATATATAACATTTTTATATACCCATTTTTCATCTATATTAAATGGTTTCATAAAGAAATCCCTCCACAACTGTAATTTCAGATACAGAAACAAAAGATTTAGAAGGTATATTAAAAACTAATTTATGTCCTCTTGATTTACTCAACCTTTTAGTGATGATTTCAATATAGTTTGAACTTTTCTCGCGTATATCAATAACATATTCAAGCCAGGCCTCTTTCGGTAAAAAATATTTTTCTCTAGTTTCGAAGTTAAAAATATAATTCGGCCTACCAGAGAAGTCTGTACCCATTAATATACAACCATTAATTGCTAACGAAGCAGTAAAACCACCTAAGTACTTCAAATGTCTTTTTAGCAACCTACACTCATTTTCATTAATTATAAACTCATCTAAGTATTTACTACTATCACCTGTAGAAATAAGATATTTATCTTTAGAGGTGTTTATAATATTGTGTATATGATAAATTCTATTGTCATTCTTATATGGATCATAAATTTTTAGCATTTGATTTTTTTTTAATATTATTCTTGCCCCAGGTTGTCCATATTCCACATAAACAATTGAATCACTATTATAGGCCCAACTTCTTGAAACAATTTCTTCACCGTCAATTTTTAGTATTTTAAAATTTAAAAATTCTACTTCATGTAATTTTTTTTTATAGTTAAGTGACTTTTTCGCTTTGTATCTTACAAAACAGTACACACCCCAAATAAATTCAACGCTTCGTTTCTCTCTTATCACCCCAAATATTACTTGGAGTGGAATAACATTTATTCCAAATATTTTAATTTTATTTTTTGGATTTAATATTCCTTTTTTTTCATGAACAATATTCTTCAAATCTAACTCTCCAAACACTTGAAATTATTAAAAATTCTACATATAAAATATTAAAGACTACCTAAAATCCTATTTTATTGACAATTTAAAGTTATACTTAATTAATATTTATTATAGGCAAAAGAAATATCATAGCAACAAATAAAATTAAAATTTAATTTATTATATGATAAAATTTTACTGCACTTAATTTGCAGTTTTATAGATTATAAAAAATGAAATTTAATTAGCACTTGATTAAGTATTAATTAAATATTTTAAATTAACCCTCAGACATAATCGGAGTAATCCGATCTGCATTCCAGACTGTGTTTTCTCATACATCACTTCCAGTGACACGAATGTAATATGGAGTTGATCGTAACCATATGAAAGTAGATGGTAAATCTGAGCTGATCAAATTGATTTTAATAGGATCTATCATAGCAGCAGTATAAAAATTTAGAAGTACTGTCTGCACAGGATTATTGATCTTTAACTCAGCATAGATGCTGAATTGGACATCTTTTTTACTGGTTACTTATATTGTATAAGCTCGACTTATATCATCAGTTGTAACCTTTTCAATCGAATAGCTATATTTCGATCAACTTCACGGCTAAGCCGAATCCCCTTACTAACAGACTGAACAAAAGCCCTCTTTAGAGGGCTCATATTTTTAAGTAGAAAACTACTTTTATTCAGATCATGTCGTTGATTAAATTTGATATTGATCAGCTTTAAGATTTGGTTGATCTACAAGCAATTCAATAAAAGATGGAATTGATGTAGTGTTAAGCAAATACGGGTTAAACTCATCGACATGATGATGAAAAAAGAAATCTTTTATTTTCGTATTTATAGGCGCAAATTTCATATTCCAATGCTTAAATAACCGCTGCTCGGACGGTTCTGAAAAGATAATTTCACAGTTCTGATGTCGCGAATCCTTCAAAATTGAATTATAGAACAGCAATTCAACTTGCTCTTTCTCGCCCTCTAAATACTGCAAGAAATACCCATTACCATAGTAAAGTACTCCCGTAATATCATTATAAGAGTTGAATTTGACTGCTTCTGTGAGGATATCAATTAAATCTTGCTTTACTTGACTATGTTCACTATTGGTTTTACTTGCATACATAAAGCCTATTAAACTCATAGCGATAACTCGAAGATAGATGTCAGTTTGGCATTTTGACAGCTACATACCACGCTTACAACCTGACCTATTTAAAACCTTGTATTTCAAGAGTAAAGATTATTATCATTTTGAAAATGACAAACTTTAACAACCAGAAATCTTTTGTAAATTAATCTCAACTTAACAAACTAACTAGAAAATATTATTTTTAGTAAAATCAAGAATTGTCTTTAATTTGTGGATGTCTAATGGAGAACCATGAAATTATTCTTCAAGACGAACATCATAAACAACTTAAGATTGTCAAAGTTCAGGATGTGCGTTTTGATGTAAATACGCTTAACAATAGTTATCAATGGTTATGGGTATTTGATCATAGTTCAGAGTTTTTCCCATTTGAGTTGTGGGATCAGCTCGACAATGCAACTGTTCATCAAAAGATAAAGCTAGATAATCAAGTTTTTAAAATTATCAAGATTTTGACAAAGAAAACTCAAGTCAGGCCGTCATAACATATAGCTGTACGAATAAGATAAAAGCCTAGGAAATGGTCACTCCTTAAAGTTTTTAAATCATTACTGGATTAGCAAGCCAATCATATAGAAATTATTTTTTGGTAATGAGCTTATTGAATTTTTTCAGTTATGGAAAAACCACTCATTGAGTGGTTTTTTTCAATTAAATTTTTAGACTAAATAGCCTCTATGACAATATATTTTCCTTCATAGAAGACCCCATCTGCACTTGTTTCTTTTAATTTGCAATAAATCGCAATCGGATGTATCAGCTTTTTATTTTCTTCACTAGGCACATGAGTAATCCCAGATAAAAAATTTGAATTATCATTTTCTAAACTCCAAGATGTACCTCCATCTTTATGCCATTTACTATTTGGATATTTAGAATCTAACCATTCAATACATTGCTTCATAGTTGAGAATTTTTTTGTTTCCTCTTTTTCAATTTTTGATGCTGCACTTACCGAGGCTCCAAACGTCAAGAATAAAGCTCCAATTAAAGTTTTCCTCATGAAATTACCCTTTATTATTAATAATTAAAATTTAAGAGCTTAAGATATAAAAAAAACATCATTAGGTAGATTAGTTTTTAGGAAGAGTTTTGTTAATTTCACTACTGGCAGTTTCATGAAGCTTTAATAAGTTGAAACTTTCATAGTTAGCTAAAATACAAAAAAGAAGAGCGGCTAGCAAAACTAGGGTTATCTTATTCATTTCATTTCACCTTTGAGATTTTATTTTTTTAATTCCAAAATGCTACACGAAAATATTGTCAAAACCTTAATTGTTAATAATCTACCACAATTTATTACAAAAACTATTTGGAAGAATTAATTACCTTTTATAAAGCTGGTAATGGTAATGCAACTGGAGAATCAACAACAATGAGATGTAAAAAAGCACCCTAAGATGCTTTTACAATTTTAATATATTTCCAAGATTTTAATGAAAACTACTGACTTTGTTTAGAAAGCTCAACAATCAACTTCTCCTGATAGTCATTGAGCACCTTGTCAATATTCTCTACCCACTTCGACTCGTTCGCTACTTGCGCAGATCTAGTTACCTTACTATAGATTTTAAATGGTGGGCGATTAGGGTGTTTGGCATCTAAAATTTCGGTATCAATTTCAGAATTGATTTTGATTGAGGCAAATCCAGGCTGGAACCACGACCAAAATTTATTAATTTTAATATTAAGTATCAGATCAGCATTTGCTTCATTAGTGGGGTTATTGGTAAGAACCTTATATCCCGACTGCTGCAATGCATCAGAAACACGTTTATCAACCAAATGCGATACAGTTTCATCCTTTAAAAGTATATCCCCTAAAGCCTTTCCATATCCATTTCTTTTACGAGCAACAGCTCGGGCTTTTTCTTCTGCTGTTGCATTAGATTGCTCACCTTTTAAAGATGGAATATCAGCTGATGCAGGCTTATCTTGAAATTTTCGATCATCCTCAACCTTCACTATAATCGATTTGCCTTGTGCAACTATATTTTGGGATTGATTTAGTTTTTGACCTTGAGGTATTTCAATTAAGCCCCTTGATGTTGCACACCCAACTAAACTTAAAGCAATTAAACTTGTAGCTAATATTTTCATCATGAGTTTTTAACCGTTTGTTATAAAGTTCACATAACTTAACAAATTATTTACTAAATGTCACACAAAGAAATACTCAGCTAATCCTAATTAATAATGAGCTAACAGAGCTACTCCATACTGAAGTTCTATCGACAAAGGCTCTGCTACATAGGCTACATCCAATTTATAAAATAAGACGTAGTTAATTAAATCTTGAATTTTATGAAAGATGGTAAAAATTAAACAACTGTTTTTTTAGTACAGTGAATTAAATAATGAATAAGAGAACCCAATTGGAATGTTATTACTAAAGCAATAAAGCTAGAAAAGATGCTAGTAATATCGTTATTTTTCCTTACAGAAAATATCGTCAGTATAAGTGAAAGAATGATTGAGATATAAAGAGCATTTTTATACTTATTTTCAGTTGCTTTAGCAGTGAAAATATAATCTGAAGTAGTCAGCGCCACTATTCCAAATAACGCTATGAAAAAAGGATTCATTATGTTAAAAATATAGCTTGCATTAAAAGCAATTATCATACCTACGGTGCATACCCCTAACAGCATAGAGAAACAATAGAAAAAAATATTTTATTTTAAAGATATTAAAAAAAACAATCATATATTAATAACTCTATAAAAATAAAGAGAATATTAAGATGATAGGAAATTTAGATGAAGTTCAATCTAAGAGAGGAGAAAATATAATTATAGATACGGAAAGTAGTATCTATAATTCTTTTACACACTTTAATGAAGCTACCTTTAAGTCATTATCAGCTTTGTAGAGCATATTTGAATTAGAGGCACTTAAAATTGTTCTAGCTTCAATTATATCTTTGTTCAGAATCTTAACTTGTAGGGCCATACCATTTTGAATGTAGATCATATTATTTGCATACTTAATTTTGTTGAATACAACCTGTCCACTCGTATCGTCACAAAGTATTCCATTGCCATCTGCTTCTAGTTTTATGGTTGATATGCTTGGACCGATCGAAATCGTCCATATGCCTGAGACTAGAGGCATGGAAGGCTGCTCTTCGTTAAATTTATTATTAGCCATCATATGAACGGTTGGACTTACACAGCTACTTATTAAAAAAACTAAGCTTAATGCAATTATCTTTTGCATGATAATTATCCATTTTAATTGTGAGTAAAATTTAACAGTTCAGAAAATAAAAAACCACAAAAAGGTGATTGATGGAAAAATTAATTAATTCAATTTACTTTTTATAAAGCTACCTCACACATATCCTTAGCCCAGCAAGATAATTAAAAAAAATTTGAATTATCCGTAATGAATTGAAGTGCCAAAGTTTTCAAATTAGATTAGATTTAGCAAAAAAGTTTTGGCAAATTACAACGGTAAAGCTGATATCTCTTAATTTGTTGCCATAACACGCTTTAGATAGCCATAGTTGGTACCATTAATTATATAATCAACTTGTTTACTGTTTTGATTTGCAAAATACTTAACCTGACCGTTCTATCAGCAAGTACTTTTATAATATTATTGACCCTCGCCGTACTTAGAGGTACTAGATAACCTTTTCATCTGATTTTTTGGTTGCGTCTAATACGTTAATAAAATCACTATTTATGATGCCAGAATAATTATTTTCTTTAAGAAAAATATAGTTGTATATTTGCGAAGTAACACTTAGGTTGACTTGTAAATTTCCAACATCAAAAATAAATTTCTAAACAAAGATATCTGAAGTATTAATAAGTTTATTAATTATAATAACATTATCTATATTTTTAAGATAATATTAGGTTTAAAATTAAGTATAACTTTTAGAAACTAAATATAAATCAATATTTTTGTTTGAGTAATAGTTTATAAAATAATAAATAGATTGATTAGTAATATTGATCGATGAATTTAACAATTTTTTTGCTTTCTTGTTTCGCAATAAAATTTAAGAAGCGTCAGACGCGAGCCCAATCCTAAATGCGATAGCCCTATTCATGTAGTTTCCATTTCACAATGATGGAAACTACCAACTAAACTTGATGCGGCTCTAAAAATCAGCTTTACAACACATTTCTGAGTTGCTAACAGTATACATGCCATCAATAAATAAAAAGAGCTGGAAAAGAAGTCCATCTCCCTCTACAAAATTATTAGAACTATGTTCAAACATCATTCTGGGCTATGCTGGCCCATCTGATGCATGCACCACTCTAAAGTAAAGCGGACGATCTAAATAGTCTAATTTCTACTACACTTCACGAAATAATATTTTTTACAATTTCCCTATCGATTTTTAATATTTCTTCTAAAATTTTAGAATACTATGCATTCCTCTAGATAGAACATTAGTATTTTGCAATGTATAAGATTTTAAAAAAAATGGCTTTTTTTCTTATTGCGGTTAATACTTCATCTTTTGCTGATACTTATGAGCAGAATACGGATATTACTGATCAATTGAATAAAGACATTATGAAAGATGGAATAGTAAGTATTCCTGCAGGTATCTATAAAATTGATACCATTAAGTCAGTAGTTCTCAAAAGTGATACTACATTAAAATTGGATCCACAGACTAAGTTAATAGCCATACCTAATGCTGAAAAAAGCTATCAATTTTTTAAAATCCACGATGTAAAAAATGTGACTATTTCTGGTGGAACATTAATAGGTGACAAATACTCCCATTTAAAAAAATCTGGGGAATGGGGAATGGGAATTGATATTAAAGATTCTCAAAATGTTAATATTTCGAATATAAATATTAACCAGATGTGGGGTGATGCTATTTATCTTGGAACAAATTATAGAGGAAATCCAAATAATCAGATTACCTTAAAAAATGTAAAAATGGATGATAACCGAAGACAAGGTTTAACCATTGTTTCAGCAAAAAATCTTTATGCCAATGATCTAGTAATATCTAATACAAAAGGGACATCTCCTGCCAATGGAATTGATATAGAGCCAAATGATAATAAGGCTTTTTTAGATAATTTAAACTTTACTAATATAAGAACTATGAACAACAAAGGTAATGGAATGCAGATTTCATTAACTAAATACAACAATACCTCAAAAAAAGTTAAAATTAATTTAAACAATCATGAGGATAATGGATCTTATTTTGGTTTAATTATAAATGGAATAAACAAGCCTATTATATCTGGTAGTATTAATGTTTCCAATTCTGATTATTTGAATAGTCGCCATTCAAACTATTGCTTCACAAATGTTATAAACAATAATTTAGTTATTAATTTAGACAATATAACTCAAGATAAAAAGAATAATTTCAAATCAAGTAAATTTTGCACAGATTATACAAAAAATCAGAACATAAAAATTAAAAATAA
>NZ_JZFB01000001.1:592268-604520 GCF_001188385.1 Acinetobacter sp. V2 | reverse complement strand
TTTGTAATTGGCTCGAATTAATTCGAGCCAATTACAAAAATTAGTTTTGTTGCTTATATGGTCATTTAATATAAATTGCATTATTACATCTTTGCACTGTAATAATGCAGCATAAAACTGATAAAATTATCCTAACAGCGTAAAAATCGCCAATATGCTCATCAAAAAAATTTATAAGAGTCCGGGCCTTTCTTATAGTTAATTGGTTTTATAAAACCATCAACAAATCGTAAATATTCTGGTTTTCATACCTCAAACGGCTATTAACATTACTTTAAAGCTTGAGTAAGAACGTGAACCAATTGACTGTTTAAATCAATATACTATATTTGAAGTAATTCACCCCAATGTAAGCTGAGCAATCTAAAGGAATGAAATGACGCTTAAACAATTAAAAGCTTTTTTAGCTCTTGCACGTACCCTTAACTATGCCAATGCATCTTTAGAGCTACATCTAAGCCAGTCTGCTTTAAGTCTCACCATCAAGAGTTTAGAAGAAGAGTTAGGCGGTAAATTGTTTAACCGTAACACACGTCGCGTTGAGCTTACCCAAGAAGGTAAATCCCTGATTCCCTATGCTAAAAAATTACTCGCCAACTGGGATGAAATGGAAAATGATGTTAAACAACGTTTTAAGCTCAACCGTGGAACCTTAAGTATCGCCTCAATGCCCTTTGTGACTCATGCAATTTTACCTGAGGTGATTCATCAATTTTTAGAACTTCATCCCAACCTGAACTTTTCAATTCAAGATATTCCAAATGAAACTATTATAGAAAAAGTACAAGACGGTATTTTTGAACTTGGTATCTGCTTTGAACCTGATCTCACCGAGGGCTTAGAATTCAAGCCTCTGTTTGAAGAAGATTTCTTAGCTTTATTACCTAAGACTCATCCACTTGCTCAATCATCTTCTATTACATGGCATGAGCTCTGTTCAAATCCATTCGTGACCTTACAAAAACCGTCAATTGTTCGATATTTAGTTGAACAAAATTGTTTGCGAAATAATATAACGCTCGATTTAAAAGTTGAATGTCATCAAATTTCATCACTTTCAAGTTTTGTAGCTTATGGAATTGGAGTAAGTGCGATTCCAAGGCACTTTGCTAAACACATTGATAAAGAACATAACGTATTGATTGAATTAAAGGATGAATCTATTCATAAGACTGTAGGAATTGTTTATAAAAAGAACTTTGAAATTTCAAATATTTCGACTCAATTTATTGAGGCTTTAGTTCAATATAAATTTTAAAAAATTAAATACTGCATTTTAGGATGAGCTAAGCAGATACTTAAGCTAAATTTATTAATTATTATAATTTTCAATGCTATGAGATGATTTTTTAAAGTATTTTTCTTTATGTTCGTCTGATCTTTTGTAGGTAATTTGATAGCATTCATTGAATATACTCATTAATCCTTTAAAAAAATTAACTTCTATAACACGAATTGAGATGCTAAAACTAAGATTACTAAGGGATATAGGATAAGAATAGAATGAATAAAGTTTATGCCAATGCAGAGGCAGCACTGAAAGACGTTATTGCAGATAATCAAACACTTGCCGTTGGCGGTTTTGGTTTATGCGGAATTCCTGAAAAACTGATTGTTGCAGTTAAACAAAGTGGTGTGACTGGTCTTACTTGTATTTCGAATAACGCAGGTGTAGATGATTTTGGTTTAGGTATTTTGCTTCAAACCAAACAGATCAAAAAAATGATTTCTTCTTATGTGGGTGAAAATAAAGAATTCGAGCGCCAATATTTAAATGGTGAACTTGATGTAGAACTTACACCACAAGGCACTTTAGCTGAAAAGTTACGTGCTGGTGGTGCTGGAATTCCCGCGTTTTACACTCAAACTGGTGTAGGTACACTCATTGCTGAAGGTAAAGAAGAACGTACCTTTCATGGCAAAAACTACATTTTAGAAGAATCTTTAACGGCAGATGTTGCTCTTGTTAAAGCCTATAAAGCAGATAAAGCGGGTAATTTAGTATTTCGTAAAACTGCTCAAAATTTTAATCCTGAATGTGCGATGGCTGGAAAAATTACAATCGCAGAAGTTGAACAGGTTGTTGAAATTGGTGAGTTGGATCCGGATGAAATCCATTTAGCGGGTATTTATGTAAACCGTATTGTACTGAATGCATCACCTGAAAAACGCATTGAGCATAAAACTTTAAGCACGGAGGCAGTATAAAATGGCTTGGTCACGTAATGAAATGGCACAACGTGCTGCAAAAGAACTTGAAGACGGTTTTTATGTCAATTTAGGTATTGGCTTACCTACTCTAGTTGCCAACTATATTCCTGAAAATATTAATGTTTGGCTTCAATCTGAAAACGGCTTATTAGGTATTGGCGAGTTTCCAACTGAAGAAACTGTAGATGCTGATTTGATTAATGCTGGTAAACAAACAGTTACTGCTCGCCCTGGCGCTGCTTTTTTCTCAAGCTCAGAATCTTTTGCCATGATCCGTGGTGGCCATGTAAACATTGCCATTTTAGGTGCAATGGAAGTTTCTGAAAATGGTGACTTGGCTAACTGGATGATTCCAGGTAAGAAAGTTAAAGGTATGGGGGGCGCAATGGACTTGGTTGTTGGCGTACAAAAAGTTGTAGTGCTTATGGAACACTGCGCAAAAGATGGTACGCCAAAAATTGTGAAAAACTGTAGTTTGCCTTTAACAGGTAAAGGTGTGGTTCATCGTGTAATTACTGACCTAGGTGTAATGGACATTACTCCACAAGGTGTTGAGCTGATTGAACTTGCTAAAGATGTCACGCTTGAACAGATTCAAGCTGTTACAGGCGTCGAATTTTATAAAACATTAGTCGCATAAAATTAAATTTTTAGTAAGAAATATAAGACTTAAGTTAGAAAGTGAGCTTAAGTCTTAACCCTTTTAAGCACCGGATGTGCTGTCTATAAATAAGAACGAGAAGGATTTTTCAGCTATGGAAAAACAGCAAGGAATTTTTGAAAGATTTGCTCTTCGGATTAGTGACTGGTCTGAAAAATGGTTTCCTGATTCATATATTTTTGCATTACTCGGCGTCATTATCGTGTCAGTTGCCGCTTTAGGTATTGGTGCGCCAATTCACGATGTCGCGACTTCTTTTGGGAATGGTTTCTGGAGTCTTATTCCCTTTACCCTGCAAATGACTATGCTCATTATTGTAGGGTATGTCGTTTCTGTTTCTAAGCCCGTCAAATACCTCATCCAAAAAATGGCACGTATTCCAAGTTCTGGCCGTGGTGCTATTGTTTTGGTAGCAACGGTTAGTTTGTTAATTTCACTGGTCAATTGGGCAGTAAGCACGATTCTTACTGCACTTTTAGTGATCGCATTAGCGAAACGTAAAGAGCTGAACATGGATTACCGCGCAGCAGCTGCTGCAGCAATCATTGGTATGGGTGCAACTTGGGCACTTGGAATTAGCTCTTCAGCAGCACAACTTCAGGCAAATAAAACCAGTTTACCTGAGTCAATTTACAATCTGACTGGCGTTATTCCATTTACCGAAACGATTTTCCTTTGGCAATCAATTGCGATGACCATTATTTTGGTCATTGTTTCAATCGCCATTGCATATTTTTCAGCTCCAAAAGGCAATAATGTTAAAACGATTGATAGTTTTGATGTGCAATTTGAAGAAGACAAAACACATGAGGAGAAATCTAATCGTCCGGGCGATTGGTTAGAAAACTCGCCTATTTTAACGATTATTGTGGTTGCTTTAGGTGTAATTTGGATGTTTTTTGAATTTTCAAAAAGTAATCCAATCATTGCTATTTCAAGCTTAAACACATACAACTTTGTGTTCTTAATGCTTGGTCTAGCATTACATGGAACACCACGAAACTTCTTAAATGCTGTTTCAAAGGCAGTTCCAGCCGTATCAGGAATCTTGATTCAGTTTCCACTTTACGGAAGCATCGCCTTTATTATGACGCAAGCTTTAAACAGTCAGGATTTATCGCTGTCGCACTATGTTGCCGAATTTTTCGTTTCAATCGCATCAAAAGAAACCTTTGCAATTGTAATGGGAATTTACTCTGCCATCCTTGGGTTCTTCGTACCCTCTGGCGGTGGAAAATGGATTATCGAAGCGCCATATGTCATGCAAGCAGCAAATGATTTGAAAGTTCATTTGGGCTGGTCTGTACAAATTTATAATGCAGCCGAAGCTTTACCAAATTTAATCAATCCATTCTTTATGCTTCCAATGTTAGGCATTTTAAAACTAAAAGCAAAAGATGTGATTGGTTTTACAGTCACTCAGCTTGTTGTGCATTTTCCATTAGTTTTATTTTTATTGTGGTTCTTTGGAAGAACGCTTAGCTACACCCCACCCACTTTTTAATTTACTGGAGCTTTTAGTTTCGGCTAAAGGCAAATTTAACAAATACATCAATAAGAGATATTAAGATGAGTTCAATTGTTATAGTTTCAGGTAGCCGTACTGCAATGGGCGGTTTTCAAGGCAGCCTATCCGCTTTAACTGCACCAGAACTTGGCGCGGCTGTAATTCGTGAATCTATTCAACGTGCAGGTGTTGCACCTGACCAAGTAGATGAAGTTATTTTTGGTTGCGTATTGAGTGCAGGCATAGGTCAAGGTCCTGCTCGTCAGGCGATGCGTAAAGCTGGTGTACCAGATCATGTGGGTGCAGTCACCATTAATAAACTGTGTGGTTCTGCTATGAAAGCGGTGTTAATGGCTTCAGACACATTAAAAGCTGGTAGTGCCAATATTATTGTTGCAGGTGGCATGGAATCTATGACCAATGCACCTTATATTTTACCGAAAGCTCGCGGTGGTTACCGTATGGGACATGGTGAAATTAAGGACCATATGTTTTTAGATGGTCTTGAAGATGCAGAAACAGGCCGCTTAATGGGTTCTTTTGCTCAAGACATGGCAAACACCAAAGGTTTTACACGTGAGCAAATGGATAACTTTGCGATTTCTTCTTTGAAAAAAGCGCAAACTGCCATTACCGAAGGTTACTTCAAAGACGAGATTGTTCCTGTTGAAGTCAAAACACGTAAAGGTGTCGAAGTTATCGATCAAGATGAGCAACCATTAAAAGCTAATCTTGAGAAGATTCCAACATTGCGTCCAGCTTTTAGTAAAGACGGAACAATTACAGCTGCTAACTCAAGTTCCATTTCTGATGGTGCTGCTGCATTAGTACTTACCACAGAAGAATATGCTCAAAGCCATGGCTTAAATACTTTGGCGAAAATTGTTGCAACCTCTACTCACTCACAGCATCCAAGCGAATTTACCATTGCTCCAATTAGTGCAATTCAAAAAGTGCTTGAGCGCGCTGGCTGGTCTGTTGACGAAGTAGATGCTTGGGAAATTAATGAAGCTTTTGCAATGGTGGCAATGGCACCAATTCACGAACTCGGCATTGATGAAGCAAAAGTCAACGTACATGGTGGTGCTTGTGCTTTAGGACACCCAATTGGTGCAACTGGCTCAAGAATTATTCTTTCTCTTATCTATGCTTTAAAACGCCTAGGTAAAAAGAAAGGTGTTGCTGCGTTATGTATTGGTGGTGGTGAAGCTACAGCTGTCGCAATTGAAATCTAAAAATCAAACCACACAGAAGGTGTAAGAGTTTTTCTTACACCTTTTTTTAGACTTTAAAAAGTTCATAACAAGTTTGTCGGAACCATTTATGGCTACTTTTATGATGGCAAGACATATGCCAATGTTGTTTAACATCATAAGTTGGGAAGTCTAGAGGTGCTGGTAAAATCTGTAAATTTTCTCTCACCAATAAGACTTGGCTTAAATAATACGGCACCGTTGCGATTGCGTCTGTTTCTTGAACGACTAATCCTACCCCGAGATAGCTCGGTAATCGAATTAAAATATTTCGATCTAATCCTTTGTTCTGTAATTCATTTTTAATATGGTAGTGCCCGATTCCTGCATCAATATCAATATGATATTCACGCATATAATCATCTAAAGTAAAATTATTTGGGTCTAAACGAGGATGGCTCTTAGAGCTAATCACTACGTAATGCTGTTTAAAAAACTTTTGTTGATAAAAGCCTTCTTCTAATTGAGGTAAAAAGCCAATAGCAAGGTCGATTTCACCATTTGCCATTTGATAGCTAGTTTCTGGTGTAATCGGCCGAATATTCAAGCGAATTAAAGGTGCTTTCTCTTTTAAATAGTTGGTTAGTTGCGGTAATAAGACCAGATGAGACACATCTGTCATCGCAATTGTAAAAAGCTGATCAGAAGTTAGCGGATCAAAGTTCACACTAAAGTTATTAATGCTTTCAACTTTATCAATCACTTCACTAATAAGTGGAAAGATTTCTTTAGCCAATTCGGTTGGAATCATTTCATTTCCAACACGAATAAAAAGTGGATCATTAAAATGCTGACGGATTTTGTTCAGTCCATTACTAACACTCGGTTGTGTAAGGCCAATAGCCTCGGCAGCCATTGAAACGCTTTTAAACCGATAAATATGATAAAAAATATTTAGTAATCTACTATCTAGATCAAACAAAATTGTCTCCGTCTGGATCAAATAATCCATTCAAAAAGGACTGAAAACAGATATAACTTAGATAAAAATGCTAAATCTGTTTTTAGATTATTGATATATCGCCTAAATTAACAAAGAATCTAGACCATGGGCAATGCTTTATAAAGCCTTTCATCATAAAGACAAAAGCATTGCCTCTTTATTTGGTTACTTTGTATATAAATCTAGTGAATACAGCTCATATCGTTATAAATTTTTTAAAATTTAATCATGCTGAATTTGAAAACCTTTCCAAATTTGCTGGACTGATTTGTTATCACTCAAATTATTTTTAAAAATATAAATATCTTGAGGAAGACAATACTCATGATGATCTAACATGACCAGTTTTCCGTTAGCAAGATCTTCCTCAACATTAATTTTTGGAATCCATGCCACCCCTAGACCTTGTAATACAAGCTCCTTCAAATTAGTAGCATTATCAGTCTCGTATAAGGTTTTATAAATCAATTTACCTTCAATCAATTGATCTACCAATTTTCGCAAATAAGCATGTTTACTATAAGCAAGCAAAGAAAAATTAGTTTGAATTGTATGCTTAGGCGTATGATCCGCTTCGGTAGCTGAGACAGGAACAATCTCTGTTTCAGCAATCTTGATTCCACTTAAAATATCATCACCAACACGATTAATATTAGATCGATCTGCATAACAAATCATAAAATCGCAGGCACCTTCTTTTAAAAGAGATAAGCCCTCACCACTGTTCGTTGCGACAATTTCGATTTTTAAATCACGCATAAACGTTGGGAATTTTTTTAAAAAAGTCGTTAAAAAACCAGATGCTAATGAGTGGACTACACAAAAACGAATCGTAGATTCGGTTTCATTTTTGATGTTTTTAATCAGCTTGGCTGTTTCTTCTACCTGCTTCTCAATATTTTTAGACATGACCAACATAATTCGACCGATGTCTGTAAATTCAATATTATTTTTATTATTTCTAATAATGACTTCAGCTCCAATCATCTCTTCTATTTGCTGAATTCTACGCGTAAAAGCAGATTGGCTAATAAATCGTTTTTCGGCTGCTTTTGAAATAGAACGCTCTCGTTCAAGTGTCAAAAGGTCTTCTACCCAACGTACTTCTAAGTTCATTTTTGCATTCCCTTTTTATAGTTATGTCCTTAATTTGTCTGCTTGGGAAGCTGAATAAATAGCTGAATAGATGAATGAAAAATATAAAACATGGGAGTACCTGCAAAAATGCGATGGAAGGATGGCAAAGCCAAACGATAAAAGTAAGTATTTAATAATTCTGACATAGAAAAGAGTGTAAGAGAATAAAAGACTTTCATTTAGCGCAACAACTCATAAAAATATAAAATTATTATTCTAAAAATTATTTTAAATCAAAAAGTAAGGTTGATATAAATCAAGTAAATAACGATTTAAGTTTTAATAAAAACCAAAAATACCCTCATCGTTTTATCATGTCTTAATTTTAATAAAAAAAGTCCGCACCTTGGGGAAGAATACGGACTGTAAAACTAAAATTTTGCTAATTTGATTATTTCAGGATTTAAGCTTTCTGATCTAATCAATTAGTTCAAATCAGAAGATATATTTGCAGTATAGTTCAACTAAATAAACCTGACTATTCTACTAAAGTATCTATCCGAGATTGACCTGAAATAAATTTTTAATATTCACCAATCAGATAATATAGCTTTCTTGAAATTTCAACCATCATATTCGCTGTATATTGAGTAATTTCAAAAACTTGCTTTTTCTGCGGATTGAATACCATATTATCTTTTTCATCACTAAAAAAGATATAAGTGGTGTATTTATCCATGTGATGGATATGCTCTTTTAAGCTTACTTTTTCCCCAGAATTGGGATCATAGGCGATAAACTTCATTCTCATGAATTTTGTCTCTATACATACAGTCTTTTATCTAAATTTTAATAAAATTTAGATAAAACAATATTTTGATGGTTAATATAAAATAGTTAGGCTGAGTAACCGTGGCTATTTATAAGATATTGGTACAATACTATTGGCTTTGTTTACTGAACTTTCAGCAGAAGCAATCGATTGCTCCGCGTCTTTAAGTAAACGGGAAGTTTTAGACTCACTTTTCTCTTCACTATGAAAAAGTACATAGTATGTAAAACTACTCAAAATGATTAATGCGGCTGTGACTTTTAACATAAACTTAAAAACTAAGATTTTTTCGTATTATAGTGTCTTTTATGTGAAATGCATCACATTTTTATATAAATTTGTTAGACAAGCTACACTTCCGATTTAATTACCCTCATTAAATTAGTTGATATTTCACTTAAATTAACAAGTCTAAAATTTTGCATGCCACTCTTTTTCAAATTACATCTTCATTTAGTTCATCATCGAACTTTTTATTTTTAATTTATCTAAAAAATAAACCATTAATTTATAAAATAAAATTTAGATGTAATTCGTAAAGAAAAAAGTTTTTTTATTTTTAGGTTTAGAAAAGGAAAAAACTGATATGCAAAAAATGCATAATTAACTTGATAAATGCATTAGAAGTGAAGCATTTCGAAATCTAATATGAATTATCTACTCTACTAATTCGAAGTTTAATGATGAACGCTGAAATTACCACCCGTATTGAGAAGGATCTTATTGGTTATAGAGAAATCAATAATAATGATTATTACGGAGTTCAAACATTACGTGCTCTAGAAAACTTTAACTTAACACAAAGCAAAGTTGGAAATTTCCCTCATTTAATTAAAGCATTAGCAATGGTAAAACTTGCTTGTGCTGAAGCAAACTATAATCTTAAAAGCTTAGATCAAACTAAATTTGAAGCGATTGAATACAGCTGTAATCAACTTATTCGCGGTAATTTTCATGACCAGTTCCCGATTGATATGATGCAAGGCGGTGCTGGTACTTCAACCAATATGAATGCAAATGAAGTATTGGCGAATGTTGCTTTAGAATATATGGGACATTCTAAAGGTCAATATCAGTATCTACATCCTAATAACGACATTAACATGTCACAGTCAACAAATGACGTGTACCCTACTGCGATTCGCTTAGGTTTGTTATTAAGCTTAGATGAATTAAACCTTCCTTTTAATAATTTAATCTTAAGTTTCCGCAACAAGTCTCAAGAATTTGCTCACATCTTAAAAATGGGTCGTACTCAGTTACAAGATGCTGTACCTATGACCTTAGGTCAAGAGTTTGGTGCTTTTGCAGTAACTCTACAAAAAGATCTTGAACAGATTAATACGCTCATTCCAAATGTTCTAGCTTATATGAACCTTGGTGGTACCGCGATTGGTACAGGAATTACCACTGAATATAGTTACCGTGAACTTGCGATTCAAGCGCTTGGAAAAATTTCTGGTAAGAAAATTAAGTCTGCTCCTGACTTAATCGAAGCAACTTCAGATATGGGTGACTTTGTTCTTTTATCTGGTTTATTAAAGCGTACCGCGACTAAACTTTCAAAAATTGCCAATGACTTGCGTTTACTTTCAAGTGGTCCACGTACTGGTATCAATGAAATTAACTTAGAAGCACGTCAACCGGGTAGTTCGATCATGCCGGGTAAAGTAAACCCTGTTATTCCTGAAGCGATGAACCTTGCTTGCTTCCAAATTATTGCAAATGATTTGGCTGTAACTTTAGCTGCTGAAGCTGGTCAATTACAGTTAAATGCAATGGAACCACTTATTGCATTCAAACTATTTGAATCTATGGATTTGCTTGGTAACGCGATGGCAATGTTCCAAAGTAAATGTATTGATACGATTACGGCAAACCCTGAACACTGTAAAGCTTTAGTTGAAAACTCGATTGGTATTGTGACTGCACTTAACCCATATTTGGGTTATGAAACTACAACTCGTATTGCTAAAACTGCAAACGAAACTGGACAAAGTGTATTGGCACTTGTTCAGAACGAAGGCTTATTATCAGCACAAGTGCTTGATGATATCTTGTCGATTAATAATATGGTTAAACCAAAAATGTCGGCTTAATTCCTGAAAATAAAAAAGGAGCTTTTATAAGCTCCTTTTTTATTTGTTCTATATTTTAAAAACTGAAAGTTGTAGAGAACTGGGCTGTACGTGGATTACCTAAGAATAAATAGTCATCCCCCATAAATGCCCCTACATCACGCCAATATTTCTTATTAAATAAGTTATCAATATTGAATCTCAAGGTCGTGTCATGCCCAGCAAAATTTGTTTTATAGGCAGCACCAATATTAAAGACACTGTATCCGCCTACTTTTGCCGTTCCCTCTTTGTTTGCATATTTACTGCTACTGTATTGTATACCACTGAGTAATCTTAACCCTTCAACTGAAGGTACTTTATAAGATAACTGCGCAGTTGCGCGGACTTTCGGCACATTTTGAGTTTGATGACCTTTGTAGCTGTCATTATCAATATCAACAAGACGAGATTTGGTATAGGTAACGCCTGAACTTACGTCGAGTGTATCGGTTAAAGCACCCGTTAAACCTAACTCAATACCTTGGTTGTGTTGTTCGCCTTGTTCAACAAATTCTAACTTACCTTCAGAATTTGTATTCGTATACTGATTATCTTGTTTTAAATCGAAAACTGCTGCTGTTAATAAAAAGTTGCGTATTTGTTGCTTAACACCAAGTTCATATTGTTCAGAATTTCTAGGTGATAGGACTTGATAAGCATTCGCTTCTGCATACCATGGAGCTTCACCACCATCTGATAATCCTTTCGCATATGAAGCATAAAGATTAGTCTTAGCAGTTGGGTTATACATAAGCGCTAATTGCGGTAAAAACTTATTTAAATCTGTGTCTCGGCTTTGCTGCCCATCCGGCTGATAGGCTTGCTCATCAAGGTGAATAAGTTTTCCACCCAATAAAGTTGACCATTGATCGTTAAATTGAACTCGGTCAGATACAGTAAATGCAGTCTGATTGCTTTCCAGAGCTTTAAAACGATTACCTAATTTTTCAGTTGGCATTTGAAAGTCTGGTTTATCAACATAAATATTGCCAATTTCATTTTTAATAAGTTGATTGCTCGGATCATAACGCTTCAGGTTTTTACGTGTATTTTGCAATTCAAAAGCTACCTGATGCTGAATATTACCCGTCTTGAATTGACCCTCTAACCCAGCAGAAAACTGATTAGTTATACGTGTGTCATCTGGGCTACGATAGTCATAAAGATCATAGTTGCCATCTTTATCGAATACCGCGAGTGGATTACCCGATGAGTAATAACTTCCATAAGGAAACACAATATAATCATCAATCACAACACGGCTTTGAGACGCACTTAAGCTACCATTCCATTGATCGTTAAATGCATATTGATATTTTAAACTCGCATTTACACTGTTATTTACAACTGGTTTACTCCAAGACTGATACCCCAATAAACGGTCTTGATCTACATTTGTTGGTACTTCTTGCCCATCAAGCAGTTGATAGCCCGGTACTGAGCGTTGGCTTTGATGCTGAGCTTCAATATCAAACAGTAATTTAGAGCGATCATTAATTTTCCAGTCTAAAGCAACAGAACCAAACTCACGCTTACCATTTGCATGATCAACATTTGGATGAATACTTTCATGCGCTAAATTGATTCGATAGCCAAAATTATCATTTAAAAAGCCGCCTACATCCGTTGCAAGTGTATAGCCACCTTC
>NZ_JZFB01000001.1:576930-592226 GCF_001188385.1 Acinetobacter sp. V2 | reverse complement strand
CTTTTGGTTACATAGTTAACCACACCACCTGGTGTCGACATTCCACTTTGAATCGCAGAAATGCCTTTTAAAATCTCAACTTGCTCTTTATTTTCTAAAGCTACATTTTGCTCGCCACGTATGGTATGGCCATTAATGAGATAACTAGAGCCTAAATCGAGGGCAAAACCACGTGCTACAAAGTTTGGATAATAGCCAATAGCAGCGTAGCCATCTCCTAACGATGAATCATTTTTAATAACATCAGTCAGTGTTTTTGCATGTTGATCTGCTATGCGCTCAGATGTAATGGTTGTAATAGATGCAGGAACTTTCTTTACATCGCCTGTTTGAAAACCAGATAAATTAACTTTTTTAGATGTATATAGCGCATCACTATTTTGTGTAGCGTTCACAGTAATGGTTGGGAGCTGCGAAACCACCGCTTCATTTGCGTAGACTAGAGATGTCATCAGTGCAATAGATGAAGCCAATGCTGTTTTAGAGCATGTAATGAAGTGAAGATTTAGCGTGTGTCTGTCCATTGAATAACTACCTGCCCATACCGTGCATAATATAAGTGTGTTAAAAATCGGAAGTTTCCATATTTTTAGCCACGCAAGAATACAGCTACAAATAGCCATAAACAACAAATTATATAGTTTTTAGATTAAGTAAATTTTGTGTAATAAAGCATCATCATTATATAAATTTCATTTATTTTCTTTGAAATTGGGACTATAACTTTTTAAGTATTACCAAATAGTCAAAATAAAACTAAGCTCAGAAATAGGTCTAGACCAAGGAGGAATACAATAATCAATATGCTTAATAAATTAGATGTTTGATTTTAAATAAAGTTTATGGTGGATTGATCAACTCACTAAATTAAGGAATTGTTCGATAATCGGTAAAAATATCTTTAAATCGAACAAAAGATCATAGAATCACTAGAATGGAAGTTTAAAATTATAAAAAATAAATGGAGAGGAATTTTAAGAAAGTACTCAGGATTGAGTGATATTTAAAGATTCATTCTATTTCCTGTTCAGTACATCTGAAAATTTCTATTTTTTCTGCTAACTGACGGAATATCTATGACATATACTAAGGAAGAAAAGAGCAGCAGAATACGAGGGATTGTAGGCGCAGCTTCAGGTAATTTGGTCGAATGGTTCGACTTTTATATCTATGCAGTATTTGCTGCTTATTTTACTCAAGCTCTAACTGCACCAGACATGGATAGTACGACCAAATCGATTTATGTTTGGGGTGTATTTGCAGCAAGCTTTTTTATGCGTCCTATTGGTAGCTGGATATTTGGACGCATTGCAGACCGCCATGGTCGAAAAAAATCAATGATTGTCTCAATTTGCTTAATGGCTTTGAGCTCTTTTCTATTTGCAGCCCTACCCACTTATGAACAAGTTGGCTTATTTGCCCCTTTCCTTTTACTGGTAGTACGCTTACTTCAAGGCCTATCAGTGGGTGGTGAATATGGTGCAGTCGCAACATATATGAGTGAATTAGGTTTAAAGGGTCAACGTGGTTTTTATTCCTCTTTCCAATATGTCACCCTTTCTGGTGGCCAGTTACTTGCCAGCTTACTTGGCGTAATCTTATTAACGTTTTTAAGTGAACAACAATTACTTGATGGTGGTTGGCGTATTCCGTTCATTATTGGTGGTATTGCAGCGATTCTATCTTTACTTGCCCGGAGTCGTTTAGAAGAAACGCTTTCTCATCAAGATAGTGAACGCAAAGAGTCTGGTAGCTTAAGAGAGCTCTTTAAAAAGCATTGGAAAACTTTTTTATTGGTGGTGGGATACACTTCTGCTGGTTCATTAACGTTTTATGTAGAAACTGTTTATTCAAAAACCTATTTAACTAATTTAGGTATGGATGGAAAAACCGTTGGTTATATCATGACCTTCGCGTTATTTGTCTATATGTGTGCTCAACCTGTATTTGGTTCAATTTCCGACCGTATTGGGCGACGTTCTTCAATGCTGGCATTTAGCTTATTATCTGCGATTTTTATCTATCCAGTGATGGCAATTGGGATGCCTAATTATATAGATTCGCCGATCATCATTACCTTACTACTCATTTTTATGATGATGATTTTGAGTTTCTATACATCTATTAGTGGCTTAGTAAAAGCTGAAATGTTTCCACCTCACGTACGCGCACTCGGGGTAGGATTTTCATATGCGGTAGGTAATGCTATTTTTGGTGGTTCTGCCCCTTCGGTTGCCTTGCAATTTAAAGCTGCCGGAATTGAAAATACCTTCTTTATTTATGTCATTGTCATGTTGATTATCTGTTTCTTGTGTAGCCTTGCGCTTCCGAAAAAACCAGATTATTTAGAACATGATCATTAATTAAATGAGATGCCTTCTGTCCCAAGCAGAAGGCATTTTTTAGCACTTAGCAAATTCTTTTAAAAAAGCCCACGGAAAAATCCCTTTATCATGCCCATCACTAAAACAAATTTGGACTCCATATCCTTGATCGAACATAGCTGTCACTTCAACATTTAGATCTTCAATTTTAATTTGCTTAATTCGCTTCGCTCGGCAAAAGCCACATGGGCAAATTTCCCTTAAATTTTGATGGCTCAGAGATATGCTAAAACCATCGGTCCAGATAAAGTGAACCTGTTTATTTGCAGTATCGACACGAATATCAGGTCTGGCTTGCATATTTCACCTCACCAATTTGATTTAATCCAATACGAATCGCTTTTCGTACTTCTGGGTCGGAGTCATTTTGATGTTGTTCCAATAACGTTTGAGCTTCTGATGTGCCAATTTCACCGAGTGCTAAAGCGACCTCTTTACGTAAATTACTAATTTCATGATTAAAGTTATCAAATAGATGACTAACTGCCAAACGCGACTTGAGTAATCCTAAGCTTCGAACTGCAGCAATACGTACTTGCCAATATAAGTCAGATAAAGCATGAATTAAGGGAGTTTCGAGCTGAACGATATGTAATTTCCCAATCGTAAGTGCAGCTTCAACTCTTAGTTGCCAACTTTCCGAAGTTAAAGAATGTTGAAGTGCTTGGATCACCTCAGCTGATATACTCTGACTATAGGCCAAACCACCTGTTGCAATGCGGCGAACCTCATCATCTAAATCTGTTTCAGCTGTTTTTGCCAATATCGTAATCGCTTGGTGTTGTTGTAACCAACTTAATGCACTGACTGCCTCACGGCGCACAAGAGCCTCTTCATGATGTACCAAAGCAGATATCTCTGTGAATAATTGCTGGGGTCGTAAAGGTTTTAAAGCACGTAAAATTGCACTAAGAGCAAAAGTATTAGTATGCTTTAAATAAGGCGCAAGGATCTGGGCTGATGCCGCATTTTTTACTTCACTTAAACTTTGACTGGCAGCTTGTCTAACATTCACATCTGTATCAAATAAGGCTTGAGCCAATACTTGTAAACTGGTTGGATCCTCCCAACTTTCTAACTTTTTTGCCGCCTCTTCACGAACTAAAGCTGAAGAGTCGTGTTGCAGTGCCGCATGTAACCAAGGAAGTAAATCCGGATTTTCTTCATCGCCAATATTCATTAAAGCGACAAAGCGAATTTTTTCATCTGTGTGATTAAGCTGTGCAAGAAATTCCTGATTATATTCATCGAGATCATCTAAAGCTTGATAATAAAAACTCATTCGTATTCCTTAATTTGTGATTTCTTTCCAAGCCCTAATGGATTTAAACGGCTTAACTCTTCTTGTTGAGTGGCTTCTTTTAAAGTCTGGATACAATGTTTTTTAATGGCGGTAAATTCACTACTTGTTACCAGCTCAACGTCTCGTGGACGTTCAAACTTAAGTGGAATTTCTTCAATAATTCGCCCCGGTCTATGGCTCATAATCAACACTCGATCAGCTAAAAAAAGTGCCTCATCAATATCGTGGGTAATAAATAAAACCGACGTTTGGATTTCTTGCCAAATTTCGAGTAATAGCATTTGCATTTTTAAACGAGTTTGCGCATCTAAAGCACCAAAAGGCTCATCCATTAATAAAATGCGAGGTTGATTAATCAATACTCTCGCAATTTCAACTCGTTGCTGCATACCACCAGAAAGTTCAGCTGGAAATTTATGTTCAAAACCTTTAAGCCCGACCAGATCAATCATTTTCTGAGCTTGTTCAATACGCTTTTGTTTGGCGATCCCTTTCATTTTTAAACCAAAGGCAATATTTTCAAGCACACTTTTCCATGGAAATAAGGTATGTTGCTGGAACACCAAACCTCTGTCTGGATGCGGTTCAAGAATAGATTCATTATCGACCGTTAAAGTCCCAGAACTAATCGGTAAGTGCCCTGCCAAAGCACCTAATAATGTAGATTTACCGCAACCAGATGGGCCAAGTAGACATATAAACTCACCCGGTTGTATTTCAAAATTAACCCGATCTAATGCCTGAAAACGATTTTTAGCTTGCCCTAAATGTAGCGATAGATTTTGAATACGCACATGGCCTTGTGTAATTGACATTTTATGATTTCCTCAGTTGATACCATGGGGTAAATCGGTTTCCAATCACACGCACCAATGTACTGCTAAACATACCTAATGCTCCGATCAGCACCATGCCAACCACAATATTGCTATAGTTTTGCAAGGTGAACGATTCCCATGTGAAGTATCCAATTCCGTGTTGTCCGGAAATCATTTCAGCAGTCACTAAACAGAACCAACAAGTCCCCATTCCAATAGATAAACCCGTAATAATGTTCGGTAATGCCCCCGGAATAATGACTTCATAAATGATAGCTAGATCAGAAGCACCTAAGCTTTTCGCTGACGCAACGAGTCTTGGGTCAACTGCACCAACACCATGTACAGTGTTTAATAAAATTGGAAATAAAGCCCCAATAAAGGTAATAAAAATCATGGAAGCTTCTGATGATGGAAAAATCAGAATCGCTAAAGGAATCCATGCAACTGCTGGAATTGGACGTAATACTTCTAATGGTGGCATTAGAAATGCAGCAAGTTTTTGATAACGTCCTGCTAACAAACCAATACCTACACCAATTAAAGCCGCTAGCACAAAACCAACCACTACGCGAAAGACACTAGATTCAACATGTTCAAATGCAGTGCTGAGTTGAAAGAAAGCCCAAAGCGCATGAATGACATCTAATGGTGTCGGGACATTGCTAAAGTTCACAATGCCTAAATTTATTTTAAACTGAGCAAGTCCTTGCCAAACTGCTATCCAAAAAACTATCGATGTAAAAGCAATAACATAGCTTTTTAAATGCGCAGGATATGATCTCAACTGCTGAAAAAATTTAATCAAAAATGTACTTTGGTTTTTAGGTTTTGTCTGGACTAAACTACTCATTCGTCACCTCCTGCTTATTAGGTAAGACAACACATCAGCTCTGGGTTACAAGCTGAATAGCTTTAAAGTCATATACTTTTCCGCCTTGTTGTTTAGCCCATTTTTCAGCATCATCTTTTAATAAAAAGGCCTGAATTTGTCCTGCTTTATCTGTGGCATACCATGCCAGATTGGCAAGTAACTTAATGTCGGACTGATGATCTTGGCTATAAACCACACGCACCGTTTTTCCAGCTGCTTGTATTTTCTTTAAATCAGAAAAAGCATGCTCAGGTGTTTCGTAGCTACGAACTTTTTCTTCACCCTTTACCCAAATTTGAGTCACCCGATCAAGTGTTTTGATGGGTTGGCCCGTTAAAGCGTCATTGGCAACCAAAGGTGATTTTGCATAGTCAGCCAGTTGCTGGCTGTAATTAAGTCCAGATGCTTGAAATGCGTCCTTAATATATTGGTCATCAATAAATTTATTTACATCAAGTGTACCGTCGTTTTTGCCTAAGACTTTTAAAGTATCTATCGCAATTTGAGTCGCTTTTCGATATTCAGGTTTCCACGTTAAGTCACGAGTTTGCAGACCTAATGGACCATGGAAGAGATAGACAACTTCGGCAGGAATACCAGTTTTTTCAGAAATAAATTCACTATATTTTTCAGGTTGTTCGCGAATCAGACGATTTGCTTCAATGGTTGCTTGTAAATAAGCTTTTATGACTTCTGGATGCTGCTGTGCATAATCCTTGCTGGCAAGTGAACCATGAAATGTAGGTGATTTTGCTTGAGAACCATCATAGATTTTTTTAGCAAAGCCTTGGTAAGCAAATAACTCTCCAAATGGTACGAAGTCAGCATGCGCAGCAATCTTATGACTTTTTAATGCAGGCCCTGCTACTTCTGGCGCCTGAGCAATCACTTTAATATCTTTATCAAGTTGCCAACCTTCAGCTTGAATTGCTCGCAATAATAGTCCGTGAGCAGTTGAGGCAAAAGGTACAGAAATAGTCTGCCCCTTTAGCTCTTTAAGTGAAGTGACTTTTGAATCAATGGGAACAACAATCGCATTACCGCTGCCATTAATACTGCCTGACAAAGGTGTTAAAAATATGCTTTCTTTTCCAGCTTTTTTAAATGCCGCTAAATTATTAACAGCAGGAAAGTCAGCCATTGCTCCCAAATCTAGACGCCCAGCCACCATCTCACTGGTCAGTGGTGCACCAGAGGTAAAGTTTTTCCATTGAATGTCATATTTAACATTCTTATATTCACCATCTTTGGGTAAATATTTTGGTAATAAATTCAATTCACGAATGAGCAACCCACCTGTTGCACAGTTAATGGTGGTATCTTGTGTACCAATAGCGACACGAACAGTTTCTGTTTTACTGCCGCACCCCAAAGTGCCAAGTACAATGGCACCAATTAAGCTACTGAGTAATAGTTTTTTATTGATCAATTTATTTTGTCTCATATTGAGTATTCCAAATTAATTATTTGAGTAGGTATGGGATATTTACTTTGACCGCATCCGTTGGGCAGTCCTTTTCACAAGGCATGCAATACCAACATTCATCAAACTGCATGAAAGCTTTTTGAGTTATTGGATCGATCGCCAATAAGTCCATTGGACAAACATCTACACAGACTGTGCATCCTTTATCAGCAATACATTTATCTTCATCGATAATGACGGGTGCGACAGTACGGTGCTGTACTTCTTTAAAAATAAAAGCCATGATTCCAATTCCTGATTTATTTAGTCTGCAAGAGCAACGTCTTTTTGAATGCGTAAACGGTCATACGACACAGCTTCATCTTGATTAATCGAAACCACATAAGGCTCGATTGGCTTTTTGAAACTGACCATGTTGCCGTGTTCATCTTTTTTCAAATGAGCGTGACAGAACCAATCCGAGTTATTTTTTTGAGGGAAATCTGCTCTATAGTGGTACAGTCCCCAGCGGCTTTCTTCCCTAAACAGTGAAGCTCTAGCAGCCATTTCCGCGCAGTCTCGAATAAAAGAAACTTCAGCAGCACGCATCAGCTCATGCGGGTTTCTTGCAGAGATTCGCTTAATATCCTGTTTAATTTCTTCAAAACGCTTGAGTCCAATTTCCATTTTTTGGCGAGTTTTAGGCGGTTGCAAATAGTCATTTACAAAACGGCGCAGCTTATATTCCACTTGTTCTGGAGGTAAACCTTCTGAACAATCCAGTGGCGCAAATATTCGAGCTTTTTCTGCTTCTATTTCGCTTTGGTTTAATTCGCTATCTTCAATTGCATTCACGTATTGCGCAGCATTTACACCCGCAAACCATCCGTAGGTAAATGCACCAAGCATATAGTTATGAGGTACAGCCGCCATATCGCCAGCGCTATATAATCCCTTAACCGAAGTCTCGGCTTTTTCATTGACCCATACACCAGAAGCACTGTGTCCGCTACAGAAACCAATTTCTGAAATATGCATTTCCACCATATCTTGACGGTAATTGGTTCCTCGGCCCTCATGGAAACGACCACGGCTTGGGCGTTCATTGGTATGCAAGATTTCTTCGATGGTTTGAATAGTTTCTTCGGCCAGATGATCTACTTTTAAATAAACAGGACCATTACCACTTTCCAGTTCTTGGTAAAACTCCCACATCATTTGACCACTCCAGTAGTCACATTCAATGAAACGTTCACCTTTACTATTGGCCGTATAACCTCCTAAAGGTCCGGTCACATAGGCACAAGCCGGGCCGTTATAGTCTTTAATCAGTGGATTAATCTGGAAGCATTCTAAGTTAGCAAGTTCAGCACCTGCATGGTAGGCCATTGCATAGCCATCACCTGCATTGGTTGGGTTTTCATAAGTGCCCATCAAATAGCCAGAAGCTGGCAAACCTAAACGCCCTGCGGCGCCACAACATAAAATGGCAGCTTTCGTTTTAATGACATAAAAGTCACCACTACGACAGTCAAAACCAAGTACACCATTGATTGCACCTTGCTCATTTTTTAAAAGCTTTGTGGTGACAATCCGATTATTAATTTTGACTTGAGCACGCTTTAACTGACGATATAAAACTTTTTTAACGTCATGGCCTTCGGGCATGGGTAAAACATATGCCCCCATGTGGTGTACTTTTTTTACAGCAAACTCGCCTGTCTCATCTTTTTCAAACTTAATGCCCCATTGATCGAGCTGTTGAATGGTTGTGAAACTATGCTTTGCATATGCATATACAGTGGTTTGGTTAACTACCCCATCATTAGCAATGGTAATTTCTTTGGTGTATTGCTCAGGTGTTGCGTAGCCCGGAATGACAGCATTATTCAGACCATCCATTCCCATTGAAATCGCCCCACTGCGTTTTACATTCGCTTTTTCAATGAGCAAGACTTTTAAATTTGGGTTTTCTTGTTTTGCTTTAATCGCAGCCATTGGTCCAGCAGTTCCACCACCAATCACCACAATATCGAACTCAAGATATTTAGTTTCCATTGTAAAATCCTTATTTTTATCTGAGTTATTAACGATGAATACGTAAACGGTACTGGAAGGTATCGCCCGAGAAATAGAGATATTCATAGTCAATCGGTTGGCCATTTGCGTCATGAGTCAAACGTTCAACCCGTAATACTGGAGTTCCGATTTCAACTTGCAGCAAAGCCGCTAATTCTTCATCCGCCACCGTGGCATCAATACTTAAATCCGCATGTCCCAAAGGAATATCGCACTCTTGTTCTAATGCCTTGAAAATATCGGTTGTACGTAAATCAATCGCTTTTTCTTTAAGCTTCAAACCAATATGTTCTGGCAAATAAGTCAACTCATAAGACACTGGTTGACGGTTGAGCAAACGAACACGTTGAATTTCATATACATTGGCTTTAACAGGTAACTTTAATTTGGGTACTACGTGCATCGGGATCTGTTTAAGCTCGGCCGAGATGACACGGTTTAAAATTTCGTGACCAGCAGATGACATTGCTTCTGCAAAACCTTGCAAACTTGAAATGTTCTGGAACGTTTTTGGCTTACTTACAAAGGTCCCTTTACCTGGCACCTTAAAAATATAGCCTTCCAACTGTAATTGGTTGAGTGCTTGGCGAACTGTGATTCGGCTTACACCAAACTGTTCAGCAAATTCGTTTTCAGATGGAATTTGACTCAACACGGCATATTCACCATTTACAATTTTGTTAAGGATGAGTTCCCTTAACTGATCATAAAGAGGCTTGTGATTTTTGGGATCGTGGGGTAGCTGGCTCACGGCTTACAACCTGTTATAACAACTTGAGCAAATAATGTTTAAAATGTTTCAGCTTTGGAAATAATTTAAAGCGATAACTTTAGTTAAAAAAATAATTTCAATGAATATCAATAAATTAATGAATGGTTATCTATAAAATTTGAATTATTATCATAAAAAATACATTTGTATTTGTTATGCTATAAAACATACTCCGTTATGCCATAAACGTAAGAATTACTATTATTTTTTAGGGGATAATATGCAACAAAAAAAACAAAATACCCCTGATGATTCAGTGGGTAAGGTCACCTTCTGGCAAGCCTTTTTATTTTGGCTGAAGCTCGGCTTTATTAGCTTTGGGGGGCCAGCTGGACAAATCGCTGTAATGCATCAGGAACTGGTTGAACAAAAGCGCTGGATATCTGAAAAAAGATTTTTGCATGCCCTGAACTACTGCATGTTGTTACCCGGCCCTGAAGCACAGCAATTAGCAACCTACATTGGTTGGCTTATGCATAGAACTGCTGGAGGATTGGTTGCAGGTATTCTATTTGTATTACCCTCCTTATTTATTTTAATCGGACTGTCTTGGGTTTACATAAAATTTGGAGATGTTCCCGTTATCGCAGGCATTTTCTACGGGATCAAGCCTGCCGTTACCGCAATAGTCTTTCATGCAACCTACCGTATAGGTAGCCGCTCACTTAAAAATAAATTTTTATGGTTCGTCGCAATTGCTGCGTTTCTTGCCATTTTTGTCTTAAAGCTTCCTTTCCCTCTTATTGTGCTATCAGCTGGTATTGCTGGCTATTTAGCCAGTAAAAAGTATCCACAACTATTTTCCTCAGCGGCTGGACATAAAGCCAGTCAAAAGGATTATGGTCCGGCATTTATTGATGATGATACCCCGACACCAGAGCATGCTAAATTCCACTGGTTACGGTTAGCTAAACTCATTTTTGTGGCAATCGTTTTATGGTTATTACCAATTTTAGCTTTAGGCGCATATTTTGGGTGGCATCATTCTTATACTCAAATGGCGTGGTTTTTTACTAAAGCTGCATTACTCACTTTTGGTGGGGCTTACGCGGTTTTACCTTATGTCTATCAAGGAGCTGTAAATCATTTTGGATGGCTATCACCTACGCAAATGATTGATGGATTGGCACTTGGGGAAACTACACCAGGCCCACTCATTATGGTTGTTGCCTTTGTTGGTTTTTTAGGGGGTGTTAATCATTCATTACTTGGGCCCGAGCATCTATTTTTTGCTGGAGCATTCGGTGCAGTCATTGTGACTTGGTTTACTTTCCTTTTCTCATTTGTCTTTATTTTAGCTGGTGCACCCATTATTGAATCTACCCATAATGAAATTAAGTTTACGGCGCCACTCACTGCAATTACCGCGGCTGTGGTCGGTGTCATTTTAAATTTAGCATTATTTTTTAGTTATCACGTGCTATGGCCACAAGGCTTTTCAGGGCATTTTGATATTGTTGCAGCCCTCATTACCGTGGCTGCATTTATTGCCTTATTCCGCTTTAACATTAACGTGCTGTATGTCATTTTTGCATCAGCACTGATTGGTTTAGGTGTTCATCTTTTATAAAAATGAGTCATGAGTCCTTTAACGTAACTGTGAAGGGCTCATTCCATAAAACTGTTTAAAGCGATGACTTAAATGACTCGCTGAACTAAAACCACAAACTAAAGCAATATCTTGTAAAGAAAGCTGAGATGACTGAATTAGCCCTTTTGCCTTAGTTAAGCGTCTTTGCATGACATATTGATGAGGCGCCATATTCATAGACTGTTTAAACATATGAGCAAAATGGTATTCACTTAAATTCACAACATTTGCCAAGTCTGACAAAGTCAATGCTTGGTCTAAATGTCCTTCAATCCAGTCTTGAATATATTTGAGTTTATAAGGTGCCAGTCCACCTTTAATAACTGGCTGTTGCCACTTAACATTGCTATATCTTCGAATTAAATGATTCAATAATAAACTGGCAGTTGTACTCATTTGTAAATGGTTTGATGAATCATTCCAATCACAATCAAGTAGGAAAAACTGATATAGCGCACGAATCTTTTCGTCATCATTAAAGACAACTTCATTTAGTTCAATTTGATTGGGTTCTTTGTCCCATATTTTTTCAGCAACATCACGCAAATGTTGGTCGGTATAATACAAGTGAACGAATTTAAGCCCACCTCGTATATCCCAAGTCGACTCCTGATGTTCAGGCAATAAGCAAAAACGACCCGGCCCACCGCCATTTTTCCAGCCAGCAGGTGTTTTTTGATAGCTTTCATAGCCATCTTGAATATAGAGACTTAAAGTATGGTGATCGCTACAGACACTTACACGATCTTGCTCATTAGACCAAAATGCAAGTTGCATATTTTCATCAAGCACCACAGTTTCGTGAAGCTTGGCTTTAGATTGCTGTAGCTGTTCTAAAGTTTGATAGGCCATGCAAAATTAAAACGAATATCATTGAGCTTAAGTTAACCATATTCAGCAAAATTCAGCTAGTTCAGTTATATAAAAAACGCAAGATCTTGCATGTATAACACAAGAATATATACGTGAAAAATTAAGCATTCCTAGATACTTAAGCTTGGTAATCGAGGATGAACTTATGAATATTTTGCTCTATGTTGCGGTAGTGTTGATTTGGGGAACAACATGGATTGGAATTGCCGTTCAGAGCCATTATGCAACACCCGTCGTCGCAATTTTATGGCGTTTTGCCATTTCAGCCTTATTACTTTGGGTTGTTTTACTATTTTCAGGAAAATTACAGCGAATTGCTTTAAAAGACCATTTGTTTTGTATGCTGCAAGGCCTTTGTGTTTTCGGCCTAAACTTTATTTGTTTTTATACCGCCGTTAAATATGTAAATAGCGGTTTAGAGTCCGTTATTTTTTCGATGGCTGTTTTCTTTAATGCCATTAATGCGCTTATCTTTTTTAAGCAAAAACCTTCCCCAAACTTTGCTCCAGCTGCACTTTTAGGCCTAGGTGGTATTGTTTTACTCTTTTGGCATGACCTCATTAATAGCCAGTTTAACGCGCAGTTATTAATGGGTATTGGGTTATGTGCAGTAGGCACTTACGGTTTTTCTTTAGGGAATATGATTAGTGTTAGACACCAAAAACGTGGTCTAAATATCTTTTCAACAAATTGTTATGCTATGACTTATGGTGCACTGGTGATGTTAAGTCTAGCTTTATTTACAGGCCAAGATCTAATGCCTCCAATGAATTTCCCATTTTTAAGTTCGGTACTTTACTTGGCTGTATTTGGTACGGTTATTGGGTTTTCAGCTTATTTTTCTTTGGTTGGGCGAATTGGTGCAGCCAAAGCAGCTTATAGCACATTACTTTTCCCTTTAGTCGCTCTAACAGTTTCTACCTTCTTTGAAGGATATGAGTGGACCTTAAATGCATTATTTGGAATTTTACTAATCTTACTCGGCAATTACTTAATGTTCAGTAAGTTTGAAATTGGAAAAAAGTTATTTAATAGTCAAAAAAGTTGTGAGAAGCAGGCTTAATAGCCTGCTTTTTTTATAAATCATAATTAATTTTAGCAGTAGCCCGTTTTTAGCATCAGCTCAAAATCTTTTAAAGCCGCAGCTGCCGTAGCTAAAGGCGCAGATGCTCCTCCACTTACAACAAGTTCCCCCATTTCTTGAGTTAACACCCGAATGCATTTATTAGAACCTTGCAGATGTGCAAAAGGATGATTTACTGGAACTAATCTTAATTCAACACCAGTTTGAATTTGCTGATTTTCAATATGAATAAAACCAACCAGACGAGGAACTACGTTTTCTTTTTTCCAATCACGAATATGATCGGCTGTGACATGACTGATTCCTTGTCTTGGAATATCTTGAATTTTTACATCAGCCCCTAAAACAGTATTTGCCAATATCGTAATTTTAGCAGCGGTATCCCATCCATCTACATCGAAAGAGCTGTCAGGTTCTGCAATCCCTTTTGTTTGAGCTTTTCCAAGAGATTCTGCAAATGCACATTCGTGTTGCAACATATCATTCAAAATGAAATTTGTGGTTCCGGTAAAGACACCTTCTATTTCTAAAATTTGGCAGCCAGCCAAGTTATATTCAAACAAATCAACAGTCGGTAAGGCCGCAGCCGTTGCACCGCTAAAAAATAGTTTTTTATTATGTTGATGTGCCAAGTTAATTAATTTTTTGCCTTCGACGACTAACGCACCTTTAGACACTGCAATCGCATTCATGCTATGTGTTAAAGCATAATTTAAATAAAATAAACCCTTTCCACCTGTCACATAGTCACTTGGCCCTGTTTCAATAATGACATCCGCCTGAACCTGTTCTAAAAACTTTTGCTCTGTTAGGCCCGCTTGAAATTGTGTTTTATCTAACCACTTTGCAGCTTGTAAACCTTCTTGATCAATTAAACCTGATGATGATTTACAGACACCCACTAAACGGGCATCAATTTGATATTTTTGTTCATAGTATGCCGATCGATTTAAAAGAAGCTCTGCAATTTGTTGCCCAATCCGTCCAAAACCACAAATTGCCACGTTAACTCGCTTCATTTTACTTTCTCAAAAAATTAAATGGTTTAAATCAATTTTCCCAAGATAATTTTAACATCTCGTCTTTGGAAAATTGCTAACTACAGAGATAGTTAAAATACTATATTACTTAGATATTTGTTAGATTAACTATCTTAATGACCATATAAATTGCGACAGCAAAAACCATTAAAGCAAAGACTTTTTGCAAAATTGCAGACGGAATAAAACGAATAGCTCTGCGCCCTAATAACATACCAACTGCACATGCGAGCGCAAACGCACTAGTAATGTCTACTGGATAGTGAAAACCCTCTGCAATATGCATCAGAATACTCATTCCACTAATGAGAAAAATAATCATAAGTGACGTTGCAACAATGCTATGCATATCCAAATTTGTGACTTTTCTAAGCGCCGGTACAATTACAAAGCCACCACCAACCCCTAGCATGCCTGTTAAAAGACCAGCAATAATTCCGATACTGGCAAGAACGCTTCCCGTTTTAAAATTCCAGATAAAGCGTCCCGTACTTGGGTTGACCTGACACGGCGGATTATGAAAGTCTGATACTCGGTTACTAATAAGCCGATAACCCACTGTAAACATGACCAAGCTAAATATTAACATGAGCCAAACAGGCGAAATCGCGTTGGCTATTAAAATTCCGATATGTGCCATAGGGGCACCAATTAAGGCAATCCAAATAGCAGCGCGATAACGAACTATCTTTTTAAATAAGCCTTCAATGGTTCCTATGAGAGTAGATAGCGCAACTGCCAATAACCCAATCGGCGCAGCTTGAGCCACGCTCCAGCCTTGACTGGTCATGAGCGCAGGTACAGCAAGAATACCGCCACCTGCACCGGTAAGACCAAGTAAAAAACCAATCACGATGCCTTCAACGACAAGTAATAACATATCAAAAGCCTAAAATTGCATATACATCATTTGCAGTAGACTGCTGGTTAATGAGTGAATAGATCTCGTCTTCTTGCGAAGCTTCAGTCGCTTCTCAGGGCAAAGCGTTGCTTTGCTTAACCTCTTAACTCGAGTACAGCTCTTGTCTTCTTGCGAAGCTTCAACCGCTTCTCAGGACAAAGCGTTGCTTTGT
>NZ_JZFB01000001.1:573565-576851 GCF_001188385.1 Acinetobacter sp. V2 | reverse complement strand
CGCTCGGGTAAAGCGTTGCTTTACTTATCCTCGCTCAGGTTTGACCATCCATTCGCGGCCTTTGAGCATGCCTTGCCAGTAAATCGGCGGTAAAATCTGCTCTTTAAGCAACCAAGCCAAACGAGATGGCTTTTGCCCATCAATCACCCATTTTGGAAAACTTGGAAGAAGCTTACCACCGTAACCAAACTCAGCCAGAACGATTTTTCCACGCTCTACTGTGAGTGGACATGAGCCATAGCCGTTGTATTCACAGAAGTTTTGCTCATCGTTCAGTTGCGCTAGAACATTTACAGCAACGATCGGAGCTTGTGCACGTGCGGCAGCAGCAGTTTTGGCATTAGGTGCATTCATCACATCACCTAATGCAAAAATATTGGCATGCTGTATGTGTTGTAAAGTTTGTGGATTAACACTTACCCAGCCTGCTTCATCAGTAAGAGTACTGGCACGAATAAAGTCTGGGGCTTGTTGTGGTGGAACAACATGCAACATATCGAAATCAGTCTCGACCAATGCTGCATTTTCATCGTTCACCACCTTAAACCATGCTTTTTTTGCAGGACCATCTACTTTGACAAGTTGATGGTTAAAATGAAGTTCAGAGCCATATTTTTCGACATATTGCATTAATGCAGGTACATATTCCTTCACACCAAATAAAACAGCACCAGTGTTATAAAAATGGATAGAGATATCTTTAAGTTTGCCTTGCTTTAACCAGTAGTCGGCTGAAAGGTACATCGCTTTTTGTGGGGCACCGGCACATTTAATCGGCATAGGCGGCTGAGTAAAGATTGCCTTTCCACCGTTTAGCTGTTGCACCAGTTCCCATGTATAGGGCGCTAAATCATAACGATAGTTAGACGTCACCCCATTTTTACCTAAGGTTTCGACTAAACCTTCAATACCATGCCAATTGAGTTTTAAGCCAGGACAGACGACCAACGCTTTATATTGAATCGGTTGGCATCCTTCCAAAATGACCTGATTATGCTCAGGTTCAAATCCAGCAACGGCGGCTTTCATCCATTTTACTTTTGCAGGAATCACACTGGCCATGGAGCGTGCGGTTATTTCTGGTTTGAAAATACCACCACCAACCATGGTCCAACCCGGTTGATAATAATGAGTGTCTGCTGGATCAATAATGACAATATCTAAATGAGGTTCACGAGACAGTAAGCTCGATGCTACAGAAATTCCAGCTGCTCCAGCACCAACAATTACAACGCTATAACACGGAATTGTCGCTGGTTCATGGTCACGTTTTAAAATACGTGGCACTAATCCTTTCAAGTTAAAACCAAGTTTGTTACCTGCTTCTACTAATAAAACCGCATCTTTCGGGGCAACTTCTGCCAAAGCCCATAAACTGATTGCACGCATACCAGAACGGCAATACGCTAAAACAGGTTTCTGGGCACTTTGATAAAGCTGTTTAAACTCGGCAACTTGATCATCGGTAATTCTACCACTGGTCACAGGCTGATAAATTACGTTTAGGCCATATTGCTGAGCTGCTTCTTCAATTTCAATCACATTGGGTTGGTCTGCACCTTCTCCATCTGGACGATTACATATCAGAGTTTTTACCCCTTGATCAGCAATTTTCGCAATATCGTCGGCAGTAATCTGGTCAGCAACAAAAAAATCTTGATTAACTCGTTTAAATTCCATATCGCCACCTTATGATTGTGAAGTTGAGCCACAAGCCTGATTGGCAGGTAGCGCTTTATCGATTTGTTTTGGATATGGCAGATTTAAATTATTCATCAATTTAATAAAATCTTCTCGTGAGCGATTCTGACGTAAACGTGAATTTTTTAAACGTTCATAACCAATCGTTGAAGACAAACGACCCTTATAGTCGTGTCCCGGATACACAATAGTGTCGTCAGGCAGGCTAAAAAGTTGTTTATGAATACTGTCATAAAGTGTGCCTGCATTACCTTGCTGGAAGTCAGTTCGACCGCAGCCGTCAATTAATAATGCATCACCAGTGAAAATCATGTTTCCAACTAGGTAACTCGTACAAGCATTGGTATGACCTGGTGTGTAACGCGCTTCAATACTGAGGTCGCCAACTTTAAGCATGCAACCATCAGTAATTAAAATATCTCCGCAACTTACATCTGAATTACGGTGTAAAACCGATTTGCAATGAAAATGTTCACGAAGTAAATTTGCAGCGGTAATATGGTCTGCATGAACATGTGTATCTAAGGTATAGATGAGCGTAAATTGATGCTGCTCTAATTCTTTTGTATAAATCTCTATATCTGATGCGACTGGGTCAATTAAAACAGCCTCTCGTGTTTCTTCACACCCAAGCATATATGTATAAGTCGAACTTTCCTGCTCAAAAAACTGCTTAAAGAACATGATTTATACCCTAATAATTTATTTCTTTCCTATATTTTGCAAATAAGATGCCAATTATTTAAAATTAAATAATAAATATAAAAATCAAAAACTTAAAATAACAAGTAAAACTAAACTTAGAAAATGAACTCAGCTTGATGTTCCTATGAAACTCAAGTATGTTTCAATGAAACGATTGTGAAACATATAAAATGGCAAAGCTAAATTTTGAGTCAGAACAGAATTTTTATATTTTATTTGAGCAGCTTAAGGCTCTCTTCCCAAATGCGAGCCTGTTTTTAGCAGACACAACGACTCAAGCAATTCACTATAAATTTAATACAGATGACATTTCTGTAGAGAGCATGGCAGCGCTTACTCAAGACCATCACAATCAATATCTTGAGATCAATACTCCTAAAATGAGAAAGCGATTTATCTATCAAGAACATGATATTTACATCGCGGAGAATCGCATTATCGGGAAATTGCATATTCTACAGCCCGTTAGCATAGAGAATGATATCGCTGATCAAGTAGAGCTAACAGAACAATTACAAGAGTTAAGCAAGATCTTTAATAGCTGTTCACCAGAAATGACTCGTATGTTTTCAATTATTCAAAGAGTGGCAATTACTGAGTTTCCAGTGCTCGTACGCGGTGAATCTGGTAGCGGTAAAGAACTGGTGGCACAAGCAATTCATGATTATAGCCAACGTAAAAATAAGATTTTTGTAGCGATTAACTGTGCAGCTCTTAATGCCAATATTCTAGAAAGTGAACTATTTGGGCATGTGAAAGGTGCTTTTACGGGAGCAATTCGTGACCATAAAGGCGTGTTTGAACGTGCCGCAGGTGGAACACTGTTTCTAGATGAAATTGCCGAGATTCCTTTAGAGCTTCAAGCTAAATTATTACGGGT
>NZ_JZFB01000001.1:572323-573523 GCF_001188385.1 Acinetobacter sp. V2 | reverse complement strand
CCGATTCAAGCCAATGTCCGAATTATTACTGCAACACATAAAGCTTTACGCGAAGAGGCTAAGGCTGGGCGTTTCCGTCATGATTTACTCTACCGTTTACGCGTAATTCCAATTTTTATACCGCCACTCAGAGAGCGAAAAGTCGATATTCCACTGATTGTCGATCAGATTTTAAAAGAGAGCTCAACTCAACTCGACACCATGCCTCGTCATGTCAATCAAAAAGCTATGCAAGTTTTATTGAATTATGACTGGCCAGGAAATGTTCGTGAGCTTAAAAACACTTTGCTTTATGCCTTAACCATGGCAAATGGTAAGGATGAAATTGAAGTTGAAGACTTACCAAATGAGCTCTTAAATGCCGAGGATTACGTTAAATTGCCTGAGACAAATACAGAACTTACCCCTGAAAATGTGCAAGCTGCTTTAGAAAAATATAACCATAACCTAAATATGGTCGCGAATATTTTTGGTATTAGCCGTACAACGCTTTGGCGCTATAGACAAAAGCATAAGCTTTAGTTAGGTATTTAGCTTGTCTAAGGCGTATCATATTGCACTTGGTTAGGTTCATTAGTTCAAAGGCTTTATATGATTGTCCGCGATAAAAGCAATGTATTTAAACTTTTATTTGCTTGGAAAGGAACAATTTTACCGAAGGTCTTGCCAGCACTGAGTTTTGTTGTACTTATTTCAGCCTGTGTGGTCTGGCTCTCTTATTATCATTGGATTCAAATACCTACTGTACCCGCAATTGGATTTACAATATTTGGTGTGATTCTTTCGATTTGTACGGGTTTTCGAAATAACGCGTGTTATGACCGTTGGTGGGAAGGCCGAAAACTTTGGGGCGCACTAATTGCTAATGCCAGACATATTGTTAGAGACAGCCATGTTCTAACCAATGAACAACGTGAACATTTAATTCATCAGGTCTTAATTTTTAGTAACTTATTGCGTGATCGTTTACGTCAACAAACAGTCGAACCCACAAAATTTCTTGAGCATGCCTATCTAAATAACTCTTCACTTAATTATTTAAATGAGCATATTAATGCGCCGCAATTTGTACTCGAAAATATTCAAAAAGATTTAGTTAAAATACTCAAAGATGGTGAAATTAGTGACATTATCTATAGCACGCTAAATCGACATATTGTTGAGCTAGGCAATATCCAAGCAGGTTGTGACCGAATTGCT
>NZ_JZFB01000001.1:558199-572281 GCF_001188385.1 Acinetobacter sp. V2 | reverse complement strand
GTGCTGTTTATTGTTTCTGTTTCATCTTACCATTTAGCCTTGAAGCAGCTTTAGGTATTTGGACACCACTTATTGTCGGCTTAATTGCTTATATGTTTTTAGGTTTAGATGCCTTAAGTGCTCAAATCGAAGAACCTTTTGGTTTGCAAGAAAATGATTTACCGCTCGATTCAATTGTACGTTTAATTGAACGAGAGTCTTTAAGCTCTTTAGGACAACCATTACCCCCTATTATTGAAGCTCAAAACAACAACTTACTTTAATAAAAAAGAGCGATGATTCGCTCTTTTTTATAGGTTTAAGTGTCTATTTATGGATGTACGATAATCTTAACAGCTGACTCATTGTTATGAATTAAGGTTTCAAAACCTTGTGAAATCAAATCATCAAGTTGAATGCGCTGGGTAATAAAAGGTTCCAGATTTATTTTACCTTCTTCGACCAGTTTAATAGTTTCTTGATGGTCATTTACGTAGGCAATTGTGCCTCGTACATCAAGTTCTTTCATTACCACACTGTGCACATTAATTGATGCTGGATGGCTCCAAATCGAAACAATAACAATAACACCTGTTGGTTTCACTGCCGCGACCAAGGTATCTAATACTTTGTTAACGCTACTACATTCAAATGCGACATCGACACCATCGCCATTGGTAATTTTCATGACCTCAGAAACAACATCAACTTCTGATGGGTCTAAAATATAATCTGCGACTCCCGACTCTTTGGCTTTTTCTTTACGCTTGGCACTTAACTCGGTAATGATAACCTTGAGCCCTTTCGCTTTTAAAATTGCCGAAAGCAATAAACCAATTGGGCCAGCACCGCCAACTAGTGCAATATCACCAGCCTTTGCACCACTACGTACGAAAGCATGGTGACCCACCGATAACGGTTCAATTAAGGCTGCTTGATCTAGTGGAATTTTATTAGAAATTGGATGCACCCAACGGCGTTTAACCGCAATTTTTTCCGATAAACCACCGCCACGACCACCTAAACCAATAAAATTCATATTTTTAGAAAGATGATAATTATCGCCCGGTCCAGTCGGCACATCATCTGCCACAATATATGGCTCTACCACCACATGCTGACCAATTTCAATATCATCAACACCTTCACCTACAGCATAGACAACACCTGAAAATTCATGTCCCATCGTAATCGGTGCAGATTCGCCTGAAATAGGATGCGGATGTCCACATGGTGGAATAAAAATTGGCCCTTCCATAAACTCATGCAAATCTGTACCACAGATTCCACACCAAGCTACCTTAATACCTACAGTGCCGGGAGTGACTTCTGGTTCAGGGATATCTTCAATACGAATATCGCCTCTGTCATAAAAACGCGCTGCTTTCATTATTATCTCCCTCAAATCAGGATGTTGTTTTAGCGATAGACAATGCCGCCGTCCGTTAAAATGGATTGACCCGTAATATAGTCCGAATCTTCACTTGCCAGAAAAGCAACTAACGCGGCTACATCATCTGGTGTTTGGGCTCTACCTAAAGCAATGCCTTCTACATACTTTTTATAAGTTTCACCAATTGCTGCACCGGTAATTTCAGCAAAACGTTTATCGATTTCAACCCACATGTCTGTTCCGACAATTCCGGGACAATATCCATTTACCGTAATACCATGACTGGCATATTCTTTTGCCGCAGCTTGGGTAAGTGCTCTTACTGCAAATTTGGTTGCTGAGTAAATACCGAGTAAAGCAAACCCGTCGTGGCCTGCAATTGAGCAAGCATTAATGATTTTACCTTTATGTTGGCGTTGCTTAAATTTTGCAGCAGCAGCCTGTATTCCCCACAGCACGCCGCCAATATTAATATCAACAATTGTTTGAAATTCATCAGGTGTGATATCAGCAATTGCCTGAACTTGTGCAATTCCAGCGTTATTAATCATGACATCAAATCCACCAAGTGTCTGTTCAGCATGATTTATAGCGTCATATACTTGCTCGCGGTCACTGACATCGGCAATAAATGTGCTCGCATTTACACCTAAAGCCTGAATTTCCTGCTGCACATCGTTCAGTCGATCTTGTTTCATATCAACTAATGCAATATGTGCCCCTTCTTGCGCCAAGCGCAGGGCAATCCCACGGCCAATGCCTTGAGCTGCCCCAGTTACTAAAACGACTTTATTTTTTAATCCCTTAACCATGTTCAACTCCTGTAAATGTAGAATTTCTACATATGAATCGCTCGTTGCATTGAGGCCAAAATGGATTCATGCATGGCTTCTGATAATGTTGGATGTGGGAAAATCACTTGAGCTAAGCTTTCATCAGTTGCTTCTAGATATTTGGCAATCGCAAAGCCTTGAATATGTTCAGTCACTTCATGGCCGACCATATGTGCACCAAGTAATTCACCCGTCTCTGCATGTATCACCGTTTTCACAAAACCTGATGCATCACCAATTGCCAAAGCTTTGCCATTTACTGTTAAAGAAAACTTACCGATTCGTATAGGTAGATTCTGAGCTTTTGCTGCGTTTTCAGTTAAACCAATACTCGCTACTTGTGGATGAGTAAAAATACAACCGGGTATCTGGCTACGATCGAGTGAATGGACGTTTGCTACACCAGCAATTTTCTCGACACATATCATGGCTTCATGGCTTGCTTTATGGGCAAGACACGGTGCTCCAGCAACATCCCCAATGGCATAAAGCCCTGCTACATTGGTTTTACAATAGTCATCAATTGCCACAAAACCTTGTGGATTTAGTTCTACACCTAAACGTTCTAGTCCTAGCCCTGTGGTATTCGGCTGTACACCAATTGCCGAAAGCACACGATCGAAAATAATCGTTTGAACGTCATTTGCCGTTTCAATTACACAGTGGACTTGATCATTTTCAATCTGAATACTTTGAACGACAGCATCGGTTAAGACTTTCATACCTTTTTGTTCAAATTGTTTTCTAACAAATTGAGCAACTTCCGCATCTTCGGTTGGTAAAATCTGCTTGGCTAAATCAATAAGGGTGACCTGACATCCCAAGTCTTGATAAAGGCTAGCAAATTCACTACCAATTGCACCTGAACCTACAACCAGTAAACTTTTCGGTAACTGCTCTGGAACAAGAGCCTCTTTATAGCTCCAGACATATGTTCCATCGACAGGAAGCTGAGGAACATGTCGAGCTTTAGCTCCAGTTGCCAAAATGATATGTGGTGCACTCAAATCCTGACTATTACCTTGAGCATCTGTCACTTCAAGTTTTTCTTTAGCCGTGAGCTGAGCACGACCATTAAAAACAGTCACCTGATTCTTCTTCAGCAAGTAATCGATGCCTTGTACTAACTGAGCTGATACTTGGCGGCTATGTTGTACAAGCTTTTGAATATCAAAATCGAGTTGAGATACCTGAAAACCAAACTGTCCAGCATGTTTAAATTGGTTTGCAAGCTCTGCCCCTGCAAGCAAAGCTTTAGTTGGAATACAGCCCCAATTTAGGCAAATTCCGCCTAAATGTTGCTCTTCTACAATTGCGGTTTTTAACCCGAGCTGGGCTGCACGAATTGCAGCCACATACCCACCTGGTCCCGCGCCAATCACAATTAAATCAAATTGAGCTTCTGACATGCGGGTTCTCCTACACCAAAATTAAAGCAGGATTTTCAACAAACTGCTTAAAGCTGGCCAAGAATTTCGCCCCAACTGCACCATCAATGACTCGGTGATCGCAAGACAGCGTCGCTGTGACAATCTCACGAACCACTACATTGCCATTTTCAACAACAGCACGTGATTCAGAAGCGCCTAATGCCATAATTGCACCTTGCGGTGGATTAATAATGGCATCGAACTGTTTAATGCCTAACATTCCTAAATTTGAAATGCTAAAGCTGCCGCCCTGAAACTCATCAGGTTGTAACTTGCCAGTCTTGGCACGCGTTGCCAAATCACGCATGTCATCGGAAATTTGTGCTAAAGACTTCTGATTTGCTGCTTTTACAATGGGTGTAATTAAACCGTTTGGAATCGCTACGGCTACCGAAATATCTGCTTGAGAAAACTGTAAAATTGATTGAGTCGCCTCATCAAATTGAACATTCACTTCAGGTACTTTAATCAGCGCCGCTGCCGCTGCCTTAATTAGCATGTCATTAATAGAAAGTTTCACTTGTGGAACAGTCTCATTAATCTGTTTACGTAAATTTTGCAAAGCCTCTACGTTTAGATCGACCACTAAGCGGAAATGCGGTGCATTACGTTTTGCAGCCTGTAACCGTGAAGCAATCGCTTTACGCATACCATTCATCGCCTCAGTAGTAACGGTCGATTGTGGTTGAGCAGCACATTGAGCAGATTGTTCATTTACCGAGGTTGGATTATTACGATAGTAAACCGCTTCAACATCTTCTTTACAGACCCGACCACGAGTACCTGAAACACGGCAGTCATTTAGATTGATGCCCCATTGTTTTGCTAAACGGCGTGCTACAGGTGTCGCTAAAACTTGGCTATCATCGGCAGTAGATTTAACCACTTTAGCTTGAGTTTGCTGTTTAACATCAGGCCATTGACCACCAGCAGCTTGTACAGCCTTCTGGATGTCTTGAACACTAATACGTCCTTCACGACCAGAACCTGTGACTTTTGCCAAGTTTACATTGTGCTTTTCTGCAAGCTTTAATGCATGTGGTGTTGCAAACAAATCATCAGGTGTTTGATAGCCTTGTAATGACTCTGGTACAGCGTAGTCACCTTTAGCTACCTTTGCAGGAGTTGGAGCGCTAGCTGTTGAAGTCTGTGGCTGTTCTGCTTTTTCAGCAATAGGTGCAGATGTTTCCGCTTTACTTTGCTTCGAAGGTGCTTCGGGTGCTTGAGCTGCTGAACCACCTAGTGATGCGATAAACTTTTCAATTTCTGCATCAGAAACTTCACTATCAGCACATACAGCAATAAGACCACCAACAGGTAAAGTATCACCATCTTTCGCTAAAATTTTACGGAGCGTTCCTGCAAAAGGTGCTTCTAACACATTAACGATTTTTGTGGTTTCAATTTCACAAATTTCATCGCCTTTATTGAAGCTATCGCCTTCTTTAATCAACCATTGGGCAATCGTGCCTTCTTCCATGGATAATCCCCATTTCGGGATCTCCAGCGTTTTAATTTCGCTCATCCTAAGCCTCCAATGTTTTTCGCACAGCTTGCTCAATACGCTCTACACTTGGAATCCATTCTTTTTCTAAAACTGGAGAGAATGGAACAGGCGTATGTGGTGGCGTTACGAGTTCAACAGGTGCTTTCAAATAGTGGAAACCTTTTTGCGCGACCAGTGCAGCAACATCATGCCCAAAACCACAGCGTGCCGCTGATTCATCCACAATGACCACACGCCCAGTTGATGCAACAGACTCTAAAATCCCTTCTTCATCCAGAGGTGAAATTGTGCGAGGGTCGACCACTTCAACCGAAATACCATCTTTTGCTAGTTTGTCTGCAACCTCATTGGCACGGTGTACCATCAGCCCTAAAGCAATAATGGTCACGTCTGTCCCTTCACGGGTATAATTTGCTACACCAAAAGGAATGGTATAGGCATCATCTGGAACTTCGCCTTTAATGTCATAAAGCATTTTATGTTCACAGAACACCACAGGGTCGTCATCACGAATAGCCTGAATTAATAGACCTTTCACGTCGTATGGACTAGATGGGACCACAACTTTTAAGCCCGGAACTGCGGCAAATACGTTATATGGAGATTGAGAATGCTGAGCTGCCGCAGAAAAACCTGCGCCAATCATGCCACGTACAACCATTGGTGCTTTTGCTTTTCCACCAAACATATAACGGAACTTAGCGGCTTGGTTATAGAGCATGTCATGACACACGCCATAGAAATCCATAAACATTAAGTCAGCAACAGGACGTAAACCTGTTGCCGCAGCACCAGCGGCCATACCAATAATTGCAGACTCGGTAATTGGCGTATCAATAACACGTTCCGAACCAAATTCTGTCCATAAGCCTTTGGTTACGCCAAGTACACCACCGAAGCCTTCAAGCGCGTTATCTTCGGTATTTTTACCACCATGTCCACCGCGAACATCTTCACCAACTACAAAAACCGTTGGGTCGCGGCGCATTTCTGATTCAATGGCTTCTTTAATTGCATTACGAAAACTTTTATTTGGCATCTTTACTATTCCTTTAGTAAGAGACATAGACGTCGGTAAGGAGTTGTTCTGGTTGTGGGTATGCCGCAGCACGAGCTTTAGCAACGGCATCATCAACATTTGCCTTAGATGCTGCATCAATCTCGTCTAGCTTAGTTTCATCAATTTTGCCTTTAACTTTCTCTCGGAAAATTTTCAAAGGATCTTTATTTTCTTTGATGAACTCGACTTCTTCTTTAGAACGAATCAAGCCGGGGTCACCTTCGAAGTGGCCATAAAAACGGTTTGTAATGGTTTCAATCACGCTTGGACCTTCACCACGGCGTGCACGTTCAATGGCAGTTTGAGCAGCTTCATAAACGGCAAAGAAATCGGTACCATCAACTTTAACCGCTGGTAAACCAAAACCCGCTGCACGACCAGCAATGTCTTTGCTTCCTACTGCGTAATCATGACCAGTCCCTTCACCAAAACCGTTATTTTCGAAAACGAAAATGACTGGAAGTTTAAGAACAACCGCCATGTTCATTGCTTCAAAAGTAAGACCTTGGTTTGAACCGCCGTCACCTGTAAAAGATAGTCCGACGCCACCAGTCTTTAAGGTTTTCGCTGTCAACGCCGCACCAATTGCTAAAGGAGGTCCACCACCCACAATCCCGTTGGCACCGAGCATACCTTTATCCAAATCGGCAATATGCATCGAACCGCCTTTTCCACGGCACAGCCCGTCATCTTTACCGAAAATTTCCAGCATCATGGCGTGAATGTCACAACCTTTTGCAATACAGTGTCCATGTCCACGGTGTGTTGAAGTGATATAGTCTTTATCGGTTAGGTTTTCACAAATTCCGACTGCTACAGCTTCTTCTCCGCTATATAAGTGAATAAAACCTGGAATATCACCATTGGTATTTTCTTCGTGAAGTCGATCCTCAAATTCACGAATATCACGCATGCGTTTATATGCTGCGAGTAATTGCTCTTCCGTTAATTGCATATCCTTTTCCTTTATTATCTTGATTTTAAAAATTCAACCAAGTTTCAAGCGAAAATCTAATTCGCTATAAATACTTAAACTCAAAATTAATAATCAATCTATTAGACTAAAAAGTTTTTAATTAAAATACATGTAATTATTTTTTTAATTTCAAAAACTTAATTACCAAAAATAATTTTAAAAATTTTTTATAATTTTCATTAAGTTGCAAAACAAACCTTTAACCAACCTTTCTTATTTTATAATACTCGCCACACCCTGTGTTTTTAATTAATTAAGCTTTTTAATATGATTTATTTAAATTAAAAATATAGGAGTTTAAGCAGGTTTTAAACAAAATGGAATTATGAATATGGATTTTAAAAGACAAGTAGAAACCGGTATTAAATTAAGAGGAGCAGATAAAGTCGCTCGCATTCCGATTAAAATTTTACCTACAGAAGAGTTACCGACTAAACCTGACTGGATTAAAGCCAAAATAACCGATTTTGAAGAAATTAAACGCATAAAAAATTTGCTGCGCCAACAGAAGTTACACAGTGTTTGTGAAGAAGCAGCGTGTCCCAATTTACCGGAATGTTTTGGTGGAGGTACGGCAACATTTATGATTATGGGAGATATCTGTACTAGACGTTGCCCTTTTTGTGATGTTGCTCATGGTCGCCCAAAACCTTTAGATGAAGATGAACCTAAACATTTGGCAGAAACGGTCGCAAACTTAAACTTAAAATATGTTGTGATTACCTCTGTAGACCGTGATGATCTACACGATGGCGGCGCTGCACATTTTGTAAAATGCATTGAAGAAATCCGAAAACGCTGCCCAGAAACTTTGATTGAGATTTTAGTACCAGATTTTCGCGGTCGTTTAGAGACAGCTCTTTCGACTTTGAGCTTATCTCCTCCAGATGTGTTTAATCATAATATTGAAACCGTTCCGCGTTTATATAAAGCGATGCGCCCTGGATCAGACTATCAACACTCACTAGAGTTACTAAAACGCTTTAAAGCATATTGTCCTGATATCAAAACCAAGTCTGGCTTAATGGTTGGATTAGGAGAAATTGAAGCGGAAGTACTTGCTCTACTGAACGACTTAAAAGATTATCAGGTAGACCTTATTACCATTGGACAGTACTTACAGCCATCAAAGTCACATGCACCTATTCATCGGTTTGTAAATTTACAAGAATTTGAAAGATACACGCGACACGGTAAGCGATTAGGTTTTAAAAATATTTGGAGTGCACCTATGGTTCGTTCTAGCTATTTTGCTGATCGACAATATTTGGGAGAAGAAGTACCAAAGCCTTTCAGCCGACAAGATGTCTTATCTTAATGATCAGGAAATTAACAAAACTTATCCAATAGGATAATGGTCAAGACTTATAAAATTATTTAAGGTAAGGAGATAACTAGCAAATAGTCACAATAAGAAAGTTATAACGGTTGAGCGGCTACGGATACGCCATTTCAATGATAAAGGAATTTCGATATGGATATGTCAAAACAATTATCATCACCTTTTTTAGATACCACGCCGTCATTATTCCGGCCAGAAAAGTCATCTAATTCTCAACAATTAGGAAAAAAACCACCAGTTGACCTCGATGCGGCTCCGTTATTTGACCTAACCGAAGAATGGGAACATTCATTATTTGGTCGTTCGATTCACGAGTGTCATCGGAATTTAATGCATATTGCTGAAGATGCCGATATGGCAATTGGTGTGACCGACCCACATGGTACTTTACTTTGGACATGGAGTAGTACACCGATGCGCTCATCGGCAGAGCAAGTCCATTTTGTTGAAGGTGGTCAGTGGTCAACTCAGGCAGTAGGTCAAAATGCAATTGGTTTAGCATTAAATACTCATTCAGCTAACTGCGTTTACTCACACGAAAACCAAATGAATAGTGTAAGAGATTGGGTCTGTTATGCAGCACCAATTACCGATACAAATACAGGCCAATTTTATGGCATTATGAATTTATCGACCAAATATCAAAAACATAATTCTCTTGGGCTTTTAGCTGTTGAAAGATGCGCTGATATTGTGAAGCAAGCAATTCAGCTTCATCAGAAAAATATTTTATATATTAAAGCCTTTGGCACTCCTAAAGTTCAATATAATCAGCATAGCCTAACATTGACTCAACGCCAGATTGAAATTCTATGCATTCTAACCCTTTGTCCCGAAGGGATTAATCTTGAAGAACTTCACTATGCTTTATATGGCGACCGACCAGTAAGTACCACCACCTTAAAAGCAGAACTTTCTCAACTTAGAAACCTAATCCCCGATGTTATCGAGTCTCGCCCTTATAAACTTAACTGCGAAATTCAATGTGATTTCTTAATGGCAGAGCAAGCATTAAACCTAGGCTTCACATCGACTACTCTTACTCTCTATAGAGGAAGTTTTTTAGCTAAATCAGAAAGTCCATTTTTGTGTGCATGGCGAGATTGCTTTGATGCTCGTTTGAGTCATGTGATTTATCAAATTGAAGATGTTGACCAACTATTACGAGTGGTCAGTCGTGTGCCAGATCGTGTAGATGCGGTTGAACGCTTAATTGAATTATTACCTGAAGAAACACCTTATAGAACTAGACTTTTAAAATTACTCGAATAAAATAAAAGGGAGAATATCGTATAGATATTCTCCCTTTTATTGAGATGAGATCAAGCAGAAGCTTGAAGCTGCACCCGATAACAATCATCTAAAGCTAATTCATAATAACGCAGCCCTTCTTCAGCAGCATGAAATGCTTTTTGCTGCCAGTCAGGACGATCATTACATAAACGCTTAATCAGCTCCATGGCTTCATAAGGATGAAGATCATCATAATGCGCATGCGCACGTAACCAAGCCAAAGAACGTTTATCAATCGTTACTTCAGGATGATCAGTGTATGCATGAATACCCTTATAGACCTGAATAGACCAGTCTCCAGTTGCCCATTCAATTGCCAGATTTGTTGCAGCAAGGCACTCTGCCAAATTACCACGATGACTCATATTCCATAAGAAATGGTTTACTGCATTCATCGCAGCTGGTGGCCGCACACTATCAAGCTTTTCTACAGTTAAACCAAAACCTCCAGCCCAATCGCGATACCATTTTAAGTGTCGCTCTTCTACCTTAATATTTTGGATTAACCAATCTCGTGCTTCTGTAACGCCAGGTTCAGAAAACCCAGTTGCTTTGCCTAACGCCCCAGCCATATATGACGGGAAATGCGCGACTAATGGATAGAAATTAAGTAAAGCATAACGGAAACTATTTAGGCTCAATCCCCCATTGGCCATTTCCGAAAAAAACGGATGTTTACTTACCCGTTCTTTCGCTGGTAGCAGGTCATCCCAGAACTGCTGTGACCATCCATTATGCGGTGTAATTTCTAAATGCATTCCATATTGATTTAGAGCAGTCATTGCTAATTTTCCTATTTATATGACAGCAATCATCTGTATTTCACGCTACAAGTCTATCCGAAAATGATAAAGATACAATCGTTAATCGACCATTTGTAACTTTTTTCGATGGATTGCGATGCTTTAGATAATTGTTACGCTAATCATTGAAATGTCGTGATTTTTATCACATTTAACTCAGATAAAAATCATTACTTTTTTAAAAAATCTGTATTATTATTTTGAATAAATCACACATTATATAATCAATATTTTTAGATGGAACTTTACTAAAAATAAGTCTCATTTTATGACAACTTCCAATATAGAGAGCATTAATTATGAAGTTGCAGGGTTCCAATATATTGGGACAGGAACAAATAGATTTATTAACCACACGAGGATTAAATTTCGTATGGTTTCCAAAGCAGCTTGAAACGATTTATCGTTTTCAATACCAAAACGGTGCTGCCTATGAGTTCCGCTATAGAGCGCCTATTATTTTAATATTATATATATTTTTAAGCTTTGGTATATATCAAGTATTGCCAACTGAACAAGTTTTACCCTGGTTTAGTTATTATTCTTGGGTGGGTGTAATTATTTTCCTTGCCTGGATTTTATCGTTTATTAAAAAATTAAATCAGTACTTTGATTATTATGTAGGAATTGGCTCAGCTTTAGCGGTAGCAATTACTTTTATTTTAATTAACGTTATAGAAAATGGCCAAGAGAACGTTCTTTTTCATGCAGCGATGATGTATGCAATTGTAATTATCTATGGTGCAGTAGGTATGCGTTTTTATACTGCCATATTTGCTGGGTGGGTTGGAGGACTTGTTGGAATTTTGGTAAGTAACTACTTAAATGGGGTGATCGACTGGACTTTCTTGAACCGGACTTACACCTTCAGTAGTTTCTTGGGAATGACCCTTGCCTATGCAACTGACCGCCAACATCGAGAAAACTACTTACAAAACTGCATGATCGAGCTGAATCGCATTGAACTGATGCAGCAAGCACAGCAATTATCGTTGCTTTCCCAGCAAGATGCACTCACCGGTTTAGCCAATCGACGCTATCTAGACGAAACACTGGATAACGAATGGCGCCGTGCTTTACGACATGAAACACCCCTTACTATTATGATGGTCGATATCGACTATTTTAAAGCTTACAACGACACTTTAGGACATCTAAAGGGTGATGAATGCTTAAAAGAAATCGCTATTGCTATTTCCTCTATTGCTGCACGTAGTGGTGATTTAGTTGCTCGTTATGGTGGTGAAGAATTTTTACTGTTATTTCCAATGACAAATTCTCAGCAAGCCTTGATTCAGGTTGAACGTTTAATGAATGCTATTGATAAAATTGCAATTAAACACCCATGTAGTGATGTTTCACCACAAGTCACTATTAGTGTTGGTGTGGCAACCACGATTCCACGTCTAAATGATTCAATTTCTGCTTTCGTAGCTCGCGCTGACCATGCTTTGTATAAGGCAAAAACGAATGGGCGTAATCAATATAAGATTGCTGTAAACGAAGAACAAATTGTAGATTTAACTTAAAAAGTCTGACTTCCATTTGAAATGACTCAATATAAATAATTAGCTTTTCCATCCGTGGCAAAGCTAAAAATAACTTAGAATCAGTACATACCAAAACCTCTTTTATTTAAATTTAAACCATTTGTTAAAAATGGCTTATATAAACTTAATAAATTTAGCGACTTTCAATTAATCAACTTTTTGTATTAGATAATAAAAATTATAGACTCCAATCCATATAATGTAGAAAATTCCACTTCATTAGAACCCTCTCTTCAGTTTCTTCCAAAATTTAATTAAAAAATAAAAAAATGAATTTTGTTCTATTCTCTGCGGCACAGTAGAAATGTTTTCAGCCGAAAATGGTAAAATCGAAACAATATTTTCATGTATTGTTTCATAATTTGGATAAGCTTCTTTTTTTATTATTTCTATAATTTTTTGTATTTCATCAAGGGATAAATTCAAAAACCTCTTAATTTCTTGAGCTGTTTTTGACTCAATAGATAATAAAGCACAAACTCTAGTAACATTAACAATCTGCTCTGCATGAATGTTTTTAAAGTTTGGATAACAAACAAGTTTATAAAGAATCTTTGTCTCCAAATGATCTTTAGAAACGATATTCTCATTATTAGTTATACGTTCTTGATGACTAATTTTAAAATATTCATTCTTCTCAATATCTTGTAAAATATTGAGAAGCTCCTGATACCTTATTGGTCTCTTCAAACCATATTGGTAGCCTTTTAAAAGCTCAGGATTATTACTTAATACGATCTTAATTTTTTTTGGAATAAGTATATTGGTGTAACCGCTATCTAAATCAATAATATGTATGTCTGGATTATCTTCACTGTATATCCAATTCCCTAAAAGATGAGATGACAAAGATAAGTCATGAATAACTTTTATCATTGCCTCTAAATTTTTAGGCAATAGCCTATCCTTTGACATACAGCCAATTCTATATGTGCATTGATTCATTGATATTTCCCCAATTTCAATGATGACTCTGAAAATTCTTTGTTTAAAGTAATAAAAATTTAAATATGTAGTAAGCTTATATAAAAGCAATTTGATTAAATTAACTTTATTTTATAAATATAAAAATCTGGTGTAGTAAAAATTAACAATATTTAATTGCTGATTTTACAGATAAATATATTCAAAAATAAATCGCAGAATATTATATTTATATAAACATTATAAGACAAGATAATAATTTAAAATTTAATCAAACTTCAGTGTAATGAAAACTTAAAACCCCATATTTAAATTAAATACGGGGTTTCATGTACTATAATCAAAAAATATGATTAAGGTTCAATTGGCGCAAATGGCGGAATAACATCTGCATTTTGAGCACGATGGCGTAGGAAATGATCCATTAAAACAATCGCTAGCATTGCTTCTGCAATCGGTGTTGCACGTACGCCTACGCATGGATCATGACGGCCTTTAGTCAACACATCTGTATCTTCACGATTTAAATTAATCGTTTTACCTGGTGTCGTAATGCTTGCTGTTGGTTTTAGTGCAATAGCAACTCGAATGGATTGACCACTTGAGATACCACCCAAAATCCCACCAGCATGATTCGCTAAAAAGCCATTACTGGTCAATTCATCACGTGTTTCATGACCAAACTGTCCAGCAACTGCAAAACCATCACCAATTTCTACCCCTTTAACCGCATTAATACTCATCATCGCATGAGCAATATCAGCATCTAAACGGTCAAAAACAGGTTCACCCCAGCCTACAGGAACTTTTTCAGCTAAAATTTCTAGCTTCGCGCCACAGCTTGTTCCCTGTTCACGTAAAGAAGTCACCAAAGCTTCAAAACGTGAAACAGCGTCTACATCACCACAGAAAAATGGATTATTCGGAACTTCATTCCAATCCAGTTTTTCGGCAACTTCATTGCCGATTTGAGTAACATGACCACGGATCAA
>NZ_JZFB01000001.1:540643-558157 GCF_001188385.1 Acinetobacter sp. V2 | reverse complement strand
CCCGCTGCAACACGCATAGCAGTTTCACGAGCACTTGAACGGCCACCGCCACGATAGTCACGGAAACCGTATTTTTGCGTATATGTATAGTCGGCATGGCCAGGTCTAAAAGTTTGGGCAATATTGCCATAATCTTTTGATTTCTGATCAGTATTCTCAATCAATAAACCAATTGGCGTTCCTGTCGTTTTACCTTCAAAAACACCTGAAATGATTTTAACCTGATCTGGCTCTTTACGTTGAGTCGCAAATTTAGAAGTTCCCGGTTTACGACGGTCAAGATCTTTTTGCAAGTCTTCTTCAGTTAGCTCAAGGCCTGGTGGCACACCATCAACAATTGCCATTAAGCCAACGCCATGAGACTCACCACAAGTGGTTACACGAAAGAGTTGTCCAATACTATTCCCTGCCATATGCCCAACTCCTTATATTTGCTCTTCAAATAGTTTTCTATAACGGCGACATTGTTCAGCAGTCAAAGCAAAAATACCTGAACCACCTTTTTGGAAAGTGAGCCAGTTGAAATCAATCGTATTAAAGTTCTGACGCATAGACCATTCAGAATTACCTACTTCAATGACAATAAGACCATCTTCAGTTAAGTAATCTGCCGCTTGTGCAAGCATTTTACGAACTAAATCTAAACCATCTTGGCCTGCTGCCAATGCAAGTTCAGGTTCATGTAAAAACTCTTCTGGTAAGTCAGCCATATCTTCAGCATCAACGTATGGAGGATTACTTACAATCAAATCATACTGATTTTCAGCTGGAATCTTGGCAAACAAGTCAGATTCAAGTAATGCAACTTGATAGTGCTTATTGTGGTGTTCTGTATTAATTGAAGCAACTTCTAAAGCTTCTTTAGAAATGTCTGTTGCATCTATTTCAGCATCTGGATATGCATAAGCCAAAGCAACCGCAATACAACCAGAACCTGTACACATATCTAAGATACGTTGTGGAGTTTTAGGTTTTGCATTTTCTGGCAAATTATTAAGAGCTTCACGCATTTGACCATTTTCATCTAAACAATATGGTGCAAAACGTTGCTCAATTAATTCTGCAATTGGTGAACGTGGAATGAGTACACGCTCATCTACATAGAATGGCTTATTAAAGAAATAAGCAAGATTTAATAAATAAGATGTTGGAATACGGTCATTGATACGACGCTCCAATAAGCTTAAAAATTCTGCTTTTTCGCTTGGTAATAACTTCGCATCTAGAATTTCTGCGTCTGCTGACCATTCAAGAGATAAGGTTTGTAAAACTAATGCAGAGCTTTCTGCAAAATAATCTTCAGTACCTTGTCCTAAATGTGCATCATGTTGACGTAATGCTGATACCCCAAAACGAATAAAATCTCGAATTGTTGATAAATTTTCAGCCGCTTCCTGTAAATTTTCAGGGCTAATCGTCGGTCGCTCCACTTAGGCGTCTCCAAAGGCAAATTTTGCAAAGTGACTATTCTACTGAGTGAGGTACAGCAAAGCAACGCTTTGCCTTGTGAACAGGAGTTTTACATGCCGATCTCTAACAATCACACGTTAAAATCAGAATACTTTGTTTTAATTAAGAAATAATGACCTTTTAAATAGAGATTGATTTAAATTTTTAAAATAAAAAAGCGGCCTTTAAATACTGACCGCTTTTGGAGATTAGTCGGCTTAAAGCTTAAGCTTTTCGGCAACATAATCAGAGTCTTTATCCCCACGCCCCGATAGATTCACCACAATCATGATTTCTTTCGGCAGTTTTGGCACTTCACGAATTGCCCATGCAACAGCGTGTGAGCTTTCAAGCGCTGGAACAATGCCTTCAACACGAGAAAGTGTCATAAAAGCATCTAAACATTCTTGATCAGTTGCAGTGCTATATTCAACACGACCTAAATCTTTTAAAAAACTGTGTTGTGGCCCAACACCCGGATAGTCTAGTCCTGAAGCAATAGAATGCACAGGTAAAGGTTCACCCGCCTCATTTTCAAGCACATAACACGCCATACCATGAATTTGACTTGGCTTACCTAAAGTTAGCGTTGCCGAATGCATATTGGTTTCTAAACCATGTCCAGCTGGCTCAACCCCAACAAGTTTTACATCTGAGTCATTTAAAAATGCAGTAAATGCACCTATTGCATTTGAACCACCACCTACACATGCCACAACATAATCGGGACTTTTTCCAAATCTTTGATGCGTTTGATCTTTAATTTCATTGCCAATAATCGATTGAAAATCACGAACCATTTTAGGAAATGGATGTGGACCTACAACAGAACCAATCGCATATATAAAGTTTTTAGGATCTTTTAAATATTCTTCAAATGCACTATCTACAGCATCTTTTAATGTTGCTGTACCACGTGTAACTGCCACCAAATGAGCACCCAAAATTTTCATTTTGACCACATTTGGATGTTCTTTTTCGATATCGACTTGACCCATGTGAATTTCACAGGGAATTCCTACTAATGCACAAGCGGTTGCCAAAGCGACCCCATGCTGACCAGCACCTGTTTCAGCAATAACTTTCTTTTTGCCCATATATTTAGCAAGTAGAGCTTCACCTAAGCAGTGATTAATTTTGTGGGCGCCCGTGTGGTTCAAATCTTCACGTTTTAAGTAAATTTGTGCGCCACCTAACTGTTCAGACAAACGCTTCGCATGAAATAACGGACTTGGACGGCCTACATAATTCGTAAAGAGGTCTGATAGTTCATTTTGAAATTCAGCTGTATGGCGAATTTCTTCATAGGCAACATTAATTTCATCCATTGCTTCTTTTAAATGTGGAGGAATGAATTGTCCGCCATATTCACCAAAAAATCCTTGTTCATTCGGCAAAGCAATACCGTTAATTTGATGTTGCATATCATCCCTCTTTTTTAAATTATTAAGCTTATCGAGAAAGGTAACGCGTTAAATCCTCAATGCCTTTTAGTGTCATTGGATACATATGATTTTCAAAAATCTCTTTAATCCAACCAATCGTTTGAGTGTAATGCCAATACCCTTCTGTTTCAGGGTTTAGCCACGCTGTTTTATCAAAATGTTGGCGTAGGCGACGTAACCAAACTTCACCTGTTTCATCATTCATATATTCAACCGAGCCGCCCACCGATTTCAACTCATACGGTGCCATACTGGCATCACCCACTACAATTACACGATAGTCGCGTCCATAGGTGTGAAACAAATCCCATGTATTCATACGGGTGGCTGTTCTTCGGTAGTTATCTTTCCAGACATAGTCATAGAGACAATTATGGAAATAAAAGTATTCGAGTGTCTTAAACTCACTTTTAGCAGCACTAAACAGTTTTTCGCATTGAGCAATGTGCGCATCCATCGAACCGCCCACATCGAACAACATCAGTACTTTTATTCGGTTTCGACGCTCAGGTACCATTTGAACATCTAAAATACCTTGCTTGGCTGTTTCACGGATTGTACCGTCAACGTCCAACTCTTCAGCTGCACCTTGGCGCGCAAATTTCCGCAAACGGCGCAAAGCAATTTGCATTTGGCGAGTACCAAGAACTTGGTCATCATCCAGATTTTGATATTTACGTTGCTCCCAGACTTTAACTGCCGAACGTTTACGCCCTGGTCCACCAATTCTGACGCCTTCTGGATGATCCCCAAAAGCCCCAAAAGGTGAAGTACCACCAGTACCCACCATGCGGTTACCACCCTGATGTTTTTTATGCTGTTCGCGTAACCGCTCTTCCAGCATTTTCATCAGTTCTTCTAAGGAACCTGCTTTTTGGAGTTCTGCCCGTTGTTCAGGAGTCAAATGCTTTTCTAGAAGTTCTAAATCAAACCAGTCTTTTGGCAACTTATGAACTTGCTTGAGTAACTCGTCCAGATCAAAGGTTTCAATGCCGTCAAAATAATCTTTCATGGCACGATCGAACTTGTCAAAAAAGCGCTCATCTTTAACTAAAATTGTTTTAGCAAGTTGATAAAACTCTTCTTGATCAGCAAAAACTAAGCCTTCACTCACAGCACGGTTTAAGTCAATGAGTTCACGAGTTGTAACTGGAACACCGTATTTACGTAAGGTGTAAAATAACCGCACAAACATGGGTTATTCCCTCCTTTAACGTCGAGACATGAAAGCCAAACGTTCGAGGAGTTGCACATCCTGCTCGTTTTTGATCAGCGCACCATATAAAGGTGGAATCGCTTTTGATGTATCTCGATTGCGTAATACATCCTCTGGCATATCATCTGCCATGAGTAAGCTTAACCAATCAATTAACTCAGAGGTTGATGGTGGTTTCTTCAAATTAGGGATTTCACGTAGTTTAAAGAAAACCTGTAAAGCTTCGTTTACTAGTGTTGCAGAGATATTTGGGAAATGAACTGCAATGATTTCTCGCATTGTAGCTTCATCTGGAAACTCAATGTAATGAAAGAAACAACGACGCAAGAAAGCATCCGGTAATTCTTTTTCATTATTCGAAGTAATAATTACAATCGGGCGTTGTGTTGCCGTAATTGTTTCATTGGTTTCATAAACATAAAAAGACATTTTATCGAGTTCATGCAGCAAGTCATTTGGAAACTCGATATCGGCTTTATCAATTTCATCAATTAACAAAACACAACGCTCTTCACTCGTGAAAGCTTCCCACAGTTTACCGGGTTTAATATAGTTCTTAATATCGTAAACTCGATCATCACCTAATTGGCTGTCTCGTAAACGAGAAACCGCATCATACTCATACAACCCTTGCTGCGCTTTGGTTGTCGATTTGATATGCCAAGTGATCAGTTTTAAACCCAAACTTTGTGCTACTTGTTCAGCAAGCAAAGTTTTACCCGTGCCAGGTTCACCCTTAATTAGTAAAGGCTTTTGTAAAGCACGAGCTGCTTTTACAGCGAGCTTAAGACTATCAGTCGCGATATATTGATCTGTACCGGTAAAATGTAGGGTATCAGCAGACATGTAAAGACCTTATTTTTCTATTTCAATGGTTAGATGGAACGCATGCTTTTGTTTGTTGAATATTTTGACCAACAATAGCCAACAACCAAACCTAGACCAACTACAAACAGAATTAAAGATAAATTTGACCAAATTAGAGGGCTATCTTTGGTTAAAACACCAAATAGAAGTCCAAAAATAGCAGGTGCTACCGATGCATTTGGCCCTTCAGACACTGTTGGGGTAACTAAAATAGCAAATACAATAAGCCAGCTAATTGCACCAAAAGTTGTAGGAAGGCGACGCATTAATCGCCACCAACACCATAAAGCAATAATAGCGCCTATTCCGTAAGCTGTTAAAGCAATAACACCTTCAGGAACAACATCCAAAAAAGAGAATAATTGATTCATTATTCCAGTTTGATCTTCACGCACCACGTAAGCCCTCTGGTTCAACCGCATTTGGGTTAATTAATCCTTCTGGCGGCATCTGAATAAAGAAACCTTTTGTTTGTAATGAGTCTAAAACATGTAAAACATTAGCACGCGCCAATTTACGTGTTGGAGCTAATTCTAAATGCATGACAAACGTTGCACGACCAAACGCTTGTAAAACAGCTTCAGGAACATTTTCAAACGGATCAGCTGGTTCCGCATCGTCAGGATAGTTTGGACGAGCAATATACATGTACATTTCATCTTTTTTGCTCGATCTATAAATATCACAGTGCATTTCAAATCAACTCTTGAACTAAGGACAGCATACATGAAAAAAAACGACTCACACACGCAGGTTTGTTTACGCATCAGTCGTTTTTTTAATTCTTGGGAAATATTAACCTACAACATTGATTAAGGTCGATAATAACTTTGTTCCAGATAAAAACTGGCTTTCACAACAAATTAATAAATATTTGATTTTAAACACTAAAACTAATTTTCAACTTTAATAAAATAAAAACAATTTTTAGGAAAAAAGAAAAAATGTTCGTTACTGAGTACTTTTTGTGATCCATTTTTAATACTTTCACACATTAATACTATGAAATTTATGACATTAAAGTGAGCTATTAAATTTTAAAATTCACATTTAAGTAAAACTTCTAACCACTTAATACACATTGGGAGACATTACTTAACTGGTTTAAATTCTCAGCATGTTTAAATATTAAGTATCTTAATCATAGATATGGAGGATGAACCTATGCCTCGCGGTGATAAAACAGCTTACACAGCAAAGCAAAAACGTCAGGCTAAACATATTGTTGAGAGTGAAGTAGATAGAGGTCATTCTCAAGAAGAAGCTGAACGAATTGCATGGTCTACTGTCAATAAACAAGATGGTGGCGGTAAGAAAAAGTCTCACTAAAACAAACATTAAATACTTCTTTAGCTTGGGCTAAAGAAGTATTTTCATCAAAAATAAATTAATAGTGTTTAGAAAACTCGAGAGCTCTTTATATAGTCATCGCTTACTTGATTTAAGGCATTCAAAATAGCGCTATCATTTTGACTTAATAGAGCTTCATTTAAACTTTCCATGTAGTCTATAAGCTTAGACTTAGAGGTGTTGGCAAATTCAGAGGTTACGGCTTCATCTTCATATAAGATCACGTAGCTACGCGCAAAACCATAAATTAAATAGACGGCTGCTTTTTCTTTTGTATTTTGAGATTCTTTAAGAGACTGTTCACAAGCATTTTTTAACTCTTTAAATGCATCTGTACCAGTAGATTGATTTTTGAAAGATAAAAGTATTGTTTGGAAGTTCATATCCATATTCCACTCAAAAAGTAAAGCTACAGAAGAAGATGGAAGCTGTCAAATAATATCCTGATTAATATAAGTTTAATTGTAAATAAATTTATACTTACTTCCTCTAAATCACAGAAAATCATGCAACAAAAAACCACCCTTGTTTTAAGGATGGTTTGGTTAAAACGCAGCAATAATTAGAAGCTTATTTCAATTGTGATGGTGGTGCCGGAATGTTCAATATCAGTTGAGACATTAAACCCTCTGTTTTTAAGCTCCTCTTCAACCAGAGTAAGATGATCAGGGCTTATAGCATCAACAGGAAACCAGAAAGTTGCTTTTCTCTTCCCCTCCTTAGATTCAGACTCAGTACCAGTTAAAATTTTTTCCAATATGACATCTTGATTTATTTTAAAGTTTTTAGCATTTTGACGAGCTTGTTCAGCATTAAAGTTGTTAAGCATATTTATCTCTCTAATTATTAATTTATCTAAGTTTATAGCATAAAAAGGCTATATGAGTTTTAGTGTTGTGTAGTTAAAACCAATCAAAGATATAAGTTTACTGGTTGAATAAACTTTCTACCCATTCAATAAATTTTCTCGTATTTCTATTTTTAAAATCTTCCTTATTTGGAATGTAGTAACACAGCTCTGATTGAATGGGTTTGGTTTTAAACTCCTGTAAGAGATTCGCCTTAACGAACCTATGGGTAAGTGTATCAGAACAAAATACTAATCCATTGGCAGATAAAGCCTCATGTATGCCAAAAATTTCCTGATCAAATTTCTTAATTATCACCCTCTTTGGGTCCCATCCATTCACCTCAAGCCATGTGTCTAATGGTGGACTTGGTAATGCTTTATTTTTCCATTCTGTGGTGAATAACGTTATTGGCTCACTCGCATCTTTGGTCAGAGCAAGTTTAGATGCACCAAATACATTAAAAGACTCATATTTAAGGACATCTTTAGCAGGTACTGAAGATACATCACCATATCGAATAGGCAATGTATATAAGTGACTTTCTAAAGCTTCGCCTGTAGAGAATTCAACTGAGATATCGGGGTGCAATTGATAAAATTCATTTATTGAAGGAATTAACAGCATTGCAGCTAGTGAAGACGTACTAGCCACTCTCACTACATTTCCATTTACTGTTATTTCATCTAATGCATCTTCAATTTTACGAAACCCTTCAGAAATTGCTCCAGCAAGTCTTTCCCCTGTCGTTGTAAGCGTTATTTTCCTTACTTGTCGATGAAACAAATCAACATTTAATCTACTTTCTAAATTAGTAATATGATGTGAAATCGCAGTCGGTGTTAACGAAAGTTCTACAGCAGCCAATTTAAAACTCCCCAATCGAGCGGCTGATTCAAATGCCTTAAGTGCTTGCAAAGAGACTTGCATGCTTTCTCCAAAGTTATATTTATAGGTGATCTAAACTCATCTATAAATGTAATTTTCTCGTTTGTCTACTTATCTTTTAAAACTCAAAATAAATTAAACCTTAACTTTTTTGGAATTTATGATGAGTAAAATATTACATATAGATGCTAGTGTAAGAGCTGCGATTAACCCCAATCCAAACCATAATTCGATTTCTAAAAATATTGCCAGCCGATTGGTCAGCTCATGGAAAAAGCAACTGGCTATAGATGAGTATATCTATCGTGATGTAGGAATGAATCCGCCACCATTTATTACTCAAGACTGGATTGATGCTGTATTCACACCTGAAAATAAAAGAACTCAAGCTCAATGTGATGTTTTATCTATATCAGATCAGTTAATAGCGGAAGTTTCGAGTTCAGATATCATTTTAATTTCTTCCCCTATGTACAATTATGGTATGCCTGCTCAACTTAAAGCATGGTTCGACCAAATTATTCGGATTAATAAAACATTTGATTTTGATCTTGCTCGAGGAGACTTTCCTTTAGAACCGCTTCTATCTGGAAAAATTTTAATCATTATCACCTCTAGTGGAGAGTTTGGTTTTGAGAAAGAAGGCATCCGCCATCACATGAATCATCTTGTACCTCACCTTCGCACGCTCAGCAAATATTTAGGCGTAGAGAAAATTTATGAAATTTCTTCAGAATATCAAGAATTTGGAGATGCACGACATCTAAAATCATTAGAAAATGCTTTTCAAAAAACAGAGAAACTCGTAGCTGAACTTTCCGCTTCATATACAGAAAGTTAGTAAAATATGAATCCTTAATTTTTAAAATTTAAGAATCTACTGACATTTTAACTGAGTTATATGGTTAAAAATAAAAAGCCAACCCATTTGGGTTGGCTTTTTTATTTCTGCACCGAAACAAACTTATAGTTATATATTATTTATATTGAAATTGTTTTTCTTACAACCAAGAATATACAGACCTGTATGTTTAATCAATTGAATTTTTCTCATTAAATCAGTTAATTTAATTCATTATCAATTTTACAAATTAAAATCACTTCAACCCATCACTTTACTAGCTTTTTAATAAAGTTAATTATTTAATATAGCTAACATAAACTTTTACTTTATTAACTATTAATATTGAATATCTATTATTTATAAATAAAAACTACTCAATTTAAATTATTCATTACTCTTCATTAAAAAAGCCCATCACGAAGATGAGCTTTTAAATTTTAACTATCACATCATTTTAAATGGATAGACTTTGTTTTTCTTCTTGAAATAACTGAATTAACGGTTGAGTTAATAGCTCATAACGCCAACCCAAAAGATAATCAGGCAAATCTTGTTCATCCCCTTGAGAAAGAACATGTTGATGAATTGCATTTAGCCATTTCTTTCTAAGCAATACTTCTTTAGGAATAGAAGTTTCACTTATTGCATGGGCAAGTACCATATCCATTTTATGCAAAGTTTCTTTGGATGTTACTTTAAAAGGTTTGGCAATTCTTGTTGGCCATTCACTTTCAATCGGTAAATCTTTAAGTAATTCTAAAATAGTTTTTCCATATTCACGAACTACGTTTGGACGAATATCTTTAACTTGCGAGAGTTGAAAACTATTACGTGGATTCTTTTCAACCATATCAATCATGGTTGAGTTTCTAAGAATAAAACTGCGTGGCTGATTCGTTGCTTTAACAATGTATTCGCGCCATTCACTTAAATTTTGCAGTTGCATCAATTGACGGCGCGAATGACGATAATTACCAACATCGGTATAAAGCAACTCTGTCGGCGTTTCACTAATAATTTCTTTAGTTAAACTAGTACAATCTTCAAGAACGTAATCATAAAGCCCTTTCTGCTTAAGCTGTTCTTGAATATGGTGAGCTAACTTCATTATATATAGAACATCATTTGCCGCATAACAAAGTTGCTGAGGCGATAAAGGTCGAGCTAACCAATCAGATCTTGTTTGATCTTTTTCAATGTCAATGTCTAGGCAAAGCTTCAATGCGCCTTGGTAACTTACTTGCAGCCCATGGCCCAAGAAAGAAAGCCCTACTTGAATATCAAACACATTAAGCAGATCTTCTTGATCAGCGTAATGATAGATTAAATCGATGTCTTCTCCACACGCATGAAAAATGTTCTGCTGAGCGAGAAATATTTTTTTCCAAAAATGACTTAGATCTAATGAAACACCATCCAACAGATAGACATCGCCATTTACATTAACTTGGCATACTCCAAGTTTAGGCCAGAGTGTGTCAACCTTAATAAATTCTGTATCAAGTCCATATATCGAACATTGATCCATTTTTTGAAGAACATCAACCAAATCGGTTTGCTGTTGGATAAACTGAAACATGCTTTCTCAAGTAAATGCAAAGAGTGCTTAGAACTCTGGTATATATAACATAGAAGTAGGAAATTACCACTTAAACCTTTATGAATACTCTATTTTTGAACAATTTTTCGAAAATAGATAATTTTTTGATCTTTTATTTATATTTTTAAAGTTAACTCCAAATATTCATTGTTTAAAATCTATAAGATCTTTTTCATTCTTATGGGCTTTCATATTTTATTTAAATTTTTTTTAATTAAAGACAAAATAACATTCATCTTTTATAACTAAATTAATAAATCTAAATCAATTTTATATGACATCAATGAAATAAGCATCGAAATGCTTATTTCATTCTCATACGATTATGAACTGCCTGACTTAAGGTATGGCTATCTACATACTCAAGTTCACCACCTTGCGGTACACCTTGAGCAATACGTGTCATTTGTATAGGTAAGTGCTTAGTCGCCTCTACCAAATAATGAGCGGTTGCCTGTCCCTCTACAGTCGCATTTGTTGCCAAAATCACTTCTTCAATTTTGCCTTGACTTAAACGCTGAATCAGATAAGGAATACCAATTTCTTCTGGACCAATACCATCTAAAGGTGAAAGATGCCCACCTAAAACATGATATTTACCACGGAAACTTCCGCTTTGCTCAATCGCCATTACATCTGCTGGTGATTCAACCACACACAATAGTTGATCTTCTCGCTCAGTTGAGGCGCAAATATCACAAATTTCATGTTCAGTTAAAGAATGGCAAACGCTGCACTCATGAATATAACTTGAAGCTTCATGTAAAGCATGAGCTAATGCAAACGCACCTTCTCGATTTTTCATCAAAAGATGTAATGCCATACGTTGAGCCGATTTCGGACCAACGCTAGGCAATATACGTAAAGCTTGAACGAGTTGTTCAAATCTATCGCTAAACACAGAATTTCCTTAGAACATGCCCGCTAAGCCAGGTGGCAAGCCCATACCAGAATTCGCTTTTTGCATTTTTTCTTCAGAAATAACTTCTGCTTGACGTACAGCATCATTTACCGCTGCAGCAATCAAATCTTCAATCATATCTGGTTCATCTTGAAGTAATTCAGGGTTAATTTCGATACGTTTTACAAGATAGCGCCCAGTCATAGTTACTTTAACCAAACCGCCACCAGCTTCTGCATGAACTTCAGTTTGAGCAAGCTCTTCTTTCGCCTTTTTTATATTTGTTTCCATATCTTTTTGCATGCGCTGCGCTTGCTGCATAAGCATATTGATATTCATAACTTTACTCCGTATCTCTATCAAATCTTTAAAGTATTATGCGTTATCTGGTAATACTTTATAAAAACTTAATCTCATTGAACCAACCTATGCGATTAAAATACATACAGATTAGTGCATTGAACTCAAATTAATCCGTAATTCTGACACAATAGGCTAATGTTTTCTATCAGTATCTCTAGCTCTATTTTCGTAGCGACATGAGTAATAGGATCATACTTAAGTACACTTCCTAAATACTTAGATGAAATACGTTAAAGTCTTATAAAAACTCATAGCACTATTGAGATGCCTGTAGACCTTTATCAATTGTTTTATATTCACTTAAGGGAACTTTCTTAAAGGAGGTATTTGCTTCTTGAATAGATTTATCTGCTTCTTGAACAGACTTCTCTGCATTGTTGATCAATAAAGTTGTCTCATTCACTGGGTTCTGATTCGGTTTGGTCAGCAATTTGTATCCAACTACCCCGATTACCCCTACTACAACGACAATAGCAATAGGCTTAAGCATTTTAAAACTCACATTTCTTTTAATTAAATTTACAGTCTTTATACCTTGTACTCTTAGCTCTCATTTAAACAAAAATGTAGTTTTTTTATTGTAATTCTGAAATTTGAGTAACATTTAAATATAAAAAAACCATCTCAATTAAAGAGATGGTTTCATGAAAAATAACCTAAAAAAATTATTTCGATAAGGATAATTAGATCAGATCAAGACCACGTGAGATATCACGAATAATGTCATTAATATCTTCTAAGCCTACAGATACACGGATTAATCCTTCCTGAATACCAGCCGCAGCTTTTGCATCAGCAGAAAGTTTGCCATGTGTAGTCGTTGCAGGATGTGTAATTGTTGACTTCACATCACCTAGGTTACCAGTAATCGAAATAAACTTAGTATTATCAATAACCTTCCAAGCACCTTCACGTTCACCTTTAACAACGAAAGAAACAATCCCACCAAAACCAGTTTGCTGTTTAGCGGCAAGTTCATGGCCTTCATGAGCTGGTAAACCAGCGTAGTAAACTTTTTCTACTTTTTCATGCGTAGATAGCCATTCTGCAAGAATTTGAGCACTCTCACAGTGTGCCTTCATACGCAAACGCAAAGTCTCTAAACCTTTTAAGAAAACCCATGCATTAAATGGACTCATTGATGGGCCAAGCGTACGGACAACACCAAAAACTTCTTCTAATAACTGATGATTACCGACAACAGCACCGCCTAATGCGCGCCCTTGCCCATCTAAATATTTAGTCGCCGAGTAAATGACAAGGTCTGCCCCAAACTTTAGTGGTTGCTGTAAAACAGGCGTACAGAAGCTGTTATCAACCGCAAGTAATGCACCATTCGCATGAGCAATATCTGCAAGTGCTTGAATATCTGCGATCTCTGCTAGAGGATTAGACGGCGACTCAACAAATAAAAGTTTAGTTTCTGGACGTACTGCGTTTTTCCAATCGTCCAAATCACATAAATCGACAAATGTAATATCTACACCAAACTTGGCGATATATTTTTCAAACAAAGCAACAACTGAACCAAAAACTGCTCTTGAGCAAATAACATGATCACCCGCTTTAAGATATGCCATAGTAACTGACAAAATCGCACCCATTCCAGAGCTTGTCGCAACGGCACGTTCAGCGCCATCTAAAGCGGCTAAACGTTTTTCGAACATCGATACAGTCGGATTGGTAAAACGAGAATAGATATTTCCTTGAACTTGACCAGAAAATTTTGCTGCAGCTTCTTCTGCATTTTCATATACAAAAGATGATGTCAAAAAAATCGGTTCGCCATGCTCACCTTCAAAACTACGAGTATGTCCGGTACGAATGGCTAAAGTATCAAGTTGGTATTCTAAATCATCAGACTGGTTCATTAAATGTTCGCCTTTACTGGTCATGTACTAAAAAACTATCATCATTTTGAGTGTCTAAGGTATTTAAGGTCAAGGTAAACCTTAAAATTATCGCTTAGACTTTATTTAATTTTAGTAAATAGTTGGTAAAGCAAGATGAAACGCTTAAAGTCCCTTGTCTCAGAACAAAGCCAAATCAAGCACCTTTCTGCCCGACTATTTCATTCAAAAACATTAGTATTATCTCAAAGCACCCCCTTTGAGGTGATTGGCGAATTCAATCAAACCCGTATTCGTTATTACTCAGCAACACAAAAAAAATTTAAAGAACCATTAGTGTTTGTTGCACCACTCGCAATTAATATGGCGATTTATGATTTATATCCTTATCGTTCTCTTATTAAATACTTTCAAAATGCAGGTTTTGATGTTTATTTGGTCGATTGGGGTAATTTAAAGTTTAAAGATAGACACCTTAACTTTTTATCATTTATTGAAGATTTCATTCCTAAAACAATAGAACTCGTTCGCGCACATTCAGGAAGTGAGCAAATCTCGCTCCATGGCTGGAGTATGGCAGGCATATTCGTTACTTTATATGCTGCTCTGAATCAACCTAACTACATTAAAAATTTAATTGTTCTTGGTAGTCCAATAGATAGTTATGCATCTGGCCATATTGGCAAGCTCTATCAAACCATAAATCATTTGATTAGTCGCAATAAGAAAATACAGGACCGTATTTACTCTGGATTGCCAAAACGTCTGATTCACAGTCCCGGAATTTTAAATTCATTAGGTTTCAAAATTCTTGATCCTAAAGGTTGGTTAGATGGACATGTCCAATTGCTAAAGAATCTTGATGACCTGCAATTTGTACAAGAGCATGCCACCTTAAGTAACTTTTTAAATAATATGATTGACTATCCGGGTGGTATTAATCAGGACATGTTGTTTAATGTCTGGCTGCAAAATCCGTTAAAACGTGGCTTTATTCAGTTAAAAGATAAGAAAATCGAATTAAAAAATATAGATTGTTCCCTCTTAGTTGGCGCGGGTCGTAGTGATCAATTGGTCACTGCTGACGCTGCTTCGCCATTAAGTCAATTGACAAGCAGTCAGGATGTCACGTTTACTCTCATCCCCGGTGGTCATTTAGGCCTAATGTCGAGTCAAGCAAGTGCTCTGGAGTTTTGGCCGAAACTAGCTGCATGGCTCGCCGAACGTTCAACACAAATTTAAGGATAAGGTCATGAGTCAATCTGTTGCATTTATTGGTTTGGGTGCAATGGGCTACCGTATGGCAGCGCATTTACCAAAACACTTCGATACTGTCTATGTATGGAATCGAAATTTTGAAAAAGCCAAACAACATGCAGCAGACTATGGCACTAAGGCTGTCTCATTAGAGCAAGCCGTACAAGCAGATATTATCTTTTCATGCTTACCGACAAGTACTGATGTAGAAACGCTTATTAGTAGTGTAGAAATTAAATCTGGAGCAATCTGGATAGACTGTACCAGCGGGGTTCCTGACTCTGCCCGCGCCTTAGCCAGCTCATTAAAGCAATTAAATGTTGATTTTCTGGATGCTCCAGTAAGCGGTCAAACCGTAGGAGCTGAAAACGCAACTTTGACTGTAATGGTGGGTGGTGATGTAGCAGCTTTCGAACGCGCATTACCAGCTCTACAAGCGGTAGGAAAATTAATTAAACATGTCGGTGAGTCTGGCGCTGGATTTGCAGTAAAAGCAGTTAATAATATGCTACTTGCGGTCAACCTTTGGTCTGTTGCAGAAGGTTTCAGTGCTTTAAAAGCGCATGGGGTAAGCTTGAACGAAGCTTTAGAGTGTATTAACGCTTCAAGTGGTAAAAGTCTGGTAACAGAAACTATCTTCCCACAGCGTGTATTGAGTCGCGAATTTCCAGTAACCTTTGGCTTACCTCTTCTTGCCAAAGACACAGGAATTGCTTTGGATTTAGTCAAGCAAGCAAAGCTTCCTGCCCCGCTTTTGTCATTAACACAAAGTTTAATCCAAGCTGCTCATTTAACTGCTGAAGACAACAGTGACTTCTCTGCGGCAGTTAAAATGTATGAAGCGTGGACAAAGATTACATTAGAGTAAATTTAATCTTTTAGAAGACTGCCTATTAAACTTAATTTTAATAGGCTCAATAATGAATAGCATGAAATCTCAAACATGCAAACTCATTTCATTCATTACGAAAATTTTTCTACATAAAACATTAAGTATCTGAAAGATTATTATTTTTATACTACGTAGGTACTTTATTAACCTTTTTATAATCCGAGGATCTAAAATAATTTACAATCATTTGTGCACTTTTCTCGGATACAACCTTAGCTTGTTCCATTTTTGCTGAATAAGGATTGGCAAGCATACAGCTAGGAAGCAAAGTATTAGCAAGTGGTGGAAACTTTTCTCTTCCTCCCAAAGTAATCTTTTCAATAAAACTAGCCAACCACATAATATATTCTCCTTTATTTTTATATGTTGGCATTAAACTGATATCGAGTTTAGCTGAACATTCATTTGCTGGCTTATTTAAACATTCTTCAAAATCAATAAAGTTATATTTTAATTTATATGAAGTATCTTTTATCTCTTGTCGGATCATACTAACTAAGCGATTCAAGTGCTCAATAATATCCTCTGAGAAAAGCTTTTCTTCTTCAGATTTCTTATAAATGCTTTCAGCAACGAGTAAAAACTGTGACATTCTCTATTTCCTTTTAATCTTGTCTCCGATGAATAATCAGATCCTTTAAGGAAGTATGATGAATATAACATTGCTATATGTAAGTAGGTTAGACTAAAAAGTAACCACCACAGTAAAAGTGAAAGTTGTATGCGAAATGCATCACACTAATTAAGCATATAGCTAATTACCACTCACCAGAATTGAAGTAAATTAATATATTTCGAAATAACTTAAATAAAAAAAACCCATCTCAATTTTAGAAATGGGCTACAAAAACAAAAAACTATCAAACGCAGCAATTTAAGGACTATATAATAGAAGTTAAAACATGCAAAATCAATACATCTTTCATTTGAAGTGTAAAATAAGATTACTTTTGGCTTATTTATATTTTACAGCTTAAAAGAAAAAGCCCATTTCCGTCTAAATTAAAATGGGCCCAGTGAATTCCACTTAATCCTAAAAACACAAACTGTGATAATTATCACGTTTTGTGTTTTTGATAATGTCACTGCTCTTCCCGTTTTTCATTGACCTAATTTCAAACTTCATTTGTCTATTTAGCAAATGAAAAGGCTATAAGAACTCATCTTTTGCTAAAATTTTTTATATCTGATCACCTCAATCATAAGCTTATTTTTATATCGCCAATAAAAGTTAAAAGTGAATTAAAAAGAATCAAATTCTAAAAAAATATATATAATTTCTCTTAAGTTTATGTTTTTATTTGGTTTTTATAAATTATTGATATCTAAAGTTTTTATTTGTTTTATGAACAAATTATCACCCAAAATGACATTTGAGTAATTAATAATCATTGAAATATTAGTAATAAACCTTATATTGAGTACAGGTTCATACCTTTAACTGAGGAAACGCTCATGAATAAATTTATGGTTGCAGTCTTTACTGGCATGGTGAGCATTGCTGGTTTAAGCGTTCAAGCTGCAACGCCTGAGCAAGAATGTCAGAAATTGCAAGACGACTATAATTTGATTTATGCATCAAAAGGCTTTTGTTTTAAAGATCCTGATGCTAAAGAAAAATATGGTAATGAAAACTGTCATACGACAAAACCAAAGTTTTCTGACAAAGAGCAACAACGTCTTGATGCTATTAAAGAGCGTCAGAAAGAATTGAAATGTAAATAATTTTAAAGGAATAATACAT
>NZ_JZFB01000001.1:535998-540601 GCF_001188385.1 Acinetobacter sp. V2 | reverse complement strand
AATGAACTTCCAGCGATAAAAATCTATGAAGATGATCAAGTTCTAGCTTTTATGGATATTATGCCTCAAGCCGATGGTCATACATTAGTTATTCCAAAAACACCTGCTGTAACGCTCCTTGATTTACCCCCAGAAGCAGCCGCATATACCATCCAAATTGTTCAGAAAATTGCGAAAGCAATGGAAAAAGCCCTCAATTTAGAAGGTATCGTATTGATGCAACTTTCTGGAGCAGCGGCAGGACAAACTGTTCCGCATGTTCATTTTCACCTTATTCCTACAAATGTGCATCAACTTGGAAGACATGCTGTAGAGTTAGGCGATCAAGAAAAAATTAAAGCTTTAGCTGAGAAAATTAAAGCAGCTCTTTGATTTTTAATATATTAAAGCGGAGTTTTGACTCCGCTTTTTTTCGTCTAAAAACTATAAAAACCTAAAATAATTAATTTATTTCTAAATTTTAATCGTCATAAAACTGTCATTTATTTTTCACGCCCTTGTCACAAAGTTTGCCGATACTGCTTAGCAAGTTGGTGAGCTTTTGTAACTTTTTGTACATAAGTCAACTACAAAATAAATAGTTAACTAGGCATACGCCATTTTTAAATACCTTTTGGAGAAATCTCAATGAAGAAATTGCTACTCGCTGCCGCAGTTGCAACTTTGAGCATAAACGCGGTGCAAGCAGCGCCAACTTTGTATGGCAAACTAAATGTTTCTATTAACCAAGTTGATAATAAAAATTTCGATGGTAAAAGTGATGTTACCGAAGTTAACTCAAACTCTTCTCGCATTGGGGTAAAAGGCGAAGAGAAATTAACTGACAAGTTATCTGCTGTTTATTTAGCTGAATGGGCAATTTCTACTGATGGTTCAGGTTCTGATACTGACCTTAGCGCTCGTAACCGTTTCATCGGTTTAAAAACTGAAGGTGTTGGTACTTTAAAAGTTGGTAAATACGACTCTTATTTTAAAACTGCTGCTGGTGGTAACCAAGACATCTTTAATGACGATACACGTTTAGATATTACCAATATCATGTACGGTGAAAACCGCTTAGATAACGTAGTTGGTTTTGAATTAGACCCTAAATTATTAGCTGGTTTAACTTTCAACATTATGGCTCAAACTGGTGAAAGCACCTCTGACAGCAAACAAGGTGAAACTGGTAAAGACAGCAAAAATGACAGCTTTGACTCTGTGTCTACTGCGCTTGGTTATGAAAATAAAGACCTTGGTTTAGCAGTAGCTGCTGCTGGTGACTTTGGTATTAAAGGTAAATATGCTGCTTACGGTCTGAAAGATGTTTATACAGATGCTTACCGGGTAACTGGTTCTTATGACATCGCAAAATCAGGTTTTGTTGTAGGTGCTTTATGGCAACATGCTGAACCTACTGATGAATTGACTGCATATGGTCAATCATATAAATCAGATGGTTCAATCGATAAAGCTGGTAAAGCTTACCGCGGTTTAGAGGAACAAGCATATGCAGTAACAGCTGCTTATAAAATTCCTAACACTAAACTTAAAGTGAAAGCTGAATATGCTTCAGCTGAAACACAAGTAAGTGGTCAATCAGATCGTAAAATCGACTTGTACGGTTTAGGTCTTGATTACCAAATCAACAAGCAAGCTCGCTTCTACGGTATCGTTGCTCAACAAAAACGCGACTGGTTGAATGATGACGACAAGCAAACTGTTGTAGGTACAGGTATCGAATATAACTTCTAATTAGTTATCTTTGATTCATATCTAAAATAAAAGGGCTAATGCCCTTTTATTTTATTGTTCAGATTAAAAAAAAGCCGATATTTTTATACCGGCTTTTTTTACTTTGTAGCTTACTTTAAGAAACCACTTACAAGATTCATAACGTTTTGAATGTCTTGGTTTGCTTCTTGATGATCGGTACTTTCACCCTGAGGTGTTAATGAGTCAATGACTTGAGGTAAGACTGAAGCAATTGCACCGTAAACTTGTTCTTTTGGAGCTTGAGCTTGCGCAGCAACTTGCTCTATGTCAGCTGGATTAAATAAACTCTGCAATTGTTGAGTAGGAACTTCGCTATTACTTTGATTTGGATCAACCCAGCTTTGAACTTGGTTACCTAAACCCGCACCTTTTAACTTTTCTAAAGCAGCCTGCAAACCACCTTGTTGTTGAACCCAACCTAAGATTAAAGGTACAACTGCAATTAATAAACTTTGTACGCCACCACCTGCTTGAGGTGCGTTATTATTATTTCCAGTCACTTGACCTAATACAGAACCTAGTACTCCTCCAAGACCGCCTTGTGTGCCAGAAGAAGTATTGCCCCCCATTTGTCCGAGTACTGAACCTAAAATTCCACCTAAACCACCTTGACCTGATGCTTGCTGGTTCCCACCTAAAGCCTGCTGAGCCAAAACTTCTACAATGTTGCTTAAATTTGTCATGTGTAACTCTTATGTATGGTTTATACACGAGCATACGCGGATTCTTGTTAAGACAGCAAAAGCCAAATTGTTAAATTTTGAAAGAGATTTAGTGCTCTTTTACCAGCGGAATTTATTCCAGTTCTCTGGGTTTGCCCAGAACTTTGAATTAAACCAATCTGGAACATGCTTATAGGTCAAGATGTTAAATTGCCATAAAGCAAAATCACTATCATGTGAAGTTTTATCAATGAGTTGCGTGAAACCTAAAGAACGTAATAACTGTTCATCACTGCGTTTACTTACTACAACAATTCGTTTTGCTAATAAATCTCTTAGCTTCACTAATAATTGTGACTTTTGTAGTTCAGTTATGTTCTGCATTTCATCTGTATCAAACAATACAAAACCCAAGTCATAACGCTGAGTAAAAGGCAGACTTAAAAGCTCAGTTACGGTAAAATAGTGCCATTGAATTGCGTTATTCTGGTCAATTTTCTGGCCAATACAAAGTGCAGTATGAATAGGCTGTTCGTTTGATAAATCGTCTAGCATAGAAGTGATGACATTTTGTTCAGCCATAACTGCAACCCTTAATTGAAAGATGTGAGTTTAAACTTTATGGAACTACAAGGCATTTGCCATAAAATGCATGCAGGCCTAAAAGATGCTAGTGTAACTGATCAACAGACAACCAAGGCAAATGTTGAATACAAATTTGTATTAGACCGTTCAGAAATTGATCTTCCTTTTAATTTAGGACAAGAACTAGAAATCGAATGGACAGGTAATATTTATTGCACTTCTTGTGGCACTAAAACACCAAAATCTTATTCTCAAGGCCACTGCTTTAAATGCTTTAAAACTAAAGCAGAATGTGACCTATGCATTATGAAACCTGAAACATGCCACTATCATTTAGGTACATGTCGTGAAGATGACTTTGCCCACAATGTTTGTTTCCAACCTCATATTGTATATTTGGCAAACTCAAGTGCTCTAAAAGTGGGTATTACTCGTGTTAGCCATATGCCAGGTCGTTGGTTAGATCAAGGCGCAACCCAAGCCTTACCAATTTTAAAAGTTGGATCACGCCGTTTATCTGGTCAACTTGAAACTATGTTTGGTTCTTTAGTTGCTGACAAAACTGACTGGCGTAAACTCCTTAAAGGAGAAGCTGAACCTCTGAAACTGACTGAACAACGTGACCAGTTAATCGAAGAGTTTGCACCGAAAATTCAAACTATTCGTGAGGAATTCAGTCAAAACCTTGAATTTAACGAAACGGTTGAACTACTAGAAAATGAATTGCCACGTGAGTTTGTTTATCCAGTTGAACAATATCCTGAAAAAATTAAGTCTCTAAACTTAGATAAAACGCCCAAAATTCGTGGTGTATTACAAGGTATTAAAGGCCAATATTTAATTTTTGATATTGGTGTCATCAACGTCCGTAAATATACGGGTTACGAGCTGATCGTACGTGCCTAAGTAAATTTTAAAGCCCCTAAAATGGGGCTTTTTAATTAAGATAATCTATTTCTAAATAGCCAAGCTGCCAAAGGCAAAGTTATTAGTCCAAGTATGATCATTGGAATAAAGTTGAATTTGACTTGTGCAAAGCTTGCACCTTCCAAATAAACTCGTTGTACCAAGTTAATTCCAAACCTCAATGGATTTGCGTACGTTGCTATTTGTAATGCTTCCGGCATGTTTTCTACTGGTGTAAGTAAACCTGAAAGCAACATTAAAGGCATAATCAATAAAAACGTAAAAAGCATAGCTTGTTGCATATTTAAAGATAATGCTGAAATTGACAAGCCCACACCGACTACAGCTACGTTAAAACTCAATAAACCAAAATAAAGCAGCCCAATAGAGCCATTCATAGGAATTTTAAACCAGAAAAAAATAATCAATAAAATAATGGTTGATTGCATCAAGCCTACAAAAATTGGAGGCAAGGCCTTACCAATCATTATTTGTAATGGCGTATACGGTGTCACTAATAACTGATCAAATGTACCTTGCTCACGTTCACGCGCAACTGATAAAGCAGATAAAAGTAATGTTTGCATCATACTTAATGCCGCAATTAATGAAGGCATTAAACTCCATCTAGACTCCTGATTTGGGTTGTACCATGTTCTTGTTTCAAGGCTAATGGGTAAAGCTAAGTTAAATTT
>NZ_JZFB01000001.1:531728-535956 GCF_001188385.1 Acinetobacter sp. V2 | reverse complement strand
CCTGCCACGACCGCAGTTGATGAGTTCCTACCATCAACAATCACTTGTATAGATGAACTTTGGTTATTATTTAATTTGTCTTCAAAGTCGGACGGTATCGTAATTACAACTAGTGCCTGACGGCTATCAATAACTTGTTTGATTTGATCGGTATATTCAAGTGTTGCAACTCGCTTAAAAATACCAGAGCCATCTAGTTTTGAGATGAGTTCATGTGAAACCTGCCCATTGCTCTGATCTAAAATTGCATAATCCACACGGTTAACATCATAAGTGGCAGCATAACCAAACAAAAGTGCCTGCATGAGGGCTGGTACAAATAGAATGACTCTATTTGCAGGATCACTAAAAATGGTTAAAAATTCTTTTTTGACCAAAAAACTTAAATGTTTTAGCCAAGCGATTAGTTGCTGCCACATAACTTTATCTCAACCGTTTTTTCAGCGAAAAGTTCACAGCACATATCAAAACAACGATATATCCCAACAGAAAACCGCACTCTTTAAACCATAACTTCCAATCATCACCTCCCATAAATAAGGTTTTAATTAAAATCATAAAGTGTGTAGCCGGTAGTAACTGACTAATAATTTGCACAACCAAAGGCAAGTTGCGTGTATCAAAAACAAACCCAGAAAGCATCAGCGCGGGCATAAAACTTGCCAATAAGGCAATTTGACTCGCCTGAAACTGACTTTGGGCAAAGCCTGATATAGTTAAACCAAGTAATAACGACACAATTAAATATAGAAATGAAGCAGACAAAATTGAGAATAATGAACCGCGCATAGGCACTTCAAAAATAAAATATGCAGCAACAAGACAAATCACGATATCAATCATGCCGACCACCACATAGGGAATGAGTTTTGCTAATACAATTTCAAATGGCCGTACAGGCGTAACAAATAAAGCTTCTAGAGTTCCCCGTTCTCTTTCACGGGCAATAAGTAAACCAGTTAAAAATGCGCCAATTAAAGTTAAAATGAGCACCATCAAGCCAGGGACTAAAAACCAAGTACTGTTACCAGATTCGTTAAACCATATTCGTTGTTCAATATTAACGGCGCTTGACGTTGCTAATATTTGACCACGGTCAACTTGTATGGACGGCGCGGTAGCTAAAGCACCTGCAACATAACCTTCTAAGGCTGTTGCTATGGTGGTGGATGTCCCATTTAATAATAGTTGAACCTTGGCATTACCTTGCTGCGCCTGACTGGCAAAATCTGAAGAAAAATGCAAAATGGCATCAATTTCGCCATCTCGAATGGCCTGCTCTGCTTCAGGCAAATTATGAAACTCTTGACTTGTTAAATATCGTGAGCCATTTAAACCAGCTAAAGCCTGATTGATCTGCGGTGAAGACTGATCAACGACAACGCCGACTCGGGCCTGATTTAAATCAAAGGAAAGTCCATAACCAAACAGTAGAATTAAAATAACAGGTAAAACCAGACCAATCCCGAGGCTGCTTTTATCACGAATGAGCTGCTTAGTTTCTTTACGAACTAATGCTGTCAGCCGATTCCAAAATCCAAAGCTCATTGTAGACCTCCTAACCAGCGTGCCTTAACGCGCGTGCTTGTTCCACAATTGCTATAAAAGCCTCATTCATATCAGCAATATGTTTATCTTTACTTGCCAATTTACGGACTTGTTGGGGAGACCCTAAGGCCAATAACTTTCCAGCATCTTGTATGGCAATGCGGTCACAATATTCTGCCTCCTCCATAAAATGCGTCGTAATAATGATGGTAATGCCCTGATTTGCCAGTTCACCAATGCTGTACCAAAATGATCGCCGTGCAAGAGGGTCAATTCCGCTGGTGGGTTCGTCTAAAAATAAAATTTCTGGTTCATGTAATAGTGCAGCAGCCATAGATAGCCGTTGTTTATACCCACCCGGTAAATCACCACTTTTACTATGAGGTTTTAAATCGTATTGCTGTAAGGCTTTATCAATTTGTTGATTTAGTTTTTTGCCAGATAACCCATAGGCTCCACCAAAAAACTTCAAGTTTTCTAAGACAGTTAAATTGCTATACAGTGCAAATTTTTGCGAGACATACCCCACTTTGGCTCTTGCCTCAGCACGAGCTGTCCGTAAGTTTTTCCCAGCAACTTCCATATACCCGCTACTTGCTGGTAGCAATCCACACAACATTCGAAATGTTGTGGTTTTACCAGCTCCATTCGGCCCAAGTAATCCAAATATTTCGCCACGTAGTACAGTAAATGATGTATTGGCAACTGCAGTAAAATCTCCAAAAGTTCGGACTAAATCTTTAACTACAATGATAGGTTGCTCTGATTTCAAATTATCGTTTTGTTCTAATTGAAAAGCTTGCTTAGAAATAGATATATGTTTTGGTTGCTTTTGAGTCTGCTGTAACAACAGCATAAACGCATCTTCAAGTTCTGCTGGTCGCACATTGGCTCTTAGCCCTTCAGGTAAAGTATCAGCTGATAGCTCTTTTTGACGACTAATAAAGTTCACTTGCTCGCCCTTTGGAACAGCATCAATAATCTCTACATGGTTATCAAGTAACTGGGCTTGTAAGGTCCGAGCCTTAATCTGCTCTGAAGGTTTTATATTCCATGTTTGTCCAAGTGCTATTTCTTTTAATTGTTCAGGTGAACCTTGTTTTAAAATTTTTCCCTCATGCATAATATAAACTTGGGCACATTTTTCTGCTTCATCCATATAAGCAGTACTTATAATTACGCTTAAGTTTTCTTCCTGAACAAGCTGTTCAATAATGATCCATAAATCTCGTCTTGATAAAGGGTCCACTCCAACACTAGGCTCATCAAGTAAGAGCAATTCTGGGGAACGAACTAAAGTACATGCCAGCCCTAATTTTTGTTTCATCCCACCAGAAAGTTGGCCTGCTAGGCGTTGAGTGAATTGAGTAAGATCCGTTATTTCCAATAAGCGTTTAAATCTTTGCCCCCGTACATCCTTTGAAACGCCATGTAAGTCGGCATATAAAACTAAATTTTCCTGTACGCTTAAATCTTCATAGAGTCCAAAACGTTGTGGCATATAGCTAATACGGTCTTGTACAGCTTGCGGAATTTTACTCACATCAATTCCAAGTACATTTAATGAACCCGAAGTGGCTTTATATAGCCCTGCAATTAATCTTAATAAAGTTGTTTTTCCCGAACCATCTGGACCTACCAAAGCAGTAAGCTCTCCTTTATTGATTTCAATATTCAAATCATCAATTGCCGTAATTTCTGCTGTCTTTTTACTCTCAGCCTTAAAAGTCATGAACAAATTTTTAACTTGAACCACTGCTTTTTCATCAGTCATGAGCTTTCTCACCTGAAGCAAGTGGCACGTTTACAGTCACAGGTTGGCCCATTTTCAATTGATCATTCGGATCATTTACATAGACCCTAACCTCATAAACCAGTGTTGTTCTAATCTCTTCGGTCTGTACTGTTTTCGGCGTGAACTCAGCCACTGAAGATATATAGCCAATTTTTCCATTGATAGGTTGATTGGGATCAGAATCATGAATAACTTGGGCCGTGCCACCCATTTTAATAGAGCTTAAATCTTGTTCGTTTACATACACACGAATCCATTTTGGATCGGTCAAAGCCAATGTATAAACTGCCTTTTGCGCAGTTGTCATATCTCCAACTTCTTGTAACCGAGCTCGTACCACTGCATTTACAGGAGACTTTAATTCAGCTTGAGTAAGGTTATAGTTAATTAGATCTAAATTAGCTTTGGTCACTTCATACTGTGCTTTGGTCGCTTCACGATCTTCTTGTCTAGCACCTTTAATGATCAATTCTAAATTAGCTTGTCTTTCACGGACCGCTGCCTCAGCACTATCTTTATTACTTTTGGCATAGTCTAGCTCTTGTTGGCTAATGGCCCGACCATCAGTACTACTTACCAAAATTTGTAAGCGTTGCAGGTTTTTATTGGTTTTATCAAGCTCAGCTTGGGCAGAAGCAAGTTGTGCTTTTGCTTGACTAATTTCCTCTGGGCGAGCTCCCACTTCTTGTTTAACAATTGCCTCTTGTTGAGCTTTAAGTTGTGCTTGAGCTTGCTTTGTCTGAATATGTAATGCATTGGTATTAATAGTCGCTAGTACTTGCCCTGCTTTAACTTTATCTCCCTCTTGTACTAACAGTTTCTCTATACGACCAGACTGTTCGAATGCAAGTGAAACTTGGCGAATATCAACATTTCCATATAAAG
>NZ_JZFB01000001.1:520523-531686 GCF_001188385.1 Acinetobacter sp. V2 | reverse complement strand
CGCCCAAAAGCCGATGATAACCACAGCTATAACAACCAAGACGACGGCAATCACTTTTTTCTTCATCTTATTGGCCTTCTTATTAAATTCAAATTTTATTAGTTTAAATTCAATTTAAATTTAAATTACTCCAATCTTTGAATAAAAGATATACTTTTATGGTGAATCAAAGTTAGGGTTAAATATGTCCAGATCTAGACGAAGTGATGGTGACTTAACCAAGTCCAAAATTATTGAGGCAGCAGGACCTTTAATTGCCCAATATGGTTTTGCAAAGACAGCGAACAAAACAATTGCTAACGCTGCGAATGTCGATTTGGCTGCAATTAATTATCACTTTGATGGTCGAGATGGGCTGTATCAAGCTGTGTTAGTGGAAGCTCACGCTCATTATCTTGATGAAAAATATTTACTAGAACTTGTTGAAAGCACTCAGTCACCAGAAGAAAAGCTAAGCTTATTACTTGAGACCTTGCTGCATAAATTAACTGAAAAAGATGTTTGGCATGGCAAAGTCTTTATTCGTGAACTCTTTTCACCTTCTGAGCATTTATTAAATTTTATTGAATTTGCAGGTATGAGAAAATTTTTTCTTATTCGTAAGCTCATTAGTCAAGTTGCTGGTTTAGATGAAAATGATCCAGCGGTGTTGCCTTGTATTTTAAGCGTGATGACACCTTGCATGATGCTCATTATTGCTGGACCAAATGCTCAAGCACCTGAGCCGCTTAAAAATATTGCCCAGATGCCATTACACGGTTTAGTTGAACATTTTAAGAAATTTTCTTTAGCTGGCTTAAAAGCAATTAGCCAAGCAAATATTAAAAATTAGCTATTTAAACATTGCAAAATTGCCTGCACTGGATCTTCTGTATTTCCAGAAATAAGTTGTTTATGCATGGTTAAATGTTGCATCACTTGAATTTGAGCTGTCTCAACATTCATTAGTTTTTCTATTTCACTTGCTAAATGTTCTGGTGTGGCATCAGCTTGAATCAGCTCTTCAATGACTTTCTTACCCGCAATAATATTAGGCAAAGAATAATAAGGAATTTTCACCAAAAGCTTAGCAATTATATAGGTCAACCAATGTAATTTATAGAAAGTGACCATTGGTCTATGCATGAGCATGGCTTCTAATGTCGCAGTCCCAGAAGCTAAGGCAATGATATCACTTGCATTCATGACCATACGGCCAACCTTAGACTCACTATCTGTATTTTCTAAAATATGAATTACAGTTTTCAAATTAGGCGCTAATTGTTCAACACCCTGCTCAATCTGTTGTTTTCGTGCAACGTTAATTGCGGGAATTAAAAATTGAATGTCTGGATATTTCTTATGAAGAATATTGGCAGTTCCAAGCAACATAGGCAAAAGTCGTTCTACCTCACCTTTTCGACTGCCTGGTAATAACGCAATATGTTTTTGATTTTCATTAAGACCTAATTGCTGTTTGGCAATTTGGATTGGATTTTCAAGTGGCAATTGTTTAGCTAATGGATGACCTACAAATGCTGCTGGAACTTCATATCGTTCATAAAAAACTTTTTCAAAAGGAAATAAGCAAAGTACTAAATCTATACTTTGTTTAATGCCATGAACACGTCCTTGACGCCACGCCCAAACCGAAGGACTGACATATTGAACTGTTTTTATTGGAAGATTCTTTTCTTTAATACTTTTAGAAAGTCTGAGGTTAAAGTCTGGCGCATCAATACCAATAAAAATATCAACTGGATTTTGAGTCCATTGATTGATTAAACCATCCCGCACGGCGAATAATTTTTTTAAGTCTTTTAATACCTCAACAATCCCCATCACAGACAGAGTTTCCATTGGGTAATAACTGTTAAAACCTTCAGCAATCATTTGAGGACCACCGATTCCCTCAAATTCGGCATCTATTCCTTGTTCTCGAAAACTACGCATAAGTTTCACACCAAGCGTATCTCCAGAAACTTCCCCAACTACAATGCCTATTTTAAGTTTTCGGTTTGCCAAGGCGATTTACCCAAGAATTTGAAATAATGCATTCTAGCATAGAGGTTTATCAATCTTGAACTTGATCGATATGTACTTACCAAAAGCAGTCACAGCACAAGCTATCTAAAATTACACTCATTCACCATCTTTTAATCTAAATTAACAATGCAATTTGAATTGTAGCTTACATTTACAAACAATAAAATAAATGAGAATTATTTACATTATCCTTAATCTTATGAATATCCCACCTCGACCATTTAAGCTTACTGTAATCGCCTGCGCGATTTGTTATGCGAACCTCTCTTATGCTCAAGACTCAGAGGTACAATCTTTACAGACGATCCAAATTAAAGCATCAAATGCTGAACAGTCTTCTGAACAAACCAAAGCATATAATGTTAAGAACTCAAGTAGCGCAACCAAGCTTAATATAGAGGCTAAAGAAACTCCTCAAACTATTAATGTCGTTACTCGTCAGCAAATTGAAGATTTCGGACTTACCAGTACACGAGATGTTTTAAAAAATACTCCCGGTGTAACCGTATCTAATCAAGAAACTGAGCGAACTACTTATATGGCTCGCGGCTTCGAGATTTCAAATATATTAACTGACGGCGTGGGTTTTCCCCTCTCAGGTTATAACTATAACAATACGAATCCTGATACTTATTTCTATGATCGTGTAGAAGTCGTTAAAGGTGCTGATTCTTTAACTAACGCCTTCGGTGATCCAAGTGCAACAATCAACAATATTAGAAAACGCCCGACTCAAGAATTCCAAGCAAGTGGCGGTGTAAGTTATGGTTCTTGGGATACGCAGCGTTATGAAGCTGATGTCTCTGGTGCAATAATACCGAGTGGAAAAGTACGTGGCCGTATTATGGGCTATGAGCAAACTGGTGATTCTTACCTTGATCGATATTCGTCAGAGAGAAATGGTTTCGCAGGTATTATTGAAGCTGATTTGACAGATAGTACTTTACTGACCGCTGGTTATAGCCAAGAACAAAATAAACCCAATGCAAACAACTGGGGTGCTCTGCCTTTGTTAGATGCCAATGGTAAACAAATTTCATATGACCGCTCATATAACCCTAACCCTGACTGGGCACACTGGGATAATGAAACACAAAATGCTTTTGTTGAATTAAAGCAAAAAATTAATGATCAGTGGACCGCTAAGCTGACCTATAACTACCTTGATACCAAGCATAATAGTCGTCTTCTTTATTATTATGGTTATCCAAAAGCTGATGGATCAGGTGTTTCTCTAACCCCTTGGGGTGGTCAAGAGCACCAAGAAAAACATGCTGTCGATTTTAATCTCGAAGGAACATATAAACTTTTCAATCGAGAACATGAGGCATCTTTAGGCTATAGCTATGTACGTAGTCATCAGCAAGATAAACAATCTACAGGAACGATTAACGATAGTAACGTCATAAAATCAACCACTACGGATTGGTCAAGTTGGACACCGCAATCTATAACTTGGTCAGATTTCACAGAAGCTGCAAACTATAAGCAGAATATTAATTCCATCTATGCTGCGACACGCTTACATCTTAATGAAGATTTAAAACTTTTACTTGGTGCAAACTATGTCCAAGCTGAAAGTAAAGGTGAAAGTTATGGTTCACCAATGTCATATAGTGAAAGTAAAGTCTCACCCTATGTTGGACTAACTTATAACTTTACACCTGAATATACAGGTTATATGAGTTACACCTCAATTTTCCGTCCTCAAACTGGTATTGATAAAGATACCAATCAAGCTTTAAAACCTATTGATGGTAAAAGCTATGAGATGGGCGTAAAAAGTTCATGGCTAGATGACCGTTTAACAGGAACACTTTCAGTATTTAAAACTGAACAAAATAATTACCCTCTACGTAGCTCTGATGGAAATCCACTTAATCGAAAAGTACCAACGAGTGATTTAGAGTCACAAGGTGTAGAAGTCGGCTTATCAGGTCAAATCACAAATAATGTGAATCTGTCTTTCGGCTATGCTCAATTTAGTATTAAAGATATTAAAAATGGCGGCGAGGCAAGAACTTATAATCCAAACCAGACACTTAACGTGCTAACCACCTACACGCCGCCAGTTTTACCGAAGCTAAAATTTGGTGCAGGGTTACAATGGCAAGATGGGATAAAGTTATATGATTCAAATATTAACAGTACGATTAAACAAGATGCATATGCTTTAGTTAATTTAATGGCCAGCTATGAAGTCAACGATCATATTACGCTTCAAGCAAATGGTAATAATATTTTTGACAAGAAATATTTAAATAGTTTTCCAGATGGCCAAGCTTTTTATGGTCCTTCTGCCAACTATACAGTTGCTGTAAAGTTTAAATATTAATATCGTAGCCAATCCCAATTTAGGGATTGGCTTTACTTATTATTCTTTGTGTATGTGTCAGTAAAGATGTCCAAAACTGTAAATCTCCCTGTGTCATATCGTATAAAAGTTTTCTATCGATTCTTGCTAGTTTTCGGTATGGGCTTTGCCTGTATGGCATATTTAAGTCTTGGACTCATTGGAATTTTCCTTTTGACCCTCGACAAAGCTGAAGCTATATATCTCGCAGCATTTATAGCAATTCTATTTTACGTCATCTTTGTGATTGTTGGTTTCTGCGTTCAATCACTTTTGAAACTCACTGGGCTATCAATTGTTTTGTGCGCCCTTTTCTTTTTTGTGACACGTATGGTGGGTTATGCATAAAGGTATACGTCAATCTATGGCATGGCTGCACTCATGGACTGGCTTAATATTTGGATGGCTCGTATTTGCCATTTTCTTAATGGGAAGTTTGTCCTATTACCGCCACGAAATTAATTTATGGATGCAACCTGCACTTGCGCAATATGAAGTAAAGCAAGATATTGCTATTAAAACAGCATATCAATATTTACAAGAAAACGCTCCAGATGCCAAATCTTGGTATTTAACAGTTGCTACACCAGAAAGTCCCGTCAACACTATGTATTGGGAAAAAGCTGACGGCGGTTATGGCAATGCCACACTTGATGCTAACACGGGAAAAGAACTTCAACTTTCGGCAACTCTAGGCGGCGATTTTTTTTACCGCTTCCATTACCAACTTTTTGGCATTCCAATCATAGTTGGGCGATTAGTCGTATGTCTTGCCGCATTTATTATGCTGATTGCTTTGGTTTCAGGCATTATTACCCATAAAAAAATATTTACCGACTTTTTTACTTTACGCACATTTAAGTCTCAGCGTTCATGGCTAGACTTTCACAATATTTCTTCAGTCGTTGCACTGCCCTTCTTTTTAACCATTACATTTACGGGCTTAGCAATTTTCTTTTATTTATATCTACCTTGGGGAATGCAAAAGATTTACCCTGAAAACCCTTATCAATATTTTACCGAAATCCGCACAAAGACTGTACTTGAGAATCAATCAATTCAGCCTGCTCAAAACTTAGCTATTGATAAGCTATTGAACCAAGTTCAACAAAGTTGGGGTAATCAACCTTTATCAACGATTAGTGTGAAAAACCCGAATACCAATCAGACGCAAATTACTTTTATTCAGCAAGAAGACCGCTCTATTACTCGTAATCAAGCTCAAATTACATTAAATGCTTCAACCGGCAAAGTCTTAGAAGACACACGTAATAATAGTCCTATTGCAACGTTAAATGCGGGTGTCTATGGGCTACATATGGCGACATTTGCTCAGCCTTTACTTCGTCTAGGATTCTTTTTCTCAGGCATTTTAGGCTGTGTAATGATTGCCTCTGGTTTATTACTTTGGAGTCTTAAACGTCAAATTCAAAATAAGAATAGTAAATTTCATTTCGGGCACTATTTAGTTGACCGATTGAATGTTGCAGCGTTTGTTGGATTACCTTGTGCAACTCTCGCCTATTTAAGCGCCAATCGATTGTTTACAGTCACTTCAACCTCGATCAATTATGAAGTTTATAGCTTTTTCTTAGTTTGGTTAGTCAGCTTGATCATTGCTTTATTCACTAAAAAGCAGCATTTGTGGCGAACTCAACTTTGCGTTTTTATTATGCTTTGTATTGCACTTCCCATCTTAAATCTAAGTTATTTACTTAAACATGAGTATGTTCAAAGCCTCAGAGATTATTGGACGTTTGCACGTGTAGATGTATTTTTGTGGATCTTTGCAGCTTTAGCAATTTTTATATTCTTCAAAATTCAACCTATTCAGCATAAAGCTGTAGAAAAGATTCAAAAAAAGCTGAATAAATTAAATACTGAGGTGAGCTCATGATTTTTATAGCTTTCCTCTTAATCTTATTAGGTATGTATTTGTTATTTATGGCGAGCGAAAAATATCGATCACCGAAATCAACAGGTCATTTCAAATCATTAGCTCAAAAGTATTACTGGCACTTTAAAATAGCTGCATTCATGCTATTTGGTTTATGTGCATTTATTCTTATTCAACACTATAAATTTTCAATTGGTTTTGTCAGTTGGTGGATCTTTGCAACCCCATTAACTTTTATTCTTATACTTCTAGTTAATCCGCTAAAGTCTTCAAAATAATCTTTTTCTTCAAAAAATGATGAAAAATAGAACAAGCTAAGCAATATTTTGATTGCTTAGCTTTTTTTTGCATAAGCAAATCATTATTCATGACAACTGTTTATCTCTAAAAGGAATAAGATATGTGCGTTTCGTGATAAGTGGCGATAAAGATGTCTGGTGCTTTTGAATTTATCTTAGCAGGTATGTTAGTTGGTTTCTGTGTAGGGATTACAGGAGTTGGTGGTGGATCATTAATGACACCAATTTTAATTGGCCTTTTTAGAATTGAACCTCATATCGCAATTGGTACCGATTTACTTTATGCCGCAATTTCAAAATTTTGTGGATCAATGGTTCACGCTAGAAAGCTCAATATTGTCTGGCCAATTGTTTTATGGTTAGCAGTAGGCAGTATTCCTGCATCCTTCGGTACCACATGGGTACTTGAGCATTATTTAAGTCAGTCAACGCACTATAAAGCTGTACTCACCATGGTATTAGGTTTTATGCTGACTTTAACTGGTGTATCTATCATTTTCCGCTCCCGTATTGAGAAGTTCTTTAGTCGTTTTAGAAGTAAAGAAGTCACTCAAACTGAGACTGAGCATTTAGCTATCCATAAAAAACGTAGCTTTATCGTGGTTATGGGTATCATCTTAGGTGTATTCGTAACGCTTTCATCAGTCGGTGCTGGTGCATTTGGGATTATGGCCCTCGTGATCATGTTCCCGAACTTGCCAATGATTCGAATTATTGGTTCAGATGTTGTACATGCCGTATTACTCACTTTAGTGGCTGGCCTTGGGCATATGAGTGCTGGTAACGTCGACTTTACGCTTCTTATGTGGTTATTGGTAGGTTCAATTCCTGCAATTATTGTTGGTACGCTCATTAGTTCTCGTATGCCAGAACGTTTAATCCGAAAAATTTTAGGGATTACCCTATTTGCCCTCGGTGTTAACTTTATGGTTCACCCAGTCAAAGCAAAACCGAAAGCACCTGTGGTACAACAACAAGCTGTGGTTGCCGAAAAAACAAGCAACTCAACTGAAAGATAGCAAAATCAATAAGATTTTTCCAAACTGAAATACCATGAGATGTAGGATTTTCATAATTATTTCATGGTATATTCAGTATACAAAACAACCTTTAGTATGATCGAACCAGTGACAGCAATGACTACACATTCAAATTCCGTTTCAAAGCCAGATATCGACGACGTTAATATTAAAAGCATTCAAACTCTTGTAACACCAGCCGAGCTTAAATCAGAACTTCCTTTATCTGATGTTGCTTCACAAACTGTTCTAAAAGGTCGCGATACCATTCGTAATATTTTAGATGGTTCAGATAAGCGTTTGTTTGTCGTTATTGGTCCTTGCTCTATTCATGATCCAAAAGCTGCCCACGAATATGCCGATCGTTTAAAAGCATTAAGTGAAAAGGTTAAAGATTCACTATATTTAGTTATGCGTGTTTATTTTGAAAAACCACGTACAACAATTGGTTGGAAAGGTCTCATTAATGACCCTGACATGAATGACTCTTTTAATATTGAAAAAGGTTTACGTATTGGTCGTAAGCTTTTACTTGAATTAAATGAAAAAGGTTTACCATGTGCAACTGAAGCACTTGACCCGAACTCTCCGCAATACTACCAAGACTTAATTTCTTGGTCTGCAATTGGTGCACGTACAACTGAAAGCCAAACTCACCGCGAAATGTCTTCTGGTCTATCATCACCAGTAGGTTTTAAAAATGGTACAGATGGCGGTTTAACTGTTGCAACCAATGCGATGCAGTCTGTTAAATATGGTCATAGCTTCTTAGGTCTTAATGAAGACGGACAAGTTTCGATTATTAATACAAGCGGTAACCCTTACGCACACGTAGTATTACGTGGTGGTAATGGCAAGCCGAACTACGATGCTGGCTCTGTTGAAGAAGCTGAAAATGCTTTAGCGAAAGCAAAAGTTAGCACTAAAATCATGATTGATGCGAGCCACGCAAACTCAAATAAAGACCCATACTTACAACCACTTGTTCTTAAAAATATTACTGAACAAATTTTAGATGGTAATAAGTCAATTGTTGGTCTTATGGTTGAAAGTCACTTAAAAGGCGGCCGCCAAGATATTCCTGAGAATCTTTGTGATCTTGAATATGGCAAATCAGTGACTGATGGCTGTATTGACTGGGAAACGACTGAAAAAACATTGCTTGAAATGCATGAAGCTTTAAAAGACGTTTTACCAAATCGTTAATACATCTTTTCAAGAAGATCAATTAAGCCCTCATCTTTGAGGGCTTTTTTATTTTTCTTTGTCGGAATTTAACATCAAACTAAATAAAAATAACTCACCACAAAAGTAAAAAGTAGCGCGGTTTCGCTAAGCTCAATTGCTGCCCCGACTGTATCACCTGTAATACCGCCAATTCTTTTAATAAAAAGATGTCTTAAATAAACTAGACTGATCAAAAAGCTAATAATGGCGATGAGCCCTTGCCATTCCCAATATAAAGCCAATAACAAAACTACCGCAGTTATTATCCATGACGCTGTTTTAGGTAAATGATCAGTCAAAGAACGGCCTAAACCTTTTTCACGGACATATGGTGTGGTCAAAAACAAAATAGATGGCACAATACGCCCAAGTACGGGAACAAAGACTAAAAATAACGTTTGATGTTGTTCAACCAACACATAAATCAGTACAAACTTGAGCAAACAAATAATAACTAAACTTAGCACGCCAATTGGACCACAACTTGGATCCTTCATGATTTGTAAAGTACGTAGTTTGTCTCCAAAACCGCCCACCCATGCATCTGTCGTATCTGCTAGCCCGTCTAGATGTAATCCCCCTGTCAGCCAAATCCATAAAGTCATTAGGATTGTAGCAAGCAAAAGAACGGGTAATTTAACTAAAAGACACGAGATAAGAAAAAGAATGCTACCAATAATCAGCCCGACCAGAGGATAAAACAAAATAGCTCGACCATTTTGTTGCGCCGTTGGCATTGTCTTTAGCTCAATAGGCAGAACAGTTAAAAATTGCAATGCAATCCAAAAAGGTGTCATATCCAAGTCTCTAACTGATCTATATTTAAAAGCAAATTGGATTATGAAGAAATAAAAATGGGAATAGCAATCCCTATTCCCATTAAAGACTTCAAAAACTGAAAATCTATTGCATTTGATAGCACTGTTTCAATTTGATGTAGTCGTAGTAAAAACTAGTTGGTGTATAACGTGCATAGTTACATGCAGATTTGAACAAAGTTTCTTTTTCGTTATAAAGCATTTTTACCAAAGTATTGCCTTGGCTATTTTGGTAAATATCCCATTGGACATTTGCCGCCATAGGTGAAACTACTTCACCACGCCATGCGCTGGTTGAGTAATTATAAGTCTGATGTAGTGGTAAAGGCTGCATCATATTATGTAAATCTAGGCTGGTTGCCAAAGGAATAATAATTTCAGCATGGGCAAACCGTAAAACTGCTTTGTAAGGCTGAGCTTTATTCACCACGGCGTCAACTTGTTGGAACAGGTCCTGTTTAAGCCCTTTAGCAATTTCACTCGTGACTTGATTTGACTCTGTAAAACTTGGACCTTTTTCGTAAAAATCGTTTGCATCATTAAATTCAGCGTAGAATTTTGCAGCATCTAACGGCATATATTTATCAAAATCGATACCCTTTAACTCATCTTTCATGCCACCAGAAATTGAATAGAGCTCATAAATATAAGCTGCTGCATCAACTGCACTGGCAATTGTATTTTTACCCTTACCTTTTTCTGTAATTTGCTCACCTTTTGGTGAAGTTACCGTAAAGGATCCAGTATTGCTAAAGTTATAACCTGTTGTACCCAATTTTTTAATAAAGTCTGCTTTAAAAATCGGATTAAGTACAGTTTGGGCAGTTTTTTCAGCTGCTGTATTTTTTGATAATTCATCTAACTTTTGGGCTAAATCTTTATTATTTTCTTCAAAATCTTGATAGGCCTGACTAGCATCATAAATTTTCTGTTGATTAGGACTCAATGGCTGATTTAAATCTTCATCTGCATTCAGACTATGAAAATAGAGTTTAAAACGATCAACGCCACCATCTTCAACACTTGGAACGCTTGCACTCGATAAATTGGTATAAGACGTTGGTACAATTTTATCTTTAAGTTGAGGTTGTTGTTGAATAAGTTCAACCGTGAAGAATTTAGCACTATCTACTGCACGATCCACCCCAGAACTTTGTACTAATATAGATGCTTGCGAATTTAGAAGACTTGGTAAGCGCTGTAATAAACGATCTGCAATGCCACGGTGTTCTAAAATACCAGTCATGGTTTCATTTCCGTAACCGTACTGGCGAATTCCTTCCACGCCATAGCCTAATAAGATATTGGCTTTCATCATTGCTTCTAAATCTGCACCCAATTGTTCACCTAATGGTGTTAACACATTTTCTGCTTTTGCCTGTTTCCATAAATTATAAAGTGCCAAATCATATTTCAGACTTGAGAGACCTCTTGAACCGTGACGTGCCACTAATTCTGTAAAAACTGGCTGGAACCCATTGGGTGCTGTTTCATAGTTTTTTATTTCTTGTTGTGGTTGGTAAGG
>NZ_JZFB01000001.1:519066-520481 GCF_001188385.1 Acinetobacter sp. V2 | reverse complement strand
GTCGTTTGAACATCTTGATCATCATTATTGTTACAAGCTGCAAGTAATAATGATGCTGCGAGCACAGTCGTTTTAAATAAAATATTCATAAGTCAGATGAGTGATTAATAAGAAATGCCAATAGCTTAATTTTTAGCAATGACAGTTCTATTACAATCACTCAAATATCTTTTATAAAAATAATAACTTACATGTGTAGAGAAATATAAGGTTGCTATCTCAACATGAAAGTTAATTGACCATCTGTTTCAGAAAATTCGAATGAATATAATTTCCCAAGCTCTGCCGACATTTTTAGTAAATCATCTAAATGTTGTTGCGTGGCTAAACAAGCTAATAGCTTAATCACACCACCGTGGGTAACAACCAATCCATGTTGCCAGTTTTGGTTTTGCATCTGTACAAGTAGTTCCTGAAAGCCTTTAAGAACTCTTGTTTGAAATTGCATTAATGTTTCTGCACGCGGTGGACAATATTGACTCGGTTTTTGCCAAAAATTTGCCAATAATTCTGGTGAAGTTTCATAAATTTGCTGAGTTGAGACACCTTCCCACTCACCAAAATACATTTCTTTTAAGTCATGGTTTAAAAGTAAAGGTAGCTGAGTTGTCTTTGCAAGTTTCTCAGCAAAACAAGCACAACGTTTTAATGATGAACTTATAATGACATCCCATGACTGATTTGCAACTTGCTCAATGGTTGACTGCATCTGCTGCCAACCTTCTGCCGTTAACTCATCATCCAAATGTCCTCGTAAAGTATGGCTATATTGACTCTCGCCATGTCTGAGTAAATCGATTCTGAATTTACCCAATTTTATCCCCGCTTACGGCAGCTTGAGCAAAAGTAGCCATTTGGTTGTGTAATACACATGCCATTTTAACTAATGACAAAGCAGTACCTGCACCACTCCCTTCACCTAACCGCAAATTCATTTTTAAAATCGGCTCAGCATTGAGTTCTTGTAAAATACGGCGGTGACCATATTCAGCCGATTGATGGCCAAATAACATCCAGTCACGTACTTTAGGGTTCATTCGTACCGCGCATAAAGCAGCTACTGAACTAATAAAACCATCTACAATGATAGGTAAACCAATCTGTGCACATCGAATATAAGCACCTACAATTGCCGCAATTTCCAATCCACCAACTGCACACAATGTTTTAAACGCATCACCAGTAACATGTTTATGATGAAGTTCAATTGCTTGTTCAATTACTTCAATTTTATGTCTTAACTGATCGGCACCAATTCCTGTCCCTACCCCAGTTAATTGCTCGGCAGTATCATTTAATAAAAGGCATGCTAAGGCAGAAGCAGAACAGGTATTTCCAATTCCCATTTCACCGGCAATATAAATATCCGCGCCGTCGGCTTTAGCCGTGTCTACACTATTTTTACCTAACTCTAA
>NZ_JZFB01000001.1:507197-519051 GCF_001188385.1 Acinetobacter sp. V2 | reverse complement strand
GCAAAATTTGCTGTGCCAGCCCGAATACAATGACGTTCAACGCCTGCGTATTCGTATGCTTCACCTACGGTACCGCAATCAATTACTTGCAAATGAGCTTGATGATATTCAGCAATTACACTAATTGCTGCCCCGCCAGTCGTGAAGTTTTGCAGCATTTGACGGGTTACGGCTTGAGGATATGCAGAAATATTTTCTTCAACTACGCCATGATCGCCCGCAAAAATCGTGATCCATGGATGGTTAACATGTGGATGTGCATTTGACTGTAAACTGGCAAGTTTAACTGCTATCAGTTCTAAATCACCTAAGGCACCAGTAGGTTTTGTGAGTTGGAGTTGATGTTGCTCTGCTTGTTGTTTTGCGTCCAAATTTGGTTGCTGTACAGACTCTAACCACCAGTTCATTTTATTTCTCACCTTTTAAAATCATTGGAAAACCAGCCACACAAAACACAACCTTATCTGCAATTTGCCCTAGAGCTTGATGTAGTCTGCCTGCTTCATCTACAAATCGTCGACTTATCTCACCGAGTGGCACAACGCCTAAACCCGTTTCATTACTTACTAAAATAATTTCTGACTCAAGCGTAGGTAAAACCTTTAATAGTTGCTCACACTCAACTTTTTGAACATTTTGATCTTCTAACAGTAACAAATTGGTTAGCCAAAGCGTTAAACAATCCACCAAAATAATTTGATTAGGTCTATCAATTTTTTGTAGAGCTTTTGCCAAAAATAAAGGTTCTTCAACCAAAGACCAGTGAGCAGGACGCTGATTTTGATGGTGTTCAATTCGACTTTGCATTTCTGGGTCAAGCGCTTGCGCCGTAGCAACATAAGTCACAGCTAATTGCGTATTTATTGCTGTTTGTTCAGCCAGTCGGCTTTTGCCAGAACGGGCTCCACCCAAAATCAGTTGCAACATGAATCACCTAAGAACAAATGCTGAGATGGATATAACTTACCTTGTAAAGTTTGAGCTTGATAACAACCAAACGTTAAATGCTCGATCTTAAGATCAAATTCAGCGTGTTTGTATTGTACAGGTAATTCAGAAATTTTATGTAAAATCAAATCACTACTATAGTCTTTTTTATACAACCCCAAAGTAATATGCGGACAATATTCTAAAGCGGCAATTTCATTAGAAACTAAACCTAACTTTTGGCGTATTTGAGATAAGATATTTTCGGTGTCTTGGATTTGAACAAATAAAGCGCTACTAAAGCTATCAACAGAACCAATTTTTAATCGAAATGGTGCAATATCTTCTTTTCTTAAAATTTCGCTTTGCTGCTCTAACTCACTCAAACTAAAGTCATCACTATAGATTCTGGTTTTGTGGTTTAAAAATCCACATATAAACAGCGTGATATGATATTGACGGTTATTGGGTTCTAATAAGAATTCTGAAAAATGCGCGCGCAAGGCATCTAAATAATCAACTATTTTTTGATCATTAATTTCTAAATACCATAAAGCATAATTTTGGCGCCCAAGATGCCATTCGGGATAATCCCGTATAGATGTTGGCACCATGAACGTCGAAGGTTTTAGCAGCACAGCTTTAATTCAAAATCATTCAATTTTCGTATTAAAGCATGTTTGCCTTTCAGTTGTAGAACATTAATTATTTAAACGAACTTAAGCATACTGAGTACGCGTACTTTTGGAGTTGGTAATATTTATGTTTAAAGGCTGTTTGCCTTGTTCAGAAAATAAATATTGAACTAATTGCGTTAACTCAACTTCAATTTGTCTTTTTTGGGCAGTACTCATATCCAATTTCTGAATTTGCTGCTGTAAATGTTTAATCGCATCAGCCTCTTCAATTTCTAAATATTGAATTGCATAGGCATACCCTAGCGCAGCGCCTTTTAATAGGTTTTTATAAGGCAAATTATGATCTATATTCGCCTCAATTGACGCAATTACTCTTTCATTATGAGTTAATTTGCGAAGTGGATCTCTTGCCACACGCTGACAGGGGTCTTTAAAAGCATATTCACATGAGTCTAGAAAGCTTTGTGCTATACGATCCAAATCTTTTGCATAGTTAGGTAATACTATTGCAAGCCCTTGCTTTACTTCTCTAATTAAGTTTTCTGCAAATGCTTTAACTGAATGATCACCCATGGCAACACCAATAGATTCATAACCTAGTAAAGATGCGTACCAAGCAAGCATGGCATGCACGCCGTTCCATAGACGGTTTTTGATTAATTGAATATCTGTAATCTGATTAACCAAGACAACTTGACGTAACTTTTCGAGTAGAGGGCTGCCTTTTTCTACATAAATTGGAATATCCGTTTCGCTATGAAACAGAATTAGGTCCATGCTTTGTAATATATGACCTGGCTGGAAATTACGGCGCATGTTATCAACATATAAAGATGCCTGGTTTTGCTGATCTTGAGTCAGTTTATTGCAATCTTCAATTTCGACTTGTTCTTCATGCTCCACATCAGATAAATGCTGTTCAAGAAAGTGATGCTTAATGCGAAGTTGGCGATATAAATTTTGATTAGATAGCTTTGAAACCATGCGATTTACAACGGTGTCGCAAAAGTAATGTTCTTTTAAAATATGCTCAGTAACATCTTCATCATTGGTTAACTCTAGTAGAGCTTCTCTAAGATGCTTCATAACCAAATATTTCGCGCCGACTTTATTTAAAATAATTAGAAAAGTTAGCGGTTCAATACATGTTTCAAGTTGCGAGTTAAAACGCGCATATAATCCTTTTGCAATTATTTTTGACTCAGTCTCGATCGCTTGTTCAGGTAAGCAAAGTGCAATCAAACTTGAATGTGTATACATCTCTAACATTTGTTGTTCATTGTCAGAATCAACAATGGTCATATTCTCAATACGTTCATCATAAGAAAACTGTCCATAGCGAATACTATAAGTTCCAAATGCATTCACAGCTTCTCGAAAAAGACTATTTCGTGTTGAAGCAATAATTCTCTTTGGTTTTGTGTATCCATCCCAATGTGACAAGATTTGTGCTATATAACCACCGCCAATAGCACCGAAACCATGTATCCCGACCGTCAGTTGATTTAAGCTTTGCGGAAAAGGTTCCTGTATCTCTGGCATATCCATAACAGGAATAAATTTGTCGAGATCAGTTAAGAAATCATACATTTGATCATAATAAAAATGCGCTTTTTCCAGCATCTCATCATTTGGTTCTTTAATATCTTTTAATAAAATCGTTAAACCTTTTGAAGTGTGAGCTGAAGTTAAACCATTTTCAGAATCTTCAAACATAAGACACTGGTTAGCATTCAAGTGAAGTTGACTAGCAGCTTTTAAAAAGATTTCTGGATGTGGCTTTCCTTGCTCTACTTCATCACCACAAGTAATCACATCAAAAAATTTATAAACATTCGCATTAATTAAATATTCTTCGGCAATTGCTCTACGGCTTGAAGTCGCAACAGCCATTCTTAAGCCAGATTTTCGTAAACGTTCTAAAACTTGAACTAAACCTTTTTTAATCGGTACGCCGTGTTTTCGAATATATTCAAGTTCCATTTCATCAGCTTTTTTTCGAATTTCTTTATAGGGAACATTTACACCATATAAACGTTGAGCCAATTGCTCAGCCGTAGTTGCACTTAAACCTAAACATTGCATTAAATATTCGTGTGAAAATTCCTGTCCAATGAGTTCTTGAGATGCTTGTTGCAATGTTTGAAACCGCAACCTCTCAGTATCAAACATTGTCCCATCCATATCAAAAATTGCTCCATGAACAGGTTTTCCATGAAAAATAAGCACGCTTTTACCTCTTTTTTGATCATGTTTTATTCAGGGTATACAAAAAATTGGTTAAAAAGGCAGGATATTAATAAATGAAACATTAGTGGTTATTTTTTAATCAAAAATATAAGAGATCTGTTACTGAGTAGCGTTAATACTCTAAAAAGGTTGAACAATATGAATAAGTATGAAGGTAACTGTAAATGCAAGAACGGCAAGCCATCCTCGCTTGCCGCTCTTGGTTTATTCTTTTTGTTGCGCTGATAGTATTTATTTTTCTTAGTTCCATTTACCGCTACTTGAACCTGCATATTTTTATAATGTCTCGCAGGTGTCACATACCAGAAATCAACTCATCTTTTTCAACACCATTGTTATTGGAGTCTCTGGTATAACTTTAAATCGCCTAAAACCCAGCATTACAGTAGTAGACGTTAATCTTAATTACTAGAACGTTTCTCAACTTTCAATATGTATAATGATAATCATTTTCATTTAATAATGCAAGTTTATTTTAATTTATTAAGGAATACCTATGATTTATAGATATTCCCTATCTCACTTCATATTAATAATTAAATGTATAACTGAGGCCGTAAGTACGTCCTTCAGCTGGTATACTTTCTACAAGACCATATACTTTTTCTGCTTGTTGACTATAGACAGTTCGATAGTCTCTATTCCAAACATTATATACACCAAAATCTATACGTCCTTTCCAAGCTGGAAAATGAGCCAAAACATCCATCGTGCTATAGCCTTTAATTTTTACAGCTGAAAGTGAACCATCTTTTACTGCTTCATTTGTACCTTTTATAGCAAGAATTTGCATACGAGCACCATATCCTTCATCACTGTTCCACTCGGCAAAAACAGTACCTTTGATTGGTGAAACTTGAAAAGCATTCAACTCTTTCCATTTACCATCCGTATCTTTATATTGACCTCGCGTATAACCCAGTGTTCCCCCAACTTTAAACTCTTCCATAAATGGGTAGGTCGCCGTTAGTTCAGCACCATATACACGTTGGTCTTTGTCCATAACCTCAGCAACAGTTTCTTTATTACTGTTCTTGTAGAATTGAACAACTTTATCTGAGGTATTATAGAAACCCGTTATACCTAGATTTAGGCTTTGCTTCCCTTGTAAACGCCAGCCTAGTTCATAGCTGTTTACACTAATAGGTTGGATATTAGCGGTTGATATATTAAATGCATCACGCATCATCCGTTGTACATCTGGAAAGCTAAAACCTTGAGAGAAATTAGCAAATATTTGCTGCTCATCTGTTAATTTATATATCGCTCCCAAATTGAATAAAACAGCATCGTCATTTACAGATCCGCTTGGTTGTATCCCATTTTTAGTCGAATACTGTTCTGTTTCAGCTTTAATGTATTGGTAACGAGTACCAGCCTGGACATTCATACGGTCTGTTAAAGCATAATCACCTTGTATAAAAACGCCAGCACTTTGAATTATTGTATTTGGACCGGCATCGGAAGTTTTACCTGTAGGTTTATAGGTCAAACCTGTATTAAATGCTGTGAAATGCTCGTAGTGTTGATGATCTTTTTCGTGTTCATAATCTAAACCATAAGTTAGATTAAGATCACGATTCATAATATCTAAATCACTTTGTACTGTTGAACGCAGACCAGCCACTTCGATTTCAGATTGAGATTGTTTTACTTCTGTATTTTCCCCTCCTAAAAAGACTGGAAAGAATCGAGCATCTTCTTTACGGTAATATCCTTCTAAATTTAAGACCTGACCTAAAATATCTTTATTTTGGTATTGAGTGTTGAATGCATAGCGCTCTGTAAAAGGCTGATTAGGTATTTCTAAACCCTTCTTCCCAATATATGAGTTAGGCGCTCCCCCATAAATATAATTTTTCCCATAATCAGGACCATAACTCGTATCTTGTTCATCCTTATAATACTGTGCACCCAAACTTAGTGATTGGTTATCAGCTAAATCTATATTTATACGACTATTAACATCAATTGTATCAGTATCAGGACGGCTACCTTGCATAGGTGCTATAGCAATACGATCACCATAGCTATCGAACTGAGATCCGCGACTAGTGAAATTAGCCCCTAAAAAACCATTTACATTATCTTTATAAAATGAAATGGATTGGCCAATTTCATAAGCTAGACTATCACTCCGAAATGTATCGGAAGACGTAATACCAAGTTTAGTTTCAAAACTTACTGGTTTAGTCGAATCAGCACGTTTCGTAATAATATTAATAATCCCGCCGGTAGAACCTGATCCATAAATACTTGTAGCTCCTGAAAGAACTTCAATACGTTCAATCATGCCTGGACTAATACTATTTAGTTGCCGAGCAACATCGCGTGAGCCATTTTGCGATACGCCGTCAATCATAATCATGACATCACGACCACGCATTGTTTGCCCATAGTTGGTAGTTGTTCCACTACTCACCCCAAGTGATGGAACCAACTGAGCCAGTATATCGGCAATTTTTCGTCCAGCAGTTGCCTGTTGTTCAATTTGCTGCTTTTCAATCGTTTGAACTGTGCCTGCAATTTCAGCAATATTTTTTGGCGTCCTTGTCGCCGTCACTATAATTTTTTGCAATTGAGCTACAGGCTTTTGTGTCGGTTGATTATTAAGGGCTGCCTTTTCAATACTTGTATTTGCATGAACCTGCTGCGCAAATATTGCTGCTAGAGCAATACAACAAGGTTTTAATTTAAAATATCGTGATTCTGCACACATCAGATGATTTGAGTTAGCCCCAACCTTTTTGTATTGATTCATTTTCCCTTTCTCCAAACCCAAAAGTTATTAGATAGTTATAAGGCTCGGAATAATACTAAATATAAATAATAATGAGAATTGTTTTTATTAAAAGAACTTAATTTAATATTACCTATCTTAAAATTAGTTAATTTAATGAGATAAGAAAAAGATTTATTTTACTCATCAAGTACATCAACAAATTGAGCATTTAAAAGCTGAGCTAAATCTTTGGGATTTAAACCAATATCCAACCCTCTTTTTCCCCCACTTACATAAATTTTATTAAAGTTTTGAGCTGATGCATCAATGACCGTTTTTAATCGTTTCTTTTGGCCTAAAGGACTAATCCCACCTACTAAATATCCTGTTAAACGTTCGGCATCTTTAGGATTAGCCATCTGTAATTTCTTACATCCAAACGCCGTAGCTACTTTTTTTAAATTTAATTGATAATTAACTGGTAAGACAGCAACGAAATAATTTTTATCGTCACTTACCATTAGAGTTTTAAATACTTCATTTACATCTAAATCTAATTTTTCGGCTGCTTCTAATCCAAAACTTTTGGCATTTGAATTATGTTCATATTCATGGATAGAAAATTCGATTTTATTACTTTTTAACAATCTACATGCAGGAGTCATGATAAGTGGTGTTATAGATGAAATTGTTTCGATTATAGTTTTTTTAGAAAAAATTTTAAATTTGTTTAGGCTATTTACAAGAGTTACATAAAAATTCAAACAGCAACTGAAGAAAAAATAATCTCAACTTGATATTCGGTGCTCGACTCCATATATTTTATTTAGATTTGAAGTCTGAGCTGACAATTTTATGAGTTATAAACACAACAATCTGATGGCCATGCGTCACCGTTTTTGGGATGAATCATCAGATTCTGTATTAAATGAAAAGCAATTTTTGCAGCAGACGTTAATTGAACAAGGTATTTTTAATAACGCAACTCTTGATGATGTTAAGTACTTCTTTTATACCCTTCCTAGCATCATTATAGTAAAAGCTCATGCACTTGGTTTTATGCATGATTCAGTCAAACAGATGTTATTGCAACATATTCAGACGAATCGCCTGCATTTGATGCAGAAATCTGAATTAAAGATTCAATTTAAAATGTAATCCATTTTGTTATCAAAGATCTGTTTTATCTTAGTTTTAGTCATCTGAATTGTTTTAATTTCTAAATTGCTTAGGCTATTTAAGAATTATTGGAATAAAGATGACCATTTCAGCCTATCATTCAGTCTGAGAGAACTATTTTAATACGCTCAAAACATGTAATATTCGTTACAATTTTAGATCACCAGCGTTTGGCTGCATGATGCGCATAGGATTCTATTTTCATGTCAAATCAGAAAGATAAGCTTAAGAGTTTAAAAACTTCTTCCATGGATCGACGCTTATCAATCGCGAAAGCTTCTTTACTTGCAGGAACACGTTGGGCAACTGCAAGTGCCTCTTCTTTATTTTCTAATGAAGAAGAAAAAGAAAAGAAACGCAAAAAAGCGATGAGCGAACAAGCTAACTATCTGGTTTCTGAAATAGGTAAACTTAAGGGTTCTATTGTTAAAATTGGCCAAATGATGGCTCTTTATGGTGAACACTTTTTACCAGAAGAGATTACTCAAGCATTAAATACCCTAAATAACCAAACTGTTGCTTTAGACTGGCCGGCAATTAAGCCACATCTACAAGAGCAACTGGGTGCTAAATTAAATGATTTAACGATTGATCATGAGCCAATTGGTACTGCATCTCTCGCACAAGTACACCGTGCAACGCGTAAATCAGACGGCTTAGAGCTAGTTTTAAAAATCCAATATCCTGGCGTTGCAAATGCAATTGATTCAGATATGAGCTTGTTTAAAAACATGCTTAAACTGACACGTATGGTGCCACAAACCCGTGAATTTGATCAGTGGTTTGATGAAGTTCGTGAAATGATGCATCGCGAAGTTGACTATGATGTTGAAGCTGCCACTACCCGTCGCTTCGGTGAACGCTTAAAAGATGACGAGCGTTATATTGTTCCGACAATTGTAGATGAATACTGCACCAATCAAGTACTTTGCATGACTTTTGAACGTGGTGTTCCAATCAATAGCCCTGTGATGTTGTCTTTGCCTCAAGAGCGTCGTAATCAACTCGGCGAAGCTTCACTTGAAATTGCAGTTCGTGAAATTTTTGAATGGGGTGAAATGCAGACTGACCCTAACTTTGGTAATTACCTTGTTCGTTTGGGTAATGGCCAAGACGTTCAGGACAAAATTGTGTTATTAGATTTTGGTGCTATCCGTCAGTTTGATGAACATCTGTTAGCAGTTGCACGTCAACTCATTCAGGCAGGTTATCAGCATGATAAAAATGCGATGGTACAAGCCATGACTGGATATGAATTTTTTGATGCAATGCCTGAAAGTATTAAACCTGGCATGGCCGATGTGTTTTTAATCGCGACAGAAGCATTTAGTACCCCTGCAAATAATCCAGATATGCCCGCTGGCCTTATGGATGAACATGAACGCTATGACTGGAAGAAAAGCCAGTTACATAGCCGTGTTATGCAGCAAGCAAGCAAATCAATGGCGTCACGTTATTTCTCAGTTCCTCCAAAAGAATTTATGTTTATTAGCCGTAAGTTTATTGGGGCCTATACGTTTATGACAGTTATTGATGCAAAAACAAATGTGCGACGTATGATTCGTAACTTTGCTTAATTTAATAAAGGACTAGAATGATTCCATGTCATTCTAGTCAATACCTCTCAACCCACCCAATCATCAAATATTTTTAAACTAATAAAATCAAAAATTTATAATTTTATTATTTTCTATTTGCCATTTATCTACTCATTTTTTGAATGTCAGTAACGACATAGTTTTTTAATATGAGGCGTGTCAGCATAAAACAATAACAACGTGTTAGGACACCATAATCATGACAAGTATGATCAATAAAGCTCAGGGTTTGGGTTTATCGCTAATTACCAGATTGGCTGGAAGCGATGTACTTGATCAACTCAAGTTGCGTAAATTTGTTGAAAAATCTCTTTATCAAGGTTCAAAAGCTGGTTTTAAAGCATTAAGCCAGACTCAAAAAGCATTTAAACCAAAACAGATCTCCCAACAGCGATTACCTCGCCAACAAAAAAATCTATTTGATTTAAGCCTAACTGAAGAACAACAAATGACTTCTGATGCAATGTCTCAATTTGCTCAAGAGGTTTTATTAGGATTAGCGCATGAAGCTGACCAGAATGCTCAGTTTCCTGAAAGTCTTTGGCAATATGTTGAGGATCTAGGTCTTAACTACTATGCACTTCCAGAGGCATTAGGTGGTGTCGCGACCGAACAAAATATTGTAAGTAATCTAATAATAGCTGAAAAACTAGCTGAAGGTGATTTTAGCCTTACAGCAGGATTACTTAGTACATTTAGCGTTATCAATGCAATTACACGTTGGGGTTCTGCTGAAGTTCAGTCAATGTATCTACCATGTTTTGCAGAAGACTCAGACATTACAGCAACCTTTGCAGTTCAAGAAGCAACTCCAGCATTTAATCCTTATGCTTTAAAAACAAAAGCATCACTTGAAAATGATCAGTTTTTTATTGATGGCGAAAAAACATTAGTGATTTTAGGTGATTTAGCTGATGTATTTTTAGTAAGTGCAGACTTTAACGGCAAACCAGACGTATTTGTCGTGCAATGCGGTGACACAATTTCAATTAAAAACACTCCAGCTATGGGTCTTAAAGCCACAGAAACTGCAACTCTTCGCTTTAATCACACTCCTGCTCTACGGTTAGGTGCAACAGATTTTGACTACACTGCTTTTTTAGATTTGGGCAACTTAATGTGGTGTGCAATGGCTGTAGGTACATGTGAAGCTGTTAAAGCTTATTGTATTAAATATGCCAATGAACGAACTGCTTTCGGTGAACCAATTTCTCATCGCCAAAGTGTCGCTTTCATGATTGCAGATATGGCTATTGAAATTGATGCAATGCGTATGCTGCTTTTAAACGCAGCAAGCCTTGCAGAGTCAGGCAAGCCATTTCACCGCGAAGCTTATCTAGCCCAACTACTTTGTGCTGAAAAATCCATGAAAATCGGTACAGATGGTGTGCAAATTCTTGGTGGGCATGGTTTCACAAAAGAACATCCTGTTGAACGCTGGTACCGTGATCTACGCGCTACTGCAATTTTACAATCTGGCTTACATGCTTAAATGATCAATCAGAGGATACTTTAATGAATTTACAAAATCCTAAAAAATTCAAAATGATGATTGATCAAGCACATGATGTTGCGATCAATGTTTTACGCCCTATTTCTCGTAAATATGATAAGGCTGAGCATGCGTATCCCAAAGAGCTGGATATGCTCGCTTCACTTATTGATGGTATGAATGAAGGTGGCGAAGGTATTAATGCTGGAGCTGCAGGTGCTGGAAAGCGCGGTGATACAGACAGTGAGGGTGTTCGTAACGGAACCAACATGTCGACCGCTCTTGGTATTATTGAGATGTGTTATGGCGATACAGGCTTATTGCTGAGTATGCCACGTCAGGGGCTTGGGAACTCAGCAATTGCTGCTGTCGCAAATGATGAGCAATTAGAGCGGTTCAACGGAACATGGGCAGCAATGGCCATTACTGAACCTGGCTGTGGCTCTGACTCTGCTGCGATCCGCACCACTGCAACAAAAGATGGCAATGACTATATTTTAAATGGTGAAAAGATTTTTGTGACCTCTGGCGAACGTGCAGATTCTGTCGTCGTTTGGGCCACGCTTGATCGCAAACTTGGACGTGCAGCTATTAAGTCATTTGTGGTACCCAAAGGTACACCGGGAATGAAGGTTGAACGTCTCGAAAATAAATTAGGAATTAAAGCTTCAGATACGGCAGTGATTAGTTTTATTGATTGCCGTGTGCCAGCCGAAAACCTTTTAGGTAATGCCGAAGTAGACGTCGCTAAAGGTTTTGCTGGAGTAATGGAAACTTTTGACAATACTCGCCCCTTAGTTGCAGCAATGGCAATCGGTTGTGCTAAAGCTTCACTAGAACGTATTAAAGAGATTTTTAAAGATCAACTCGATCCTAATTACTCTACCCCCTACCTACATGCTTCTAACCTTGCAGCACAAATCTACCGTATGGAAGCTGAGTGGGAAGCTGCTCGCCTACTCATGTTAAAAGCAACGTGGATGGCAGATAACAAAAAACCAAACTCTAAGGAAGCTTCTATTGCAAAAGCAAAAGCAGGTCGTGTGGG
>NZ_JZFB01000001.1:504269-507155 GCF_001188385.1 Acinetobacter sp. V2 | reverse complement strand
GTGGGCTATAACGAAGATGAGTTACTTGAAAAATGGGCACGTGATTCGAAAATTCTCGATATCTTTGAAGGTACTCAACAAATCCAGCAATTAATCATTGCCCGCCGAGAACTGGGTAAATCTTCTAGCGAACTAAAATAATAATTAAGGGAAATTTTCCCTTCTTTTATTAGCTTTTTATGTAAAAACTTAAAAGCCCTCTAGCGATTAAACTAGAGGGCTTCGTATTTCAGGAATTAAATTTTTTATTTATTCGGTAGTTGTACTGTCTAACGCTTTATCAACTACACCAAATTTCTTAAAGATTTTTGCACGTCGTTTTGACGAAATATTTGCTTTGTTTAAATCACCTTTATAATGATCAAAAACTCGCTTATCCATTATTTTAAACCACAATGAAGGGATTAATGCTGGTAGTAACATACTGGCATAACCGCTTGGTAGCTCAGGTGCCTCGTCAAAATGACGTAATGCTTGGAATGGACGAGTCGGATAAGCATGATGGTCTGAATGACGCTGCAATTGGTACAAGAATAAGTTTGTTACAACATTATTATTGTTCCAGCTATGCTCTGGCATTGTACGCTCATATTGACCATTTTCTTTTTTCTGACGTAATAAACCATAATGCTCAATATAGTTAATAATCTCAAAAAGACTAATGCCATAAAATGCTTGTGTCGCTAAATATGGAATTGTACTTTTACCAAAAATTCCAACCATAGAACCATGAAAAGCAGCAGTCATTCCCCAGCCTTGTAATAGTTCATTATCTGAAGACCAGAATTCTTTACCTTTACGTTTTAAACGATTTTTTTCAATTTCTATTGCAGACTTAAAAGAACCAATCACAGTACGTGGCCAGAATTCATAAAATGTTTCACCCATACGTGATGAAGCTGGATCTTCTGGTGTTGCTGCACGCTTATGATGACCATAAGGATGCTCAATACGGAAATGATTATAGCCGGTTGGAACTAAAGCAAGATGAGACAGAATATGGTCTATACGATCATGCTTATGACTTAACTCATGGGCTGTATTAATCGCAATACCATTGATTGCACCCATTGAGATACCAAGTAAAATCTTATCAATAAAAGATGTCGTTTTACGACTTGTTAAATAACATGCATAAACATTTGCAGCATACTGTAGAGGGATAAAGCTCTTCACAAGACGTGAGTAATATGGATCTTTTTCTAAAAGCTTAATTTCTTCATCTGTCGGATTTCGAGCATCTTTCCCAATAATAGTATCAATTGCAGGAATCACGACATGTAGTAAAAGTGGACCACCTAATGCGAAGACTTTCTTCAAAGGACGTGGACCAAACTGATAACCAGCTAAAATAGCTAAACCGATAGCAGGTAAAGCAGGACTAATCATCCATAAAAAGCGTTTGCGATCTATTTCACGCATAGACGCAGGCACTGGCATAAGTTCGTGCTGAACATTTACTGGTGCATTCATAGCTATATTTCCTTTTTCTATATGTCTATATAGTTAAAGAAATAGTGTTTAGTTAACAGTAGTAACCGTCCAAAAAACCTATGTTAAAGTCTTTGGCATTTTCTTCCACTTTTCTGTCCTAAAAACACATGTTGATCTATTCTTATAGCTCACTATAATTTTATTAAAATAATGATTGATCATTTAAATATGGATGCACTAAGTAAATTTTTTGATGATATTCACCTGAATAAGTCTGAATACATCTATTTAAAAGCGCAAGGAGAATGGGCTTTTAAAACACAAGATCAATCTGCTTTACTTGCTTATATTGTTTTAACTGGTTCTGTATATATTCAACTTAACACTTTAGAAAAAATAACTGCGACTGCTGGCGATATTATTTTGATTCCTTCGGGTAAAGCACATAGTGCGACTGACTCAAAATCAACAGCGAGTAAGTTGGTAGATTCTTTAGATATAACGTCGCTTTTTAATGGTCATAGACAAGATGCCATCGAATTTGGTACTTCATCTCCAGATAATACATTATTGCTATCTTTACGCTGCCAAATCGATACTCATATGGCTGGGCCACTTATTAATGCCCTGCCGTCCATCATGCATATTCAGCATGAAAATCAAACTACCCCACCTGAATGGCTACAAATTGGACTTTATTTTCTAGCAATCGAAACTCAAAAAATCAGGCCAGGTCACGACAAAATTATTGATCACTTAGTCAGTATTTTGCTCATCGAATGCATTCGTGATCATATTCAACGGATGACAGATCAACAAAACTGGTTAAGTGCCTTAACTCATCCAGAACTGAGCAATGCACTATCTGCTATTCATAGCCAGCCAGAAGTCACATGGACAGTTGAATCTTTAGCTGAACAATGTTGTATGTCACGTTCTAAATTTGCAAATTTGTTTAGTAGTATTATTGGTGAGCCACCTCTAACTTATTTACAGCATTACCGTTTCCGTTTAGCCAGTCAGTATTTACGCACAAGTAACTTATCAATTCAGCAAATATCAAATAAGGTTGGCTATTCATCCGAAACAGCATTTAGTCAGGCATTTAAACGAATTTTTGATTTATCTCCTAAACAATATAGACAGCAATATATTGGGCACAGCTTAGATTAACTGCCAATAAAAAAAGCGCCGAGGCGCTTTTTTTATTGAATCAAATTATTATTTAATTTTCGCATGCGATTTTAAATATTGACTGTAATCTTCCAATATTTGTTGACCACGTGACTGACGATAAAGTTGCTTTAACTGCTGTAACTGATCAGCAGGAATAGCATTAGCAGCAGATGAATTTACATTTGAAACCGCAACAACAACTAGCTCATTTGGTAAATTTGCTGTTGTAACAGACCACATACCTGGCTTAGGTGTAGCTGCACTAAATGCTGCACG
>NZ_JZFB01000001.1:496797-504229 GCF_001188385.1 Acinetobacter sp. V2 | reverse complement strand
CCAGCCGATTCAAATGCTACTTTATTTTTAGCAACTACTTGATCTGCTGGTTGAGTTTTAAATTCAGCTAGCATTGTAGCAATTTTTGCTTGAACAGCTTTACGCGCTTTTTCGTCGATAACTTTTGCTTTCGCTTCATTCATCGCCTGTGCTAAAGGTTTTACACCAGCAGCATGATAATCACGTACTTTAACCCATACCGTATCACCATTCGCTAACTGAATATTAGATGATGCATTACGGTCACCATTTTTCACGTCATCATTAAATAATTTAATTTTAACGTTTGGATCACTTAAATATGGATTTTGTGTAGCTAAAGTTACGCCATTTAATGATTCAACTTTTGTACCTTTTACTTCTTGTACAACAGCTTCTAAAGAGTCATTACCAACAATCGTTTCATTTAAACTGTTTACAGTATCTGAATAAACAGTCGCAACTTTATTCTTTTCAACCTCAGCAGTTAAACGCGCCTTCTCTGCTTCGAATGAAGGGATTTGATTAGCTTGAGTTTCTGCCTCAATAATATGATAACCATATTGAGTTTTTACTGGTTGAGAAATCTGTCCATTTTTCAAGCTCACTACAGTTTTATCAAATGCATCGGAAAAAACACCTGGTGCATATGCTTCAACTAAACCACCTTTTGCTTTCGAACTTGGATCTTCAGAGAACTGAGATGCAGCTTGTGCAAATGTCAGACCGCCTTGAATTTTCGCATATACTTCTTTAGCAAGTTTTTGAGCTGCGGCATCATCACGAGCATCTGTAGTAATTAAAATATGCTTCACAGTACGTTTAGCATCTTTTTTCTGAGTTTCAACAAACTTGCTATACGCTTGTTGCAGTTCAGCTTCAGTTGCAGGAGCTGGTTTAGCCATTAGTGATGGCGACACAACAACATAATCCACATCAACAGAAGATTGTTGTTTAAACTCATTTTGGTGTTTGTTGTAATAATCTGTAGCTTCTTGATTAGAGGCAGTTAAACCAGTTTTATAACCATCTAATTTAATACTAGCCAAATGTAATGTACGTTGTTCAGTTTGCAAATTCGCAATTTGCATTAAATCAACTTTACTTACTAAAGAGTAATCAGAAAAAGTTGACGTTAGCATTTTTAAAGCATGATCTTGACGAAGACTAGCAATTAAGCCCTGACTTGTCATACCAATAGAACGTAAGTAATTTTCATAGAGTTTTTGCGAGAACTGTCCATTCTCTTGCAAACTAGGCTGTTGAGCTAACATTTGCTCAATTTGAGTATCACTAAGTGAGATACCTAATTTTTCAGCTTGTTGAATTAGTAAATTACGCGACACTAAAATATCGAGTGCCTTAGCCTGAATAACAGGCAAATTAAGTAAACTCTCATCGCCTTTAACAGCAGCTAAATATTGTTCTTTGTAAGACTGAGTTAAAGTTTCAAGGTCTTTTTTAGATATTTCTTGGCCATTTACTGTTTTTGCAACATCAGCCTTGTTTCCCCTATTAAAATATCCTTCAATACCTACAAGTGCTAAAGGGGTCAAAAACAAAATTAGAAGGACTTTGCCGAGCCAACCCTTAATGACTGTACGAAACGATTCCATAAGTATTCCAATATTTTATTTCGAGGAGAATTTTAACTGAAAAACCACAATCAATGAATGAGCAATATTGGTCAATTCAGATTTTTAATAAAAAACGCGCCTATATTGGCGCGTTTAATCATCTTAAAAGATTAAGCTACTGAATCTTTAAGACCTTTACCAGCTTTGAAGCTAGGTACTTTTGTTGCTTTAATTTGAAGCTCTTCACCAGTTTTAGGGTTACGACCAGTGCGTGCAGCACGTTCTTTAACACTGAAAGTACCAAAACCAACTAAAGTTACTGTGTCACCTTTTTTAAGTGCTTCAGTAATTGACGCAATTGTCGCATCGAGTGCCTTGCCTGCATCAGTCTTAGATACTCCCCCTTTTTCAGCAATTGCATCGATTAATTCTGATTTATTCATGAATAAAACATCCTCTTAATATCGTTTGTTTAAGGTCCAAGGCTATAGTTTAAAAGGCCATGACGCCTTTATAGCAATGCTTTGGGGGAAAACGCAATACTAGAGCAGGGCTTTTAGCGAAAATAAATGCTAAAAAACTGTTATATATTTGCTAAATCCCAACATTTTTTACTTTTTATTCAATTTTTCTTTCAATTGCTGGTTTTCTTCTATTAAAGCATCCACCTTAATATGAAGCTGTACCAAGAGCTGTTCAATGTGCTGTAAATCCTTCGGAGTGACCAATCCAATCCGGTTTAAAGAATGGTTCACACTGGTATCAAGAATTTTCTCTACTTTATCTTTTGTTTCAGATACAGATTCTTTTGCTTTTTCTGTGACTTTGCCTACAGTGTTATCTGCTAAGTCTCCAGTTTTTGACTCTAGTTCTTCACCAACTTTAACTAAGGAATCAAAGAGTTTGTTGCCCTCTTCTTCTGCGCGTGAAAAAGCTCCTAACCCAGCCAACCAAATTTGCTTGGTATACTTTCTAAAATCTAAAGCTGATTTTCTTGAACTTCTTGATTTTAATTTGTTTTTTTCTTCTGACTCTTCTGCTTGTGTCTCTATGTTTGCATTATCCATTAATCTAAACTCCTAATCAGATGAGAGAGATGACGACTGATTTGACCACAAAATATTTCTATAATATCAAAGTAAAGACTTGATCCATTTACAAAACTGTTCTACAAAGCAATTAAGTCATGTAAATATATTTAACACGACATTGTGTTAAGTTTGGGATAGGATGTCCCATTCTTCGGTTAACTGCTATTTGTAAGGATAAACTTTTATGAGTGAAACGCAACAAAGACAAAAACATCCCCGTCTGTTGCTGAATATCGTTCTAATTATTTTAGAAACTTTCTTTTCATTTATTCTCACCCACGATGGTGTTCTTCGCTTGCAAGCGAAAAAGTTTATTTCAAACAAAACGACTATTCGTATCAATAGCTATCTACCTTTTTTTGACTTTTATGTTCAATTTACAGAAAAGGGTTTGTTGTTCGATATCCATTCTTTTGACCGACGTATTGATCTTGAAATCAATAGTACACTTATCGATTTAATTAAGATTTTCGCTTTTTCAAACCAGCGCAGTCTTAAAAATATGCGTATTGATGGGGATGAAGAAACTAAAAAAGAGTTATTAGATTTAATTTCTCACCTTACCCTGCCTAAACTTTTAGCAGACTGGAAGCAATGGTTTAATACACCTGATGATGAAGCTGAAGCTCTTGCTTCACGCAAAAGAATTGCCCCATTGCTTGAAAAAATTGATCAACAACGATCAGAAATCAATTCACTTCATGTGGAAATTAAACAATATCAAAATCGAATTACTCGCTTACAGCAGCGTCAACGGAATATTAACTTCTCCTTTGGTATAATTAGCCTGATATTTATTGTTTATTTCATATATAATTTGTGGGTTGCTTAAATTATTTTTCCATTTTGTTCCTGCACTTGAATTAAAAATAAAAAAACTTGACTATTTTAGTCGGGATTCATAAAATCCTATTATCTAGTCTTAACATGTGTATCGAATCATGCGCCTTACAACTCGCGGTCGCTACGCAGTGACTGCTCTACTTGATTTAGCTTTGCAGCCAACTGAACAAACGATCACGCTCGCCGAAATTGCAGCTCGCCAATCCATTTCAGTTGCTTATTTAGAACAGTTATTCGCAAAACTTAAGCGTCATGGGTTAGTTTCTAGTGTTCGTGGTGCAAATGGTGGTTATCATTTGGCTCGAAATGCTGATGAAATTACTGTGTTAGAAATTATTGAAGCTGTAAATGAAACTGTTGATGCAACTCGTTGTGACCATAAAGGTAACTGCCAAAATGGTGCAATGTGTCTCACACACGATTTATGGCAAGAACTCTCTCATCATATTGCCGACTATTTAGCAAAAATCTCTCTTGCCGACCTCATTAGCCGAGACAACGTTCAAACTGTTGCATTACGCCAAAATGTGACTGGCATAGATTCAGCTCTTTTATCGGGTACAGGTATTTGATATGAAACGTCCAATTTATCTTGATTACGCAGCAACCACTCCAGTAGATCCGCAAGTTGCAGAACGTATGATGGAGTGTTTAACTTTCGACGGTACCTTTGGTAATGCTGCATCTCGTTCCCATGCTTATGGCTGGCAGGCAGAAGAGAAAGTTGAATATGCACGTGAGCAAGTTGCAAATTTAATTAAAGCTGATCCACGTGAAATTGTTTGGACTTCTGGTGCAACTGAATCAGATAACCTTGCTCTAAAAGGTGTAGCGCAGTTTTATGCATCTAAAGGCAAGCATATTATTACAAGTAAAATTGAACACAAAGCTGTTCTAGATCCTTGTCGTGAATTAGAAGACCAAGGTTTTGAAATTACTTATTTAGAACCAGAACCACAAACTGGTTTAATTACCCCTGAAATGGTAAAAGCTGCCCTTCGTCCTGATACTGTTCTTGTTTCTCTTATGATGGTAAACAACGAAATCGGTACAGTTACAGATGTAGCAGCAATTGGTGAATTAACACGTGCCAATAAAACCTTCTTTCATGTAGATGCTGCTCAAGCTGCTGGTAAAGTTGAAATTGACCTATCTACTATGAAAATTGACCTAATGAGTTTCTCAGCTCATAAAATTTATGGTCCAAAAGGTATCGGTGCATTATATGTACGTCGTAGCCCACGTGTTCGTTTAAAAGCACAAATTCATGGCGGTGGTCATGAGCGTGGTATGCGTTCTGGTACTTTAGCGACTCATCAAATTGTAGGTATGGGTGAAGCTTTTGAAATTGCTGGCAAAAGAATGCAAGCAGAACAAGAGCGTATTCGCAAGCTTCGCGACAAGCTTTGGAATGGTTTACAAGATCTTGAACAAGTTTTCTTAAATGGCCATCCAACTCAAAACGTTGCTAACTATTTAAATGTCAGCTTTAACTTTGTTGAAGGTGAATCTTTAATGATGTCGCTCAAAGATGCTGCTGTATCAAGTGGTTCTGCTTGTACTTCTGCAACTTTAGAGCCTTCATACGTTCTTCGCGCATTAGGTTTATCTGATGAGCTAGCACACAGCTCTATCCGCTTCAGTTTTGGTAAATACACAACTGAAGAAGATATTGACCATGTGCTTACAATTACCAAAGCCGCTGTTGAGAAATTACGTGAACTTTCTCCGCTTTGGGATATGTACAAAGAAGGTATCGATCTTTCTACAGTTGAATGGGCTGAACACTAATTCATTGAAATTAGTGTTTTTACCCTCATATTAATATTAGGCTGACCCCGAGGTTTGGAGAAGCGAAATGGCTTATAGCGAAAAGGTAATTGATCATTACGAAAACCCTCGTAATGTTGGTGTTTTAGACAAAAACTCTGAAAATGTAGGTACAGGCATGGTGGGTGCACCAGCATGTGGCGACGTGATGCGTTTACAAATTCAAGTAAACGATAGCGGTGTAATTGAAGAAGCACGCTTTAAAACTTATGGCTGTGGTTCAGCAATTGCTTCTAGCTCACTTGTAACTGAGTGGTTAAAAGGTAAAACTCTTGATGAAGCTCAAGCAATCAAGAATATTGATATCGCAACTGAGCTTGCTCTTCCACCAGTAAAAGTTCACTGCTCTGTACTAGCTGAAGATGCGATTAAAGCTGCGATTGAAGATTACCGCACTAAAAAATCAAAAGCTTAATTTGTTATTACTGTAAACGTTGGAGTTTTCATGATTCATTTAACTGAAAATGCTGCGACTCATATTAGCAATTACCTCAAAAACCGAGGTAAGGGTGAAGGCATTCGCGTGGGTGTGAAAACTTCTGGCTGTTCTGGGTTGGCTTACGTTCTTGAATTTGTTGATTCTGTCGATGAACATGACGAAGTTTTCGAACAATTTGGCGTTAAGGTATTTGTAGATCCAAAAAGTCATGTCTATTTAGAAGGCTTAGAAATGGACTATGTCAAAAATGGCCTTAATGAAGGGTTCGAATTTAACAACCCCAATAAAAAAGGCGAATGTGGTTGTGGTGAGTCTTTCACTGTATAACCCTTCTCCTTCCATCTCTCATTAAAACAGTGTCTTTTATAGCACTGTTTTAATGTATTTAATTAACGTGGACCTCCTTTCTAATGAATCATTTTGAGTTGTTCAATTTACCCGTAGAACTCGATATCGATTTGGCGAGCTTAAAATCTAGTTTCTTGAATTTGCAGCAGCAATATCATCCAGATAAAGCAGAAGATAAAAATCAGGCATTGATCAAATCAAGTGAAATCAATCAAGCTTTTAAAACATTATCGCAAGTAGATAGCCGCGCAGCTTATCTTTTAGCGTTAAAAAAGCAAGATCATCACCTTGATCAATCTATTAGCGATTTTGAGTTTTTACAATCAGCTTTGGAACTTCGTGAGCAACTGGATGAAGCAACCTCCCCAGAACATCTAAGCACTCTTAAACAAGAAGTGTTTCAATGGATAGAAAGTTTAGTTCGCGAATTTAAAATTGATTACTCAGATGAAGACTGGGGTGAAGCTCGCGATACTGTACGTAAATTACGGTTCTTTCAGCGCGTTCTTAATGATATTGAAAAAGCAGAAGATCAAATGTTGGATGACGAAGACAACTTTGATTTAGACGACGATTTTTAATTTTGCTTTTTCCAATTTATATTCAAGGGATTTAACTCATGGCACTTTTGCAAATTGCTGAACCGGGTCAATCCAGTGCCCCACACCAACACCGCATTGCGATTGGTATCGACCTAGGAACAACACACTCCTTAGTTGCGACAGTGTTATCAGGCAAGCCTAAAGTACTCAATGATGAAAAAGAAAGAAGACTCCTTCCTTCTATTGTGCACTATGGAAATGATGCAACTCACTATGGTGAAGAAGCAAAGCCTTTCCTTATTGCCGACCCGAAAAATACAATTGTTTCTGTAAAACGCTTTATGGGGCGTTCAAAAGCAGATATCAAATTTCAGCATCCATATGAATTAATGGGTTCTGAAAATGAGATGCCAGCTTTTGAAACACGTGCTGGTCGTAAAACCCCTGTTGAAATTTCTGCAGAAATTTTAAAACAATTAAAAGATCGTGCTGAAACTAGCCTACAAAATCCAGTAAATGGTGCAGTTATTACTGTTCCTGCCTATTTTGATGAAGCTCAGCGACAAGCAACTCGTGATGCAGCACAACTTGCTGGTTTGAATGTATTACGTTTATTAAATGAGCCAACCGCTGCTGCTGTGGCTTATGGTTTAGACCAAGAAACTAATTTAGCTACAGATCATAACTACGTAATTTATGATTTAGGTGGTGGTACTTTTGACGTATCAATCTTGCGTTTCTCACAAGGTGTCTTTGAAGTATTAGCTACCGGTGGCCACACTG
>NZ_JZFB01000001.1:494478-496714 GCF_001188385.1 Acinetobacter sp. V2 | reverse complement strand
CATATGCAGTATTTATGGTTTCTGCTCGTCAAGCTAAAGAACAATTATCTACTCAAGAATCAGTTCAGTTAAAATTACTTGAAAATGTATTAACACTGGACCGTCCAACTTTTGAAAGTATTATTCAAGTTGCTTTAGATAAAACAATCAGTGTTTGTAAGCGTGTTTTACGTGATGCAAAACTTGAATTATCAGATATTCAAAATGTTGTTTTAGTGGGTGGCTCTACGCGTTCGTATGCTGTTCAACAAGCGGTTCGTAATGTATTTAACCAAGAACCCCTTTGCACGATCAACCCTGATGAAGTGGTTGCAATTGGTGCTTCGATTACTGCCAACCAATTAATTGGAAACAGTCAAGACGGTTCATTACTTTTAGACGTAACTCCTCTTTCACTTGGTCTAGAAACCATGGGTGGACTAGTAGAGCGCCTTATTTCACGTAATACTGCTATTCCTGTTGCTCGTCGTCAAGAATTCACAACTTATCAAGATGGCCAAACCGCCATGCTTATTCATGTGGTTCAAGGTGAACGAGATTTGGTAGAACATTGTCGTTCATTAGGAAAATTTGTTCTTCACGGTATTCCACCAATGACGGCTGGTCAAGCACGTATTGAAGTTACCTTTCAGGTAGATGCAGATGGTCTACTTACTGTTTCAGCTCGTGAAACAACTTCTGGTGTACAGGCTCAAATTGATATTAAACCATCTTATGGCTTATCAGAATCTGACACTGAGCGCTTATTAATTGAAGGTTTCCAACACGCGGAAGAAGATAAAAATCTACGCCATTTAAAAGAAACTAAAGTTGAAGCCCAACGTGAACTTGAAGCATTAGAACAAGCTCTCAAAGTTGATGCTGATTTGCTTAATGATGAGCAGCTTGAAGCACTTAAAACTGCTGAAAATGTGCTGAAAGTTCAGCTTGAAGGCAATGATATTCAAGCAATTGAAAAAGCTGTAGAACAACTTAAAGTACATAGTGATGCTTTTGCCGCACTACGTATGAATCGACATATTGACCACGCCTTAAAAGGTACAAAACTTGAAGATTGGTCAAATTCAAACTAAAGGTATAGGTGATCAATATGCCCCGTATTAAAGTACTTCCTCATGCTCAGTTTTGCCCTGAAGGCGCAGAATTTGAAGTTGAACAAAATGCAAATCTTTGTCAAAGTTTGCTTGATCGAGGAATTAAAATTGAACACGCTTGTGACATGTCGTGTGCATGTACAACTTGTCACGTAGTCGTTCGTAAGGGTTTTGACAGCCTAGAAGAAATGGATGATGTTGAAGCAGATCTTTTAGATCGCGCTTGGGGTCTTGAACCAGATTCTCGTCTCTCTTGCCAAGTGAAGATTGTTGATGAAGATTTAGAAATTGAGATTCCTAAATATACAATCAATCACGCATCCGAAAGCCATTAAAATAAAAAAGCTGCTTTTAAAGCAGCTTTTTTTTACTTCACGTTTTAAGCTTTACACCTGATCTTGTTGATCAATTTCAATAGGCTTAACTTCATCTTCAAGTCTTAAACGTGCAATACCTTGAGTATTAATTAAAGTTTGTTGAACTTTAAGTCGTTGAATCATTTTCTCAAGTACTTCTACTAATTCAGGGTACTCATAGTTTTGTACTTCTTCTAAATTAAGTACTAAATGAAAGCCTTTATATTCATAGTCGAACCATTGTTGATGATCTGACTTATTCCCTGTGTATTTCTCCATTACCTGCCATGTCTTCACAGCACCTTGAATACCTTTTAAGTAAATTGGTGTTTTTGGAGCACAAAGAAAATCACTTTTAATTAATTGATAAGTATCATCTGAAATTAAAATTTCATCTATTTCAGCAGCGTATTGTAAACGAGCTGCCAAATTCACATCACGACCTACAATAGTATAAGCCATACGATGTGTTGCCCCATAGTTCCCTACGTGGCAGTAACCAGTACTAATTCCCATGCGAATATGTAAGGCTGAGTAGCCCATTTTTTTCCAACGCTCACGCAGCAATTTCATTTGCTGACGCATAGCGATTGCCATTTCTACACAGGCTTTTGCATCTTGCTCTACACCCTGAGAATTCGGATCACCAAAAAATATGAGGATGGCATCCCCCATAAATTTGTCGACGGTAGCTTCATACTGCTTGGCAATTTCCGTCATATGGCTTAAATAGTCATTAAGCAAAAATGCCAAATCATCAGGGATTAAAGTTTCTGATAACTCTGT
>NZ_JZFB01000001.1:493236-494443 GCF_001188385.1 Acinetobacter sp. V2 | reverse complement strand
TTTTTTTCGTTTATATTCAATTTTTGCCTCCGCCTCACCGCGCATGATAGATTGCCACAACTGTAGTGGCGCATAACGGCTTAACTGATTAGCAAAAGCAATATAGCGGGTCATTTGATCATAATAATGTTGACGCTGCTGACTGATTTTTTTAACCCAACGATGTTGGTAGTAATTTCCAATGGTAATAAACATGACCAAACCCAAGAGTGTAATTACAGTTAACTCTTGGCTAGTAGGTTCAAAATATGTATAAAAACCAAATAGGAAAAAAGTACTTAAATAAAAAATAATCGCGCCTAGCAGGCTCGTCAAACAAATAACTGCGAAAGAAATACGGCTATTAATTGCAGAGTAAAATAATGCAAATACTGCAATAAATGTAGGGACTAAATTAAGATGCAGACCCGCTAAGGTAACTGCTACAACAATTGCATCAATTGCAAAAAAGACACTTTTTTGAGTTTTCTTATCAAATTGGTATTGAAGCCAATGTTCTAACTTCGAACTAATAAAAAGTAAAAAGAGAAAGAAAGGAGGAACGTAGATCTGATAATTTGTATTAGGTGAGGTAAAAGCATAGATCACTAAAATTAAGGACAGAATTGAATATCCCATCAAACGATGAAAATATGCAAACTGCTTAGGCTCTCTATCGATAAACCTCTCTAATTGCACCCTGTCCTCCATACCTCAATGTAGCCACATTTATATAAATGTGGCATTGCATTGATTTAATCCATGCGCCAATCAAAAGGCATATCACCTTGACCACGTAAAGCAAGCATAAGGGTTTGACGCATATGAGCCAGTACATCATTTGTGTATGGAACTGCAGGTGTTCCCCAAACTGGCTTAGGCCATGCAACATCATTTTGATAACGTACAACATGATGGAAATGCAACTGAGGTACCATGTTACCTAAAGCTGCAACATTCATTTTATCAGCACGGAATACTCGAGCTAGCTGGCTAGATAACCAACTTGATTCACGTAAAAACTGTTCTTGATCAGCTTGGCTCAATTCATATAATTCTGTGATTCCCGGTACACGAGGGATTAAAATCAACCACGGGAATTGCATATCATTCATTAAACGACATGTTGAAAGCGGAAAATCGCCGACAAAAAAAGTATCTTGAGCAAGTTGTGGATGCAAACTAAACATATCTTTTATAAATGACAATAAACAATAATGGCTAATAC
>NZ_JZFB01000001.1:492470-493215 GCF_001188385.1 Acinetobacter sp. V2 | reverse complement strand
TTGATTACAAATAACAATGATTTTATGCACTTATTCCTCGTGTGATCCGAGAAATCGTGCATAAAATTCTGATATCAGCTTTTAAAAAATTTGTATGGGAATAAAATCACTTTGAAACACTATTTAAGCATGTAATTCATTTAATAATTTAGCTAATAAATCATTAATAAATTGAATGCGTTTTTCCTGTTCTTCTAACTGAACCATAACTTTTAAACGCTGTCCGCCTTCCATACGATAATAGGTCGGATGCTTCTGCATCAGCTGAATAATGCTAATCGCTTGAACAGGTGTATCAGGTGAGAATTCAATATTACCACCTTGAGTATTAATATCGATTTTTGTGATACCCAGTTGCTCTGCTTTCAAGCGAATCTGATGGACAGTAAACAAATGTTTAACCGATTGCGGAGGAACTCCAAAACGATCAATGAGTTCCATACGGATATTATCAAGTTTTTCTTGTGTATCTGTATTACTAATACGTTTATAGAACAATAAGCGCTGATGCACATCTCCTAAATACTCATCTGGAATTAGTGCCGGAATATGTAAATTAATTTCCGCAGTCAGCGATAAAGGTGCATCAAAATTCGGTGTTTTTCCTTGTTGAATCGCCTTAGTGGCTTTTTCAAGCATTTCCATATACAAACTATATCCAATTGCCTGCATAGAACCACTTTGTTGCTCACCTAAAAGCTCACCAGCACCGCGAATTTCTAAATCCTCTGTAGCTAGCATAAAA
>NZ_JZFB01000001.1:490885-492428 GCF_001188385.1 Acinetobacter sp. V2 | reverse complement strand
GCTTTTCTGCATCACCCTTCAAGTGCTTTATAGATGGAACTAACAAATAAGCATAAGCTTGGTGATGTGAACGCCCTACACGTCCACGTAATTGATGTAATTGAGCCAAACCAAGTTTATCGGCTCTTTCTATCAAAATTGTATTGGCATTTGGAACATCAATTCCTGTTTCAATAATGGTTGAACATACCAATACGTTAAACTCTTTGTGATAGAACTGCTGCATCACTTGTTCGAGCTCTCTTTCTCTCATTTGTCCATGAGCAACGGCCACACGAGCTTCAGGTACAAGAACACGGATGTTTTCAGCAGCCCGTTCAATCGTATCGACTTCATTGTGTAAGAAATATACTTGGCCACCACGTAGTAACTCACGCAAAATCGCTTCTTTCACAGAGGCTTCTGTATGCTCTTGCACAAAGGTTTTAACAGCTAAACGACGGGCTGGCGGTGTAGCAATGATAGATAGATCACGCATTCCCGAAAAAGCCATATTTAAAGTTCGCGGGATTGGTGTTGCTGTAAGCGTCAACATATCTACATCTGCTCGTAATGCTTTGATACGCTCTTTATCACGCACACCGAATCGATGTTCTTCATCGACTACCATTAGGCCCAGATCTTTAAATTGCACATTTTCTTGTAAAAGTTTATGTGTTCCCACCACAATATCGACTTTACCAGCAATTAAATCTTCAATATTTTTTGTATGGGTTTTACTTGAGCCAAAGCGTGATAGCACTTCTATACGCACAGGCCAATCAGCAAAACGATCTTTAAAAGATTCATAATGTTGTTGTGCAAGTAAAGTCGTAGGCACTAAAACAGCAACTTGCTTGCCATTTTGCACAGCAACAAACGCGGCTCGCATTGCCACTTCAGTTTTACCAAAACCTACATCACCACAAACAAGTCGATCCATAGGTCTAGCTTGCTGCATATCGTGAAGCGTCGCTTCAATAGCATTCGCCTGATCGAGCGTTTCTTCGTAGGCAAATCCACTGGCAAATTGCATATAAAGCGATTGATCGAGTTCGAAACCAAAACCAGGTTTTGAATGACGACGTGCTTGTATATGTAATAATTCCGCTGCAACATCATGAATTTGTTCTAAAGCTTTACGTTTAGCTTTACTCCACGCATCACTTCCAATTTTATGAAGTGGCGCTAGATCGGGATCGCCACCACTATAGCGACTGATAAGATGCAAATTAGTCACAGGAACATAAACTTTTGCCCCTTCAGCATAATTGAGTTGCAAGAATTCATAATCTTGCCCTTCAATTGCTAGAGTAACTAATCCTGCGTAACGTCCCACACCATGATCAATATGAACAACTGGGGCATCAATACTGAGTTCAGTCAAACTTCGAATTAAGAACTCTTCTGAAACTTCTTGCTGACGTTTACGACGACGCTGAACTACCCGATGTTCATATAACTGATTTTCTGAAATAACCGTTAATTGGTCTGTTAAAAGTAAGCCACGGTCGAGCGGTGCATTTGTAATAGCAATCGCAAACTGACTCGTTTGAAATTGTTC
>NZ_JZFB01000001.1:486953-490838 GCF_001188385.1 Acinetobacter sp. V2 | reverse complement strand
AAACCATCTCTTAAGCTTTCACGTCGACCTGCACTTTCTGCAACCAATAAAACGGGATGATTTGCTTTATCAATATATTTTTTGACGACGGTAAACGGTTTTTCTTTTTTCGGATCGACTGCTAATTTTGGCGGCTGCTCAGCCTTAAGATTTAATGCACCAGCTTTTTCTTCAACCAATTCGGCACTTACAAGCATACGCGGAAACTGGTTTAAAGCACTGAGTAAATGGTTTGGAGCAATAAATAATTCTTCAGGAGGAAGAATTGGCTGATCTACATTATGACGTCTGTCTTCGTAGCGACGGAAAACTTCTTTCCAAAAATTAGTTAAATCAGTGTCTACATCATCAGTTGTAATTACAATGCAATTCTTTGGTAAGTACTTTGTAAGTGTACTTTGCGATTGCATTTGTGCTTTATCAAAAAATAATGGTAAATAAAATTCAATTCCTGGTGAAGCAATTCCCTCTAAGACATCTTGATAAATCGGGTTTTTCTTAGGATTAGCAGTAGGAAAAAGTTCAGAATATCGATCTCTAAAAATTGAGCGAGCTTCTTTTAATGGGAATTCTTTTGCAGGTAAAACTGTAAAACTTTTTAAAGCTGTAGTCGTTCTTTGTGTTTCTGGATCAAAGAATTTTAAGGTATCAATTTCATCATCAAACAGATCAATACGGATAGGTGCTTCTTGTCCTGAGGCAAAAATATCCATAATACTGCCACGCACAGCAAACTCACCATGATCATAAACAGTATCTACCAAATGATAACCAGCTTGTACTAAACGTAATTTTTGCTGTTCTAAATCAAATTTTTGACCTACACGAATATCAAAATGTTCACCCAAAACCCATGAATATGGCGCAACTCTTTGAGCTAAAGTACTTGCTGAAAGGAGTAATACACCCTTCTGAGGCATATTAGATAAAATTGCGAGGCGTTCTGAAACAATATCTTGATGAGGTGACAAACGATCATACGGTAAGATTTCCCAATCAGGGAAAATTGTTGGTTTTATGCCATAAAATTCAAGTTCACTTTCTAATTGAGCTACATGCTGGTTATTTCTGGCAACCACAACAAGTAAAGACGAATGCTGAACAGCAATTTCCTTAAATAATAATGCAGCAGATGAACCTAATAACGACCCCACCCAACGCTTTTCACCGGCCTTGAGCTGTTGTAAATTCAATTGAGAGATTTCTTGTTGAAACATGTATATGGCTTTTATCAGCTAAGAAGATATAGGCCTAATAGTAGCATGATGTTTTTAGTGAATTGAGTTATTTTTTTGAAAATCAAACTACTAGTTAGCCCTACTTTTTATATTTTTTAATCAATTAACTATGATTATTTATCACGCAAAAACAAAACGTAATATTGATTTAATATTTGTATAATCGCTTTAAGCTGAAGTAGCTTTTCTTGTGTATTTCCTAATCTTTCTACATAGCGCTGGGTTGCGATTTCCAGATCAATTTTTTCATTAATTTGTGGAGTAATGAGGAATAACTTCTGAAGATTATCAAAATTTTGTAATTTGCGGTTTGAGAAATACTCAAGATGTTCTGACCATTTCTCATTGATTACTACATCGTTAATGATAGGGCCTCGTTCAGAATCAAATTTTAATTGATTCTCTTGCAAGTAAAGTTGTTCTGGCGTTTCTTTTGAGCCTTGAAAAAGCTGAGTTATCTTCTTAAACATTTCATCACATCATATTAATTTTAAATTTAAGCAATGGAAGCAATCTCGTTGCTTCCATCATTTAAGCCTTCTAATTTAACAACTACTCATCGCCTAAATCATCAAGGAAATCGACAGTTGGTACAAAAAACAAGGTGCCAGTCTGAGCAGTACTAAAGTCAAGCAATCGATCAAGATTACCCTGCTCATTGCCTAAAAACATGTTTTCAAGCATTTGTCGAGTTGTACTAAATTTACGTGAGTAACCAATAAAGAATGTACCATATTCATTTCTAGACGGATTTGAAAAAGGCATATTAGCTCGCATAATTTTAAGTTCATTGCCATCTGTATCATGAGCTTTACTTACAACATTATGAGCAGTTAAAGGCTTTTCATCATCACCAAGTTCAACATCATTGAACTTTTTGCGCCCAATCACTTTTTCTTGCTCTTCATCGGTTAATGAACGCCATTTCTCCATGTCATGTATATATTTTTGAATAAAAGCATAACTTCCCCCGACAAAATCAGGATCTTCATTACCCACTAACGCCCACTGGGCTGCAATAACTGGTTCCGGGTTCTCAGTCCCATCAACAAAACCAATAATTGCACGTCCGTCAAAATAACGAAAACCATGAACTTCATCAATTGGATACGTTACTTTACCAAGCTGTTGATTAATTATATTGCCCAGCTCGTAACATAAAGCCTGACGATCGGCACGAATATGAAAAAATAAATCACCTGGAGTTGAGACAGCCGTATATTTCGGGCCTCTAATTTCTTGAAATGGTTGTAACTCTTGAGGCTTCGCTTGCTCTGGGAATAAAATATCCCATGCATTTGAACTAAAACCCAACGTCGCATTAAATTTACTTTCTGGGTAACGATTAGACAGACTTCTGGTTAGCGCTGAAAAATTAGCAGCAAAATCTTTTACTTTTTCTATTACAGAATCACCTTGAGCCAGTCCTAATACAATAAATAATGCATTTTCACCAGGAGCGCTCGTTACAGGCTGAATTCTCATACATTCCATAAAATATGCCTTTTAGGTAATTAACCTTATTAATTTAGCATACTCATTTTCTTTTCATACATCTTGTAATGAAATCTGAGATTGGTAAGAGTTTAAGTAAAGCACCTTAAACTCTTACTAAAATAGACATTAATTAACGCCCATATTGCTTCTTTAAATATTTTACGATTTGAGCAGACTCAAACATCTTCACTCCTGTATTCGGATCTACCAAATATGGCACCTGCATTTTACCTTGCATAACAGGCAATATTTTTTCTCTTTTTCCACCTTTTAAAGGTACATATTTACCTGGTTTTAAACGAAGAATAGCTGGGCCCTGATCTTGCCATCTCTCTTTTGCAACATTATGCAAAATATATGGAAGCTCAAGCTCACAGAGTAAACCTCTTACGACTCTTGAATAAGGGCTTGCCTCAAAACTCCATAACTCAAGCTTTTGCTCAGGAGCAGCTCTATCAACAATTTTTTTATTTATCCAAACTCCACGAGCACCATTTAATATGGTCCCTGCAAATGCCACATACGGCATGTTCGGGTAACTCGAAAATTTCTGAGGTGTCTTTCCAGTCTTACCGTAGTGTTTAAATAAATGATGAATAATATCTTGTGATTCGTATAGCTGATCACCAGTATTTTCATCAATTAAAAAAGGAAATTGTAATTTCCCGCCTTTTTCTTTTACAACTGAACGATACTTTGTTCCGCCTTTAGGACATGGATAAATTTCGACATCCAGATTCAAAAGTGTAATCACTTCACGAACGCGGCGACAAAATGGTGAACCTTCAAATTCATATAGCTTCAAAGCTTTTACAGGTTGCTGAGGAAAAGCAGTGCCTGTTACGCCCCTACCGCCTTCAGCAATTGCAGATACAACTGCTTGAAGTACTTTAATTTGATGAATCACCATCATGCGTTCCTTTATATTAGAGAATTAGACTAATTTTTCTTTTGCAATCACAATTCCATTATTATCAGCATAGATAAAATCACCTGATTGAATTGTGACACCACCAAAATACAAATTAATATCTACTTCACCAATGCCTTTACGATTACTTTTTTGCGGAATTGCAGCCAATGCATGTACGCCTAAATCCAAAGTTGCAAGCGCATCTACATCTCGTACACAACCGTAAATCACGACACC
>NZ_JZFB01000001.1:459037-486911 GCF_001188385.1 Acinetobacter sp. V2 | reverse complement strand
CCCATGAGTGCACAGCGCATAGATGCACCGCCATCTACCACTAATACTTTATCTGTACCATCTGTTGCCAATAACTCTTTTACACGTGAGTTATCTTCAAAGCACTTTACTGTTACAATCTGCCCCCCAAAAGTTTTACGTGCACCATAGCTTTGGAAAAACTTTCCATCCATTGAAGGAATTACAACTTGTAAATCTTTTTCAGGGTTATCATCTAATAAATCACATGTTACAAATGGTACTGTCGACACTTTTATTCTCCCTTATCGAGTTTTCTGTATACTCAGATTATCATATCGTTTAAAGGCTTCAATTTGCGTTAGCGCCGCTACGACCATCGTATGAGCCAATTGCTCCGCAGTTACAGGTTTATATTTGAATGGTTTTTGTAATTTATTCTCAATAAATTTAAATAGACTCTGCCCTAAATCTTCTATAAACCGTACGTCACTGCGTTTACCAATAAGTAAAGATGGTCTAAAGATAGACAATTTCTCAAGTTGTAGACTTTCAATATAATCTTCTAGTTGTCCTTTCACTTTATTATAAAAAATCGGTGAATTGGCATTTGCACCAAGTGCACTTACTAATAAAAGATGAATATGTTTATCTTGTACCAAATCTGCCAAATGAGCATTGATTTCATAATCCACAGCGTAAAAGGCCTGTTTTGAGCCTGCATTTTTCAATGTTGTTCCCAAACAGCTAAATGCATGGGTATGACCGCTCACATCTTCATCATTCAACATTAAGAAATCTTCTACAACCAGCTGATTAACTTTTTTATATGTATTAAGTAGTTGTGATTCTTTTCTTACCACGACAGTAATCGCTTCAAATTCTGGTGTTTGCTCAAGCTGTTCGACAAGAGCTAAACCCACAAGTCCTGTAGCACCTATCACAATTGCTTTTTTCGTACTTATACTCATTTTTTATCCAACCCTCTTTAAGTTTGTATCAAATTTAACCTTTTCTTACGGTTTTAGCAGCCCCTAAAACCGCTTAAAATGCTCTCAAGGCTTGACTTCACGGTGTCTATTCATCACAATATGGCACTTGTTTACGGGCTGGTGATGGTTGCACCAGTTTACTGGATTGACCACAGCCCGCCCAGACCAACTTATTTTCAAGGAGTGCAAGAGTGGCAAACTCTGCTCAAGCTAAAAAACGTGCGCGTCAAAACGTTACTGCACGTAAACACAACGCAAGCTTGCGTTCTATGGTTCGTACATACATCAAACGTACTTTAAGTGCAATTGCTGGTGGTGATCATGCTGTTGCTACAGAAGCTTACAAAAAAGCTGTTCCTGTAATCGACCGTATGGCTGATAAAGGCATCATCCACAAAAATAAAGCTGCTCGTCATAAGAGCCGTTTAAATGCTCAAGTTAAAGCGTTAGCTAACTAATTGAAGCATGTAAAAAAAGCCCTATTGGGCTTTTTTTATTACCTATCTTTTTTGAGCTTATAGCCCTGTGTTAAATTTGGCTACATTCAGCTCATAGGCCTTACCTCTCCAAATCCATTTTAATTTACAATTTGGAAACTCTTCGCCCTCAAACCATACAAATAAGCCTTCCATCATTTCAGGCCAATCTTCTTTCTTAATTTTATTTTCACCAGAAATTACAGCAACAATTGCAGCAATAATAGTGTCATGACTGACAGCTAAACTAAGTCCACCTTGAGTTTTGGGATGAGTACGATAAATAAGCTCGAGCACGTCTAAAACACCAGTAATGGGGTGTTTCATGCCAGGTAATGCATTATTAACAAAACTATTAATAAAACCCAAAGCGCCTTGTTTTTTAAAATAAGGAGCAGCTTGCTGTATATCTAGTACAAAGCTACCAGGTTCAACCAGTAGTCCCTGCTCAATAATTTCAATGGTATGTGTATTAGATTCGGGACTTACATCATCAGCCCCTTCAATCATGAGCGCAGCCGTATCGACACAACGTTGTATTGGACTTGAAATACAATGCTGGATAACACGATCTGTATTTTTAATTAAATAATTACCCCATGCCTGCGCAAGCTCACGCCCTTGAGGAGTAAGTTGGAGGTCATATCCTGCTAAACCCTGCCCGTCCACAAGTTCTCTTAGAGAATGGCGCGTAAATAAGGTCACGGGAGTTGAAGCATCGGGCAATAAATCAATTGCTTCAAACATACTTTTAGGCAATAAATCGAGTGCCATTGTTATCTTGTCATCTTTTTTCAATACTTTGCCACTATAACATGTCTGACATAACTCTCAATCTATAACACCTGATTGGGTTAATGCTTCAAATGCTATTTTTTTGCTTTCTTGATCACGAAATGCGATAAAGCCCTTATTTAAAACCGTGTGTCTCTGGTTATATTCAAAAGGTTTTCCATCAAGAGTAAGTAAACCACCACCTATACTTTCCAACAACCCTTGACCAGAACTTGTGTCCCATTCAGAAGTTGGATGGAATCGTGGGTAAATATCTATTTCACCTTCCAACATCATGCAAAATTTATAGGCACTTCCTGCTTCTCTTCTAATAATGTTATGTTCTTTTTCGATAGGCTGAATAAATCTTTGATATTTCGGATTTTTACTGCCATGGCTAAGTCCTATTTGTATAGGTGTATCTGGCGAAGGCGAAGTTATCTGATATTGATACCACTGCTTTTGACTAAAACTATATTTAAAAGGTAAATCTTGTAGATATCCTAAATACACGACTTGTTCACATGGCACAGCAATAACTGAAAAGATTGTCTCTTTACCCTTAATCAAGCTTAGGTTTATCGTGAACTCATCACGCTCATGAATAAACTCTTTAGTTCCATCAAGCGGATCTAACATCCAACACGTAGACCAGTCATGGCGAGCACTATAATCACTTTCTTCAGACAAAACAGGCAGGTCTGGTGTAATCTCTGCCAAGTGCTTTAATAAGAAAAGATTCACTTTTAAATCTGCTTGAGTTACAGGTGAATCGTCTTGTTTTTCATGAATAGTAAACTCATAACCCGCAGAATAATTTTGATATTCTTGTAATAGAATCTGGCTTGCTTGTTCCAAAACTGGAAGAAGCTGATTAATCAAAGTATCTTGTGGGCGCGTAGTTGTTATAAACATAAATATGCTCTACATAGTTTCATTTCTATTATAGGTGAATTATGAACAATTCAATATTGGCCAACAGTTTGATTTACTAAAAAAGTAATTTATCTTAATGATTAGATGAACAAAACTTTGTGTGCACACTATATAGTTAATATGAAAAATGATGATGTTAAAAAAACCATTATTATGTACAAAAAACAATCTATAAGTTATGAAAAATAAACAACTTAAATCAGATCCATCCATTTCCTTTTCATCTATTTCTTGCTATGTTCAATCACACAATAACAAGATGGAAGAAAGCGCACATGATGCTATATGGATATCATTTCTCGACAATAGAACGTAACTGGGAAGAACTTACGCCCTTAAATGAGTTCCTACAAACATTTGCAGATGATGATGGTGATGTTTCAACAAGAGATAAAGAATCTCTTAAAGAAATCATTGCAAAATCAGATACAGCTTTAGCTTTAGCAAGAGAAATGGGTTGGGATGGTAGTTATACAGGATGTCCTTATCTATTCTGGTTACCAAACAAAAGTAGCCAGTCTTTTGAATATGGTTTTGTATTTAAACAGACCTCAGATAATACAACTTTTGTTATTTCACCCATTGAATTGAGTTATCTAGCTCAAGATTCTGAAGTACAAACATTAAGTAAAAATATTGAATAAACAATATAGGTTATTGATTCAGATTTGATATCAATAACCTCATCTTATTTTAGATAGATTAGTCAAACATGCTTAACTGTGGTGTCGATTTTATAACTTTTTCTTTTGGCACATGAGAGCATTCAAACTCTTCCACTGGAAAACCTTCAATAAAGCTGGAAATATCAGGCGATTCTAAACTCAACCACTCTTCTAGTCGGTCATGTGGAATCACAATAACTGATCTTTTGACATCACCTGGTTCGTGAAAGTCTTTCATCATGGGATGGTCAATCGCGTCCATGGTCAACATGCTTGCAGAACGAATAACCGTCTCATTGATTTTGCAAATTTCATAGATCGCTGCAATGAAAAAAGCTTGCCCATCTTTACGGCGTACACCCCATCGTTCCGGCTTATCATTTATATATTTACTTTCATAAAACTCGGTCACTGGAATTACACCGAATTTACATTTAAGAGCAGCTTCTTGAAAACTCGGTTTTTGGAAAATGGTTTCATGACGGGCATTGTAAGTATGTTTTGCTATGTTGGTATCTTCAGCCCACTTTGGAACCAAGCCGAACATGACTTCACGCCATTCAAGACCTTGTGGTGATTTGAATAATAGTGGCATTGTTCCCGCAGGGTAAACCTCTTCGGCATAGCTAAAGCCAACCACAGGCAACTGAAGTTGCTGTAATTGAGCAAGAGTTAAAGGTTTAAAGTTCGCACACATAGCAAGAATAAAATACTCTATATTTACTTCTGTTATTTTATAAGCATTTACCACATAAACCAAATAAAAAGGCACTCGAAAGTGCCTTTAACGACATAACTTTACGCTTATGAAATGTGTTGAATCCCTTGAGGAATCGCCTGCAATAGACGTTTAGTGTAATCATGTTGAGGATGTGCATAGAGCTCATCCGAATTGGCAATTTCCACAACTTCTCCATGATTCATGACCATCACCTGATCAGAGATATATTTCACAACCGATAAGTCATGTGAAATAAAGATATAACTAAGCCCAAACTCATCTTGTAAGTCTTGTAATAAGTTAAGTACCTGCGCTTGGACTGAAACATCGAGCGCAGAAACTGATTCATCACAAATCAAAATTTCAGGCTTTAGCGTTAAACAGCGTGCAATCGCAATACGTTGGCGTTGTCCACCTGAAAACTCATGCGGATATCGATAATAAGCTTGTTCAGGTAAATTCACTCTATCAAGTAAACCAAGCGCAATTTGTTTGCGCTCAGCATCATCTTTACCAATACCATGAATTTGCATAGGCTCTAATAATATCTGCCCAATGGTAAAACGTGGATTAAGAGAGGCATATGGATTTTGAAAAATGATCTGTATCTTTCGTTGATATTTAGCAAACTCTTTTTCAGTTAATGAAAGAATATCTTTACCTTCGATGAAAGCCTGCCCACCAGATGCTTGATGTAAGCGCATGAGTAGTAGCCCAACAGTCGTTTTACCTGAACCTGACTCACCGACTAAACCTAAGGTTTTTCCTTTAGCGAGTTTAAAAGAAACTCCTTTAACGGCCTGAAACTCTTCTTTGCCAAATAGACCTTTACGGCTATAAAAGCTTTTTTTCAGGTCTTTTACTTCTAAAATGATTTGCTCATCACCATTTAAGCCACGTTTGCGCTCGGGAATTTCTGAAGCATCAAAACTTTGTTCGACCAAGATGTTGTCTTCTTGACGCATAAAATCGCTGGTCACAGGCAAACGATAAGGTCGTTGTGACATTTGTGGGCGGCAATAGAGCAAAGCTCTCGTATATACATCTTTAGGCTGTTCAAGAACTTCTTCAGCAGCGCCTTGCTCTCTAATCTCACCATGACGCATCACAATAACTTTATCTGCAATTTCACCGACCAATGCTAAATCGTGAGTAATAAAAAGCATCGACATTTGACGGCGTTTACGCAATGACTCAAGTAAATCAATAATCTGTTTTTGGATCGTGACATCAAGTGCAGTGGTCGGCTCATCGGCAATCAGCAGTTTAGGCTCACACGCAATCGCCATAGCAATCATGACACGTTGTTGTTGGCCACCAGAAAGTTGGTTTGGATAAGCATTAATTTTAGTTTCAGGTGAAGGAATACCTACTTCTTTAAGCAACTCTAAAACGCGTTGTCGGGCCTGTTTACGGCTCAATCCCATATGCAAACACAACACTTCTGCAATTTGATTGCCAACCGTAAAAACAGGATTTAATGATGACATCGGCTCCTGAAAAATCATCGCAATATCTTTGCCACAAATTTTACGCATCTCTGTACGAGATAAGCTCAGTAAATCTTTGCCTTCAAATATAATTTTACTTTGCTCATCAATTTTACTCTGACCTATAGGCAGTAATCCCATAGTTGCCAAAGAAGTAACCGATTTACCGCTACCCGACTCACCTACTAAAGCAACCGTTGTATTCTCAGGAATATCAAAGCTAATTCCTTTCACGGTTTCAATATATTGTTTATCTTCACCTTTAAAACTTACTCGTAGATTTTTAACATGCAGTAACGGCGCATTCTTATTTTCATGTTCTGACATTAGGATTTCCTCTTATTTTAGTTTTGGATCTAATGCATCACGGAGTGCATCAGTAAACATTGAAAATGCCGTTACCAAAACAGCCATCGCGACAGAGGCTGCGACAAGCTGCCACCACTTACCTAAAAGAAGCTCACTTTGTGCTTCATTTAACATACTCCCCCAAGACACTACGCCTACTGGCACACCAAAACCTAAGAAACTCAAGATGACCTCAGATTTAATGAAAGACACCACCAAAATTGACATTTGGACCAAAGCGATATGGCTGACATTAGGAAAAATATGAATGAACATACGACGGAAGTGTCCAACGCCAATTGCTTTAGCAGCAAGAACGTACTCACGTGCAGTATGTTTCATATATTCGGCACGAATTAAACGATAAACACCCGTCCAGCCCGTTAAACCTAAAATCAGAACAATGGATAAAATGCCTTTTTGTTGAAGTACGGCAGCAATAGCAAGAACTAATAATAAATAGGGAATTGAGGTAAAAATGTTATAAAACCAGTTGAGAATATCATCCACCCAACCACCAAAATATCCAGAAATTGCACCTAAAAGTGTACCGATGCCTACCGCAAGTAAAGCGGATATCACCCCAACAATAATTGATGTTTCAGCACCTTTAATGGTCTTTTTAAGGACATCTTGTCCCCATTTGTCAGCTCCAAATATAAGTGTGCTTTTAAGTTCACTTTGCTGATCAAGTAAATGTCCACCAAGTTGCTGATCAATTGCTTTCATATCCTCAGCTAAAGGGTCAACTACACCATAATAATCAATTGCACTTCCCGCACTCTTTTCTTGTTTAATTTCAGCCTTGAGTTGGTGAATTACATCTTTTAAAGGATCAACTGGATTTATCGGTAACTCTTCTTCAATCGCTGCTGCATTTTGCCCTGCACCTGTTGTCTTATCTGCGCCTATAAATGTAGGTGGTGCATAACTTACTGCAACCTCTTTATTCCAGTCAGATGCAATCACACCCGTCATTGATAGAACCAAGATAATAAAATAAAGCAATACAATCACTAGCGATGACATTGCGATCTTGTCGGCCCGAAGACGACGCATGGCAAGTTTCCACAGGCCAGATGAATGAGCTTCGGCTTTTGTTTGTTGTTTTCTTTTTGATAAAACGCTCAGCATAGCCCACCTACTTCAACTGTACACGTGGATCAACCACTTTGTAGACCAAATCGGCAATCAGGTTAAAAATCATAGTTGCAGCGGCGATGTAAACTGTAATTGCCTTAATAACAGGAAAATCACTCCGCTCAACTGCAATAATCACCTCTCGACCAATCCCGGGAATACCAAAAAAACGTTCAATTAAAAATGCGCCTATGAGCAATGCAGGTAAAGTTGACATCACATCGGTAATAATAGGAATTGAAGCGTTCCGTAGTACATGTACGCCTAAAATTCGGCTTTCACCTACACCTTTAGCACGTGCTGTTCGAACATAGTCCTGATTAATTTCATCAAGCACAAAGCTACGATATAAACGTAAAGTCGGTGCAATACTCACCACCAGCATGATTAGAATCGGTAGTAAGGCAAACTTAAATAAATTATCAGTAAAGCTATCGCTCCAGCCTTGTACAGGAAACCAACTTAGCTGATAAGCCAGAACATATTGAAAAACGATAATGTAAACTAAGATGCTGATCGACATGCCGATGGTACATAACATCATGACCATACGGTCGGTTAGAGAACCACGTACAGCTGCAACAGCCAATGCCAAAATAATTGAAATAACCGTCTGTAAAATAGTCAGTGGAATTAAAAGCGTGAGCGATGGTCCTAATCGAGTTAAAATAATTTGAGAAACAGGTTCGCCAGTACTCCAACTTGCACCATAGTCAAAAGTCAGTATTTGTTTAATGAAAATCCAGAGCTGAACGTAATAAGGCTGATCGACACCAAGCTGCTTACGAATGTTTTCAATCTGCTCAGGATTAGACATCTTGCCCGCTAAAATATAAGCAGGATCGCCACCTACCCAGTTAAAAAGAATAAAAATAAGTAAGACTACCCCCAACATAGTTGGAATCATCTGCCATAAACGCCGAATAACATATGCCAGCATAGTGATAATTCCTTATTTAACCCGTTGTCCGGTAATTTCATTAAAGAACGCTTTGTTATCAGGTTCACGGCCAAGGAAATCTTTAACTAATTCAGCTGCCGGCTTTTGGCTACCTTGCGACAAAATAGTTTGGCGGTAACGCTGTCCAACTTGCGGGTTATTAAGGTTGTCACCATAGGCAGAAAGCATGTCTAAAGCTAAAACCTCAGACCACATATAGCCGTAATAACCTGCTTGATAACCGCCCATCAAATGCCCAAACTGCCCGGGAAATTCTGTTGTTGATACATAACCTAAAGCTGTAGCAGCTTCCATTTTTTGCCAATTTTCTAAAGGTTTTACTTTTAAGGCATCAGCAGTATGCAATGACATATCGTACTGTGCATAAAGAGTCTGACGCGCATAGCGCAAGCCACGACCATAGTTATGTACAGCTTTTAAACGGGCAATTAGTTCGTCATCAACACGTGGACATGCTGGATCACAGTAATCAGCCACTTTAGATAAAGTCTCTTTACGGCGTGCCCACTCTTCATACATTTGAGACGGTGCTTCTACAAAATCACGCTCTACGGATGTTCCAGACTGACTGGCATAACGTGTATTTGATAAAATGCCATGTAAAGCATGGCCAAACTCATGAACAAAAGTTTCAAGCTCGTCACTGTTTAAACCTTTACGGTTAAAATTGGTGACCAAAGCCGAAACGGGCAATCGATTGGTTAAAGTGCTGCCACCGTATACTCCCCAAACGGCAGCATGGCCATATTTCCCTTCACGAGGAAATTTATCCATATATAAGCCGCCAAGAAGCTTTCCTGTTTTTTTGTCAACTACATCGTAATATTCAACTTCATCCTGCCATGCTTTAACTTTGACAGGTTTGAAATCAATGCCATAAAGGTCAGATGAAATGGCAAATAACCATTTTTGAGAAGCTAAAGTGGGGAAATAATCACGAAGTTTTTCCTGATCAATCTGATATTTATTCTTACGAAGTTTTTCACTCCAGTAAGCTTCACTCCAACGTGTGATCTCGGTTTTTTCTAATGGCGTTTTTAAAGTTTGTGCTTTAAATGCACGGAGTTCTTCTACTTCTTTACGTTCAAGTGGTGCTACCGTTTTTTGGACTTCTGCTAAAAATTGATTTACAGCCTCAGGCGTTTTAGCCATACGGTCTTTTAAAACCCAATCTGCATAACTTGCTTTTCCAAATAACTGCGCAAGCTCATAACGCAAATCAATTGCTTGTTTGAGTAGTTTTAAATTTTGCTCAGTACCACGTCGAGTAAAGGCAATTTGATATCTTTTCCGAGCATCATCATTATCTGCCAACTCCATAAAAGGGCGATATTCAGGATATTCAAAACCTAATAAATAATTACCTTTAGCATTTTTCTTTAATGCTGAAATATAACTTTGAGGTAAGCCTTTCATCTCTTCAGGAGTAAACTCAAGTTTCTCCGGATTATCACGGACATTACGGGCATATTCTTGTTCGAGTTTGGTCAACTCATCCAGAATGGCCTTCATTCGTGCACGCTTTACCGGTTCAAGTTGAACACCTGTGTCTTCAAACTGATCTAGAATATCTTGGCGGTATTTTTGGTCAATTGGGCCTGTTGCTTGTGTATTTTTAATTAAGTTATATAGCTTCGGGTTCTGAAATATATCAGTGTGAAACTGATTAATTTTGATTTCACAGTCTTCAGCTGCCTTACGTAATTTTGCATCTGGGTCTACGTTACTATATAGACTTATCGGACCTGAAAAATCCTCAAAATGCGCAAAAATTTTATCCCATTTTGCCAATATAGGTGCCGCTGCTGCATTATCTTTAACAGGCGTTTTTTCAAAAATAGTAATCTGCTGTTGAATCTTTTTTAAATTAGCATCACACCATGCTGGGAGCTGTTGTGCTTTAAGTAATGGCAAAGTAGGACGTGTTGTCTCTGCCGTTGCAAACTGACTTATACCTATGGTCAACATACATAAAGTTGTCATTTTCAATGCATTATTTTTCATCATATCTCCAATTTTTTTCATTTAATGATTAGATTTAGTATGTGTATCGATATCAAAATACATCCACTCAGCATGTAAAATTGGATGCTTTTTATACCCAATGATTTGTGGTTGAGCCAGCATATTTCGGTAGCGTGCATAAGAGACCTGAACAGGCATATACACTTCTAATAAACGTGTCATTTTTCGATAAAGCGCATCTCTCTCAGGACCTGCTTGCATTTGTTGTGTCTGACGATATAACTGATCAAACTCTGGTGTCGAACCACAAGACCAGTTCGTCATATGCGTATTGGGTCCATAAAAATTCTGCATAAAATTATCCCCATCTGGATAATCTGCTATCCATGCAGAAGAACCAAACATACCTTCACATTGTTTTTGCGCTCGAATGAGGTCTGCAAAAAGCATGGGTTTAAAGACCATGCGAATATTTAAACTATCAAAGTTCTTTTTCCAAAGTTCAGCACTTTGCTGCCCAATGCTGTCACTGCGCGCCATATATTCAATGACCAGAGGCTTGCCATTTGGTTGTGTACGCCAACCTGAGGCATCTTTTTTATAGTGATATCGATCTAATAGTAAATTTGCTGCTTTCACGGAATATGGCGTGCTACTTCTATACTGTGGATCGTTACCCACTACCCCTGGTGGAACTGGAAAATCTAAACGCTGAGCATCATCATTTCTTACTAATTTAATTTCTTGATCTATTGAACGAGACATTGCTATTGCACGGCGTAAGGCAATCTTTTCTTTACTCATTCCGCCAACGACCGGATTTTTAAGGTTCCAATAGATATAGCTAATTTCAGGATCAACAATACGAGATAGCTGCACACCTTCTTTAGCAAGTTCAGGTCTTAATTTACCGTCTTTAATTGCTTTTGCGACCAGTTGACCTTCAAGTTGAAATATATCAATTTCACCACGCTGAAATGCCAGCCATCGCGATTGATTTTCTTCCATAACCTGAATATCAATTGTGCCTATTTGAGGCATTTTTTTACCTTTAAGGCGTTTTACAATTGCCTCATCCTCAGGGCTACTGGCAGCAAAGTTCCAAGTAAAACCACGGAAATCAGGATTCGCTTTTAAAACAATACGTGATGCTGGTACCCATTTACTGAGTACATAAGGTCCAGTCCCTACAGGATGGCCCATTACATAACCTGCTTTATCTTTATATTTTTCGATGACTTCACGTGCCACTGCACCTGTAGGGTCATGTGCCAGTAACAAAGGAAAGTTATAATCTGGCTTAACTAAACGAATCACCAAAGTGTATCTATCTGGTGTTTGCAAACCAATTACCTTTTCGTCATAGTTAAATTTTCCAGTTTTATTGGCTGCATTTATTAATGCATCCATACCTTCAATTTTATTCTCTAACAGCCAGCTATTTGGAGAGCGTAAATTCGGGTCCAATAAACGCTTAAAAGAATAAGCATAATCATTGGCTGTTAATTCTCGTGGTTTACCTTTAAAAACAGGGTCATTGGTAAAATAAATACCCTTTTTTATGTGAATGGTATAAGTCAGACCATCGGCACTGACTTCTGGCATGGCTGTGGCTATTTTCGGAACAAGTTTTGCTGGCCTTGCCAAGTAATCATAGGTATATAAAGTTTCAAATATTGAAGTGGTTACATGTGCTGAATATAGATCATGGATATAAGCGGGGTCGAAACCTGTTTCTGCTGTCGGGAATACGTAACGTAGAACTTTATTGGGATCAGCTGGGCTTTTAGCACATAGAGCTGTAGAACCAGTTAATGCCATGCTAGCAAGTAAAAAACTGACACCACAATGCTTGAGCTGTTTTATTAAATTTTCAGTCATATTTATCTTTATCTAAAATTATTTTTTAACAGGGGTAATATCAAGATATTGCCAGTTTGTATTCATCATTGGGTGGGGTTTAAAACCCTTAACTTGTGGCCGTATCAACCAATTACGAATTCGCGTTACATGAATAATCCACGGATTATCTGCTTCAATCTGGCGGTTAAGCTTTTCGTAAAATGGTAGACGTTGTTGGGGTGGTAAATGAGTGGCTTGATTATAAAGAGCATCGTATGTTTTAGACTGGTAACAAGCATGGTTTCCCTGACCAGCATTTGGTCCATACAGTAATTGTGCAAAATTATCTCCCTCAGGATAGTCAGCAATCCATGCGCCGCCCCAAATCATATATTTACATTGAGTGGCGGCTTTTAAGTTATCTGCAAAATTACTCACTTTGAATTCAGCACGAATCCCAATCGCGTCTAGATTTTTTTTCCATAATTCAGAAAGAATAACTGAAGATGAGCTATTTTCATTATTAATTTTTAAAACTAAAGGTTTTCCATTTGGCAAATTTCGATAGCCATCAGCCCCCTTTTTATAACCATAATAATCAAGTAATTTATTTGCCAATAATGGATTATACCCTACGCTACTTCTGTACTTAGGGTTATATCCATTTACACCTTCAGGTATGAACATTTCTGCTCTAACAGCTTGGCCTTTGTAAACCAGTTTTATACTTTCTTTTTGATTATATGCCAACGTAATTGCTCTACGAAGTGCAATCTTTTCTGGGCTAAAACCGCCAATGACCGGATCACGCATGTTCATCATCGTATAGGTCATTTCGGGTTCCTTATACGGGAAGTGCTTAATTCCCCTTTTCTGAAAAGAAGGCTTAAGTTGATTTCCATCTAAAGCTTGAGGAACTGCATCTGCTGTAAGTCTGTCAAAATCTAATTGACCAGACTGAAAAGCTAACCATCTAGACTGTTGTTCTTCAATAATACTGACTACAACCTTACCAATTTGGGGCATTTTCTTACCGCTCATTTCTTTAATAAGCTGGTTATCCCAAGGTGTTCCTGTTGACTTAAAATTCCAGACAAAACCTCGATAATCAGGATTGGCAACTAATTCGACCTTACTTCTTGGAACATATTTACTTAACATGTATGGTCCGGTACCAACTGGGTGCATCCCGATACGATCACCGTAATAATCAACAACCTCTTTTGCAACGCCACCAAAGGTAATGTAAGCAAGAATATAAGGAAAATTAAAATCTTGGCGAGTCAAAGTAAATTGTAGAGTATATCGATCAAGTGCTTTGACCCCAGCAATTGGGGTAGCATAATTAAACTTTCCCGTTTTCTTTGCTTGAGCTACAACTGCATCGGCACCTAACAATTTACCCTCAATAAAAGAAACTGAAGGTGCCCTATTTTCAGGATCTAAAATGCGTTTAACTGCATAGACGTAGTCTTCAGCTACCAGCTCACGGCGTTTACCTTTAAAAGCAGGGTCATTGGTAAAATAAATACCAGGCCTAATTTTAAATGTATAAACTTTACCGTCTTGGTCCACCTTAGGCAGGCTTTCAGCAGTATAAGGAACTAACTGTACGGGACGAGCTAAATAATCATATTTGAGTAAAGGCTCAAATATGGTTTCCGCAATACTAGCACTATAAAAATTGGTGGTTTTAACCATATCGAAGCCATCATCTGGGGCTTCATAGGCAACATGCAAAATTTTGTTTGGTTGCGCAGGCGTTTGGGCGAAAGCACAAGAAACTGATGTAATAGCCAGACTTAGAATGGCGAGCTTAAAAATTTTTAATTTCAAGTTCCTACCTACTTAATTAATTTTTTAAAGATATTATCCTTTTGAGTAACATCTAAATCCGAATAAGAAAAGTTCTTTCTCAATGGACTACTTTCTTCTTTGTAAATTATTAACCTTTCTATTCAATCTTTTATTTGATCGAATGGAAAATATCATAATGAAATTAGAAAGCTGTAACTATCTAATACAAAGCGAATTTCATGCCATATTTTATGATCAAGAATAATTCATATAGAAATATTTAAAATTTACATTTTAATTAGGCACTTAAAACTTCTGGGACTATATAAATAAAAGTAAGTTTTTGCCAAATATTATATTTATATAACTTATTCATTATTAGTCCATAATGCACAATTAAAAGTCATGAATGTTTCATTCTAGTTCATAATTTTTTTATAGACCAAACAAGAAATACCAATATAAGATACTAATTTATATTAAAAAATTAAAAAATAAAAGAAATGTTACATTATACAATTACATTTAAAAAAGTTCTAAAAAGATACAAAAGATACGAATCGATACATGAACAATCCAATAATGATTACTTTTTGTACAAATAATTTTGGAACTTTTGGCCACCGTACAAAAACTTACCAAATGGAAAATTTTTTAGGTGGAGATAAAACACTAGACCCTCACCACAAACATAATAAAATCAATATATATCAATATTTTGCATAAACTAAAAAAAGAAAAATATATAGTTGGCACTTGCTTTGCTTAAAAACTTTCCAGCAATATCGCTAACTACAACAAAAAGGGATCAAATCCACGATGAAAAAAAAATACAATGTTCGATCTCAGGTAACCCCCAAGATTGGCAAAACAATTCTTAAATTAAGTACCCTTAGTTTAAGCATGATGTGTCTTACCATGGCACAAGCAGCAGAAACAGAACAATCAAGCAATGATGATAAACCAGTCAAAGTTGTAAAAGTTGCTGTGACTGGCTCTTCAATCAAGGGAGTTGCAGCTCAAAGTGCTTCACCCATTACTATCGTAAAAGTGGATGAAATTTTAAAACAAGGGGTAACCACAACTGAAGAAGCCTTAGCCAAAATTAGTGCAAACCAATCTAATTTTGTTACTGCCAGCAACGTGGGGACAAGTAAAACAGCTGGTTCAGCGGCAAACTTGAGAGCCTTAGGTGCCAATAAAACACTTGTTTTACTTAATGGTCGTCGATTAGCTGCAAATGCATATGATAGTGGTGTTACCAACTTAAATATTATTCCACTCGCAATGTTAGACCGAATCGAGGTTTTACGAGATGGCGCCTCTTCCATTTATGGGACTGATGCAATTGGCGGGGTAATTAACTTCATTACCAAAAAGCAATTTACGGGACTTAATCTAACCGCAGGCTATCAAAAACCAGAACAAAAAGGCGGCGAGCAGCAAGACTACAGCATTTTTGGCGGTTTTGGTGATTTAGACGAAAATGGCTATAACGTTTTTGGTGTTGTGGACTATCGCAAAGGCGATGATGTCATGGCCAAAGACCGTAAAGTTAGTCGGCGTGGAGGCATATTACCCGAATTAGGTGTCAATAGAACCAGTAGTGGTTCATTCCCTGCCAATGTCCCAGGTTTAGGTAACCCTTACGCATCCACTGGTTGTGGTAATAATCCTCTTAATAGTAACGATGATGGAACTTGTCGATACAATAGCCAAGCTGTGATTGGAATTGTTCCCAAAACAGAAGACATCTCAGCTATGGGCCGAGCTACTTTTAAATTAAATGATAATTTTAACGCGATTGCAGAATATTTGTATGCAAGAAGTGAAGTCACTACTTCAGTTGCGCCAGATGTATTTTTTGATCTGACGCTTGACCCTAGCAGTAAATATTATCCAGGCAATGGTATCACTCCAGCTTTAGCAGGCGCTAAGGGAACTATTCCTCTATATCTACGTTCACAATCAGGTAATCGTGTAAGTAATAGTATTAACCAATCACATAGATTGTTTGCTGGTATTGAGGGTGAAACTCATGGTTGGGATATTAATTCTGGCGTTACCTATGCTCATAGTAGTGCATCAGATGCTCTCGTAAGTGGTTACTTAAATTATGATAAAACTCAAGAAGCTTTAAGCAATGGCACCTTAAATCCATTCGGACCACAAAACCCTGAGGATAGCAATGCTTGGAATGAGTTAGGAGTTGAAGGTAAATATTTAAAAGCTAATCTAAATACGACTACTGTCGATTTCACTGCAAGTAGACCTATATTTAAATTACCAGCAGGAGACGTGGCTTTTGCAGTTGGGGCAAGCTATCGTTATGAAGATTGGACTTCAAAAGTTATGGCGGATATTGCCCGTGTAGCTCCAAGTGCAGGTAGCGATCCAGATGAGCCAGAAAATACTGGCGATCGCAATATTAAATCTGTATTTACCGAATTTCATATCCCCCTTCATAAAACTTTAGAAGCTCAAATTGCTGCTCGTTATGATGACTATAACGATTTCGGTGATACTTTTAATCCAAAATTTGCACTTCGTTGGGAACCTATTAAACAGTTAATGTTCCGCACAACTTATAGTACAGGTTTCAGAGCTCCAACACTTTGGGAGGTTAATGGTCCAAATTCAGTAACCAACACAGGTGCATCATATGATGATCCAGTACTTTGCACAGGTGGCGAAGTACAACCAGGAGGGAAAAAAGAACGTGATTGTAATATGCAATTCGACAGACAAAATGGAGGGAATAAAACTCTAGATCCAGAAGAGTCAAAGTCTTTTACTGCAGGCTTAGTATTTGAACCAATTAAAAATTTAGCCTTCACTCTTGATTACTTCAATATCGAAGTCGACAAGCAAATTGCTACTCTTTCGGAAACTGCTATTTTTAATGACCCTGTGAAATATGCAGACAAATTTGTACGTAATCCTGATGGCTCATTAGATTATATTATTACAACACAACAAAATTTAGGTGGAATTAAAACTTCTGGTTTCGACGTCGGCTTAAGTTGGGTTTCTCCAATGACTGCTACAGGTCGTTTCGGTTTCAACATTGATGGTACATATATAACAGACTATAAATATCAAGCCGAACCAGATGGAGAATGGATAGGTGTTGCTGGATCATATAGTGGCTTAGACTATCAATCTATTATTCTGCGCTGGAAACATACCGCAAACCTAAATTGGAATTATGAAAACTGGGCTTTAAATCTGCAACAGAACTTCTCTCGTGGATACCAAGATCAAAACTCTAACGACCAAAACCATAGAGTCAGCGACTATACAACATACAACATTTCAGGCACTTATAAAGGCTTTAAAAATCTAGAAGTGACCGCTGGTATTAAAAATATTTTTGATGAAGACCCTCCTGCTTCTAATGTAATTGATAACTTTCAAATGGGATATGACCCACGTTACGCAGATCCTTTAGGGCGTACGTACTTTGTACGAGGTACATATAAGTTCTAAATGGTTGTTCTGCAAACATGACTTTAAACATCGTGTTTGCAGACCGAATACTCACCCTTAGTCAAACATTAATTTAAGAATTGTTTGTCTCAAGTTTCAGGAGTAACTATGGGCATGACTTTTACAGACATAGAAAATAAATCTGCAAAGCGCCTTATTGGTATTGCCGCAGTACTTTTTCTGCATCTTATTGTTGCCTATATTCTGATGTCAGGTTTAGCAAACAATATTCAAAAACCAGCAGAAAAACCTGTGGAATTACAAATTATTCAAGATATTAAACCGCCTCCTCCACCTAAACCAGAGGAGCCAAAACCTAAGGAAAAACCGCCTGAACCTCCTAAAATGGTAGAAAAAGTTGCCAAAGTTCCTGAGCCGCCTAAACAAGTAGAGAAAGTGGCGACACCGGTACAAAAAACAACACCAGTAGCTCAACCAACTAAAGTTGCTACCCCAGCTCCTGCTGCGCCTAGTACCCCATCACCAAGCCCTGTTGCCGCACCAGCTCCAGTGGCAGCTGCCCCAGCTCCTAAACCAGCTGGCGTAACTCGCGGTGTTTCGGAAGGTTCTGCTGGCTGTGAAAAACCGGAATATCCTCGTGAAGCACTGATGAATGAAGAACAAGGTACGGTGCGTATACGTGTTTTGGTTGATACTTCAGGCAAAGTCATTGATGCCAAAGTAAAAAAATCAAGTGGCAGCAAAACCTTAGATAAAGCAGCAACTAAAGCTTACAGCTTATGTACATTCAAACCAGCAATGAAAGATGGCGTGCCTCAGCAAGACTGGTATGAAATTGAATATCCATTCGTAATTGAATAAACAATTGAATTAGTCAGAAATTAAAAAATATTGGAGATAATATGATGAAAAAATCAACTCAACCGCTAGTACGTTTCGCTTCGGCAAGTTTAATCGCAGCTTGCTCATTACTTCCATTAAACTCGGTTTTTGCAGAAGAAACGAGTAATGCTCCAGTGGCAACAGCAACCGCTGAAGCTACTTCAAATGCAAATACTCCAACTCCACCACCGAAACCAGCAACAAGCGAAACTGTTAAAAACCCTTATGGTCTAGAAGCGCTTTGGCGTGAAGGAGACTTAGTCGCTAAATCTACCTTATTTATATTAGTACTGATGTCTATTGGCACGTGGTACATCATTATTTCAAAATTCTTACAACAAGCTAAAGTAAAACGACAAGGCAAAGAGGCAGAGAAAAGTTTTTGGGAAGCAACTTCACTAGATAATGCAGCTGATAATTTAGAACAAAGTAGCGCATATCGCTTTATTGCAGAAAAAGGCATTAACTCAACTAAATCGCACGGCGGCTCTTTACTTGAGCGAATCGATTTTAATACATGGGTGAGCATATCAATTCAACGCGCAATTGAAAAAATACAAAATCACTTAGGTGGTGGTTTAGCTTTCTTAGCAACCGTTGGATCAACGGCACCCTTTGTTGGTCTTTTTGGTACGGTTTGGGGAATTTATCACGCATTAACAGCCATCGGGATTTCAGGTCAGGCATCTATTGATAAAGTTGCTGGTCCTGTCGGTGAAGCTTTAATTATGACAGCTATTGGTCTTGCAGTCGCAGTACCCGCTGTACTTGGTTACAACTGGCTAACTCGCCGTAATAAAGCCGTTATGGAAAATGTTCGTTCATTTGGTTCAGATTTACACGCAGTTTTATTAAGCGGAGAAATTAGTACCAATAATTCGGTTAACCGCAGCATTAAATAACGAGGAGCAAACGTTATGGGTATGAGTGTTGGTTCTGAAGATGACGATGAAATGATTGGTGCAATTAATACGACGCCTCTGGTTGATGTCATGTTGGTTTTACTTATTATTTTTCTAATTACGATTCCGGTAGTTACACATACGGTTCCAGTGAAATTACCAGAAGAAAAAAATACGCCATATGCCACCACACCTGAAAATATTCAACTTTCTGTGAACAAAAAAGGAGATATTTTCTGGAATGAAAGCTATGTGCCTAATAAAGAAATATTGTTATCAAAGCTTCAAGCAGTTGCACAAAAAAGGCCTCAGCCAGAAGTTCATATTCGTGGAGACCAGCTTACTCATTTTGAGGCGATAGATCAGGTCATTAGCACGACCAAACAAGCTGGTATTGGCAAAATTGCATTTGTTACTACCCCTCCAGCCTCCCAGTAATTATTTTAAGGAGAATTTTATGGGTATGAATGTCGGTTCAAATAATGATGACGATGTGATGTTAGAGGTCAACATGACACCTCTTATTGATGTCATGTTGGTACTTATTATTATGTTCATTATTACCATCCCTGCACCAAACAACGCGATTAATATTAATTTGCCAAACGGCACACCGCCTCCAACAAATGAAAAGCCACCTGAAGTGATTGATGTAAGAATTGACGCAGCAGGTAAAGTGTTTTGGAATAACCAGCAGGTTTCAGACCGCACCGCACTAGAGACTTTATTTCAAAGTGTGGTTGCTAAAAAAGATCAAGACCAGATCAAACTTAAACCAGATCAAATGGCTGAATATAAAAATGTAGCGATGGTCATGGCTACAGCGCAGCGTTTAGGTGTCACCAAAATTGGAATTGTGAGCAGTAACTAATATTGCTTTTAAATCTATTCTATTACTTCATACGCTAACTGGAATTTTCAGTTAGCGTTTTTTTTGAAGGGAAATATTCAACTCTAAAATAATATCTCCACATTCATCATATTCTCCAGTTTCTATAAAACCCAATTTTTTATAAAGTTTTCCAGCATAATGATTAGATGATTTATACATAGTTCGAATTCGTTTAGCTCCTTTTGTAAATATTTCATCAATTGCAATTTGCAATGCTTCGGTACCATAACCTTTAGCTTGATTATTTTTATCAATCATAAAACGAAATAACCAGAATAATGTCTCATCAGGTGGATCAATTTCGACGCAATACATTAAGAACCCAATGACGTCATTATTGAAACAGATCACTCTTGGACAGTAATGTTCTTCCACTTTAGACTCAGCAATAGAATAAACATTTGGTGCAACATAGTCTTTTTGAGATTCATCTAATGATAATTTTGCGCATAGAAGCCAATTCTCACGATCTAGACTTTTCAAATTAATCAAATTCAAAAATCCTTTAGAGATACATTTTCTTAGTTTAAGCAAAAAATATACCGAGAACAAAAAAAGCCTCCGAAGAGGCTTTTTTTATGACAGGTTAAAATTAGTCACCTGTATAACCTTTTAACTTTAAACGAGCAGCATGAAGTAACGGCTCAGTATAACCTGAAGGCTGTTCACAACCTTTAAAGATGAGGTCAGAAGCGGCTTGGAAAGCAATGTTAGTTTCAAAGTTAGCAGCCATTGGTTTATACAATGGGTCATTCGCATTTTGCTCATCAACAATTTTTGCCATGCGTTTAAGCACTTCTTCAACTTGTTCACGAGTCACAATACCGTGACGTAACCAGTTTGCTACGTGTTGAGAAGAAATACGTAATGTTGCACGGTCTTCCATTAAGCCTACATTATTAATGTCAGGAACTTTCGAACAACCTACCCCTAAGTCAACCCAACGAACAACGTAACCCAAAATACCTTGGCAATTATTTTCAAGCTCATTGTTGATTTCTTCCGCTGACCAGTTTGTTTCTGGTGCAAACGGAGGAGTCAACAAGTCATCTAATGACAACATTTCTTCAGCTTTCAACTGATCTTGACGTGCTTTAACATTCACTTGATGGTAATGCATCGCATGAAGTACTGCGCCTGCTGGAGATGGAACCCAAGCACATGAAGCACCCGCATTTGGATGTGCAGCTTTAGTTGCCAACATATCTTTCATGCTATCTGGTTTTGGCCACATGCCTTTACCAATCTGTGCTTTACCTTGTAAACCAGTCTTCAAACCAATTGCAACGTTACGGTTCTCGTAAGCAGCAATCCATTTTTGTGTTTTTACGGCTTCTTTGCGAACAACTGGTGCAGCTTCCATTGAAGTATGAATTTCATCACCAGTACGGTCCATGAAACCAGTATTAATAAAGATCGTACGGTCTTTTGCAGCAGCAATACAGTTTTTCAAGTTTACAGATGTACGGCGCTCTTCATCCATAATACCGATTTTTAACGATTTAGGCGGTAAGCCAATCGCTTGTTCAGCACGTTCAAATAACTCTACAGCAAACGCAACTTCTTCTGGACCATGCATTTTTGGCTTAACAATATACATAGAACCTTTACGAGAGTTCTTATTTTCGTTTTCACTACGGATGTCCGCAACTGACAACAATGGTGTTACCAATGCATCCATAATACCTTCGAAAATCTCTTCCCCATCTACTAAAATAGCTGGGTTAGTCATTAAGTGACCTACGTTACGAAGCAACATAAGTGAACGGCCATGAAGTTTCGTTGTACCACCAATTAAGTTTTTAATTTCGCGGTCTTTATTTAAATCACGAACAATCGTTTTACCATTTTTCTCGATAGATTCTTGAAGCGTACCTTTCATTAAACCTAACCAGTTACGGTAACCTTCAACTTTTTCTTCAGCATCTACTGCCGCAACAGAATCTTCTAAATCCTGAATAGTAGTTACAGCCGCTTCGAATGTTAGGTCTTTAACACCCGCTAAATCAGTTTGACCAATTGGGCTAGATGCATCAATTTCGATAATGACATGAAGGCCATTACTTAAAAGAACAACTTCTGTAGGGTTCGCTTCTTCACCGTTGAAACCAACGAACTGAGCTTCATGAGCTAAACCTGTTTTTGAACCATCTTTCAAAGTCACAACAAGTTTGTTTTGCTCAATTGCATATTTTGTCGCATCTGCATGTGAACCTTGTGCAAGTGGGAAAACTTCATTTAAGAAGTTTTTAGCGAACTCAATCACTTTTGCACCACGTACAGGGTTATATCCTTTACCTTTTTCAGCTCCGCCTTCTTCAGAAATTACATCGAAGCCGTAAAGTGCATCATATAAAGAGCCCCAACGCGCATTTGCTGCATTTAAGCTATAACGTGCATTACGTACAGGTACAACTAACTGTGGCCCTGCCAATAATGCGATTTCTTCATCAACGTTTTCAGTTGTAATTTGAAAATCTTCAACTTCTGGCAATAAATAACCAATTTCTGTTAAGAACGCCTTATAAGCACCTAATTCAAATTTATTGTTGCGGTGCCATTCATCAATTTTTGCTTGTAATTCATCACGCTTAGCCAATAATGCTTTATTTTTTGGGCTAAGATCGACAACAACTTGCTCAAAGTTCTTCCAGTAAGTTTCACTATCTAAACCAGTACCTGGTAAAGCTTCATTTTCGATAAAATCGTAAAGTTCTTTAGCAATCGCTAACTTGCCTTTTTGAATACGTGCAGTCATTGTCTTTCCTGAAGTTGCTACTTTTTATACCAAGAGAATCCTAGTATACCGATTTAAATTAAGCTGAATACTAATATCACATTCCTAAATAGTAAGCATTTTCCCTTGTAAAACTATTGACAAAGATAAATTTTTCTATATAGGAAATATTAAAATTCTAACTAGGATTCCCAACAATTTATTCAATATTTAAAGATACTGAAACTAGACTTTTTGTTAACAGACAAAAAATTCCACTATCTTATTTTTCTAAAGCGTATTTAGTTATATCAAACTTTGCAGCATGAAAAAGCATTATTTAACTAAAATTATCTATTTTTGTTGTAAAAAAAGCGCCCTATAAAGAGCGCTTTTTAAATCTATTTTTATGCGTTTTTAGTTTCATCAATATGGCGATGTTCTGAATGCAAATATTCATCCGATTGCATTTCCAATAAACGCGAACGAGTACGCTCAATTTCAAAGGCTAATTTTTCACCTTGATAAATATCAATAATACTATCTTGCGAAGTTAAAAGTAGTTTTACTCCACGATCATAGAACTCATCGACTAAGTAGATAAAACGACGTGTACCTTCAGACAAGAAATCTGTTAAATGCGGAACATTACTTACCAGAACCGTATTATAGATATTTGCAATTTCAATAAAATCTGCTGGGCTGCGTGGTTTAAAGCAAAGTTCAGAAAACTCACACCACAACACATCTTCTGTATGTCCTAGAGTCTCGACCACACGATTATTAATCACAATCGGCTCTTGAGAGTGAGCTTGTGTGTGAGTTAAAGCGCTAAAACGTTCCGCCATCCAACTTTGCACTTCATTACTTAATGGTGATTTAAATAATTGAGCTTGCTTTAAGACACGTAAACGATAATCCACACCTGCATCTACGTTTAAAACAGTACAGTTCTTTTTAACCATTTCAATTGTTGGCAAGAAACGGTCACGATGAATACCGTTTTTATATAAACCGTCTGGTGCAATGTTTGATGTAGCAATCAATGTCACACCACGAACAAACAATTTTTGGAATAAATCACTCAAGATCATTGCATCAGTTACGTTTGATACAAAGAACTCATCAAAACAAATAACCACTGCATCTTTATAAATTTGGTCAGCCACAATTTCAAGTGGGTTACGTTGACCAGAAAGCTTATTTAACTCTTTATGAACATGTTGCATGAAATGATGAAAATGCATACGTGTTTTACGACGAAATGGCACTGACTCATAAAATTGATCCATAAGCCAAGTTTTTCCACGGCCTACTCCACCCCACATATAGACACCTTTAGGTGAAGTTTGGCGGCGAAAACGACGGAAAGCTTTTTTAGAGGCTTTATAACGGTTTAAAAGTTCTTTCCATACACGATCTAATTCTTGCACTGCCTGTGCTTGCGCTTCATCTGCCATAAACTGGCCTGAAGCTAAAGCCTCAGCATAGCGTTCTGCTGGGGAAGAAGGTGAGAATGCAGTACTATGAGAAGATTTTAAATTTAACATATCGTTTTATTTCAATTTTAACTGATAGGAGTATAGCGAACATTTTGTTCAACCACATTAGCTTTTAGCATCAAGAATTACGACGATGACTCTTTGCCATATTGTCGAGGACTCTGCCCAAACCATCGTTTAAATGCATGATTAAATGCCGCTGGTTCAGAATAACCGAGTAAGTCGGCAATAACTTCTATTGAGTATTCTCTATATTCCATAAGCTTTAATGCCTTATTCTTGATGATTTGTTCACGAATTTGCTTATAACTCGTATTTAACTGTTGCAATTGATGCCTTAAAGTCCTTTCAGGCATTTTCAATGCAAAAGCTGTTTCCGCCATGCTCGGGATAATTCCTTGTTGCAACTCAAGATAATCTTGCACACATTGTATGATATGTGGAGTTTGGTGATCTTGTTGATTCAATCTTGTTATTTCTGTAATACATTTTGATTCATAAATACGATGTGTAATGATGTCCGCAGATGGGATTTTGATTTCAAGCACATCCTTGCTTAGGCTAAATGCTGCATATTTACCATTAAAGTGCACATCATCGCCATAGTATGCAAAATAGCGAGATAAGGTCTCTGAATCCGTTGGTTTTTCAAATGGAAGTTCTATACGCATAGCGGGCATTTCTAATCCCATCATCATATAAATATCTTGAATAAATTTATAAGTTCCTGAAACTTCACATTGTGCCCGCAACTGTCCCACTTGGGTTTTCAAATCAACAGGCAAATAATTTAAGATGGTTCGCTCATCCGTTTCATAAAGCCCTAAAGCACCAAACAAATGAGTAAGTCTTTGATATTTTATTCCTTTAGTTAATGCAGTTTGAACATCATTACTTGTTACAAGCAACATAAGTAGTGGTCCGTAACCGGCCAAAGCATAATGCTGTCCAATGAATAGACCCTTTTCAGGCTCAACATTTTCGCTAATAATTTGTTGTATATCCCATTCTAAGCGATCATGAATTGTGGAGCTCGGATCTAAAGCATCAACCTTAATTCCTATACCAGCCAAACGTGAGTCGACATCAATGCCCGCATTGCGCATTCCTTGAATTAAATACATTAAACCAAGTATCGACCGTTTCATTCTTCTATCAATTTCCCTAGACTCAAATGTTTTACTATAAAGAAGAAAGAAAATTAATTGCCGAATCTATCAATTTTCACGTCGATACAATCATGTTTAAACTGATCAAAAAACGTTAGTCTTGCCTGCAATCCTCTTTTCAGCTTATGCAGGGTTTCCAATGCTAAACACAAAGCAAGATGCTATTCAAAAAACTAAAATCGCTATTATTGGTGCTGGATTTGGTGGCCTAGCAATGGCAATTCGCTTACTGCAAAATCAACAGCAAGACTTTGTTATTTTAGAAAAATCAGATGATGTTGGTGGAACCTGGCGCGAAAATCGCTACCCTGGTGCGGCATGTGATGTTCAATCTCATATGTATTCTCTCTCGTTTGCCCCTAAAACAGACTGGTCGAAACGTTACGCTGAAGGACCAGAAATATTTAAATATATTCAAGATATTACAGAAAAATATAAGATTAAAAATTACTGTAAGTTCAATCACGATGTAACTCATGTTCAATATGATGAAATGCGTCACGTCTGGACTCTTGATTTTAAAAATCAGCCTTCGATTGAAGCTCAATTTGTAGTTTTTGCATCAGGTCCCCTACATATTCCACAAATCCCTCATATTCAAGGCATCGAAAAATTCAAAGGAAAAGTTTTTCATTCTTCACAGTGGGAACACGACTATAACCTAAATGGTAAATCAGTCGCATCTATTGGTACTGGTGGTAGTGCGATTCAATATATTCCAGAAATAGCTGGAGATGTTAAACAGCTCTATGTATTCCAAAGAACAGCAGCTTGGGTAATACCACGAGATGAACGCAAATACTCTCGTTTAAGTAAAGCATTATTCAAATCTTCTAATCTTTATCGTCAAATTCATCGTAGTCGTCTTTATTGGAGTAATGAGTCGCGCGTTGTACCTATTGTTCAACCCCAAATTATGAAATATGGTCAAAAGTTGGCAGAAGCTTTCATTCGCTTCCAAGTGAAAGACAAAGAAGTAGCCAAGAAACTTACACCTGACTTTGTGATGGGATGTAAACGTATTCTTATTTCAAATAAATACTTCCCTACATTTAACCGTAAAAATGTTGAGCTAGTAACGGATAGTATTCAAGAAATTAAAGAAAACAGTATTGTCACTAAAGATGGTAAAGAACGATCTATCGATTGTTTAATTTATGGTACTGGTTTTATTACTGACCCACGTATTTACTTGAAACATTTCACTTGTATTGGACGCAATCAAGTTGAGTTAAAACAGGCTTGGAAAAATGGTGCAGAAAGTTATTATGGCATTATGACTAAAAACTTTCCTAATTTATTCCAATTAGTCGGCCCTAATACAGTATTAGGTCATAATTCGATTATTTTTATGATTGAATCTCAAGTAAATTACATTTTACAACTCATCCAACTTGTAGAAAAATCTGGGCAAAAAGCAGTTGAGATTAAACCAGAAGTTCAAGATGCTTTTAACGAGCGGGTCCAAACTCAGCTTCAAGGAACTGTGTGGCAAGCTGGAGGTTGTAGTAGCTGGTATCAATCTGCCGATGGAAAAAACTTTTCACTATGGCCTACCTATACATGGAAGTACTGGTTAGAAACGCGCAAAGTTAATCCTAAAGATTATTTACTCTTAAATAAAAGTGCACAGAGCTATGCAGCTTAAAATGTTCAAGACATAATAGGTGGGTTAAAACAATCCACCTATTATTATATGCAATCTTTTTATCTCATCATTCAAATTTTTTTAGCACTTGCTTCCGGCTATTTTCTTGCACCCAAACTATCTTTAAATATTCAAAAGTTTATTTTTAAAATATTGCCCTATTTTTCTTATATTCTCTTAGCAAGTGTAGCTTTAGAATTAACACTAGCACTTGATCAAATTGAGAATCCTTCTGCCATACTTCCACCCGCTATTATTATTGCACTTACAACATCTTTCGGTTCTTTCTTTACCTGCTTATTGGCTTATACAATTTTTGATAAACAAAGTGTCAAAGGCAAAATTTCACTTCAACTTTTTGTAAATGCTTTAAAAAATATTGCAAAGGCCTTTCTTGCTTTAGGCGTGGGTGTTCTATTAGGAGCTATTGCCACTCAATTCAATTCACATATAGCCTTTAATAGTTGGTATTTATTATTACTATTTATTTTCTTAATTGGTATTGAACTTGCCTTCACTCATTTCAACCGTACGTGGTTAAGCTGGAAGATTTTAATTGTACCTTTGGCTGCATTTATCGGCTCATGTATAGCGGGCTTCTTTAACTACTTTTTGCTTAGCAAGCATTTTGCACTGAATGAGACGTTA
>NZ_JZFB01000001.1:456525-459010 GCF_001188385.1 Acinetobacter sp. V2 | reverse complement strand
ATTCAATGTCAGGGATCTTATTTACGCAATTACACTCGGCAGAACTAGGTGGTATTGCATTATTAACTGATTTATTTAGAGAAATTGTGGCTATATTTTTAATGTATACAATGGGATGGCGTTTTCCACGCCCTGCTATCTCAAGTGCTGGCGCAACATCAATGGATGTTACCTTAGCCATGGTAAAACAGTCATGTGGTACACATTATGTACCACATGCCATGATGAGCGGCTTATTATTAAGCCTACTCGCCCCGCTATTAATTAGCTTATTCCTAAATTTTTAAGCAATTGAAGTAAGAATAGACTTCAACATTTCTGTTGGATTTTCTGCTTTAGTAATCGGTCGACCAATAACCAAGTGTGTAGAACCATCAAGCATAGCCTGCTTGGGAGTCACAATACGTTTTTGGTCGTCCGCATTTGAACCTTCTGGACGAATACCAGGTGTTACTAAAGAGAAGTCTTGTCCAATCAAGTCGCGAAGAATTTTAGCTTCTTTTGCAGAACAGACCACACCATCTAATCCACTTTCTTTAGTGAGTTTAGCTAAGCGTTTTACATGCTCTACTGGCTCAACATCTAGACCAATATCTTTTAAATCTTCACGGCCCATTGAAGTTAACACAGTAACCGCAATTAATTGAGTTTGATAGTTACCTGCTTTTAAGCGTTCTACACAAGTTTCCATCATTTTACGACCACCAGAAGCATGGACGTTGACCATCCACACGCCTAAATCAGCTGCTGCACAAACAGCCTGAGCGGTAGTATTTGGAATATCATGAAATTTAAGATCGAGAAAAACTTCAAAGTTTTGTTCTTGAAGTTTTTTTACAACAGATGGGCCTTCATGAGTAAAAAGCTCTTTACCTACTTTTACACGACATAAAGTAGGATCAAGTTGTTCAACAATTTTTAAAGCGTCATATTGGCTTTTTGCATCTAACGCAACAATGATACTCAAGAGACTTTCTTCCATCACATAAAATCAGCATCATTATAATAGACAAGTCATCAAGTAATAAAGAAATGTATAAGGAAGGCTTTCAAATTTAGAGACAATAATTTTATGGGAATTTATTTTTAGAAAAATACAAAGAAGAACAGGCGAATAAATTAAGGAATTTACTACTCTTTACTCGTAAATAAAGAGTAGTGTTCGAATTATAACGGAGTAGAGTTTTTATCTTGGGGATAAACATCTAAAACGGTTTTTTCATGTCTTACATTTGCAGCGGCTTCTGCTGCTGCCAATTGAGCACTTTGAATCTGTTCTTTTCTCAAATGGTCAATATCTTTGCGAAGACGCTTAATTTCCCAGCCTTTTTGAAATACCCTGAAAACTTGCACGCCTAACAAAAGACCAACCACCGTTCCAAGCACCAATGTGAGTAGCAATAATAAGCCTAAACGCATAGCTGGAACTTGGGTAAATAACAAATCAACAGACAGCTCTGTTGGATTTTGCAATACAAGTGCTAAAGAATAACCAAATACAACAATAAGCAATGCAATTAAAATATAACGCATAGGCACCCCGCTTATAAATTTTTATTTATTTCCCGGATTCGTTGACTGCATCACGCAGTGCTTTACCGGGTTTGAAATGTGGAACAGCTTTAGCTGCCACTTCTACTGATCTTCCTGTTTTAGGATTACGACCAACTCTTGGATCACGGTGGTGTAAAGCAAAGCTACCGAAACCACGGATTTCAATTCGATTATCAGTTGATAGGGCCTCTATCATTTGATCAATCATAATTTTAACCGCCTCTTCCACCAAAGGTTCAGCTAAGTGTGGGTTTTTCAGCGCAATGCGTTCAATCAAATCAGACTTATTAAGAGCTTCAGTAGTCATCTACGACCTCGTTATTTATTGCTACTCTATGTCGTCTGATAATAACCTGTTTAAATACAAAACGGTAGCGCAGTATGTTGAATACTAGGCTACCGTTTACAGTAATTTGTATAAAAAGTACAATTCCGTTACATGAAACTGTACTTTGTTAACCTATTACTTCATTTGTGCTTTAATCAAATCACCAATAGTCTTAGGACCATTTTCTTGATTTGTTGTTGCTGTACGCAAGCTAGCAACTGCTTCTTTCTCTTCAGCTTCGTCTTTTGCTTTAACAGACAAGTTGATAGAGCGAGATTTACGATCAACGTTGATGATTTTCGCTTCAACTTCTTGACCAACTTCTAAGAATTTAGTTGCATCTTCAACGCGGTCACGGTTGATTTCAGAAGCTTTAAGAGTAGCTTCTACTTCGTCAGCCAACTTAACAGTTGCGCCACGAGCATCAACTGCAGTTACAGTACCTTTAACTAAAGCACCGCGTTCGTTAGCAGCTAAGAAATCATTGAACGGATCGCTGTTCAATTGCTTGATACCAAGGCTGATACGGTTACCTTCAGCGTCTACAGACAAGATAACAGCTTCAACAGTGTCACCTTTCTTGTAACGACGAATAGCTTCTTC
>NZ_JZFB01000001.1:456065-456479 GCF_001188385.1 Acinetobacter sp. V2 | reverse complement strand
CCGTTCAAGCCAATGAAGATACCAAAGTCAGTGATAGACTTGATAGTACCAGATACTTTTTCGCCTTTCTCATGAGCTTTAGCAAACTCTTCCCATGGGTTAGCACGAGTTTGTTTGATACCAAGGCTGATACGACGACGTTCTTCGTCAACTTCAAGAACCATAACATCAACTTCGTCACCAATCTGAACAACTTTAGATGGGTGGATGTTTTTGTTAGTGTGGTCCATTTCAGAAACGTGAACTAAACCTTCAACGCCTTCAGCGATTTCAGCGAAACAACCGTAGTCAGTTAAGTTAGTTACACGAGCTTTAACGATAGAACCTTTAGGGTAACGGCTCATGATCGCTAACCATGGATCTTCGCCTAATTGTTTAAGGCCTAAAGATACGCGGTTACGCTCACGGTCAAAT
>NZ_JZFB01000001.1:445936-456022 GCF_001188385.1 Acinetobacter sp. V2 | reverse complement strand
CTTCTGAAGGATGCTTGATACGTTTCCAAGCCATATCTGTGATATGGAGAAGACCATCAATACCGCCAAGATCAACGAATGCGCCGTAATCAGTAAGGTTTTTGATTGTACCTGTAACTGTTTGACCTTCTTCAAGTTGAGCAAGTAATGCTTCACGGTCAGCAGAAGATTCTGCTTCCATAACAGCACGACGAGATACAACAACGTTATTACGTTTAGCATCAAGTTTGATTACTTTAAACTCTAACTCTTTACCTTCAAGGTGAGTAGTGTCACGGATAGGACGAGTGTCAACTAATGAACCTGGTAAGAATGCACGAACAGGACCGATGTCAACAGTGAAACCGCCTTTAACTTTACCAGAGATAACACCAGTAACGATTTCGCCATCTTCAAAGATTTTTTCAAGTTTAGTCCAAGTTTCAGCACGCTTAGCTTTTTCACGTGATAAAACTGTTTGACCCATACCGTTGTCAAGAGCTTCAACAACCACGTCAACAGTATCACCAACCTGAACTTCAAGTTCACGTTGTTCATTTAAAAATTCAGCACGGTCAACAATGCCTTCAGACTTTAGGCCAGTGTCAACAGTTACCCAGTCGCTATCGATGTTTACAACAACACCTTGGATGACTGCACCCTTTTCAACGTTGAGGTTTAATTCACTTTCTTCAAAGAGGGCTGCAAAAGATTCGGTCATGATATACCTGATAAATTCAGCGGTCTTGGATCAGACAAGGCCGGTTTAGTTAAGTATCAACATAGTCTTTATAGACTGATCAAGCTATGCGTCAACTGATAATTCTATTTGCTAAATGGTACGGCTATCGACATAATCAACCATCAACTTAAATACCTGATCGATCGTTAATTCCGAACTATCAATGATATAAGCGTCTTTGGCTGGCTTGAGCGGAGCAACTTCTCGCTCCATATCTCTTTTGTCACGCGCCTGTATATTAGCTAAAATGTCGTTTATTTTAGCATCTAGGCCCATGCCCTGCAACTGTTTTACTCTTCGCTCAGCACGCGACTCAGCCGAAGCAGTCAGATAAATTTTTGCATTTGCTTCTGGAAAAATAGCTGTTGCCATATCACGGCCATCTGCAACTAAGCCAGGTTTTTGTGCAAAAGCTCTTTGTCTCTCAAATAATGCCTGTCTAAGTTCAGGAATTGCTGCAACTTTCGATGCATATTCACCCACACGTTCTGTACGAATTGTTTGAGATACATCTTCGCCATCTAGAAAAACTAGAATACCTGCTGCGGAAGTTTCAAATTTAATATCTAGTTGACGTGCATATTGAATACATTCGTCGAGTTGACTGTCTAATTTATCTAATAAATCGTGCTTATGTAATGACAACCCCAATAAACGATATAAGGCACCAGAATCGAGTAAGTGATATTGATAATATGCTGCAAGTTTTGCTGCCAATGTCCCTTTACCCGAACCACTCGGACCATCAATAGTAATAATTTGAACTGTCATTGAACTCTCACTAAGAAGCAACTGCTTTAGCTAATCTCGAAAAGCCTAGTGTAATGGCTAGTTTTAGCTGTGCAAGGATTAATTTACTTACCACTGGAGCTTTTGCCGTTAACTCGATGCGATATGTAACTAAAGTTATGTATGGGGTGATTTCAGAAAACTCGATTCGACCTAAATGGTGTTTAATCAAAGGATTGTCTATTAATTTATATTCAATGCTTTTATTTTCTTCAAGCAAGGTAATTTCTTCTTTAATTGGCTTGATTGGGCCAAACCCCATACGACGAACTGAACCTAAACCATCAGGTCTTTTAGAATCTGCTGAGTCTTTCACACGTACGACTTGTAATGGCGCAAAAGCAGTATTGTAAGTTGCATGTTTAGAAAGCAAATTAAATACGTCACTAAGAGGAGCATTAAATTCTTTTTTTACGGTAATTACATTACGCATTGAATATTCCTTATTAAAAAACATGGCAGTAAAATCGCGTTAGTTTGCCATAAGCTCGTGTTACTTTTTAATCATTTAAGGACGTTTTCTGTTGTTTTTCTTGTTTCTTTTGCTCGCGTCTTTGTTTAAAAAAATGACTGAGTTGTTGGGCACATTTTTCTTGTAAACAACCTTGTTGAAAAGTAAATTTATGATTGTAATAACCATCTTGTAGTAACTGACGAGCACTTACCAATGAACCTGCTTTAGGTTCTGTTGTACCAAAAACCACATGTTTGATTCTTGCATGTACTAATGCGCCTACACACATTGTGCATGGCTCAAGAGTGACATATAAAGTCGCATCGTCAGGTAATCGATAATTATTTAATGATAAGCATGCTGCACGGATAGCTTGAATTTCTGCATGTGCAGTTGGGTCTAACAAACTAATTGGAGCATTATAGCCAGATCCAATCACTCGATTTTGGCTTACTACAATCGCACCAACAGGAATTTCACCCTGCTGTGCAGCTAATTCAGCTTGCTCGTAAGCAAGCTGCATCCAATATTCATCACTATATTCAGTCATGTATTTTAGGTGATCACACCGTGTTGTCTAAGTAACGCATTCCAGCTATCTATTGAAGTCACTGGCGGACAATCAGCTAATATGCCTCTTAAGCTTAAGTCTTCACATGGCTTCCATTCTGGCGATAAATCTTTATCAACTAACCGTGCACGAACCCCTTCAACAAAGTCAGGATGACGAATTTTCCACTCAGAAATCTGAGCTTCAAGATCAAAAACCTCATCCCAAGAATGTATCTGTTTACCCCATTGCCACAGCAACCAAGTGATTGCCGCAGTACTAGGAGATCCTTTTTGTAAGTTCTCACTCGCTTGGCGTAACCAATCACTGCTCGCATCACGCAAGCTCACAATAGCTTGATAATCTTGTTCAAAATTAAAACCGCGACAAACGCTATGAATCACGTCTAGCGAGTTCTGTAATGGGCCTGCCGCAACCGGACGATGCAAACTATTTAAAGTATCATCAATTGCGCGGAAATCCCCAGCAGGATAATGAGCCCAATTAATATTTAAAACTTTTTGCAAAACATTATCACGCTGTGCTTCACAAATATGTGTAGCCCAACCGATGCTATATGCCCCAGCAGCTGTCATGATTGAACCAGTTAAACCAGTAAACAAGCCTATTGGACCACGATCTGCCAAGAAGCGGCTCGCCCCCACATCTGGATATAAACCAATATTAATTTCAGGCATAGCTAAACGAGAATATGGAGTTACTAGACGGAATGGTGCTGCCATAAACAAGCCCAAACCACCACCCATAACATAACCTTCGCCCCAAACAACTACAGGCTTAGCATAATTATGTAAGAGTAAATCTAAAGCATATTCTTGCTGGAAAAACTTATTCGCTGTGTCTACTTCTTGATTTATAACAAGTTGACGTAATTTTCTAACATCACCACCTGCACAAAAAGCTTTTGGTGTTGTTGAATCCAACCAAATTGCTTTAACGCTTTCATCATCACGAAAATCTTCAAATACTCGTAATAATGCCGTTACGATTGATTCATCTAAAGCATGCAATGATTTAGGACGATTCAAACGTACTATACGCCAGCCGTTTTTTGCTTCTTCGACCACCAAGTCCGGGTGATAGTTATTTAGATTGGGAGAGTTCATCATGCGTCCAATTGCCAGTCTATGGGCTCAATGCCATGTTGTTTCAAATATTGATTTGTTTTTGAGAACACTTTACATCCAAAAAAACCACCTCTGTTTGCAGCAAGGGGCGATGGATGTGCAGCGGTTAAAACCAAGTGTTTATCTCTATTTATACGTTGTCCTTTGCGCTGTGCATAAGCACCCCACAAAATAAATACTATATGTTCTCTTTGCTCATTCAGGATATCAATGACTTCATCAGTAAATGCTTCCCAACCTTGCTTTTGATGTGAGGTTGGCTGTCCAGCTTCAACAGTAAGCACACTGTTCAGTAAAAGTACGCCTTGCGTAGCCCATTTCGTTAAGTCGCCATGACGAGGAGCTGGAATACCCAAATCTGTATGTAATTCATGAAAAATATTACGTAAAGATGGTGGTAATGCAATACCTTTTTGAACGGAGAAACTTAATCCATTTGCTTGGTTTGGTCCATGATATGGATCTTGTCCAAGAATAACGACCTTCACATCAGCCAATGGTGTCGTATTTAGAGCACTAAAGATTTGTTTACTCGGTGGATATATTATTTTTTGTGCTTGTTTCTCTTGAAATAAGAAATCGCGCAAATTATCCATTTGAGGGCTTAACAAAAAAGGCGCTAAAGATATTTTCCAGCTTTCTTCTAATTGAACTTTACTGAGTTTATCTTGCTGTTGCTCAGTTAATTGCATTAATGTCATCCTAGATCAATTTTCAATTCTACAAATACTGTAAGTAATTCGATTTATACTTCGACTTGTAAATCAACTTGAGGATTATTAAACTTAATCCCATTTTTCAAGTCTTCATACATTTGAGGATTTGCCCACTCTATCTGAATTTGTTCTGAAAAAACAATTCCATCGAGACTTAAAATCCCCATTTGTTCATTTTGAATATCTTCAATAAAGCTTTGTGCATATCCAGTATCAGTCTCATGAACAATAACTGAATAAACCTCAACATCACCTTCCCCATTTTGAGTGATGGTTGATTGTAAAACTTGCTGAGCTAGATAAAAGAAAATACGTGAAAACTGTTCAGCCGAAGGTGAAACAGGTAAAGAAATCCAACGAGCACTAAAAGTCTGACAAGCATCAATGTATTGAGAATCATCTTTTTCCCAAAAACAGATTGCATGATCAAAGCTGTCAATAAGGTCTTTTATTACTCCTTTTAGAAGCCCAAAATCATAAACCATTTGTCCATGATCTAATTTCGAAGCTTTAAGCAATAATTCGACTTTATAGCTATGTCCATGAATTGATCGCTTACAACGATCCGATGTACAGTTACGTACAACATGTGCATTTTCAAACTTAAATAACTTACGAATTAACATGTGCCAAATCGATCATTCCTTCTAGGAACATTATTATAAAGCAAAAGACGAAAACTTCGCACCACTTTTCAATTAGAAACAATTAGCGAAAAGTATGATAAGACTTGTGAAGAAATATTGAAGATAAATATATAGAAAATTTATCTTCATTTTATTTAGTCATCAGAGAAGTTTCTAAATATGACTTTTTAACAACATGATAAAAAACAAATAAACTAAAATTTTTCAATCAGTTAAATGGTGACATATTTCTAGAATAAACATAAACCTGCTTATCATTACGCATTAGTGCACTTGTAAATTGTCTTTTCCGATTATTTAGCACGACCTCAATTTGTGCTTGAAAAAAACTCGACTTTACATCTAACAAGCTATTCACTTCAGCTCTCTTTTGAGTGTCGACTGTTGAAAAAGCATTCAATTGCCATAATTCATCAACATTTTGAAAGAATTTTAAATTCTGTTGGCGCATCTGAAGCTCTTTTTCTACCACCCCTAAATCTAATTTTGGATCAATACTCGCTAAAACTAATGGCGAGGCTGTATTAATATTCACTTTTGTATTTTCAGGTAATGCAGAAATATAAGGAGCAATTAGATCATATTTCTTACCGTCAAAACCTCTTACTAATTTTAACTCTTCAATACGATGAAATTTAGCATTTGAAGCTAAATAGCTAGGATCGAGACCTTCATAATAACTGCTTTCAGCACCCATAGGCCCAGATGGTTCGTCATCTGGATCTTGCCAATCAATGACTGCTTGACTTAATTCTGCTGGCAAGCCTACACGTACAAGTAACCGCTCAAACCAATTTTTAGCAGCTTCGTTTACCTTACCTTCATTCGTCGTCAAATTGTTTAGGTTAAATTTGCCTGACTCATCCAGTAAACGCCCTGATACTGTTCCATCTTCTATTGGAAAAGGTGGCATCGGCTGTGCCCATGTTTCTTTTAAATGATCAACGCCACCAGCATTATTTGCATCTTGAATTAATAATTCAGAAAAAAAGGCCTCTGCACTTTTTGCATAGAGTAATGACTGATTTTGACGCATTAAATAGCCAGTATTTTCCATGGTATTAGTTTGATGCTTTGCAATAGAGGCAGCTAAAATTGTAGCCAAAGCAACCATAATTAGAATAGTGAGCAAAGCAACGCCTTGCTGGCTTTTTTTATAATGCAACACTATCCCACTCCTTTATTGGAGAGCGATAAATCACCTTGATTTAAGCTATAAATCCACTCATAACTTACACCAGCAACTGTGAGTTGTATTTTTATTCCTTTCGGCAACTTTCTAAATTCTTCAGGTTTTGTGGGATCAATATTAATTTCTGGCCACTTTGTCACTTCTTGAGGCGTGAGTACCATAATTTGAAATTGTTCAACTTGGCTCAACAGCGTACTTGATAGTGGTTGCTCTCTGTTTGAAGTATTTAAATTACTATATTTAAGACGATAAAGCTTTTTTTGATCAGGATCATATCGATATTCAATACGCTCAAAAGGTGACAACCCTTGTTTTAAGGGATCCGTAACACCAGCCTTACTAAAGTGAAGAACTTGATTATCAAGTTCTAAGGCTGGACGTAGTTGCCCGCCTTGATTAGCCGATAAAGGTATAATTTGCAATGTATCACGTAAAATTTGTTGATAAGCATCTTGTAATTCGAATAACTGTACTTCGTGTTGTGCATTACGATCACGGACTTTTAATAAATAATCAAAGATCTTCCAACCCAACAAAGATAGAACAGCAAAAATTGCAATTGCGACTAAAAGCTCAACTAAAGTAAATCCTGAGGCACGAGTTAATCGAGCACTGCTCGATCGTGCCGTAAGACGAGAAACTGGACTTCTCGAGCGAAGATATTTATTTTTTATCATTATTTTGCTTTCATTGGATAATTAAAAAATACCAAGTGGGTAATACCATTTTCAACTTTCCCTTTATCAGAATCATATAAGCTAATTTGCAAATCTACTTTCTGAACATTCGGGCTGACTGTAGATTCAGCAGATTTATCAATCTGCCAGGTTTCACCTTGAGAAGTAACTTGCTTACTTTGAGTACCTTGAAGCCATTCTTGATTTATCTCCATTAAGGCAACTTCATTCATTGCTACAAACTGAGCTTTTGTTCTAAGAATTGCATTTGAGGTAGATTGGGTATATTGCATGGCCACTTTAGTTAACGCGACGGCAGCTACCGCAAAAATTGCTAAAGCTACCATTACCTCTAATAGAGTAAAGCCTTTAGATTTCATTTATTTTACCCAAATGATCAATCTGTATTTCTGAACCAATTGGTTTTTGTTCAAAGTAAAACTGTATTTTAACTGTTTTAGCTTCACCATTTCCAAACCAGATTAACTGCGGAGTCTGCCCGCCAATTAAATCTGTATTGGTAGCTTTTGAATAGGTTTGACCATCTAGAGGTTGTACTGTAAACGATACATGTTTAGGCAATTGGCGCGTAGTAAATTCTGGGTATTTCTGCCAACGATTTTTTAAATCTTGTACCTGTAATTTACTCTGATCGTGGTATTCATACAGCTCATAAGAAAATGGAGAAACGTCAGTTTCACTCATAGTAGATAGAGCTAAAACACGAGACTGATCAAGTGACTCTTTACCAATTTTATGTGCATCAAGCAAAAATAACTCTCTTGCTTGCATCGCTTTCTTTTGGTCAACCCCACCTATATTAAGTACAACAAGAGAGGTCATAATCGTCATAATAACAATCACCACCATCACTTCAATGAGGGTAAAACCTTTTTGTGATTTAGGCGGTGATTGAGATTTCATATCGACCTATTAAGCATATTGTTCAGCAGTTTGTTTAGGTAAGGCTAATGCCTGATCAATATAAGCCACTCTTAAAGTATCCCGTGAACCTAAATAGCGTTGGTAAAAACTTGAGTTGAGAATAGCTGCTGCACCATGCGTTAACGACCAAATAGAAGCCAGATAATCTCGAGTTGTCATATTGCTTTGAATCGATTCTAAATAGTGATCAGTCATGCGAATGATAATTCGTAATCGCTGTTTACGCACTTGATAAAGCTCATTAAAAAGGTGATGCACCCCTTGAGCTGTAATCGAAAGTTTTTCCTCAATTTGATGAAATAAAACTGTCCGTTCAGGATGGTGTAAATGATGCAGCATAAAAAAGGCCAAATGTTCTGGAAAGGCCTTTTCAGTATCTTGAACCATTTCGAGTAACATACGTTCATTACGAATAATCAATAGCATGTACAATTCATCTTTACTTTGAAAGTGTTTGTACAAAGTTCCTTTTGCTAAATCAAGCTCAGCAGCCAACACATCAAGTGTCATTCCGGCTTCGCCATTTTCTAGCAATAATTGCTCCGCAACCTGAAATATTAATACTTCTCTTGCTCGGAACTGAGCCTGACGATCCATCTTCACGCAATTACTCTCTTATATAGTTTCTATAACTTAAATCGCTTTTAGCAAGTTCTCAAAATTTTGTGAGGTGATCATTGCAATTTCCTCAACCGATTTATCATATACATCGCTGAGCGCTTTGGCTACATAAGGTACATATTTTGGTTCATTTGTTTTTCCACGGTATGGAACAGGTGCTAAATAAGGGCTATCTGTTTCAATTAAAAGCCGATCTAATGGCACTTGTTTAGCTACATCACGCAAGTCTTGTGCATTTTTAAATGACACAATACCTGAAAAAGAAATGTAATAACCACAATCCAGAACAGCCTTTGCTGTTTCCCAATCTTCGGTAAAACAATGCAAAATTCCATGGGTGGAGTTTTCAGCACGAATAATATCTACCGTATCATGCTTTGCTGAACGCGTATGAACGACAACTGGTTTTTTTACAGTTTTTGAAGCTTGGATATGTCTTGCGAAACATGCCTTCTGCTCTTCAACAAAATCTGTACTGTGATAGTAGTCCAGTCCAGTTTCACCCAGAGCCCATACTTTTTTCGACTGAGCCAATTCAATCAAGTATTCGGTCGTGGCACGAGCCATCGTATCGACATCTTCGCAAGGATGAACACCTACAGTATAGCCAACGTCTTCATGTCTCTTTGCAATCTCTGCTAGTGCAATGTGGTCATCAAGATCAACGGATATTGCCATAAATTTAGACACACCTTCTGCTCGCGCTGCTGCGAGCGCAAGGTCCAGATCGCCGTTATAAGGCGTTAAATCTAACATCGTTAAATGGCAATGCGTATCAACAAACACTTTTCTATCCTATTTGATTACATGGTATAACTTGGACGATCTAGAGACATACTACCAGCCAAAACTCTTTCTGCCTCAGCTTTATAGTAAATTCCCTTATCTCCACTTAATTGAATAGCAAAACCTTGAGGTTTAAATCCACTCTGCTTGTGCGATATCCAAATCACCTTACCTGTAAGAGGAATCTTTTGAGACTGCTCAGGCAAAGTAGCTAAAATGAAAATTTCTTGTCCCATTTTTACTTTTTGTTTTGATGGTACAAATAAGCCTCCACCTTGCACATATCCCATATAGCTTGCTTGTAAAGTAGCTCTATCAGGAATATTTACCTGAATAATCCCCCCCATTTGCGGCTGCATAATCTTCCCCTTAAACATTCATTAACGTTATAAACAATTGATCTATAATAAGTTGACTTTGTACATTTTGCTCAACCAGCTTTTTTGCTTGTTGTAGTTCACTATAAATATTGAATAAGCTTTCTAAATCGTAATATGGACTTAATTGATCAAAATCTAAATCTGTATTTTTCTGCGGTTGATTTAGCTTGACACAAATTAAATCTCCCAACAAGTACTCAAAAAGTACGATAAAATCGCTAAAACTTAATTCTTTTTGCCATTTTCCTGAGAAAAATAAAGGCATATTTTTTTGAGCTACAATTTTTAGCCAGTCATTTAAGAAAGTCTGTCGTTTAGTAAACCAATCACTTTTTGCAATTTCTATAGCTTGTAAAGGCATATCATTAGATAGACCAAGCAATAAATCAGGTTGGACTTCTGCAATTTCAGATAAATGCTCATTCAAATATGAAGTAGCTTGCTCATATGAAATGCGATC
>NZ_JZFB01000001.1:441886-445892 GCF_001188385.1 Acinetobacter sp. V2 | reverse complement strand
AATTTAAGGTAGTGATCGGCCAATAAAATTAAAACAACACGCTCACCTGGTTCTTCTAAGGTTTTTAATAGCGCATTTGAAGATGCCAAGTTAAGAGCTTCAGCAGGTTCAATAAGAATAACGCGCCAACCCTCTCCTGTTTGTTGTACAAAAGGCAGCAAATCTCGAATCTTTTCGATTTTTATTTTTGCATTTTGCTTTTTATTTTCTTCATCTGTTGTGATATGGACATAATTTGGATGAGTATCCGATTTTAACCATTGGCAGCTGCTACACTCACCACAAGCACCCTGAGGCTGCTTATTTAGACAAAGCACCCACGCCAAGAAATGCTTAGCAAAAGCATGTTTCCCACAGCCTTCCTTGCCATAAAATAACAGACCATGTCCAATATTGGGAAACCTTGTTGTTAAGGTGTCCCAAGTTGTTTTCTGCCAAGGATAAACCTTTGAAGTTACATTCGGATTCATTAAAAATTAACGCTTATTCAAAAGATTCGACTGGCATATTATTTAAGCGATCAAGATCAGCTTGAGTGTCCACACCGGGTGGTAAATTTGCTTGAGCAACAGCAATCGCAATACGATGTCCATTTTCTAAAACACGCAATTGTTCAAGACTTTCTAATTTTTCAAGCTTACCCATATCCCAGGTCACATATTCTTGCAATAAGCTCACTCGATACGCATATAAACCTAAATGACGAAATGCTTGTGTATGTAAAGTCGGTTCATTATCTTTAGCCCCATCCCGATCATAAGGAATAGTTGCTCGGCTAAAATATAAAGCTTCATTTTGTTTAGACATGACGACTTTTACAATGCTATCGCGCTGAAATTCATCTAAGGTATAAATAGGCTCGCACAACGTCGACATTGAACAATTTGGTTTATCAACCAAAAGTTTTGCAACTTGCTTAACAAGTTGGGCTGGTAATAAAGGTTCATCTCCCTGAACATTTACAATAATGTCATTAGCATCCCAACCTTTAATACGCGCAACTTCACTTAATCGGTCTGTTCCTGATGGATGATCAGGACTTGTAAGAACAACATCTACACCATCTGCACGGCAAATCTCAGCAATACGTTCATCATCTGTTGCCACACATAGATCATCAAAACCTTCAACTTTTTTAGCTTGATCGACTACACGTAAAATCATAGGACGGTCATGAATAAGCAACAATGGTTTACCTGGCAAACGCGAACTTGAAAAGCGTGCTGGAATGACGATGTGTTTCATTTTTTCTTCCTAAGATAATTGGATATCAAGTTGCTGCAGTTGCTGCTTTAAAACCTGATAACACTCTACAGACAGGATAGCTTTAACAGGAACAACCCAAATAGGCTGTTTAAATTCTGGATATTTTTCAAGCAATGGCAATAATTTAACCGCATCTTTTTCAGTTGTAATAAGTGGCAGTTCATCATTAAAAATTAAATCATCGATTGAGTAATCATGATGGTCACGAAACGCATGTTCTTGAAATTGTTTCAGACCTAAATCTTTAAGTGTCTGATAAAAACGCTGTGGAAAGCCGATACCCACTACAGCATGATAATTACTTTGAGGATTAAAACTGTGTTCGACTGTTGATGAAGAATTGAGTAAATATGGCTGTCCAGTCTCAAGATGCATATTTAATTCTGTAGTTGGTTTATATGCATGTTCAATTACTGTTCCAGTTTCTAAACGCTCAACTGGCTCTCTTAAATATCCTTCAGGTAATAGTTTTTGATTTCCTAAGCCGCGATTTTGATCGAGTACAATCCACTCGATTTGTCGTCCCAATGCCCAATGCTGCAAACCATCATCACTAATAATTAAATCTACTGATGTTGATGCTAATAAAAGTTCTATTGCAGCCTGCCTATTAGGACCTACTGCCATTGGTACACTTGTCGATTGAACAATTAATGCAGGTTCATCTCCAACTTGAGTTGCTTGAGCACCCGAAGTAACCAACATTGGAAAAGGACCTATACCACCATACCCGCGGCTAATGACCCCAACTTTGACATTATGCTGTTGTAGATAATTTACCAGTTGTATTAATAATGGGGTTTTGCCACTTCCACCCACAGTAATATTACCAATCACCATGACAGGTACAGGTGCCTTATAAACTTTCTTTAAACCCACAGTATAAAAATTACGATTTAATAGAAACCCAGCACGATACAAACAAGATAATGGACGTAAAGCAATCAACCAACTCGATTGCTTATTCCATGCATTCTGGATCAGCTGGGCCAATGACATGCTTAGTTATCCTCAAAATTACGCTGATGTAATTGATAATAAGCACCATGTTTTTCAAGAAGCTCTTTATGAGTACCTTGCTCAACGATTTGTCCTTGATCCATCACTACAATACGATCAGCATTTTCAATTGTTGATAAACGGTGTGCAATAACGATCGTTGTACGGTCTTGCATCGCTTCATCAAATGCTTGCTGAATAAAATGTTCAGATTCATTATCGAGAGCACTTGTAGCTTCATCTAAAATTAGAATTGGAGCATTCTTTAAAATTGCTCGAGCAATTGCAATTCGTTGACGCTGACCACCAGATAGGTTTAAACCTTGTGCACCTAAAACAGTGTCGTAACCATTTGGCAAATTCATAATGAAGTCATGTGCATAGGCTGCTTTTGCCGCTGCATAGATTTTTTCATCTGATGCACCTTCCAACTGACCATATGCGATATTTTCACGAACAGTACGGTTAAACAATATAACCTGTTGATTTACCATTGCAATTTGTGTGCGCAGACAAGAAAGTTCAATATCATTAATTGGCAAATCATCTAAATAAATTTGTCCACTCGATACTTCTTGAAAACGTACCAACATATTCACTAATGAACTTTTACCAGCTCCTGAACGACCAACCAATGCCACTGTTTGACCCGGGAGAATATCTAAAGAAAAATCTTTAATAGCTGCTACACCATCAGCATAATTTAATGTCACATGATCAAAACGGATTGCACCATTTAATTTAGGTTTCAATTGACCGTTATTTTGCTCTTCAGGTAAATCTAGTAATTCAAAAACAGAATGAGCCGCTGCTAAACCACGTTGTAACTTTTCATTAACATCAGTCAAGCTTTTAACTGGTTTTGCTAATAGACCAGCAGCGGTAAGATAAGCCACAAATTCACCAGCACTTGTATTACCTAAAATCTGAGGTCGCAAAGCTAACCATACAATAAGAGCCATAGCACAAGCCATTACTACCTGAACAACTGGGCTATTCAGGTTTTGTACAATCACCATTTTTAAACCACGTTTTAAGTTCTCTTCCGATGACTTATAAAAACGTTTTTGTTCAGATTCTTCACCAGCAAAAGTTTTTACTACAGCATTACCATTAATACTTTCTTGGACAACATGGTTCACATCACCCATAGTGTCTTGAACTTGTAACGAAAGCTTTCGCATACGTTTCGAAGCTTTACGTACCAATACACCAATTACTGGTAAAAACACAAAAACGCATAAGGTAAGACGCCAATTGGTATAGAACAGATAGCCTAATAGTCCAATAGTAATCATCCCATCCCTAACAATGGTTCTTAATGATTCCGAAGAAGCAGCTGTTAGCTGTTCAACGTTATACATAATTTTGGCAGTAATATGACCAGATGAATTATCTAAGTAATATTGTGCTGGGAGTCTTAAAAGTTTCGCATAAACTTCCTGACGAATACTAAAAACTAAACTACGGGAAATCACAGCAGTATAGTAGCCGCCCATAAATAGGCCTAAGCCGCGGAAGAATACTAATAAAATAATTAATAACGGGAACCAATCCAAATCTGCTCTACTACTGTTTTGGATTGCATCAATAATAAATTTAATCAATTTAGCAACGGAAACTTCTGTTGCTGAGTTAATACCGAACCCGATAAGTACTAATAAGGCCACGCCCCAATAAGGTTTTAAATAGGCTAAGAGACGCGTATAAACCTTAAAATCTTGATTCACTCAGAAAAACC
>NZ_JZFB01000001.1:441283-441842 GCF_001188385.1 Acinetobacter sp. V2 | reverse complement strand
CCGAGTTGTCCTGCCACATCCATAACGCGAATTACATCCTGATGAGACGCTTTGGCATCCGCAGCAATGATGAACATAAAGTCACGGTGCTCTTGAGCAACTTGCTTAATTGCAGTACTCAGATCAGCAACCTCTTTAGATGAAAGCGCTTGACCATTCACAGCATAATGACCAGCAGAGTCTACCACGACTTCAATTTTATGATCGTACTGTTTTGGTGGAACACCTTGTGCATCTGGTAATGTTAAATTGATGCGACTTGGCTGATTAAAAGTGGTCGACAGCAATAAAAAAACCAAAATGAATAACAAACAATCAATCATAGGCGTTAAATTGATATGAATGTCTTCAACTTGAGAACGTTTAAACTTCATTTGGCGTCCACCTCTTAACCAACACGGCGGTGTTCAGCTACAGACGAAGAACGCTTATAGAACAAGGAAGCATGAAACAAGGTCGATTGCTGTTCTAATTCAGCAATATAATCTTGCACTACTCTTTGGAAATAGCGATAAGCAATTAGAGCAGGAATTGCAATTAACATTCCCACAGCTGTGGT
>NZ_JZFB01000001.1:436113-441205 GCF_001188385.1 Acinetobacter sp. V2 | reverse complement strand
CCACAGTGCCAAGCAATCCGAGTAACGGCGCTACAGCACTTAAAGTACCCAAGAAATTAATATTTTTTTCTAAATAGGAAATTTCTTGAGAAGCTGCAACTTCCATTTGCGCGCGAGCAAATTGCTCACCATGTTCGCGATGCTCGAAACCTGCTTTTAAAATGTGTCCCAATGCACTATTTTGCACTTCTACATTTTGTTCTAAACTTTCCACTATATCTTCAGCTCTTAAAGAGCTCTTACCGCTTAATGCTTCGGGTAGAACTTGTGAACGTCTTAACCGAACAAAACGTTCAATACTGATCGCAACAGTTAAAATTGAGCATAGAATTAAAGGCAGCATCAACCAGCCACCCGCTCTCACAAGTTCCCACATATGTTCTTCCCCAAGAATATAAAATTAGAAATACATGACCCAACTGCAAATTATTCTGGCAAGCAAATATTTAAAATGCCATCTAACTCATCCAAGGTATGATAATGAATAACAAGTTTACCCTTACCTTTTTGGTTATGATCAATTTTTACATTAGCACCAAAACGCTCTGATAATTTTTGTGTCAATTGCTCAATATCTGGTGCTACAGGCGCTTTTTCCTTTTCCTGCTTAGGCTCACTTCTATCACGCACCAATTGCTCTGTTTGACGAACGGACAATCCTTTCTCTATTACAATTTTAGCAACTTCTAATTGATCTTTACCTTTCAATGTCAAAATTGCTCGAGCATGCCCCATATCAAGCTGCCCTTGCTGCATGAAATCTTTAATATCATCAGCTAAACTCAATAAGCGCAATAGATTACTGACAGTGGTTCGTGCTTTACCAACTGTGTCAGCAATTTCTTGATGACTTAAACCAAATTCATCATGAAAGCGCTGTAGAGCTATTGCTTGATCAATTGGATTTAAATCTTGACGCTGAATGTTTTCAATTAACGCTAATGCAATTGCAACCTGATCATTTAAGTCACGAACAATTGCAGGAATTTCGGTTAAGCCCGCAAGTTGAGCTGCACGCCAACGACGCTCACCCGCAATGATTTCATATGGATGTGTTTCATCATCAACTGGACGGATTACAATAGGCTGCATCACGCCATGTTTTTCAATAGAAGATGCTAACTCTTGTAAATCATGTTCATGAATAAAACGACGTGGTTGATATTCACCACGTTTCAGTAAATTCACATCAATTTGCTTTAACTGTCCGTGGTCTAATGCCTGTGCTTCCAGTTGTAGTTTTTCTTTTTGAATTGAACCAAGTAATGCATCTAAACCACGTCCTTTAGCCAACCCGCGTTTTTTGATGCTCATACTTTACTTCCTTTCTTCACTTTACTTCTCTTTAACATCTCAGCTGCAAGATTTAAGTATGCAACTGCACCTTTAGAACTTTTTTCGAAATAGATAACAGGCAACCCGTGTGCTGGTGCTTCTGCTAAGCGAACATTTCGTGGAACAACAGTATCATAAAGTTTTTTGCCGAAATATTGCTCTAGTTCTGCAGACACATCACGTGTTAAAGCATTTCGTGCATCGTACATCGTACGTAATACACCAATAATTTCTAAATCAGGATTGAGTGCTTTTTGAATACGATCAATAGTCTGTGTTAAATCAGCCAAGCCCTCTAGCGCATAATATTCACATTGCATTGGAATAATTACACTATCTACAGCCGCCAAAGCATTGACAGTAATCAAACTCAAACTTGGAGCACAATCCACAATGATATAGTCAAATGAGTTTCTGATTTCATTCAAAGCATTCTTTAGAATGAATTCACGACCCTCTTGCTCTGCGATAGCGAGCTCTACACCTGAAAGCTCTCGATTAGAGCCTAGAACTTTATATCCAACTTCTGCTTTTTGAATGGCTGTTTCAATTGGGACTTCGCCAAGAAGAACATCTGTAATTGAATACAAAAGATCGTTCTTTTGAATACCAGACCCCATCGTAGCATTACCTTGTGAGTCCATATCTACAAGTAATACACGTTTTTTTAATACAGCTAGAGACGCTGCAAGATTTACTGCAGTCGTTGTTTTACCAACACCACCCTTTTGGTTTGCAATCGCAATAATTTGAGCCATGGTAACCTTAATACTTTTTATTTAGATACGTTGAAGTAAAAGTAAATGACGTTGTTCATCAAGTCTTGGTACGCGCAGTTCAATCACTTTACATGAAAAGTCCTGCTTGAGCTGCTCAATTTCCTCAACTGGCACTACACCTTTCATCGCTGCGATTATACTGCTCTGATGAAGATATGGCTGAGCTGCATCTACAAAGTCCGTTAAAGAAGCAAAAGCTCGACTTGTTATGACGTCAAACTGGCCAAGCTCATCAATTGTATCTTGATTCTCAACACGTGTTTGCACTGCCACAACGTTACTCAATTTAAGATCAGCAATAAATTGCTTCAAAAAACGAATTTTTTTACCATTAGAATCTAAAAGAACACATTGGCGTTGTGGCTGACAAAGAGCAATAATCATGCCAGGCATACCACCACCTGTCCCTACATCAAGCAGTCTACCTTCAGGTAAGTCATTTAAAATACTTAGACTATCCAACAAATGCTTCACTAACATTTCTTTCGGATCACGAATTGCTGTCAGATTATATGCTTTATTCCAAAGTACCAAAGCATCTTGATACTTTAACAATAATGCCAAAGCTTCATCGCTAAGCGATAAACCTAATTTTTGACTACCCTGTTGTAACTCTTGAAAAAACGGATGCATAAACAGATAACATCTAAGTAAAATTTAAAACAAAGTATACCCATTTATGCATCGTGGAACACTAGTTAACGATTAGGGATTACACACTTAATCGTAGAAGCCTTCACGAATTTGCAAATCTAGCTCTAATAACCGCTCAGGCGTTCCCACATCTACCCATGCACCTTTAAGCTTTTCACCAGATATTTTTTGATTGTGCATTGCTTGCTTCAACAATGGAGCTAAAGGACGTTTACCAGGTTCTAATCCATCAAAAAGCTTAGGATGGATAACAGACACACCACTAAAAGTGAGATTCTCACCTGTCACATCTTGATCGAATGTAAAAGCGCGTCCATCGAATAATGTAAAGTCGCCTTCAGGGTGCTGTTTAGGGTTATCAACCAATACAAGATGAGCTAAATCATCATTTAACTTAATATGGGGTAGAGTTTCAAAATCCATTGTGGTCCATACATCTCCATTCACCAGAATAAACGGATCTGTTCCAAGCAGTGGCAAAGCATTAATAATTCCACCCGCTGTTTCTAGCCCTTCATCCTCTCGTGTCCAACGGATATCCACACCAAATTGAGAGCCATCGCCTAAGCTACTGATGAGTTTATCGGCCAACCATGCAGAATTGATGACAATTTCGGTCACACCAATTTTCTTAAGCTTTTCAATATGCCACACAATTAGCGGCTTACCACCTACCTCAAGCAGAGGCTTTGGTGTATATAGCGTAAGTGGACGCATACGATTACCCAAGCCAGCAGCAAGAATCATTGCTTTCATTATGCTGCCACCTCATAGCTACCATATTTCTCAATAAATTTAGGCATCACTATGTTATTTATAAATACCATAAATTCTTCAAGTTCAGCGTAACCACGACTTTCTTCGAGTAAATACCACATGACTCGCGGTAGGTCTTTTAAGTATCCAGACTTACCATCACGCTCAAACAAACGAACAAAAATGCCAAGAATTTTAATATGGCGTTGAATAGCCATTAAATCTGCATCACGCTTGAACTGCTCAAAACTGCGGTTCTGTTTGGCAGACTCAGGCAATAAGTCATAAAAGGTTCTAAACCATTGATAAACATGTTCAGCATTCCATTGAACATATGCATCACGAGTAATCGAAATTAAGTCATATGTATCAGCACCAATAACAGCATCTTGGAAGTCGATTACTCCAAGCTCTAGTTCATTTTCAATTTTCATCAGATTACGACTGTGAAAATCTCGATGTACAATAACTTGCGGTTGGGCTACTGCGGCACGAGCCAAGAAATCAAATGCATCATCAATCGTTTTTTTCTGCTCAGCAGTCGGCTGAATAGCAAGCGATGGCAACATCCAGTCTGTGAGTAACTGCATTTCCGACATTAATTTTTCGTAGGAATAAGCTGGAAACTGGTTAGTCCCATCAATAGATTGCAATTGAATAAGTTGTTTAAAACTTTGTTCATAGTATTTATCGACTGTTTCATCATTTAATAATGTAGACAACAGCACATCACCAAAATCTTCCAATAACAGAAAACCTTGAGCCAAATCTTTCGCGACGATCTGAGGTACGCGTACACCATGGCCTGCAAAAAATTCGTCAATGGTCACAAACGGAACACAGTCTTCTTTTTCTGGAGGGGCATCCATGAGCATATACGTTTTATTTTGTAACTGGATACGCGCATAACGTCGGAAGCTTGCATCACCTGCTAAAAAAGCGATCTTAAATTGATCATTTTTAAGAACAGATGTAAGCCATGTATATATCAATTGTTCACGTTGTGTATTCATTTGCAATAAAATCTAAAACAAGCTGAGATTTTTGAAGGGTTAAGTGTAGCCACTTATAAACTTTTTCTCTATGATGCGACAATAATTAATTGTGAATTAGCATACTTGGTTAATGAGACAATGAAGCATCAGTTTAAATTTAATCCTTTAGCGACAGCTATTTTTACGCTCTTATGTGGCTCCATACAATCAAGTTATGCTGAGTCAGCTGATGTTGTCTCCAATATAGACAATAATCAACTTAAAGCGAGCATCAAAGAAGCCTACCCAGGTCAAGAATTCTTTCAGCAGTACTATGTTGATAAATCTGCACCTGAGGCACAGCTTCGTGACAATAAATATTTAAGCTCGGCATTTTGCCAGGGTACGTGGGTTACACCGATTAACCCAGAGACCAAAGCTGTAGATGCCGATAAGACAACTTCTGTCGTTACGGCTAATTATGGACATTATAATCCTGCCGGTGACTCGGTTTTAAAAGGTGATGTCGTTATTGATCAGGAAGGACGCACGGTTCGTGCTGACAAGGTTACGATTGATAAGACCCAAACCTTT
>NZ_JZFB01000001.1:424187-436071 GCF_001188385.1 Acinetobacter sp. V2 | reverse complement strand
TACTTTCACAAAGTGATGAAATTAATTACAACCTAAAAAACCAGACTGGTAATTTAGAAAATAGTTTTTATATTTCTGAACAGCAACATGCTCATGGTCATGCAGGGAAAATCGAAAGAACATCACCAAATGTGATGGTTCTTAACGATGCCACCTACTCGACTTGTCCACCAGGTCAAAAACCAGGTTGGAAAATTCAGGCAAATAAAATTGAGTTAAATCAGGAAACTGGACGTGGTACAACCCACGGAACAAAACTATATGTTAAAGATGTTCCAGTTCTAGCAATTCCCTACTTTAACTTCCCAATTGATGATCGTCGTACTACAGGTATTCTCAATCCACAGTTTGGTTTCTCAAACGATGGTGGTGTTGAGCTTTCTGTTCCGGTTTATTTAAACCTTGCACCTAACTATGATCTGACACTTACTCCGCGCTATTTAGCAGACCGCGGTGCAATGTTAAAAGGTGACTTTAGATATTTAACCGATGGCTTTGGTGCGGGTGAGATGTGGGGTGGCATGTTGCCATCTGACAAAGAATATGATGATAAAGATCGTAAAGATTTCCATTTCTTACATAACTGGAATATCAACGATCAATGGTCAACCAATCTAGAGTACAACTACGCTTCAGATAAAGACTATTTCTCAGATTTAGATAGCAGTCCTAACTCTAAAACAGACTTAAACTTACGTAGAGCATGGGAACTTAATTATCAACACGGTATTCCGGGTTTAAAAGCTCAGCTTAAAGTCGAAGATTTCCAGACACTTGACCCTGACATTGCCGATGTTGATAAGCCTTATGCACGCTTGCCACAATTTTTATTAAATTATGTCACGGGTAATCCATTAGGTTTACAATACGAATTTAATAACGATACTGCATACTTCAAGAAATCAATTAATGATGATTCTGCTCAGGAAAGTAGCGGTACACGTATCTACAACCAGTTTGCAACACGCTACAACTACCGCACACCAGCAGCATTTGTAATCCCTGAAGTTTCAGTACGTTCTATTCAAACATTCTACGATAAAGACAGTATTGCATCTCAAGGTTTAGATGGCGGTTCTGAAAATAAATCAGTCGTTGTACCTCAATTCACATTGGATACTGGACTGAATTTTGAACGTGAGGGCAAGTACCTACAAACACTTACCCCTCGTGCGTTTTATGCATATGCTCCATACAAAAACCAAGACAACTATCCAAATTTTGACTCAACTTCAGCATCAGTAAGTTACGATCAATTATTTAACCCTTACCGCTTCTACGGACATGACCGTCTTGAAGACAACAACTTTCTATCACTTGGCGTAAGCTATAGCCTTTTTGACACAGTCGGCTTAGAGCGTTTACGTGCAAGTGTTGGTCAAAGTTATTATTTTGAAGATCGTCGTGTGACATTAAAGCAACAAGATGAGATTGATACTGAAAGTAACACTGGACCAGTTGTAAGTTTAACAAGCCAGTTAAACCAAAACTTCACCATTGCTGCTAACTCAGCATGGATGTCTAATGGTGACAATGCTCAGCGTGATTTCCAAGTTTATTATACTGGAGATAAAGGAAACCTATATAACTTAGGCTATTTCTACCGTAAAGATATTGCAGGACGTCAAGATACTTACGATCAGGTTGTTGCATCGTTTATACAACCAGTTAAAGATAATTGGCGTATTATGGGCCACGTACAATATGACATGGACAATGATGTTGCCCGCGAGATATTACTAGGGGTTAACTATGAGTCATGTTGCTGGGGCATTTCTGTCTATGGTCGCTCATACTATAACGATCTAGATGATCCAAAATCTCCAGATGTTAGTGAAAAACGTGCCATTATGGCCGAAATTACGCTAAAAGGTTTAGGTGGTTTAAACAATAAACTCGCGTCTTTACTTGAAAATCGCGTTTTAGGTTTTAACAAAATTAATCAATCTTGGACACAACGTTAATGAAGACAAAGCATCTTAAACAGTTTTTTAAAGCAACTACCCTTGCTGCCCTAATCTCTTCATCAATGCATAGTTTTGCCCAACCCGCTGATGAAGTTGTGGCAATTGTGGACAATAGCGTAATTTTAAAAAGTGATCTTCAACAAGGGATGGCTGAAGCCGCTCACGAACTACAAGCACAAAAAAAAGAGGTTCCACCTCAGCAATATTTACAATTTCAGGTGTTAGATCAACTCATCTTGCGTGAGGCACAACTTGAACAAGTTAAAAAATATGGCATCAAACCTGATGAAAAAAGCTTAAATGAAGCAGTCTTAAAAGTAGCAAGTCAATCTGGAAGTAAAAGTTTAGAAGCTTTCCAGCAAAAGTTGGATGCTATGGCACCAGGAACTTATGAAAGTTTACGTGGCCGAATCGCTGAGGATTTAGCGATTAGCCGTTTGCGCCAACAACAAGTCATGTCTCGTATTAAAATTAGTGACCAAGACGTAGAAAACTTCTTAAAATCACCTCAGGGACAGGCTGCTTTAGGCAACCAAGCACATGTAATTCATATGCGTATTACTGGCGATAATCCGCAGGAAGTTCAATCTGTAGCTCAAGAAGTACGCTCGAAGCTTGCGCAAAGTAATGATATAAACGCATTGAAAAAACTTTCAACTGCAAATGCAAAAGTTGATGGGGCTGACATGGGCTTCCGCCCACTTTCAGATATTCCTGCCGAGCTTGCAGCCCGTATTACCCCATTACAAGAAGGTCAAACAACCGACTTAATTTCAGTACGTGATGGTGTACATGTTTTAAAGCTTATTGAACGTAAACAAAATGAGCAAAAAGCTTTAGTACCTCAATATCAAACTCGCCATATTCTTATTCAACCGTCTGAAGTGGTTAGCCTTGATAATGCCAAGCAAATTATTGACAACATCTATAAGCGCTTAAAAGCTGGCGATGATTTTGCAACTCTTGCAGCGACCTATTCAAATGATACAGGCTCTGCACGTGATGGCGGTAGCTTAGGTTGGGTAACTCCAGGCATGATGGTGCCTGAATTTGACAAAAAAATGCAGGAAATTCCTGTAGGTGAAATCAGCGAACCATTCCAAACTCAATTCGGTTGGCACATTTTACAAGTAACTGAAAAACGTGAAAAAGATATGACTCATGAATATCAAGAGCGTATGGCACGTCAAATTTTAGGTGAACGTCAATTTAATACTGAAATCGACAGCTGGTTGCGTGAAGTGCGTGCGAATGCTTATGTAGAAATTAAAGATCCAAGTCTAGACAAAAAGAACTTACAAAAGTAAGTCTTTTGTCTTCATTAAAACCTGCGTTCATCGCAGGTTTTTTTATGAATAAAATTCACTTAATAAAAAACCGGTTATAAATAACCGGTTTTTTAAATTAAACCCTAACGGGAATTATTTATAACGATCAACCATTTTCTCTAAAGAAATTGGACGAATCTTGTCAGCATTTCCAGCTGTACCAAATGCTTCATAACGATCGATACAAATTTGCTTCATTGTATCAACTGTTTTAGCAAAGTATTTGCGTGGATCAAACTCAGATGGATTCTCTGCCAAAAATTGACGAATCGCACCTGTTGAAGCTAAACGTAAATCAGTATCAATGTTGATTTTACGTACACCGTGTTTGATTGCTTCTACAAGCTGCTCAACAGGTACGCCATAAGTTTCGCCAATATTACCGCCAAACTCATTGATTACCTTTAACCATTCTTGTGGAACAGAACTCGAACCATGCATTACAAGGTGAGTATTTGGTAATGCCGCATGAATTTCTTTAATGCGGTCAATTGCCAAGATATCGCCTGTAGGTGGACGCGTAAATTTATACGCACCGTGTGAAGTACCAACGGCAATTGCTAGTGCATCAACATTTGTATCAGCAACGAACTGAGTCGCTTCTTCCACAGAAGTTAAAAGTTGTGAGTGGTCTAGCACACCTTCTGCGCCAACACCATCTTCTTCACCAGCCATACCAGTTTCAAGGCTACCTAAACAGCCAATCTCACCTTCGACAGAAACACCACATGCATGCGCTAAAGCAACGACATTACGAGTTACATCAACGTTGTATTCGTAAGATGTAGGTGTTTTACCGTCTACGCCTAATGAACCGTCCATCATCACAGAGCTAAAGCCAAGCTGAATTGAACGCTGACAGATATCAGGGCTTGTACCATGATCTTGGTGCATTACCACTGGAATATGTGGCCATTCTTCAATTGCAGCCAAAATAAGATGGCGTAAGAATGGAGCGCCTGCATATTTGCGAGCTCCAGCTGATGCTTGAACAATTACAGGTGAATTGGTTGCATCCGCGGCAAGCATGATTGCGCGCATTTGTTCTAAGTTATTTACGTTAAATGCTGGTACGCCGTAGTTATGTTCAGCAGCGTGATCCAAGAGCTGGCGCATTGAAATGAGTGCCATAATATCCTCCCAGGTAGTGCGGGTTATTCTACCCTTTCATTTATTTCAATTCAGCAACAAATCACAGTATTTCAAAAAAAATCCCCGCATATGCAGGGATTTTTTAACAAAAAACAACAAATTAATGTGTTTCTGAAGCAGCAGCCTCACTTGATGCACTACCTTCAACCACATCAGTATTCTTTTCATCTAAAACTGGCTTATCAATCGCATCAATTGCCGCTTGTTGCTCAGGCGTTACTTTTTCAGAAACAGCAGTAGAAGCTGCTGATTCTTGTCCAGCCTGAGATGCTTCATCTTTCTTAGCGCAAGCAGTCAACATCATCGGTACAATTAACACAGCAGCAAATGTAAGCTTTAAATTCATCACTATTGTCCACAGTTGGTGATTTAATGCTCGCTATTTTATTGCAGATATATGACAGTTTAATGACCTATCCATGAAAAAAGGGACTGGTAACCCAATCCCTTCTTGTTTTTAGATAACAGTATTAAGCACGCTCAAGTAAAACTGCAACTGCTGGCAAAGTCTTTCCTTCAACAAACTCAAGGAATGCACCACCACCTGTAGAAATATAACCAATTTGATCAGCAACGTTATATTTATCAATCGCAGCTAAAGTATCTCCACCACCAGCAATAGAGAAACCAGCAGATTCAGCAACAGCAAGCGAAAGCGCTTTCGTACCTTCACCAAACTGATCAACTTCAAATACGCCTACAGGGCCATTCCAAAGAATCGTTTTTGACGTTGTTAAAATATTTGCAAATGCTTTAGCTGTTTCCGGACCAACATCTAAAATCATGTCATTTGATGTTACATCTTCTACTTTCTTCACAACTGCTTGCGCTGCTGCTAAAGAACCCAAGAAATCTTCAAAGTTAATTTGTGAAGCATCCGCAACTACCACATCTGTAGGAAGTGGAACACTTACTTTTGCTGCAATTTGTTTTGCAGTTTCAACCAAGTCAGCTTCGTATAGTGACTTACCAACATTGAAACCAGCAGCTGCCAAGAATGTATTTGCAATACCACCACCAACGATAAGTTGATCACAAATACTAGAAAGTGAGTTTAGAACATCAAGTTTAGTTGAAACTTTAGAACCTGCAACAATTGCAACCATTGGTTTTTCAGGAGTTTGCATTGCACGGCCTAGTGCATCTAACTCAGCTGCCAATAAAGGGCCAGCTGCTGCTACAGGAGCAAAACGAGCAACACCTTCAGTAGACGCTTCTGCACGGTGAGCAGTACCAAATGCATCCATTACAAATACGTCACATAATGCAGCATATTTTTGTGCAAGCTCTGGATTATTTTTCTTTTCCCCATGGTTAAAGCGTACATTCTCAAGCAATACAACTTGACCAGCTTCAACTTCTACGCCATCTAGGTAATCAGTTAATAATTTAACTTCTTGACCCAATACTTCTGTTAAATAAGCAGCGACTGGTGCAAGTGATTGTTCCGGCTTTGGTTCACCTTCAACAGGACGACCTAGATGTGAAAACACCATCACTGCTGCGCCTTTTTCTAAAGCAGCTTTGATCGTTGGTAATGCTGCACGTAAACGAGCATCACTAGTAATCACACCATTTTTGACAGGAACGTTTAAATCTTCACGAATAAGGACGCGTTTACCTGTTAAGTTAAGGTCAGTCATACGCTGAAAATTCATGTAAAGCTCTCTTTATGATTTTAAAAACGCGCCAATTTTAAATGATTACATCAAAAAAGGTTAGTTTTTTTGCATAAAAGCTGTAGAAAGCCTGAGTTTTGATTATGATAGAGATAGTCATTTGATATTTCATCCATTATGTCTATTCATCCAGATCCACAAATCAATCGTTTAAATGTTTTAGGGGAACCTTTAGCAAGTTGTTGTTTCGACCCTATTACTGGCTATTTTAGAAATGGTTTCTGCCACACAGCAGTAACAGACCTTGGTCAACATACTGTATGTGCGCAAATGACCTCTGATTTCTTAAATTTTTCACAAAAAATAGGTAATGATCTTATTACCCCGTTACCAGAAGTAGATTTCCCTGGTCTAAAACCCGGTGATTTCTGGTGTATCTGTGTAACCCGTTGGGTTGAAGCATATCAAGCAGGTCAAGCACCTCCTATCAAAATACATGCATGTCACCAAGCTGTTTTAAGCTATGTGCCTTTAGATGTTTTAATGGAATTTGCAGTGTAATGGTTCAGCCACAAATTATTTTGGCGTCAAGCAGTCAAACGCGTAAAGCCTTAATGGATCGCTTAGGGATTAGCTATATCTGTGTGAGTCCTGATATTGATGAGAGCCCTCGCAATGAAATCCATGCCGATGAACTTGCGAAAAGGCTAGCTTTCACAAAAGCTCAAGTGGTTGCTGCACAAAACCCACATGCAATTATTATTGGTTCCGATCAAGTCGCATGGCGAGAACACGCTCCTAACGACTTTATTGGTAAACCAATGACCACTGAAAATGCCAAAATACAGTTAGCAGAAAACTCAGGTCGAACTGTCTTCTTTAGTACAGCACTCAGTGTGCAATGGCTTGATGGGAATTTTGAGCAAACGCTTGTTGAACATTATCAAGTTAAATTCCGAACCCTAACTCAAGCTGAAATTGAACGATATATTGCATTAGACCAACCACTCCATTGTGCTGGTAGCTTTAAGTGTGAAAGTTTAGGAATTAGTTTGTTCGAAAAAATGACAGGCCTAGATCAGACGACACTTATGGGGTTACCCATGATTCAACTTTGCCATATCTTAAGGCAGCTTGGTCTACAAATTCCTTAATTTTAGATGTTTTTATAAATAGGTTATTTTCATGACAGAACCTTTAGCAGTTTTAGGCGGTATTACTGCCGAACAATTTTTAGCAGAATATTGGCAGAAAAAACCTTTACTGGTACGTAACGGGTTGCCAGAAATTGTCGGTCTTTTAGAACCCCAAGATGTGCAAGAACTTGTTTTGGAAGAACATGCGAGTGCCCGACTCATTCGCCAAAAAGATAAAAATCCAAATGAATGGCACGTTAAGTCTTCACCTTTAACCAAGGGTGATTTTCAAAAGCTACCAAAACTATGGTCAATTTTAGTACAGGCGGTAGATCACTATTCATTTGATCTGTCTGAACTTTGGAAAAAATTTCCATTTATTCCTCAATGGCGCCGCGACGACATTATGGTCTCTTACGCTCCTAAAGGTGGTTCAGTAGGAAAACATTTTGATTTTTATGATGTTTTTTTAGTTCAAGGTCATGGACATCGTCGCTGGCAGTTAGGACAAATGTGCGATGCAAATACTGCATTTGTACCAAATCAACCATTAAAACTATTGCCAGAAATAGATGTGCAATTTGATGAAATTTTGGCACCTGGTGATTTGCTATATGTTCCACCTGGAATGGCACATTATGGCATTGCTGAAGATGATTGCCTAACGTTCTCATTTGGTTTTCGCATGCCAAACGTTGCAGGGATGATGGAACGTATTAGTGATCAATTTTCAGCTAATAGTTTATTGCAAAATCCTGTTGTCGACATCACGCGCAAACAGATGAGTCAAATTGGGGAAATTAATGCTTCTGAACTTAGCCACCTAAAAGACTTAGTATTAGCTCAATTACAAGATTCGGCAGCACTTGATGCCGCTATCATGTCTTATATGAGTGAACCTAAATATCCGGATAATATTCCAGAGGCTGATGAAATCGAAGCCGATGACTTGAAGGAAATTTTACACGAAGGTTACGAAGTTCTTTTAGAGCCTGCCTCTCGCCTACTCTATACAGAAAAAAACGGCACCCTAAACTTTTGGGGCAATGGTGAAGCCCTATTTATAGCTGAGTCCTTTGAGCAAAAATTAAAAGCAATTGCTAATGGAGAAAGTCTAGCTTTCGATAGCCAATTTAATAATGATGAAACGCTAGAAAACGTTGCTCACTTGTTAAATGAATCTATTCTGATGCTTTTACCTCCTGCAGAGTAAACGTCTTAATAAAAGTAGACTTTTACATGACCGTGGAAAAGTCTACTTTTTAAATTAACAACCTAACTCAAAATAAACTCGATTATTACTCATTAAATTTACCTGAAAATCCTTAAATAGCGCGTAATTAAAGTTATTAAGCGTAAAAAATTTTGAAATCAAAATTAAAAATAAAAAACCTTATTATTAGAGAAATAGCATACCTCTTACTTACTTTTTCCTTAAAATTTAAACGATACCATTTAAAAAAATAATATCTTTTTTCTATCAATAACAAACAATACCTTGTAAAATTAAAGATCCAGATTCTCATTAATACAGATCACAGTTCAAGCGAATAGCAATTCATTTGTGAGAGGCTAAAAAATATGTCGAAAAAAGATGACATTATTAACACCGCATTAAGACTTTTTAACTCGTATAGCTATAATTCTATAGGGGTAGATCGCATCATTAATGAATCTGGCGTTGCAAAAATGACTTTCTATAAGCATTTTCCATCAAAAGAAAAATTAATTGAAGAATGCCTACTTCTACGAAATACGCTTTTACAAAACTCTCTGACTTCTGCCTTATCACAACATGATGAGTTAGACCCTCTTGCGAGAATTAAAGCAGTATTCTTATGGTATTCCGACTGGTTTAATAGTGAAGATTTTAATGGCTGTATGTTTCAAAAAGCTTTGGAAGAAGTTTTAAAACAGTATCCGTCAACACACCAACCTGCTACATTGTATAAAGCTTGGTTGACTCAACTTATGCAAAATCTTCTTAATCAATATGATGTAAAAGAACCTGGTCCTTTATCTTTACTACTCGTTAATATATTGGAAGGTATGACCATTCAAGCTCAGGTCGAACATGGTTCAATAAAAATTTATGATTATTGGAATCGAGTTGAAAAGTTAATCGACTTTGAAAGAGCCGCTTAAAAATAAAGCGTGATGTTCTTCTTCTTATATTAATGTTCTTCTTATCTATCACGCTGCGTCTGAAAGTCATTTTGGTTCAAAATTAGACGTTTTTTTCGACCCTACCGAACCAAAATATACAGACCTGTCTGTACAAAACAGATTATATATTTAAAAAATAAAAACTCAATCATTTTTTATGATTCATTTAAAGATAAATTAGATTTAACTATTTATCAGAGTGGAATAGCAGTTATTTCATATTAGCTTCAATTCACTTATACTTAACAATTAAACTTATAACACAATGCAACACTTTAGACACAAAAGAACTACAAACAACTGTTTTTAATTAAAAATACTACTTATTTATCAGTTCCCCTTATATTGCTTTTCAACAAAAACAATTGGATTGATTAGTTTTGCTACATTCATTTGTGCAAGATCAATCTATACTATGCCCGCTATATTGATATAGGTATAAAGTATGAAAGATGGACTCCAAATTGAAGAAATGAAAAATGCGGCTGATTCAGTCGTTGGAATTCTCAAATCTTTGGCGAATACAGATCGTTTATTAATTTTATGTCATTTAGCTTATGAAGAGCTAAATGTCTCACAAATTGAAGAGAAGACCCAAATTACACAGCCCACTCTTTCACAACAACTTATGATGCTACGTAAAAGTGACGTTGTATCAACTCGTCGTGATGGTAAGCAAATTTTTTATTCTATTAAGGACGACAATATGCATTCAATTTTAAATACGCTTCACCAACTGTACTGTGCAAGTAAATAATATCTTTAAACTATAAATTTATAATAATATTAGTAATTTCCTGAAATATGCGATTTTTCAGCTTGAAAGCTTAGAGTTTAGTCCAAGCACAGAGTTTTGAAAATTCGCGTAGCTTTTCCAAAGTCTCACTGTTCCCCTTTATTATTTCATCACTTCATTTCTCTGCGATTTGATAGTTATTTGATATAAATCTTTTTCTGACGAACAATTAACAAGCAAAACAATTAACGAGAAAAGTTAAATTTCAATAATAAATAAAATTAAAACAATAGTTTAATATTACCAACCACTATAAAAAAATCTAGTTAGCATAAAAAAGCTTAAGATTCACTTAACTTAAGTATAAAATACTCCGCTTGTTCAACCTTTAGCCATGAATAGGTTAATAAGGTCTTTATATGCTTGAATTCTTTTCTCGATTAAGCTTGGTAGCCAAGATTATTTTCGCCATTATTTTAGGTATTGGCGTTGCATTATTATTTCCAGACGTTACGCCATATTTAAGTTTGTTTGGTGAGCTTTTTATTAAAGCATTAAAATCTGTTGCGCCTATTTTAGTTTTTGTATTAGTACTTTCTTCTATCGCCAACTTCCAAGTCGGTCATAGTGCAAATTTACGTCCAATCTTGATTTTATATGTAGTAGGTATGTTGCTTGCTGCTTTCACAGCTGTGATTGTTAGTCTTTCTTTTCCTAGCACCTTGTTCCTTAACACTGTTTCGCACAATGATTTGCAAGCACCAGGAAGTCTAGCCGATATTTTAAAAAATCTGCTTTTGAGCTTTATTGCGAACCCTGTTCAAGCAATTAGTGAAGCAAACTTTATTGGTATTTTAGCTTGGGCAATTGGCTTAGGTTTGGCTATGCGCCATAGCTCAGACACCACTAAAGAAGTAATGCAAGATGTTGCTCATGCTGTCAGCGCTATTATTCATAAAGTAATTGCTTTTGCACCTGTTGGTATTTTCGGTTTGGTTGCAGTAACTTTTGCTGACGCTGGCCTCGCGACTCTTGAAAGTTATGCGCAACTATTAATAGTACTATTGGGTACGATGTTCTTTGTTGCTTTAGTTATTAATCCAATTCTTGTTGCACTTACCATACGCGGGAATCCGTACCCTCTTGTATTTAAGTGCCTTAAAGAAAGTGGGATTACTGCTTTTTTCACACGAAGTTCAGCAGCCAACATTCCAGTTAACTTAGATTTAGCAGAACGCTTAGGTGTTAATCCATCTACAGCAAGTGTGTCCATTCCGTTAGGTGCGACAATTAATATGGCGGGTGCAGCAGTAACAATTACTGTACTTACACTAGCAACTGTACATACGCTTGGAATTCATGTTGATTTTGCAACAATGCTTATTTTATCAGTTGTTGCTACAGTTTCAGCATGTGGTGCTTCTGGTGTAGCTGGTGGTTCTTTACTTCTGATTCCAGTAGCTTGTAGTCTTTTTGGTATTTCAACTGAAATTGCTATGCAAGTCGTGGCTATTGGTATGATTATTAGTGTATTGCAAGACTCTACAGAAACAGCGCTTAACTCTTCTACGGATGTTTTATTTACCGCAGCTGTAGATATTCGATCTAAACAAGCTTCTTAAACGCATGCCATTTCAACGCCTACCAAACTGGTTCCAACTCGGAGCCTTTTTACTGGCATTCAATGCCGGAATGATTAATGTATTAGGGTTAATTACCCTTTTGCATCAATCTATTTCACATATGACTGGCAACGTTAGTATGCTAGCTATGAGTTTGG
>NZ_JZFB01000001.1:423236-424139 GCF_001188385.1 Acinetobacter sp. V2 | reverse complement strand
AATTATTTGTTATGTATGCGGTTCATTTTATAGTGGTTTTATTTTAGGCAGCAGCCATTTTCGATTAGGTCGTCGCTATGGATTACCTTTGAGTCTTGTTGCCTTATTCATTTTTCTTTGTTGGCTATTACTTCCTTATTTTCCACGCTATGGATTATTATGGGCTTGTACAGCGATGGGCTTACAAAATGCGATGGTAAGCCATTATAAAGGAACCATTATTCGAACTACCCATCTATCTGGTGTTTTAACAGATATTGGTTTAGCACTTGGATATAAAGCCAGAGGCTTACCAGTAGAAAACCGACGTATTGTTTTACACTTACTTATTTTTACAGGTTTTCTATTTGGTGGGATACTCGCCGCGCTAGTACATCCGTATTTAAAGTTACAAGCATTTTTATTGCCAGCAACTTTAAGCTTAGTCTTAAGTATTTCTTACTGGGTAGTTTATCTCTATAGCCCTTCAACTTCACATAAGGATTAAGTCATGGTTAAAAATGCCTTACAAGCACAGCTACTAAAAGCTGGGTTAGTGGATAATAAAAAAGCAAAAAAACTAACAAAACAAGCTCACCATGAGCAACGTATCGGTCAAAGTGATGAACCAGCAATCAAAGCGAATATTGAAAAAGCTCAACAAGAAAAGTTAGCTAAAGATCAGGCTTTAAACTTAGAAAAACAACAACAACTTGAGGAAAAAGCCCTCAAAGCATCAATCATTCAAATGATTAAACATCATAAAATCTCAAATACTGATGGTGATAGTGTTTATCAATTTATTGATGAGGGTAAGATCAAGAAGGTATATATTTCTCAGCAAGTATATAATGCACTTGTTAGCGGTAGCTTAGTGATTGCTAAAGATCAAGATCAATACGCTTATTTGCCAAAAGCTTTAGC
>NZ_JZFB01000001.1:397623-423171 GCF_001188385.1 Acinetobacter sp. V2 | reverse complement strand
AAGCCACTGATGAAGAAGATCCTTATGCAGCGTATGTTATTCCTGATGATTTAATGTGGTAATACATACAATGGCCTTTATGATGTAAATCTAAGGGCCTTTTTTGATTTGGGTTAAAAAATATTAATTTAACAAATGTTCAAAATATTAAGAAAAAATACTTAAAGAATAAATTCCTTCACCACTTTATCTATTAATCCCGATATAATAAATCATAATTTTTTAAGTCCTCGCGACATTCTTGAAGATTTCTTCAGGTATCCAAATTTTACGTCATGTACTAATGAATGACGTACAACGTAATCAGTTCTGTGTATTTACACATACTCAAAAGATCGAAAACTAAGTGATATTGATCTGACTGACTTTCTTGTAAATTTAATTGCAAAGATTTAATTAAGTGGCTTTTGTCTTAAAGGTAGTAATTCATGCTGAAGTGGTTTGAAAAACTTGTAGATCCCTACCCAACAAAAGGTCTGGATGAACCTTTACCAACTCGTTTTTTTCCATTTATTTGGCAAGCGACGGAAGGCTTACGCCCTTACTTATTATTACTTATTCTGTTTACAGCAGGTGCTGCAAGCTTTGAAGCCTTACTTTTTTCAAAGATTGGACAACTTGTAGATTGGTTAAGTAAAAGTCATCCTGAAAGTTTTTTAAGTCAACATGCAACCGATCTATTGCTTTTAATTGGTGTTTTATTTGCCAATATCTTCTTCGTAAATATTCAATCTATTATTAAACACCAGATTTTATATAGTACTTTTCCAATGCGTTTGCGTTGGCGGTTTCATAATCTTTTATTGAAACAAAGCTTAGATTTTTTTCATAACGACTTTGCTGGAAGGCTTTCCGCAAAAGTTATGCAAACTGCTCTGGCAATCCGTGAATTCTGGATTATTTTGGGTGACATGTTGGCTTATGTCGCTATTTACTTTATTACGGTTAGCATTGTCCTTGGGGCTATTTCCCCTATTTTGTTAATACCACTTTTAGTTTGGTTAGCTTTATTTCTCTTAAGTGCATGGTTCTTTATTCCTCGTTTAAGTAAAGTTTCGCAGCAACAAGCTGATGCCAGAGCAGTGATGACTGGCCGCATTACCGATGCTTACACCAATATTCAAACTGTTAAGTTGTTTGCTCATGCGGGACGTGAGAGCCAATATGCCAAAGCATCAATGAAAGAGTTTATGACAACAGTCTATGCTCAGATGCGTTTAGGCACTCTTTTTGAAATAAGTATCAACATGCTATCAGCTGTTTTATTTATTGGCGTTATTGGCACTTCAGTTTGGCTATGGACTCAAGGTTTAGCAGCATTAGGTGTCATTGCAGCGACTACTGCCATGATTTTAAAGCTTAATAGTATGGCTGAATTTATGATGTGGCATATGTCCGCGTTATTTGAAAATGTCGGAACCATTCAAGATGGTATGCAAACATTAGGTAAAAAAATCAATATTCAAGACAAACTAGATGCAAAAACTCTTGAAGTTGCCAAAGGTGAGATTGTATTCAAAGATGTGAGTTTTGCTTATAACAATAAAAATGTAATTGATCACTTCAATTTACATATTAAAGCAGGCGAAAAGATTGGTATTGTTGGGCGTTCAGGTGCAGGTAAATCCACTCTAATCCAACTGCTTTTACATTTTTATCATCTTAAAGACGGTGAAATTTTAATTGATGGCCAAAATATTGAAAATGTGACTCAAGATAGTCTTAGAGCAAATATTGCCTTAGTAACCCAAGATACGTCTTTATTACATCGCTCAGTGGCTGAAAATATTAAATATGGCCGTCCAGATGCATCTGATGCCGAGATGGAGAATGCTGTAAATAAAGCAAAAGCAGCCGAATTTATACCTCAATTGGTTGATTTAAAAGGTCGTAATGGATATCACGCCCAAGTCGGTGAACGTGGTGTAAAACTTTCTGGTGGTCAAAGACAACGTATTGCCATCGCACGTGTATTCTTAAAAGATGCTCCTATTCTCATTTTAGATGAAGCAACCAGTGCACTAGATTCAGAAGTTGAAGCAGCGATTCAATCCAGTTTAAATGACCTGATGGTTGATAAAACGGTTATTGCAATTGCACACCGATTATCTACTATTGCACAAATGGACCGTTTAATTGTTCTTGATGAAGGTCGAATTGCTGAGCAAGGAACACATGAAGAGTTAATTGCTCAAAATGGAATATATGCACAATTATGGAAACGCCAAACAGGCGGCTTCCTGTTTGAACAAAAAGTTTTACAGGGTCAAGATTAATGCTTTATTTAGAAGATTTGAAAATTGGTGATCGTTTCATTAGCCGTGAATATGAAATCACCTTAGATGAAATCAAAAAATTTGCAAACTCCTATGACCCTCAAACATTTCACACAGATGAAGAGCAAGCTAAGCATGACCCTATTTTTCAGGGGATTGCTGCCAGTGGTTGGCATACGTCAGCCATCACTATGCGTTTATGGACAGAATGCATGCCAATTCATGGCGGCCTCATAGGTTCCGAATCTAGCCTACGATGGCCACGCCCCACCCGACCTGGTGACAGAATTCATGTTGAAGCTGAAATTTCAGCTATCACACCATCCAAAACAAAATTAGATCGTGGTATTGTTAGTTACGTTACGCAAGCCTTAAATCAACACGGGGATGTTTTACTTATTTCAACAACAAAAATTGTTGTCTTTAAAAAAAATGTTTAAAAATGGTTGATATGATTGTCTAACAGTTTTTATAAACTCAGATTATATTTCATGACAAGATGTGTAAGAAATGCATGTGAAAAATTGATGAGAGCAATGGAACGCATATGAAAATTACCTCAGCTCGTCAAGATCAGGGTATTCCGGGTGTCTATGGCTTATTGCTATTAGATGTTGTTTCACGTTGGGGATACAACGACGAAACATTATTTGCTCCATTTCATCTTACCAGCGAGCAACTGGCTGACCCTGACTATCGTATTTCTACACCAGTAGCAAATGAACTAGTAAAACACGCGCTTAACTTAACTGGCGAAACTACATTGGGTTACCATCTTGGTACTCAAATGCGTATTTCAATTCATGGCTTCATTGGCTATGCAATTATGACAGCCAAGGATATTACAGAAGCAATTGCTCTTGCGGCTCGTTTTATTCAGCTACGCTTACCCTTTTTACAATTATATTTCTCAACTTTTGGGCCTAAAGCAACCTTACAATTACAGTGTGATATTGAACTTGAACCTTTACGTACAGAAATCGTTTTAGGTTTAACCATTGGTATCATGAGCATGGCTAAAGCCATTACTGGTATTGAAGATTTAGCTGGTGATGTAGATTTAGATTTCCCAGAACCAGAAGGTTTTGACAAATATAGAAATAAGCTAAGCAGCACAATTCGCTTTAACCAACCTCATTTAATTTCAAGTTTTGATAAAAAATATTTAGGAATTAAATTGGTTAATGCTGACCCTATCGCAAGTCAAGTTGCTATTAATCAGTGCGAAGCTGAATTATCCGCTTTAGGTGAACGCCGTCGTTTAGCAATGCGAGTTCGTGATATTTTAAGTAATTCTGAACAACATTATTTAAGCATCGAAAATGTAGCTGAATGTCTACATATGTCTGATCGAACGCTCAAACGTCAATTAGCAGCGGAAGGAACATCATTTTCAACGTTAGTTGATGAAGTACGTTATCGACATGCAACATCTTTACTTTCACGTACAGATTATAGTCTTGAACAAATTGCTGATGAACTTGGCTATTCGGACGTTGCAAATTTTAGCCGTGCTTTTAAACGCTGGAGTGGCCGCAGTCCGAGCAACTGGCGTAAAGACCCATACTTATAATTTTAAAACTATTGGACACAAGCTTAAGGAGTTACCATGAATCATCCTTCGGAACTGAAGTATGCACGTACACATGAGTGGGTAAAGATTGAGGGTGATCTTGTTATTACAGGGATTACCGATCATGCACAAGATGAACTTGGCGATTTGGTTTACGTTGAAACTCCAGAAGTTGGGAGTAAAGTTACTGCTGGCGAACAAGCTGGTGTAGTTGAATCAGTAAAAACTGCTTCTGATATTCATGCTCCTGTTTCAGGCACTGTAGTAGAAGTAAATACTGACCTTGAAGATGATCCTGATTTTGTAAATGACGATCCATATGGTAAAGGTTGGATTTATAAAATCAAACCAGACAACATTGCAGATGTTGAAAAACTTTTAACAAATGCAGAATATGAAGCTGGCTTATAAAAGATAGCTAAAGCTTTTCATATTTAATAAAAACCAGTTTAGTCTTAAACTGGTTTTTTCTTTATCTATTCAAATTCAGTTTTACGCATCGGTGACCTCTATGACAAAGCTTGTTGTATTCTCTGGCGCTGGCATGAGTGCCGAAAGTGGAATTAGCACTTTTCGTGACAGTAATGGTCTATGGGAAAATTACGACATCCAACAAGTTGCCACACCTGAAGCATGGCAAAAGAACCCTGCTCTAGTTCAACGCTTTTACAATGAACGACGTAAAAATATTTTAGAATCTCAACCCAATTCAGCTCATCAATATATTGCAAAGTTACAAGACTATTTTGACGTACAAGTTATTACTCAAAACATTGATGATTTACATGAACGTGCCGGAAGTACCAAAGTTTTACATTTGCATGGAAATATTCGTTTAGCAAAGAGTTCTGGCCCAAATGCACAATTTACAACTCAGTTTTATGACATTAACGGTTGGAAATTAGATTTAGAACATGACCTGTGTCCAGATGGTTATCCCCTTCGCCCACATGTTGTTTGGTTTGGTGAAGCTGTACCTGCTTATGAAGAAGCAATTAGAGTCGTGCAAAGTGCAGATATTTTTATTGTAATCGGCTCCACATTAAGCGTATATCCGGTTGCGGGTTTAGTGCATGAAATTGCAGCTCAATGTAAAGCTTACTATATAGATCCCAAAGCAGATCATGGACGTGTTCCTCAACAATACGAATTATTAAAGATGTCAGCGACTCAAGGAATGCATGAACTTTTTGAGAATTTAACCAATTAATTGCTATTTTTAAGGACTAAATAAATTTAATTTGAATAAAAATTACTATTTTTTAGATAAAATTTTTTAACATTGTTCTAATTTTGCTCAATAAAACTTTATCCCCAAAGTCCGTTGTAACTAAATTTAGAGTTATTTTTTTAAAAATATTTTTATTTTCCATAAAATCTTTAAAAAATAAATATTAAAAAATTATAAGTTAATGATTAATATTATAATTTTTCTATTAAAAAACCCACTTATTTTAACTTACACAAAGATACAAAAGTACAATATAAAAATAACAGAGCAAAAAAAATCTTTTGTGGTTGAATCTCAACCTCTTGAATGCCGTACAAGAAAACAGCGACCTGGATTAGGTTACAATCACGGATTATGGATATAAGGACACACATCCATCATGAGTTATTTTGATCCCACCCTCATCATGTTTATGGTGTACATCGTAGCAATGGTACTTATTGGCTTATTTGCCTACCGTGCTACAAGCGACTTCTCAGATTATATTCTCGGTGGTCGTAGTTTAGGCAGTTTCGTTACTGCGTTATCCGCAGGCGCATCAGACATGAGTGGTTGGCTACTCATGGGTTTACCAGGAGCAATTTATCTTTCTGGTCTATCTGAAGCGTGGATTGCAATTGGTCTTATTATCGGTGCTTGGCTTAACTGGCTACTGGTTGCTGGTCGATTACGCGTTCATACTGAAATTCAAAACAATGCATTAACTTTGCCCGATTATTTTACAAGCCGTTTTGATGATCAGAAAAAAGTACTTCGTATTTTCTCTGCCGTTATCATCTTGGTTTTCTTCGCTATTTACTGTGCTTCAGGCATGGTAGCTGGTGCCCGTTTATTTGAAAATCTATTCGGCATGTCTTACAACACAGCTATTTGGCTCAGTGCTATTGCAACCATCAGTTATGTTTGTATCGGTGGATTCTTAGCAATTAGCTGGACTGATACATTCCAAGCTGGATTGATGATTTTTGCCCTGATTTTGACACCAATCGTGACTTACCTTGCGATCGGGGACACAACTCATTTTGTTACCCTCATCGAAACTGCACGCCCGCATGCATTTAATCTCATCTCAGATTTTGGTGTGGTAGCAGTTTTATCCTCCATGGCATGGGGTCTTGGTTACTTTGGTCAACCACACATCCTTGTACGTTTCATGGCAGCCGACTCAGTAAAATCTATTCCTGCTGCTCGCCGTATTGGCATGACTTGGATGATCTTGTGTTTAGGTGGTGCTGTCGGTGCTGGTTTCTTCGGTATTGCTTATTTCGAGCAACACCCTGAATTAGCAGCAGTTGTAAGCAAAAACCCTGAAACTGTATTTATGGAATTGACTAAAATTTTATTCAATCCATGGATTGTAGGTATCATTTTGGCTGCAATTTTAGCTGCTGTTATGAGTACGCTAAGCTGTCAACTTTTAGTATGTTCAAGTGCTTTAACTGAAGATTTATACAAAGGTTTCCTTCGTAAAAATGCATCTCAAAAAGAACTTGTATGGGTTGGCCGTGTCATGGTTCTTGTTATTGCTGTTCTTGCAATTATTCTTGCAGGCAACCCTGATAGCAAAGTTCTTGGTCTTGTTGCTTATGCATGGGCTGGCTTCGGCGCAGCGTTTGGTCCGCTTATTATCTTGTCATTGTTCTGGAAACGTATGAATTTACAAGGTGCATTAGCTGGTATGATCGTTGGTGCAGTTGTGGTTATTGGTTGGAAAAATCTTTTCGCAAGCACAGGTGTTTACGAAATCATTCCGGGCTTTATCCTTGCATTTATCAGCATTATTGTAGTGAGTCTTTTAACTAAAGCGCCAAATACGACTGTAACTGGACGCTTTGAAGAAGCAGATAAACTCTACAAAGAAAGCGTATAAATCATTGAAATAAATAAAGGGGCTTTAGCCCCTTTATTTATTTTTGGTTTTAATTTTAATTTTTGAAGTATCTTTGACTACCTGCATTACTGGATAACTGCGAGTTTCTTTCACGCCCGGTAACTGCCATAGCACCTGCCCCGCAATACGTCTAAATTCTTCCATACTGCCACTTCGTAATTTGATTAAAAAATCAAACCCTCCACTCACCATATGACATTCAACAATTTCCGGATAGTGAACCACAGCATCAATAAACTCATCTAGAACATTAGGTGTGGTTTTATCTAGTAATACTTCAACAAACACCAAAAAATTTGCATTTAATTTGACTGGATTTAATTTTGCTTCATAACCCAAAATGAAATCATCTTTTGTCAGCTTTTGAACTCGGGCCATCACAGCAGTTGGAGATAAATTCACAAGTTCGGCTAATTTACTGTTAGAAATACGCCCATCTGTTTGAAGAATATCCAAAATTTTTAAATCAGTGCGATCAAGGCTTAATATTGGGCCATTCATCTGAATTTTCCTCTAAAAAATGGGCTAAATATAGTGAGTTATTCGGTGTTTCTTCTGTAATGATAAATTATCTAAACCTCTCTACTCAAGATCTTTGTACGAGAGTCGGTTGGCGGAAACAGATATGAACACAATGGATACTTTTCATCAAATGGATAAATCTCACCAAGGCTATATCACCGAATTCAACGATAAAAGTGAGTTTGAACAACGCATCAATACAGCTTGGCGACGTGCTGAACCAGAAGCTGTAGAAGAGCTATTACAAGCTGCTGCGGTATCTGATGATTTAGATCATAAAATTTATGACCTTGCTTTTAATCTTGCTAATAATTTACGTGAACGTAAGACCTCTTCGGGTAAAGCAGGTATTGTTCAAGGGTTATTACAAGAATTCTCTCTTTCTTCACAAGAAGGCGTGGCACTTATGTGTCTTGCTGAAGCTTTGCTTCGTATTCCAGATTCTGCAACACGTGATTTGCTTATTCGAGATAAGATTAATCAAGGTAACTGGAAAGAACACGTTGGCCAAAGCAGCTTAATGTTTGTAAATGCTGCGGCATGGGGCCTCATGTTAACTGGTAAGCTTATGGAAACTCCAAAGCAAACCAGTCTTTCAAGTGTACTTACTGGCCTTTTAGCACGTAGTGGACGTGGTATTATTCGTAAAGCTGTTGACGTTGCAATGCGTATGATGGGTGAGCAGTTTGTAACTGGTGAAACCATTGAAGAAGCTGTAGACCATGCGAAAGTACTCGAAGACAAAGGTTTTCGCTATTCGTACGACATGTTGGGTGAAGCAGCATTAACCGAACATGATGCTGAACGTTATTTTAACGATTATACGCAAGCCATTCATGCAATTGGTAAAGCATCGAATGGTAAAGGCGTTTATGATGGCCCGGGTATTTCAATCAAGCTTTCTGCTTTACATCCTCGCTATCAACGTGCGCAAATTGAACGTGTTCATCAAGAACTTTACGGCAAAGTATTTGAACTCGCTCTTTTAGCTAAAAATTATAATATTGGTTTAAATATTGATGCAGAAGAATCAGAACGCTTAGAAATTTCACTTGAGTTACTGGAACGTCTTTGTTTCGAGCCAGAGCTTGCAAACTGGAAAGGCATTGGTTTCGTTATTCAGGCTTACCAAAAACGCTGTTTCTTCGTAGTTGATTATATTATTGACCTTGCTAAACGCAGCCAAAAACGTCTCATGATCCGCCTTGTGAAAGGTGCGTATTGGGATAGCGAAATTAAGAAAGCGCAAATTGAAGGTATGGATGACTACCCTGTCTTCACGCGTAAAGTACATACAGATTTATCTTATATCGCTTGTGCTAAAAAATTACTTGCTGCACCAGAGTTCATCTATCCTCAATTTGCAACTCATAATGCTCAAACATTGGCAACGATCTATCAGTTAGCTGATCCGAGCAAATATTATGCGGGTCAATATGAATTCCAATGCTTACATGGCATGGGTGAACCGCTTTATGAACAAGTTGTTGGTCCACGTGAGCAAAATAAATTAGGCGTGCCATGCCGTATTTATGCTCCTGTTGGTAACCATGAAACGTTGTTAGCTTATTTAGTTCGTCGTTTACTTGAAAATGGCGCGAATACTTCATTCGTTAACCGTATTGCAGACAAAACACTTAAAGTTGAAGATCTTATCCAGTCTCCAATTTACGACATTCGTCATGCAGCTAAGCTTGAAGGCTCAGTTGGTTTAAAACACCCATCAATTCCATTACCTTTAGATATGTACGGATCACTCCGTAAAAACTCTAAAGGCTATGATTTAGCAAATGATGCTCCACTTGAAGCTTTAGATAGCACAGCTCAACAGCTCCGTAATCGTATTTGGCAAAGCCATCCATTATTGGCAAATAACGATTCATTAGAGCAAGGTCATTCTGTTGCAATTACAAACCCAGCACAAAATGATGAAATTGTTGGGTATGTGCAAGAAGCAGATCTTAAGCATGTCGAAATTGCATTGAATGCAGCAGAACAAGCTCAATCTGAATGGTCAAATACGCCTAAAGAACAACGTGCTCAATACTTAAAACGTGCAGCAGACCTCATGGAAAGCCGCATTCAAGAATTGATGGTTCTGCTTTGCCGTGAAAGTGGTAAAACTTATGCCAATGCAATCGCAGAAGTTCGTGAAGCTGTAGATTTCTTACGTTACTACGCAACTCAAGTCGAGAATCTTCCTTCAAATACAGTGATTGAACCTTTAGGTACAGTACTTTGTATTAGTCCATGGAACTTCCCTCTTGCAATTTTCTCTGGTCAAATTGCTGCCGCATTAGTGAGTGGTAACTGTGTTATTGCTAAACCTGCTGAACAAACGCCATTAATCGCAGCTCAAGCCGTTCAGATTTTATGGGAAGCTGGTATTCCACATGGTGCTGTACAGCTACTTCCTGGCCGTGGTGAAACAGTGGGTGCACAGCTTAGCCAAGACAGTCGTATCGATGGCATCATGTTTACTGGCTCGACTGAAGTTGCCAAAATTTTACAGAAAACTGTTGCGAAACGTTTATCTGATAATGGTCAATCTATTCCTCTCATTGCAGAGACTGGCGGTCAAAACGCCATGATTGTGGATTCATCCGCATTAACTGAACAAGTTGTGCTCGATGTTGTAAGTTCTGCTTTTGATAGCGCGGGTCAGCGTTGCTCTGCTTTACGTATTTTATGTGTGCAAGAAGATAGTGCTGCAAGCGTAATTAAAATGCTTAAAGGTGCAATGCAACAGTTGATCGTAGGTAACCCTGCAATTTTAAAAACTGACATCGGTCCTGTTATTGATGATGAAGCAAAGCAGACGATTGACCAGCACATCCAGAAAATGAAGTCTAAAGGCTACCCTGTACATCAGTTGATGTTCGGTGCAACAAGCCAGAATGAATTAGATAAAGGAACTTTTGTTGTACCAACGGCAATTGAGTTACCTAATCTTGATGATTTGCAACGTGAAGTCTTTGGTCCAGTTTTACACATCATTACCTATAAGTATGGTGAACTCGAACAACTCATCTCACGTATTAATGCCAAAGGTTATGGTTTAACAATGGGTCTACATACCCGTATTGATGAAACCATCCAAACCGTCATTCAGCATGCTGAAGTTGGTAATCTCTATATCAACCGTAATATTGTCGGTGCAGTTGTTGGTGTACAACCATTCGGTGGTGAAGGTCTATCTGGTACAGGTCCAAAAGCTGGTGGTCCGCTCTATATGTACCGCTTAATGCAGCACTGTTCAGGCAAAGTACTGGCAACACCATTTGCTATGAAGAATGAGCAAACTGCTTTTGAAGGCTTTAACCGTGAGGTTTATCAGAGCTTACAAAATTGGGCGAAACAGCATTTACCGCAAGCAAATCGTGAGATTGAACCATTTGGTGTGGGTAAATTCTATGAGTTACAAGGCCCTACCGGGGAAAGTAACCAATATATTATTTTGCCGCGCCATCGTGTTCTTTCAATCGCTGATACAGAACAAAATCAATTGCATCAGTTGCTCGCAATTTTTGCAGTGGGTAGTCAAGCAGCAGTAATGCCTAATAGTCCATTATTGGCAAAATACAAACAAACTTTGCCAAAAGATGTGCTTGCAGCAATTACTACGGTTAAAAATATTACATCAGATGATTTTGATGCAGTTTTACATCATGGTAACCGTGAAGAAATCTTCTCATTACAGCAAGAAGTTGCTAAGCGTTCTGGTGCAATTATTGGTATTACGCACGTTGAGCCAAATGAGAATATTCCACTTGAACGTTTAGTGATTGAACGTGCGATTAGTGTGAATACAGCTGCAGCTGGTGGTAACGCAAGCTTAATGACAATGACTGATTAATCGATAATTTTCTAAAAAAGCCCAAATCTCAGTATTTGGGCTTTTTTATTTAATAAAGTAATCTATTCTTAAATATATAAATTTTATCAAATCGAGATTCGAATAATGGTCTTTTTAGAACCAGAACAATATCAACAAAGATGCGCTCAACTTTTTAATTCGTATAAAAAAGATATTGCCATACTTTTACCATCTGCCAAAGTTGAGCACGTTGGTTCATCTGCAATACCTAATGCAATTTCAAAAGGTGATCTAGATATTTATGTTGAAGTTGAACCTGATCAATTTGAATTCGCAATAGCTCAGTTAAAAACACTTAATTTTATAGAGAAGCAAAATACACTAAGGACAGATGAGCTTTGTATGCTCGAATCACTCAATAACGATGATGTGGCATTTCAAATTGTAGTAACGGATTCAGTATTCACATTTTTCTTAACATTTAGAAATAAGCTTATGGATTCTCCAGCTCTAGTCAACGAATATAACCAATTAAAATTAAAGTGTAGCCATTTAGACCATGATCAATATAGAACAATAAAAGCAGATTTTATTAATCGCGTTTTGAAACATCCTTAATTTTAACGTTAGTCTTGCTTATTGATATCTAGCTAAAATTGGCTCCTGTAACCCCGTTTTTTTTGATACCATTCACTATTTGATTCTGTCTAAATTTTCTTTGTCTATGACCTCTTCTTATCATCAACAACTTCAAACTAAAATTGACCGCATTACTGCCCAATTTTCTGAATTTACTCCACCTACATTAGAAGTGTTTGAGTCACCTGAACAACATTTCCGTATGCGTGCTGAGTTTCGTATCTGGCATACAGAAAATGACATGTTCTATGCCATGTTTGAACGTAACGATGATGATAAGCAAAAAACAGTTGTACGCATTGATGAGTTTCCTATTGCTGACCAAAGCATTAATGATTTAATGCCAAAACTTTTGGAAGAACTCAAAGCTGAACCCAAGCTTTCTAGCCGTATATTTGAAGCTGATTTCCTCGCTACACTTAGCGGAGAAATGTTAGTTACCTTAATTTATCACCGTAAACTAGATCAAGAATGGGAACAGGCAGCTAAAGCGCTTGCTGAGAAGTTAGACATTAAAATTATGGGCCGCAGTCGTGGCCAGAAAATTATTATTGGCGATGATTTCGTCGTTGAAGAATTCGAACTTTTAAACCGTTCATTTAAATACAAACAAATTGAAAGTAGCTTTACTCAGCCAAATGCACAGGTTTGCAAAAAAATGCTGCAATGGGCATGCGATGCAGCTGAAGAATCGAAAAAACACTTATTAGAGCTGTACTGTGGTAATGGCAACTTTACTCTTCCGCTTTCTTTAAAGTTTGAACGCGTTTTGGCAACAGAACTTGCAAAATCCTCTGTTTATGCTGCTCAATGGAACATCGAACAAAATCAGATCGATAACATTCAAGTAGCCCGTCTTTCAGCTGAAGAATTCACTCAAGCTTATCAAGGTGAGCGCGAATTCCGACGTCTACAAGAAGCAAATATTGATATTCAGAGTTATGATTTTGATACCGTATTTGTTGATCCCCCACGTGCAGGGATTGATGATGAAACTTTGAAATTATTACAAGGTTTTGAACGTATTATTTACATTTCATGCAACCCAGATACATTGTATGAGAACTTAAAAATATTAGGTTTAACTCACCGTATTACTAAGTTTGCATTGTTCGATCAATTCCCTTATACGCATCATGTTGAGTCAGGCGTATTACTTGAGAAGATTTAAACAAAATCTTTCATTGTAAAGTTTTAAATAAGGAGGTTTTGTACCTCCTTATTTTTTAACATTTTATTAGTTAAGTATTTAAATTTTCAAAAAATATCAAGTCATCTATTCGTCATAATTTCGTTTAACTCGAGCATTCCTATCGAAAATTCTTGAGTTCAATTGGTGGATTTATCACTTATAGAGACTTGTATTTTATTTTAAATTGGCTATATTTCGAGCTATGTTAGGTTGTATATGAAGGCTCTATGAGTTTTTGGCAAAAGCTGTTCTTAGCAGATCAACAGCATAACGAGCATAAAAACCAAACTGCTTGTGTTGAAAATGACTGCTCATGTAAAACAAATGAACAACTTCTAAGTGCTCTTGCACTAGCAACAGATGAAGATGTCATTAAGGGAATAAAAAAAGTTCTTATTTCCCGTGGTTATAGCCGAAAAGAGTTAAATGAACTCACTCAAAAACCATCTATTCACTAATAAAAAAGCCAGTCTTGTACTGGCTTTTTTATATTTCACTTTATTTGGCAATCTGTCTGATCAACCGAACCCACTATTGGCCCCATTTCAAATAATTGATCATTACGCTTGTTTTTTTGAATATATAAACTAGAAATAGAACCATCAAGATATAAAGCCTGCTCTGCCTTAAGATTTCTTTGAAAGAACTGAGCAAATCTGTAGAAACTCACGCTATTTTTCGATATTACAAAGTAGAGCTTATTATTTCGAATACCAACACCATTACGAATTTTATTCGACTGAGAGTCTGGTAGAAAAAGGGAGTTGATCTTCCCATCAATAACTAACATCGGGCCAGATTGTGTCGCATACTCAACGTTGAAATCTCGTTGGCTATATAGCTGCGTTGTTAAAATAAAGGCCTGTTTTTTATTCCAACCTAGCACACCATTCGGCTGTAAAAAGAAATTTCCCAATCCTTTATTTTCATTTAATGGCTGAATTACTTTAGCTTGCTCAACATACAGCCCTACTGGAGAAAATCCTGGATGAAACATCCCTGCATTCATTGCAAAAGAAAGACGTTCACATTGCTTTAAATTTTTCTGAATATTATTAAAGCTTTTGTAATACTGATGATTATTGGAATTCTTAAGAAACAAACGCAACTGTTTTAAATTGCTAATTGCAATCACATCATATTGGTCACCTTCTGCTGTTTTAACTTGCTGATGGTCTATGGCATAGACAGACTGAATCAAAAGACCATATATCGTTAAGCACCCCATCAACCATTTCATTTAGTACCACCAAGCATGACATTTTTCCTTCATATGAAAACTTTAAATTATATACAATAAAGACAAATAGATTGGGTATGAGCCAAACTCATTCATTCGACGTAATCAATACACTCTGCATTGCTGATATTGGTTATAATGCTTGGCAGCTTTTCAATAAAAGCCATTTACACTTTATTGGATCAGCGTAAGCATGCAGCAATCGAATAAACGCTACCCTCTAGGGGCTCATCTCATCGTAAAGCATCTCGGCTATAGCCACCATGGTATATATGCTGGGAGAGGTCGAGTTATCCATTATTCTGGCTTAGCGCATTTCATTAAAAAACGTCCGATTGAGATCACCTCAATAGATGCATTCTCGCATGGCAAAAAAATTCACGTTCGCTCTTATGAAACGCCACGCTATAAAGGAAAAGCAGTCGTGCGTCGTATGCGTTCACGTATGCATGAAAACCACTATCATCTCATTATTAACAACTGCGAACATTTATGTAGTTGGGCCATTACCGGAATTGAAAGTAGTACTCAAGTTGAACGTATGATGCACCGATTAACCACCATCGGTTATGTAAGTTCAATCATGAGCTATATGAATGGTATGATGCTTACTGTAGCAACAACATGTTTTGCTCTTGTTCTTTATATTAAAAAGAAATTGCGTGATCAAGCAAAAATGAAGGTTCCTACTTACCAATTCCTCAGAGAAAAATCTGAAAAAAGGAATATTGATCCTTCAGTCCCTTTAGTATTTATAGATCCAGATAAAAAAGAACCAATCTAAATAAAAAAGCCCTCAAAGATGAGGGCTTTTTAGAAAACTTATAACTTATTTTTTAGCTGCATTAGCAACAGTTGCTTCAGTCGTAATGTTTACAGTGATCTTATCACCAACATTAGGTACATAGTTTCCTAGACCAAAATCAGAACGCTTGAATGAAGTTGTAGCATTGAAACCAATCGCTGGAACTTTTGCCATTGGGTGTTCGCCTTGCTTGTTTAAAACAGCATCAAGCACAACAGGCTTCGTTACACCTTTAACAGTTAAGTCACCAGTAATTTTAAAGTGCTTTTTGTCTTTTGTTTCAACTTTAGTACTTTTAAAAGTAATGTTTGGATATTTAGCTGCATTAAACCAAGCTTCTTCTTGGAACTCTTTATCCAAAGCAGGAACGTTTGTATTTACGCTGCTTAAAGGAATAGTTACATTAACAGATGAGTTTGCTGGTTTAGCATTATCAACTTTAATTACACCTTGGATATCCGAGAAGTTAGCGCTTGGAGTAGAGAAACCAAAGTGATTCCACGAGAAAACAGTAGCTGTATGTGTTGGATCAATTTTGTAGTCGACTGGTGCAGCTAAAGTAACTGAACTAGCTAATGCTACTGCCAAACCGAAGCTTAATGTTTTAAGATGCATTTTTCGTATCCTTTATTGATATAGTCGTTAGTGTATACATCAAGTAATTTAATTCACTATTCTTTATAAAACGATATGTTTCATCCATGCAACAATAAAAGCGTTACAGTTATTATTTAAAAACAATATTATAAAGTATAGGTACTATCGTACCGTGTCTGGACTCTTAAATTAATTCGTTTTTACTTCGATTTTTGATTAATAATAAGGTAAAACATGGCTAACACTGCTCAAGCACAAAGTACTTCCACTCCATATCGAGTAACTCTTACCGATCCTTCAGGTCACCAATGGTTTGCTGATGAACCAACTGATAAAGGTGGACAAGATACTGCACCAAACCCAGTTCAAATCTTACTGTCTGCTTTAGGTGCTTGCACTACCATCACATTAGAGATGTATGCAAATCTTAAAGGTATTAAGATTGATCATGTTCAAGTGGACTTAGCATTAAACCCAAATGGTGAACCAGAGAAAGGCCAAAATAATATTGAACGCAAAATCACACTCAAAGGTGAATTCACGGAAGACCAACACAAGCGCTTACTAAAAGTTGCCGAGAACTGCCCTATTCATAAATTACTGACGTCTCAAATCAATATTCAAACCGAACTTAGCATTTAACTTCTCAAATATAAAAAAGCGCCCCAATCGGGACGCTTTTTCTTCTGCTTAGTTAAGTCATTAAGCAGTTAATTCTTTTACTGCTGCAACAACAGCTTCAGTTGTAATACCAAAGAATTGGAACAAATCTTTTGCTGGTGCAGACTCACCATAAGTTGTCATACCAATTACTTTGCCATCAAGACCAACAAACTTCCACCAGTAGTCAACATGAGCTGCTTCAACTGCAACACGTGCACGGATATGAGCTGGTAACACAGCTTCACGATATGCAGCGTCTTGTTTCATAAACTCTTCTGCACATGGCATAGAAACTACACGCACACCGTCAAGTTGAGCATAAGCTTCCATTGCTAAAGAAATTTCAGAACCAGTTGCAATAATGATTGCTTTCAATTCGCCTTTTTCTTCAGCAAGAACGTAACCACCTTTTGCAACATTTTGAATTTGTTCTTCAGAACGTGCTTGGAATGGTAAGTTTTGACGAGAGAAAATAAGTGCTGTAGGGCCATCTTTACGCTCTAAAGCAGATTTCCACGCAGTAGCAGTTTCTACAGTATCAGCAGGACGCCATGTATTTAGGTTCGGTGTACCACGTAAAGAAGCAATTTGTTCGATTGGTTGATGAGTTGGGCCATCTTCACCTAGACCAATTGAGTCATGTGTATAAACATGAATTACACGTTGTTTCATCAATGCAGACATACGTACTGCATTACGCGCATATTCCATAAACATTAAGAATGTTGCAACGTAAGGAACAAAACCACCATGCAATGCAACGCCATTCGCAATTGCAGTCATACCGAACTCACGTACGCCATAATATACGTAGTTACCAGCTGGGTTCTCTTGAATGCCTTGGCAACCTTTCCAAAGCGTTAAGTTAGAACCAGCTAAGTCAGCAGAACCACCTAGTAATTCAGGCAATAAAGGACCAAATGCTTGTAGTGTGTTCTGGCTCGCTTTACGTGTTGCGATGGTTTCGCCTTTCGCATTTGTTTCACGAATGAATGCATCTGCTTGTGCTGCAAATTCAGCTGGTAAATCACCGCTAATACGACGAAGTAACTCAGCTGCTTCAGTTGGATATTTTGCTTGATATTGTGCAAATACCGCATCCCAAGCTGCTTCAGATTCAGTACCTTTTGCTTTCGCGTCCCATGCAGCATATACATCAGCAGGAATAACAAATGCTTCTTCTTTCCAGCCTAATGCTTCACGAGTTAAAGTAATCTCATCTTTACCTAATGGCGCACCATGACAATCTTCTTTACCTTGCTTATTTGGTGAACCTAAACCAATAATCGTTTTACACATAATGATTGTTGGTTTTTGAGTTTCAGCTTTTGCTTCGATTGTTGCTTGACGAATCGCATCAGCATCATGCCCATCTACACGAAGAACTTGCCAACCATAGGCTTTAAAGCGCTCTTCTGTATCATCGCTGAACCAGCCTTCTACTTCACCATCAATTGAAATGCCATTGTCATCATAATAAGCAATCAATTTACCAAGCTGTAAAGTACCTGCTAAAGAACATACTTCGTGAGAAATACCTTCCATTAAACAGCCATCGCCCAAGAAACAATAAGTAAAGTGATCAACTACTTTTAAATCATCTTTATTGAACTGAGCAGCTAAAGTCTTTTCTGCCAATGCAAAACCAACTGCATTAGCAATACCTTGACCTAAAGGACCAGTCGTAGTTTCGATACCTGGTGCATAACCATATTCAGGGTGGCCAGGAGTTTTTGAATGTAATTGACGGAACTGTTTTAAATCTTCAATTGAAAGATCATAACCTGTTAAATGAAGCAAAGCATATTGCAACATTGAACCATGGCCGTTTGATAAAACGAAACGGTCGCGGTTTGCCCATTGTGGGTTAGTTGGGTTGTGATTTAAAAACTCGCGCCAGACGACGTCAGCAATATCTGCCATCCCCATTGGAGCACCAGGATGCCCTGAGTTTGCCTGTTGCACAGCATCCATTGCCAATACACGAATTGCATTTGCAATACGACGTTCGTTTAAAGGGGTCGTCATAAGATCAGAATCCAATTTTAATAGATTGATGAAAAGAAGAAGATGAATAACAATTCAATGCCGCTATATTGTCTTAAAAAAAAGGCTGAGGGTAAACCCCAACATAGTATATTTCTTTATTTTTAACCGTTTCTTGGTTACACAAAAATCATTTGGACCTTTAAGTTATACAAAACAGTGCTCATTTTCTTAAATACTGCTCCCCTATACGAACAGACCGTTCTATTAGACTTTGATATATAGATAAAATATTTTGAAATCTCTATGTAAGTCGATCATGTTTCTTTTCTTTAAAATCCTACTTAGAAGACATAATCTTTTTGTTAATTCATATGTATAAAAAGTACTCTAATAACTTGTTATTAAAATACCAATACTTTAAATAAACATTCTTTATATCAATTTTACTAATACACTTATCAATTAAAACACAGTATAAATGAAACAAATTCATGCTTTTTGGTCAGTATGAACTGGTCCTTAAGCTCAAGTCGATGTAACATATTATGTCTTTTGAAATAACCAAGATAGGACTTTCATGCGCGAGTACGCTGTTTTTACCTCGGAATCTGTAAGCGAAGGTCATCCCGATAAAATGGCCGACCAAATTAGCGACGCTATTTTGGATGCAATCTTAAAAGAAGACCCATACGCACGTGTTGCATGTGAAACACTGGTAAAAACAGGCGCTGTTGTACTTGCTGGTGAAGTAACAACGACTGCTAATATTGATGTTGAAGCTGTTGTTCGTAATACTGTTAACGGTATTGGATACCACCACTCTGATCTTGGCTTTGATGGATCAACATGTGCTGTAATCAATATGATTGGTAAACAATCACCAGAGATTGCACAAGGTGTAGACCGTCAAAAACCTGAAGATCAAGGTGCCGGTGACCAAGGTTTAATGTTCGGTTATGCAAGCCGTGAAACAGACGTTTTAATGCCTGCTCCGATTTCTTATGCTCACCGTTTAATGGAACGTCAGGCTGAACTTCGTCGCTCAGGCACACTTCCATGGTTACGCCCAGATGCAAAAAGCCAAGTTACTTTTGCATATGAAAATGGCAAGCCTGTACGTCTAGATGCAGTTGTTTTATCTACTCAACATGATCCTGAAATTACTCAAAGCCAGCTTAAAGAAGCTGTTATTGAAGAAATTATCAAGCCGATCATTCCTGCTGAAATGTTCCACGCTGCGACTAAATTCCACATTAACCCAACAGGTATGTTCGTTATTGGCGGCCCTGTAGGTGACTGTGGTTTAACAGGTCGTAAAATTATTGTTGATACATACGGTGGTATGGCTCGTCACGGCGGTGGTGCTTTCTCTGGTAAAGATCCATCTAAAGTTGACCGTTCTGCTGCATATGCAGGCCGTTATGTTGCAAAAAATATTGTAGCAGCTGGTCTTGCTGACAAATGTGAAATTCAGGTGAGTTACGCAATTGGTGTAGCAGAACCTACTTCAATTTCAATTAATACATTTGGTACAGCAAAAGTTTCTGATGAGTTGATTATTCAACTTGTACGTGATCATTTCGATTTAAGACCGTTTGGTATTACTCGTATGCTGGATCTTATTCAGCCAATGTATAAACAAACTGCGGCTTATGGCCACTTTGGTCGCGAAGGATCAGATACTGCATTTACATGGGAAAAAACTGATAAAGTTGAAGCTCTTAAAGATGCTGCTGGCCTCTAATATAAAATCATAAAAAAGCCCGCCAATGAGCGGGCTTTTTTACAGTTCAAATTTCATAATATGCAGGGTTTACTCTTCTAGCAACCATCCTTGATGCCATATCATTTGTAGCTCTGATCAAAATTTATTGTCTTGTGGTTTTATCATCCTGATTTAATACATCAAGTAATGTTGACTGCGTCGGAGTATCTTGATGGTTCTGAACGTAAATATGGACAACTTTAAATACAACGACAACCGCTAGACAAGCCATCACACAAAACATCCACAAACCATACGGGCTTCGAATATGTTGCGAACCACAATATGGACATGATTTATCAGTTGATGCCACAACTTTGTCGCAACACGCACAATGGTATTGATATAGCATAGGTAACCCTCCTTCCCTCATTTCAACCGTTGTTTTTTTAATAGGTTTGCTGCATTTTTAATTTATACATCCTTTATATTTATCCTATGTGAAATGAAAAGATAATTCAATCTGAATGAACAATTGAGTCAATTAAAAAATATTAATAAAATACAAAAAGATAAGTTAAATATTATTTTTTTGGCACTATTTTTCTTATTTTGATATTTTGCCAAATTTGCTAAAATAAGCGAATAATCTCACATTTTAGGCAAATGCATGTCTCATACACAGCTGATTAATAAAGGTGGCTTTCGCGAAAGGGCAAACCGAAGTCGAGGTTATCAACAATCTGAAAACAAGCAAACCGCTCTACCTTCAAATAAATATCAACCACAGCCGAAACCACAAGAAGAAACTAAATTAGAAATAGACGATAGTGATTCATCTACTTCGGTTTCTCAGAATCAATAATAATTTTAAAAATAAAAAAAGCTTAAACCCATCAGGTTTAAGCTTTTTCATAACATAATTACTTATTAATCTTTATTTTTATGCTCAATTTTTTTGTGGTTTGGCGTAACATCTCGCGCTTCGCCATCAATAATGTTTGAGTCATGATATTGGCCTTGACCACCACCTTGCTGATTCTGCATATCTTGCATTTGACGCATTAAATCAGCAAATGGATTTTGTCCTGAAGCATTACCGCCCATACCACCCATCATTTTATTCATCATAGCTTGTTGGCGTTTTGCAAGAGTTCTCATCGCTATGTTACGGAATGCGGTTTGAACACCAGGAATCAAAATTAAAACAGCCAAAACATCAGATACAAGACCTGGCAACATTAATAAGAAACCTGCAAAAGCGTAAGCAAGTTTTTTAGTTACAGTTGGGTCACTACCTAACTGGCCTGTCATCTGCATTTGCTGTAATTGAGGCATAATACCAGCAGTACTTCTGCGAATAAGCCCCAAACCAATAAAGAAAGCAATAATGAACCAAAAGAACACGTACCATCCACTGATGAACTGTGCTACGCCAATCCATACGGCAATTTCAACAATCGCGCCCAGAACTACAATAAGAAGTAAATTCATGTAAAACTTTATCTATCTCAAAAAGAAAATTCATTGCAGTTTTATTTGACCCAACCCTATCTAAGTTTCACATAAGGATTAAGCATTTCTCTTAACTCTGATTGTTTTGTCTAATTTCTAAAAAATTAACAATACTATCGGATCAATAAGAGTCTGCAATACTGGAGTACATTTGATTTTAACTCGATAAAAACAAACATGCTTTCTTATTAATGAGTGCTGTATCAGGTTTATCAAGTGCCACTTCAATCAGATTTTAAATTTTTTACTTTATTTGAGCGAAAAGTTCTTCGAAAAAGAGCGTATTTAGTCAAATAAAGTCTTATTTACTTAGCAAATTTATGAGTATTCCTTTATTTCCGTTGTACCCTTGGAGAACTTAAAATACTACCGACATGTAGATCTCGCTAAATAGCTTACATTTTACCTATCTAAAGTCAGTTCTATTCAAGTTAAATTAATTAATAACACTTCACAAATTAAACTTAGTCAGAACTATGTATAAAAAAGTCCTTGTCGTTGCAACAGCTACTCTATTTTTATCTGCCTGCACTTCTAACACGGTAAAACAACACCAAATACACTCTATTTCCGCCAATAAAAATTCAGAAGAAATTAAATCTCTGTTTGATCAGGCACACACCACGGGAGTTTTAGTGATTAAGCGTGGGCAGACCGAAGAAATTTATGGCAATGATCTTAAAAGAGCATCAACAGAATATGTTCCCGCCTCTACATTTAAAATGCTAAATGCTTTAATTGGACTTGAACATCATAAAGCAACGACAACTGAAGTATTTAAATGGGACGGGCAAAAGCGTTTGTTTCCTGATTGGGAAAAGGACATGACTCTAGGCGATGCAATGAAAGCTTCTGCTATTCCAGTTTATCAAGAACTAGCGCGAAGAATTGGACTTGATCTTATGTCTAAAGAGGTTAAACGTATTGGTTTCGGTAATGCGGACATTGGTTCAAAAGTAGATAATTTTTGGCTTGTCGGCCCACTTAAAATTACACCTGAGCAAGAAACCCAATTTGCTTATGACTTAGCTAATAAAACTCTTCCATTTAGTAAAAATGTACAAGAACAAGTCCAATCAATGGTGTTCGTAGAAGAAAAAAATGGACGTAAAATTTATGCTAAAAGTGGTTGGGGATGGGATGTTGAACCACAAGTTGGCTGGTTAACCGGCTGGGTCGTTCAACCACAAGGAGAAATTGTAGCGTTCTCACTCAATTTAGAAATGAAAAAAGGAATTCCTAGTTCTATTCGAAAAGAAATTGCTTATAAAGGATTAGAACAACTCGGTGTTTTATAATTTAGGCTCTATAGCCCTGTTTTTATTTCATCATAAACTGGGCTATTTTCTTAAACTTGAGATTGAGCTTTATGATTTACCCATCAACTGGCTGCTGCGGCGTATTTAAATTTAACTGATAAAAAGCGGCATCCAACCATTGTCCAAACTTAAACCCGACTTGTTTAAAAGTACCTGCATGGATAAAGCCCATTTTTTCATGTAAACCAATGCTTGCCTGATTGGTCGCATCAATACAGCCTATCAATACATGTAGATCAGCCTCGTGAGCACGCTTAATCAACTCTTGCATTAAAATTTTGCTTAGCCCACAACCACGATGCTCATGATGAATATAAATACTATGTTCAGCGGTATATTTATAGGCAGGAAAAGCCCTGAAAGTTCCCCAGCTTGCAAAACCTAATAACTTGTTTGTTTCATCAATAATACCAATCACTGGAAAACCATTTTCTCGTTTAACTGAAAACCAGTTTTTCATCGATTCTTGAGAGCGCGGTAAATAGTCATATAGAGCGGTAGAATTGATGATTGCCTCATTCAGAATCTCTAATATAGCCCCAGAATATTCGGCTTCATTACAATCAATTAAACGAAAATTAGAATTGAGGGAATAGGTCATAAAGATTCCTTAACGGCAGAAACAAGTTGATTAGAGACGACTAAAATATAGCGAGCGACTTGAGATGAATTATTGCTGTATATGACAGGCTGGTTGAGTTGCATTGCCAAGCAATCCCCTGTGCTTAAAGCATAAGAAGAATCGCCTAATTGAATATCAATTTCGCCTTCAACCACCCAGAGTTGCTGTTGTACCACCTTGGAGGTTTCACTAATTTCATAAGTAATTCGTGACTGAGGCGGGAATTCGATTTCAACGATTTGAAATGGAGATTTCCAATTTGGCGGTGAAACTTGACGGCGAATATAACCTGTTTCGGGATCTTTCCATTCTGATTGTTGAGTACGCCGAACCATAGGTTGAGGTGATTGATTGTTTTGTGGGATATCAAATAGCTGGGTCAAAGGCACACCTAAACCATTTGCCAGCTTTTCAAGGACAACAGCTGTAGGACTCGCCTCACCTCTTTCAATTAATGAAATTGCAGAACGACTTACCTGACATCGAGTTGCAAGAACATCTAAGGTATATCCACGGGCTAGACGCAATTCACGTACTTGCTGCGCAATGCGTATATTTATATCTTCCATCTGCCGACAGACTTTAATTCCAAAATTATAGATAAGTATTCCATTAAAATAGAATTACATCAAATGATTTTAGAAAATATAATTTGGTTCAATAAAACCGAAAAATAACCATTCATCACAGCATTCTTTAAATTACTCATGCAGAACCGTTTTGGCTATGTAACAATACCCACTGAACTATTTATATAAGTCTTCACATGGCATTGATTATTGGTATTGACCCGGGTTCACGCTTAACAGGTTATGGAATCATTGAAAAAGATGGTAGTAAACTGCGTTTTGTTGATGCTGGTACAATCCGAACTGAAACTCAAGAAATGCCGGAACGCTTAAAACGCATTTTTGCTGGCGTTGAGCGAATTGTGAAATTTCATGGTCCAACTGAAGCTGCGGTTGAGCAGGTCTTTATGGCTCAAAACCCAGACTCTGCTTTAAAACTGGGGCAAGCTCGCGGTGCTGCCATAGCCGCATTAGTTAATTTAGATTTACAAGTTGCAGAATATACTGCCCGTCAAATTAAACAGTCTGTCGTTGGTTATGGTGCCGCAGATAAAGAACAAGTACAAATGATGGTTATGCGATTACTTAACTTGACGATTAAACCTCAATCCGATGCAGCCGATGCTCTAGCTGCCGCTATTTGCCATGCTCATGCATCGGGAAGTATGAGTAAACTTTCTGTCCTTAATGCCTTAGGTGGTATGGCGCGTGGACGAAGCCGCTCTAGCAGTCGTAGACGTTAAAACTTTCTTAGTTCACTACGTGAGTAATTGCTTCATTCATTTGATAAGCCTGTAAACCACGCATACCTTGTTTTGCAAGTTCATCACCTGCTTGAGCATGAAGGGTAACAATCTCATGTAATGCAATTGCTTTATGGAACTGAGCTTTTAGACTTGCAATCATTCCAGCTAATACATCACCCATTCCACCAGTTCCCATACCGGCATTACCTTCGGTACAAATATACAAGTTATCCTCTAAAATTAAGCTACCCGCACCTTTAAGTACCCACTGACCATCATATTTATGTTGCAAGGCATAAATTGCAGCAATTCGGTCATTTTCAATTTGCGCTGTAGAGAAACCAAGTAAGGTAGCAGCTTCGCCTGGATGAGGCGTCGCATAAACATGTACACCCAATTTTTCAGGCTGCTTGGCAAGAAACCATAAAGCATCTGCATCTAAAACAGTTTCTAGGTATGTACTTTGATTTAACAAATTAAACCATTGCTGATAAATTTGCTGTGCCCAGTCATCTCGCCCTAGCCCCATTCCAAAACATACTGCATCAATTTGAGATAAAATATCTTTAATACCATCTTCATCTAAAGCATTAATATCACGGAGCATAATATTAGGTGACCGCGACAAAATAGCTTG
>NZ_JZFB01000001.1:384451-397581 GCF_001188385.1 Acinetobacter sp. V2 | reverse complement strand
CCTGCATGAAAAGCAGCCTCAGCAGCCATAATGACAGCGCCACCCATTTGCTCATGTCCACCAACCACTAAGACATGACCATAGCTACCTTTATGACCAAAAGCCAAACGTTTAGGAAGCTTAATACTTGTCGGTGTCAAATAAGCTAATAGTTTCAGCTCTTGATCTATTGGAATTAAATTAACTAAATGAACTTGTCCCACATATTCTTTACCTTGACCTGTAAATAATCCAGCTTTAAGCCCTAAAACAGTAAAGGTATGATCAGCTCGTATTGCAAAAGGTAAAGCACAGCCTGTATTTGCATGTAAGCCACTCGGTATATCAATCGAAATTTTTAAGCCAGATTGTTTATTAAATTGTTGAATAGCCTGTTGCCAATTAGTATTTAATTCTCGATTTAAGCCTATGCCAAATAGAGCATCAATATGACAATCGAATGTTCTTTTAATATCAAAATCTGAATGAATTTGAACTTTCTTTTCTATAGCAAATTGCGCTGCACAATGTAAATCGTTTGATTCACCCAATTGAGCCGCAAATATTTCAACGTGAAATCCAGCTTGCTTTAGATAACTTGCTATAAAGTAGCCATCACCTGCGTTATTACCTTGTCCGCACCAGACAGCAATATTATTAATGGTACGATCTTTAAAAAGCTCGATGAACTGCTGAGCGATTGACCAAGCTGCTTGTTGCATTAAACCTAATGAGGAGTTTTGTGCAGCAAACCAACGCTGCTCCCATGCTCGAATATCATCGCTATGGTAAACTACCGCCTGCATATTATTATCCTCTTGCATTTTGGTTTATGACATCTTCCAACACATCACGCATTGCAGTGCAACAACTTGATCCTCATGAATTAAAAGTATGGATCAAAGCTCAAGCCTTAGACTTGGGTTTTGCTGATTGTGTCATTGCAAAACCAGATGCTCAAGAGCAAATGCCACGTTTTTTAGAATATCTAGAACGTGGTTATCATGCAGACATGACCTATTTAGAAGAAAATCTAGAAAAACGAGCCGACCCTACATTATTAGTTCCGGGCACAAAAAGTATTATTTGCGTTCGTATGAATTATCTTGTGGAATCTCCAAAACCTCGATATGTACCTTTCGAACCAAATTCTGCGATTATCGCCCGTTATGCACGTGGCCGCGATTACCATAAAGTCATGCGTGGCAGATTGAAAACTTTAGCAACACGAATTCGTGAAAAAGTTGGCGATTTTGAATCTCGCCCTTTTGCAGATTCGGCTCCTATTTTTGAGAAATCATTAGCTGAAAGTGCCGGTATGGGTTGGACAGGTAAGCATACTTTGCTCATTCATAAAAAGTCGGGTTCTTTTTTTGTATTAGGCGAGCTCTTTACGTCACTCGATTTACCTTTCGACGAACCTGCAACAGCACATTGTGGTTCTTGTAGCGCTTGTATTGATATTTGCCCGACGCAAGCGATTGTCGAGCCTTATATGCTAGATGCAAGACGATGTATTGCTTACTTAACTATCGAATACAAAGGAATTATTGCTGAAGAATTACGTGCGGGTATTGGTAATCGAATTTTTGGTTGTGATGACTGCCAATTAATTTGTCCATGGAATAGTTTTGCCAAAACTGCGTCCCTTAGTGATTTCAACCCTAGAAATGGATTAGACAATATTAGTCTACTGGATATCTGGCAGTGGGATGAAGCCACTTTTTTAGCCAATACAGAAGGTAGCCCTATTCGTAGGACAGGTTATCAATCATTTAAACGTAATATTGCTGTCGGATTAGGAAATGCTCCTTATTCAAAAGAAATTGTAGATCAGCTACACAAAGGCAAAAATTTACATGACGAAATCGTCAATGTGCATATTGATTGGGCAATTGAACAGCAACTTAATCAACTTCAGCTATCAAATTAAAAAAATGATGTTTTTTGCCCTATAGCTTTAATACGAATTCTGTATGATTATGTGTAGTGAATTAATGCCATCATCATGGATATGACAATGACTCTACGTAATGATTGGAATCGTGAAGAAATCCAAGCTTTATATGAACAACCTTTTTTGGATTTAGTTTTCAAGGCTCAGCAAGTACATCGTGAGCACTTCACTGCCAATTCGATTCAGGTCAGTACCCTTTTATCTATTAAAACGGGTAAATGTCCTGAAGATTGCAAATACTGCTCACAATCCGCACATTACGAATCAAAATTAGAAGCAGAAAAACGTATCGCTGTAGAAAAAGTGATTAGCGAAGCAAAAGCTGCAAAAGATTCAGGTTCGTCTCGTTTTTGTATGGGTGCTGCTTGGCGTAACCCACATGAGCGCGATATGCCTTATGTATTAGAAATGGTACGTGAAGTAAAAGCTTTAGGTTTAGAAACATGCATGACTTTAGGCATGCTTAACCAATCTCAAGCAGAACGTCTACAAGTTGCTGGTTTAGATTATTACAATCACAACCTAGATACATCTCGTGAGTACTACTCTCACATCATTAGCACACGTACTTTTGATGATCGTTTAAATACCCTAGATTATGTTCGCCAAGCTGGTATGAAAGTTTGTAGTGGCGGTATTGTAGGTCTAGGTGAAAGTCGTGATGACCGTGTTGGTTTATTGCATGAATTAGCTACCTTGCCAATTCATCCTGAATCAGTGCCAATTAACATGCTTGTTCCAATTGAAGGAACACCTTTAGCGGATGTTGAAAAGCTTGATGTAATTGAGTGGATCCGCACTATTGCTGTTGCACGCATTATTATGCCGCATAGCTATATTCGTTTATCTGCTGGTCGTGAGTCATTAAGTGATTCAGATCAAGCATTAGCATTTATGGCAGGTGCAAACTCACTATTCTCTGGTGATAAATTACTCACCACACCAAATGCTGGTGAAGGTAAAGACCAAGCGTTGTTTAATAAACTTGGCTTAACCGCAGAAAAACCAAAACCTACGGTTGCTGACTTATCAGTAAATGCAATGAGTGCATAACTTAGTGCAGTAAAATAAAAAAGCCCTGATTTTTCAGGGCTTTTTTATTTAAACAGAAGTAACTAAAATTCCGTAAGTGGCATTAAGAAATGTCCCTACTCGAATAATGTCTTTTCCTGCTGCATGCGTTACAGAGAGCTCTTGGCTCAATACATCAAAATTAAAAGAATCGAAAACATCTTGATGGTGTAAGAGCCAAGTCACCGTATCTGCTATATTATCATCCGTAATATAAGTTAAGGCCTTAAAGTCTTTACTCATAAGTAACTCTTAAAAATAAATTTTATGAATTTTATATGAGTTCACTCTACCTTAAAAGAAAATCTAAGCTGCTTTAGGGTTCACTAAAGAGCGACCTGACAATAAGCTTGTCAAAGCTTGTGGTGAAAATTCCAAAGAAAGTACATGATTCTTGAGATTAACAGAGTGCTTACTAATCAATGGAAGTAAACCATCTTCTGTTTCAAAGACGTATTCATCTGCAATATTTAAGATACCCTCAAGATTAGTTGTACTTGAAGCAAGATCATGACTAAAGATGTCATAAATCGTCTGTAGGTTAAACGTTGTCTGCTGCTCCGTTGGGTGCTTAATCAGATAATCCTTTAAAAACAAAACTAGTTTATGAGCAAAGAAAAAGTAATTTGGTTTATAGCTATACTTCATACTATTCATGGAACGGAACTCCAGATTATCTTTTATTGAATTACAACTAAAACAGTAGGAATTGAATCTTAAAAAATTCTTAAAAAATAAATTTATTCACAAGATAAATTAAAAAAATAAATTTATTATTTAAAAACATATAGTTATGTAGATAAAATATACTTTTTCACTCAAAAATATTTTAAAGTGAGATTAATTTAATAAAATACAAATACTTAAATATTACGAGTTTTTTAATTTTATTTTAAAAATGAATCATAAAGTATTTTACCAACTGATAAAAAATATATTTCAAAAAAATTTATTTATAAAAACAATTGATCAAAATATATATAAATATAATGTTCTTCTTGTTTTTTGGTTGAAAAGTGATATATTTCCTTCGCCTTACTTAAGCAGAATAAACTTGCTGAAAAGTAATGGATTTTATTTTAAAAGGCTATTCTGGGGATTTTATGAAAAAGTTTATTTTTATAGCAGCGGTTTCTCTCTTAAATATAACAAATGCACAAGCAGCAGATGGCACAATTACTATTAATGGTCTTGTTACAGATAATACTTGTACTATTGATACTGGAGATAAAAATCTAACAATTAATCTACCTACAGTTTCATCTCAAACTTTAAAAAATGCAGGTGATGTGGCTGGTCGTACCCCATTTCAAATTAATTTAACAAACTGTGCTTCTGCTGGCAAAGTAGCCACTTATTTTGAACCGGGCGCTACCGTTGACTTTAATACTGGTCGTTTATTAAACCAAGCAACCTCGGGTGCGGCAACAAACGTGAATATCCAGTTGCTAGGCAGTAATAATGCTGTAATCCCAGTACTTGCTACAAGCACGAATAGCACGCAGACCAACTCGCAATGGGTAAATGTTTCAGCAGGTGGTGATGCTGACCTTAACTATTATGCTGAATATTATGCTACAGGTGCTTCTACTGCGGGTACGGTAACGTCGCAAGTCAAATACACGATTATTTATCAATAAAATTAAAACTGAAGCTTCTATTTCTAAATAGAAGCTATCTCCTATCTATTATTCATTATTGAGAATATGGCTCATGCTTTTTCGTGGTCGTAAGTTTTTTTGGGGATTAGTTTGCCTACAGGTAGCACTGACTACCACAGGTCATACTGAAATTGTTTTGCATGGAACTCGTGTCATTTATCCTTCAAATGCACGTGAGATCACATTACAACTAAGCAATAACGGCACAGCTCCGTCTCTTGTTCAAGCTTGGATTGATGATGGAAATGCAAAATCAACTCCCGATGAAGCAAATGTGCCTTTCATTATTACTCCCCCGATTTCACGAGTAGAAGCAACTAAGGGCCAAACTTTAAGAATTACAGCTCTACCTAATTCGTCTCAATTAAGTCAGCAACAAGAATCAATTTTCTGGCTTAATGTTTTAGATATACCTCCTAAACCCGAAGGCAAAACTCAACAAGACCAAAGTACCCCAATTTCTAATAATTTTTTACAGCTCGCTGTTCGTTCGCGAATTAAATTCTTTTATCGGCCTATAGATCTAAAAGAAAATATTGAACAGCTAAGTGAAAAAGTTCAATGGAAAATAAATGATCAATATCTAGTAGTAAAGAACCCGACTCCCTTTTTCCTCACTATCACTTCCATTTTTCAAGGAACTGAAGGCCATAAAGCAGACTTGTTACAACAAGGTTTAATGGTTGCCCCTTTTTCTGAAGATAAAATAAAACTAAAGAATAAAAATGTAGCAGATATGAGCTTTGTATATATCAATGATTACGGCGGAAGAGTTGAGCATCCAATAAAATTCTAACCTTACTATATTACTTAAAAAAACCTAAATACCTATCATGAATAGGCTCTAAAACTATGTCTAAATGGTTTATACCTTATATATGTTTAAAAAGCCCTTTTACTTGTTATGTGGCCTCAAGTATTGCGTTATTTATGCCTTTGGCAGCATATGCACAAAATAATGTTGATGCTTCAGGTTTCTCAAAAGCAGAATTTGATAGCAATTTTTTAGTAGGTAATGCACAAAAAATTGATATTGGTCGTTTCAAATATGGCAACCCCATCTTAGCTGGTGAATATAGCTTAGATGTCTATGTTAATGGTCAATGGTTGGGTAAACGACGCATGCGCTTTAATGCCAGCTCTCCTAACGTAAATGCCGAAACCTGTTTTACAGAAGCCATGTTACTAGAATATGGCGTAAAAGCTGATGTGCTTAGCCAACATTCTCATACTTCCTCTCTTTCTTGTGATGCACTAGGTCATTGGATAGATAATGCTTTTTATCTATTTGATAGTTCTCGTTTAAGAATTGATATCTCTATCCCCCAAGTCACATTAGAAAAAAATGCGCAGGGCTATATTGATCCACATCTTTGGGATCGAGGTATTAATGCAGCTTTTTTGACATATAACGCGACTGCTTATCGAATAGTTAACGAACAACATGAAAGCGCATATGCTTTTATGGGGACTAATCTTGGAGCAAATTTAGCGAGTTGGCAATTTCGCCATAATGGACAATGGAAATGGCAAGACCATACTGATTTTCAATCTGATAATTCTTCTTATACTTCAACAAATACCTATATACAAAAAGCATTTCCGAAAATTCATGGTGTTGTGACTTTAGGCGATTATTTTACTAATAGTGATTTTATCGATTCTTTACCGTATCGCGGCGTAAATATTTCAAGTGATGACCGAATGCTTCCAAACAGTATGCTCGGTTATGCTCCCAGAGTGAGAGGTTATGCAAAAACCAATGCGAAAGTCGAGGTTAGGCAACAAGGCAACTTAATTTATCAAACAACAGTACCGCCCGGAAACTTTGAAATTAATGATCTTTACCCAACAGGATTTGGAGGCGAGCTACAAATTTCGGTAATTGAATCTAATGGCGTAATTCAGAAATTTGCTATTCCGTATGCTTCTGTCGTCGAAATGCTACGTCCGGAAATGAGTCGATACTCTTTCACTTTAGGGCAATTTAGAGATTCAAACCTTGGCCTAAATCCTTGGCTAATACAAGGTACATATCAACGGGGAATTAATAATTACCTCACAACTTACAGTGCAGTTCAAGCAACACAACAGTATCTCTCACTCTTACTAGGTACAGCTTTTTCAACATCTATTGGAGCGATTTCTTTTGATGCGACCCAGTCAAAAACTGAGTTTGATCATCAACCTACAATGACTGGGCAAAGTTATCGTTTAAGCTACAGTAAGTTATTTTCCCCAACAAATACTAGTTTAACATTAGCGACTTATCGCTATTCAACAGAAAACTATCTCAAATTGCGTGATGCAATTTTAATTCAAGATTTACAAAAGCAAAATATTGATAGCCTTTCCGTAGGCAAACAAAAAAGTGAATTTCAGATTACTTTAAATCAGGTGCTTCCAAAGCAATGGGGAAATTTTTACTTAGTCGGTTCATGGATAAATTATTGGAATCACCCCAAGACCAATAAACAGTTCCAATTAGGTTATAGCAATCAATTTAAAGATTTAACTTATAGTTTATCTGCAATGAGCAGCGAGATTGAAGAAGACGGCGCTCGCACAGGACAAGATACCCAGTACCTGGCTTCTTTCTCTTTTCCATTAGATTTTAAGAAAAATTCTCTGACTTTTAATAGTGTTATTGGTGATGACAGTCAGATTTTAAGCTTCAGTGGCTTTACAGGAAATCGCTTAAACTACGGCGCATCAATTTCCAATCAGGACCATGATCAAACCAATCTAAATATTAATGGTACCTATAAAACAAACTATACAACACTTGGTGCTTCATTCAGTCATGCAGATTCATACCAACAAGAAATGCTTAGCTTCAGTGGTAATGTTGTTGCACATTCTCAGGGAATTTTGTTTGGGCCAGATCAAGCCCAAACCATGGTGTTGGTCTATGCGCCGGATGCTACGGGAGCACAAGTCGGTAATACACCTGGGCTAAGTATTAATAAAAATGGGTATGCCGTTATTCCCTATGTTACGCCTTACCGTATGAATGACATTAGTCTTGATCCGCAAGGCATGTCTACCCAAGTTGAGCTTTCTGAAAGTAGTTTACGGATTGCGCCCTATGCTGGCTCAATCACTAAAGTCCAATTCTCAACAAAAAAAGGTTATGCACTTTTTATTAGTACAACAACATTAGATGGTTCACATCTACCTTTTGCCGCACAGGTATATAACCAGAATAACGAAGTAATAGGCATTGTCGCACAAGGCAGTCGCATTTATTTACGAACACCCTTAACCCATGATCGTTTATATGTGAAATGGGGAAATACCAGTACTGAAAAATGCGAGATTGAATACGATATAGCGGATCAAATAAAGCATAACAACCAACCAATTATTATGACAAAGGCAGTCTGTAAATGAATAATATTTTAAAAAAAATTGGATTTTTGGCAGTGAGTCTATTTGCTTATAACCATACAAATGCAAATTGCAATTTAAGTAAAGGATTTACTACCGTCGATATTCCAATGACGATAGGTAAAATCGTGGTAAAACCAAACGATCCAATAGGAACAATCTTACAAAAGAATACTTTTACAGTATCACCTAATAATTCGACTGCAACTTGTAATCGTGCGAGTGATCAAATTATTGCAGCTCTCCCCTTAAATTATCCAATTAGCCCAATAGGCAATAATGTTTATGCCACCAATATTCCAGGTATTGGTATTCGACTTTATCGCGAAGCTGCCGATGCTTCAGATTTTTCAGGATATTATCCTTATAGACGTTCATTAACACCTAATCAAACATATACACTTTCCCCAGGATATTTTGTTATGGAAGTGATTAAAACTGCTATGACAACTGGTTCTGGCGCACTAGTTGCAGGCCGTTACAGTACCTATTACGTATCAGGGCAACAGAACCGCCCATTTTTAACCACTACCGTATTAAGTAATGCCCCTATTCTTATTGCGTCTTCATCTTGTGAAATTCAAAATGGTATAGATTCACCAGTTCAACTTCCAACCGTGATGAAATCAGGCTTTAGAGCAATTGGGTCAACCCAAGGGGAACAGAATTTTAATCTATCGATCTTATGTAATGGTGGCGAAAACAACTCTGGTATCGCTACGAGCAATACGATCAGCTTAAGTTTTGATTATAATTCTGATACCTCCAATAATCAGGTGATTAACAACAGTGCTGCGAATTCAATAAAAGCTAACGGTGTTGGTGTTGAACTGTTATGGAATATGAATGGAGCAAATAAGCCGATTCAAAAAGCAACCAAACTCAATATAGGTAGCGTGAGTTCCAACCAAACTGTTGAATATGATATTCCTTTAACTGCCCGTTATTATCAGACCGCCACCAATGTGACCGCAGGTGAGGTTAAAGCTACAGCGACGGTGACGATTCAATATGATTAACTATTCTCTATAAAATTACTAAACAAATAAGCTTAATGCTATCAAGGGAACTCAAAGGCTATTTTTAAACTTTGTAGTTCTATTAAAAAATCACATAAAAAAATGCTCATAAGCAAAAATAGCAAATGAGCATTAGTGATAACCACTTAACCTGAAATACAAATTGTGGGAAATAGATCACAATTTGCATGACTATAATTTCAAAAAATAGCTTAAAGATCAAGTCTTTTTTTTAACAAAGATTCTAATAGCCAACATAACATATTGTTTTAAATAAATTAAAAAAATAAATTTAATTCATAAGCACTATTTTATAGTGTTTCTAAAGAATTATCATTCTATTAATTAATAAAAACTTAATTTTAAGAAAAATTAAAATTCACTCATCAAGTCGAATAAAATTAAATTTATTTTATTTTCAAATAGTTACACAAGGATCATAAAAATTAAAATTTTACTGAATTACATAATTTATAATAAAAAAAACATAAAAAAATTTAGAATTCCCCTTCAATTGCAAATAATATCTTTAGACTTTTTATCAGAACGTAACATGCTCATTTTTTGGAAAATATTATGTATCTTATTACTAAGTCTAGGTGCTACAAGTATAGGTTTTGCGATTAGTAACATCGATCTTTTTCTTTTCTTTATAGGTTTCCTTTTATTAATCTGCTTTATCTTAGCTTTAAAGCAAGCACGTGAAGATGCAGGTTTCTTTCCTGACAATTAAAATATAAACAAGAGAAGAATTTAAATTAGAAATAAATCTTCCCCCTAATAGTTCAAGAACTTTACCAATTTGACTATTCAATGTTTAGAGCAAACCATTCTAGTCTAATGGATTATCTAGCGCCCTTAATTCTTAAGATTTATATTTTGAAAGGTTCGAAGCAGCTCACAAGAAAATCCATTACTACTCTTATTGCTGGACTGTGCCGTAAATCTTCATGTGTAACTAACCAAATTTCAGCACTCATCGGATGATCATCTTGTAATCTAACTAAATTGCTAAGAGCGCCTAAAAAATCCGGTAAGACCGCTAAACCTACTTCTCCACATGCAGCTCTCCACTGTAACTCAGGATGGTTGGTCACCATAATGGGTTCTTTATGATTTAATCTTTCTTTTAATTTTTGCTGTTTTTGACCATGTACTCCCCCTACTTCCACACTAATCCATTCATAATTTTCAGGAGCCGTTGAAGCCAAATAATTTGGACCAGCATATATTCCAAAGGGAATTTCCCCTACTTTACGAGCTACTAAATTTTCATCTTTAGGACGGCCAAATCTTACCGCAATATCAGCCTCACTATGCTGTAAAGAAACATAATGAACATCACCAAGCACGCGCAATTTTAATTGAGGATAATGGCGATAAAACCTACCCAGATGAGGCATGATGAGATGTGCCGCAGTTAAAGGAGGCATACTAATAGAAACACTTCCCATCACTTCTTGCTGACCAGCCTGAGTTAAACGTTCAATAGAAAAAGTTTCTTCCATCATACGAGCAACCACCTGCGCAAGGCGTTCACCATCAGGGGTTAGGATGTAGGTGCGTGGTCTACGATCAACTAATTTAAGTTTTAAATTTTGTTCTAGCTGGGCAATTCTTCTAGATACAGTTGCATGATCTACTCCCAATTTTCGGGCAGCCGCTGACAGTGACTTTTCTTCTGTAAAAACTGAAAAGTAATGTAAATTTTCCCAATCAATCATTGTGCAAATTTTCACATTAGAAGTGTATTAATATGGAATTGTACACCTTTATGTAATTGCTCAGAATAAAACCTTTCTTGATGGGAGCCTGTCCATGAACAGAACGGTGGCTTATGCCTATGCTGGTGTTGTCTTAACAATGTTTTTTTGGGGATCAGCATTTAATGCAATGTCTTATATCATTCAACATATGCCTCCGCTATCTGCTGCATCTGAACGGTTTTCAATTGCAAGCCTAGGCTTACTTCTGATCTTTTCAATAACAGGCCAATTAAGATGGGCAGCCTTAAGCCAAAATTTAGTTATCTATCTTGTGATTGGGGTAATTGGAATTGCAGGTTTCAACATAGGCTGTTTTTACGGCTTAAAAACGACATCAGCCGTGAACGGTGCTTTAATTATGGCAACTACACCGTTAATGACTCTATTAATGACAATCATGCTAGATGGTGAAAAACTTACAACTAGTAAATTTTTAGGAGTTTTATTCGGTTTAAGTGGCGTGTTACTTGTGATTAGTCAGGGCCATATAACAACTTTACTTCATCTCAAAATAGACATTGGAGATCTATTTATATTATTGGGTGCATTTGGATTTTGTTTCGCAAATGTGCTGTCTCGTCGTTATGTAAAAAATGCTACGCCGCTAGAAACAACGACTTTTTCTATGATGTTTGGAGCAATAACACTTGGTTTGTTGAGTATGATATTTGAAAATCCTCTTTCAGCCATTGCATCTGCACCTGTAAATGCACATTTAGCCATGGGATATGTGGTTATCTGCTCTACCATGATTGCTTATTTATTCTGGTTTAATGGCATACAAAAGTTAGGTGCTGGCCGCGCTTCGGTATTTTTTAACTTTGTACCAGTGTTCAGTATGATCATTGCTTTGCTTGCTGGGCAAACCCTTAATATCTGGCAGTTACTAGGAACAGGTTTGGTGATGCTTGGTGTTATGAGTAGCGGAGGTTTTTTAAAAATTAAAAGTACTCCACTTATGGCGAAACATTGTACAAAATAAGAAATATGCTGCTACATTAAAATCTACTATTAATATGTAGCAGCATTTTCAAATATAAAATACAAAATCACCTCTCGATAATTTCTTTAAGTTATTATATTTTCAAAAAATATTTTTACATTTGTGAAGATTTATACAAAAGCTCATCTTTATTATTCCGTTGTAACAAATACTGTATGTTTCTTTAAAACTTAATAAAAGATTGCCATATATAGTTTTAAAACAACCAAAGGAGATATTAAAATGAAGCTGGATTTTACAACTATTGAAAAGCAAGCCAAATTGCTACAAGAAGAACAAGAAAAGATCGAGCAACGAGATCATGAATTTCAACTTGCTTTAGATAAACACCGGGAATCCCTGAAGAGTTTATTTAAAGATCTTTTCTCTGACCGAGAAGTTAAGACAGAAAATGGAGGTCACTTTTGTGTAAATTTTGGTGATTTCAAAATTTCTTTGTTGATTGAAACTGCTAAATTTGAAAATGGTGTTCCTGTAAAATTAAACTCGGTAAATCCTGTTATTATTAAATGCAAGAAAGATAAGCCCATTGCAAAAGCCCAGTTTACTGATGCAACACAATATCTAGATAACCATTTAGAAACTCCAAATTATCAATATTATTTTAAGCAAGAAGATAAAACCCAACTCGTGCAATTTTCTGAACTTCCTACTTATTTCCAAATCGTTTTAGATGCAAACGCATAAAGTTGAGCCCTCTATAGAGGGCTTTTTTATATATTATTTTTCCATTATTTAACTTTTTAAAAAATAAAATTAATCAAATACATTTTCTATTTATCTATGAATTATTTAAGCCACTTTTAGCTTTTACAGCCTCAAAAACTGTTTGATTATTTTTTAAATTACTTGTATATACATGTTTATATTTGTTTGTACAAATATTGAATTAATAAAAATAGAGTGGACTCTTAAAGGACAAGGAGAGTGAAATGGACTCATCGGCTGAGAAACCAAATAGTAGTTTTATTGAAAACCGAAGTATTGACTTTATTCCAGAAAATGAAAGACATGGCGGTGTATTTGCTCAATTCACCCTCTGGTTTGGTGCTAATTTACAAATCACAGCCATTGTGACGGGTGCGCTAGCAGTTGTATTAGGCGGGGATGTTTTTTGGTCTATTATTGGTTTATTCGTGGGACAATGTTTTGGTGCTGCCGTTATGGCACTACATGCTGCCCAAGGTCCTAAACTTGGCTTACCCCAAATGATTTCCAGCCGTGTGCAATTTGGGGTATATGGTGCTTGTATTCCAATCATACTTGTTTGCCTCATGTATATTG
>NZ_JZFB01000001.1:377912-384413 GCF_001188385.1 Acinetobacter sp. V2 | reverse complement strand
TGCACATCTAGCACATGTCAGCAATACAACTGGTATCTTAATTTACGCATGTTTAATCATTATATTTGCAACAATTGGATATCGTTTAATTCATTTGGTAGGCAAAGTAGCTAGTATTATTGGTTTGATCGCTTTTGTGATTATTTTGACTCAAATTTTAGCCCTTTCTGATTTTTCTGAACTCTTAGCAGTACGTCATTTCAGTTGGTCTTCATTTTTGTTAGCAGTTTCACTTTCTGCTTCTTGGCAAATTTCTTTTGGGCCTTATGTTGCAGACTACTCCCGTTACCTTCCAACTAAAACATCTTCATCTCGTGTATTTTGGGCCGTTGGCTTAGGTTCTCTATTGGGTTCACAAATTTCTATGGGCCTAGGTGTTTTGATTGCTCAGGTTGCAAACGGTAATTTTGTCGGAAATGAAGTTCAATATGTTGTGGGTATGAACCCAATTGCCCTCATCGTGATCTTTTTATATTTTAGTATCGCTTTTGGCAAAGTTACTCTGACAACCTTAAATGCTTACGGTAGTTTTATGTGCATTGCTACGGTTTGGAATAGTTTCAAATCGACAAATCAAATCTCAAAAATAACAAGATTACTCATTGTCCTTGCTATGGTTGTGATTTCGACTTTTATTGCAATTATAGGTGAACATACTTTTTTAAGTGCTTTTAAAGCATTTATTTTGTTTTTACTTACCTTCTTTATTCCATGGAGTGCTATTAATCTGGTTGATTACTACTTTATCTCTAAAGAAGAATGCGATGTAGATGCGCTCTATGATCCAAATGGCAAGTATGGCCGTTGGAATCGTATTGGTATCACCTGCTACTTTCTCGGTATTTTGATCCAACTACCCTTTATTGATAGTAAATTTTATACGGGACAAATTGCTGCAATGTTAGGAGGGATCGACTTATCATGGCTGGCAGGACTGATTTCTACAGCAGTGATTTATTATATTTTCGCCAAGAAAGCTCAACTTAAGTTTTCAAAGCAGTTAGTCATTGATCAAATCAAATAATTAAACTAGAGATAAGCTATCAAAGTCACACACCTTGATAGCTTATTAAGCTGATTTAGTGACTATTCTTGCAATGCTTTAGCTTGTGCCGAAACAGGCAATCCAAATAACTTATCAAAGCTCCAATTAAATATAAAAGTATAGATAGGAATAATGATAATAAAAGCCACATCTAACCAAAAAGCAGCAATCAGAGAAATATCCATCCACCATGCAATAAGAGGAATCAAAAATAGAACTAAGGTAAGCTGGAAACCAATAGCATGTCCAACTCTACGCTTAACTGTACGAACATTACTGCTTTGTCTAGCCTCCCACTTCTCATATAAAATATTGTAGATAAAATTCCAAGTTACAGCGATGGTCGTAATCATGACAGAGAGTGGTCCTGTATGTTCAACACTATCACCTGCCAAAATCGCTAAACCTACTGATGAAATAATCATTCCAATGACTTCATAAGAAGAAACATAGACTATTCGACGCTTTACACCTTGCATAACAGGCAAACTCTAATTAATTCTTTATATTTTAATTTCAGTCAAAATCATATATAAAGTTAATAGCTTTCAGTTTTACTGATATCAAAATGAATTTTAACAGCGAAAATATTGAACTCTTTATTACTGTACTAGATACAGGATCTTTCTCTGCGGCCGCCCGTAAACTAAATCGAGTTCCTTCAGCAGTAAGTATGGCTGTTGCTAATCTAGAAGCAGAATTGGGTTACACCTTATTTGAACGTACTCCACGTAAGGTCATTCCTACACCTACCGCATTAGCTTTGGAACCTCAAGCACGAATTATTTCGGAACAACTTAGACTATTTAGTACTCATGCCCATGAACTTTCTTTAGGGCTAGAGAGTAAGTTACGTATTGGTGTGGTCTCAGACGTAAATACAAAACTATTATTTTCTTCAATAAAAAAGTTAGCTGATAAATTCCCCTTACTAAATATAGAGGTTATTACCGCACCTCAAGATGACATTCTTAATTTACTTTATAGGGAAGAAATTAGTCTTTGCTTAGCTGGTTCAGACCTCAATATAAAAATGCGTGAGAATCTGCAATTAGTAATGACTGAAACAGTCGTTGCTACTATCTCGTCTAGTCATCCTCTTCTACAAGAAAAAACAAAACATTTTTCTATTGAAGAGTTAATCAATATTAGACAAATTGTAGTGGCGAGTAGCGACCATGAAATGACTGATTCTCGATCAATTATTGGTGCTATGTACTGGAAAACGAATAGTCTACAAACAGCAATTAATATGGTTGAAGCAGGACTCGGTTGGGGAAATTTCCCGTTATCATTAGTACAAGAAAAAATTGCACAAGGTCATTTAGTTCTTTTAGATTTTAAAAATACTAAAAATCATTTACCTCTATCCATTTACTTAATTTGGCTTCAAGACCGCCCCTTATCTAAAGCGGCTCGAGAACTCATTCAGATTATTCAAGAAAATTTATAATTTCTTATACTGTAGCTCTGAGCACACATGATCTTTCTATAGTTTTATTTCTAATTATATACTTACTTTTAAAATTCAGATTATTGCTCCTTCCTATTTTCTCTACATTACAAAAAGCAAGAAGCCTACTTAAAAAAGCAGGCTTCTTACTGTATTTCAGGACTAAGCAATAGTTTTTTATTTTGGGAAAATACATTTGTACTTTATTAAAACCTAGCATTTTAGTCAAGAATAAATTCAATAAAATACAATCATTTGTATTGAGCGTGAAAGTAATCACACTTTAAGTTTTGTATAGAAAACACATGAAAAAAAGAAAGAAGTTTCAATTAAAAATTTCCAATTCTCCCACTGAAAAGTTCTAATTTTTTAATAAAATCAGATAAAGGTCTTAATTTTAAGAGGCTCACTTTGCTCCCTTATTTTTTGTATTTCGTCGTTAAAACTTATGGAATTTTTTTCCTATGCGCTAAACAAAATTAATTTCATAAATATTATCTTTGTACTCTTATTTTTTTGAAAATTGATTAGAATTTTGGATTCACCTTACTCAAAAAATTAAACAATTTCACTAGATTTATTACAGTAACTATTAGACTGCAAAGAATAATCCTCATTAAAATGATATAGAATTGACTATGATAAGAGTACATCATTCTATAAATAGGATTTTATAAAGTTGTACGTTTTCTAGATATTCTAGTGTAGATAAAATATTTCTTAAATTAAGTTTATTTAGAATATTCTATAGTCATTATTGAACAAATATTTATAAATTATGTGTAAGACATAAAAGTATAAATTATGTTTGTAAACTTTTTTGAAAAACCATTTTTGCTCATATTTTAAGCAATATTCAATCAATCTGAAATTTGATTATTTTTTAAACAAAATATGTTTTAAAAGAATTAACTATTCGAACGGATAATTAACTAAAACCCAATCACTATAAACTTCTGACTGGCATAAGTTCTAATTGATCGATAAATAACTAAGTTCACTTTACTCATGAGCTACTCATACGCTAGAATCACTCTCGCTCGTAATATTTAACCCAAATAACACAATATTTTTTAGGTCTAGTATGTGCCTAGTTTAGAAAATGACTTGTGTTTGATTAAAAAATTGATTAGTATTGCACGCACTGAAAGGCCTTGAGATTTAAAGCTTTTCTGACTTATAGGGCCTATAGCTCAGTTGGTTAGAGCAGCGGACTCATAATCCGTTGGTCCCGTGTTCAAGTCACGGTGGGCCCACCAAATTCAAACCTCATAAACTAAAAAGTTTATGGGGTTTTTTAATGCTTATCTAAATAGAATTCGTTTTACCGTTATAAACAATATTCAAAATTTTATTATCAAAATGTAAATTTTATTTTATCTTAAAATTTTAACTGCTTTAAAATACGTTTTTCTAAACTTAATACTTCTATTTCTTCTATTAAGCTAAGATTCTCTTCCGCATAAGTTCTGTATGTTCTAATTGAGCATCCCAAAATTTTTCCCATAAATCACAATACTCTAAGCATAACTTTTCGATATAGTTATAATCTTCTTCTGTACAAGCTTGCATTAAGACATACCATAAGTCTTCTTCATGATCATCATCTGCGGCTTCGGCACTTTCATCTTCAGAAATACCATGCACATGATAATAACCACCACCCTCTACTTCTAAACCTACAGCTTTGGTCGCTTTACGTAACGGTGGACTATAAAGAATCACCTCTTCTTCTGCGACTGCTAATAAGGCTGAAACAGCTTTATAGTCATCATAAGCATTTTCTAAAAACACTCTAACTTGATTTGCAATTTCAGTCGGCTGATAAGTCAGACGATCTTGTTCTGTAATACCAAAATCATTTAATACGTCTTCAAATAAAGGATAGTGAGCATATTCAGGATTTCCCTGATAATAACCATCTTTGTCTAAACCTGGACGAAATCCAAACTCATCAAAAATATTTAGGCTCAAAAGAAAGCGCGGAAACATTTTTGCACCGGCATGCAATCTTGGCTCTAGTTGTTTAGTTTGAAATTGGGCTATGAGCACTGCATCAGTAAAAGTTTGTACAATTGCATGGCGATATTCTAAGTGTATTTTTTTTAAATTTTCTTTATTAATTTCTCCGTTGTTTAAAATATCAATTGCAGGATGATGTGACACCGGATGTTTAGCAATTTTTTCTCTTAATTGGGTCAAAAAGTCTGAATTTTTTTCCCATAGTTCAGTAGAAATGCTTTGCTTCATCCCTGCGAGTGCTTTCTTTCTAGGATTATTAAAATTCTCAAATTTCTTAGGCATATCTACTCTCATTAAACTTATTGAAGCCTGATCGATTTTTACATATTTTATTATAAAAACAATGACTTAAATTAATATTTAAATATGTTCCCTTATCAATCCATATTAGAATTAAAATCGTACGAAATCAAATAGAAAATTAAAAAAAACTTATGTTAATGATTATCATTATCACAATATCAACTTGAATCCAATCCCTTTTTTTATTATGATCATTAATATTAAAATTTTAATTTTTTCGATTAAGTTATAATTAGTTCTAACTATATGGAATAGTAATGTCAAAAAAAGAAGATATTATAAATACTGCTTTAAATTTATTTAATCAGATTGGCTACAATGCAACTGGTGTTGACCGTATTATTGCTGAATCTAATGTTGCAAAGATGACCTTTTATAAATATTTTCCTTCAAAAGAAAATTTAATTATGGAGTGTTTGCAACATAGAAACTTAAATATTCAAAATTCAATTAATGAACAATTAAATTTACGTCAAGATGCTAACCCGCTTGAGAAAATTCATATTATTTTTAATTGGTATATTGAATGGATCAATAGCGAAACATTTAATGGTTGCTTATTTAAAAAAGCATTTATTGAAGTATCTAAACAATATACTTCAATTCGTGAACCATTTTATGAGTATACGAAGTGGTTAACTCATTTACTCCAAGACCAGCTCACTCAATTAGGTATTGAAAACCCTACTCCCCTTACTTATATCATTATTTCTATTATTGATGGGATGATTATTGATGGAACAACAGATAAAAAACTAATTAACGCTGAAAAAATTTGGCAGTATATTGAGTTTTTAATTAATGAAGAAATACCTCAACAGGTTTCTTAATTTTAAAATTATCTAAGTTTATTATGTTTAAAGAAAAATAAAAAAAACTTTTTAAATCTTCAAGCTTAGATAATCTTCATTTTTAATTGGCTACTTTAGCTTTCATAATTTTTCTAGGCTTTTTTACAAACTCATATTAGAATCCTGCAAATTTATCACCTTGCACTGATCTATGAAAAAATTTCTAGCTAACTCTATCTTTAAAGCTGCTGGTTGGACCTATAATGTAGATCCCGAAATTCTTGAAAAAAAACAAGTTATTATTGGATTTGAACATACCTCAAATCTAGATGCAGTGCTCTCTATTGCTCTCTTCCAAATTTTAGACATTAAGATTCATACTTTAATAAAGAAAGAACTTTTTAAGGGTCCTCTTAAACCATTTTTAGAAAAACTTGGTGGTATTCCCGTTGACCGCAAAGCGAGTAAAGATATTGTTTCTCAAATGGTTGAACAATTTCAAACTCATGAAACTTTTAACTTGGTGATTGCTCCTGAAGCTACTCGTGCGAAAGATGGCTCAGAACGCAAACCTATCCGTACAGGTTTTTGGCATATTGCGAAAGCCGCTAATGTTCCAATTGTACTCATGTATGCCAATGCTCGAAGCAAACAAGGCGGGATTCTAGGTAAAATTTACCCAACAGATTTACAAAAAGATTTGGAAACGATTAAAGAGCTATATGCGCAATTTGACATAGATGTCAAAATTAACTAGATCAAATTGGATTTGATTTGGCCTGATCTCACTCATTAGGCCTTAAGGTTATTATTCTTATTCAATTGGCTAACAAAACGCAGGGCAACAGTTTTCAACAAAACCAAGCCTATGCTAATATTCCAGCACT
>NZ_JZFB01000001.1:372368-377870 GCF_001188385.1 Acinetobacter sp. V2 | reverse complement strand
CATTCTAAATGGGCCAATATTAAGCATCGTAAAGCGAAACAAGATGCAAGTCGCGGTAAAGTTTTTACTAAATATATTCGTGAAATTGTGACTGCTGCCAAACTTGGTGGTGGAGATGCTGCTAGTAACCCTCGTTTGCGTGCAGTAGTTGAAAAAGCTCTTTCAGTTAATATGACACGTGACACCATCAACCGTGCAATCCAACGTGGTGCCGGTGGTGAAGATAATGATGATTTAAAAGAAGTAACTTACGAAGGTTATGGTGTTGGCGGTGTTGCTGTTCTTGTTGAGACAATGACAGATAACTTAAACCGTACAGTACCAGATGTACGTCACTGTTTTAGTAAAACAAATGGTAACCTAGGAACTGCGGGCTCTGTCGCTTATCTATTTACTAAACGTGGTGAAATTACTTTTGAAGATGTTTCTTTAGAAGACAAAATCATGGAAATTGCTTTAGAAGCTGGCGCTGAAGATATTGAAGTTTCAGAAGATGAAATTTTGGTAATCACTTCACCAGAAACTTTTGGTGAAGTTCAAGATGCTCTAACTGCTGCTGGTTTAAAATCTGACAACGCAGAAGTTGTTATGAGTCCATCAACTAAAGCTGAAATTACTGATGTCGACCAAGCAAAACAAATTCTTAAAATGATTGATATGTTTGAAGATCTTGATGATGTACAAAACGTTTATACAAACGTTGAGTTCACAGATGAGGTTTTGGCTCAACTTGATGCCTAAATCAAACATTTGAATTAAAAAAACGCACCAAATGGTGCGTTTTTTTATAATTTATTCAGCAAGTTATAGCAGTTAAAAACATTATATTTTTTAATCACAAAGCTCGAATGCAGCGCAACAACATTGTCAATTTTTCCAATACGTCTTAATAAAATTTCACTGTAGTCATCCATGTTACGTGCTACAAGCTCTAAAATAAAATCGGCACTTTGCCCTGTTACAAGAAATGCATTGGTCACTTCTGGAATTGCTTCTATTTCAGAAAGAAACTTATCAAATGTTTCGGTGTCATGTTTACTCAGTGACACTTGCAATAAGATGTGTAAGGTAAATCCAAGTTTACTAAAATTAATTTCTCTTTTGAGCTGCCCCATAACGTTGGCTTCAATCAGATGCTTAATCCGGCGATGCACAGAACTGACTGACAGATTGATCCGTTCTGAAAGTTCATTCAAATTTAAGTCTTCATGAGACAAAATTTCTAGAATTTGTTTATCAAAACGATCTAACTCCATTGTTATCTCCAGCCAGAATTTTACAGTGAGGACAGTATACCCTATACAACTCACCTGCATTTAAAATACAAAGGTTTAAAAATAGCTAAAACGTTTAATTCTTTTACACATTTTATTGCAGACGTGCATTTTAACCGTGCAAATAATGGAGCATATGGCGCATTTTAGAAAGTCAATTTCATGCTCTCATTTATTTTTTTAAATATAAGATCTTACTCGCCCTATTATTTAAACATAGGCCAATGATAATTATAGAAATTTGACTATTTTTCTAAATTCTTAAAGTTGGCATTATTATTGTTATGTATTTGCAGGAAAATTTTTTATCCATGTCGGGGAGTTCCTGTGAATAAGATCAAAACACTCGTGCTAGCAATGAGTTCTTTAGGCGCAATTAGCGTGACGATGCCTGTGCATGCCGCTACAGATGCTGAAGTTAACGCCTTACGTGATGAAGTAAAGGAGTTAAAACAACTCGTCCAGAAACTATCTGATCAACAAAAAACAGCTTTGTCGGTTAGTGCTCCTGCAACAATTCCCGTAGCACCAGCTACTTCTACTCCTCCTGTATCAAAACCAGGTTGGATGGCGATGGCGGATGGGCAAACTCAAGTTAAGCTTTATGGTAGTGTCCGCGCAGATGCAACCTATGACTTTAAAGGTTCAAATGGCAGCATTTCAAATGGCGCCAACTATCCATTAAATAAAGATGATCCGAAGCAAGACTCACTAAATGTATCTGCTGCAACTTCAAGAATTGGTCTAGACATTACTCGACCTACTCAGTACGGAGATTTAACCGGCAAAATTGAAGCCGATTTCATGGGTGGAAATGGCGATAATGGAGTTGGAACATTCCGTGTTCGCCATGCCTATATGTCTTTAGGAAAATGGTTGGCTGGTCAAACAACCTCACCTTTTGTAAACACTGATACATCACCAGAAACAGTAGATTTTAATGGCGCTATTGGTACAGGTACTACACGTACAGTGCAGGTTAGGTACACTCAGCCAATTAATGCACAACAGAAAATATTAGTTGCCTTAGAAGGTGGTGATGTTGAAAAAGCTGGTAATGCTGCTGGTGGAAGCCGCTTTCCTGCTTTAACAGCACGATATGATTTCAAGACTACAGATAATAAAGGCCTATTACAGTTACATGGTCTTGCCCATGAAAACCGTGTAGCTCCAAAAGATAGTACTTCTGAAGAAAAATTTGGTTGGGGTGTTGGGGTTGGTGGTAAATATGATTTAACACCTCAAGATAGCTTAGTTGCTAATTACTATCATGTTAAAGGAGATGGCCGCTATTTACTTTATAGCAACTCAGCTTATGCCTATGACACAACAACCCAGGATATTAATTTAGGTGAATTTGATAGTGCTGTTATTGGCTATCAACGAAAATGGAGCCCTATCCTCCGCTCTACTTTTGCAATAGGCGGTATTCAATACAAAGATGATAGCACCTATGCAAATAGCAATTTAACCAGCACCAGCTATAACAAAGAAATTTATAATGCCTTGGTCAATTTAATCTGGAATCCGGTTAAAAATATTGATTTAGGTGCAGAATATACATATGGCCAACGAGAAACTTTCGCAGGCGATAAAGGTGATTACTCTCGTGTCAATTTATTAGCAAAATATAGTTTCTAAAATTTGGATGTAAAAAAGAGCCTTTTAAAAGGCTCTTTTTTTTATTAATAGTATTAATGCATGGCTTGAATTTTTTCTAAGAAGAGCTTCGCGCGCTCATGGCGAGCATCTAAATTATCAAAGAATTCATGCGTTGGACAGTCTTCTAAAATCTTACCTTCATCCATAAAAATTAGACGGTTAGATACTCTTTTAGCAAAACCCATTTCATGTGTAACACACATCATGGTCATGCCCTCATGTGCAAGTTGCACCATCACTTCAAGTACTTCCCCGACCATTTCTGGGTCAAGTGCAGAAGTTGGTTCATCAAACAACATACAGATTGGGTCCATGGACAAGCCACGTGCAATCGCTACACGTTGCTGCTGACCACCAGACAATTGGCCCGGAAACTTATCTTTATGCGCAAGTAAACCTACACGTTCTAAATATTTCAGACCTTTTTCACGAGCATCGGCAACTGAACGCTTTAACACTTTAACTTGAGCAATGGTTAGATTTTCCAAAACAGTCATGTGCGGGAAAAGTTCAAAATGCTGGAACACCATTCCCACTCGTGAACGGAATTTAGCAAGATCCGTTTTTGGATCTTTCAGAGAAACTCCATCAACAATAATATCGCCTTGTTGAAATGGTTCTAACGCATTTACTGTTTTAATGAGTGTTGATTTTCCTGAACCAGACGGTCCGCAAACAACAACGACATCACCTTTTTCAATACTCGTCGTGCAATCTGTTAAAACCTGAAAATCACCATACCATTTAGAGATATGTTGGATGTCTATCATTGGCATTTAAAATCTCCAATTAGCGAATGATGGCAATTTTTTGCTGTAAGCGTTTGACTAATTGCGACAGCACAAACGAACTACAGAAGTAAACTACAGCGACGATTAAATAGAATGTTGCTTTGGTTTCAGGACCATATGTATTAGCCAATGTATCTGCACGACCTAAAAAGTCTGGTGCACTAATCACATAAACTAATGAGATATCCTGAAATAAAATAATTGTTTGAGTTAACAATACAGGGAGCATGTTACGAAAGGCTTGAGGTAAAACCACGTAGCGCATTGATTGACCATAGGTAAAACCTAGCGCATAGCCTGCATTGACCTGACCTCTTGAAATAGACTGAATTCCGGAACGTACAATTTCCGAGAAAAATGCAGCTTCAAAAATAGCAAAAGTCACAACACTTGAAAACAATGGTCCCCAATACGTATCAGATTGAAACTCAAATATTTTCGGCAACAAAAAGTAGAAAATAAAGATCACCTGAATCAGTGGAATACCACGAAACAGATCGACATAAAATTTTGCGAAATTACTTGCGATGGCATTGTTTGACAAACGCATCATTGCCAATGGGGTTCCGATTAGAATACCGCCCATCATTGCCAATACAGTCACGGTCAGAGTAAAAATGAAACCTTCTTTGAGTGCCGCGATCACGTCAGGGTTATGTAATAAAGAAAAATCCATAATTACTTCCCTCCTGAGCCTAAGCCAGGCACAGCCATTCGTTTCTCAATCCATGCCATGATAAATTTAATGCTATAAGTAATAATTAAATAAACAGGTGTAGAGAGAATAAGAATAATGATGTCCTGAGAAGTTTCTTCCCTCATGGTTTTTGTATAAGCGAAGAAGTTCAAAACACTCAAAGCATATAAAACTGCCGAGTTCTTGAAAACGTTCATTGCTTCAGAAGTAATCGTTGGCCACACTGTACGATATGCAACAGGTAAAATGACATAACGATAACTTTGTGCAGTGGTAAAACCCATTGCAGAAGCTGCAAACTTTTGTCCACGAGAAACAGTATTAATACCGGCACGTATGTGTTCAGATACACGCGCAGCGGTGTAGAGACCTAATGCAAAAACACCAATAACCGCAGGTTGCTGATTTAAAATATTTTTCCACCATCCACCTGCAACAACGTCCCCACTGCCTGCACTTAAGCTGTCCGGTAAAAATTCCGGAAAAACAAATGCCCAGAAGAATAGCTGTACAATAAGTGGAATATTACGGAAGATTTCAACGTAACAATTGCCAATAAATGCGAGAGGTTTGTTAGGTAATGTACGAATTACCCCTAGGAGAGAACCTAATAAAAATGCGATAAGAAAGGCTATAACAGCTGTCCAAACCATAGTAAAGACGCCTGAACCTAACATTTGTAACCATGTGGGCGCTTCAGCATGAGCATTGTAGCTTGTACTACCAATTGCTCTACAGACTGATTCTGCCCATGCGGCTTTATCGACACCATATTCATTAGACTCCGCACAGAATATAGTCCAGTTTAGCGAGCCGACTGACATGTTTGCCCCTTAAATGAATATCTTTAGGAAAATAGACCGCTTAAGCAAGTGAGTCTCACTTGCTTAAGTAAATTTAGGACAAAAAGATCTTGTTAGATCCCTGCATCTGTTGGGTGAGCTTTTAGTTTTTTATAAGATGAACTTTGTGGCATGTTCAAATTTGTATTTTTTGGTGGAATTGGCGATAGGAACCACTTTTTATATAAAGCGTCCATTTGACCAGTTTTCCATAGATTATTTACAGTACGGTCTGC
>NZ_JZFB01000001.1:343861-372326 GCF_001188385.1 Acinetobacter sp. V2 | reverse complement strand
CCGTAAGGTTCAGATGAAAGTACTGGTCCTACAATTGCAAATGCCTTAGGTGTAGAAGATTTAGCAACCAAGCCAGCTAAAATATTATCATCCATAACAAATGCGGCAGCACGGCCAGATGCCATCATGGCAAAAGAGTCTGCATGATCTTTACCATAAATATTTTGGACATTAATTGACTGACCCTTTTCATTCATCTTAATGTATTTATCAGATGTTGTGCCTTGAGTTGTTACAACTGCCTTGCCGTTTAAATCTGCCAAACTCTTAATGCCAGAGTTGGCTTTAACAGCCATACGTACTTCTGTTGCATAATAGTTAGTTGAGAAACCCACTTGTTCTTGGCGTTGCTTAGAGTTTGTGGTCGTACCACATTCCATATCGATATTACCTGCTAAAAGTTCAGGAATACGTGTTGATGAAGTTACTGCCTTGTATTCAACTTTTAGCCCAGGCATTTTCAATTCTTTTTTAATGTCATTTGCAAACTGGTTACAGATATCGACTGCATAACCTACTGGTTTACCTGCAACAACATATGAAATTGGGTCAGAAGATTCTCGGTGGCCAATAACGATTTTTCCGCTGCTTTTAATTTTAGCTAATGTATCTGCTGCCTGAATTTGAGAAGTAGCACCAACCGTACAAAGCATAAATGTTGAAATAATGAGAGAGGTTGCAGAACGTTTCATAAGAACTCCTTGATGATCATTCTCTCTATTTATCTATAGAATCATTCATATAGAGCAATAGAGTGATTTATTATTAAATTGCAATTATCGCGCCAACTTTTCCAAGTAGGACACATCCATTTGCTTCACTTATTTTATTCAGTCTGTTTTGCAGAGTTAATACCTTTAAAACTGCTAACATGTTTCTACTTTAATCTATGTTTTAATCTTCTGTCTATTATTAAGCTCATCTATTTACACTTAAATGTGGCAATTATTGATTACAATGTAAACACATGCACAATAAAGTGGCTTAACTTCAACTAAAAACTGTTTTTAGAAAAATTGTATTTTGCAAAAAATTATAAAAATTAAAATTATTAAGTATTTAGAATAAGTTTGAATAATGAGCTAAATAAAGAAGTTGCGGGAGTAAAATAATATATGCAAATGGTTTAATAAAAATCATTTAGAAAATTGATAGTAATATTTAAGTTGATGACTAAACTTAGAAATATTACAAAAATGCCCTGAGAAAATCAGGGCATTTTATAAAGTTTAAATTCCTCGCCAATCTACGCGTGCGTTTCTTTCGGTTTGATATATTCTTAAAACATATTGGCCTAGAGGTAAATCAAGCAAATATTTTTGATAGTTGCTCCATTCCTCAGAAACCTCTTCTGCTTCTTCACGCTCCCATGGCGTACCCTTCACCTCTAACAATGGTGCAAGCATCGAACACACAGAAATATCAGCAAGGCTTAAGCGATCACCCACCATGTAGCGTGCTTGATTTTCTATGAGATAGCGGTTTAATTCATTTATGAGTTCATCCATCTGCTCTTTGGATTGGCCCACCAACTCCTCTTCAAGTTTATAGTTCTTCTTTACGAGTGTTTTGAGAAAAGGTTTCGATATTTTTTCAAACTGACGTAAATAGCCTTGTTCACCCATCATAATTTCTAAAGCGTGGTCTCCTTGCGCCAACGTATGAGCTAGAGCCCAACGGCGCACATGTATACCAAGCTCATCAGCTAAACTATCAATTTTAAGAGTTTGTTGTCTAAGTTGCTCATCACGACGCAAAAGCGCGTGTTCTGGGTAGGTATCATCCAGATAAAGTGCAATCTTGGTTGATTCAGCAATCCATTGATGGTCATCTTTCAAAATTGGCAATAAATTTTGGCCTGTTTTGAGTTGTGCAAAAGCACGATGAAACCCTGGAATTAAGTTATGAGCCACATAATCAAGTTCTTTATGGTCTAACAACCAGCGAGCTTTTTCACAATAATGGGACAAAGGAAACTGATACAAAACCCGCATAAAATCTCCACGTTTATTTTTATTTGACTATTTGTACAAAAATGGTCGATGGTAAGTAGATACTTTAGAAGCTATTTTTATTTAAAACAATGGATATTGTGCTCATTTTTTGCTGACAGTTAGGTCTATTTTTTTATATCTTTTTTTACCGTACTTATTGCTCTTTTTCATATTAAAACTAATTTTATTATCAATTTTTCGCATAAAAACTATAAATTATTGATTTATAAATACTTTTAATATCTCTATTTCTCCATTAAAAATCAAAAAAAATGCTTTGCACTTTATTTCATAAGCTGAGCATAAGTCCTCGTTTAGTGGAAAAATATTTCTTTTGTAAGGTAATGACAGCAATACAAGGTGTCATTATGTCTAATTCTCTATCTAAAACGACGGCATACGTCCAAATCATTCAAAATGATCAACAAGCCATTAATGCTGCTTATCAAGTGGCTGATTATGCTTTAGAGGGTCGTAATACACGTGATCAACAACGCTTATTACCGCATGAGCAAATCGAAAGCTTTAGCCAAAAAGGCTTAGGCGGAATTCGAATTTCGAAAAAATATGGCGGAGCTTTTGTTTCCAATAAAACACTAGCTCAGGTTTTCCGTATTTTAAGTAAAGGTGATGCGAACGTTGGTCAGATTCCACAAAATCAGATTAGCCTTTTGAACCTGATCGAAATTATGGGCACAGAACAACAAAAACAATTTATCTTTTCAGAAATATTGGCAGGAAAACGTCTTGCTAACGGTGGACCAGAACGTAATACACATGACTCAAAAACTTTAAAAACCACACTCACCATTGAAAACAGCAAATATATTTTAAACGGCGAAAAGTTTTATTCGACAGGTACAAGTTTTGCGCATTGGCTCGCAATTAAAGCGGTTCATCCCGAAGGTCATGTGGTTTTAGTCATTGTGAATCGAGAAGCTCAAGGTATTGAAGTCATTAATGACTGGAATGGATTTGGTCAGCGTACTACAGCGAGTGGTACAGTTAAATTAAATCAAGTTGAAGTTAATCCAGAACTCATTTTTGATGAACGCTTATTAACTAAAGCCCCTACCTATCGCGGTGCTTATTCTCAGTTATTACAAGTTGCCATTGATGTGGGGATTGCAGAAGCTGCATTTGACGATACTTTATCGACTATTCATAAAGCACGCCCAATTATTGATGCAAATGTTGAAAAAGCCAGCTTTGAACATTACACCCTGCAAGAAGTAGGTAAGTTAAATATTTTGCTCGATGCTGCAATTTTACTGCTTGATGAAGCTGCTGAATATTTAGATGAACTCGACCACCTTGAAACTGTGACTGATGAACAAGTAGCTAAAGCTTCAATTTTGGTCGCAGAAGCAAAAGTCTATGCCAATGATGCGGCTCTACAAATCTCTGAAAAATTGCTGGAACTAGGCGGTAGCCGTTCAAGCTTAAGCCAACACAATTTAGATCAACATTGGCGAAATGCCCGTGTACATACCTTACACGACCCTGTTCGCTGGAAATTACATGCCATTGGCAATTATTACCTTAATAGTCATTTCCCTGCCCGCCATGCCTGGATTTAAGGAGAAATTGTCATGACTTCATATCAATCGGTTCAAACAAAACAAACATCGGCATCTGGCCAAGCGCACATTATTCAAAATGATGCTGAAGCTTTAGAAATTGCAAAACAGTTTGCTGAGCAATTTAAAAAAACCGCAGTTGAGCGAGACTCTAAACGAATTTTACCCTATACCGAAATCGATGCATTGAGCCAATCTGGTCTTTGGGCAATTACAGTACCAAAGCAATATGGCGGTGCCGAAGTTTCAAGCCATACCGTTGCTAAAGTGATTGCTCTTTTAAGCGGTGCAGATGGTTCAATCGGACAAATTCCACAAAACCATTTCTATGCCTTAGAAGTATTGCGCAATACAGGCACAGAAGCTCAAAAACAACGTTTATATAGCGAAGTTTTAAATGGCACTCGTTTTGGTAATGCACTTGCCGAGTTTAAAACTAAAACTTCAACTCACAAACAAACTAATATCCGTCCTCACGAAAATGGATATCTCATTCAGGGTGAAAAGTTTTACTGCACAGGAAGTTTATTTGCTCACCGTATTCCAACCTTAGTTTTAGACGATGCGGGTCGAGAGTATCTAGCCTTTGTAAAAAGTGGTTCACAAGGATTGAAACTTGTTGATGACTGGTCTGGCTTTGGGCAGAAAACCACAGGCAGCGGCACAGTTAAATTTGATCAGGTTTTTGTCGATGCAGATGATGTTATTCCTTTTGATACTGCATTTTTACAACCAACCTTAGTAGGCCCTTTTGCCCAAATTATGCATGCATCAATTGAGGTAGGCATTGCACGTGGAGCCTTTGAAGAAAGCTTGCAAAGAGTGCATCAAGCCCGCCCATGGATTGATTCAAATGTAGAAACGGCAAACCAAGATCCTTTAACGATTTATGAGCTAGGACGCATTGCCGTAGATGTACGGGCAAGTGAAGTGCTATTAAAACAAGCTGCTCAATCAATTGATGCCGCAAAAATTGAAACCACACCTGAAAGTATTGCTAAAGCTTCAATTGATGTGGCCAAAGTGCGTGCTCATAGTAGCGATACCGCACTAAAAGCATCGTCTAAGCTGATTGAACTTACTGGTAGTCGTGGTAGTCAATCACAAGATGGTCTAGACCGTTTCTGGCGCAATGCACGTGTGCATACGTTGCATGATGCCGCACGATGGAAATATTACTTTATTGGGAACTATGTTCTTAACGGTGTTCTACCACCTCGTCGGGGGACATTGTAATGGCTGATTTTAAAGCAAAAGAGATTTTATTAAACGCCTTTGACATGAACTGTGTTGGACATATCAATCATGGCTTATGGACACATCCACGTGATGAATCACACCGCTTTAATGAACTGAGCTATTGGACAGAACAAGCCAAAACTCTAGAAAGTGGTTTATTTGATGGTTTATTTATTGCGGACATTACAGGTGTCTATGACGTCTATCAAAACGGTATTGATCTGACTTTAAAAGAGTCAATTCAGCTTCCGAGCCATGACCCATCTACACTCATTTCTGCTATGGCGGCAGTCACTCAAAACTTAAGTTTTGGGGTCACTGTGAACTTAAGCTATGAACATCCATATCAATTTGCCCGCCGCTTTGCGAGTCTCGACCATTTAACTCAAGGTCGTATTGGCTGGAATATCGTGACAGGTTATCTAGATAGTGCCGAACGATTAATTGGTCAAAAAGGTTTAAAAGACCACGATGCTCGCTATGAACAAGCCGAAGAATTTTTAGAACTTTGCTACAAGTATTGGGAAGGCTCATGGGAAAACGACGCCGTTAAAAAAGATAAAGCACAGCGTATTTTTACAGATCCATCTAAAGTTCACACCATTCACCACCAGGGAAAATATTACCAGAGTGAAGGTGTTTTTCAGGTGTCTCCTTCTGTGCAACGCACCCCAACACTCTTTCAAGCAGGTGCTTCACCAAAAGGCATGCAGTTTGCGACTCGTCATGCTGAGTGTGTATTTATTGGCGGCGACAAACCCGAAAAAATACGCGAACAAGTGAAAAAGATTCGTGCTCTTGCAGAACAGCAAGGCCGTTCAGCGGATGACATTAAAGTCTTTGTTGGTATAACCGTTGTTGTTGCCGAAACACATGATCTCGCTGTACAGAAACTTAATGAATATCGTCAGTATGCAAGTCCTGAAGCAGGCTTAGCGCATTATGCGAGTTCAACTGGCATCGACTTAAGTAAATTTGCCGACGATGAAGCGATTCCTTACCAAAAAAGTAACAGTATTGTTTCGATTACCGAAAAATTTAAAGAGCAACAAATCACGAAAAATGACTTAAAAGCTCAGCATGTTTTAGGTGGTCGTTATCCCCTCATCGTGGGTAGTGGCGAAGAAGTTGCTGAATACTTAATTCATCTTTTAGATGAAACAGATATTGATGGCTTTAATTTGACACGTACAGTTGCACCTGAGTCTCACCACGACTTTATTCGCTTGGTTATTCCTGAGCTACAACAACGTGGTCGTTATAAAACTGCATATAAAACGGGTTCACTGCGGAACAAAATTTTTAATCGGGGTGATCAATTACCAAAACAACACCCTGTTCAAGCGTTCCGATGTAGTCCCTATAACAACAGCAAAAACCTAACAACAATTGAAGAAATAACCGCTTAAATTTGGAGATAGAAATGGCTCAAACAGCCTCAAAAAAATGGCTAGGCGTAGGCTTAGTCGTTGTAGTCCTTTTTGTTGCTTTATTCTTTTGGAATAAACACCGTCAAAGTGGCTCAAATGAACTTGTGATTGGTATTAGTCCACCATTTGCAAAAACTTTACAAGCTGCTGCCGATGAAGCAAAGCAACAAGGTTTAAATGTGAAACTGGTTGAGTTTTCTGACTGGAACACACCAAACATTACCTTAAATCATGGGGATATTGATGCGAACTTTTTCCAGCATCAACCGTTCTTAGACAATGCAATTAAAGAAACTGGCTTTAAATTAAAAGCATTTGCAGTGGGTGCAGCATCACATGTGGGACTTTATTCAAAGAAATATAAAAGCCTTGATGAATTGCCACAAAACGCACGTGTAGTCATTCCAAATGATCCAGTGAATCAAGGTCGTGCCCTACTACTTTTACAGCAAGCTAAATTAATTACGCTTAAAGATTCAAACAACCATTTATCTGCACTTAAAGATGTTGTTTCAAATCCTAAAAACTTGCAATTCATTGAGGTTGAAGGACCACAAACTGCTCGTGCAATTGATGATGTTGACTTGGCTTTTGGCTACCCACACTACTTGCGCTTAGCAAAAACAGCTGACCCTGATAGTGCACTTTTACTTGATGACAATACCAATAAACGTTATGCAATTTTGTTTGTAGTACGTGACGACTATCAGGATAAAGGCGATAAATTGAAGAAATTTGTTGAGATCTATCAAAACTCGCCAAAAGTTAAAGCTGTATTAGATGCTGAGATTGGGCCAAAACTTTGGTTCCCTGGCTGGAAGTAATAACGGAAAGATTATGGCGATTCAGTTCAAACAGCATAAGCCTTGGTTACTCGGAATTACGATTGTTATCGTAGTTCTGGGCCTCGTCGGTTACCGTTATATTAAAAATAAACAAGCCGATGATGTTTTAACGATTGGCATTAGCCCACCTTATGCTGAGTTATTACAAAGCGTTGCCAATGAAGTAGAAAAGCAAGGCGTGCATGTCAAACTCGTTGAATTTTCTGACTGGCGAGCACCAAATGTTGCCGTACAAAACGGTGATATTGATGCAAACTTTTTCCAGCAAAGCGTATTTCTACGTAATGCTGTAAAAGAAACGGGTTATGACTTACATGCATTTGCCGTGGGTTCAGGAAGTCATGTGGGTTTATATTCAAAAAAATATAAATCACTTAAAGACTTACCTTCAAATGCACGTGTTGCTATTCCAAACGATCCGGTCAATTTAGCTCGCGCTTTAATTTTATTGCACCGTGCAGGTTTAATTCAGCTTAAAGACATTAATAATGAACTTTCAACCACTCAAGACATTATTGCTAATCCTAAACAGCTGAGCTTTGTTGAAGTTGAAGGCCCTCAAACCGCACATGCATATAACGATGTCGATTTAATTTTCGGCTTCCCTCACTACTTAAAAATGGCAAAGGTAACCGACCCACATAGCGCATTATTTTTAGATCCAATCGATAAAAAATATGCAATTTTGTTTGTGACCCGTCGCGATTACCAAGATAAAAACCAAAAACTTGCAACCTTTGTTAAAGCATTCCAGAACTCAAAACAAGCACAAGATATTCTGGATAAAGACTTTGGCCAAGGTATGTGGTTTCAAGGCTGGAAATAAGGAGAATGACAATGGTGAGTTTTGGATCACAAGTTGATTTTTCTCTACCTCATATCAAAATTCGTGGTTTAAATAAGTTTTACCAATCGCAGGGTCAAAAACTGCATGCTTTAAAAGAGATTAACCTTGATATTCCTCAAGGTAAGATTTTAGGCATTATTGGTAAAAGTGGTGCCGGAAAATCATCCCTACTCCGCACTTTAAATGGCTTAGAACAAGTAAATACAGGCAGTATTTATATTCATCAACAAAACATTGCTGAATTGAGTCATGCCGAGCTTATTCAAACTCGCCAACGCATTGGAATGATTTTTCAACATTTCAATTTAATGTCTGCAAAAACAGTCTGGGAAAATGTGGCATTGCCCTTAAAAGTTTCCAATTACAACAAAGCAGATATCGATCAACGTGTAAATGAAGTTCTAGCACTCGTAGGCCTTGCAGATAAGTCTGGTCATTATCCGTCACAACTTTCAGGCGGACAAAAGCAACGTGTCGGTATTGCACGTGCACTTGTTCACCACCCTGAAATTTTACTGTGTGATGAAGCCACCTCAGCACTTGACCCAGAAAGTACCGCTACTATTTTGGCTTTACTTAAAAAGATTAATCAGGAACTTGGTCTAACGATTGTACTCATCACACACGAAATGCAGGTGATTCGAGAAATTTGTGATCAAGTGGTAGTGATTGATCAAGGTGAAATTGTAGAGGCTGGACAAGTTTGGTCCGTATTTTCACGACCAAAGCAACAAATTACTCAAGAATTGTTGAACCTTGAGCAGATCACTCTGCCTTTTAAAATCAGTCCTCTACCCGATGAAGATTCAACTCATATTATTGTAAAACTGAAATATGAGGCTGAAGCACATCAAGTACCCGATATTCAAGAACTACTTGCTAGATTTAAAGCACCCGTCAATTTATATCAAAGTCAGGTCGATACCATTCAAGGGCACATTATTGGTTCTCTTTTAGTCGGTATTCCCAACGTAGAAATTGATCTTTCATCTATACGACAAGACGCATCAACTGCAATTGCACAATTTGAGGTACTTGGCTATGCACGACCAGCTCATTGATTTATTAATTACTGGAACTGTAGATACCTTACTCATGGTAGGTGCATCTGCGTTTATTGCTTTTTTAATTGGCTTACCCATTGCTGTTGTTTTAGTCAGTACTTCTGAGCACGGCATTCACCCCTCGCAAAAGATTAATCAGGCTTTGGGTTGGGTCATTAACATTACTCGTTCTGTGCCCTTTCTAATTTTAATGGTTGCACTTATTCCGCTTACTCGCTGGATTGTGGGTACAAGTTATGGCGTTTGGGCAGCCGTTGTTCCATTGACCATTGCAGCAATTCCCTTCTTTGCTCGTATTGCAGAAGTTAGCTTACGTGAAGTCGATCAAGGCTTAATTGAAGCTGCACAAGCCATGGGTTGTAACCGTAAACAAATTATTTGGCATGTGCTTTTACCAGAGGCTTTGCCAGGTATTGTGGCAGGCTTTACCGTAACCATTGTGACTATGATTAACTCCTCTGCGATTGCTGGTGCTATTGGTGCAGGTGGTCTAGGAGACATCGCATATAGATATGGCTATCAACGTTTTGATATGCAAATTATGTTGGCTGTAATTTTTGTGCTCATTGTTTTAGTCATGTTAGTACAAGCAACTGGCGATGCATTAGCCCAGCAACTTGATAAACGTAAAGTTTAAAAGCAATACAACCCCGCTCTAGCCATGACTTTGTCATGGCTTTCATGTAAAATCAGCGACAATTTTTAATTTACACATTTGTGAGTGGTTTTCATGGGTTTTAATTGCGGTATTGTTGGTCTGCCAAACGTAGGGAAATCTACCCTTTTCAATGCATTAACGAAAGCAGCGATTGCAGCGGAAAACTTCCCTTTCTGTACCATTGAACCAAACACAGGTATTGTTCCTGTACCAGATCCACGTTTAGACAAACTTGCTGCGATTGTTAAACCACAGCGTATTTTGCCAACTACAATGGAATTTGTGGACATTGCAGGTCTTGTTGCTGGTGCATCAAAAGGTGAAGGCTTAGGTAACCAATTCCTTGCTAACATCCGTGAAACTGATGCAATCGCTCATGTTGTACGTTGTTTCGAAGACGAAAACGTAATTCACGTAAATGGTAAAATTGATCCATTAGACGACATCGCAACGATTAATACTGAACTTGCGCTTGCCGATCTTGAAACTGTTGCTAAAGCAATTTTACGTTTAACTAAAGTTGCTAAAGGCGGTGACAAAGAAGCTGTAGCAACGAAAGCAGTTTTAGAAAAAATCCAACCTTTACTTGACGAAGGTAAACCAGCTCGCGCGGCTGATTTGTCTGATGACGAACGTAAATTAGTTCGTGGTTTTGGTTTAATGACTTTAAAACCAACCATGTATATTGCAAACGTTGCTGAAGATGGTTTTGAAAACAACCCCCACTTAGACGCAGTTAAAAAACTTGCGGCTGAAGAAAACGCAATTGTTGTTCCTCTTTGCAACCAGATCGAAGCTGAAATTTCATTATTAGAAGATGAAGATCGTGCTGAGTTCTTAGAAGCAATGGGCATGGAAGAACCAGGTTTAAATGTGGTTATTCGTGCAGGTTATGCGCTTTTAGGTTTACAGACTTATTTCACTGCTGGTGTACAAGAAGTTCGTGCATGGACAGTAAAAGTTGGCGCAACCGCTCCTCAAGCAGCTGGTGTAATTCATACTGACTTCGAAAAAGGCTTTATCCGTGCTGAAGTTGTTGCATATGACGACTTCGTACAATACAACGGTGAAAACGGTGCTAAAGAAGCTGGTAAATGGCGTTTAGAAGGTAAAACTTACGTTGTTCAAGACGGCGATGTAATGCACTTCCGTTTTAACGTATAAGTTAAAGCTCAAAAAAAGCCCCATCATATTGGGGCTTTTTTTATATTTAATGACTTAAATCCATCGCCTCTCGTTTACTGCGCGCCTCTTGTAAAATACGCGCATGCAAAGGCTTTCTAAAACCTAGCATAAATATAAATTCTGCCAATACAAATAAAGGCCCTATGGCGAGTCCAATCACATCATCAACGAAGGCAGGTTTTTTCTTTTCGAAATAATGCCCAACAAACTGAAAGACCCACCCCACCACAAAGAAACCAATACTTGCTGCTAACCATTGCCCTAAGGATAATTGAGCAATTTGGCTCGCCAATGGATACACAGCGGCTAAAAGAATCAGCATGAGTAAACCAAAAACTTTATCTAAAATGAAATAATAGATCGTACTAGCTGCAATCAACACAATAGCTAAAGTCAGTTTAAAACTGCCAATATCGACTCCAGCTCTCGCAGTTAAACATAAAATTGAAAACACGATGAGCGGAATACCGATAAAATGCGTCAAAATATTTTTATGATTTAAGTGGTAAGCCGCATATTTGCTAAGCTGTTGCTCCAGATTTGACATGAGTTGTTCCCTATTCATCTATCTATAGTCATACTGTACAAATAAGGAAAACTTAAAGTTGTCAGCTATTTGACAAAGTAATGTTTTTTTCATGGATGGGCTGATATTGGATCTTATTTATATTAATCGACTAAGAGAAAATACATGGTTTAGTTTGCTTCCAGAAGCATTCCAAAACTTTATTCTAGAGCATGGTAAGCAAAGAACCTTTGAAAAAAACAATTATGTGTTCCGTGCCCAAGATGTGTTTGATGGCATTTATACTGTGCTTGAAGGCTCAATTAGCTTGGGTTATGTCGATGTAAATGGTAATGAAGCTCTTTCTGCAATTGCTGAGCCAATTATGTGGTTTGGTGAAATATCCCTGATTGATCATGAACCACGTTCGCATGATGCGATTGCTTTGAAAAAAAGTACCGTTCTGCATATTCCTGCAAAACCATTAAATGAATTACTCAAAGACAATCCATATTACTGGTATTACTTTGCTCGTTTAACCAGCCAAAAACTCAGGTACGTTTTCTTAGAACAGATTGCTATCCAAACACGCAGTATTTCTCAAAGGCTTGCACAACGTCTTCTATTTATTTTAGAAGGATATGGGAATCATATTCTTATTCAAGATCATCACATCCATATTTCTCAAGAACAATTGGCAAATATGCTGACCACATCCAGACAGACAATCAATCATGAGCTGAGTCTGCTCGAAAAACAGAAAATCATCAAAATTGCTTTTAGAAAAATTGAAATTCTAGATATTGAGAAATTGAAAGTAGTTGCTCAAGTCCATTCCTAGTCTTTGCACAACCAGCTATATGACAAAAACTTAAAACCAAATTAAAAAAATAGATAACGCTGCAAAACAACACATTGTTCAAACTCTATTTCACAAAATAAATGTTTTAAAGCATATATTTTCATTTTACACTCAAGCTGAGCAATAATACTCAACAAGGCGCTGATTAACATGAAAAAATTATCAACAATTCTTACAGCTGGCGTATTGGCTATGTTAAGTGTTTCGGCATTTGCATGTCCAAAAGGAACTCAATTACAAGGTGGTACAGGGCCGAATCATAAAGGCGGAAAATGTGTTGCTGCACACGGCAAAGCAACTGCTAAAAAAGAAGCAGTAAAAGCAAAACAAGATGTTAAAAAAGATATGACTGAACAAAAGCATGAAGCAATGATGAAATCTACGCATGCTCAACATGAATCACAGCAAATGACTCATCAAATGAAACAAGATGCAGTGAAAACAGCAAACACAGCTAAAGCTGCGACAAAGCCGTAATTAACATTCACTCATTATCGTTTTAAAAGCAAAAAAGCGAGATTAATCATCTCGCTTTTTTATATTTATAAATTTTATTTTGGAGATGTGTTTCCAAGATTCGGCGTATTGATCGCATCCTTACATTGCGCTTTATCTCGCTCATAATCAGCTTGTTTCTTAGCAACTGAATCATTATTTTCAAGCGTTTCGCGTGCCCACACATCTAGACTCGTTAAAGCTTTACGACAAAGGGCATATTTCCCTTCTGTCACGGAATCAGTCATTTTCACATTAATGCGCCAGTCCGTACTCAATTGACGTAAAGGTTTACGAACTTTGTCATCAATTTGGCTGAGTTGTTTTTCATAAACTAAATGCTCAACCGTATTAATCAATGTCCATGCTTTTTGAGCATAAACAGTTGCGTCATTGGTCAGTTTAGGTGCTGGCTTAATTTCTACTTTTTTTTCTGCCCCATGATTACCATTGTCACAGCCCTGCAATGTAAAAATACCTGCACTCAACATGGCGATATAAACTAAACGAATCTTTGCGTTGAACATAGCAAACTGCCGATTAAACATTTCGGCACTATGCTATTAAATTCGGCTACAATACTCAATCTTTCAAGTATTTTTATCATTTGGTTTATTGCCAAGGTGTATTGTGTCCGAACAACAATTGATGCCTGCCCAAACGGCAACTTTTTGGCAAGGCGCCAAAGATAGCCAAGCTATCGTACTCACCTATTTACCCGTTTCTTTTGCCTTTGGCGTTTCTGCATCTCAGTTTGGTTTTACACCATGGGAAGCTTTTTTCCTATCTTGTTCAATGTATGCGGGAGCTAGCCAGTTCTTAGTTGTCGCACTTCTAGCCAGTGGTTCATCTATCTGGTTAACTGCATTAACAGTCATTGCACTTGATATTCGCCATGTACTTTATGGACCAGCTTTATATAACTTGATTCCAAACAAATTAAATCTTAAAAAAACGGCGGTATGGGCTTGGGGCTTAACCGATGAAGTTTTTGCAAGTGGAATGATTCAACTTTCACAGCGCAGACAACAATGGTCCGAGTCTTGGATGTTAGGCTTAAGTCTATTTAGTTGGATGGCTTGGGCGACTGGCTCATTGTTAGGGGGATTATTTGCAGATCAAGTGTCTCATCTTCCTAATTTTTTACAAGCAGCCTTAGACTTCTTATTGCCTGCTTTATTCTTAAGTTTTTTATTAGCAGCATTTGAGCGAAAGCATAGCCTTGTAGTTGCTGTATCTTTGGTTGTTTCAGCGTTGTCCTGCTATTGGATTAACCTATCTGCGGCCATTTTTATTGGTATTCTTTCAGGCATTTTAGCCGGCTTGTTTAAATATTATGTGCTGAAACAACAAGAAGAGGTCGAAGTTTAAAATGAATCTAGAGATTATTCTGGTTGGTATCATTGTTGGTATTGCTAATTTCGCCTCACGTTTTGGACCATTCTTTGTTATACAAAAGCTACAAGGTACACAGCAAAGACGTGGTTCAGTCTGGCTAAAAATTGCTTTGGGAAGCATTGGTATATCAGCAATTAGCGCCATGCTTGTTGTGGCCACTCTTCCGCCACTTCTTGAGAATCCAGATAAAAGCTTAGCCATGCTTATCGGTTTTCTAGTGCTAGCAGGTCTATATTTTAAATTTAAGAAAATTGTTCCGGCAACGTTAACTGCCACAATTGTTTATGGCCTGATCTATACTTATTTACCTTTATAAATAGATAAACTGATCTTCCTTATATAAAATAAAACCTAGCCAGAAGCCTTTAAGATTGAAACTTCTGGCGTAAAAATCTAATTTTTGAATTGATTAAAAAGATAATCTTACCTACTTAATAGAGATAAAAATGTCACAAGTTAAAATTTACGCCAATGAACAAACGATTATGCAGTATCGAGAATTACTTTCTCATGCAATCCATCAAGCGCTCATTGAAGAATTGAAATATCCTATCGAGAAAAGATTTCAACGTTTTATCAGTCTTAAGCCTGGAAATTTTATCTATCCTTCTGACCGCAGCCAACACTACATTATTATAGAACTCTCAATGTTTGCAGGACGTAGCGCGGCTACTAAGAAACAACTCATTCAAACTTTATTTCGCAATATTGAACAACAATGCAAAATAGCTGCGCAAGATATTGAAATTACGATTTTTGAAACCCCTAAAGAAAATTGGGGTATTCGCGGCAAAAATGCAGATGAGTTACTTTTAAACTATCAAGTTAATATCTAAAAAGTCACATCTTAATTGTCCGACAAAATTAATTTTTTTATGTGTGATAAAGCTTAACTCCCTCATAAGTTCTGCTATGCTTAAAAAAATAATTTTGTCAGGATGATTCGCATGAGCGTGACACTCGGTACCCCCCTTCAATCTTCTGCGTTTAAAGTTTTATTGTTAGGTTCAGGAGAGCTTGGCAAAGAAGTTGTAATTTCTTTACAACGCCTTGGTGTTGAAGTACATGCAGCCGACCGTTATGATCATGCGCCAGCCATGCAAGTTGCACATTTTTCTTATGTGTTAAATATGGCTAATCCAACTGAGTTAAAACAGCTCATCGAGAAAATTAAACCGAATTTAATTGTTCCAGAAATTGAAGCCATCGCGACAGAAGTTTTGCTTGAAATTGAAGCGAGCCAAACTGCAACTGTTATTCCTTCTGCTAAAGCTGTAAACCTGACCATGAACCGTGAAGGCATTCGTCGTCTTGCAGCTGAAGAACTTGGTTTACCTACCTCTGCTTACCGCTTTGCTGACTCACTAGAAAGCTTCCGCGCTGCTTCTGATGATATTGGTTATCCAAACTTTGTAAAACCAGTAATGTCATCTTCAGGTAAAGGTCAGTCTCGTGTAAAAAGTTTCGATGAAGTCGATGCTGCTTGGGAATATGCGATGCAAGGTGGTCGTGTTAACCAAGGTACAGTCATCATTGAATCTCAAATTGATTTTGATTTTGAAATTACATTACTTACCGTTCGTGCTAAAAATCCTGAAACTGGTGAAATCGAAACTCACTACTGCGACCCAATTGGTCACCGTCAAGATGCTGGTGATTATGTAGAAAGCTGGCAGCCTCAACCAATGACTGTGGCTGCACTTGAAGAAGCAAAACGTATTGCAAATAAAGTGACAACAGCACTGGGTGGTTGTGGTATTTTTGGTGTAGAGCTGTTTATTAAAGGCGACAAGGTCTGGTTTAGTGAAGTTTCGCCTCGCCCACATGATACTGGTCTAGTTACTCTAGCGTCACAATTTCAAAGCGAATTTGAACTGCATGCTCGTGCAATTTTAGGATTGCCAGTAAATACAGCTCGTCATAGTGTTGCTGCGAGTGCAGTTATTTATGCTGGGGTCGATGCCAACAACTTAAGCTACAGTGGCTTAAATACGGCATTAGCTAATCCAAATACCGATTTACGTTTGTTTGGGAAACCAGAAGGTTTCAAACGACGTCGTATGGGTGTGGCAACTGCTCGTGCAGAAAATACTGATCTTGCTCGTACTTTAGCGAAAGAAACCGCTGATCAAGTAAGCGTAAAAACCAACTCTTAATATTTACTTTTTGGTAGACCCATTTTCATGATCAATACATCGCCATTGCTGAACTACGTTACAAGCCATCATGATATTAAAGCCATTAATCAATGGCGAACGGATGTAGAAAAGCAATTGCAGGATTCATATGAAAATGGGCAATCTATTCGGGAAGTCATTAAAGCCCGCTCAGACCTCGTTGATGAAGCACTGATCTTTCTGTGGAAACATGCCGAACTTGATCAGACAGGTCTAGGCCTTTTTGCTGTGGGTGGTTATGGGCGCCGTGAAATGTTGCCCTATTCCGATGTTGATATCATGATTTTATCGGAACATGAAATTAACGAAGAAAATGAAAAACGCATTTCTACTTTCATCTCCTCTTTGTGGGATGTTGGCAATTTCAAGCCCGGCATTAGCGTTCGCACCATTCAAAGTTGTGTTGAACAAGCTGCTACCGATTTAACTGTTGCAACTACACTCATCGAAGCTCGTTTAATTACCGGTAATAGTCAACTTGCAAAATGGCCACGTCGTATTGTTTCGCAAACGTGGACAGACAAAACATTTTTTGATGCAAAAATGGCTGAACAAGCTAAGCGTTACCACCAACACAACAATACTGAAAGCAATTTAGAACCTGACATTAAAAATGCGCCTGGTGGCATTCGTGATATTAACCAGATTGGCTGGATTGCTAAGCGTCATTTCCGCGTAAACCGCATCTATGACTTAGTTCATTTAGGCTTTATTTCAGAATTCGAATTAAACGTTTTAGAAGAAGCTGAGAGTTTTCTTTGGGAAATTCGTCACCATTTACATCGCTTAGCGAAGCGTGATGAAAACCGTCTTCTGTTCGATCATCAAAGAGAAATTGCGGCTCAATTTGGTTACGCTCGCCAAGAAGGTCAGCCTGTAAACTACGGTGTCGAGCAGTTCATGAAACGCTACTACCGTACGGCTCAACAGGTTTCAACACTCAATGAAATGTTATTGGCTTATTTTAGCGAATCAGTTATTACTCCGCGCTTACCAAATTACGAACGTAAAATTGAAGTCGTTAATGATCACTTTAAGATTGTCGACAATAAACTTGCCGTACAACACCACAAAATATTCGCAGAACATCCAAGTGCTATTTTAGAACTATTCTATATTTTAGCTAATCGACCAGATATTGAAGGTATCCGCGCTCGTACTTTACGTTTACTTATTCTTGCTGCAAAACGTATTAACCAAAATTTTCGAGATAATCCTGAGCATCAAGCCCTATTCATGTCAATCATTCGCTCACCATATCGTTTATACGATACTTTGGTAGCGATGAAACGATATGGTGTTTTAGGAAACTATATTCCTGCATTTGGTCAAATTATGGGTCTCATGCAATATGACCTATTCCATATCTATACAGTCGATGCTCACACCCTATTATTGCTGCGCAATTTAAACCGTTTTAAAGAACCAGAATTTGCTAAAGAGTTCCCTGTTGTAAGCTCAGTTTTCCAACGTCTTGCACGTCAAGATATTGTGTTTATTGCTGCATTATTTCATGACATTGCCAAAGGCCGCGGTGGAGACCATAGTGAACTTGGTGCAGAAGATGCGATTGAGTTTGGACGGGCGCATGGCTTTACAGAGCGTGAATGTAAATTAATTGCATGGCTCATCCACAACCATTTGCTCATGTCGCTAACTGCCCAGAAAAAGGATATTTCCGATCCAGATGTTGTTAAAGATTTTGCCGAAAAACTTGGCGATATGGAACATCTTGATTATCTGTATACCTTAACAGTTGCGGATATTAATGCGACAAATCCAAAACTGTGGAACACATGGCGTGCCTCGCTTATGCGTCAACTTTATACGCATGCCCGTGACGTCATTCGTACAGGTTTAAGCCGTCCTGTTGACTATCAAATGCTAATTGAAGACACCAAATTTGCAGCAAGTGAATTACTGGTGAATAATTTCTCATTGGCAGACGTTGAAAAAGTATGGCAAGAACTGGGCGATGAATACTTCATTAAAGAATCGGCAGATGAAATTGCATGGCACACGCAAGCAATTTTGAAACACGGCGATAATCCAGAGCCATTAGTACTGTTACGTGCTCACCGTAAAGCTGCCCAAGATGCCGTGCAAATCTTTATATATACGCGTGACCAACCTAACCTTTTTGCAACGACTGTGGCAGTTTTAGACCGCATGAACTTAGACGTTCAGGATGCAAAAATTATCACAGCAAGTACCGCATTTAGTTTAGATACCTATGTTGTGCTCGATCGCTTTGGTACATTGCTAACCGACCCCGAACGCGAAGAAACAGTTAAAACTGCATTGGTGAAGGCGCTTAGTCAGCCAGACCAATACCCAGGACTTATGCAACGCCGCATTCCACGTCAGCTACGTCATTTCGATATCGAAAATACAGTTGACGTAACATTGAATGAAGCGTTACAGCAAAACATGGTTGAAATTTCAACACTCGATCACCCTGGCCTACTTGCACGTGTAGGTGGCTTATTTATGATGCAAGGTTTAGACATCCATTCAGCTAGAATTGCAACTTTAGGTGAACGTGCAGAAGATATTTTCTTTGTCACGAAAAAAGATGGAAAACCGTTAAATAACGAAGAGGTTAAACTCTTCTCGGAAAAGCTTAAAGCTGCATTAGATGAAGCATCTAATCAAATTTGTCAGCACTGAAACTCAACTACTTGGTAACTGTTTAATGAACTCTAGCTTGTCGTTATTGCACCCATATCCATTTGAAAAGTTAAACCAGCTTTTTAAGGATACTACTCCTGCTAACCTTCCCTTGATTCCTCTATCAATTGGTGAACCAAAGCACCCAGCACCAGAGTTTGTTAAACAGGCAATTATTGACAACTTCAATCATCTATCAACTTATCCAAACAGCAAAGGCTTACCTGAGCTTCGCCAAAGTATTGCAGACTGGCTCACTAAGCGCTTTAAACTTAATAGCATTAGTGCTGAAAACCACATTTTGCCAGTGTCTGGTACGCGTGAAGGGATTTTCTCATTTGTTCAGGCGCTCATTAACCGTGAAGATGCACCGTATGTGGTAATGCCGAATCCGTTTTATCAAATTTACGAAGGCGCAGCTCTACTTGCCGGCGCAAAACCTTATTTCATCAATTGCACCGAAGAAAATGGTTACTTAGGCGATTTTGATGCTGTACCCGCAGAAGTCTGGGAAAAAACTGCCCTTCTTTTTGTATGTACGCCGGGCAACCCAACTGGTACTGTGCTTTCTAAAGAACAATTCAAAAAGTTAATTGCCTTATCTGATCAATATAATTTTGTTATTGCTTCTGACGAATGCTATTCAGAACTTTGGTTCGAGCAAGCACCTACAGGTTTATTAGAAGTTTGTGCAGAACTTGGTCGTGATGACTATAAAAATTGTGTGGTATTTCATTCACTGTCTAAACGTTCAAATTTGCCGGGTTTACGCTCAGGTTTTGTAGCGGGTGATGCAGAATTATTAAAACCATATTTGCAGTACCGTACCTATCATGGTGCAGCAATGCCTGTTCAACATCAACTTGCATCAATTGCAGCATGGAATGATGAAAACCATGTGGAAGAAAACCGTAAGCAATATCGTGCAAAGTTTGATTTATTCCAAAATGAACTAGGTCACTTATTACCTCTGCAAAAGCCAGATGCAGGTTTCTATTACTGGTTAAAAGTCGATAACGATGAAAATTTTGCCAAGATATTGATGGAAAAAGCCCATATTAAAGTTTTACCGGGTCGTTATTTATCTCGTGACACAGATCAAGGTAACCCTGGGGAAAATCATGTACGTATGGCTTTAGTCGCCGATTTAGCGCAATGCGAAGAAGTAGTTAAGCGTTTAAAAGCAATTCTTTAAGCATAGATAAGTTGTATAGCCTTCATAATTATTTAGCATGAAGGCTATACAACCGACATTAACTATAAGCAATGAGTAAGATTGCAAAACATATAAAGGCCAGACTAGAACAATAATATAAGCCTATCGCTGAACGTTTAATCTGTTCTAGAACTCGATTTTGAAGCAATAGCCGAACCAACAGTAAGTTCCAACCAAGTACGACTCCAGTCATCCACGTACTCATCAGCAATTTTTGAACTAAACTAAATTGATGCTGAATAAGCAGCATCAAACTACTATAAAACATAATATTTTTGGGATTAAGCAGACTAGATTGTATTCCCAACATTAAGCTCTTAACTTTATCCTGATGCTGATACTCTTGATCAATCAAATCATTTTTTTCAGTAGCAAAAGTTAAGGCGCCAGCCCGAGCAGCCTTAAAACAAAGATAACTCAAATAAACCAAATACCCTGCCCCAAGCCACTTAAGTACTAAAAGAATAGTCGCACTCAAATTTCCAAGTAACATAAATCCAAACATACATGCCATTAAAATCAAGGCATTGCCAAACGTAATTCCTGCAATGACACCATATGTATAGCGCGAACCCTTTTGCAAAAGACTGGTGAGAATAAGAAAAAAATCAGGTCCAGGAGATAGCAGCGCTAAAAAGTGAGTAAAGGCGATAACTAAAAAAACTTCCATAACGATTTCATCTTTAAAACTGTATGGAATAGCTTAAAAATAGAGAAAAATAATTTATTGTAAATTATTGCGCAGCTGCGAGTTGGAACTGACGAGGAGTGATTCCAGTATGCGCTTTGAAGGCTTTATGAAAATGGCTCTGATCACTAAAGCCCAAATTTACTGCCAACTCCACAAGCGAAATTCCTTGTTTCAATTGAGCTCTGGCTTGATTAATCTTTAAATTAATTTGAAATGCATGGGGTGTTAAGCCAACATTGGCTTTAAATAGACGAATAATTGCATATCGACTAAGACCCACCTGCTGTGCAAGCTCTTCTAGAGAAATAAATCGTTCGGATGATTTAATAATATGAATTAAGTCCAAGAAGTCCTCATACAAATATTGAGTTTTCTGTATTTCTTCTAATATAAAATGAGGTAGTAACAACTGAGTAAGGCAATAGATAAGCGACTGTTCTTTTTCAAGAATCAATTTTTCAGGATCAAATAGAGTTTTATTCATCCCAGAAAAAGCCTGATATAAAGACTCATCTTTAATAATGAGAGGTTTATGCTGGGGTAAATTTAAATCAAAGCCCTCTTTTTGAAATTCGGCATACCATTGATTAAGCCAAGATATATCCAGATGCAACATCTGGTAACTCCAAGCCTGATCCGGCAGCGGGTTACAAGAATGTTCTATGTGGGCAGGTACAATGACTAAGGTACCAGCAGAAATCTTTTGTGCTGTACCAAATGAACTTTGAAAAACGCTATTCCCTTCATCTATAGCTCCAATAGAAAATGTTGGATGACTATGAGACTTATAACAGGTTCGGCTAAAACAAGATCGTCTGGCTTCAACATAAGGCATTCGCCCATCTTGCCAAAACTCAAATGCTTGAGGAATAGCGTTCATTGAATTCATTAACTTGCTAATGCTTTTTCAATATCAGCTTCTAATGCTTCTGGTTTAGTCGTAGGCGCATAGCGATTAAGCACTGCGCCATCTTTCCCTACCAAGAATTTAGTAAAGTTCCATTTAATCGTGCTGCTTCCTAAAATGCCTTTAGCTTCACGTGTCAAATATCTAAAAATCACGTGAGCTTCTGGGCCTTTTACATCTACTTTCGCAAACATCGGGAATTTCACCCCATAGTTGCGTTGGCAGAACGTACCGATTTCTTTATTGCTACCCGGATCTTGCCCACCAAACTGGTTGCAGGGAAACCCTAAAACTTCCAAGCCTTGATCTTTATATTTCTCATAAAGCTTTTCAAGGCCAGCAAATTGTGGTGTAAAACCACATTTACTTGCAGTATTTACAATTAGTAAAACTTTACCTTTGTAATCAGCTAATTGCTTAACTTCACCCTCTAACAGTTCAGCTTCAAACTGATAAATATTACTCATGGATAGGTTTCCTCATCATTTTTTTCTTGTGATTTAAGTTGTAATGATGCCGAGTTTACACAATAGCGCAAACCAGTCGGCTGTGGTCCATCTTCAAAAACATGCCCTAAATGGGCTTCGCAATCATGACAAACAATTTCTGTTCTGACCATACCATGCGATAAATCGTCATGTTCTTCAATTGCAGTTGGCTCAATCGGTTTAAAAAAGCTAGGCCAACCACAACCACTGTCATATTTAGTATCTGATGAGAACAATTCTGCACCGCAGCAACGGCAGACATAGGTGCCATGTTGCTTAGTATTCCAGTATTGCCCCGTAAATGCAGGTTCAGTGCCCTTTTGTCGTGTGATCCGATACTCTTCTGGTGATAACTCTCTTTGCCATTCCCGGTCTGTTTTATTGACTTTTCCCATGACATGCACCTTTATTCTGAAGTAAACATTTCTGATGATTGAGTTTTATATTTACGCCATTCCTCGCAAAAACACTAGTCTCTGAACGTAAAATTTGTTGGAATTTAATCACCTAAGCAATAGAAAGCAAAAAGTAAGCAAAATTCAAAATTAAAAGTAAGCAAAATTATGTTTTATTTTCTTCCAAGGAAGCAAAGATGGTGCTATTCTTGTTCGGCACGGTTGTATAGGACAAAACATGTCTCAGAAAAAAAGTGTGCTTTTCCAGCAACTATTACCAGTTATCAAACAGTATCAGCAATCGGGCTTTACCCATGAAAAAATTGTTGAATTACTAAAAGATCAACACGATCTGAATTTGGTAACAGTTAAAACATTTAAAAGTTATTTATACCGATATGCAAAAGTGAATCCAGCTATGTCTAAAAATACTGCTATCCTCCAATCCATGCCAACTTCTCGAGAAATAAAGAAATCATCGAAGCTTGAGCATGTTTGTTATGACATTCGCGGACCAGTATTACGAGCCGCCAATGAAATGGAAGAGCAAGGACATAAAATCATCAAGCTCAATATCGGCAACCCTGCTCCATTTGGTTTTGAAGCCCCACAAGAAATTATTAATGACGTTGCTTTAAACCTGCCAAATGCGATTGGTTATGTTGACTCAAAAGGTATCTTTCCAGCACGTAAAGCTATCTGCCAATATTACCAACAAAAAGGCATCCTAAATATGCACGTGAATGACGTGTATATCGGTAATGGCGTGTCTGAACTTATTGTTATGGCGATGCAAGGCCTGCTTGATGATGGCGACGAAATGTTGATTCCAATGCCGGATTATCCGCTTTGGACAGCAGCTGTTAATCTTTCAGGTGGTACAGCAATTCATTATAAATGTGATGAAGAAAATAGCTGGTATCCAGATATTGCTGACATTGAAAGCAAGATTACATCGAATACTCGCGGTATTGTCATCATTAACCCGAACAACCCTACTGGTTCAGTCTATCCACGTCATATTCTTGAACAGATTGTAGTGCTTGCAAAAAAATATGATCTAATTTTATTTGCTGATGAGATTTACGACAAAATTATTTATGACGGTATTGAACATGTTTCAGTAGCTTCATTAGCTGGTGACCAGCTTTGCGTATCTTTTAATGGTTTATCAAAAGCTTATCGTATTGCAGGTTTCCGTTCAGGCTGGATGGCAATTACCGGAGATAAAAGCCGCGCTGCTGACTATATCGAAGGTTTAGATATGTTGGCATCAATGCGCCTATGTGCAAACGTTCAAGCTCAATATGCGATTCAAACTGCTTTAGGCGGTTATCAATCAATTAATGACCTGATTCGTCCGGGTGGCCGTTTGTACGAACAGCGTAATATTGCTTGGGAAATGCTAAATGAAATTCCTGGCGTAAGCTGCGTAAAACCAGAGGGAGCAATGTACTGTTTCCCTCGCCTTGATCCAAACATCTATCCAATTGAAGATGACGAAAAGTTAATGCTTGATTTGTTACGCGCAGAAAAAGTGTTATTGGTCCAAGGTACAGGTTTTAATTGGCCAACTCCAGATCATTTCCGCGTGGTTTTCTTACCAGCTGAAAATGAATTACGAGAAGCAATTACACGTTTAGGTCGTTTCTTAGCCAATCGTCGTTAAAAAAATGCATATCAAAAAAGGCATCTTAAATTAGATGCCTTTTTTGATAATTTTATTTAACTAATTTAAAAAAAATAATTACAAACACTTCCATACCTCCATCCACACCAAAATAAAACCTTGAATTTAAATATTTTTTATTAAAACTTTAATTTATTTAATCTTTAAATTCTGTTGAACAATTCATTTCTATATTTTTTACCATACGTTTAAATTTGTGCGTAATTTCACATTTCCCGCAATCTTCATTATGCAAAAAATGCATGGATCAATATTTTTTTGCATTTCACACTGCTTCAAAATCGAGCAACAATCCCTTCCCATAACAACATCACCATATTCGATTCGGTTAAAACAGATTCAGATATCTAGGAAGATAAAATCGGTAGAACGACCGGACTGAACTAACAAGGAAAGCTTTCAATCATTCAAATCCCATCAAAGAATGATTGAATCAAATGGATAGAGGTTCATATGAAGCAAAAGAAATTGCTCAAGTATATTGTTATTGCTATTTTACTTGGCGTACTGACAGGCTGGATTTGTCACCACTTTTTTAATGAAGGTGATCAACTCAAACAAATCGCTTCTTATTTTAGCATCGGCACAGACATCTTTTTACGCCTCATCAAAATGATTATTGCTCCATTGGTATTTGCCACAATTGTTTCAGGCATTGTATCAATGGGGAAATCTACATCGATTGGTAGTATCACACTCAAGTCAATGACTTGGTTTATTACTGCTTCGTTTGTATCGCTTGCCATCGGCATGGGTTTAGCAAACTTTTTCCAACCGGGCGCGGCTCTAGATTTAGCACTACCAACAGCTCAACAACTTAGTGGCGCTTCTCTGCCAGAGACTACTGGCTTTACACTGCAATCATTCTTAAGCCATGTGTTCCCACGCAGCATTGCAGAAGCAATGGCAAATAACGATATTTTACAAGTACTTGTTTTCGCTATTTTCTTTGGTTCAGCACTCGCTTTTGTAAATCAAGGCAACGAAAAAGATTCGGTTATTGTTCGTTTGACTGAAGAACTTAGCAAGATCATGTTCCGTATTACCGATTACGTTATGATGTTTGCACCTTTTGCAGTATTTGCTGCAATTGCTTCAGCAATTACAGTACAAGGTTTAGGCTTAATTGTTGACTACGGTATTTTAATCGCTGAGTTCTATTTCGGTCTTCTGTTACTTTGGATCATTTTGTTCTCTGTTGGTGCAATCGTACTTAAAAAAGATATCTTCCGCTTAGGCAAATTAATTCGCGAACCTGTAACTCTTGCTTTCGCTACAGCTTCAAGTGAGTCAGCCTACCCTAAAGTAATGGATGCACTCAATAAATTTGGTGTACCTAAAAAAGTGACTAGCTTTGTATTACCGTTGGGTTACTCATTTAACCTAGATGGTTCAATGATGTACACCACGTTTGCAGTATTGTTTATTGCTCAAGCTTACAACATCGATCTTAGCTTCACTCAACAAATCTTAATTCTGTTAACTCTGATGGTGACAAGTAAAGGTATTGCAGGTGTATCACGAGCTTCAATTGTGGTTATTTCAGCAACACTCACCATGTTCCATTTACCTGAAGCCGGCATTCTCTTATTGCTTGGTATCGATCAGTTCCTTGATATGGGTCGTACTGCAACAAACGTAGTAGGTAATAGTATTGCTACCGCAGTTGTGGCTAAGCTTGAAGGCGAAAAAGTAGCAGATACTGAAGAGCTACCAGAGCCTGTATTAATTAAATCAACTCAAGAACAAACGCCCGCTTAAGTTTCTCTTTTCTCCCACTCTCCCAACTTAAGGGCAATTTTATATGACCTTATAAAATTGCTCTTCTTTTTATTCTAAAATTAAACAATAAAAATTTATGTGTATTTCCATATTAAATAATGAACCCAATAATGTATTTTTACTGCTATTAAATTTTCTTAAAACAAACCTTAAAAAGAGAATAAAATTCACCCAAACAGAATTTATATTCTTAGAAATAAACATCAATTGATTATTTTTTAATTCATTTTATTACCACTTAATTATATTAAACTATTGAAATTATTGTTTAGTTTATCTATCAAAAAATTTATATAATTTTATTTACAAACAATATGATATACAATCAACGATATATAAATACCAAATGGTAAAGAAAAAGCATATCACGCCCATTATTTTTAAATTTTATAATAATAAGAAAATCATTTGTATCATTTATATTAAAAACAAAAAAATTAAGATAAATTAGAAAAACTTAATAGATTTTTTATTTTATTCATGATATTTATTAACGCTAAATAAAGGCAATGACTAAGCAATTGTTGATAAAACAAAATGCTATTCAGGGATGCTTCTTATTCAAACAAGTTACGAATATGTTTTACATGGTATGTATTTTGCTTAGGAAAAGCAGGCGTATTCGGCAAACTTCTACTTCGTCACTTCATAAGGATATTTTCGATGTTGACTAAAACTGTTAAATCTTTAGGTTTAGCGATGGGCTTATTGGCCTGCTCTCTCCCACTTTACGCAAAAAATAATGTAGTTGTTGTAGCCACTGGCGGTACTATCGCGGGTGCTGGCGCAAGCTCAGCAAACAGTGCAACCTACACTGCTGCAAAAGTTCCAGTTGATGCCTTAATTAATGCTGTTCCACAAATCAAAGATTTGGCGAATGTCACTGGTATTCAAGCATTACAGGTCGCTTCTGAAAGTATTACTGACAAGGAATTATTACAAATTGCTCGTCAAGTAAATGAGCTGGTAAAAAAACCATCTGTTAATGGTGTCGTGATTACTCACGGTACAGACACTTTAGAAGAAACAGCATTTTTCTTAAATCTTGTTGTTCACACTGATAAACCGATTGTTATTGTTGGTTCAATGCGTCCTTCAACTGCTCTTTCAGCAGATGGACCACTTAACCTTTATAGCGCAGTTGCTTTAGCAGCTTCTGATGATGCAAAAAATAAAGGCGTTATGGTTCTGATGAACGACTCTATTTTTGCAGCGCGTGATGTCACTAAAGGCATTAACATTCATACAAATGCTTTTGTTAGCCAATGGGGCGCTTTAGGTACATTAGTTGAAGGCAAGCCATACTGGTTCAGACAGTCTGTAAAACGTTTTACAAATGCTTCAGAATTTAATATCGAAAATATTAAAGGTGATGCACTTCCACTGGTACAAATCGTTTACGGTTCAGACTCTATGCTTCCAGATGCTTATGAAGCATATGCAAAAGCTGGTGCTAAAGCGATTATCCATGCTGGTACAGGTAACGGTTCTGTTGCGAACTATATCGTTCCAACTTTACAAAATCTTCACGACAAGAACGGTATTCAAATTATCCGTTCATCACGTGTACCACAAGGTTTCGTATTACGTAATGCTGAACAACCTGATGATAAATATGGTTGGGTAGCTGCTCATGACTTAAACCCACAAAAAGCACGTCTTCTTGCTGCATTAGCTCTTACTAAGACTAATGACGCTAAAGAAATTCAACGTATGTTCTGGCAGTACTAAGTTTTTCAACCAGCTCAAACCTTGATGTTTGAGCTGGTCATATTTTATAAAAATAATGTCTTTTATATTAAAACTGTACAATAGATGTTCAACCCATTCTTCTTAAATAATAAAATCCTTAACAGTTTGCCAAAATATTAACCATTTCCTTTTAACTTTGCGTGTTAAACTATGCTTCGGTCGCATTAAGGATTGGTTTATGCAGTTTGTTCATCTAGGTATTTATACAGAATTTTCGATTACAGAGTCGATAGTTCGCATACCTGACTTGGTCAATGCTGCGGTTAAAGACCAAATGCCTGCGTTGGCATTAACTGACCTCTCTAACCTCCATGCGGCGGTAAAATTTTATAATGCTTGTTTAAAAAAAGGCATTAAGCCTCTTTTAGGTAGTACGATTCGCCTTGATGATGCTCAACACCGTGCAACATTACTTGCAATGAGTGATGTTGGGTGGAAAAGTCTCACCGAAATCGTTTCACGCGGTTTTATTGAAGGACAACAGCTCAGTATTCCATGTGTAAAAAAAGAATGGGTACTTGAACAGCATCAAGATATTATCGTTTTACTTGGCCAGCATAGTGATGTTGGTCAGATGCTTTGTTCATCTAACCCG
>NZ_JZFB01000001.1:335284-343824 GCF_001188385.1 Acinetobacter sp. V2 | reverse complement strand
AACCGTGTTTATCTTGCTTTAACACGTACTGACCGTCCTGGTGAAGAAGACTTTATTCAAGAAGCAGCTAAACTTGCTGCACAATATAATGTTGGTGTAGTTGCACATAATGATGTGCACTTTGTAGAAAAAGAAGATTTCGAAGCACACGAAGCACGTGTTTGTATCGCTGATGGTTATGTACTCGCAGATAATCGCCGTCCACGCATATATAGTCCTGAGCAGCACTTTAAAACCTCAGATGAAATGATCGAATTGTTTTCCGATATTCCTAGCGCTATCGAGAACACCTATCATATTGCTAAACGCTGTAACGTTAAACTGCAACTCGGCACTTACTTTTTACCTGACTATCCAATTCCAGATGGTTTTACCATCGACACTTATTTTGAACATTTATCTAAAGTAGGCTTGGAAGAGCGCTTAAATTATCTTTACCCTGTTGAAAAACGTGGTGAAGATTGGCCAGAGATTCGTAAGCCTTACGATGAACGAATTGATTATGAAGTCGGTATTATCCTGAAGATGGGTTTCCCCGGCTACTTCCTCATCGTCATGGACTTCATTCAATGGGCAAAAAATAATGGTGTTCCTGTTGGGCCAGGTCGTGGTTCAGGTGCAGGTTCATTAGTCGCATACAGCTTAAAAATTACCGACCTTGACCCACTTCGTTACGATCTACTTTTCGAACGTTTCTTAAACCCAGAACGTGTATCGATGCCCGACTTTGACGTCGATTTCTGTATTGCTGGACGTGACCGCGTTATTGATTACGTATCGCGTACTTATGGTCGTGAAGCCGTTTCTCAAATTGCAACTTTCGGAACCATGGCAGCAAAAGGTGCAATCCGTGACGTTGCGCGTGTATTGGGTAAATCTTACGGTTTAGCTGACCGTATTTCAAAAATGGTACCTACCAAACCGCTCGGTGTGGATTTAGCTACCGCTATTGATATGGAACCACAGCTTAAAGATATTGTGACCAATCCATCTAACCCAGATAACGACGATGCAAGCGAAATCTGGGAAATGGCATTAAAATTAGAAGGTGTAACCCGAAATACCGGTAAACATGCCGGAGGTGTAGTCATTGCACCAGGTAAAATTACCGATTTCTCGGCTGTACTTTGTGATGCAGATGGAACAAACCGCGTTGCTCAATATGATAAAGACGATGTAGAAGCAGCGGGTCTGGTCAAGTTCGACTTCTTAGGTTTACGTAACTTAACCGTTATTGAAGACGCGATTCAAAATATTAATAAAAACCGCGACAGTAATGATCAACTCAATATTCTGCATGTTCCTCTAGACGACGCTAAAGCTTATTCCGTCTTTGCCGATGCAAATACGACAGCGGTATTCCAGTTTGAATCCGTCGGCATGAAACGGATGCTTAAAGAAGCACGTCCAAGCAAATTTGAAGAAATTATTGCGTTCGTATCCTTGTATCGTCCGGGTCCAATGGACCTGATTCCTGACTTTATTCACCGTATGCATGGTGGAGATTTTGAATATCTTCATCCTCTTTTAGAAGGTGTATTAGAACCAACTTACGGGATTATGGTTTATCAGGAACAGGTGATGCAGACTGCACAGATCTGTGCAGGTTATACGTTAGGTGGCGCAGACTTACTACGCCGTGCAATGGGTAAAAAGAAACCTGAGGAAATGGTCAAACAGCGCCAAATTTTCTTAGAAGGTGCTGCTGAAAAAGGGATTGACGAAAGTACAGCAAACCATATCTTTGACTATATGGAAAAGTTTGCAGGCTATGGTTTCAACAAATCTCACGCGGCTGCTTATGCCCTAGTTGCCTACCATACTGCATGGTTAAAAGCTCACTATCCTGCTGAGTTTATGGCAGCGGTAATGACATCGGAAATGCAAAACACGGACAGTGTTGTATTTTTGATTGATGACTGTCGAAACAATAATCTTGAAGTCTTACCACCATCAGTCAACATGTCGACTTATCACTTCCATGCAAGTAACGATAAAACGATTGTTTACGGTTTAGGTGCAATTAAGGGTGTCGGCGAACAAGCAATGCAGTCAGTTATTGACTCTCGTCGACAATTTGGTCCTTATACAGATCTATTCGATTTTTGCCATCGTATTGATTTGAAGAAAATCAATAAGCGTACTCTTGAAGCTTTAATTCGCGCGGGTGCACTCGATTGCTTAGGAATTGAACGTGCAAGCTTAATGGCACAATTGCCTGAAGCTGTTCAAGCCGCTGAACAAGCTCGAAGTAACCGTGAAAGCGGAATTATGGATTTATTTGGTGAGGTTGAAGAAGTTCAACGCAAGCCAGCTAAACCAGTAAAACCATGGAGTGACGAAGTTCGTCTCAAAGGCGAAAAAGACACGCTTGGTTTATATTTAACGGGTCATCCAATTGATGTTTACCGACAGGAACTCAAAGCTTTTATTCCTGTAAAACTAAACGAAATTACTGCGACGCGTCGTGGTGTTACAACGGTTTATGCAGGTTTGGTCATTGATGTCGCGAACTTCCCGAACCGTGTGGTTATTGTACTTGATGATGGTACGGCACGTATTGAAGTCAGCTGTAACCATGAGCGCTTCCAACGTTTTAAAGATATTGTGCAAGTTGAACGTGTTGTAGTTTTCGAAGGCGAAATCTATGAGCGAGAAGGCTTTGATCGTCCAATGGGACGTTTAACCAAGGCTTTCACATTAAATGAAATAAGACAAAAACGTGCTAACAGTATTCAAATCAAATTAACAGAAGAGTTCATGCAGCCAACACTGGCAAAAGATCTGCAAAACATGATCTTGCCATTTTGCAATGTAGATATGCATCAACATATCACTCTACAGTTACAGATTGATCAACCCTATGCTCAAGCCGAACTTCAGTTTGGTCCGCAATGGAAAGTCGCTCCTCTAGATGAATTACTTGCTAAACTCAGAGATTATTTTGGTAAAGATAATATTTATATTGAATATCAAGTAAAGTCGAAAGCAGCTAAAGCAGCAGACCCTGTTCGTCCACATGCTGTTGCCCCTCCTCCTGCGGGTATGTCTATGGACGATGCATTGGATTTATACCAAAGCGAAGTTTCTCAATATTCGTAATTTCTGGAAATCTTATGAGTTCGTTTGACCACACCACCGTGTCAAAACAATTAGCACAAGTGCGTATTGTCATGGTAAATACGACTTTGCCTGCCAATATTGGTAGTGCTTTACGTGCCATGAAAACAATGGGACTAATTAAATTAGTTCTCGTAGCACCAAAAACATATCCTCATCCAGATATACAAGCACTTGCCGCTGGTGCCCAAGATTTATTTGAACATCTTGAGATTGTAGACACCTTAGAAGATGCGATTAAAGATTGTCATTTAGTATTTGGAACAAGTGCGCGTAGTCGCACCATTCCTTGGCCTTTACTTGATGTGAGACCTGCGGCTAAAGAAGCTATTAAGGCAACATCTCAAGGACAGCAAATTGCTATTGTTTTTGGCCGTGAAGACCGTGGCTTAACAAATGAAGAATTAGCACTGGCAAATTATCATTTAACCATTCCTGTAAATCCGGACTATGGCGTGTTGAATGTTGCGCAAGCGATTCAAGTTGTATGTTACGAACTTCGCATGTCTGCTCTCGAGCAAGAGCAAGTCGATCAGAATGTAGATGAAATGCCATTAGTGCAAGGCCAAAGCATGCAATGGGATGAACCTTTGGTGACTCAGCAACAAATGGAAGAGTTTTATCCTCATCTAGAAAAAATGCTGACTGAAATCGAATTTTTAGATCCAGAAAATCCACGTTTATTACCTTTACGCTTGCGTCGTTTATTTGGTCGTATACAATTAGATCGTATGGAATATCATTTACTTCGCGGTATTTTTAGTCGCGTACAAGCTTTAACAAGTGGTAAATGGAAAAAAGCATTATCTGACAAGGAGGATCAACCCAATGCTTAAGCAGCTTAAAGAAGATATAAAAGCTGTATTTGCGCGAGATCCTGCTGCCCGCAATACACTTGAAGTTCTCACAACTTATCCAGGTATTCATGCAATTATGATGCATCGTGTTGCGCATGAATTATGGCAAAAAGACTGTAAAGGTGCAGCTCGCCTACTTTCTTCATTTAGCCGTTTTGCAACCGGAATTGAAATTCATCCTGGCGCTAAAATCGGTAAGCGTTTTTTTATTGATCATGGCATGGGCGTTGTGATTGGTGAAACTGCTGAAATTGGTGATGATGTTACGCTTTATCATGGTGTTACCTTAGGTGGTACCACATGGAAAACTGGTAAACGCCATCCAACTTTAGAAGACGGTGTTGTTGTTGGCGCTGGTGCGAAAATCTTGGGTCCATTTACTGTAGGTAAAGGTGCCAAAGTCGGTTCGAATGCTGTAGTGACCAAAGCTGTTCCTGCTGGAGTGACTGCTGTAGGAAACCCTGCTCGCTATATCTATAAAGATGCCAACAAAACTAAAGATAAAGATGAAGAACGTCGCCGCGATTATGCACAAAGTATTGGTTTTGCCCCATATGCGACAACTGCTGATCAGTCAGACCCTATTTTAGAAGGCATGCGTGTTTTACTTGATCGTATTCAGCACAATGAAACGCGTATGAATAACTTATGCCAGCGTTTATCAGAGCTAGACCCTAGCTTCGAAAAAGAAAGTCAAGATGAACAGCCTTTTAGTGATGAAGAGCTAAAAATTCTTGAAGAAGTGCGTCGTGAATGTGGTGCACAAAACAAGATATCAAAAACGTAATATTCTTGATTCATAATGTAACACGCTTACCCTTGCATGTCGGTTTAGCTTTTTCTAGACTTGTCACTACCAAATCTGACTTTACTAAAATGAACGGAAGATCCTATGAATTTTAAGCCTTTGGCATATATCATCCTTGCGACTTCAAGTTTAACAGCTTGTACAATGGCACCTGTAAAACAACAAAAAATTGAGCCTTTTGTTTTCAAGGAACCAGAGCTTACTCCTCCTTTTTATGCGTTAAATCCTTTTAACTACGATCAACCGCCAGCATTTGAAGTTGCCTTAAAAGACGCTGCTGCACAGCCAGTAACCAAAATGGTCGTTAATCGTCAAGATGACCCGACTAAACAGCTTACTCTCGACGTCAATAAATTGATTGTTCCGACTGTAAATAATTCACAGCGTTCAATGAAATACGCAGTTTTAGCTAGTGAAAATGAAATTGATGTTACAAGTATTGATGACTTTTTACAGTTAGTAGAAGGCAAAGCTCGTCACTACCCACCTCGCTTTACTGATCGCCAAGAACGTAAAGGCTTCGAAAGTAAACTTAAAGAAGTAACACAACAACTTGATACACTTGCTGCAAACCCAAATGCATCATTTGATATTTTGCTTCGTGCTTTCAAAGCAAGTGTTCTTGCACGTAACCTTGATTTAGGTACTGTTCATACCACTAGATCTTTAGAATATGCTCAAAGACTTTTAAAAATTAGCCCAGATGATGCAGAAACAAACTTCTGGTTTGGTTTCGGTTTATCTGAAGGTGGTGGTCAACGTGAAGCTATTCCTTACTTAGATAAAGCCATTAAAGGTAATGTTCAAGAAGCGTATCTAGCTGCTGCAAATAACTATATTGCAATGGAGCAAAAGAAAAACGCGATTCAGACACTTAAAAATTATAAAGTGAAATATCCAGATGAATCGGAAATTGCTGATCGTTTAATTCAAGAAATTGAAAAACAAGGTCGTTGGAATGTATGGCAAGTTTTGACTAACCCTGCAATGTCTGCAACTACAACACCAAGTGCAACACCTAAAAAATAAGCTTAAATAGATAAAAAGGGCTGTTTTGACAGCCCTTTTTTTTATTTGATCATTTGAAAAATATTTTAAAATTTGTATGATCTACCTACCATTGAGCCACTAAATTTTGACCATAATGTTTTCAATAAAAAGAAGCAAAACAGTATTGACGGTCATGCTACTCGGTTCAATTCTGAGTGGTTGTCAGGTCGTTAATGTTAAACAGCAAGCTTTGAATGTGACTATTGCAAATGAACGTAATAGTATTCTTACGCAAGATAAACTCAGCGAAGCAAGTCTGAATGTTTTATCAATGTCTGGTCAGGAAGCTAAAGTCTGCACTGACACCCCTGATAACTGTGTAAATCAACTCAAAAAACTTCCTCAAATTTTAGATGAACAGTTTTTATCAGCTGCAAGTGAAATGTATCTGGCAAAAGCAATGGCCTTGACAGATTCCTCGGATTGTAAAATTAGTAGGTTTACTAAACATAAGTCGGAAGAAGAACAAACCAATATTCAGAATAAATATGATGATTGCTTAGATCAGCAATTAAATTTACTCGATAAAAGTATTCGTTATAGCTACGCCTATCTATTTTCAACAAAACGTAAGCCTACCGACCGTATTTTTGACAATAGACAAGTTCAGATTCGGGACTTTTACAATCAAGCCATAGCAAAAATGGTGAGTGTTTATGATTTACGCTATCCAAAAAAAGATGTCGTAGAACCTCAAATACATATTGGTAAAAGTGTCTATTCGATTGATTTTGAATTTCACCAGCAACTTGCTGGACAAAAATTAGAAAAGTTAATTTCTAGTTATAATTTAAATTTTTCAGGGTTAAGAACCATTAACCGCCGCGATGGTTTTGGCTCTGAATTTGTAGCAGTTTTTCCTAGCTCAGGAAAAGAAGATATTAATGAATATATTCTAGACCCGCTTAAATACAATTATAAAAATGGTGTTAACCCCAATATCCATCATGCACGTTATTTGGCTGCAACGATTGTCGCTGAACCAAAACATGCGACCACTGTTGAAGAAATTATTAATAATTCTGAATTCGTGATTCGCGTTTACGACCCTTATCGCACCGACAATATTAATGTGGCTGGTAAGCAATATCCTCTAGCAGCCAACTTCTCTGCACCTTATGGTCTATGGCTGGCAGAAAATAACTTAGGTGTGGCAGCTTATTTAAGCCTGATTGATCGTGACCAGCACTTGACCATGCCACATCTCTACATGCTTGAGCCCTACAACCCGAATAAGAAAATTATTGTGTTGGTTCATGGTCTAGCAAGTAGTCCTGAGGCGTGGATTGCTTTGACCAATGATGTTATGGGTGACACGGTTTTAAGAGATAACTATCAGGTTTGGCAAGTTTTTTATTCAACCAATATGCCGATTTTGGAAAGCCGTTTCCAAACTTATGCCCTTCTTAAGCAAGCTTTTGGTTCTTTGAACCCTAGTGACCCTGCTGCACATGATGCTGTTCTTGTGGGCCATAGTATGGGAGGTATTATTAGCCGGTTACTGGTGAGTGATGGCGATATTACCAAGCCTGCTTTAGATTTGATGACGATTCGTCAGCAAAACCGCTTTAAGAAACATCCAATGGTTACTGAGCGATTGCAAATGCATTCAATCAATAATTTTGATCGTGCAATTTTCTTAGCTTCTCCTCATCGAGGTACAGATTATGCAGATCGTTGGTTTACTTTAGCCGCACGTAAAATTATTCGTTTACCTGGTGCATTCTTGTCGGCTGTAGCGACTTCACTCACCACTGAAAATTTAGATGTTAAAGATTTCTTGAGTAATATTGATAATGGTTTGATTCAAAATGGTCCAAGTGATTTGAGTCATCAATCTAAATTTATGGAACTTACAGAAAATATTAATCCGCACCAAGGGTTAGTCTTCCACTCTATTATGGGTAACATTACCAAAAGTGATGATCCAAATGTGATTACCGATGGTATCGTTCCATACAAAAGTGCTCACTTAGAAGGTGCAAAATCAGAGAAAGTTCTTCCGGGTGGACACTCTATTCAGTTAACCCCACAAGCGGTGTTAGAACTCCGTCGTATTTTACGCGAACACTTAGTAGAACACGGACTATATAAACCATAAAGAAAAAGAGCCAAAGGATAACCTTTGGCTCTTTTGTTTTGAAATTAAATTTTATTGCCCAGAACGGATGATGTAATCAAACGCAGAGAGCGATGCTTTAGCGCCTTCACCTGTGGCAATAATGATTTGCTTGTAAGGCACTGTTGTACAATCACCCGCAGCAAATACACCTTTGACATTGGTCTCATTGCGGTCATTCACAATGATCTCACCACGGTTGGTTAACTTAACTTCACTGTCTTTTAAGAAGTCAGTGTTTGGTAATAAACCAATCTGTACAAAGATCCCTGCAAGCTCTACTACATGCTCTTCATCAGTGGCACGGTCTTTATATTTAAGACCCGTCACTTGTGAGCCATCACCTAACACTTCTGTACTTAACGCATTCATAATCACAGTTGTGTTTGGCAAGCTATGCAGTTTGTTTTGCAACACTTGGTCAGCACGTAGTTTTGTATCAAACTCAACTAAAGTCACATGCTCAACAATCCCTGCAAGGTCAATTGCAGCTTCAACACCTGAGTTACCACCACCAATCACTGCAACACGTTTGCCTTTGAACAATGGACCATCACAGTGTGGACAGTACGCGACACCACGGGTA
>NZ_JZFB01000001.1:334891-335194 GCF_001188385.1 Acinetobacter sp. V2 | reverse complement strand
TTTGCACCGTTTTCAAGTTCAACTTCAACCAGACCATTGCTCGTTTGGTTTGCACCTGTGATTTTGCTAACACGTTGCAAGTTCATGATATCAACATCATATTCACGAACATGCGCTTCCATTTCGGCAGCAAACTTAGGACCTTGAGTCTTTTGCACAGACGTGAAGTTTTCAATGTCCATGGTGTCCATCACCTGACCACCGAAGCGTTCAGCCACGATACCTGTGTTGATACCTTTACGTGCAGCATAGATTGCTGCTGTTGCGCCCGCAGGTCCACCACCAATCACCAATACATCAAAA
>NZ_JZFB01000001.1:334585-334790 GCF_001188385.1 Acinetobacter sp. V2 | reverse complement strand
AGCCATGATTTTGCGTTGTTCCACTTCGTCTTGGAAGAAAGAACCATCAATCATGGTTGCTGTTGTGTTCGGGTTATAAATCGCGATCAGGTTAAGCGCCTGTACCACATCCGGACAGTTATGACAGCTTAACGATACAAACACATCAAAGTTGGCTTTGAGGTTTAAACCTTTAATCTGGTTGAGCACTTCATTCGACACTTTT
>NZ_JZFB01000001.1:333342-334286 GCF_001188385.1 Acinetobacter sp. V2 | reverse complement strand
CCAAATTCTTTCAATAGATGCATAGTACGTTAAAACACAGAATAGGTGAAACAGTATGTTTTTATAGATTTGATCGGTTTTTTAGATTTAATTATTATTTACTTAAATCAAAAAAAAAGCCAACCTGAACTCATCCAGCGCAGGTCGGCAAACTGGTTAAACTAGAGTAAGACCACACCAAATACCGCCCCAGCAATCAAGACATGTAAGGGATGAACCTTTTTAATTAAAGATAATAAAGTTGCAATGACGACCATAATGACAAGTAAAGTATTTATTGCCGCTGCCTCAGAAATAATCCACGCACTGGCAAGCACAGTACCCACAGTGACAGGTTGTAAAGCAAGCTGTAAAACACGGCGCCATTTCTTATCTTTAAATTTTGACCAGCCTCTCATTACAAACACAGTAATAATTGATGAAGGTAAAAATTTAGCAGTAGACGTTACCAGTAGACCTGACAACCCTGCTACATGCCATCCTACCAACGGTACAATCATCATGTTTGGACCGGGAGCTGCTTGAGCCATAGCAAATAATGCACTAAATTCTTGTGCCGTCATCCAATGATGAATATCAACGACTTGGCGCTGCATTTCGGGCAAAATTGTATTGCCGCCACCAAATGCAATAAGAGACAATTGAGTAAAAATGATGGCTAAAGTAAGTAAAACTGCGCCCATTACACACGTCTCCAAATAATAGTTGAATAAAGTGCCAACAAAATCAGCATGGTCAAAAGCAAGGAGATTTTTAGAAAAGCAATGCTAACAATTGCCGCCACAACAACACACATCGCTATTGGGTTACGTAATAATGGTTTCAACATTTTCAAACCGGTTGCTACCAGAAGCCCAGCAGCAGCAGCTCCCAGCCCTTCAAAAAGATGCTTAACCATAAGGTTGTCTTGGAACTGCTCATAGACATAATGTAAAAGTACAACA
>NZ_JZFB01000001.1:331387-333300 GCF_001188385.1 Acinetobacter sp. V2 | reverse complement strand
CCGCGCCACGGACACCGCGAAACTCCATGCCAATCGCAACCGATAAATTAATGATATTGCCGCCCGGTAAAAATTGACACAGACCCAGTAACTCAGTGAATTTTTCAGGACTTAGCCACTGCCTCTGCTCTACAACGACTTTACGAGCCAAAGGTAATACACCACCAAATCCGATTAAACCTAATGTTAAAAAACCTAAAAACAGTTCTGTGCAAGTCGGTATGGTCTCCTTCTGCACAGCAATCTCAACATGGTTCATTTTCGTTACTTTTCACTTTATCTGACCAAGATAGAATGCTACTTTTATGATATATCTACAAATGCTTTTATTTTCACTAACCATACCCTAAAGGTATTCCTATGCTCGATTTACATAAGCTTCATGCCTTTGTGGTGGTGGTAGAAGAAAGAAATATCACTCATGCTGCAAACCGATTATTTATTCAACAACCACCTTTGACACGTTTACTCAAAAAACTTGAAGAAGAACTCGGCACTCAGTTACTTATTCGCCAGCCTCGTGGTATTGAACCCACAGAAGCGGGTTTAGCTTTATTTAAAGAAGCACAACTTTTATTAGAACATGCCAAACATATTCCAAAATTAGTCCAAGATGTTAGCCAAGGTAAAACTGGACAACTTAATATTGGTTTTACGAGTTCCGCAGGTTTACATCCGCTCATTTCACTCGTATTGCGGTCATATCGAGAAATATATCCAAAGGTACTAACCAAACTTGAAGAAGCAGGCAGCCAAAAACAATTAGATCGATTAATCTCAGAGAAACTTGATATCGCTTTTTTAAGAGCACCCATCAGCCGTGATATTGGGCTAAAGCATCTTCATATATTAGATGAGCCAATGGTAGTGGCATTACCTATGGGCCACCCACTTACACAAAAAGAAAAAATTAGCTCAAATGACTTATCAGATGAAAATTTTGTTTTATACCGTCGTTCTTCAGGACAAGGTTTATATGACAATATTTTATATAGTTGCTATCAAGCAGGCTTTAGTCCACGCATTATTCAAGAAGCACCTCGTCCTACCGCAACATTAAATTTAGTTGCTGCTGGAATTGGTATAACAATTGTGCCAGCCTCAATGCATAACTTTTGGGAACATGAAATTGTATATCGCGAGTTTGATGATTCTATAAAAATGAATGCTCCTATTTACTTGATTACACGTGAAAATGAAAATTCAGCCAAAGTTTCAAACTTCATTGAACTACTACAAAAACTATTACCAACGATGACTTGAGTGTGAATAACGAGACAATAAAAAAGTGCCTGTATAAAGGCACTTTAATACCCCCCTAAACAAATAAATTTTGTTATATTTCTTAAGTGTAATACTTTTTCTTTAGCCAAAGTGAAACTGAAACCAATAAAATCAGCACAGGTACTTCAACCAATGGTCCAATCACTGTGGTAAATGCCACAGGTGATGCTAAACCGAAAGTTGCAATCGCAACAGCTAAAGCCAACTCAAAGTTATTACCTGCCGCGGTAAATGAAATTGCCGCTGTACGCGGGTAATTATTCCCCATACGTTTACTCATAAAGAAGCTAATAAAGAACATGACCACAAAGTAAATCGTGAGTGGAATTGCAATACGTAATACATCTAAAGGTAAGCTCACCACATCACCACCTTTTAGACTAAACATAGCAACAATCGTGAATAGTAAAGCAATTAAACTAAGCGGACTGATTTTTGGTAAAAATTTAGTTTGATACCAATCTAACCCTTTTGATTTAACTAAAATCAAACGCGTTAAAAATCCCATTAAAAATGGAATACCTAAGTACACCAAAACCGCATGTGTAATAGTCCAGAAATTGACATCAATGACTTGCCCTGCCACACCAAAATATGGTGGCAAAAAGGTCAAGAATAACCATGCATAA
>NZ_JZFB01000001.1:324176-331322 GCF_001188385.1 Acinetobacter sp. V2 | reverse complement strand
TTATCGCCACAAGCCAAGCCATTCCAGACTAATACCATGGCAATACAACGTGCTAAGCCAATTAAAATAAGGCCCGTCATATACTCTGGATAGTTATGTAAGAAAATAATCGCAAGGATAAACATTAAAACTGGAGCAATAATCCAGTTCTGTATCAACGATAAAGCCAAGGTTTTTTTATCTTTAAATACTTCTGGTAGCGTAGCATAATCTACCTTTGCTAAAGGCGGATACATCATCAAAATTAAACCGATTGCGATTGGAATATTAACGTTATCTACACTTAACTCATTTAAAGACACAGATGCCTGAGGAAAGAAAACTCCAATGGCTAAACCTAAAGCCATTGCAATGAAAATCCATAGCGTCAGGTTTCGATCTAAAAATGAAAGCCCTTGTCTGGTCATGTTCTACTCGAAGAAAGAATTGATTAATTTTGTTCAATACACAAATGATTAATGCACCTATGCTAGAAAACCGAATTTTTAAGACAGAAATCTAGGAAGATTAATCACAGCACGTTGTAGTGATGAAAGGCTGATCTTGTTGCTTTACTCTTGTCTCACTCTCGTCATTTTCTATCACATTTAAAATATCTAAAGCCCAGACAGGCAAATCAGGATTTAAGCTGTAATAGACCCACTGTCCTTTTCTTTCATCCAGTAATACGCCATGAGTTCTTAATAAGGCTAAATGTCTAGAGATTTTCGGTTGGCTCAACTCAAGCTGTTCTGTTAGCTCACAAACACAAATATTTTGTTTATCTAGAACTAATTTAAGAATATTTAACCGAGTTTGGTCAGATAGACATTTAAAGAAATCGACTTGGTTGATCATATCTTCAACAGTATATATTCGTTATTGCAAATATACGGATATCCATATATAAATGCAATATCTTAATTTATCGATAAATTTGTCATGATTGAATTAGTGAAGATCTACCATAACCCTGCATGTGGCACGTCACGCAATACTTTGGCACTCATTCGTCATGCCGGGCTTGAACCTCTCGTTATTGAATATTTAAAAACACCACCAAGTAAAGATGAGCTAATCCACCTCATTAAGGATTCAAACTTAACTGTACGAGAAGCCATTCGTAAAAATGTTGATCCATATAAAGATTTAGAGTTGGAACAAGCCCATTGGACCAACGAACAGTTAATTGATTTTATGGTTCAGTACCCAATTTTAATTAATCGCCCATTCGTGGTTACACCAAAAGGCACACGACTTTGCCGCCCTTCTGAAATGGTGCTCGACATTTTAGATTCAAAAAACTTAGGCTATTTTGCAAAAGAAGATGGCGAAGTGATTATTGACGAACAAGGCCGTCGTATAAAGTAATTGAAGATACTTATTAATATAAAAAGCTAAATGGCATGACACCATTTAGCTTTTTTTGAATGAAACGGATTAAAAATAGGATTTGATAAAAGGAAGGAGTTGCTCTCCTATTACCATGCCTAATAATCCGACTAACGCAACAAGAGGTGGAGCTGGTGACTTCACATTTAAGACGTAATATAAGACACCCACGAGCAACCCTACAGCCAAAGATAACAAGTACATTTTCATCGTACATACCTTAGGGAAGCAAGCCATTTAATGAGGCAGGTTCCCATACTGTTTTATTTAAAATGCAAAACAAGAACACCCGAGTGCACCCCAGAAAGATTTTTTATCCTTATCATTTACAGGAACATCAAGCATCCAAGAGTGGCTATGTCCATGCATGCCACAACTACTAGCACATTCACATAATGCACTTTGTGACTGTAATGATTGATTCGAGGGTGCATTACGATTTTCGGATAAACGCCACTGACCACCAAAGCGTTTTACTGGCGACCATGTTGGAGATGCTGGTGGTAACGGCGGATCATCATGCTTAAACTCTGCACCTGCATATACCACTTTTCCGCCTAAAACAGTGAGAACAGACTCAATCCACTGGATATCTTCTGCTTCAACCTTGAAGTAGTCATCGGACAATACGACCAGATCAGCAAGCTCACCTGCTGTGAGTGAACCTTTAACATCTTTTTCACCTGAGAACCAAGCCGAACCTTTAGTCCAGAGTTTGAGTGCTGTTTGGCGATCTAACAGATTTTTTTCATCATAGAGTGGTAAACCACCGACTGTTTTACCCGTACTTAGCCAATACAAACACACCCAAGGGTTATAGGATGCAACACGAGTCGCATCTGTTCCCGCACCCACAGGAACACCGAGTTCTAACATTTTCTTAACTGGTGGTGTTGCCTGAGCAGCCTCAGCACCATAGCGTTTCACGAAAATCTCACCTTGATATGCCATACGGTGTTGAATGGCGATACCGCCACCCAACGCACCAATACGTTCGATATTACGCTCAGATACGGTTTCGGCATGGTCAATAATAAATCGAGTTGCGAATGGCTGTTTTGAATTGACGCGCTCAAATACATTGAGCAGACGATTAATACTTTCATCATAGGTTGCATGAATACGGAATGGCCATTTCTTTTCAGCCAAGTGCTCTACAATGGCTTCGAGTTCACCTTCCATTTTTTCTGGTAAATCTGGACGTGGCTCATAGAAGTCTTCGAAGTCACCTGCCGACCAAGTCAGGTTCTCACCGGCTCCATTCATTCTAAATAATTCATCACCATCGCCCGGAAATGTCATTTCTGTCCAGCGGCGATAATCATCAAGCTCTTGACCTGCCTTCTGAGCAAATAAGTTGTAAGCAATTCGCACTGTCATTTGATTTTGATCGTGCAATTGCTTAATTACATCATAATCTTCAGGATAGTTTTGACCCCCACCACCTGCATCAATTGCTGAAGTAATACCTAATCGGTTCAGCTCACGCATGAAATGACGAGTTGAATTGACTTGATCTTCAACTGGCAATTTCGGCGCTTTACCTAAAGTCGAATATAAAATCATAGCGGATGGAGTTGCCAGCAATAGACCTGTTGGCTCACCCTTTTCATCTCTTACAATCTTGCCACCCGGTGGATCTGGCGTGTCTTTGTTAAAGCCCAATACATCAAGCGCAGCTCGGTTCAACAAGGCACTGGCGTATAGATGTAAAACAAATACTGGAGTATCTGGTGCAGCTTTATTAATTTCTTCTAAAGTCGGTAAACGCTTTTCGGCAAACTGGAATTCAGTCCATCCGCCTACGACACGAACCCATTGTGGAGCTGGCGTATTATCTGCTTGCTCTTTAAGCAAGCGTAGTGCATCTGCAACGGATGGCACACCTTCCCAGCGCAGTTCCATATTGTAATTTAAGCCACCACGAATAATATGTAGATGACTGTCATTTAGACCCGGTATAACGCGACGACCATTTAAGTCTACGACTTTGCTTGTAGGTGTTACGAGCTTCATAACCTCATCATTTGTACCCGTACGTACGACTTTACCGTCTGCAATCGCAATTGCTTGTACTTCGGGATTCTGAGGATCTAGTGTTGTGATTTTACCGTTTATGAGTATGAGGTTTATTTCGGTCATTCTGAACTCCATTCTTGTGAATTATCGTTCTAAAAAATAAAGGTATAGCAACATATATATTTCATTATTCTTTTTGATTTTACACGACGGAGTCTGACCGTTTTACATCCAATAAGAGGAGTTAATTCTGTTACTTTTCTTTCGGGAAAAGTAACCAAAACCATTGCCATCTGCAAAACTCGTTCAATTACAATCTTTTCAGATTTTGTCCTGCCTCGAACAGTTGCAGATGGCTTTTCCACTTATCCAATATAGTCAAAAATCGAATAAATCAACTTAAATATCGAAATACCCTTAACTCAACTATTTCTTATTTTGCAGGAACTGGTGCAAGTACTTCGTGTTTTGATGTTGTACGTTCAGGCGCCTTATGTACCATCGTATAGGCATAGTCCACACCCATACCGTAAGCACCAGAATGCTCGCGTACAATTGCCATAACTGCATCATACGTATCACGGTGTGCCCAATCGCGTTGCCATTCGAGTAACACTTGTTGCCAAGTTACCGGAACAACACCTGCTTGAATCATGCGTTGCATGGCATAGTCATGTGCTTCTTTTGATGTACCACCAGAAGCATCGGCAACCATATAAATTTCATAATCGCCTTCAAGCATGGCACCAAAAGCAAAGGTGTTATTGCATACTTCAGTCCACAAACCTGAAACGATTATTTTTTTACGATTATTTTTTGCAAGTGAATCACGTACTTTTTGGTCATCCCATGAATTCATTGAAGTACGTTCTAGTAATGGAGCATCTGGAAATACATCTAAAAGTTCAGGATAGGTATGACCAGAGAAGCTTTCAGTTTCAACCGTGGTAATGGTGACAGGAATATTGAATGTTTTAGCTGCTTTTGCTAAGCCTACAGTATTATTCTTTAATACTTGGCGGTCTATTGATTGTACCCCAAAAGCCATTTGTGGCTGATGATCAATAAAAATAACCTGACAATTTGTTGGTGAAAGTTGTTCTAAAAGTGACTTATTCATGGGTAAACTCCATTATTCCTTATGAGTAATGCATTAAAATTGCTTACTGGTCATTATCAAAACAGATAAAAATGTAAAAGCATAGACAGCAAATCAGCACGAATCTGTATGCTGTACGAATACAATAAAATCAATGATTGCTTTTTAATTTTTATAGTTTAATCATTGATATATATTTTTTTAACTTTTGCTTAACCATGGATCGATTAGACTGTATTTCCACTTTTGTAAGTGTCGTAGAACATGGGAATTTTAGTAGCGCAGCCAGAGCACTCGACATCTCTCGTGATTTAGTGGCCAAACGTGTGTGCTACCTCGAAAATGACCTGAAAACCACACTGTTAACCCGAACCACAAGACAGATGAACCTCACCTCTTGTGGAGAAAAGTTTTATCAGCATAGCAAAGTCATTTTAAGTGAGTTTGAATGGGCTGCCTACGAAATTAGCTATAATCAGCAGTACCCAGAAGGCGAACTCAAGCTCAATACACCAATGTCTTTTAGCAATATTTTTCTTCAAAATATCATTTCAGACTTTATTGAGAAATATCCCAGCATCAAAATTGATCTATTCATGACTGATCAGCTATTAGACATGAATAATAATAAATTTGATTTAACCATTCGTGTAGATGGCTCTCCTCCAAACTTAGCAAATAGTAAAATATTAAATACCTATCAGCGCTATCTATATGCGACACCTGAGTATTTCAATCAGCATGGATTACCAGAATCATTAGAAGAACTTAAAGAACATAAATTTCTGATTTATTATCAGGATAGTCGACATAAAAAATTGATTTTCCAAAAAGATCAAAAAGAAGTGTCCTTTAATTGCTTCCCAGTCATGACCTGTAATAATGGTGAATTATTATTAGATATGTGCTTGAAAGATCACGGTATCGTCTTTCTTCCAGAGTTTATTGCAGAGCCTTACTACAAAGAAGGTAAATTACAGAAATGTTTGGAGGACTACACCAGTCAGCCACTTCACTTATATGTGACATGGCCAAACCGTAAGATTTTATCGAAGAAGGTAAAACTATTTATTGATTTTTTAACGCATCAAATCATTCCTATAAAATAACTAATCTGGGCCTTTTCCATAGAAAATGGCCCATTATTTTCAGTTAGTTTGACTGGTTTCAATCTTCTTATTTTTAAATAAATTTAATAAATTTTGCTCTGCTGTTGCTGTGCCGTCTTGTTCAACAAATGTCGTCGCGTAGTGTTCTAAATGCTCTTCCATCAATTGAGTGGCTCGTTTTTCATCGCCTTGCTCAATGGCATTTAAAATTGCACGATGTTCATCTGCCGAACAATTATTATGTTTTGGAATTTCATATAACCCAATCAATAACGAAGTCCTTGCAATAAGCGTCTGCAAATAACTGGTCATAATCGTATTTTGATTTGCTTCAATCAGCTTTAAATGAAATTGCCCTGATAGCTTAATCCACTCGGCCCAATTGCCAGCTAAACGCTCATGAGACTCTTGATCTACTAAACCTCGAAGCTCACTAAAATCTAGGCTATGTGACTTTTGAGCTAGCTTTTTTACAGTAGCGATTTCAAGCATGCTGCGTGCTTCAAAGACCTCTTTTGTTTCATGAGCACTATGTTTTGCGATGAGTGCTCCACGATTGGGCTGAATTTCGATGACCTTATCATGTGCAAGTTTGACGAAAACACGTCTTAACACTCCTCGCGTTACACCGAATGCTTCACACAAAGGTGCTTCAACTAAACGTGCGCCAGGGACAAGTTGTCGATTTAAAATAGCATCTACAATAGCGTTATATATATGGTCATCAATTTCATCATTGCTTATTTCTACGGCTTTTTTTGGTGCATTCGATGGCATTGATTTCTCCATTTTTATTAACGCCCCTCTTTTTAAAACTTTATCTAATGACAGTAGTGTAAGTTTAACTTAAGCGTTTTGGAATATTGCTCTCATTCCTCAAACACTTATATTGAGCTAAACAATTCAATATTAAATCTCTAAATATCCACTTATACACCTCAATTTACTTACTTTTTATAAAAAATTAAGCACTTCTCATTTTATAAATCTGTCTCTGCATATCCAAAATCTATACCAGTTTAAATGACTCATAAGCGCTACTTCTTAAATTTGGCATAACTTTTGCTCAATTAAGATTGTGCACAATTTAAATATCACATTGTACACAATTTTAATTTCATTCTTTTAGACAGAAAAACAATGCTGCTGAAAGTGCCTCCATCTTAAGGAAGTGAGTGTTCAAGATGAATAATACCGAAGCAATAATTAAACCTTCTTATGATGCAAAACTGACAAATCAAGATTTAGCTCCTTTAAAAAAGCAAACATGGGGCGCTTATAATATTTTTGCTTTCTGGATGTCTGATGTTCATAGTGTCGGCGGTTATGTCATGGCTGGGAGCCTTTTTGCACTTGGACTCAATAGCTGGCAGGTACTTTTATCTTTACTCATCGGCATTGCCATAGTTCAGTTTTTTACAAACCTGATTGCCAAGTCTAGCCAACAAACTGGTACGCCCTATCCTGTTATTTGCCGCGCAACCTTTGGTGTGCTTGGTGCAAATATTCCTGCTGTTATCCGTGGACTTATTGCTGTCGCATGGTATG
>NZ_JZFB01000001.1:319282-324134 GCF_001188385.1 Acinetobacter sp. V2 | reverse complement strand
CATATTAAAGTTCTTTCCAGAATGGTCGGTCTATGCCGATGTTTCAAATTACGGCTTTCTCGGGCTTTCCTATTTAGGATGGGTTGGCTTTATGCTGCTTTGGTTACTGCAAGCGATTGTTTTTTGGTCTGGCATGGACAGCATTCGTAAGTTTATTGACTGGGCAGGTCCGGCTGTCTACGTAGTTATGTTTGCGATGGCAGTATGGCTCATCTGGAAAGCTGGCTGGCAGAATATTGATTTAAACTTGAGCGGTGTTCAATACGACGGTTTTGCGGTTGTACCAGTCATGATTGGTGCTATTGCGCTTGTTGTTTCATATTTTTCAGGACCGATGCTGAACTTTGGTGACTTCTCTCGTTATGGCAAAAGTTTTAATGCCATTAAAATGGGAAACTTTCTTGGCTTACCAATTAACTTCTTAGGCTTTTCTTTACTTACTGTGGTGTGTATTGCTGCAACGCTTCCAGTCTACGGCAAACTCATTACAGACCCTGTCGAGATGGTTGGAAAACTTGATAACACCTTTGTGGTGATTTTGGGTAGTTTAACCTTAATGATTGCCACCATCGGAATTAATATTGTCGCTAACTTTGTTTCACCTGCCTTTGATTTTTCCAACGTTTCACCGAGCAAAATTAGCTGGCGCATGGGTGGAATGATTGCAGCAGTTGGTTCGATTTTCATTACCCCATGGAATTTGTTTAATAATCCTCAAGTGGTCCATTACACCATTGATATTTTAGGTGCATTTATCGGTCCGCTTTTTGGCGTATTGATAGCCGATTTTTACCTCGTTAAAAAACAAAAAATCGAAGTAGATGATTTATATACATTAGATACCAAAGGTTTGTATTGGTATAAAAATGGTTATAACCACTCTGCCTTTTATGCCTTAATTCCAGCTTCATTAATTCCTATTTTATGTGTGCTGTTACCACAATTATCTGCTCTTGCTAATTTCACATGGTTTATTGGGATGGGATTTGGTTTTGTGATTTACCGATTTCTTAATCAACCGATTGCCCATGCTAAATCGGCAATGACTAAGGTAAAAGTACAATGAAAATTAAAATTATTAACCCCAATACCACCCAAAGCATGACAGACAAAATTGCTGCATCAGCAAAGATAGTCGCAGGTTCTGGTACTCAAATTATTACAGTGAGTCCCCAAATGGGTCCTGCAACAATTGAAAGTTATTATGATGAAGCTCTAAGTGCCGTAGGTGTCTTAGAAGAAATACGCCAAGGTGAATTTGTAGGTGTAGATGCCTATATTATTGCCTGTTTTGGTGACCCTGCCCTTTATGCTGCCCGTGAAATGACTTCAGCACCTGTGATTGGGATTGCCGAAGCAGCTATACGAACTGCAAGTTATGTAAGTACTGGTTTTAGTGTGGTCACAACCTTACAACGCACAGTGAATATGAGTTGGCATCTGGCTCATCGCTATGGGGCTACACCATTTTGCAAAAATGTTCGAGCTTGTGACATTGCAGTTGAAGAATTGGAGCTTCCTGACTCAGATGCTTATCGAACCATACGAGATGAGTGCAAAAAAGCACTGGTAGAAGATAAAAGCGATGCAATTGTTTTGGGCTGTGCAGGTATGAGTGATTTATGCCTAAAACTACAAAACGAATTGGGAGTGATTGTTATTGACGGCGTTGCAGCAGCAGTTAAACAAGCTGAAATGTTAGTTCAGTTAAATTTAAAAACCAGCAAAGTTGGTGATTGGGCCTTACCTCCTGTAAAGAGTTACACAGGCATATTGTCAGGATTTGGGGCACATTAGAAATAAATTACTGTTTCAATTCCAACTCAAAACGCTGCGTTGGAATTGAAACGGCTGAAAACCAAAGAATTAAACTTCGGCTAACTCTGGCTGTTGTTCATTTTTATAAAATGGCACATCACCGTTAATGGTTGCACGGTGCATGATGCGATGAGCATCGCCATAATCAAACAATGCTTTATGTTGTGTGCAACGGTTATCCCAAATCGCGATATCACCATCTTGCCACTTCCAACGCAAATGAAATTGCTCTTGGGTCGCATGTTCAAACAAGAAATCAAGTAATTGCTCACTTTCTTGTTCAGGTAACTCATTAATGCGAGTGGTAAAGCCCTCACTTACAAACAACAAAGGCTCACCTGTAACAGGATGGGTACGCACCACTGGGTGAACCACTGGTGGGTTACGCTTAAATGTTTGCAAAAGCTTTTCACGTTCTTCTTCGTTATGGGCAAAACGTTCAAGTGGAAAAGACTTACGAATATCGTGGGTTGCAGTTAAGCCACGTAATTTTTGCTGTAACTCAAGCGGAAGCCCTTTAAAAGCTGCTGTATTACTCGACCATAATGTGTCACCGCCTACAGGTGGAATTTTAATGGCTTGCAACACACAACCTAAAGGCGGGGTTTTACTAAAAGTCACATCTGTGTGCCAAAGTTCATTATCACGCAAGTCTTGTTTCCAACTGTCGAGCACCATCACCTCAGGCACATCTTCAATTGAAGGATAAATCGGGTGCACGTGTAAGGTGCCAAAACTGCGTGCCAAGTCTGCTTGTGCTTGCGGCGCTAATTGTTGCTTTCGAAAAAAAATAACCTGATGATCAAGCAAAGCCTGCTGGATTTGTTGCGTTGTCTGTTCATTCAACGCATTCAAATCAATATCGTGAATAATTGCGCCAATGGTAGGCTTGATCACTTCAATATTTAAGTTTGCTACTACTGTATTCATCTTCTTTACTACAACTGCTGACCATACCAAGGAGAAAACTGTTTTTGTAACCAACGTAAAAACAGCTCAAAACTAACTGCGACAATCGCAATCACAATAATGCCTAGAATCACCGTATCGGTAATTAAGAACTGCGCTGCCGATTGCACCATAAAACCAATACCACGGTCCGCTGCAACCAACTCTGCTGCAACTAATGTTGACCAGCCCACCCCAAGACCAATACGAATACCGGTAATAATATGAGGCAAAGCGGTTGGTAAAATGACATGCCAAAATACTTGTGACTGACTTGCCCCTAATGACAATGCCGCACGTTCACGATTTAGCTGATGGCTTAACACACCATGCGCACTACTAATGATGACAGGCGCCAATATCGAGAAGAAAATCAAAAGTACTTTTGTGGTTTCGCCAATACCGAACCAAATAACAAGTAACGGCAAATAAGCTAACGGCGGAATTGGACGTAATAATTCAACCAAAGGATCTAGAACAGCACGAACCCATTTGTTGAGACCCATCCATAAACCCAGCGGAACACCAATCACTACGGCAGCAATCAAAGCCAAAAACACACGAGAGATGCTGGCTGCCAAGTGTTGCCACAAAGTAGCCTTCATAAAGCCTTCTTGGCTGACCGATATAAATTTTTGCCAGACTGCTTGTGGGCTCGGTAAAAACAGTTCAGGTACGACATGCAAAGCAGTAATGAGGAACCAGAGCGCAACAACACTTCCCACACTAATTATGCTAACTGCCAAAGTGCGATGCTTCTCAAAAAATGATGATAGAAATGAAGCATTTTCTGTTTGCACATCTGGCTTAAGTTTTAGCCCTGCTTTGTCATATTCATAGACGTTATCTTTAGTACTCATGTGGTTAACGCCTCCTTACCGCTTTGTTTTTGTGCTCTTAAACTTTCAAACAGCTGCTCTCTGAGCTGAATAAATTGAGGGTCCGATTTAATTGAACGAATAGACTCGCCCTGACGATATCGATTAGCAAAATCGAGATGTAGAGTTTCTACAATTTTGCCTGGATGCGCTGTCATTAGAACTAACTGATTGCTGAGCAATAATGCTTCTTCAATATCATGAGTAATTAAAAAGAAGCTTTTATTTTGTTGAATCCATAAATCGAGCACTAACTGCTGCATGTTTTCACGCGTAAAAGCATCTAATGCCGCAAAAGGTTCATCTAATAAAATAAACGGCGCGTGACTAATCAAAGCTCTGGCAATACCAACACGTTGTTTCATACCACCGGAAAGTTCCCAAATATTGGCTTTTTCAACGTGGCTTAAACCCACAATTTTTAAAATTGCGTTCACTTGTGCTTCGATATCCGCGCGCTTTAAACCTTTTAACTGCAAAGCGAAGCCAACATTATCTGCAACATTCAACCAAGGAAGGAGTGCATGATCCTGAAACACGACAGCGCGGGTTACATCTGGTCCATTTACTACTTCATGATTTACAAGCACATCACCTGAACTCGGCTTTTGAAACCCTGCCAAGATATTAAGCAAAGTTGTTTTGCCACAACCTGACTCGCCCAAAATCACGGTTAAAGAACCTTCTTGAATGGTTAGGTTAATGTCTTGTAAAACTGGCTTTTGCTGTTTAGGGAAAGTCAGATGAATATGTTTGGCTTCTAGTACACTCATGACAACTCCTTAAGGCTGCAAAAATGAAGAATTCACGTTGCCTTTATAATCGGCTTTAAGTTGATCGACCTTGCCCTGACCTTTTAAGAACTTCGCTGTATCAAAAATATTTTGCGCAAATTCACCATCTAACGTTTGTTTTTGCTGAGCGTGGTCTAGGTAAATATTTCCACTTAATAAAAGCGGGATATCTTTTGGATCAGAACCTGTGAGCTGCGCAATTTTTTGCACGTTATCGGCATCTTTAACGTAAGCGGCTGGATCTTGATTATATTTTTCAAGCTGCTCAAGTGTAGTTTTAACAAAAGCTTTTAAGAAATCAGGATTTTTCTCTGCAAAATCTTTACGCACAACCCATAAGTCATAAGTTGGAGCGCCCCATTCACCCACTTGTTTTGAGTCGGTTAAAACCGTACCAGATGCTTTAGCTTTACT
>NZ_JZFB01000001.1:315860-319226 GCF_001188385.1 Acinetobacter sp. V2 | reverse complement strand
CGTTCCCAAGCCGCTGAAATTTCAGGTGGACGCAAGTTAATAATTTTTACTTTGTCTTCCGGAATGTTCCAATGTTTAAGTGCAGACAAAAGGCTGTAATGAGTTGTTGAAACAAAGGGTACAGCAATGGTTTTGCCAATTAAATCTTGAGGAGTTTTAATGCCTGATTTATTACTTACTACGAGTGCTTCAGATCCACCAAGTTTTGATGTAATTAAGAATACTTCAATCGGTAAATCACGGCTTGCCGCAGCAGCAAGTGGACTTGAGCCAATATTGCCAAGTACGACATCGCCTGAAGCAAGTGCATTTACAACGTCTGAACCCGCATCAAATTTTTTCCATTGAATATTACGTTGGCTATGTTTTTCATATTCCCCATTGGCCTGCGCAACTTTGCTTGGGTCCACCCCTGTTTGATAGGCAATCACGACAGGTTTGCTGTCGCGAACTGAAGCACTTGTATTATTGTCTTTCTTATTTTGCCATACGATAAATGCAACAATTGCTACAACCACAATTGCCGTGATAATCAACGGTTTGGTCTTTGTGCTCATAATTTCATGATCTTTCAATAATATAAGCTCATGGTATGCAGCTGGCTTTATAATGAAAAATAAAAAAATATGAGTTGCTTATCTATTTTTGATAAATAACTTTTTCATATAAGTTTTTATCTTTTGGTAAAAAGCAAATATCAACCAAACTTACAGATTAGCCATAAAATTAAAATACTTATATATCAATAATTAAAAAGGATATTCAAAAAATACATGATGAGAAAAACCTGACATACCTACTCTAATTATTTTATCCTACTCATTTCGTCATTTTTATTTTTTGCTTATCGCATCCAGAGTTTTGCATCTAATTAATTTTCATTCTTTTATATAAAGTTCAGATTTTATTATCTTTTTATCTTAAAACTTCTGCAAATATTAAGATTTGGACAAATCTTTTTCTGGTTTATACATGACGCAAATTTAATTTTTATTTTTAAGAGGAGAAAAATTCTTTTGTTTAAACATTCTCAATTTTTGAAAAAAACATTAATTACAGCGTCTTTAATTACATTTAGCCTTTCAAGTCATGCGGCTCTCACCTTTGGTAATGCTGAAGAAGGTCAACTTAAAGTGAGTGGTACTGTTCGAGCTAAATATGTTTATGACTTTGACTCTGATCCCACTACCAGTAAATTTTCCTTTAATGACGCGGTATTATGGCTAGATTACAACTCCCCAAAATGGATTGGCCGCCTAGATTATCGGGTTTATGAATATTACGGACGTTTAGGCGATGCCAATTGGCTTACCGATGCGTGGTTGGGTTATAAAATTAATGACAACAGTAAAATTATTGCTGGCTTAAACCCAGTTCCTTTTGGCTTGGGTCGCTTTTGGGGAAATACTTATTATTTAGGCATTGCCAATAGTGCAGGTTGGGAAGATGTACATAACCTTGGGGTGAAATATGATTTCAATGATGGAATCAATGAAGCACAACTCGCCTTTTATCCTACCGATGGTGGCACCTATAGAGGTAAAAGCAAAGACTCGAGTCGATTTAGTATCAACCCTGTCAATGCGGATGACTCTGTACCACAAGGCACCAATACTAAAGAAAAGAACTCCATTGTTGTTCGCGGTGCTCATACCTTTAAAAATGTCTTAGGCCAAGAAAATTTCTCTACCCAACTGGGCGCCTCTGCATGGTATTCCACCATTGAAAATAAACGTTCAGGGCAAGATGGTGATCGCCAAGTCTATTCGGTTTTTAGCAATACCAATTATAACCAATGGAATTTACAGCTTTTGGCTGGTTATCAAGACATTGATAATGCCGACGCTCAATATAAAGACCACCTGACCTTGGGTGGTTTCGATTATTCATTTAACTCGGCAACCAAAGGTCAGATTTACTCAGCCGAACTGAGCTATTTATTTCCTCAGCAGTTTGGCCCCATTACCGCTGTTCGCCCGTACTTAAACTATAGTTCTTATCGAAAAGAACAAGACGGGTTTAAAGATTCAACTCGTTTTATTCCCGGCATTGCCTTTAACTATCAAAAATTGACAGTACAAGCCGAGTTGCTGGTGGGTAAACACGATCCATATCTAGGAGACAGTGAAGGCCTTGCGGCTGGTGGAAGCAATGATAAATGGAATAAAAAAGCATTTGTAATTTTTGCTTATTACTTCTAACTCCAAAAATAAAGGCCAACATCTGTTGGCCTTTATTTTATTTAGATATCTAGTTTTACTCTAGTCGATTACTGGTGAATTATTGAGAGGAAGTTCTGCTTTATCTTCATCAATCACATCGACATCTTGAGCGGTAGGCTCAAACTTAATCAGTAGTCCAATCACAATTAAAGGAATAAAAGCAAAGATAGAAATAATCAGATAAACATCGGTTTTATATCCCGCCATCCAGATCGGTAAAACAAACAAAGCAATTGCTTGAGCAACACCAGTTACCGCACGGTTAAAGCCAACTCCAACGCCACGAATCGAAGCTGGATAAGCCATGGTTGGATAAACCATCATTTGTGCCCCAGGCCCAAAGCCTTCGGCAAAAAGCCACAAACCGAGCATGCCAATTGCGGTGTAGAGTAAAAAGCTATTACCCGGTTCACCAATTAATGCTAAGGCAATGAGGGCTATAAACTGGAGTAAAAAGCCTGTAAGCAACACATGACGAGATTTAAATCTGCTAGCAACAAATACGCCCAACAGCCCGCCCGTAAATGCAAACAGCAAATTGAGTCCGAGTGTTGTAGTAATGGTCGTCAAGACATCAGTATGAAAGAAACGCGTTAAAATGGAAGGTAAAAAGAAGGCAATGGTCGTGTACTGAAATGCGACCGAAATGTGAATCACAATTGCCACAATCGTTCTTGGCAAATAGGTTTTATTAAATAAAACTGCAAAACCCTCGCGCTTTTTCTTTTCAGCAGTTCTTTCTACTTTTTCAACTGTAGCAACTGCATTAATTGCATAGGATTCTTGTAGAACTTTAGCGGCACCTTTTAAATCGCCTTGGTTTGCAAGCCAGATTGGTGATTCAGTTAAATATTTACCGCGAATAAAAATAATGAGTAACGCTGGCACTGCCCCAAAAATTAAAGATGCTCGCCATAACCAGTTGCTATGCTCAGGGGGTAAAAGAAAATAAAGCGCCAGAACTAGACCAAAACATACCGAAGAAGCGGCATACCACATTGGGCACCATGCGGCTAAACGCGCTGCCTTGTTGCTACTCCCGTTAAATTTAGAAAACTCAGATAAGTATGACATTGCCACAGGCAGATCAATACCAACACTAATTCCCATAATAAATCGGGCTAAAATCAAAACCCAGACATTC
>NZ_JZFB01000001.1:308363-315818 GCF_001188385.1 Acinetobacter sp. V2 | reverse complement strand
CCATGTCCGCCATAAAGACTCGATAACGGCCAATTTTATCTGTCAGCCAACCACCAATCAGGTTACCAACAATAGTTCCGCAGACAATTGCTGAAGCCACCACACCAGTCATGACAGGACTTAAAGAAAACTCTGAGATAACTTGCTCAATACCAAAGGACAGCGTTGTTAAATCATAGGCATCAATAAACACCCCAATTAGTGCCAACCAAATAACTTTATTCGATTTACCCTTCCCTGCAAATTTTGAAATTAATTGTGAAACATCATCGGGAGATTTAATTTCATAACGATGGTTATGATCGAGTTCTTGTGTGCTCACTTAATAATTCCTAAACTTTAATAACAGGAACAAAATAATGATTATTCACATAATACAAAAACAAATTAATCTGATGTTTTAATCTAAATTATAGAATTATCTTTTCATTATTTACTCAGCAGTAAAACCGATATAAAAAGACAAAATAAAAGCTGGTATTTAACCAGCTATTTATTTAAAGGTTTTCCAAAATATTAACTCGCCTCAGCAAGTCTTAATTCCTTTAGATTACGATATTTTGCACCGCGGTGATTTTCAGGCAAATATGGCCCAGCACCAAATAATTTTTCTCTTAATGTTCCTTCTGCATAAGAGGTTTGATATACCCCACGTTTTTGCAACTCTGGCACAATAAACTCAACTACATCGGCAAAGGTTTGATGCGCCAAAATATAGGCAAGGTTGAAACCATCAATATCGGTATCTTCAACCCATTGTTGTAAAGCATCTGAAACTGTTTCTGCCGAACCCACCAATACTGGCCCATTACCGCCTAAGCTGTTCCAATTTGCAATTTCTTCAATGGTCCAAACACGCTCTGGATCTGCATTTACATAAGAATCTAATAAAGATTGAATTGCGTTGGTTTGAATATATTCAACTTTATCCGTTGGCTGGTATTGTGAGAAGTCCACACCCGACCAGCCAGATAGCAATGTTAAAGCGCCATCGTAGCTTCCATAGCTTTGATATTCTTTAAACTTAGCCTGTGCTTTTGCATCGGTTTCATCAGTGACAATCGACAAAAGCGCATAAATTTTAACAGAGTACGGATCGCGGCCTTCTTGAGCCAATTTCTGGCGAATACCTTGTACCACTTTTTTAGTAGCAATTTTAGAAGGTGCTGCTATGAATACGCACTCGGCATTTTGACTAGCAAACTTCTGCCCACGTGAAGATGCGCCTGCTTGGTAAAGTACTGGTGTTCGCTGCGGTGATGGCTCACAAATATGGATGCCCGGTACTGTAAAATATTTACCTTCGTGCTGAATTGAATGCACTTTTTTATGGTCAGCAAAAATACCGCTTTCACGATCACGAAGTACCGAACCTTCTTCCCAAGAACCTTCCCAAAGTTTGTAAAGGACTTCTAAGTATTCATCAGCAATATCATAACGATTGTCATGATTAACCTGAGTTTTTAGGCCCAAATTTTTCGAACCACTTTCCAAATAAGACGTCACGATATTCCATCCAACTCGCCCTTTGGTTAAATGGTCTAACGTGCTAATACGTCTAGCAAAAGGATAAGGGTGTTCAAAGGAAATAGAGGTCGTGACACCAAAGCCCAAATGCTTTGTGACTGCTGCCATCGCTGGCACAATCTGTAGTGGATCATTGACCGGAACTTGTACCGCGCCTGTTAAGGCATGTTCAGCACTTTGATGATAAACGTCATAAATACCAAGCACATCTGCAATAAAAATACCGTCAAAAAAACCACGCTCAAGAATTTGTGCTAAATCTGTCCAATATTCTAAATCTTTATATTCAACAGATCGATCTTGAGGATGTCGCCATAATCCAGGAGATTGGTGGGCAATACAATTCATTTCAAAAGCATTAAAACTAATTTTCTTAGTCATAAAATATCAGCCAGCATTTTATTTAATTTTTATACTAAAGCAATTTTTACGTTTTCTTTATAATATAAACCCCAAACAAAATATGATTTTATTCTAATAGATTTTTATAATTTAATTTAAACAATCAAAATAATATTAAGCCACTAAAAATAGCAGCTTAATATCTAAAAATATAATTTATTGTTTAGCAACATTCCCTATTCTCCATTGATACGGAGGTAATGTGCCGTTTACACTAAAATCACCGATAATTCGATTTTTAAATACTCTCGGGTTATGTGAAGATAAAGTTCGTACATTACGCCAGTATCGATCTAGGCCTAAATCTTTGTCTGTTGCAGAAGCACCTAAAGCATCAAATAAAATCGTAGAAGCATTTAAAATTAGATCGGTAATGACCGTTTGAGACTGTGCACTTTCAAGCTCGGCAAGTGCATTTTGCTCTTCTTCAAGCTGCTCATTATTTTGAAATGCAGCCAAATAAGCACGTTGTAAGCTTTGTGCGACTTTTTCAACAATCGCCCCTGCACTGTAAGCCGCGCCACGAATTTGTCCTACGACTTGTAAAATTTGTGGATCCTGTTTTACAAATTGGGCATTCGCATGCGTGTAGTTTCGGGTACGTTTAGCAACAGCTTGAGAAACATCATAGGTTGCAGCACGTCCTAGACCTGTAATGATTGCCAGTTGAACCAGTTGATAGTAAGCCGCTGAATATTTAAAACGGTCATCATCAGGTAAAATTTCAGTTTCATCGACCAATACGTCATGGAAATATGCTGTACCACTCGCGGTAAGTTGCTGACCAAAGCCATTCCAGTCATCAACAATTTCGACACCTTCATCTTCACGGCGAACAACGACTGAGCCAGATTCACCCTTTAAATCTGTTACACCAACGTCCACCCAATCGGCATATAGACTTCCAGTGGTGTAATATTTTTTACCTTTAACGCGAATTTTTCCTTCGCTGTCTCGATATAAATGTGTTTCGAACTGATCAATTGACTCTTTCCCGCCTTCAGACCATGCACTACCTACTGTTTCCCCATTTGCAATTCGGCTAAGCCAACGCTGTTGAAAAGCTTTGTCTTTACTTACCAACACATCTTCAGTGAAACCAAAATGCACACGCAAAGCTTGCGGTAAGTTTGAATCGGCTTCTGCAAGTTCAACGAGTAATGCAAATAATTCAGGAATGGTTGCATCAAAGCCACCATGAGCTTTGGGAAGTCTTAGCCGTGTAAAACCAACATCTTTGAGCCACTGAAGTTGTTCATAGGGCAAAATATGCTGCTGCTCACGGATTAAAGCCCCTTCTTTAATACGGGCAAAAGTTGGTCTGAAATTTTTTGCCAATTCATCATAACGTTCTGAAGGCCCTTCACCCCACACGCGAGAAATGATTGAAGCCTGACTGAGTGCTGCATGTGTTAGTGAACCGAGATGATGCTCAAAATTTAAATTTGTCATGTAAGTAAAACCAATATTGCTTTGCTTTTACCATAAAATATTTATTTCACATGAAAACGATTATTTTTTTATAACTGTATTCATTCTTTATATAAGAACCTAAACACAAAGATAAAAAGCTCATCTATCAAGCCCTAAGATAACTCTTTTTGTCTAATGCTCTGCTGGCTTTGCAGAAGTGTTTGTATATATTCTGAATAGACAGATAACTTTTCGAAAATATGCTCTGAATAGAACATATCATCAATTAAATGTGTCATTTGCCCAGCAGTAAAGGTGTCGCATAAACCAACCAGCGCTGCGTTCATTTGAGCGAATTTCGCGCATAGTTTTACATAAGTTTCATCTTTATTTTTGAATAATAATTTCCGCATTTCTAAGCCATTTAGATTTTTTAAGTCATCATCTTTTGTGGTTTTAATCCAATAAATTTTGACCTTTAAAAATTGCTCCAGTGCTTTTAAATGCTCGATATCTACGTCTAAACTCGTAATTAAAAAAACGGTAGAGAGATCACTTCGGCACAGTGCCTTGATTAAGCTTAAATAAATAAACTCAACTTCATTAAGCTCTGCAAGTTCCAAATCTATATAAATTTTTAGACTTTCTAAAACGTCATCTACTTTAAAGAGTACTTTCTTCTCAGCTTGGTAATATTTATTAAGAATAGAAAGCACAGGCACTGTCGCAGGCGTTGTATAAATAGCGGCCTTGTTTAAGTTAGCAAAAATAAATGGTGAAAATAGATAGGCAACATTACTTTGCTGTGCCTCAATATGAGATTGGATTAAATATACAGTTTCAGATTTAGAAAAGTCTCTGAGTACTTTCGCTCTTAATAAAGTAGCTTCAAAATTAACGTAGGTTTGCTCTAATTGAGCCAATATAGATACAGGAATAGGCTGATTTTTAATAATTTTATGCAGGACATTGAGTTGAGAGGTAATAAACATTTTTTAACATCCAAGCTATTTTAGAAGAGCTACACTTAAATCAGGTCTTTAATAACCTACGTAACAACCAGACCTCACGCAAAACAACAAAGGAATAAAAGAGAAGAAAATATTCTGCGCTTATTACCCAAAGTCGCATTTACTCTGTTTTGGAAAGTGATTTTGGCCATTCGTAAATCTTGTTCATTTATTTTGGACTTTTGAAGAATGGATACATAGCTACAGATATTTGAAAAAAAACTATAGCACACCTCATGAGTGCTTCAGACTGTTATAGTTTTATAAAAAATTTCTGTATCTACATATACAAAAATAGTAAGTGCATGATTAAGGAAACTTCTTAAGGTAGGTAGTTTTCATGAGACGATCTATTGCATATCGCCAGATATTTCATCAATGTTTCAATGCAACATGCATTTTTACAAATGCAACATCAAGCATAAACTTTGTTAACAGACTGAGAACAATCAATCAGTCTATTCTCTTGAAATATCAAGCAATTATATTGCTCAACCCTGTTGGCATTTTACTTGCTAAGAACATTTATCACAGAAGCAAGTTTAATCGTCAAAATACTTTGTTGCCTGAAAATAAGTATTTAACTCATTTAACCATCATCAGCTAGTTCACAGGGGGAAAGTTTATGAGCCTCGGTCTAACCGCTCTAGAATTAGCGCGAATACAATTTGCTTTTACAGTATCCTTCCATATTATTTTTCCGGCCACTTCCATTGGTCTTGCCTGCTTTTTAGCAGTGCTAGAGTGGAAATGGTTAAGAACCCAAAACCCGATTTATAAAGATCTATTTAAGTACTGGATTAAGATCTTTGCCGTTGCCTTTGGTATGGGTGTGGTCTCGGGCGTGGTCATGAGTTACCAGTTCGGTACTAACTGGAGTGAATTTTCACGCGTCGCCGGAAGTATTACTGGCCCTTTACTTACCTATGAAGTCTTGAGTGCCTTCTTCTTAGAAGCAGGTTTCTTAGGCATTATGTTATTTGGTTGGGGACGTGTCGGTCCTCGAGCCCATTTCTTCGCAACACTTATGGTGGCCATCGGAACATGTATTTCCATGTTCTGGATTCTATCTTCTAATAGCTGGATGCAGACACCTCAAGGCTTTGCCATCGAAAATGGCATTATTGTGCCAAAAGACTGGTTTGCAATTGTCTTTAACCCATCCTTCCCTTACCGCTTTGCCCACATGGGTGCAGCCGCCTTCTTAGTTTCATCATTATTGGTCGTCGGGACATCTGCATGGCATTTAGTAAAAGGCCGTCGTGATGAATTGGTGAAAAAATCGTTCTCGATGGGTCTCTGGATGGTGCTTGTGACTTCATGTTTACAAGTAGTAATTGGCGATAACCATGGTTTAAACACCCGTGAACATCAACCAGCCAAACTTGCAGCAATGGAAGGTCACTGGGAAACCAATCACAATGAACCTATGCCATTATTGCTATTTGCAATTCCAGATATGAAAGAAGAACGTAACCACTTCGAAGTGGGTGTTCCTTATTTGGGTAGCTTAATTTTAACGCATAGCTTAGATGGCCAAGTGACAGGCTTAAAAGATTTCGCACCTGAAGATCGTCCAAATTCAACGATTGTTTTCTGGAGCTTCCGTGTGATGGTGGGTCTTGGTGTACTCATGGTCACTCTTTCTTTAATTGCACTTTGGTTACGTAAGCGTGGAAAACTCTATGAAACTTCGTGGTTCCATAAATTTGCCTTGGTGATGGGACCAGCTGGTTATGTTGCAATGCTTGCAGGTTGGGTAACTACTGAGGTTGGCCGTCAGCCATGGGTGGTGTACGGCATTATGCGAACTAAAGATGGACTTTCACATACGGTTTCAGCAGATCAGGTCGGACTGAGCCTGTTTATTTTTGTGGTGGTCTATACCATCGTTTTTGGTAGCGGTATCTACTACACCTTAAAACTGATTAATAAAGGTCCATCATTCATTGATTCACCAAATGTTGAAACTGGTGGCGTAGGACACTTTAAAACACCAATGCGTCCACTTAGTGCGGTCGATGAAAATATTGACAGCAAACAAAACTCTGGGGAGAACCGTCATGATTGATCTTTCTTTAATATGGGTCGGTATTATCGGTTTAGGTGTCATGATTTATGTGGTCATGGATGGTTTCGACTTAGGAATCGGGATTATGTTCCCCTTCATTAAGAACAGCCAAGAACGTGACGTGATGATGAATACCGTCGCCCCTGTCTGGGATGGTAATGAAACGTGGATGGTACTCGGTGGCGCTGGTCTATATGCTGCCTTCCCACTGGTCTATTCAACAGTTTTATCAGCACTATATTTACCGATCATTTTCATGGTGATTGCCCTGATTTTCCGTGGCGTTGCTTTTGAATTCCGTTTTAAAGCTCATCGCACCAAACACCTTTGGGACTTGGCTTTTATTTGGGGTTCAATTTTAACCAGCTTTCTCCAAGGGATTATTTTAGGTGCCTATATCCAAGGGATTAAAACCGAAAATGGTATTTATGCTGGTGGTCCATTTGACTGGTTATCTCCATTTACGATCTTTACAGGTATTGGCGTAGTGGCTATGTATGCCACTTTAGGCTGTGGCTGGCTTATCTTAAAAACTGAAAAAGGCTTACAGCAACGTATGTATGAGCTTATGCCAAAGCTGATTATTGCATTGCTCATTATTTTTGGTGGTGTGAGTTTATATACGCCGTTGACTCATCCTGAAATTGCAGATCGCTGGTTCTCTTTACCAAATCTGTTCTATTTTAGTCCTGTGCCTATTTTGGTCTTGTTGTTTGTTGGCCTGATTTTATCAGCGTGTAAAAAGCAAGATCACGACCTCAAACCATTTGCATATACATTGGCCCTCGTTTTCCTTGCATTTACTGGATTCGTGATTAGTTTATGGCCATATATTATTCCGCCATCAGTCACCATCTGGCAGGCCGCAGCACCACATTCAAGCCAAATGTTTGCTTTGGTCGGTGCACTTATTTTGATTCCAATCATTATTGCTTACACCATTGTGTCTTACTGGGTATTTAGAGACAAAGTCCGTGTAGGTGATGAAGGCTATCATTAAGTATGGAGGGTTTTATGAAAAAGTCATCCGTT
>NZ_JZFB01000001.1:305930-308318 GCF_001188385.1 Acinetobacter sp. V2 | reverse complement strand
TTTTTAGCCTTAGCTGTGATTGCGGGATTGTTTAAAGTTATCTTGATTTATGCAGCCCCTTACTTAAAGTAATTCCAACTTTCTAAACAAATGCCGTTTGTAGATTCTGCAAACGGCATTTATTATTGATTCAGTACATCTTTTTTTATTTCGTGCAGCTCATACATGTATAAATCAGAACAACTCGCTCATAGCATTCGCCAACTCATTGAAAGTGGCACTTTAAGTGCGCATGAAAAATTACCTTCATTAAGAGATCAGGTACAACGCTCTGGCTTTAGTTTAATGACCGTAATGAATGCTTATCAGGAGCTTGAATCACAAGGTCTGATCTATTCAAAAGAAAAGTCTGGGTACTTTGTTGCAGAGCAAATTGCACTAAAGCCACTCGAGCAATATTCAGTTGTTTCACTGAACTCTAAAATTGAAATTAATTCCTTAGTTTTTAAATATCTTAAGTCAATTCAACATGAGTCTGTCGTACCTTTTGGTTCAGCTTTTCCGGACAGTCAGTTTTTAACAGCACCCAAACTCATTCAAATTATGGGACAACTTGCGCGTCAAAGACAAAGTTATGACCAGACCACAAGCCTACCTCCAGGCAATTTAGCCTTAAGAAAACTGATTGCTCAGCGCTACTGTATGCAAGGCATACAGACTGACCCAGATGACATTGTCATTACATCGGGAGGTTTGGACGCGCTTAACCTTTCTCTACAAGCCGTTGCTCAACCTGGCGATTATATTTTATTACAGCAAACCGTGTTTTATGGGGCTTGGCAAGCTGCCGAGCGTTTAGGGCTTAAAGTGATTACCATTCCTGAACATCCTCAACATGGTTTTGACCTAGAAGCTTTTGAACAAGTCATTCAAACCTATCCTATCAAGGTGTGTTGGCTCATGCTGAATGCCCATAACCCGATTGGTTTTACCGTCAGTGATGACATTAAATATAAAATTGCCAAGTTGCTTCATGAACACCAAATTTATTTGATTGAAGATGATGTCTATGAAGAGCTTTTCTATGGTGGCCAAAAACCACTTTCAATGAAGTATTTTGACCAACAAAATCTGGTGCTTCACTGCTCGTCTTTTTCTAAAACATTAGGTGCTGGTTTTCGGGTCGGTTGGGTCTATGCGGGTAAGTTTTCAGACCATATTCAACACTTGCAGCTTATGAGTACCATTTCAGTAAATGCACTTATTCAAAATGCATTGGTTGAGTTTTTATCTCATCATCATTACGAAAAGCACTTACGTACACTTAGACTTTCACTTGAGCGTTATAAAAAGCAGTTTTATCACTACTTAAAGCAGCATTTACCGAGCTCTTGCGAAGTGTATTACTACCCAAGTGGCTATTTTCTATGGGTCAAACTTCCTAGTACGCTAGACAGTATGCAAGTTTATGAAGCGTTGATTCAGCAAGATATTGGCGTTGCGCCAAGCCCTCTGTTTAGTGTTTTACCTGCACAGCAGCATTATTTGAGAATTAACTGTTCTTTTGAATGGAACACTAAAATTCAAAATGCATTAGATCAGGTTATCAAAACCATTCAACAAAGAGTTGAAGCAAGTCTCTAAAGAAATGCTTCGACCTAAGCACAATTTTATAGACTTTATTTTGTGGTAACTTTATAGCTCAAATCTATAGTTTTAAGGGAAACAGGTTCAAAGGATTAATATGGAAATTGATGAAGAACTCACCCTTAAAAAAATACAGATTTTTTTGGCTTTCATGCGCTGTGGAAATTTGTCTAAAACAGCCACAGAAATGCAGCTGAGTAATGTCAGTATTCATAAAGCCTTACATTCTTTAGAAAGCGCTTTACGTTGTCCTCTTTTTAAAAATGAAGGCCGTAACCTCATTCCTTTAAAAAGTGCTTATGTCTTTGAAGAACGGGCGCAAAAAATCGTACAAGACATTTTTATTACCGTAAATAAAACCAGAGAAGCCGCAGGCTTTGCAGCCAAGGTTTTACATTTAGGGTCTCTTTATTCTTTAACTGTAAATACGATTCCAAATGTGATTAGCGGTCTTAAGCTCAGACGTAGTGAGCTTGATATTCAACTGTTGCTGAGTTCAAATCAGGATTTGGTGAAAAAGCTGAAAGCAACTGAGCTTGATGCCATTATCGTAGCTTTAAATGAAACCACTCAAGATGATGACTTTGAAATTTTGCCGATGTTTTCAGACGATATCTTTCTAGCAGTCAATAAAGATTCAAAATATGCCGATTTTAAAGACATTGATTTAAGCCTTTTAAAAGAAGAAACTTTTTTAACTTTAACCAAGGGTTTTGCAACTCATAACGACAGCGACATTATTTTTAAAAAAGCAGGTTTTTCACCAAAAGTTGCTTTACAGGTCAATGATATTTTTACCTT
>NZ_JZFB01000001.1:299758-305888 GCF_001188385.1 Acinetobacter sp. V2 | reverse complement strand
CCCGGCCGTATTTCTGCAGTTTATGAAAGTTCAGTAAAACTTATTCCACTAAAACAGCAATATCACATGCAACAAGAAATTGGCTTGGTCTTTCTAAAGAGTAAAGAGCGCGATCCAAACTTACTTGCTCTGATTGCTGAATGTCGAATGTTTGCCTCTAATTTCAAAAATAAAAAAGACCGTTGTTAGTAGCAACGGTCTTTTTGACTGAGTATTAAATACTTATTAACCGACTAAAGCTTTAACTGCGAAGAACAAAACAGTCGGCCCCATTAAGCAACCAAGACCTGTATGAAACGTTGCAGTAAGCGCACCGTAAGGAACCAAACGGCGATCTGTAGCTGCTAAACCAGCCGACACACCACTTACAGTTCCAGCTAAGCCACCAAAAATCATGGCAGAGCGTGGATTGTCTAATCCCATAAATTTTGCGGTAAGCGGTGTTGAAACCATTACACAAATCGCTTTTACCAGCCCCGTTGCAATTGAAAGCGCCATGACTTCAGAACTCGCGCCAATTGCAGCTCCAGTCACTGGTCCCACAATGTAGGTTACTGCACCTGCACCAATTGTGGTAATACTTACCGCATCACGATAGCCAAAAATCCACGCAAACATACAACCGACAATAAATGGCAAAATGGTTCCGAGAAATAAAGAGAAGGCACCAATAAATCCGGCTTTTTTCGCCTCAGTCGCTTGTACCTCAAATGCAGTTGCGACAATGGTAAAGTCACGAAGCATTGCACCACCCATAAGCCCTACACCGGTAAAGAGTGCAAGATCGGTAATCCCTTTTTCACCGCCTGTCATTTTTCCGCCAAACCATGCCAAGATTAAACCAATCACAATCGCAATTGCTGAAGCATGCACTCGTCCCTTGGTTAAATATTTAGATAGCTTAGTCGACAACCACATAATTAAAGCAATTAAGGCAAAAGCTGTAATTAAACCTAAATGGGTTAAGTCCTTTAATAATAATTCAACCATGAACTTTGCCTCCAATGCGGTTTAATGTGGTGTCTTCTTCCTTCGGTAAAGGGCTTGCCTTGTTATAGCGGCTTAAGCCTGCAATGGTCAGTGTACAAACGATAACTGAAACTACCGCCGCAAAGAGTGCCATATGTCCACTAGATAATGCTGTAACCACATTTTGTTGTGCTGCCATGGCAACAACAACAGGAATATACATGGTGCCCCAGAATGAAACGCCTTTTTCGGTTTCAACTGTCATAACACCACGTTTTTCCATCCATAACCGTATGCAAATGAGTAAAATCATGGCGATACCCACGCCACCAACATTGGACTTTACACCCAATAAAACGCCCAACAAATCGCCAACAATAACACCCACCAAGGTGCAAAGTGCGAGTAAACCAACTCCATATATAATCATGACAATCCCTCATATCCTTGGATCATTTATGCTTTTGTAAAATCTGACTCAAAAAGAAAAACTATTTGCCTGTTCTTTTTGCATTGCCATCTGAATAGTGTCTATGCGTGTTCCTTGAAATGACAACACGGCTCCTTCTTTAAATGTTCGGCGTGCAAGTGTAGTAAGCACCGTTCCCGGCAAAGCTTCGATCTGTAACCTCACACCTCGCTCCCATGCAGCTTGGATGGTACTTTCCCAATCTACAGTTCGACTCATATTAAAAGCCAAGTCATCACCAATCTGTTCTGGCCTGCTAAGCGTACGAGCCGTTGTACCACTTAAATAACGTATTTTAGGCTGCTTTAAAGTCACTCCCTCCATAGACGCTGCAAGTTGCGTTGCTTGCTGACTTAATAATTCACAGTGCGATGGCACCGATACATCTAATTTTTTTGCCACCACGCCTTGTTGCTTTGCCAAAACAGCAACTTGGTTCATGGCCTCAAAACTTCCTGAAATAACGATCTGGTTATGTGCATTAATATTTGCGACAAACACCTCTGGCGCTATTTCATAAATCTGTTTGACCCATGTTTCAACAGCTGCACGGTCTGTACCAATCAAGGCCGTCATGCCATAGCCTGCTGGATAGGCGTTTTGCATGAGTTCACCTCGATAGGCAACCAAACGAACAGCATCCTCAAAGGCTAAAACTCCCGCTACAACCGCAGCAGACCATGCACCAATTGATAGACCAGCCACATAGTCAGGTGTTAAGTTTTCCTCAGTTAATAGTGCAGAACTCACCACACCTGAAATCAGTAAACAAAGCTGTACTGCACGTGTCGATTGCAATGCAGCCGAACTATCTAGCATCAAGACATCTTCTTTGAGTGCATCCGATACACGCTCAAGGTGTTCTTTAACCAGAGCGGTTTGAGGTAAGTCGTGCAACATATTGCTTCGTTGCACACCTTGCCCTGGATACACCCAAATTGAAGCCATGATATCTATTCCCTAATTCCATGGGTTTTCTACTAAAACAGCACCGTCAGGACGTTTCAATAGAACTTTCCCGCTATCCCTAGCCCATTCTTTTAACGCCAACCCACCTTGTGGAAGTTGTAGTTGTATATCCACATTGAGCCCTACTTGCTGAAAATCTTCGAGTAGCTCAACCGCCTGCTTTTTGGCAAAAGGTTGTTCAGCTCGAATCAATAAATCTATGTCACTTTGCTCTGTTACTGTTTTAATGCCCGTTGCCAACTCAAAGCCGAAACTCCCTGTATATCCCCAGCATCCTGAAAAGTTTTTCATAATGCTGGAAATGCTATGTAAACGTTCTGCCAAGTGTTCAAACTGTTGCTTATCTACGTGAGTCAGCGCTTCTGGCTTAAGCTGTCCGCTAACTGCAGATCGTGGCATTTGAGCTGCATATCGTTGATAGCGAAATTGCCCTCTTACCCCCACAGCCAACTGATCTACAGGAGTAATTGCCCGTCGAACTACAACTGGATCACCTCGTAGTAGTACCTCTTTCACCCAATGTGGAGCATCATCGGCCAAACAATCGACCGTCATACCCCACAGTAAATCATGGGCTTCGAACTTAAGTTTCATGACCATTGCTCACGCAATAATTCACGGACCTTTTTAGACATTTGACGGTTTTGGCCGTGAAGTCTTTGTTCCAACCCTCTAGATTGATCAGCATTAATTTCTTTAAACGCTTGAGCGATCACCTGCTTCGCTAACAAAAGATCATCGGTTGTCGGTTGTTCAGGGTTTTCAACAGATAACAGTTCAGATAACAAACCCAGCGTTGCATAACTTTCAATGTCATAAGCCATTGGCGGAATGCTTGATGCCAATTGCTCTAACTCATCAACCGATCGCAAGGTAACGCGTGCAGCAGATTCCTTACCCATTGCATGCACCATAACACCTGAATCTTTTAAGGCAATAATACGATTGGCTTGGTATCCATGCGCCAAGAAAGCACCCGACATCGACTTACCAACCAATAAACTGACAACTGGATGGCCTGCCAATCTGGCTCTAGCATAGCTATCTACTGCACCCGCTAAAGCTTGATGAATACCTAATAATTCTTCACGGCGCCCATAGGCCTGACTTGGCACATCAACCAAACATAAAATGCTGCGTTTAGTTTCAGTCTGTGCATCGGCTTGAATCGCGTCATCAACCGCTTTTGCTAAACTCCAGCCTTCTAGCAGCCCAACTTCACCTTGTCTCGCGCGTGGGAACAGATTATTACTGTCTTGAACGACAGCAATCACACGTACAGCTTGCTGATCAATCTGACCATCGGCCACCCAAACTGAAGCTGGAAAACCTTCAACGGTCTTAAAGCCTTGCGTCAGTGCTTTAAACCAATGTGCACCACGAGTAGATGCTTTTAATGTATCAACGGCGATATTCATACTTGCTCTCCTTGATACAAAGCCACAACCTGTGCTGGGGTAATCTGCTCAGCAGTATCGACTTGTTGTAGCTTCGCTAAATAGAATGAGTAATTTGAACTACGATGCTGCTGAGGCACGCCTTGAGTTAAATAATCGATGACTTGCTGACGAATTTTTTGACGATCATCGTCTACATAAGCATCTGCCAAACCACTAGCGAAGCGCTGATTACCACCAGTAATACTCCATATAAATGGACGATCCTTGGCGTTATATTCTTGTACACCAGCTTCTTGTTCAATCACTTGCGGACCATTTAAGCCTAAACGTCCTTCTTGTGTCATTACAATATAGCTACATAGGCCAGCCGCAATTGACATACCGCCAAAGCACCCTACACTGCCTGCAACTACTGCAATTACGGGTTGATACTGACGTAAGTTCACAATTGCAGCCTGAATTTCAGCAATTGCAGCCAAACCCAGATTTGCTTCTTGTAAGCGAACGCCACCCGTTTCCAACAGTAAAATTGCCGCTGTTGGAATACCTTTTAGATTGTCTTCAACTGCAAGTTCTAAGGCACCCGCAATTTTGGCACCGCCTACCTCACCTAAGCTTCCGCCTTGAAATAAACCTTCAATTGAAATTAAAACCACTGGGCGTTCTTGAATAGATCCTTTTGCAATCACTACACCATCATCGGCTTGTGGCACGATATTTTGATTAACGAGCCAAGGCGACATAACACGTGAAAATGGGTCGAGTAACTCTCGAAAAGTCCCTTCATCTAATAGTGCTTTGGCGCGTTCTCTTGCACTAAGTTCAATAAAATCTTGTTTATTTAACAAACTCTGAATATCAGTCATGAGCAATCTCCTCCAATGCTTGTTCCAGACGTAAGCGAACGACACCAGGAGTTGCACCAAAGTCATGAATATCAATATTGACCGCTGGCGGTATTTGCGCAGTAAAAATTCGTTCAAAAAGATTGTGCCAACGTGCTGCACTACCATCCACCGAAGTCACTACCTGAATAGAAGCTTTTCCTGTTTCGCCAGGTTCCATCAAAATTTCTAAATCACCCGAGCCAACACATCCTACTAGTGCTTTTTTTACAGGTGGCTCTGTGGCCACAAATTCAAAATGAAGTGTTTCCATAATCAAAATCCCTTTTTATTTTTTCCGGATGACTGCTCAGCACGATCTATAAACAATGTTGCTGCCAACAAATCTGCGGCACCACCAGCAGAAGCCTTCATCCGAAGCAGGTCAATCTCTAAAAGATGCAAAGCACGTCGACCTTCCAAGCTTGAGCTGCCGCCCAAATCAAGTACTTGCTGGGCACCTTGTTGCATACGCTTTAAGCCATTTGTTCCAGAGCGATAAAGCACACAGGTATCGGTTAGATCAGTCATCATGGCAAGTAAGGCATCTATGCGAGCGAACTCTTCTTTCATAGGTTTACTACGACTTTGGTAAAGCTGCTTTAAGCCAAAATTTACGATGGTTGGAAAACCTTGTTGAGCCTGTTCTTTAGCACCTAAGATGCCTAATTTCTTTTGTACTTGTTGACCATGACTTAAAGCCTGCTCTGGAATAAAACGATCTTCAAGCTGAGCAATCTGGCCTGCTAAATGGCATAGCTCAACAGCCGATATGTACTGTTGATTCGTGCGTTCTAATGCTGCTGCCGTAACCATTAAACCCAAGGCCCAAATTGCACCGCGGTGTGTGTTAACACCATCTGTTGCCAACATCATGGTCTTTTCACCTTGGCGACCAATTTCGCCAATGTCTTCACGCAAGGCCAGACAAACTTTTCCATGATGCTTTGCAGCTTGAGCCATTTCTTTAAACATTGGTCCTAAACTTTTCGCAGAGCGCTCCATTAACTCCAAAGTCAGGTCATCATGTGCACCACTACCACGGCGATCAACCAATGCTGGTTTTGGCGTCAGATTAACCTCATCAATTAACGCTTCGACTGCCATATCTGCCAAAAGCTGACTATCGCTGAGCGTTTGATATTGAACTTGTGCCATCATTACCAACTCCTGAATTTTGTAGGGGGTTGATATAAGCCATCTGACCATGTCACCAAGTCGGCAATATTTTTCGCCGCTAAAAGTTCACGTGTTGCATCGGTGCGGCGAATACCCAAATCTTCAGGGAATACCACCAGACCTTCACGTCTTAAACGTGCTGTTGTTTTAGGATCTTGAGTTAAACCAATACTAGTCACGCCTGCCACCGCAGCAATCATGGCTTGACGTTCTTCTTGGCTGCTTGCTTTATATAGATAAGCAATGCCTTCTTCGGTGAG
>NZ_JZFB01000001.1:291394-299716 GCF_001188385.1 Acinetobacter sp. V2 | reverse complement strand
AAAGGTAAACCAGCCATTTTAGCAACATCAATCGCATCAAGACGCTCTACAAAAGTCGGCTTACCACCCTCTTGGAAGGTTTCCACCATTTGCACAACGAGTTTTTTACCACGTGCCAAATAAGTTTCTGTTTCATTAGCACCTTGCAAACGCATATCTAACCATGCCGGCGTATCGTGACGACGACCACGCGGATCATGCCCCATGTTTGGTGCACCACCGAAACCAGCCAAACGGCCTTTGGTGACAGTCGAAGAATGGCCCATGCCATCGACTTGCAAAGTTGCGCCGATAAATAGGTCAACGGCGTACTGACCTGCAAGCTGACACATCATGCGGTTAGAACGTAAAGCGCCATCACGACCTGTAAAGAACACATCAGGACGAGCTGCAACATATTTTTCCATACCAAGTTCGGTACCAAAACAATGCACGCTTTCAACCCAACCTGTTTCAATCGCTGGAATTAAGGTTGGATGCGGATTCAGAGTCCAGTTTCGGCAAATTTTTCCTTTTAAGCCTAAAGACTCACCATAGGTCGGTAAAATCAGTTCAATTGCAGCAGTGTTAAAACCAATGCCATGATTTAACGATTGCACATTATGCTTTTCATAAATTCCGCGAATTGCCATCATCGCCATGAGTACATGCACAGGTTTGATGTGTTTCGGGTCTCGAGTAAACAACGGTTCGATATAAAATGGCTGATCTGCCACCACCACATAATCCACCCAAGAAGCAGGAATATCGACTCGTGGTAAATCTGAAACGTCATCAACCAGTTCATTGACCTGAACAATCACAATACCATCACTAAAAGCAGCAGGTTCAATGAGTGCTGGAGAGTCTTCGGTACTTGGGCCTGTATAGATATTGCCTTGACGGTCTGCCATGAAGCCCGCTGAGAGCACCACATTTGGAATGAGGTCGACTACCAAACGTGAATATAGTTCGATATAGGTATGAATCGCACCAATCTCTAGCAGTCCATCTTCAATCAACTGGCTAATACGTAAACTTTGTGGGCCAGCAAAAGAAAAATCGAGCTTACGCGCAATGCCTTTTTCAAACAGATCAAGATGTTCCGAACGCCCAACGCTTGGCATAATCATATGTAAATCGTGCAAAACATCTGGGTTGGTTTGTGCTAAAGAACGCGAAAGGAAATCTGCCTGCTTTTGGTTATTCCCTTCGAGTACAACTTTGTCACCCGGTGTAATTAAGGTTTCTAAAACTTTAATAATGTCTTGAGTTGGAATCACCACACCATCGGTATATTGGTTTGCCATCTCTAGTTTTAGTTGTTTGGCATGACGCCGCTTTGTCCATAACCGTTCTTTATTCTGAACTGATCCTTCCATGTACTTACCTATATAGATCGCAGTTTTGTTCTGTATCTATAAAAACGCTTTATGGCGTTTCGATCAATCAACCTAGATGAGCTGTTATTAACTTCAGGTTAATGATTTAAGTATGGCTTAAATCCCGTGGCTAGTTAATTGCAGCATGCTCATTACTATGGTTAAGCAAAAGACGACCAGAAGCTTTAATTTAACTTTGTGTATCTACTCTTATTTCGAGGAAATAATATTTTAAAAATTTGGCGCACTTTGATTAAACATTGTCGCCATTCGATTTGGGTGAATATTATTCAAATTTCTATGATGTCTCTATCGAAAAGCAAGTTCCTTAAAACTTTAGTTGAGAGACAGAATATGAACACAGTTAAAGAAAAAATCGTTCTCATCACAGGCGCATCATCTGGTATGGGAAAAGCATTTACCAAAGCATTACTCAAAGAAGGTGCAACTGTTTATGCCGTTGCTCGTCGCGTTGATGCTATGCAAGAACTAAAAGCACTTGGTGCTCATACATTAAAAATGGATATTACCAATCAGGATGATATCGACCAAGTTGTGAAAACTATTGAAAAAGAAACCCATGGTGTTGATATTTTAGTTAACTGCGCAGGCTTCGGTATGTATGGTGCTATGGAAGATACGACACTTGCCGATGCACGCTATCAATTTGAAGTGAATCTGTTTGGTATGGCCTATTTAACCCAAAAGGTTCTGCCTAGTATGCGTAAAAAAATGCAGGGGCGTATTATCAATATTTCATCAATGGGTGGGAAAATTTATACACCACTTGGTAGCTGGTATCATGCCAGTAAACATGCAGTTGAAGGTTGGTCTGACTGTCTACGTTTAGAGTTAAAATCATTTAATATTGATGTTGTTGTCATTGAACCCGGTGCTATCGCAACTGAATTTGCAGATGTATTGATCCAACCTATGCTGGAACGTTCAGGGCAAAGTGCGTATAGCCATATGGCAGCCGCGGTTGCTAACTCAACAAAAACTACAGTAGAAAAAGGTGAACTTTCAGACGTGCAAGTTGTCGTTGATATGCTGATGAAAGCTGTTCATGCATCCTCACCTAAAACTCGTTATGTGGGTGGCAAATATGCCAAACTGATGATATTTGTACGTAAATGGTTTGGCGACCGTGTGTTTGATCGTATGGTGATGTCAGTTATTAAATAAATGAAGTGAACCATATAAGTTTATATGTTGAGATGCTCAAATGAAATATGCTTCAAATTTTGCCCTAAATACCAACTGGAAGTTATTACTGAACGACCTAGGCATAAATCTTGAAGATGCATTACGTTTGGCATCTCTACCGCTTGATTTGTTTAATCGTAAAGATGCAAGCCTTACGCCCATTCAATATTTCAATTTTTGGCACGCAATTGAACAACTTGCTGGAATAAATGACTTACCTTTAAAAATCGGTCAAATGATTACAGTTGAGCTTTTTGACCCAGCGATTTTTGCTTGTATTTGTAGTCCCAACTTTAATATTGCGATACAGCGTCTATCTGAATTTAAAAGACTGGTTGGGCCAATGCAGTTACAAGTAGCAATTGATAACGACACAACAACGCTAGAACTCAAATTTTATAATGTATCTACGCCAACGCCGCAAAGCCTTGCTATGTCAGAACTGGTCTTTTTTACTCAATTAGCAAGAATATGTACAAGACATCAGGTTATACCTTTGAAAGTTACGCTGCCCGATTTACCTAATAATCTGGCAGAGTACAAAACATTTTTTGGCGTACTTCCACAAAAAAGTGAACACATTTCAATTGTCTTTTCACGCCAAGATGCTGAACGTCCTTTTTTAACAGCCAACCCGACTATGTGGTCTTTTTTCGAGCCAAACTTGCAACGTAGTCTTATACAGCTTGATGAAGATGCAACAGTTAGTGAAAAAGTTAAAGCAATTCTTTTAGAAAACCTACCTGCTGGACTATGTACGATAGAAGATGTTGCTCAACGACTCGCGATGAGCAAACGTACGTTACAACGGCTACTTTTAGAAGAACAAACTAATTTTAAAACGCTTTTGGATGCGACACGTCAATCTCTTGCCCAACATTATTTAGAAAAATCATCAATGAGTACGGGTGAAATCTCATTTCTATTGGGCTTTCAAGAGCACAATTCTTTTAGCAGAGCATTTAAAAACTGGACGGGTAATACTCCGCAAGAATATAGACTTATGCATTAATTCCTAACGCGGTTTATTCAACATCCATTTCAGATTTTGACGAACCGCAGGCCACTCATGTTTTAAAATGCTATAAACGTGAGTGTCTCGCAAAATATCATCTTTCACAATTTGATGGCTTCTCAGCACACCATCAAGCTTTGCTCCCAAACGCAGAATTGCAGTTTGGCTTTGAACATTTAAAGAAGATGTACGTAACTCAACCGCAATGCAGTTTAAAGTCTCAAATGCATGAGCCAACAGTAGCTTTTTACATTCAGTATTAACAGGCGTACGCTGTGCAGACTTTCGGTACCACGTCGAACCAATTTCTACACGGCGATGGGCTTCTTCAATATGCATTAAAGTTGTCATACCTAACGCTCGCCCCGTTTTTCGATCTTCAATATAAAATGGCAGCATAGAACCGGAATTTTGCAAACTGAGACGTCTTTCAATTTCAGCAGTCATTTGTTCAGGTCTTGGCACACGGGTATACCAAAGATTATAGAGTTCCCCATCGCAAACAGCCTCCGCCAGTGATTCAGCTTGAGTTAAGTCTAAGGGCTTTAAAATAACGTGCTCACCTACCAACTCAACAGGTGTAGTAAAAGACATCTTTGTCTCCTCAATTGATATTAAAGTTTTATATTTTCAAAATTATTTATTTAACTCAGCCACACTATACATAGCGTCTGCTATGGTTTGATGACCAGATTTCGATAGGCCATCTGCCGCGCCCAAAATGTCTCGACGTTCTTTGTTTTGCCCAAGTTTTGATTTGCCTCGCAGCTTGGTAATTTCAATCTCAATACCTACAATGGCTTTTAACATCGGTTCAATATAGTCCCTTGGTGCATCGGACATTTTCCATGGTTCAGGTTGAGATGCTTCGTGGGTACGGGTTAAACGAGCCACAACACCACGGACGTAACGTTCATCATCTCGAATGGTTACTTTGCCATAAGCATGCACAACCCTATAGTTCCATGTCGGTACTTGTCTGTGCTGTTCATGTTTGGATGGGTACCAGTTTGGTGAAATATAAGCATCACCCGCTTGAAACACGACCAACACCTCATCTCCATTTTTAATGTCCTGCCAGACAGGATTAACTCTAGACACATGCGCATGTAGTACACCCAATTCCCCTTCGCTTGCCTGTAATTCGAATGGAAGATGATTTGCATCTAAGCCATTACTTCCATGAGTAAAAAGCACACCAAATGGATATTCGGTAATAAGAGAATGCAATACATCCAAACGGTTTTCTGCATAATCATCGGGGATATACATGGCTCAAACCTCGCTGTAAATATCAGGGTTATTTATATTTTGTGTTGTAAATTTTCTTGTTTCTGTGGTTTATTAAAAAGAACCACTTTGTATTTTTTTAAGTAGACCAGAATTATGGCAAGAATGGCAAAAGTTGTTGAACTTCCGTCGATTGCAAAGATTAATAAAAGCCAAGGAAAGATAAGTGCTCAACTAACCCAAGCTTTGCGTGAAGCTGTACAAAGTGGTGATTTACAGCCTGGCGATCCGTTGCCTTCTTCACGAGAACTGGCTCAAACACTCGGAGTCGCTCGCGGAACGATTATCGAAGCTTACGATCAGCTTTTAGCCGAAGGTGTGTTTGACTCTCAAGCACGAACAGGCACCTATGTGTCTCATGCTTTAACTAAAAAAACTACGCCGCAACATTCTCAAAAAGTAACCACACCTAGCGTAATCCCTTTGACGAAGTCGGCACTTTCTTATGCCCAAGTGCTTAAAGAGTTTAAACCGCTTCCTCATGCCCCTTTTGCAGTATCTGTTCCCATTGCCCGCACTCAACCGAGCGACATCTGGCGTAAGTTTGGTAATAAATTTAGATCACGAGGTGCAGGTGCTCCTTCCGGTTATGGTGAACCTCAAGGCGTGCTATCACTAAGAGTTGCTATAGCCGACTATGTACGTCGTTCACGCTCTGTCCACTGTGAACCTGAACAAATTGTGATTACACCCGGCATTCAGCAATCACTTTATATTTGCAGCCAGATTTTATTTGAAGCAAAAGATGAAGTTTGGATTGAAGATCCAGCTTATCGGGGTACAACAGCTATTTTTGAGCATGCTGTACAAAACATTCGGATGGTGCGTGTTCCTGTCGATGAAGAAGGTATTCAAGTTGAAACTGGAATTAAACTTTCTAAACATGCACGTGCTGCTTTTGTGACGCCGTCTCACCAATATCCACTTGGCATGCCGATGAGTCTAGCAAGACGTACTGCTTTATTGGCTTGGGCAAAACAGCAAAATGCATGGATCATTGAAGATGACTATGACAGTGAACTCCGTTATAACGGACAGCCCTTCCCATCGTTACAAGGTATGGCACCCGACCAAGTCATTTATCTTGGGACTTTCAGTAAGGTCTTATTTCCATCACTTAGACTTGGCTATGCAGTATTGCCTAAAGAATTGGTGGCACCTTTTTGTGGGCTAAGAGTCTTAATTGATCGACATCCACCTGCTGCCGACCAGCACGTTTTGGCTGCTTTTATTCAAGAAGGCTATTTAGAGCGGCATATCCGACGGACTCGGAATGTCTATGCAGAAGTTCGAGAATACATTATTGGCTTGATTGAAAAATACATATCTCAAGAACTAGCTTGGTTACAGCCGGGCGATCAAGGCATGCATATGGTGTTATGGCTGGCTCACCATATTAATGATATTGACGTTGCAAGCTCGGCAGTCGATGCAGGCATTGCCATTAAAGCAATTTCACCGACATTTTCAAAAGAACAACAACGTCCGGGGTTAATTGTTGGCTTAGGCGATTTTGAACCTGAACTGATGAGACAAGCCATCAAAAAACTATCAAAGATTATTCAACAACATGACAAGCCAACTTAAACCAAGTTTACAGTAGCAACCATAGATGAATGGCAAATGGCCCAATCAGCACCATTAAAATACCTGCAATGACCATGGTCAAACTGGCAATTACACCTTCTTCACTATTGCGCTGCTGTGCTCTAACTGTACCAAAACCGTGGGCTGCATTTCCGAAAGCTGCCCCATTTGCCACATTAGAACGGATTTTAGTGATCGCTAAAATTGCATCGCCACAAATCATACCGACCAAACCAGTAATAACGGTAAATAGTGAAACCAATGCTGCCGAACCGTGAATATCTTCCGCTAAAATCATGGCAAATGGTGTTGAAATAGAACGGGCCATCAAACTGTTGGTGACTTCAGGGCTAAAGTGAAACCACTGTGCCATTTCATAGGCAGACATCACACCTACACTCATCCCCACAATAATCGCAATCGAAAGGACCCCAAGGTTTTTTCGAATCGTTTCCCGATAGCGATAAATCGGTACAGCAAACGCAACCGTTGCAGGCCCTAATAAATTAACAATCCACTGCGTATCTTCAGCATAAGTTTGATATGAAATTCCAAAAATCGTCATCAAAATAATGGTGAGTACAGGCACACTAATTGCTGGTGATAACCAAAGTTTCGGATTTTTCTGATAGATCCGCTTTGCCACAACATAGGCTGCCAAGGTCCAGATCAGACAAAGAATTGACCAAATATTCATGTCATTTTCTCTTAGATATGCTTATGTTGAAGACGTTTTCGGGCCTGTAAATAAGCTTTCAAACGATTGTAATAGTGAATAGTCAGACATGTACTGAGCATGACCGAAATGGTCCCAACCGCAATGCTCAGAACAATTTGCCATCCTTCTGTCATAAACAGCGTTTTATACTGGACAACGGCGACCACCACAGGAACAAAGAACAGCAACAGTTCACCTAAAACAACGGTTGCTCCTATTGCCACCTGATCCATTTTGATAATTTTAAAGAACAGGCATAGAAGCAATAAAAACATACCTAAAATACCTGCCGAGACAGGTACGCCAAGTTTTTGATGTAAGAGATATCCGACGCACCAAAATCCAGCCAAAATCAAAATTTGTTTAACTAAAACTAAAAGTGAAGGTTGTGTGGGTGTGTCAGAAGCAGATTCAGTACTCATTTTGCGAAATTAAATGGTTAACTACACCATTATGCTATCTTGGTTAAAGCTGCTAAATATGAATTATTCATGTTAATATCATTCCAAAATGGAATAATTTATTCTTTATTATGCTTTCTCTAAAATCACTTCAGTGCTTCGTTACGCTGGTCAAAACTAAAAGCTTTACACGTACTGCTGAAGAGTTATATCTGACTCAGCCCACTATTAGTAAAATATTACAGCAGCTTGAAGAACAGCTTCAGGTCCAACTTTTAGTTAAACCCGATCATGGACGAAAAAGACAAATTGAATTAACTGAAATTGGAGAGCGTATTTATCAACACGCGGTCGAGCTTCTTCAGGCAGAACAAAACATTTTTCTTGAGATAGAAAATTATCAACAATTAAAAACAGGAACTTTAAAACTTGGCGTTCCGCCTTTAGGCTCGCAGCTCTTAACGACTGCCCTATTTGATTATCATCAGCAATTGCCAGATATTGAATTAGCTTTTATGGAGGTTGGTTCACGTGGTATTGAACAAGCTTTGCTTAACAATGAACTAGACGTTGGCGTTTTATTGCAGCCTTTTGATGAGCAAATTTTCAATAGTATTGAGCTATGTAACTACCCTTTAATGGTTCTTTTACGTCGTGATGCCACTTGGGCAACCCGTAAAAAAATAAATCTAGAAGAGCTACAACACCAATCGTTTTTAATGTTTCCTGAAAATTTCTCTTTAA
>NZ_JZFB01000001.1:290054-291337 GCF_001188385.1 Acinetobacter sp. V2 | reverse complement strand
CCAGCCAATGGCACCTCTTAGCAGACATGGTATTACAACGCATGGGTATCGCGCTTCTTCCTCAATATTATACCGACATGCTTGACCCTAGTTTATTTGCAGCAGTACCGCTTGAAAAACCAAATATTCAGTGGCACTTAGTGATGGCTTGGAAAAAGAATCTTCCTGTCTCACCAGCGGTACAGGCGTGGCTTAGTATTGTTCGGCAGCATTTTCAGCACATTAAGCCCTAATGTTGAAATGGCTTAATTCAAAAACCGATAAAGCTTTTCCACAAAAAAGCTACCCAATCTTGGATCAGCTCACTTAGACTAGATCCGATTGTTTTATGACATGGACAATAACAATGAATAATGAACATTTTAAGCTGTACACAGATTCACAATTTCTAAGCCCCTACGCGTTTACAGTTTTTGTAGGGCTACATGAAAAACAAATTCCATTTGAAATAGCGACCATCAACTTAGGCCAGCAAGGCCAATTTGAAAAATCTTATGTAGCAAAGTCTTTAACTGCTAAAGTGCCTGTACTTGAGCATAACGATTTTGCTTTATCAGAATCTTCTGCCATTTTGGAATATTTAGAAGAGCTTTATCCAAACACATCTATTTATCCAAAAGATATTCAAGCACGTGCAAGAGCAAGACAAATTCAGGCATGGCTCCGATCGGACTTAGTTGCCATAAGAACTGAGCGTCCAACCGATGTTATTTTTATTCAGCCAAAGTCCACTCCACTTTCAGAAGAAGGCAAAAAAGCAGCCGAGAAACTTTTCTTTGTTGCAGAAAAACTTCTCGCGCCTGATGCCGAATTTCTTTTTGGTTCATGGAGCATTGTGGATGCTGAACTTGCTCTAATATTGCAACGCCTTATTCAAAATGATGATGCTGTACCAGAACGTTTAAAAAACTATGCATTACAGCAATGGCAACGACCGACCGTACAAAAATGGCTTGCCTTGCGACATAACTAAATCCTTATATTTACACCAAACACGAGATAAAAAATGAGTGATTCAAACTATATTCCTCCACAAGTTTGGCAATGGACTGGAGAAAAAACTGATTTAAACCAACCTACTTCAGGTGCTCGTTACGAGCATACACTTCCAATAGGGAAACATCCGCTCCAGCTCTATTCTTTAGCAACGCCTAATGGTCAAAAAGTCACTATTTTGCTAGAAGAGCTTTTAGCATTAGGACATCAAGATGCTGAATATGATGCATGGCTGATTAAAATCGGTGAAGGACAACAATTTGGCAGTGGCTTTGTAGAAATTAATC
>NZ_JZFB01000001.1:289749-290034 GCF_001188385.1 Acinetobacter sp. V2 | reverse complement strand
CCCGCCATTAAGAGTATTTGAGTCTGGTTCAATTTTGCTTTACTTGGCTGAAAAATTTAAAGCTTTCATTCCAACTGATATTGCTGCACGTACTGAATGCCTCAATTGGTTATTCTGGCAAATGGGCAGCGCGCCTTACCTAGGTGGTGGTTTTGGGCATTTTTATGCTTATGCACCCGTTAAAATTGAATATGCGGTTAACCGCTTTGCCTTGGAAACAAAACGTTTACTTGATGTGTTAGATCAGCATCTAGCAAAGCATGAATATTTAGCAGGTTCTGAATA
>NZ_JZFB01000001.1:279603-289714 GCF_001188385.1 Acinetobacter sp. V2 | reverse complement strand
GTATAACGGCGCGGAGTTTTTAGGTGTCGATCAATATAAAAATGTTCAGCGCTGGGCAGATGCGATTTTAGCGCGCCCTGCGGTACAACGTGGACGTATGGTCAACCGTACCTTTGGTGATTTAGCCACACAGTTGCATGAACGTCATGATGCGAGCGATTTTGAGACCAAGACTCAAGATAAAATTTAATCATCATTTTTAAATAAAACCCACTTTTGCTCAAAAAGTGGGTTTTATCATTCTTTCAATAACATTTTATTGATGCAAAGAAAGACCCTTTATTGCTTTATCAACTGCCTTTTTAGATCCTATTAACGCCACTCCGACCAAATTTAATTGATTCGCATCGTCGGCCAAAAAAACCGCCCGATTATCTTCATCATTGCCTGTAGAAAACATGGCATGTACATAGGGAATTATCGTTAAATCTTGCTCAATTGCTTTCCGATGTGCTTTTTGCAGTCCTGATAAATCTCCCTCAAATACCAACATCGGCTGCCCTAACATGTTGCCATACTCATAGCCATTCGCATCGATATAAGGTTTACCCAACATTTCAGGTACAGCAGAGGCAATCCCCGTTGCCAAAAAAGCCACCACATTTAATCTCTGCCACGTCGCAAGATCATTACGGACAATCAGCGCAATTTTTGTATCAAACATAAACCTCTTTCCTGAATCATAACGTTAACTCGCTCATCATGACTCATTCAGATTTTTCTCGTCTTGTACGTTTGTGCAGGAGCCATCACAAACGTACAAGACCATAAATTTGCGAGTCACTATGCTGGGTTGTTTTTGTTTTAGTAGATACGTTATGGAAATCTTTTTTTATACCTTGAGTGTGATGTATAGCCCCGGTCCAGTAAATTTTATGGGGCTAAACGCTGGGCTTACCGGACAATTCAAAAGAACAATTTATTTTTTTATGGGTGTCGGTTGTGCAATGCTGATGTTATTCATGATTTTTGGATATATCGGCGCCGCGATCATTCCACAAAATGCCTTGCACTATATTGCTTTGTTTGGCGCGTGTTATACGTTTTATCTTTCATATCAAATGCTAAAGTCAGATATTGATATGAGTGACGAAGCCGCTGAAGTTCAGGCACTTTCATTCTGGAATGGTTTCTGGATACAAGCTTTAAACCCAAAAGGGATTTTAGTGATTCTGCCTGTTACAACCATTATGTACCCGACAGCACATATCATTGGCGTTCAAATATTCTTCGTATCATTGCTCATTTCACTGGGTGCAGCTGGCGCGCCCTGCCTTTACTCTTGGGCAGGTGCAGTGTTAGGTAAAAAAATTAAAAATAAAATCTGGTTTAATCGTATAAACCAAGCCATGGGATTGATGTTAATCGTTTCTGGCATATTTATGCTTTATGATTTTTTGAAAGGCATGAACCTAATTTAAGATAGAGTCTATGTCAGCCTAAACAGGCTGGCTTTTTTTAAGAAGAGAGCTTATTGATCATCCGCCATCGGGCTGGAGTCAATCCAAATGCTTTTAGAAAATGACGTGTCATATGGCTTTGATCAAAAAATCCTGCAATCAATGAAGCTTGAGTCAAGGACTCTCCATACATTAAACAGGACTTCACAACTTCCAGCCTACGCATGGTCATATATCGATGTGGACTTGTACCAAATAGGAGGCGAAAATCACGTGAAAGACTCCAGCGGTCTCGTCCCACATTTTTTTCAATATCATCTAAAGAGATATTTTCATATAAAGAAGCATGTATAAATTCTCTAGCACGCTCCGCTGCGACATAGTCATAAGCATGTGAGGTTCGCTGATTATTACCAGAAATTTCGTAAAGTGTGGTTGCCAGATCATATAAAGCATCTTGTTTTTCTAAAGGATCAATATGCTGGTCCATTCCCTGTAATAAAACATCAGTTGCTTTAAATAAACGGGGATCCTGACTCAAGCCATTTTCAATAAATGGTAAAGGTTTGCCCTTCATAATTTCCTGTAGGGTTGCAGGTTCTACGTACACCATCCGATATCTAAAACCGTCTCGACTACCTGACTCTCCATCATGTTTTTCATCGGGATGTAAAACCATCGTCATACCCGGCTGGCTATGTTTCATCTCTCCACGGTAATGAAAGCTTTGAACACCTGTTAATGTTCGACCAATTGCAAAAGTATCGTGGCGATGCGACTCATAAGCATGATCGGTAAAAAAGGCTTCAATTCGTTCAAGACTATTCGGGTCAGAATTTCTAACAATCCAATCATTTGCATTGGGTAATTCAATCACATATTCACCAAAATTTTATATGTGCTAGAGAGCATTCTACCTATACGTTATACGCTATCGTTATTTTGAAAAATAGCCCATATATAACTCACTCAGCCAAGCGACAAAAACGCGTACGCGTGGCGAGAGCTGCCGATGCTGCGGATATAAAGCAGAAACTGACATCTTCGGGATTTGCCATTCAGATAAAACCTCAACCAGTTGTCCGTCTTTTAACTCATTCGCTACATGATAGCGCGGGACCTGAATTAAACCTGCCCCACGTAAAGCAGATAATACATAGTTTTCAGCATCATTTACCGCGATCCAGCTTTTCAAAAAATAATCTTGTTTTTTGCCATTCACCATTAATTCAAATGGATAATTCCGCCCACCTGATGTCGAAAAGAAATTAACACAATAATGTGATAACAAATCCTCTGGTTGCTGAGGCGTTCCATGTTTAATTAAATAGTCAGGACTTGCACAAATGACTTGTGGCATATCAACCAAATGTCTAGCGATTAAAGTGGAATCATCCAAACGCCCCGCTCTCACCACACAGTCTATCCCTTCCCGAATCAGATCAACCAAGCGATCTCCCGTACTAATTACCAGCTCAATGTCGGGATACAACTCGTGAAATTGGTCGATATTGGGTAAAACAATTTTAGTCGCATGTGCGCCTGATAAATCGACACGTAGTAAACCACGGGGCTGTGCAATTACATTACGTAAGGACGATTCGGCATCATCGAGTTCCGATAATATTTGTGTACAACGCTCATAAAATGCTTGTCCATCTAGTGATGGTCTTACATGCCGAGTCGTCCGCTCTAGCAAACGACACTGTAAATTATTCTCTAACTCTTTAATGGCATTACTTGCTGTAGCGCGTGGGATATTCAGCTGATCGGCTGCCTGACTAAAACTACCCAGCTCTACGATGCGGGTAAAAAGTTGCAAGGTATCAAATTTATCCATAGTGCTCGCTTTTAACCCTATCTATTATTAATAAATATGGAATTATCTTATCCAATTATGAAGATTTATCCCATATTTCTATATTATTAAAATAAGCCATACCTACTCAAACAGGCAATCTAAAAATGAATATTTCAAAAAAGACAGCTCTTGTTACTGGTGCTTCACGTGGTATTGGCCGTGCTATTGCAGAACGTTTAGCTCAAGATGGTTTTTATGTGATTGTTAACTATGCGGGCAATACAGTGCATGCCCAAGCCACTATAGAGCACATTATTGAGCAAGGTGGTCAAGCTTCTGCTATTCAAGCGGACGTCACAAATGAACATGAGGTGAGTCGTTTATTTCAAGAAGCTAAAGCCATTAACGGTCAATTAGACGTTGTGGTTCATAGCGCAGGCATTATGCCTATGGCAAAAATTACACCTGAAGGTCTGCCAGATTTCGATAAAGTAATTCATACCAATTTACGTGGTGCATTTTTAATATTGGCGCATGCAGCCGAAACAGTTCCGGATGGTGGCCGGATTATTGTCCTTTCAACGAGTGTAATTGCTAAATCTTTTCCAGCATATGGTCCCTACATTGCTTCAAAAGCAGGTGTAGAAGGTTTGGTCCATGTGTTAGCAAATGAGTTACGCGGCCGAAATATTACCGTAAACGCCGTTGCACCCGGCCCGACAGGTACTGACCTTTTTTACAATGGAAAAACTGATGAGCAAGTAGCAGCAATTGCAAAACTCGCTCCCTTGGAAAGAATCGGAACACCTGAAGAAATTGCCAGTGTAGTTGCCATGCTAGCTGGCCCAGATGGACGTTGGGTAAATTCACAAGTCATTCGAGTAAATGGTGGATTTTCTTAATATTTAAAACCATATGGATTATTTTAATTCATATGGTTTTTACCAAATGTTAAAATCCATTAAATATTTTATTAGAAGAACTTTATAAGATTAATTAATACGATTTTATATAAAATATTTAGCTTGCTTATTTATTAAAAAAATATATATAAATAGATATTACTTATTTTTGCTTATATTTAAAAACGCGTAAATTGAACAATAACAATCTGAATCGAAGATAAGGAATTATTTAAATGAATGCCAAATTAAATACAGAAAACCCATCTGGTTTTATCTCTTCGAGTTCTAATACATCTTTGTCAAAAGACACTATTCTTAGTAAAGCACAGCAATACGCACAGGACCATGAACTTAATTTTAGTGGCAGTTTATCACCTACTGATGCATGGCAGCTCGTACAACAAGGCGAAGCTGTTTTAGTTGATGTGCGTACCAATGAAGAACGTAAATTTGTAGGTTATGTCCCTGAAAGTGTTCATGTCGCTTGGGCAACAGGCACATCGTTTAACCGTAATCCACGCTTTTTAAAAGAACTCGAATCAAAAGTTGGCAAAGACAAAACCATTCTTTTGTTATGCCGTAGTGGCAACCGTTCAGCACAAGCTGCCGAGGCCGCATTTAATGCTGGTTTTGAGCATATTTATAACGTTCTTGAAGGCTTCGAAGGCGATCTAAATGATCAGCAACAGCGTAATCAGAAAAATGGCTGGCGCATCCATCAACTTCCTTGGCAACAAGACTAATATTTTAATCAATTTTCAGTGAATCAAGGAAAGCTTGTGACTCAATGGAACATTAATGCTGTTGTACAAGGTTTACAACAAGCAAGGCATGACTGGCGTCAGCAGCAACACAGGACCAAAGAATTTGGGGGCCGTGAACTTCCATCTAAAGAAGCTTTGAAAGCCATTTTAGATGACCTGTGCGGAATTTTATTTCCAATGCGTTTAGGCCCTGCTGACTTACGTCAAGAAACTGAAGATTCTTATATTGCCTATACTTTAAATCGGGTACTCACAGCTTTACATGCTCAAGTACAACTGGCTTTAAACTATGAAGCAAAACGTCATTTGAGTCATTCGAACACAGTCCAACAACCAGACGAACTTGCTCAAAATATTGTGCAGGATTTTGCCAACACATTGCCCTCTATACGACGTCTTTTAGACGGCGATGTGCGAGCCGCTTATGAAGGCGATCCAGCGGCGCATAGTGTGGATGAGGTATTACTTTGCTATCCGGGCATATTTGCGATTATTCATCATCGAATAGCGCATCAACTCTATGCCCAAGTGCCTTTATTGTCTCGCATTATTTCCGAGTTGGCGCATTCTGCAACCGGTATTGATATTCATCCGGGTGCAAAAATCGGTAAAGGATTCTTCATCGATCATGGTACGGGTGTGGTGATTGGTGAAACCAGTGTCATTGGAGAGCGTGTTCGTATTTATCAGGCAGTGACCCTTGGAGCAAAACGATTTGAAACCAATGATGATGGTGGTTTGAAAAAAGACTATACACGCCATCCAATTGTTGAAGATGACGTGGTGATCTATGCAGGTGCCACTATTTTAGGTCGTATTACGATTGGTCGAGGGTCCATTATTGGGGGAAATGTCTGGCTTACACATAGTATTCCCGCAGGAAGCCAGATTTTACAGTCACCACTGGAAGCTTATCAAAAAAATCCAGAATTTAAATAAATCGTATTCACAATTTTATATATAAGAGTTTTAACCAATATATTAAAAACATGAATTTGGTATATATAAATCAGTTTATTATTTATTTATATTAAATTTTCATAAACATATGCTTATTCATAATAAGTGAACTGTATTCATTTATTTATACCTTATTCATATTTTGAAAATCGAATATTTAATTCTAATCTGTTAACACGATAATTTAAAAATTTAACATTTTATAACCAAGCCACTGTAATAAGGAAAAATGATTCATGGCGAAAAATACTGACAAAGCCCAACTTGCGCTGGGGGACCACGCAGCCCGTCAACTGGCCAATGCAACCAAAACTGCTCCCCAACTTTCTACAATTACTCCCAGATGGCTGACTCACTTACTTCAATGGCTTCCTGTTGAAGCAGGTATCTACCGCTTAAACCGTGTAAATAATACTGATGACATTCAAGTTGCTTGCACACAACGTGATGAAGCAACTTTACCTCAAACTTTTGTCGATTATGACCCAGAGCCACGCGAATACTTTTTAAATGGTGTATCTACTGTTTTAGATGTACATACACGTGTTGCTGACCTTTACAGCAGCCCACACGACCAAATTAAAGAACAGCTCCGTTTAACAATTGAAACCATTAAAGAACGTCAAGAAAGTGAGCTTATCAATAACCCTGAATACGGTTTATTGGCAAGTGTGACAGATGACCAACGTATTTCGACTTTAAATGGCCCACCTACTCCAGATGATCTTGATGATTTGCTACGTAAAGTCTGGAAAGAACCGGGTTTTTTCCTAGCACACCCTGATGCAATTGCAGCATTTGGCCGTGAATGTACACGCCGTGGTGTACCGCCTCCAACGGTTAGTCTATTCGGTTCGCAATTCATTACATGGCGCGGTATTCCACTCATTCCATCAAATAAAATTCCTGTAGAAGATGGCAAAACTAAAATCTTGCTGCTTCGTGTTGGTGAAAAGCGTCAAGGGATTGTTGGTTTGTTCCAGCCGGGTCTTGCGGGTGAACAGTCACCAGGGCTTTCAGTACGCTTTATGGGAATCAACCGTAACGCGATTGCGTCGTATCTAATCTCGTTATATTGCTCACTTGCAGTACTCACTGATGATGCGTTGGCAGTATTAGATGATGTGGAGGTGGACAAATATCATGACTACCCAGTTAACTACAAGTAATCTGCAAGGTAGTCCAACGGGGCCTGAAGTGACTGGTGTTAACCCACCAGCCAACTTCCCTGATGAGTCCACCATTGCTCGACTTGCTAATGAGTTTTTTTCAGCATTACCAAGCTCAAGCAGTTCAGCTTCTCCATCGGGCCTTAACTTGGACTTACCTGTCGGAGCGCCACCGCACCCACCACAACCGGGTGAACCATTTTCTGCACTCAGTGGTCGTGCGCCCAATATCGCGTTTCAGAAAAGTCTCAATCCGGAATATCCTGAGCATATTCCAAATTTGCCAGACTACCCTGAACGTCGAATTGTAGCGTCTGCGCCTGTGGTTGGTGGAGCTAATTTGCCACGCCCACCATTTGAGCCACATTTGCCACAAGCTGCTCATAGTGAACCCAATGTGCCTCGCATTGAACCAAACTTACCTACTGGTGCAGGTGAATCACCTTATTATTTTTTAAATGATTTTTCTGCTCCAAATGCAGCAGAGCCATCTGTTAAAGGTGTTGAGGATAATTACTCAGTTGCACAGTCTTTTCAATTGCCACATGGTGACCAGCTGAAATCATTGCTGACGGAAGATCGTTTTGCAACGAACACGCCTCCCCAAAGTTCGGCAAGCTCTGCATTTTATTTTTTAGACTTGCCTCAAAGTGGACAAAGTTATAGTCACTATCAACCATCGCAACCCACTTTTGTAGCAAGTAGTGCTCAACCACTCGATGTACATGCTATACGTCGCGACTTCCCAATTTTACAGGAACGCGTCAATGGCCGACCTCTGGTTTGGTTGGATAATGCTGCCACTACACAAAAACCGCAGCGCGTGATTGATCGGATTGCTTATTTTTATCAGCATGAAAACTCAAATATTCACCGTGCTGCCCATGAGTTAGCAGCTCGTGCAACCGATGCCTATGAGCATGCAAGAAATGTAGTTGCCCGATTTATTGGTGCACCCTCTTCTAAAGAAATTATCTTTGTTCGAGGAACAACCGAAGGCATTAACCTGATTGCAAAAACATGGGGTGAGCAAAATATTGGTGAGGGTGATGAAATTATTGTTTCTCACTTGGAACACCATGCCAATATTGTGCCTTGGTATCAACTCACTAAAAAAACTGGAGCAAAATTAAGAGTCATTCCTGTGGATGACACGGGCCAGATTATTTTAGAAGAGTTGCCAAAACTGATTAATGAGCGCACTAAACTGCTGTCGATTACTCAAGTTTCGAATGCTTTGGGTACAGTCACACCTGTTGCTGAAGTGATTAAAATTGCGCATGCAAAAGGTGTACGTGTTTTAGTTGATGGTGCTCAATCCGTTTCGCACATTCCTACCGATGTACAAGCTCTCGATGCAGACTTTTTTGTGTTTTCTGGACATAAAGTGTTTGGTCCAACGGGCATTGGCGCGGTCTATGCAAAACCAGAGTTGCTAGAAAGCATGCCTGTTTGGGAAGGCGGCGGTAATATGATTCAGGATGTTACCTTCGAACAAGTAGTTTACCAACCTGCCCCAAACAAGTTTGAAGCTGGAACTGGAAACATTGCCGATGCTGTTGGTTTAGGCGCTGCGCTTGAATATGTAGAAAGTCTAGGTATTCATAACATTGCTCGCTATGAACATGATCTACTCGAATATGGTCAAAATGCGCTGAGTAGTGTGTCAGGTTTACGTTTGATCGGAACGGCACATCACAAAGCCAGTGTTATGTCCTTTACCTTACAAGGCTATTCAACTGAACAAGTCGGTAAAGCTTTAAATCAACATGGTATTGCCGTACGTTCTGGGCACCACTGTGCACAGCCAATTTTACGTCGTTTTGGTGTAGAACAAACCGTGCGTCCGTCTTTGGCTTTTTATAATACGACTGAAGAAATTGATTTATTGGTTTCGGTGTTACATCAACTAACGCGTAATAGACGTAGCAATTAAATCTATTTCTAGACTAGAAAAGACTGCTTTTGAGCGGTCTTTTTTTATAATTAATTTGCCATCATTAAAATTCAATTTTCCAATGAGAAAACTATTAAAACTCAAATAGTCCTAGCACTACATTTACTCGAGCAAAAGTCGTCTGCAACCTGCGTAGCATCAAAAAGATTCTGTTTCTGTGAAATACTAGTTAAATGAAATAAGTCGACAGGTTTTGCAGATGACAATGCTTTTGCTTACTTTGAGCGAAACCAAAGTAAGTCCAGCCGAAGGCGACTGAAGAAATTAAAACTTTAAGCGATAATACTCTGTCGTGCTATGCAATAGTTCGCAGATGACTTTAGGTTGAGCTAAAAATTATTAGTGGTTATCACGGCGGAGTCTTATGATTTGAAATTTGATTCCTAGCTTAGCCTTTGGCTCGTGCTAAGAGTCATCTACAGCCTGCCCATAATTTATAAAAATAATGTTTTTGCAACATTTCCTGATAGATGAAAACAGTGAACAGGTTCTGTAGATGACAAAGTTTTTTGGTTACTTTTTCCAAAAAAAGTAACAGAATTAACTACGTTCTTCTGATGTATAAACGGTAAGACTCCGTCCCGACAGTCCATCCACTTATAAATAAAACCAACTTAATTAAACAAACCCCAAATCAATCTCAATGCAATCCCAATTAATAAAACTCCCATTACCCGCTCAAAATAAACCCCAAACTCCAAAAATCTTTTACGTACAATAGGCTGAGCAAACAGTACGCTCACCACCATAAACCAAATAGCGTTAACCATACACATCCAGACCCCATAAAAAACCTGAACTTTCATTGGTGTGGTCGTACTTACAATCGTTGTAAAAATTGCCAGAAAAAAGATGGTGGCTTTTGGGTTTAACGCATTGGTGAGAAAACCCATTGTAAACGCTTTAAATAAACTCGGCGTGTCACTGTCTGCTTGGCCATTAATCTCAATATTGGTATTCGGCTGGCTACGTAAACACTGCCATCCTAAATACACTAAGTAAGCTGCCCCCGCTGTTCTGATAAGTGACATCAGCCATTCACTTTGCTGAATCAAAAAACCAATACCAACAAGTGTATAAAACACATGGACTGAAATTCCGACACCAATACCAATTGCGGTTAGACATCCAATTAAGTAGCCATAACGAACACTT
>NZ_JZFB01000001.1:262554-279561 GCF_001188385.1 Acinetobacter sp. V2 | reverse complement strand
CCGCCATAAAGTGAATAAGAGCTAGCGTTAAAAACTCATGTCCATACAACTGCCACATAACAATTTAGTTTCCTGAAAATCATCTAAAAGATTGTATTGCGATTTTTTAGACGCGATAATCTAATCAAAATCCAAATAACTTTTGCTTCATGAGCACAAATCAAAGTCTGGTTCTGTTAAATGAAATGGCGACTTTTGTTAAGGTTGTCGAGTCGGAAAGTTTTTCTGAAACTGCAAGGCAGCTTGGTACAACACCTTCTGCTGTCAGCCGCGCGATTGCTCGTTTAGAACGTGCTTTAGGCACCCGCTTACTCTATCGAACTACGCGGAAACTTCGTTTAAGTGAAAGCGGACAACAGGTTTATCAACGTTGTTTAGATATGGTGAATGCTGCACAAGCAGTCATGGAAAGTTCAGGTCAATTTCATGTCGAGCCAGAAGGTATTATTCGTATGAGTGTTCCCAAAGCTGTGGGACATTTTATGATTCATCCGCATTTACCCGAATTTTTAGAACGCTACCCGAAAATTGATATTCAAATGCTTTTAGAAGATCGTTATGTAGACCTGATTGATGATGGCGTCGATTTAGCACTTCGAATTACAGAGCAACCACCGGGTGGGCTGATGGGACGAAAGCTCATTGATATTGACCATTTGATTTGTGCCACACATGAATATTTAGCAAAGCATGGCACTCCGAACCACCCTCATGATTTAAAGCAGCATGAATGTATTTACTTGGGTGAACAAGCCAGTGACTCAAAATGGAAATTTCAACAAGGAAATAAATCGATAAGTGTTGCTGTGCGTGGTCGTTATGCAGCAAACCATACGGGTGTGCGTTTGAGTGCCGCATTACAGCATTTAGGTATTGCGAGTTTGCCATACTTCGTTGCACGCCATGCGCTACAACAAGGTTCCTTAGTTCAGGTTTTACCAGATTGGTATTTTAAGACCTATTATAGTGGTGGGTTGTGGTTACTTTACCCACCGACACGGCATGTCCCGCCTAAATTGAGTGTATTGATTCAATATTTGGCAGATAAACTAGCAGCAGAGCCGACTTTATTTAAGTTAAAGTAATATAGAGTCAAGGAATTAGCACGATGGAATCCTACCTTTTAACCTCTAAAGTAAGCAGCTAATTCTGTTACTTTTTTTTGAAAAAAGTAACCAAAAAACTTTCTCATCTACAGAACCTGACCACTGTTTACATCTATAAAAAATATTGCAAAAAACATTATTTTTAAAAATTATGGGCAGGCTGTAGATGAATTCTAGCACGAGCAAATCCTATCTAGAGTCCTCTTTATTAGAATTACTCAACCAATAGATCTTTTGGATTAATCGTATCGCCATAGACTGGTTTTAACGTTTTTTCATAAGCTTGATGAATCACACCTTCTTTTGCCAATTTTTCTAAATCTTGGTTTAACCAGTCCAGCAACTCTTTATCACCCTTTTTCACTGCTGGTGCAATTAAGTCCTGCTCACCTAAATTGGTAATGCCAACAGTGTAATTTGGATTTTCTTTAGCCCAAGCTAAAACCAGCAAGTTATCATGTGCAAGCGCAGCACCACGACCATCTTTTAAAGCATCAAAAGTTTCAGTATTTTGCTCATACTTTTGTAGCTTAATTTCAGGATGAGTCTTGGTGAAGAATGAATCAGCCGTTGTACCTTTGTTTACCAATAAAGTTTTATCTTTAAGTTGAGCCACATCAGTAATTGGATGACTTTTTGGAGAAACCACACCTAGTGCCACTTTTAGGTAAGGCTTAGCAAAATCGACCACTTCTTTACGTTCTGGTGTAATAGTAAAGTTTGCAAAAATAATATCTACTTTATTGGCTTTTAAGTATTCGACACGGTTAGCTGCTTCAGTTAAAACGAACTCTACTTTGTTTTCATCACCCAGCAGATCTTTCGCAACATGCTTAGCAATTTCTACATCAAAGCCCTGATTTTTACCTTGAGCATCTAAATATCCAAACGGCGGTTTATCACTAAATACCCCAATTCGTACCACACCATTTTTTTTGATCTGTTCAATACTCGACACTGTTTGTGTGGTATCTGCCGATTTTTCAGTAGACTGAGTTCCTTTGTCACATGCAACTAAACCTAAACTCAGTAAAGACGCAGCTAAAATATGCTTCACGTTTTGCAATGTTAATGTTGTCATTATTTCACCCTATCGTTCTTGTAAAAGTCTTATTTAAAACAGCAGCGCCTCTTGGTAGACACTGCTCTAGCGATATCGAAAATTATTGGCCTACATCTAAAAACACATTCGGATTGACCGAGTCACCGTAAATTGGCTTCAAGGTTTCATCATAAATTTTATTAATTTCACCGCTTGTTCTGAGCTGCTTAATTTCAGTATTGAGCCAATTCAATAATTGCGTATTGCCCTTTTTAACTGCTGGTGCAATAAATTCTTGATCACCAATGGACTGAATACCTGCCACATAACTTGGGTTCTTCGCAGCCCACGCTAAAGCATAGGTACTATCTTGAGAAATCGCGTCACCACGACCGTCAGTTAAGGCTTTAAAGGCATCCGAGTTTCTTTCAAACTTGAGTAAATTCACTTTTGGATAATGCTTGGTAAAGTAAGTATCTGAACTTGTGCCTTTATTTACAATTAAGGTTTTACCTTCTAATTGAGCAATGTCAGTAATCGGCTTAGCTTTAGGCGAGACAATACCAAAAGCACCTTTTAAATAAGGCTCAGCAAAATCGACAACCTCTTTGCGTTCAGGAGTTACTGTAAACGTCGCAAATACAACATCAGCGCGATTCGATTTTAAAAACTCCACCCGATTTGAAGCTTCAGTCACAATAAACTCAACTTTCTTTTCATCGCCAAGCAAGTCTTTGGTCACTCGTTTTGCTAAAGCCACATCAAAGCCCTGATTATTACCTGCACTATCTACATAACCAAATGGCGGATCATCAGCAAAAACGGCAACTCGTAGAACCCCATTTTTTTTGACTTGTTCTAAAGAGTGGTCTTCTTGAGCATTACTTGCCTGTTCAGTTGATGGCGTTTTATTACATGCAGTTAACAACACCCCAGCAACAGCAAGACTGCTTAATATTTTTATTGAATTACGTTTAAACATTCACTTCCTCATGATTCAAATAATAAAAATTTAGTACGACAAAATATTTAGAAAGGCTTTCGCTCGTTCTGTTTTCGGCTGTTCAAAAAATTCTTCTGGTGAAGCCTGTTCAATAATCTTGCCCTTATCCATAAAAATAATGCGGTCGGCAACCTTACGGGCAAAGGACATCTCATGTGTCACAATCAACATCGTCATTCCTTCATTCGCTAACTTGAGTACCACATCGAGTACTTCCCTAACCATTTCTGGATCAAGTGCAGCGGTAATTTCATCAAGCAAAATGACTTTAGGTTGCATGACCAGTGAACGAACAATGGCAATACGCTGTTTTTGTCCACCTGAAAGCTGTCGTGGATAATCAAGTTTTCGCTCAAACAACCCCACGCGCTTTAACAACTCATCTGCGACTTGTTCAGCTTCATCGCGGTGGCGTTTTTGTACTTTGAGTGGCCCAAGCAAAATGTTGTCAATGACGTTCATATGCCCAAATAGCTCATAGTTCTGAAAAACCATGCCAATTTTTTGACGAGCATTAGTCCAGTCCACATCTTTACCGAGCATACCTGAGCCAGTTAAACGGATTTCACCACCCTGAATCGGTTCTAAGCCGTTAATACAGCGCAATAAGGTACTTTTACCGCAGCCCGATGGACCTAAAATAACAACCACTTCCCCTTGTTCTACATCCAGATCAATGCCCTGTAAAATATGACTTTGTGCAAATGATTTCTGTAATTGTTGTATCGATAACAAAGGCATAATTACTCCCAGACCTTTTCTAAATGTGCCGCCAAACGAGATAAGGGATAGCAAATCAGAAAATACAAAATAAAAATAAAGCCATAAATCCAAAGAGAAGCGCTCGGCACGGTTAACAGCGAATTTTCAATAATTTGCTGGCCAACTTTAATGACCTCAACTACACCAATCAGGACTGCCAAAGAGCTAGTTTTCACCATTCGGGTAAATAAGTTAATCGCGCCTGGAGTTACTCGTTTTAGACTTTGCGGAAAAATGACGTAGACCAAGGCTTGAACATGGGTAAGTCCGAGCGCATAGGCTGAATCGCGTTGATGCTGGTCAATTGAAGTAATGGCTGCACGAACCAAATCGCCCATTTCTGCCGTACCCCATAAAACAAATACAACAACGCATACCCACATTGCTGAAAACTGCCAGTTAAACCATGTCGCAAAGCCGAAATAAAACACGAACAGCAAAACTAAAATCGGAATGATTCGAATGGCTTCTAAATACAGACGGCACAGCGCTTTAACGACTATGTTTTTAGAGGTCATAATGACGCCGAAAACTGTGCCGAAAATTGCAGAGAAAAACACTGAAATAAATGCAATTTTTGCAGTTGCCCAAAGTCCCCACATTAAACGTTCGAGGTGACTCGCTTGAAATAAATAATCAAGTTCCATGGCTCACCTTCCGACTTCTGTGCTCCAGATAACTGGTTAAAATAGACACGGGCAATAAAATGATTAGATAAGCCATGATGAGTAAGAACAAAGCTTCGGTGGTTTTATAGTCCATGCCAATTAAGTCTTTAGTGACAAAAAGCAGTTCAACGACAGCAATGGCACTAACCACAGAACTTTCTTTAATTAGAAATAGACAATTTGCCCCTATTGCCGGAATTGAAATAGCCAGTGCTTGAGGAAAAATGACATATCTAAAAATTTGAGTCGGTTGCAGACCAATACTTTTTGCAGAGTCAATCTGCCCTTTTGCAACAGACTGCAAACCTGCTCGGAAAGCTTCGGCCATATAGCTACCGCCTAAAAAGGTCAGTCCGATCACACCACAAGCAAAACCATCGATTTTGATGCCAAGCTTTGGCAAACCGTAATACAAAAAGAACAGTTGAATTAATAAAGGGGTATTTCGAGATAACTCAATATAGAACTGGGCAATTCTATTTAGCACCCGCACGCGATATGTGATTAAAATGCTGCAAATCAGCCCCACAATAATTGCCAAAATAATGCTGATAATTGAAATTTTCAGCGTGGTCAAAGTTGCAGAGAAAAATTGCGGCAACACACTATGGATATACTGCCAGTTCAAGGAAAATTCCAAAAAATAATATTAAAACGTTATAAATATTTAGCTTTCATCAGCTATTAAATATTTGTGCAACGAGTTTATTTTTTTCCCAATTGGTCTAAAACTATTTTTATTAGATAAGCTTTTCTATAAGTTTGATAAATTCGATCTGGCAATCAAAAACCTTCAAATCAGCTGAATACAACCGCTCAAAACATATTCACTAAAACAAAGATGAATAATAAAACCAATAAAAAATCGGACACCAAGGCCCGATTTTTATTAAATGATTTTAATCTATTACTTACTTTCTCAGTACATCGCCAATGCTTGGGTCTTTATCAAAAACCGATTTAGCATATGGGCAAAGAGGAATTACTTTTACGTCTTTTTCACGAACAAAAGCCACCAATGCATCAAGTAATTGGCGACCTACACCTTGTCCACGATAATTTTCATTCACATCTGTGGCATCAATAATTAGCATGCTTTCGCCTGCCCATGTATAAGTCATTTCGCCTGCAACGGTTTCACCATCAAGTAAGCTAAAGCTGCCGTGTTTTGTATCATCTTTTTGTTGAATATTCACAATGAATTCCTCGTATTACGACTCATATTTATTTAGAAATGACTTTGTATAATCTTTATCTATAAGAACAAATCTAAGTGTAAAAAAATAGCCTGTTTTTAGCAGCGAGTCTGTATGCTTTTTAAATACAATTCATGCATAAAACTCATAATTCTATTCGTAATTCTGTGTCTAATCCTCTCAAATCATTACTGTTAAGCTCTGCGACCAGATTTTATTCATTTCATTTATGAAAATTCAATGGTTTTGAGATTGGAACTTTTATGTCTTCTTTTCATCAAATTGAGCAAAGCACATATGAACATTCAACACCTGCCTGGGGTGCCGTCTTTGTAATGTCACTCTGCTGCGCAGTATTAATTGCATCTGAGTTCATGCCCGTAAGTTTACTCACCCCCATCTCTTCAGATTTAAATATGAGTGAAGGCCAAGTGGGTCAAGCAATCGCAATTTCTGGTATTTTTGCTGTGATGACCAGCCTGTCTATTAGTCGTGTATTTAAGGCATGGGACCGACGTCATATCATTTTATTACTCACCCTACTGATGATTGCCTCGGGCATAGTCATTACATTTGCCCATTCTGCGGCTTTGTTTATGTTGGGTCGTGCAATCTTAGGCGTAGTGATTGGTGGTTTTTGGGCCATGTCGACATCAATTGTTATGCGACTCGTTCCTCCACTTTCAGTACCTAAAGCACTCGGTTTATTAAATGGCGGAAATGCTCTAGCCACCACAATTGCAGCACCATTAGGAAGTTTTTTGGGTTCAATTATTGGCTGGCGTGGTGCTTTTTTCTGTATTGTTCCCATCGCGATTGTTGCACTTATTTGGCAATTTAAAAGTATGCCTTCTCTTCCTGCAATATTGTCAGTTGAGAAATCTAAAAATCCATTTGGTTTACTAAAACGCCCAATTGTACTTTATGGGATGACAGGAATTTTATTACTTTTTATGGGCCAATTTGCGCTATTTACCTATTTACGCCCATTTCTAGAAACCGTTACTCATGTCGATGCGACAATGCTATCCATTTTATTATTAATATTGGGTTTAGCAGGTTTAGTGGGTACATTTGTAATTAGTTTAATCCTCCACCAGCATGTTTATCGTTATCTGATTCTTATTCCATTCATCATGGCAGTGATTGCTGGAGCTTTTGTATTTGGTGGTGAGCATTTATGGTTTGTTGCTATATTGATGGGTTTATGGGGCTTTATTGGAACGTCGGCACCAGTTGCATGGAACACGTGGCTTGCCCAAACACTACATCAAGATGCCGAAATTGGTGGGGGTTTGATGGTTGCAATTATTCAATTTGCAATTACTCTAGGCGCAACTATAGGTGGATTGTTATATGACTCAGATGGCTATAGCTCCACGTTCTATATGAGCGCAACTATTTTGCTATTAGGTGCGATTACTGCTTTTCTCACATGGCGAAATGCTACTCACGTAGCACATCAATAACCAACCGTAACGCAGGTGAAAGTTGTCTGCGATGTGGATAGTACAAATGGTATCCGGGAAACTGGATACTGTACTCTGCTAAAACTTGAATCAGCTTCCCTTCTTTTAGATCTTCTCGAATCAAATCTTCTGGAATATAAGCCAGTCCAAATCCAGCCCGAACAGCTTGTGCAATCTCATAACTTTCATTAAATATCCATTGCCCCTGAATTTTAATTTTTGTTTCTTGACCATCTTTCACAAACTCCCACGCATATACGCTGCCTTGGGTCGTTAAACGATAGCCAATACATTGATGATTGATTAAATCTTTAGGGATATTAGGAATTCCATATTGTTCAAAATATGCTGGTGTTGCTATTACCGCCATTTTGACATCTGGACTAATGCGTACTGCAATCATGCCATCAGCTACGCGGCTTCCGAAACGGACGCCTGCATCAAAGCGCTCTGCCACAATATCGACCATGCCGCTATAGGCAGTCACTTCTACTTGTACATCAGGGTAATCACCCGCAATCTTTTTAAGTTTGGGAATCAGCACTTCCCGTATTGCATGGCTGCTAGCATTAATCCGAACCGTACCAGCAGGTTGATCCCGAAATGATGTTAAAAGGGACAATTCATTATCGATTTGGTCAAAACTGGCACTAATCGTTTGTTTCAACCTTTCACCTGCTGCTGTGGGTGAAACACTACGTGTGGTTCTGGTCAGGAGCAACATTCCCAAACGTTCTTCTAAACCCCGAATGGTATGGCTTAGCGCAGATTGTGAAATTCCCATTTTCCCTGCGGCCTTAGTAAAACTACCCTCTCTTGCCACCATTAAAAAAGCATAAAGATCATTATAGTTTTCTTTATTTATCATCTGCTTTATCTCTTATTGGGGAGTCAACCTCATTATAAAGGATAAAACTATTCATGAATATTACTCATAAGTCCATGTTTGTTTTTTAGACTAATTATTAAAAAGAAGATTCGTTAAAATCCATATCAAGCAGTAAATATGAAGATTTAAATAAACTGAGGCGATTATTATGAGTCATTTTATTATTGTAAAAAATTAATAAATTCCACTCATATCTTTACGTTAAAGAATAAATAGCTTCATTGCATTTATGTGCTTTTTCTTAAAGAAGCGAGGTGAGTTGATATGGCTAATTATAATTTTTTTAAAGGCTTAGTCAGCCTATGTGTTTTGTTCTCAGTGACTTCCGCTTCTTATGCAATAAAGCCTCAAGGTAAAAATCAACAAAGGGGATCGATGATGAAAATCCGTATTGATATTGATGGAACACAGCAACCGCTATTTGCCACATTAGCCATGTCACCTACTGTTGAAGATTTTGCCAAACAGCTTCCTTTGACATTAATCCTCAAAGATTATGACTCAACTGAAAAAATAGCCGATCTACCAAACAAGCTAACTATGCAAAATTCGCCTCATGGTTATGCTGGCAAGGCTGGTGATCTTACCTATTATGCTCCGTGGGGTAATCTGGCTTTTTTCTATAAAGACTCAGCTGTTGGTTACGCGAATGGCCTCATTTTTCTTGGGAAACTTGATGCTATTCCCCACGTATTCAAGCAAAAACAACCCATCAAAATTTCAATTTCCCAAATCGAATAAACATCTATCTATTCACTCATTCACATTGTTTAAATTGAGGTATTTATGAATCCATCTCCCTTTTTTAAAAAGCTTAAAACACATACAGCGGCGGCAGTTTGTGCAGCAACAATTGGATTATTTTCTTCAACTTCAGCTATGGCAGCAGACATGAGTAACGACGCGAATAATTTTTATCAAAGCCAACAAGTGACTATTCAAAGAGTGACTTTTAAAAATCAATACAACATGAACGTAGTTGGGAACCTAGTGATTCCTAAAAACTTCAATAAAAATAGTAAAAGTCCTGCGATTATTGTAGGTCACCCTATGGGTGCCGTGAAAGAACAGAGCTCTATGCTTTATGCGCAAAAATTAGCTGAGCAAGGGTTTATTACCCTAGCAATTGACCTACCTTACTGGGGGGAAAGTGAAGGTGAACCTCGAAATCTGGTTGCCCCAGAAATCTATACAGAAGCTTTTAATGCCGCAGTAGATTATTTAGGAACTCAATCTTTCATTGACCGCAATAACATTGGCGTGCTTGGTATTTGTGGTAGCGGTAGTTTCGCAATTAGTGCAGCGAAACTTGATCCGCGTTTAAAAGCTATTGCCACTGTCAGTATGTACGACATGGGTGCAGCAACACGTAATGGCCTAAAACATTCACAAACTTTAGAGCAAAGAAAGAAAATGTTAGCAGCTGCGGCAGAACAACGCTATGTAGAGTTCCAAGGTGGCGCAACCAAATGGCTCAATTATTTACCGACTCAACTTGATGACAACGCGGATGCTGTGACACGTGAGTTTCATGACTTTTATAGAACCTCGCGTGGAGCATCAATTCCAAAAGGTAAAACTTTAGAACAAACTCAAAATCGTGCACAAACCACAGAAGTACGATTTGTAAACTTCTATCCTTTTAATGACATTGAAACGATTTCACCACGTCCAATGCTATTTATTACGGGTGATCAGGCCCACTCAAAAGAATTTAGTGAAGAGGCTTACAAACTCGCGGGCCAACCAAAAGAACTTTACTACGTTAAAGGCGCTGGACATGTTGATTTATATGATCGGGTCGACCTCATTCCATTTAATAAATTAACCAGTTTCTTTAAACAGAACTTGAAGTAAGAAAAATGATAGAGGTTCTCTAAGGGCCTCTAACTTTTTAATTAACTTAATGAAACTCTTGTACCAAACTATTAATATGCGCCACGGCAGCAGTTCGGTTTTCAACACAAAGTTTTTCAAAAACATGCTCTAAATGTTTATTCACCGTCCGTGGGCTAAGCTCCAAGATCTCTGCAATATCTTTATTGGTTTTCCCTAACAATAACCAGTGCATGACTTCTGCCTCACGTTGAGTCAACTGCGGGCAATATTTCAAAATATCATTCATTTCCAAGGCAGGTGTAGATGTCTTGATCTGTATCAGATAGTTTTTTGCCACACTTGGTTCAGTCTCCCACGGCGTAAGCAATAAAAGCTGTAATTGCTGAGATGGCGTCGAATAAGAACAGCTGGTTAATTTTTTAGGATCTTTTTCTTGCTCTAAGTCTGAAAACCACGCTTTTAAGCCTGCTTCAAAACCGTCTAATTCGGGTAAATATTGATTCAGTAAATCACTGGCTTTTTGAGTTTTCCAAACAATTTTACCGTGAATATCTAGCGCAAGAATTGCTGTTTCCGTTGCATCAATCACTTGTTTTTGTTGTTGCAATAGTTTCGCATGTGCCAAATGTGTTTTTACCCTTGCTAATACTTCTTCAATATTCAAAGGTTTGGTTACATAGTCCACCCCACCGACCTGAAAACCACGCACTATATGCTCTGTCTCAGACAAACCTGTCATAAAAATGACGGGAATAAACTGCGTAATTGGACTTGCTTTAAGCTGTATGCAACTTTCAAAACCGTCCATATGTGGCATATTGCCATCAAGCAAAATCATATCTGGTAAGCATCGGTGTGCAATTTCAATTGCACTCAATCCATCGGTTGTGACAAGCACGCGATAACCCGCCTGATCCAGACTTTCATGTAGCAAGCCTAAATTTTCCGGCACATCATCCACAATCAGAATAACAGCCTGCTCGTTTGGCGAAGCTTGCTGAAAAGAAACATGTTGCGTACTCATTGCTTATCCTGAATTAATCGTTGCGCGTGTTTTAAATCAAACTTTTGAATAGCGTGTTCAAGCTGTTCCCATAACTCGTTATGCTCTGGAAAATTTTGGCGGCATTGCGTTAAAGTCTGTTGAATTCCACGGATATAACCTTGTCCAATCAAATCATTTAATTGCTGCAAGCTTTGCGGTAAATCGAGCAGCTCATTATCTTCTGGCTGTTTAATTGGTGCATGAACAGCGCTTTGCTCTTGCTTAAACACTTTTACATCAAGTGCTTGAACTTCATTATTTTCAAGATGTGCATCTGATTTGGAATCAATCCATACCAAGCCTAACTTGTCTCCAATTTTACTCAGCAACAAATTCAGGTCGATTGGTTTTAACATAAAGTCTTCACTTAAGACGGCATCTTGTGGATTGACTTCACGCTCGCCTGCATTGGCCGAAATAATTAAGATCGGCACATTGGTAATATTATTCTGACGTAATAATCGCGCTGTTTCCCACCCGCCCATCAGAGGCATATTTAAATCCATCAAAATCAGGTTAGGCTGAAAAATAGGTACACGTCTTAAACAGTCAATGCCCGACTCAGCTTCTTCAATAATAAATTCCAAAGGTTTGAGAAAATTAGCGACTAAACCTCGATCCACCGCTTCATTATCGACAACTAAAATTCGTTTTCGTTCGCCTTGATAACCAGTAATCTGGTTGGAGTAAACATTAGAAATTGGATGAACCACTTCTTTTGAAGGTAAGTAAAACTTAATCTTAAACTGTGAACCCTGATTGAGTTGACTAGTCACAGATAGCTGGCCACCGAGTAAATCGACTAATAATTTTACAATTGGTAATCCGAGTCCTGTTCCGGTAAATCCGCCTTGAACCACATTACTACCCCGTTCAAACGGATTAAAGATTCGCTCTAAATCGGCCTCGGCAATACCACAGCCCGTATCTCTAATTTCAAAATAAGCCGTTTGAAAACGGTACTCGACTTTTAAAGTAATTGTACCGCTCGTCGTAAATTTTAAAGCATTACCCAATAAATTGATGAGCACTTGCTCTAAGCGTTTTTTGTCGGTACGAACATAGTGCGGTAGGTTTTCTCCAATTTCATAAATAAACTGTAAATTCTTCTGTTCAAACTGTGGCTGAAACATTTGAATAATCTGTTCTATAAAATTTGGAAAATGCACATCCACCACATTTAAAGAAATTTTACCTGTTTCAATTCGTGCTAAATCTAGTAAACCGTCAATCAGTGAAGTCAAATGCTGCCCACTACGGCTAATCACCCCGAGCGCCATTTTGCCTTGTTCTGAAAGTTGCTCTTGTTTCTGAAGTAATTGACTATAGCCTAAAATACTATTTAGAGGGGTTCTTAGTTCGTGGCTAATGCCAATGACATAACGGCTTTTTGCATCATTTGCCCGCTCTGCCGAAATTCTGGCATCTTGCAGGTCTTTTGAAGTGACTTCATGGGCAGCAATTTCATCAATCAATAATGCTGTTTGCTGATGCGTTTCAATTTCGGCATTACGGCGGCTTTCATCGTTTAATACGAGCCACCATGCAGCAACGCTCATCAATAAAAATAAAATAGTGTAGATTTTGACAAACAGCGTAAATAACTGAGGAACGGCTGCGGCATTAATCGTTTCTAAATAGGTTTTTTCTTGGATATAAACCAGACTCAAACTCACTGCCAAAACGATCGACAGTCCTAGAGTCAGCAATAGATACAAACTGACCCTGCTATTTAAACGACTAGCCCAGCGTTCAGGTAAATAGTGCCAGATGGCTTTTTTAAGTTGTACTGACCAACGTGTATCAGGTTTACATAAATCGTGACAGCGTGCTTCAAGTGAACAGCATAGAGAGCAAATCGTACCATTATAGGCTGGACAGCCCGCCATATCAGCAAGTTCATAGTCCCGTTCACATACCACACAGTTAGCAACCGAAGTCGCCTGAATTTTTTCAGGTAGGCGTGCAATGTAATATTTGCCTTTGGTTAAGTAAGCAATGACAGGAACGCATAACATTGCACTCCCCAAAGCAATAAAACTCGCCAATCCTTTTGCCATGAGTCCGAAAAAGCCCAAATAACTCAGCATCGATAACACTGAAGCAATCAGTAAGGCCCCCACACCTACAGGGTTAATGTCGTATAAATAAGCACGGCGAAATTCAATTCCCTTCGGGCTTAAACCTAAAGGCTTACAGATAATTAAATCTGCAACAACGGCGCCAATCCATGCCAAAGCGATATTGCTATATAGACCTAAAATGCGCTCAACTGCATGGCTAATCCCCATTTCCATCAAAACGATAGCAATAAAAACATTAAAAAGAAGCCAGACAATTCGCCCCGGATGGCTATGAGTCAAGCGAGCAAAAAAGTTGGACCATGCCAATGAGCCAGCGTAGGCATTGGTCATATTAATTTTAATTTGCGCCAAGCAAACCAGTGCTAATGTGAGAATTAAAGCAAGTTGAGGATTTGGAATAAACTGTTGATAGGCAACCCAATATAGATAAGTCGGATTGTCTAGTTCAGAGACAGGAATAAACAGCTGAAAAGCCAGCACCATCAGCAGCATGCCCATTAGAACTTTTAGAAAACCAAAAATAATCCAAGATGGGCCACCTAAAAAAACGGCAAAACGCCATGCGGTTCTGTTTTTTTCTTGTTGGGGTAAAAAGCGTAAATAGTCGGCTTGCTCACCAATTTGGATCACAAATGAAAAAATAAGAGTGCACGCCGCACCAAAGTAATACAGATTAAAATCAGTCGAGTTTGAAACCGCACCAACAAAATGCAGGCTACTACTTAAAATTTGTGGCTGTTTCCAAAGTACAAAAATCCACGGTAATAACAGCAATAAGAGCCAGATTGGCTGAGTGACTGCCTGAACTTTGTTAATAAAACCAATACCTTTGACTACTAAAGGCAAAATCACTAATGCCGAAATTAAGTAACCAATAACTTGTGGAATACCTAAAGCCAGCTCAAGTGCCATCGCCATAATTGCGGCTTCAAACGCAAGCAAAATAAAGGTAAAGCTGGCATAAATTAGAGAGGTAATGGTCGAGCCAATGTAGCCAAAACCTGCACCACGAGTAAGCAAATCGACGTCTACATTATATTTTGCAGCGTAGTAACTAATCGGCCAACTGGTTAAAAATATGATGGTACATACGACAATTGCTGCCCAGACTGCATTGCTAAAGCCATACTGCCAAAGCATGGTCGCCCCAATGGCTTCCATCGCCAGAAAACTAACAGTCGAAATTGCGGTGTTGGTAACGGTCCAAGGTGACCATTTTCTTACTGAGGTAGGTGCATAGCGGAGCGCATAATCTTCGATACTTTCATCTGCCACCCAAATATTATATTCACGGCGTGTTTTGATCACACGTTGTGGCGCTTGTTGGGGGCGTGAAGAATCTGGCATAACACTCATGTTTTGGATGGGGCTGCATTAAACCCAGCAATCCTTATGCCAAAAGTCATTTATCATGGCGATTTTCTCAAATACGCACATATACGCAAAATAACGTATTTTCAATTTTTCTCAAAAATCACACACTCAAAACCATCAAAAAACAATGATCAATATTTGTGTTGATTGACCGAAAATGATTGGGAGATTGATGTTATGAGTGTATCTGAACATCCAAATCTGGACACTGTGCAAGGTACAGATTCACAAAAAGCAGTGAATGAAACCTTAGAAGATTATACTTTACGTTATGCTCCACACAGCTTTCGGCGCTGGAGTCCCAAAGTTGTCGCTATTACTGCTCTTGGTGGTATTGCCTATCTTGCTGACTTTTCTATTGGTGCCAGTATTGGTATGTCTTACGGAACAACCAATGCTGTTTTCTCCATTTTATTTGCAGCGATTATTATCTTCTTAACCGGCATTCCTTTAGCCTACTACGCAGCGCGCTATAACATCGACCTTGACTTGATTACCCGCGGTGCAGGTTTTGGTTATATCGGATCAGTTCTTACTAGTATCATTTTCGCCAGTTTCACATTTATTTTCTTTGCCCTTGAAGGTTCAATCATGGCGCAAGGGTTATTGCTCGGTTTAGGCATTCCGCTTTGGGCAGGTTACCTCATCTCAACCGTTATGGTCATACCGCTGGTGATTTACGGCATGAAAGCTTTAAGTAAATTACAAGTTTGGACTACCCCACTTTGGCTCATTCTGATGATTGGTCCTGTGGCCTACCTGATTTATCAAGAACCAACCTTAGTCAGCCAATTTGCTACTTTTACGGGTAAAGAAGGTTTTGCAACTGTAGACATGGCTGCAATCATGTTAGGTGCTGGTATTTGTTTATCGCTCATCATGCAAATTGGTGAGCAAATTGATTACTTACGTTTCATGCCTGCTAAAACAAAAGAAAATAGCAAAGCATGGTGGGCAGCCGTTATTTCAGCAGGTCCAGGTTGGGTGATTTTAGGTGCAATTAAACAAATTATTGGGGCGTTTTTAGGGTTCTATTTACTCACTAAAATACCGGGCGTAAACAGCACTGAACCTGTTCAACAGTTTAATGCAGCGTTTCATGACATGCTTCCGGGCTGGGCAGCTTTAACACTGGCAGTGATTTTGGTAGTCATTTCTCAAATTAAAATTAATGTGACCAATGCTTACTCTGGTTCCCTTGCATGGACAAGTGCCTACACACGTATTAGCAAACATTATCCGGGTCGTATTGTCTTTGTGATGGTGAACTTGGCGATTGCGCTTGCTTTAATGGAAGGCAACATGTTTGCGGTACTAGGTAAAATCTTAGGGTTCTATTCAAACTTTGCCATTGCTTGGGTTGTAGTTGTTGCAACAGATATTTCAATCAACAAATATGTTTTAAAACTTTCACCAAAAGAACCGGAATATCGCCGTGACATGCTCTACAACGTAAACCCTGTTGGTATGGTTGCGTTCCTTGTATCAGCAGGACTATCGATTGCAGCATTCTTCGGCTTACTCGGTAGTTTCTTGGCGCCTTACTCACCGCTTATCGCGCTTGTACTTGCCTTTGTATTAACTCCAGTCATGGGCTTATTAACCAAAGGAAAATACTACATCAAGTCACACGATGACGGCATTAAAGAACCACGTTACGATGCTGAAGGCACACCAGTTGCAACTGTTTACCACTGCCGCGTATGTGAGCAAGGTTACGAGCGTCCAGATATTATGTTCTCTCACAAACATAACGGCACGATCTGTTCTTTGTGTAAAACACTCGACGCTTAAATACTCTCGAAACTAAAAAAGAAGCTTTAAAGCTTCTTTTTTTATATTTGATGATTCTTAGCCAATCGGAAATAAACGTTCAGGCACTACATCTTTCATCACAATGGTTGAGATGAGTCTTTGCACACTTGGAATAGCAGATAATTTTTCATCATACAAACGCTGAAAAGCTGGTAAATCTTTAGCGACCACATGTAATAAATAATCTGGCTCACCAAACAAGCGCTGGGCCTGAATAATTTGCGGGATATCAATTACGGCATTTTCAAACTTCTCGACTGCCTGTTTATCACCTTCTTTAAGCGTAATAAAAACAATCGCTGAAAATTCAAATCCTACTAAGTTTGGGTCGAGTTCTGCCCGATAGCCTTTGATAGCTCCCGATTCTTCTAAAGCCTTCACTCGTCTATGACAAGGTGAAATGCTCAAACCTACTTTTTCTGCCAACTCAGTGATAGATAATCGGCCATTTAATTGCAATTCAGCAAGAATCTTTTTATCTGTGCGATCCATTTAGAAAAATTTACCCCAAATGAGTGTGATATGAGCAAACATTTAAAAGCACATTCTAAATACATGAGCATATTATTTTCAACAAGCTCGAATAAATAGGGATTTTTTCTAAACCACGAGTGAAACCTTTGGAAAATAGTTTGCCGAGATAAGCATATGGCTTTTAACATTTTTATTGCATTTTGGAGTGTCTCCATTCTTTTTATTATTACTCCAGGGGCAG
>NZ_JZFB01000001.1:260673-262443 GCF_001188385.1 Acinetobacter sp. V2 | reverse complement strand
GTTGGCCTGCTTGTAGCAAATAACCCAACTGCTCTGATGATCCTAACCATTGCAGGTTCTGCTTATTTGCTATGGATGGGAATAAACTTATTACTTACCCCTCCAACTCCGAACGAGTCTGGTTCTGAAAAGGCTCAGTCATGGTTGAGCTGGGCAACCAAAGGCGTTTATGTGAGTGGGTTAAACCCGAAAGTTTTTTTACTCTTTTTAGCGCTGCTTCCTCAATTTATTGACACTACTGCTACATGGTCCGTGACAACACAAATTCTTGCCTTTGGTGTTGTACACATGATTAGCTGCGCGATAATTTACTTAATGGTGGGTTATGGTTCAGAAGCTATTTTAAAAACCAGACCACAAGCAGCACAATTAGTCGGTCGTTTTTCAGGTGGTTTGATGGTTGTTATCGCAACATGTTTATTGATTGGGCAAATTTAAAAATCATTCAGGAAAAAGTTACTGAGTCACTTTTCGGGTCAGTAACTTAAATAATAAATATAAGAAAAATTATTTCATTCGTTTGAGGTTATAAGTCACCACTCCCCAAATCACCAGTTCTTGCCCCTCTTCAATATAAATATTTTGATAATCAGAATTTTCAGCTTTTAGCCAAACTTTAGGTGGCTGAAATTGACTATCAATCATTAAGCGCTTAACAGTGAAATCATTGTCGATGAGCGCAATCACAATATCACCCGATTTAGCGGGAATACTACGGTCCACAATAAGCGGATCATTAATATCAATTCCAGCATCTAGCATGGATAAAGAATTGGCTTTGACAATGAAGGTAGCATTTTCATTTCTAATTAAATATTCATTTAAATCGAGTGCTTGCTCAATATCATCTTGTGCAGGCGAAGGAAAACCTGCCGCAACACGTTCTGTTGCCAAAGGAATGTGGTAAATTTTATCGTTATTCGGGTGGACCTGTTGAACATTAAGTTTTGAGTTAAAGTCGGTTAAATTATTGGTTTTGACATTATTCAGTAACCAATTTTTGATAAAGTTAACTTGAGACTCGGGAACACGAATGACTTTGGTGGGTTCATTGAACTGTGCTTTACGTCCGGCATTTTCTCGTACACCGCCATGCTCGAACTCTTTTTTCTTTGGCATATTGCCTCCCTATTCACTGTTCAAATCCTACACAAACAATGTAACTTGAAAAAGTTACATTTTCAAGTTGACGAAATATTTTTTTTGCATAACAATAAATCTCATGATCAGATTTTAATCCATTTTGCTTTTAACAGGGATGTTTTAATCAAAATGGCAATTTGAAGAAAATCAAAACCTATTTCGAAATAGTCATTATTGCTGACTGTTTTTTGATTTTTATCAAATGAGATTCTGAACACTTAACATTCTGGTTAAATTCAGTTTTTTGGTATGGAGACATGCGAAATGAAAAATCAACGTGATGCGGTTTTAGGTTATGCAAATGAGCAACATGCTTACTATATCCGCCTGATTGAAAATGATGCGGTTTTAGGTGAAAGCTACGGATTATTCTGTGAAAATCCGGATAGCGAAGCAGCCGAAAGTATTATGACGACGCTATTTTTAAAAAAATCTTTTTGGTTAAACGGTTCTGAGTACATTGATATTGTAAAAGGACTACAACTGCTCCCACAGTAAAGTAAATAAATTAAAAAACGAAGGAGGCAAAAGCCTCCTTCGTTTTTAAAACATTATGCTTAAGACGTAAAACGTCCAGAGGCATCGCGTTTTTGATTACGAGAGTTTTGTCCACGACCGTCATAATCG
>NZ_JZFB01000001.1:243572-259787 GCF_001188385.1 Acinetobacter sp. V2 | reverse complement strand
GCCTCGACCACCTGAGCGGCTACCGCGATCGTCATCATCGTCGTCATCACGGCTGCGGCTACGTCCTCGGCCACCTGAACGGCTACCGCGATCATCGTCATCGTCGTCATCATCGCGACTACGACCGCGACCACCATTTCTATGGCTTAAGGCACCCGCTTCACGAGCTTCCTCAGATGTAAATTCATGTGCATTACCGCTTGCATGCGCTGCTCGACCAGCTTCACGAGCTTCTTCAGAGGTAAATTCATGTGCATTACCACTGGCATGGGCTGCTCGCCCACCTTTGCTGGCTATTTCTCTAACTCTTTCAGGATCCATACTTGCAAATCCACGATTTGAAGTACCTGTACTATTGTTATCATCATCTTCATATCTAGTATTAGCCATAGTTATATCTTCCTATATTTAATTATAGTCACTACCGCTTTTGATTAACGGATTTAATAAAGATAGAAGATCTATAATATTTTCCTACCCATGCACTGTATCAATCAATTTAAATGTATATAAAATGAAAGATTAAAAATTCTATAACTTCATTATTTAAATAAAGATTTATACATTCCAATTTTTCTCACATTTTACTTTTTAAATAATTAGCTCACTTATTATTACTTAACTGCACATTATAATATATTTTTACAAACAGATTTAAAATATCTATACAAACAACAAAACAGCTTAACTATAAACAAAAAGTAAAATAATGAAACATACTTACTTAAACAAACACAGAGTAAAACACTTATTTTCAATAAAAAACAATAATATATATCATTACATTTTCAAAGGAAATTTACTTGAGAGATTAATATTAATACTTAAAACTATTTTTATTAAGGCAATTTGAGTAGTTTAGCCATGCAATTAAAAGATCAAGAGTCAACACTACAATACATCCATATTTCTATTCCAGAAATTTTACTCGGCCATATTAAGTCTAAGAATTCATGGCAAAATTATGACCAAGAATGGAGCTATAGATTAGATCCTCCGCATGCGAGCCATCCCTTTCAAAGAGATTTATATATTATTAAGTCAAAGAATATAGAGCAAGAAGATATAAAATTATTGCTTGATAATATTATTATTAAAAATAATAAAGAGACACAAAATATTGAAGGTGCTAAAAAAATTATTAAAGAAATTTTAGACTTATCCAATAATATACCTATTGAAAATTGGCTAGAAGATACAGGCAATAGATCTATTATTGAAAGTATGATTGATAAGAATAAAATCAAATTAATGGATATTATTTAACTTTTAAATATAAAATATTTTTTTACATCCTTATAAATAAAATAACAAAGGCAACTTATTAAAAAATTCATTTTACTCATATTTACGTAGTAACAGCGCACTATTTATAAATTAGATATTTAACTGAGGTATTTGACGTATGGAAAACTCAACAAATCAGTATCCAACATCCGCACCTGCACAAGTTCAATCTCATCAACCAGGTGATCAGGAAAAAATGCATCCTGAACCTGAAATTATAAAAAGCTCTCATAAAGGTAGCGATAAGTTAAAAGATAAAGTTGCCGTTATTAGTGGTGGCGATAGTGGTATAGGTCGTTCTGTCGCAGTATTGTTTGCCCGTGAAGGTGCCGATATTGCAATCCTTTATCTTGAAGAAGACGAGGATGCCGAAATCACTAAACAACTTGTTGAAAGAGAAGGACAACATTGCCTTTTATTAAAAGGTGATATTTCTGACCCAGATGTTGCAAAACTCGATATTGATAAAGTTCTACAACATTATGGAAAAATTAATATTTTAGTGAATAATGCTGGCGTGCAATATCAACAAAAGGAAATTGAAAGTATTAGTAATGAGCAATTAGAAAAAACATTTAAAACTAATATTTTTCCAATGTTTTATCTTACTAAAGAAGCTATTCCATATATGGAAGAAGGCGACAGTATTATTAATACAACCAGTATTACCAGCTATCAAGGCCATGATGAGCTTATTGATTATGCAAGTACCAAAGGTGCGATTACCACTTTTACACGTAGCTTATCGAACAATTTAATGAAGCAGAAAAAAGGAATTCGGGTCAATGGTGTTGCACCAGGTCCGATCTGGACCCCATTAATTCCAAGCAGTTTCGATGCGGAAACCGTTAAGGAATTTGGTAAAGACACACCAATGGGAAGAATGGGACAACCAAGTGAAGTTGCACCTGCTTACCTATTCCTTGCCTCAGATGATGCAAGTTATATTACAGGTCAGGTGATTCATGTAAACGGTGGTCAAATCGTAAATGGTTAATCCCTAAGATATAAAAAAGCCCTGAAAGATAAATCTTTCAGGGCTTTTCTTGTTTATTAAGCTGGTACCTGAGCGGCTATTTGTTCTCGTGACCAAACACGATGAGCCATAATCAGTTTTTTGAATTTTTCAGCAATAGGCTGGAATTCATCTTCAACTAAAGTGCCCTCATCGGCAACTAAACCTAGCGGTTCAAGCAAATCAGATTTATTACCTAAAAACGCAATTGGTTTTAAATGCTTGTAAGCTTCGAGTACATAATGGCGCGCTACGCCATCTTGCAGTACGGCATTTAAGTTATCGCCATCAGGAATAATCACCGCATCATAAGCAATTGAAGGTTCAGCCATTTGCATACCATCAGCCACAATAATATTGTCTTTATGGTCTTTTACTGGAGCCAAGCTGGGCGCTAGTAAATGAACAACCACACCTTCTTTAATCGCCCAATTTTTAATAGCTTCAAGTGTATCTGACTTCACAAGGTTATGAATTAGTACAGCAACTTTTCGGCCTTGAATATCTTCTGGTGGGAAAGCCAAGAAAGATAATTTAGCCGATTTTTCAACTGCGGTTTTCTTATAATCTAGAGTCAAATCAGGAACTTCAATTCCTAAATTAGCACCTACTTGTCGAGCTAAGTCGAGATCAATATTTGCCAAAATTTGTTGAACTTGGCGCTCACGAATGTGTTTTCTTTGCACTTTACTTAATTCAAAAGTATAAGCATCGACTACATGCTTTTGCTCATGAGGCGCAAGGCTCTTGTAGTAAAGGCGCGGTTGTGAAAAATGATCGGAAAAGGTTTCACTTCTTTGACGAAGTTTGTGACCACTAATTTGTTCAGGATAGCTTTCAAAACCACCATTTGAAGCAGCGGGTGGTGTTTCTGCTGGCCAATCATTATCAATTGAGTTTGGTTGATATGAAGCCTGTCCTTTGTGAATCGTATGTTGGTGGATACCATCACGTTGATTGTTGTGGAATGGGCATACCGGTTTATTAATTGGAATTTGATGGAAGTTCGGTCCACCCAAACGACTTAACTGCGTATCGGTGTACGAAAATAGGCGTGCTTGTAGAAGTGGGTCATTTGTGAAATCGATTCCTGGCACAATGTGTCCCGGACAAAAAGCCACCTGCTCTGTTTCCGCAAAGAAATTATCTACATTTCTATTTAAAACAAATCGGCCAATTGGAGTCACTGGAACCAACTCTTCAGGAATAATTTTTGTTGGATCTAACAAATCGAAGTCAAAGTTCATTTCATCTTCTTCTTCGACAATTTGTACGCCCAATTCCCATTCAGGATAAACTCCATTCTCAATCGCTTCATAAAGGTCTCGACGATGGAAATCTGGATCTTTACCTGCAAGTTTTTGAGCCTCATCCCACACTAAAGCACTTAAACCTTGTTTAGGGGTCCAGTGGAATTTCACAAAATGAGATTTTCCTTGGGCATTAACAAGACGGAATGTATGAACACCAAAACCTTGAATTGAGCGTAGATTACGTGGAATAGCACGGTCTGACATTGCCCAAATTACTGCATGAGCTGACTCAGGTACTAAAGATACAAAATCCCAGAAAGTATCATGGGCAGTTGCTCCTGTTGGCATTTCTGTATCTGGTTCAGGTTTTACCGCGTGAACAAAGTCTGGAAACTTAATACCGTCTTGTACAAAAAACACTGGTGCATTGTTGCCGACTAAATCGAAATTACCTTCTTGGGTATAAAATTTAATCGCAAAACCACGAATATCACGAACGGTATCAGCAGAGCCACGTGGTCCCTGCACTGTTGAGAAACGTACAAAAATTGGTGTTTGAATGCTTGGATCAGTTAAAAATCCCGCTTTTGTTAAGCGCTCATTCCCTTCATAAGCTTGAAAGTAACCGTGCGCACCTACACCGCGCGCATGCACAATACGCTCAGGAATACGCTCATGGTCAAAATGAGTAATTTTCTCTCTTAAAATAAAGTCTTCTAATAGCGTCGAACCACGAATGCCCGCTCTTAAGCTATTCTCATTATCCGCTATTTTAACACCTTGGTTTGTGGTTAATGCTTCATTGGTTGCATCGTCTCTGACTGAGTCTAATTGTTCAGTTTTTTGGGTAGTATTGGCTTTATTTGCAGCGTCAGCACCAGCCATTTCACTTGTTTTATTTGTTGATTTAACATTATCAGTCATGTTCATTACCTATGTTTTTAAAGTTAAACGTGGGGTGAGTTAAAAAACTTCAAGAGTTAGTTTTGTTAAAGGAACTTAAATATGGAAAAAGGAGTTCGACGTATTTACGAGTGCTCCAAAGTCCAATGCTTTTATGGTGTGAATCGGGGGCCAAAAACGGAGTCAGCTTGCATATTTTTATGGCAAGATCATGTGATTTCTGAATACGCTCTTGGAGTGCATCCAGTTCGCCATCCGAAATATAGCTAAAGAGATAATCTTGAATACGCTGGCTATTCTTTAATTCCCTGCTATAAGCCAAGAAGTTAGAAGAATGATCACTACCAGCAATCCAGTCATGAATAATTTGACGTTCTACAGGGTTAAATACCCCAAACATTTTTCCATTTTCTTCATTAATCATTCGCCAGAACACACTCTGTTCTGGGTCGGTATTAAATTTAATCCACTTATGATCAATGAGATGTGTAACCAGCCCTTTAACGTCTTCTGGATTTGATAACCATTGGTTAATCGTTTTACATCCAAACTGTCTAGTTTCGTTATGAATGAGCTGACCTACGAGCGCTTTTCTTTTTAAAATTTTAAGGACTAAATCTTCAAGATTTAAATTTTTAATAATTTTTGAAGACGAAACACCATGGCTATTAAGCGCAAAACCGCGCTTCAATTTACTAAAGAAAAGTTCTTTATCTCTGTATTTATCGTAAATATTTTCTATAACTTTAATTGCTTTATCGGCATGCCCGTTATCAATGTTATCGATAGTAATGTGCAAATTAAAATATTTAGAATCAATACCCAGTTCAGCAAGTTCATAATTACTGATGAGTAGATGCAGTGGTAGTTGCTCATAACCTAAATTAAAACCGACAATTTCAGGAATGAACTCAGGTGGAGCATAACCAAGCGCCAGCTGAATCACGGCATTATGATAATATTCATCTTCTAATAGCAGATCAAAACTATCGAGTCCGAGACTACGTAGTAAGTCATCATAAATACAGACATGGTTTGCTTTCGTCTCACCTAGTCCCAGCTCTTCCAAATAAGTAATAATGAGGTCATGAAAAACCGGATCATTCCAGTAGTGAACTGAACTATATAGCCATGCACCATCTACTTTTTTAGTTGGAGAAACCTTAATTAAAAATTCGAATGCCTGACCGACATTTTTAAAATACTCTCTCTCACCCCCGTTTTGTCTACGGTTTAGGTAAGTCTGAAATAACTCACAATTTTGTTTATTATCGTTTTCACACCATTCTTTAACCGTATTTATAGTTGCAGGAAAATCAATTTCCTTTTGATCTATTTTATCAATTTCTTTATTAAGAAAATCTCGTGCTTTCTTTTCTTTTTCAAAACTAGAAATATCAGGATCAAGAAAAAAAACAAATAATTCGTAATAGTTTTGTTGATTATCTTGTAATAAGTCTAATAATCTTTCTTTCACTACAACAGGCATTTCTATTCTCCTTTAGTGAGATATAAATTACCATACTTCAGCTAAACTATAATCCCAGCCTATCTTTGTTATATTACGTTATTAAGAAATAACCCATAATTTTAAAATCTTTAAATTTCAATTAGATAAAAAATAACACAAAATTACATTCTCAACTTTAGAATTATTTAAGCCTCTGTTTTTATAAAAAATATATAAATAATAAATTTTAATTACATTTAAGTTACTTTAAAAATCATAAAGTTTAAAAACTTAACAAAAATAAATTAAAAATAATCTTATAACTAAATTAAAAACAGTTTTAAGGAGAAAACCAATGTTTAATTCATGTTGCAAATTACTCGCACAAGAAAAAATTAAAATTGCACTTTTTGAAAGTGCTTCAGCGGGCTATTTAGCTTATCGCTTCTCTTTAAGTCCCTACTCAGGTGATATTCTTATTGGAAGCTTAGTCAGCTATGACTTACGTGTCAAAGAAAATACACTTCATATCTCATCTGAACTCATTGAAAAATATACACCTGAATCGATGGAAGTCACTGTAGAGATGATCAAAAAAGGCAAAGAACTCCTACATGCTGATCTTTATATTGCCTGCACAGGCCTCTTAAAAAAGGGAGGTTCTGAGACTAAAGAAAAACCTGTAGGCACCTTTTTTTATTCTATTTATTATAAAAATAATTTTTATAACTTTAGACGAATATTTAAAGGACCAGCATGCCTTAAAATTAGACAACTTATTTATTGCATTTCTAAAGATATAGAATACACAATATTAGATAATAAAAAATAAATTCATTTTAATAAAAGATAACATATACACATTTAGAAATGACCATTGCATTTATTTAACACCATTTTGCTCAAATGTAATTTTATCTATCTTCATATTAATTATGTTTATTGATAAAAATTACATTTTATAGAAATCAAGGTTTTATTTATTTTTCAAAGTTACAGTTAAATATAGGGTAACACCCGAAGGCTACACATTAAAATTTTTCATGTTTTAATAAACCTATCTGAAGCTCTCAGATAAAACACACATCATAAATGATATGAGGTAATTAAAGATGAGCACTACTAATAATCAAAGCAATCAACGCGATAATCAACAGCAACAACAACAGCAAAATGACAACCGCAACAATCAGCAACAGCCAAACGGCAATCAACAGCAACAAAACAATCAGCAACAACAGCAAAATGACAATCGCCGCCAACAACAAGGCTCGAATCAAAAAGATTCAGGCCAACAAAACTCAAATAACAATAATCAGCAACGTTAATCCGATGCTGACTTAAATGTCATTTGATGCGGTCATTCATTTTATTTAGGAAGGTGCCCTCACCTTCCTAAATTTACCATAAGCATAAAATTAAATAATAGATGAGGAAAAACTGATGACAGATCAAAATAGCGATCACGCACGACTGCCAGCCGGCGACCATAATTATTCTGACACTTATTGGCGCGAAAGTTACCTTACTCGTCCTTATTATCAAGAAGCTCAGCTCACTACTCCCGATCTCGATTATGACCGAGACTTTTCGACTGCCTATGAATTAGGTCATCGTGCACGTGCTGAATCGGAACAAGGCACTCAGTTTGAAGATGTCGAAGGCGGTTTGGAACAAAAATGGGAAGAACTCAAAGCTGAATCTCGTTTAAAATGGGAACATGCTAAACAAGCAATTAAAGATGCATGGAATGGAAGATAAATTGTTTTTATAACATTCTCTTTTGGTCCAAAACTAAGAGCTTATTTCCGATTGGCCCTCGGAAATAGGCTCTTTTTAAATGCCACTATTTAATTTTCTTTTTTCTTAAAATATTCAATAATTTCTTCTCCATTATTGACTGGTTTTAGTGGAGAAGAATGTGTTTCTTCATGGGTGTAGTCAGGTAAAGCAACTTTAGTCTGAATTGGCGGTAATTTTTCCTGCCCACCTGTAGTAATTCTTTCAATAAAACCGGCAAGCCAAAGCACAAATTCTTGTGTATTTTTACTCTTTGGAATAAGGCTTAAATCCAATTTAATTTTAGATTCCTGTAATGGTTTAATCAGTAATTCAGCAAAATCAATGTAATTGTATAAAAGCTTAAGCTTTGTCCCCTTAAGCTCATGTCTGAGTTCGATCATCAAATTGTTAAGATCCTCCATAGGCTCATCTGTAAAGCCTTTTTTTTCTTTAACATTTTGATAGATTTTCTCAGCTATTCTTAAGTACTGGGGCATATCCTTACCTTTATAAAACTCTCATCATTAAAATGAATTTTGGATGAATATAAGTAATTTATTGTGTTTATTTTATTAATTTTTTGAAACTATAATTTAATAGCGAAACAATTCAGTAACAACAAATTATTAAAAAGATAATTTTTAGCTAATTCATTGATTAATTTTATATTTTCATATAATTATCTTTTTTATTATGTTACATATTTTATAGAAATTAACGATAAGAAAACTCACATAGAAGTGAGTTTTCTTAGATGAAATAATTATGAGTTTTTATCCATTTGTTGAGGAACGGTTGGATCATTAGAGCCATGTGTTCCATCATCATCTGTTGAATGTCGATCTTGGCAAGCGCTCATACCCATTGCGATTGCAAATACCATACTTACTGCACAAAAAATTCTTAACATTGAGATCACCCTGATTAATCTTAAGATGTAAGCTTATGAATAACATTATCTTCTGTTGACCTACCGCAGTGGTTCTCTTAACTTTTGTAGATTATGCAAGCTTTTGTAAAAATCAAAATTAAATAAATGATCAAAAAATATCATTCTTGCAATTGATATTTTAATTAAATTTTGGCACTAGCTAATTAATTCAGATTGTCATATTCATGAAAGTAAAATTATTCATCCTTTCCGAGTTTGTGTCTTATTAAGTCAATGATTACAAACAATATATAAATTAACAATTAATAAATATTTGATATATAAACATTAAAACTCAATTATAAAGATTAGGTATAATAATTAATCAAACCTTTAAATACCAAATAATCAGTTATTTTATTAATCAAAATTTAAAAATATTAATATTTGTTTATATAAACCAATCTTTTATTTTTGCAATTGACCGGCTTTAACACTCAGCTTATGATGCTCCCGCTGACCTATTTTGTCAGTCGGTTTTAGCAGATCGTCTACCTAAGTGCACTAAAAACACGTTTTTTGGTGTGGAGCCCCTCGTGCCTTTGACGGAGGAACGGGAGTGGGACACCTTCGGGTGTGCTGGTTTCTTAGGTATCAGTCTGCTAACCCTCTTTCGTTTCACCACCATAATTAATAGCAGTGATTGGGCGTAACTTCTTTTATCAAGGAGTCTCTAATGACTATTATTTTATATCATTTTATTTTTCTTCATCTTTATTATCTTATCGTTCAGCTTAAAACACTTTTAAAGAATTCCTACCATCTTTTTACCTATCCAAACTTTTATCTTTATACGGAAAAAATCTCAAGATTTAACGCCAATTAAAGATTAGAACATCTCTATACCAAATCGAACGATAACAACAACCAACTAAGAGCAATTATGATGTTTTTTTTATATCGTATTGTTTTAATGTGCATCCTATTAATAAGTTCTATAAGTTTATTAGGTTGCAGATCTATCAGTAAAAATGAATTTAACAGACATTGTGTTTGGGCAGGACGCGCACTTTCGCAATGTAATTGTATTTATAACTCTTTAGAAGAACATTATTCGCCACAATTTGTAGAAAACTTACCTAAAGTAAGCTTACAAAATATTGATGCGGATATGCACTTTGTGGAAACGATGAATGAAACCATGCACCAATGTCAGTTAAGTGCCAGAAAAAACTTAATTAACTAATCTTTGCCTGCTCTACCAAGAAATCTAAAAATGCCCTTACGCGTTTAGGGACATATTTGTCATGTCCTATCCAAACAGCATGAAATTCTTCAGAAGCATTGATATTCCAGTCTTCAAGAATTTTAACTAATAGTTTCTGCTCTAGCGCTTTTCGAACTTGGAACTCATTAAGCTGTGCAATGCCAAGACCTGCGAGTGCTAACTGTAAGATTGCTTCTCCATAATTTACTCTCAGAACTTTAGTAGGTGCAAGCGTGATTTCTTGCTCGTCTCTTTTAAAGAACCATGTTTTATTCTGGCGCTGATAACTTACATCTAAAAGCTGGTGTTCATAAAGCTCTTCTGGGTGCTGCGGACAACCATACTTTTCAATATATGCAGGTGAACAGACGTAATGTTTCTGCGTGCTTCCGAGTGAGCGAGCAACCAAATTTGAGCTTTTTAAAGGCCCTGTACGAATTGCAACATCAATCCGTTGCTCAACTAAATTAATAACTTCATCACTCAAATGAGCCTCTAATTCAATTTGTGGATAACACTCGTTAAATAGCGAAATACAAGGCAATAAAAAATGCGTCCAATATGAAAGACTGGTATGAATTCTAATTCGCCCTTGCGGCATGTGATTTGCGGTAACTGATTGTTCTAGTTCATCTAAGTTATTGATTATGTGAATGCCTTGCTCATAAAACTGACATCCTTCACTGGTAAGCTGAAACTGGCGTGTTGAACGGTTCAATAACCTTACACCAAGTCTTTTTTCCAACCGAGAAATTAACTTACTGACCGCAGACGGCGTCATGTCACAAGCTCTTGCAACGGCAGAGAAACTTCCAAGCTCGACCACTCGAATAAAAATTGCCAACTCGCCAGACCGATTAATATCAAAATATGACATAACAAAAGCTATTTATGAATTTCATTCACAAATCTTATTCCGCTTATGTCGCTATAACAAGCCAGCAATTTGTTTCAAGATAACTTTAATTCGTTTTAAAGAGTTCACGAGATGAAACTTTATCAACCCGCCCTATTCTCTCTCGTTTTATTTACGAGCTTTGTACAAGCAGAAGTACAAAAGAGCCAATGGATTACCACTTGGGCAGCCAGCCCCCAAAAAGTCTGGAATAAAGATTTCGTTTTCCCGACCAATATTCCCGATCAAATATCTAATCAGACCATTAAACAAATCAGTCAAATTAGTTTAGGTGGTGAAGCTGTTAGGCTCGTTTTTACCAATCAATATGGTGATCAACCGCTATATATTGATAAAACAACTGTGGGAATATTCAAAGGACAAAGTCTAAAAGCTAAGAGTGCTTATCCTGTTTATTTTTCTGGGAAACTTAAAGCACAAATTTTACCTGGCAAACAACTGATTAGTGATCCAATCCAATTACCAGTTCCTGATCATGCGCAGTTAATGGTAAATAGCTTTATTCAAAAGCCCACTACATTTAAAACTTTTCATTGGGATGCGAAACAAACCAGTTGGCTCATTACGGGCAATCAGACCGCGAACTTAAATAAGCCTAGCAGTGCCAAAACAACAACTGCACGGTTATTATTATCGGCTATTGAAGTAAAACCGAAGCATAAAGCACATGTTGTTGCAGTCATTGGAGACTCCATTACTGACGGCGCAACTGCAACTTTAGATGCAAATACGAGATGGACTGACTTTTTAGCTAAGCGCTTATCGCCACATCAAATAGCGGTTATTAATAGTGGAATTTCAGGGAATCGACTACTTACAGACGGTATGGGTGACAGTGCTTTAAAACGCTTAAAAAGTGAGGTTTTTCAATACTCAGGTGTTAAAACTTTAATTGTGTTAGTTGGTATTAATGATATTTCATGGCCGGGTACAGCTTTTGCACCTAAACAACAAATACCGTCGTTTGAAGCCTTAACCGAAGGTTATAAACGTGTTGTAAAGGAAGCACATCGCCAAGGTATTCAAGTGATTGGCGCGACGCTACTTCCATTTTCAGGCGCTTTACCCAATACACCTTTAGATAACTATTATCAGCCTAACAAAGATGAATTACGCCAGCGTATTAATCACTGGATGAGAACCAGTAAAACATTTGATGGGGTTCTTGATCTTGAGCAAGGCTTAAAAGATTCAAAACATTTCGATCGATTAAATCCAATTTATGATTCAGGAGATCATTTACATCCTAATGATCGCGGTAATCAACAAATGGCAAATCTGGTTGATTTAGGCCAGCTAGTTAATCAATAAAACAGCCAGATACAGGTAGGAATTTATTCCCTACCTGCATCAATATTCATTAATTACCCTCTAACTCGGCGGTAAGTTTTGGTGTAATCGGCTGTTTTTCAGCTGCATAACGTCTTAGAACCATCACAGCGAAAAGCGCCAAAATTGCAGGGATTGCGATCATCACAAAATTCATTTTATGCGGCAATTCTAAACCCAATAACAAGCCCGTTAAGATTGGACCAACAATTGCCCCAATTCGACCAACACCAGAGGCACAGCCAATTCCAGTAGAACGCACACTTAATGGATAATATTGTGCAACGTAGCTATAAAGAAGAATTGAGGTCCCAATCGTTGCAGCTCCTGCAACGGTCACCAAACCATATAAAACATAGGCTGGTGACTTAAAGCCTAAACCGATTAATGCTAAAACTCCCGCCAGTAGCATTCCCATAATTACCGGTTTTAAATGGAATTTATCAGACAAAATACCGCCACCAATTGAACCGATCATTGCGCCAACATTTAGAGCAAGCAAGAATAAAATACTCTTTCCGAGTGAATAGCCTGCTGCCAGCATGAGTTTTGGTAACCAACTACTTAAGGCATACACCATGAGTAAGCACATGAAGAACACGAGCCAGAACATGAGTGTATTGAAAGCACGTCCTTGCTGAAATAATCCTTTTACAGAACTACCTGTTGGAACATTATCTTCATTAAGCACTAATTGCGTATGGGTTGTTAGTGTTTGTTCAGGTGAAATTTTTTGAATAATTTTATGTGCCTGTTCAGTTTTACCTGTTTTAACTAAAAAAGTTAATGACTCAGGTAAAAACTTCCAAATAACAGGTAATAAAAATAGTGGAATACCAGCAATTAAAAACATAATTTGCCACCCCTGACTTTCAACCAAATAACTACCAATTAAAGCTGAAAGAATCCCACCAATCGCATAACCACTAAACATGGTCCCCACCAGAGTACTACGTATACGTTTAGGTGCGTATTCCGAGGTTAAAGCAACGAGATTTGGCATAACCCCACCAATGCCAAGTCCAGCCAAGAACCGAAGTACCCCAAACTCAAGTGGGCTTGATGCAAAAGCACCTAAAAAGGTGAAACCACTAAAAAGAGTGACACAAATTAAAATCACATTCTTACGGCCTATTTTGTCTGCCAAAGTTCCAAAGAACATTGCCCCAAACATCATTCCGCATAGTGCTGTACTTGCTAACATCCCCGCTTGTACAGCTGTTAACGACCACTCTTGCATTAGCAAAGGCAGTACAACGCCATAAATCACCAGATCATAACCATCAAAAACAATAATTAATAAACACCAAAGCAAAATGCTCCAGTGAAAAGGGGTAAATCGGGCCTGATCAATAACTTCATTTACATTTAATTTAGATGTTGTCATTTACTCACCTCCTCTGTGAGATAAATTCATATTTAATTTTTTAAAACGACATATTGCACCCTAAAGAAAAAACAGATTATTCAAGGTCTTGTTGAATAAATTAAAAGTCATAACTCGCCATCATATTGAAGCGGTTATCAATCCCGTTACGGCCATCAAACGTTTCTCGCTCGCCATACACATATTCGACACCCAAGGTAATTGGCTTGTAAGGGTTATACAGTACATTCACCCAACCCTGCCAAAGCTCTTTGTTTTGTGTGGTGCTATTACGTTGTAATTCGGCAAAACGGTTGTCATCTTTGGCTTTCATATAGCCATAAGCTAAGGTTGAACGAATTTGTGGCGTAAATTGATGAGTGATACCCAAAGAAATAGTGTCAAACTCATTGCTATGCATATTATTTTGATCATCTATTGCATAGCCGCTGTTACTCCATAGCAAGAAACGCCCATCTCCTTTGACATGGTAATAATCGGCTTTGAGTAATGTATCGGGCGTAATTTGATATTTACCTCCGAAGCCCACACCCCAAGCGACTTGCTCATCATTATTAGTTCTTTTTTCGGCAACTAAACTACGGGCAGATAACATCGAACCATTGGCAAATTTATGATTTAAGCGTCCTACCAAAGCTGGTAAGCGCATTTTATTGTCAGGGTCAGTTGTCGCAGTATATTTCGGGTCTTCAACACTGACTGCAAAACTGGTATTTGCCGTAATGTTATCGCTATAGCGTACAAGCGGTGATCTTAATAATGCGCTGCCTACAAATGTGCCTGCATCAATCGTTTCTGGATAATATTCAGGTGCGATAAATGTTGACCACGTTTGACCAATGAGCCATTTATCAAACGTTAAATAAGCATGACGTATACGGAACTGATCACGAGTAGCTGCCCCAAAGAAGTCCATTTCTAGTTTCCCGCCCACATCACCCACAGCCGTTGGAGTTTTAAAATTCAACCCGAAACGTGTCACATTAACGGTACTGTGTAATTGGTCTTTTTGAGCAGATTCTTCTGGCGTATTTTCGAGTGGAACCCCACTAATATTGTTATACATGGTAGAAGCCCCCTTCATTTGATAAGAAGCATCTGCCCGTATATATCCATATAAGTTAAATTCTGCGCCAGACTTAGTTAACACTTGTTTTGTAGGCTGAGCAGCTTGGGGCGTTGCAGAAGTTGCTAGCTCCACTCTTTGTTGCGATAAAGATTTTTGAGCTTGTATATTTGCTTGTAGCATAGCCCGTAGTTCTTTTACTTCTTGGCGAAGTTGTTCTATTTCAGGATCTGTTTGACCTGCAAAAGCAGAAGACACAAACAGGGTCACAGAAACTGCCAATAGGCTTTTTTGAACCGTTGTATTTAAAGCATTTATCATAAAACTTTCCTTTTTTGATCTTTAATTAGCCTTAAAGATCTCGACATCCTTTTTGTTATATACCTATCTAAAACAGGCCCTTAAACATCAGACTTTCTCCTCTAGAAAGTCTTGCATCATATTTTTTAGACAAAACCTCCCTTAAGCAGCATTGAGGCCACTTTTTAATGTGTTATAGGTAAAGCTAATTCTTCTAATTTTTTGTTTTTTATATTCTCATCCTCATTGAGAATATTTAGGTGTTAAGACAACATTCCTTTGTCTCTACTGACATTATTTTTTTGCAATAAAACCCTGATACGTCAAAATTTGCGTATACGGCTGTACGCTCTCAAAACCAGTCTTTTGCAAAAGTTTGATATATCCTTCAGTAGTTAAGCTAAAAAAGTCCTGTGCCATACGCTCTAACATTTTCTGACATTGCTCTTCCGTTAAACCTTGATCCAAGCATAAATAACGTAGTGCTTGAAGCTGCTGTGGATTTACACACGTCATTAAATCGTAAGTAAGTAAAACTGTTTTTTCTTTTAAGCGATCATAAATATCTTTAAAAAAAACAGGTTTTATCTCATCTGCAATAAAATGAGCCACGAGAATAGAAAGTGCAGCATCAAAGCAATTTTCCAGAGGCAAAGCCGAAGTTTCACCGTGAACAAAGGTTACTTGTGAAGATTTATCTAAAAGTTCAACCTGTTCCTGAGCTTTTTGCAGCATGGTCAAAGATGGATCAACTGCTGTAAATTTCCAGTTCGGATGTCGTTTAAGTAAATATTCGAGTTCATATCCAGTACCACAGCCCACAATTAAGATATGAGCATGAGGTTTCAACACCGATTGCAAAATGGCATCCACTTGTTGATGGATGACTTCATAACCTGGAATTAATTTACGAATATGTTCGTCATATCCTTCGACTACTTTGGGGCTATTAAAGTCTTTTGCCATTTTGTTTTATCCTCTATTTAAACTGCCTTTAAATTTATAGTTTGCTGCACTTTGAACGGGCTTTCGACTTCTTTAATCAAAGACATTTCCAGTTAAATTAAGCTCAGCTCGCATAATTTCCTGCAATTTAAACTTTTGTGCTTTGCCCGAAGCAGTCATTGGAAACTCATTAAAGAATCGGACATAACGTGGCACTTTATTATGAGAGATGTGCTCTTTGCAGAATTGGCGAATACTGTTTTCATCAATTTGATGGTGCTCATGCAAAATAATACAAGCACAGAGTTCTTCGCCATATCTCGCATCTGGTAAACCAATCACCTGCACATCGCTTACATCTGGATGGGTATATAAAAAGTCTTCAATTTCTTTTGGAAAGAGATTTTCCCCACCACGAATCACCACATCTTTAATACGGCCTTT
>NZ_JZFB01000001.1:243270-243551 GCF_001188385.1 Acinetobacter sp. V2 | reverse complement strand
CCCGTATGCATCCAGCCAGCCGCATCAATGACTTCTTTGGTCTTTTCTTCTTCACCCCAATAACCAGCCATCACGGAATAACCGCGAACGCATAGCTCACCCAAAGTCCCTTGCGGAACAATCTGCCCTTCTAAATCGACAATTTTAATTTCAACATGCGGATGAACATGCCCAACTGTGCTTACCCGTTTATCAATTGAATCATTTACCGAGCTTTGTACACTTACTGGTGAGGTTTCAGTCATACCATAACAAATGGTGATTTCAGACATATGCATACG
>NZ_JZFB01000001.1:240254-243256 GCF_001188385.1 Acinetobacter sp. V2 | reverse complement strand
CCTGCCATAATTCCTGTTCTTAAGCTTGATAGATCAAACTCATTAAATTGCTCATGTTCTAAGGTGGCAATAAACATGGTCGGCACGCCATAAGCTGCCGTACAGCGTTCTTGATGAATCGCTTTTAAAGTTTCTAAAGGATTAAATACCGCCGATGGGTAGACCATGGTTGACCCATGTGTAACGCAGGCTAGATTCCCCATGACCATTCCGAAACAATGAAACAACGGTACAGAAATACAGACTTTATCTTGAGGTGTTAGACGAATGCCCTCACCCACAAAATAACCATTATTTAAAATATTATGGTGGGTCAACATGGTCCCTTTAGGGTTACCTGTTGTGCCTGAGGTAAATTGGATATTAATCGTTTCATCAAACTGATGTTGCTTCGCTAATTGTTTTAATTGTTCTAGCTGTTCAGAAGTTGGTTTAGTGACTAAATCACTAAAGCGATAAATACCCGTATGTTGTTGGTCATCGATTTTAATCACAAATTTTAAATGTGGCAGTCGCGCTGAACTGAGCACTTTATCTGGACTATTAGGTAATTCAGGGGCAATTTTTGTGAGTAATTCTTGGTAATCAGTGGTTTTGAATTGAGAAGCAATAATCAATCCTTTGCATGAGACTTTATTCAATACATATTCAAGTTCATGGCTTTTATAAGCTGTATTTAGATTGACTAAAATAATCCCTGCTTTAAAAGCTGCAAATTGGGTTACCGTCCATTCCACACAGTTAGGTGACCAGATCGCTAAGCGATCTCCTTTTTTTAATCCCAATTTTAAAAGGCTACAAGCAAAAGCGTTTACTTCATCCTGTAAAGCTTTATAGGTTAATCGTCTGTTTTGATGGAAACTGACGATTGCTTCCTTTTCTGCATATTGCCGACAGGCCTGATCGAATTGTTCACCAATGGTCATACCCAATAAGGGCTGTGTGCTTGGTCCCGAGGCGTAGCTTAACCGTTCTTGTTGCATTGAATCATTCTCCTTGATTCTTCTAATTCTCTTCTTACCTGATCTAATTGTTGTTACTGCAACTACTTTTCCAAACTACTTATTTTGTGTTGTTTTAACCTTTATATGCCCTATTTCTTCTGCACAGCGTCTACACAAAAGTCAGCAATCTGTTTTGAAAAATAGTCTTTGTGCGCATGATCAAACTTTGTATTTTGAGCTGGGTCTAGGGGTTCAACCACCACATAGGTCATGGCACCGACAACACAAAGTGCGGCTGTGTTTAAATCATCCAAGACAAACTCACCACTTGCATTTCCATCCGCAAGTATTTTTTTAATACTTTGTTTAATCAATTGCTTCACACGAAAACGCTCATGTTCAACCGTTGAATCGACGGGTTCAAACATGAGTGAATATGCAAGCTGAGGACTATTCAGTGCCCGTTTTACAAAGGTTGCCACCGCCTTGTGTAATTTCTGCTTTGCCGATAACTCACTTTCGGTAATCGAATCAATCACCAATAGTTCTGTATTAATAGCCTCGGACAAAACTTCAATTAGCACTTGGCTTTTATTATCAAAGTAGCGATAAACCAGTCCACTAGATACACCCGCTTGCTCTGCAATTGTTTGTATTTGCGCGTCTTTAAATCCTCCCTCTGAAATTATTTTTCTGGCTGAATTCAAAATCGATTTACGATTTTGCTCCATCCGCTCTTGCATTAAAGATGATCGTTTATAGCTCATAATTTATTCTCTAACAAATAAAATGAATTGTAAATCATTTTATGAATCTGTATTCACTTTTTCAAAAAATCATTGTATGTTACTTATCAAATACCCACAAAATATTTTATGGACAACAAATATAACCAATAGGATGAAAATATCATGAACCTACGCAGCTTGAATTTCGGTCTAGATGAAACTTTAATTGCGCTTCAAGATTCGGTAGCCGCTTTTTGTGCAAAGGAAATTGCACCAATTGCCCAACAAGTTGATCAAGACAACAAATTCCCTGCACATCTCTGGAAAAAATTCGGAGATATGGGCCTTTTAGGCATGACGGTTTCTGAAGAATATGGCGGTGCCAATATGGGTTATTTAGCTCATATTATTGCCATGCAAGAAATTTCTCGTGCTTCGGCAGCCATTGGTTTGTCTTACGGTGCTCATTCTAATTTATGTGTAAACCAAATTAACCGTAACGGTAACGAGCAGCAAAAACAGAAATATTTACCAAAATTGATTTCCGGTGAATATGTTGGTGCCCTTGCGATGTCTGAACCGAATGCGGGTTCTGATGTCGTTAGCATGAAATTACGTGCAGAGCAAAAAGGTGATCACTTCGTTTTAAATGGTTCAAAAATGTGGATCACTAACGGCGGTGATGCAGATGTACTCGTGGTTTACGCAAAAACTGATCCGCAAGCTGGTGCAAAAGGGATGACTGCATTCTTAATTGAAAAAAGCATGAAAGGCTTTAGTCACGGTAACCATTTAGACAAACTCGGTATGCGTGGCTCTAACACTTACCCACTGTTTTTTGACAATGTGGAAGTACCTGCTGAAAACGTACTCGGCGGTGTTGGTAACGGCACAAAAGTACTGATGAGTGGTTTGGACTATGAACGTGCAGTTTTAAGTGCCGGACCTTTAGGCATTATGGATGCTTGTTTAGATGTGGTCATTCCATACTTACACCAACGTGAACAGTTTGGTCAGGCTTTAGGTGAATTCCAGCTTATGCAAGGCAAACTTGCCGATATGTATTCAACATGGTTGGCATGTAAAGCCCTTGTCTACGCAGTTGGTGCTGCCTGTGACAAAGCCGACCATGACCGCAGTCTACGTAAAGATGCTGCAAGTGCCATTTTATATGCTGCTGAAAAAGCAACATGGATGGCAGGTGAAGCAATTCAAACTTTAGGCGGTAATGGTTATATCAATGAATTCCCTGCTGGCCGTTTATGGCGCGACGCAAAACTTTATGAAATTGGCGCGGGAACTTCTGAAATTCGCCGCATGCTGATTGGTC
>NZ_JZFB01000001.1:225986-240212 GCF_001188385.1 Acinetobacter sp. V2 | reverse complement strand
GACGCATCTTATGAACCAATTACAAAGCAAGATTAATGTTCGAAGTGAAGACTTCAAAACAAACCAGCAAGCCATGCAAACATTGGTCACAGATCTAAAACAAGTTGCCCAGCGTATTGCTTTAGGCGGTGGTGAAAATGCCCGTCAAAAACATTTGGCTCGAGGTAAACTTTTACCCCGTGAACGTATTGATCAACTCATTGATGTCGGCACGGCATTTTTAGAAGTTGGTCAGTTGGCAGCGTACAACGTTTATGAAGATGATGTTCCTGCCGCGGGTGTGATTGCGGGTATTGGTCAAGTCAACGGCATCACTTGTATGATCGTTGCCAACGATGCAACGGTTAAAGGTGGAACGTACTACCCACTTACAGTTAAAAAGCATCTACGTGCACAAGAAATTGCTGAACAAAATCACTTGCCTTGTATTTATTTGGTGGACTCAGGCGGTGCCTATTTACCAATGCAAGATGAGGTTTTTCCAGACCGCGATCACTTCGGGCGTATTTTCTATAATCAGGCACGGATGTCGAGCCTTGGTATTGCCCAAATTGCTGTGGTGATGGGTAGTTGTACCGCAGGTGGTGCGTATGTACCTGCCATGTCTGATGAAACCATTATTGTCCGTAACCAAGGTACGATTTTCTTAGGTGGCCCTCCTCTTGTAAAAGCTGCAACTGGCGAAGTAGTGAGCAGTGAAGACTTAGGTGGTGGCGATGTACACACACGTCTTTCAGGTGTAGCTGACCATTTAGCTGAAAATGATGAACATGCGATTGCGATTGCACGAAACATTGTTGCTAACTTAAATAAAAAGCCAAACGACTTAAATAAACAAGTTGATGAACCATTGTTTGATGCTTCAGAACTCTATGGCGTGGTACCAAGCGATGCACGTAAACCTTTCGATGTACGTGAAGTGATTGCCCGTATTGTAGATGGCTCTCGTTTTGATGAGTTTAAAGCACGTTTTGGTTCAACACTGATTACTGGTTTCGCTTCACTTTACGGTATGCCAGTCGGGATTATTGCCAATAACGGAATTTTATTTTCTGAGTCTGCACAAAAAGGTGCGCACTTTATTGAGCTATGCACACAGCGCAATATTCCATTGTTATTCCTACAAAACATTACGGGCTTTATGGTTGGTCGCCAGTATGAAAATGAAGGGATTGCAAAAAACGGCGCTAAATTGGTGATGGCAGTTGCAACCGCAAATGTACCAAAACTCACTTTGATTATTGGTGGTTCGTTTGGTGCAGGTAACTACGGTATGTGTGGCCGTGCTTATTCACCACGCTTTTTATGGACTTGGCCGAACTCTCGTATTTCTGTGATGGGCGGCGAACAAGCAGCAAGCGTGCTGTCAACTTTAAAACGTGATCAGATTGAGCAAAAAGGTGCAGAGTGGTCAGCTCAACAAGAAGACGAGTTTAAACAACCCATTCGAGAGCAATACGAGCGACAAGGTCATCCTTACTATGCTTCTGCCCGCCTTTGGGATGACGGTGTAATCGACCCAGCGCAAACTCGCCAAGTACTTGGTTTAAGCCTTGCTGCTGCTATGAATGCTCCAATCCAGCCAACCAAATTTGGCGTGTTCCGCATGTAAGAGGTGTATATGAGCTATCAATTTTTACAACTCGAACAACAAGGTCAGGTTGCCTATGTTTGGCTAAACCGTCCTGAATTGCACAATGCTTTTAATACGACAGTCATTGAAGAATTGCATGCTTGCTTTAAGCAAATTAATACACGTGATGACATTCGTGTTGTGGTTCTGGCTGGTCGCGGCAAAAGCTTTTCGGCAGGTGCCGATCTCAACTGGATGAAACAGGCGGGTCAGGCATCTTCAGCAGAAAATGAAGCAGATGCATTAAAACTTGCACAAATGTTAGATGCGCTTGCAACCATTAAACAACCGACCATTGCCCGTGTACATGGCATTGCCTTTGGTGGCGGTATGGGTTTAGCGTCAGCATGTGATATTTGTATTGCTAGCACTGATGCCAAGTTTGCAACTTCTGAGGTTCGTTTAGGACTTGCTCCATCTACCATTAGTCCCTATGTAATTCGTGCAATTGGCGCAAGACAAGCCTCTCGTTACTTCTTAACTGCTGAGCGAATTTCAGCACGTGAAGCCAAACACATTGGCTTGGCACATGAAGTTGCAGATGCTGAAGACTTAGATAAAAAAGTTCAAGAAATTGTTGATGCTCTATTACTCGGTGGCCCGCATGCTCAAGCGGCATCAAAACAACTCATTCAAATGGTGAGCAACCAGACCATGAGCAATGACTTGCTGCAACAGACAGCACATCATATTGCTCAAGTTCGTCAAGGCAGCGAGGCAAAAGAAGGTCTGAGTGCCTTTTTAAATAAACAACAGCCTGCTTGGGTTTCTAACTCGAATAACAACAATTAAGGACGATCATCATGTTTGAAAAGATTTTAATTGCGAACCGTGGCGAAATTGCCTGCCGTGTAATTCGTACAGCTAAAAAATTAGGGATTGCGACGGTTGCCGTTTACTCAGATGCAGATGCAAATGCACAACATGTCAAACTTGCAGATGAAGCGGTTTATATTGGTCAATCCCCTGCAACGCAAAGTTATTTACAAGCCGACCGTATTATTCAAGCAGCGATTGATACAGGTAGCCAAGCGGTTCACCCAGGCTACGGCTTCCTTTCTGAAAATGACCAATTTGCACTCGCTTGCCAACAACACAATATTTGCTTTATTGGACCGCCAGTGGATGCCATTTTAGCGATGGGCTTAAAAGCAACCTCTAAAGCTTTAATGGAAAAAGCAGGCGTTCCTTTAACACCGGGTTATCACGGAACCAACCAAGATGCCGACTTTTTAAAACAGCAAGCAGACCAAATTGGTTATCCTGTTTTAATTAAAGCCAGTGCGGGCGGCGGCGGTAAAGGCATGAGTCTGGTTGAACGCAGTGAAGACTTTCTGCATGCCTTAGCTTCTTGTAAACGTGAAGCCAAATCGAGCTTTGGTAATGATGACGTCTTAATTGAGCGTTATGTGATTCAACCTCGCCATATTGAAGTTCAAGTGTTTGGCGATACACATGGCAACTATGTGCATTTGTTTGAACGTGATTGTTCCGTACAACGCCGTCACCAAAAAGTGCTAGAAGAAGCCCCTGCTCCACAAATGCCAAGCGAAAAGCTCGATGCAATGCGCCAAGCTGCTATTGATGCAGCACGTGCAGTAAATTATGTTGGTGCTGGTACGGTTGAGTTTATTGTGGAACAAGACGGTACGGCGTATTTCATGGAAATGAATACCCGTCTACAAGTCGAGCACCCAGTGACTGAAATGATTACAGGTGAAGACTTGGTCGAGTGGCAACTTCGTGTGGCTTATGGTGAACCTTTACCTAAACTACAAAACGAATTGCAGATTCACGGACATGCGCTCGAAGCGCGGATCTACGCAGAAGAACCTGAAAAAGGCTTTTTACCTGCCATTGGTAAAATTGACTATTTGCATTACCCAACTCAAAACCAATATGTACGTGTAGACAGCGGTATTGTTGAAGGCGATGAAATCACGACCTATTACGACCCAATGATTGCCAAACTCATTGTATGGGGTAAAAACCGTGAAGCTGCGCTCATTCAAATGCAACACGCTTTAAGCCAATTCCATGTCGATGGTTTAGGCAACAACATTGCTTTCCTTGAAAAAATTGTTCGTAGCGAATCGTTTAAACAAGCCAAGCTTGATACTAACCTGATTCAACGTGAACAAAACTTCTTGTTTAGCCCTGAAGAGATCAAACCAGAACTTGTGGTGGCAGCGGCATTTATTGAGTTTCTAAGTAAACTTAATAACAACAGCTCAAGCCAAAAACAGCTTTGGCAGGCTCAACCACTTTGGCGTTTAAATATTGCCTATCAGCACAGTATTAAACTGAACTATTTAAACCAAAATATCCAAATCAAGTTTGCCTCAAATGAACATGGCTTCACCGCAGAATATAACGGTCAAAGCTACCCGATTTCTGGCCAATTGATTGATGCGCATACGGCATCCATTCAAATTGGTGGATCTAAGCAAAAGCTGTCTTTTAACCAAAGTCAGCAAGGCATTACCTTGTTCCAAAATGGACAAAGCTATAAGTTTGCTTATATTCGCCAAGACTTTAATCAAGCAGATAGCCAAGCCGATGAAGGCCACCTAAAAGCACCAATGCCGGGTGTGGTTACGCAAGTACTGGTGAGTGCAAATCATAGCGTGAAGAAAGACGATATTTTAATGACGCTTGAAGCCATGAAAATGGAATACACCATCCGTGCGCCTAAAGACGGCTTGATTGTAGACTCCTATTTCCAAGTCGGTGATCAGGTCAAAGCTGGCGACGAGCTTGTGGAATTTCAGCCTGCTCAGGAGGAAGTTGCATGAGTGAGTTTGTCAAAATCGTGGAGGTCGGTCCCAGAGACGGCCTCCAAAACGAAAAGCAGGCCTTAACCGTCGAACAGCGTTTAAACTTTATTAATGACCTGATTGATGCAGGTCTAAAATCGATTGAAGTCGGTTCATGCGTTTCGGCAAAATGGGTGCCGCAAATGGCTCAAAGTGACGAGCTATTTAAGCTGTTACCCCAAACAACCGATGTGCAATTTAGCCTGCTCACGCCCAATATCAAAGGTTTTGAGACAGCTCAAGCGGTAGGGTGCAAAGAAGTTGCAGTGTTTACTGCAGCTTCTGAAAGCTTTACCCGTAAAAATATTAACTGTTCTATTGATGAAAGCTTTGAAAAATTTAGTGATGTTATGAGCGCGGCAAAAGCACATGACATCCGAGTGCGTGGTTATGTCTCTTGTATTGTCGATTGTCCCTATGAAGGCGCAATTGCTCCTGAACAAGTGGTGAAAGTTGTGAAACGGCTCTATGACATGGGCTGCTGTGAGGTGTCTTTAGGTGAAACTATTGGTACCGCAACACCAGATCGCGTTCAAAAGGTTTGGCAAGCTTGCCTCGCTGAACTCGATAGCAAGGTTTTGGCTGGGCATTTTCACAATACCTACGGCATGGCGATTGCCAATATTTATCAGTCTTTACAGCAAGGTATTCGTGTTTTTGACTCGTCTCTTGCAGGACTTGGCGGTTGCCCTTATGCCAAAGGTGCCTCAGGTAATGTATCGACCGAAGATCTATTTTATTTGCTGTCACACATGGGGTTTGAAACTGGCATTGATTTAGAGAAACTCATGCAAGCCAGCCAAAATATTAGCAATGTATTAAATCGAAAAAGCTTGTCGAATTATGCAAATGCTTATTGGCAAACCAAGTGTGCCTAATCATAAATTAAAATAGCTCAGCATCTGGTATGAAGCTTAATATTAGGCCGAGTACCAGATCATCCTATCTCATCTTTATCTCATTTCATCTAGAAATTGGGCCTAAATCTCTCATGCAATTTATTTAAAATCTATTATTTATCTCTGTATTAAATGCCTCTCTCAACAGAAGCATTCTCTACCCTATTTTTATTCTAATCCGTATTATTCTTCATCCTTTTCTAGCCTAGTCCTTAAATAATTATTTCATTATTTATAAAAATAAGATGCATCCATTTCAATTCTTGGCGAAATATATTCTTCGACCCAGTCTAGCCATGCACGTGTTTTGGCATCAATGAAATGACGTGAGGGCAATAAGGTATAAACCCCTATATCGGGCGAACGCCACTCTGGCAAGATATGACATAATCTTCCATTCTGAACTGCATCTAAAGCCGAAAACATCGGTAATAATGCTACACCCATATCTTGTTGCACCACATCTAACAATAACTCAGGGTTATCTGCAATGAGTTGCCCGCCAGTATCAATTTGGTAAGACTCACCCTTTGCATTTAATAAGTGCCAATCTGGTGTAATAGACGGGTTTACTAGGCGTAAACAGGCATGGTTTTTTAAGTCTTCAGGGGACTTCGGCACACCATGTTTTTCGAGGTAAGCAGGTGATGCACATAAAACAGAAAAAATGGTCCCAATTCTGCGTGCAACAAACCGAGAATCTGTTAATGATTCAGTTAGATACAGACTGACATCCACTCCTTTTGCCAACAAGTCTGGAACATATTGTGATGTCGTATATTCCACAGTTAATTCGGGATAATGCTTACAAAATTCGGCCATCACTGGAAAAACATAATGATGTCCAAAGCTTCCCATGCTTAACACACGTAAACGTCCTTTGGGTTTAGATGCCGTTCCTGTTACTTCTGATTCTGCTTCATCCACCATTGAAATGACTTGGCGACAGCGCTCTGCATAAGTCGCACCAATATCGGTCAGTGCCTGCTGGCGCGTTGAGCGTTGTATGAGTTTTGTACCTAAGCGTGTTTCTAGCTCGCTGATAAGACGTGAAACCTGTGCTGTGGTCAGATCCATCTGCTCAGCTGCTGCTGTGAAACTCCCGCTATCAATCACTTTCAGGAATGCATGCATTGCATGCAATAGTCCACCATCGAGATTTTTGCGCATAACGTAAATATGTTTTCCTAAATTACGGATTGTTGCACCAGTTTAGTTCAACCACAATGACTAAATGTACATACATTGGCACTAATTCTTTTTAAGAAGAGGAACCGATCTTTTTTTATTTCGTATGTCACTTGCTCCAAATATTCAACTGGATGTTGAAAAAGAAAGTAGTCCGAGCTACTAAAAATTCTAAGGAGATATAAATGAATATAGCTACAAAAGTCACTCCAAATATTATTGCAACAAAGGATGTGTCACTTGAAGATAAATATGTAAGTGATAACGGTACAGCATATATGACCGGCATTCAGGCACTTGTTCGGTTGCCTCTTGCCCAAACTCGCCGTGACGCGATGAATGGTTATCATACTGCTGGTTTTATTTCTGGTTATCGCGGTTCTCCTGTTGGTAACTATGATAGTTTCCTTTGGCAAGTTCAAGGATTACTTAAATCCCATAATGTTGTATTTCAACCTGGCGTAAACGAAGACTTAGCTGCTACCGCAATTTGGGGTACGCAACAAGTTAACCTTTCAGGCCAAGGCAAATATGATGGAGTGTCTTCATGGTGGTATGGTAAAGGCCCGGGTGTTGACCGTTCAGGCGATGTACTCCGCCATGCTAACTTAGCTGGTACCTCTGAACGTGGTGGTGTCGTTGCTTTATTTGGTGATGACCACTCATGTAAATCTTCTACAATCCCTCACCAGTCTGAACATGTCATGATTGGTTGCGGTATTCCAATTTTCTACCCAACATCCGTTCAACAAATTTTAGACTTTGGTGTTCACGCCATTGCAGTTTCACGTTTTTCTGGCCTTTGGTCTTCAATGAAGCTCGTCAGTGAAATTGTTGAAACTTCTGCTTCAGTTCATGTCGACCTAGACCGTGTTACTCCGGTTATACCAGAAGATGTTAACTTCCCAGAGGGCGGCGTCAATATTCGCTGGCCAGATCATGGCATTCAGCAAGAAGAACGTCTTTATAAATATCGCTTACCTGCTGTTTTGGCTTATGCCCGCGCGAATAAAATCAACACCGTTACATGGCCTTGTGAAAATGCCCGTATTGGTATTGCCGCAAGTGGTAAAGGTTATTTAGATACCATTGAAGCTTTACGCATTTTAGGTATTGAAGATGAAACTGCCCAACAGCTTGGGCTACGTGTTTATCAAGTTGGTCTGATTTGGCCTTTAGAACCACAAGGTGTTCGTGAGTTTGCCGAAGGTTTACAAGAACTGATCGTTATTGAAGAAAAACGTCCAATTATTGAAACACAAATTAAAGATGAGCTGTACTCACTGCCTGATGGCAAACGTCCACATGTGATTGGTAAAGCAACTGATGGCAAAGGTGAATGGAGTACCTCTATTGAAGAAGCACCGCTTATTGGTCACTATGAGTACCAGCCTGAACCTATTGCAAAAATGCTGGCTGCTCGTTTCTTAAAACTCGATATTCCAGAAAGCTTAAAAACACAAATCCAAAGCAGAATCGATTTACTGCTAAAAGCAGAGCAAGAATCAAAACGTGTTATTGATCTTGCTGAACGTAAACCGTATTTCTGTAGTGGTTGCCCACATAACTCTTCAACAGTCGTCCCTGAAGGTAGCCGTGCACTTGGTGGTATTGGTTGTCACTATATTGCCGTTTCACTTGACCGTGGTACCGAAACATTCTCGCAAATGGGCGGTGAAGGTGTAAGTTGGGTAGGTGCATCACCATTTACCAATGAAAAACACATTTTTGCTAACCTTGGTGATGGAACCTATTTCCACTCAGGTTACTTAGCAATCCGTCAGTCTATCGCTGCAAAAACTAATATTACCTATAAAATCCTCTACAACGATGCAGTCGCTATGACAGGCGGTCAGCATGTAGATGGTCATTTGAGCGTTGCACAGTTAACTCGTCAGCTTGCTGCCGAAGGTATTAAAAAACAAGTTATTGTGACTGATGAAGTTAAACTATTAAATGAAGAAGACGGTATTGCACCGGGTGTAGAAATTCGCCACCGTAATGAGCTCGACGCAGTTCAACGCGAGCTTCGTGAAGTTACAGGTGTAACCGCTTTAATTTATGTACAAACCTGTGCCAGTGAAAAACGCCGTCGCCGTAAACGTGATGCCTACCCTGACCCAGCTGAGCGTTTATACATTAATAGTGATATTTGTGAAGGCTGTGGCGACTGTTCGAAAAAATCAAACTGCTTATCTATTGAACCTGTAGAGACTGCTTTAGGGACTAAACGTCAAATTAACCAAAGTAGTTGTAATAAAGACTTCACTTGTGCCGAAGGATTCTGCCCTAGTTTCGTGACTGTTCATACACGTGATATGAAACGTCCAGCTAAATTTGAAGGTATTGGTGCAGGCTGGCCGACATCACCCGTTATTCCTCAGTTATATGATGTTCCAAGTCGTATTATGGTCGGTGGTATTGGCGGTACAGGTGTTGTGACTATTGGCGCACTGCTTGGTATGGCGGCTCACCTCGAAGGTAAAGCAACACGTGTTATGGATATGGCTGGACTTGCGCAAAAAGGCGGTACGGTTTATTCATACGTTCAACTTGCAGCAACTGATGAGCAAATTTCTTCTACCAAAATTCCAGCGGGCCAATGTGAATTACTCATCGGTGCAGATGCGGTAGTTGCTGGTGGTAGTGCTGCTCTCTCTCGCTTAAAAGATGATGCTTTGGTTATTGTGAATGAAGACAGTACTCCTACTTCTGAGTTTATTAAATCTCGTGACTGGTATGCACCTATTAGCGATTTAATTGATCGCCTCCGTGGTCGTGTTCGTCAAGGTCAACTGGTTTCTTTGCCAGCAGCTCGTATTGCAACACAACTCTTAGGTGATTCAATTTATACCAACCAGTTATTACTCGGTATGGCATGGCAGTCTGGTCGCATTCCGCTATTACGTGAAAGTATTGAAAAAGCAATTCGCTTAAATGGTACTGCTGTTGAAAAGAACCTAGAAGCTTTCCGTGTGGGTTGTCATCTTGCAAGTGACCCAACGTTAGCTGCTCGTTTAGTTGCAGCAATGCCAAAAACCAAAACTCCGCAAACTTTAGCTGAACTTGTTGAAGACCGTTCTGCTCGTCTAACAGACTATTGGAATGACGCTTATGCAGCTAAATACCGCACACTTGTAGAGCTGGCTGCTAAAAAACTACCTGAAGAATTAACAGGTACAATTGCAACTCAGCTATACAGAGTTATGGCTTATAAAGATGAATATGAAGTTGCACGTCTTTTAACAGGTAAGAGCTTCAAAGAATCGATTGAAACCCAGTTCGGTAAAGGCTTACGTTTAACATATCATCTTGCTCCTCCAGCGTTGCTGGGTGGCCTGAAAAATGTTCGTAAACGTGCGTTTGGTTACTGGATGCGCTTCCCAATGATGATGCTTGCGCGCTTACAATGGCTTCGTGAAACTTTCCTTGACCCATTTGCACGTCAAGAAGAACGTCAACACGAACAAGCATGGCGTGACCGTTACATCGCATTTGTTGAAGCACTTGTTGAAGTACCAGACAATCATAACTTGGCAGTTGCTGAACAAATTGCAAAATTACCAGCAGAAGTTCGTGGTTATGGGCATATCAAAATGAAAGCAATGGATGCTGCAAAACAGCGTTGGGATGAACTTACACCAACTCTGCTAAAAGTCCGTAACTAAAAATTAAATCTCAAAATAAAAAAGTCATCCTTAGGGATGACTTTTTTATTGGCTTAAAATTTATTTAGCCATTTTACGTAAAGTTAAAATCTGTTCACTTCGACCAAATGGACCATACACATCATGTAAAACTGCACTGGTTAAACCAATGCCATCCGAACCATATTGCTGAACAGTTTCCAAACCTAACCATTTACCTTTCGGATAACGGTGCATGTGAACTTGTAAATCAAGATTTGGAAAGCCCCACGTAAATTCACCTTCTTGTCTGGGTACAATTCCGTTTGCGGTATCTATCATGCCAATCAAATGGGCAAAATCTGTCGTCGGCTGCCCTTCAACCATTTCTTTATCATTATTGAGCCAAACAATGCCTTTACCTGCGCGATGCTGATCATCAGTTTTAGTCACGAGTGTCTGGATAAAACCACCCGGCCATCTTTTCATACCTGTCCATTCGGTAAAGGTATCTGGGTGATGAACTGGGTGATCTTCAAGCCCAGCAATATCGGAACTATCTTGAGTACACATGCGCCATGCTCTAGCCACAATGCAGGTTTTACCTTGTGCTTGCATTTCGGCTTCAATCAATTCAATGGTTTTACCGGCACGAATCACATGTGTCCTAATCGTAAATTCACCAAATGCAATCAATCCAAAAATATCAAAACTAATTCGACCAATTCGCATATCTTGTCGTGGTGAAAACTGCTCTAACTCAGCTGCGATTACGCCACTTGCAGGCGCCATGTGCTGTTCATGAGGATTCCAAGCCCCTTGTGCATGAACAGTTGAGCAATAATGGGCAATAACTTCACCTTGAGGACCTATTGTTCTATTCAGTAATTGATAATAAGCATTCATGATTTTCTTTCCGTAGTCCTTATCCAACATCTATATTTGATGAAAATTCACGTTTTACTGCTTATGTTAACCCTCTATTTATTTGGCTCAACTGGTTTTTCCTACCAAAAACTGATGAGTCTAAAATTACAAATTTAATCACTAGATAAAATTCCGCATTTCAATTTCACCTAGTGATCCTAAAAGCTATTAGTCACTAAAATGCAAAAGCATCTTGGTCAAGTTCCATCACAGATTCAGCGCCAGACTCAATAGAAGCAGCATGGCTCTGTGTACGATGTAAAAGTTTTTGATAGAAAAACTTAGCTGTAATTAATTTTGCTTTATAAAAAGCTTGTTCTTGTGTACCTGATTCTAATTTTTCATGGGCAACTTGTGCCATTCGAGCCCACAAATAAGCGAACACGACGTAACTGGAAAAATAAAGATAATCCACTGAAGCTGCCCCTATTTCTTCAGGATTATGCTTCGCTTTCTCTGCAATCGTTTTGGTCAGTGACAACCATTGTTGCTTAAGCTCAGCTAATTTTTCTAGATAAGGTTTCAGGGTTTCACTAGATTGTTGTTGACCAATAAATTGATCAATTAAATCTGTCATATTCTTTAGAAGTTTGCCTTCTGACTTTAGAACTTTACGTGCAAGTAGATCTAAAGACTGGATTTCGGTCGTTCCCTCATACAATGTTGAAATACGCGCATCACGTACAATTTGCTCCATACCATGCTCAACAATGAAGCCGTGGCCACCAAATACTTGAACGCCATGCTTGGCAGACTCATTACCTGATTCTGTTAAAAAAGCTTTGGCAATTGGCGTTAAAAAAGCCAGTAATTCATCGGAGTGTTTTTGCTGTTCCTGATCGTTTGAGCTTTCGACAATATCGACATGCTGAGCTAAAAAATAAGCCAGTGCACGGCCACCTTCAGCAAAAGCTTTTTGCGTCATTAACATTGATCGCACAGCGGGATGCACAATAATTGGATCAGCATTTTTCGCAGGATATTTAGGACCTGATAACGATCGCATGGCGAGTCGCTCTTTGGCATAACTTAATGCGCCTTGAAATGAAATTTCTGAAGCAGCAAGCCCTTGTACTGCCGTTCCAATACGTGCGGTATTCATGAAGGTAAACATACAATTGAGCCCGCGATTTTCAGGTCCAATCAAATAGCCTTGAGCACCATCAAAATTAAGTACACAAGTGGCATTACCATGAATCCCCATTTTATGTTCAATCGCGCTACAAACGACTTTATTACGGTCCAGCACCTGACCGTCGTCACTCACATTAAATTTAGGCACAATAAATAAAGAAATCCCTTTAGTCCCTGCGGGTGCCTGAGGCAAACGGGCTAAAACAATATGAATAATATTTTCAGAAAGATCATGCTCACCTGCCGAGATAAAAATCTTTTCACCCGTAATTGAGTAACTACCGTCTGGATTTGGCTCTGCTTTTGTTCTAATTAACCCAAGGTCTGAACCCGCATGAGATTCGGTTAAACACATGGTTCCCGTCCAGACACCACTAATGAGCTTAGCCAAAAACTTCTGTTTTTGTTGCTCAGTGCCATGATGCTCAATGGTTCTCATTGCCCCATGAGACAAGCCCGGATACATTGCCCAAGCCCAATTAGAACCACATAACATTTCAGAAACCGCAATCCGCAATAAGGTCGGTAAGCCTTGTCCGCCATATTCGGGGTCAGCAGTTAAAGAGGTAAACCCAAGCTCAGCATATTTTTGGTAGGCTTCTTTAAAACCTTTCGGAGTTGTGACTACGCCTTGATTTAAATGACAGCCTTCCTGATCGCCATTTTGATTTATAGGCGCCAATTCATTTTCACAAAAATCTGCTGCTGCCTCTAAGTATTGATCAATTAATTCTCGATTTACGCTTTCCTGATATTTGCTTAAACCTTGGTAGTTCTGTTCTGTTTGAAGCATTTCATGCAGTACAAATTGCATATCGCGTAATGGAGCTTTGTATAAAGGCATAGTTTTTTTCCTTTCACTTCTCTGCCTGTGTCATGAGCAGATATCGTTTTTCCTTAAAATGGACTTTTATTGTTCCAATCTCACCAAAATATCAAAAAATTTCTTATAGCAAAATATATTTTCACTAATTTAATAAAATTATCGTAACTCACAAATAGAAATAAAACATAAACAAATGTTTTAAAATAAAAATATAGTATTAAAAGTAATTAACATTGCTTAATCATAATAAATTTATATTTTGTATTGCAAAATTTTATTCCGTAAAAAATCAATTTATAGTATGGTGATTAGATTGCTTAATTATCCAAGGACGATTCATGGAAAGCCCCAAATACACAGGTCTTGAGTTTCTAACCGCTTTAAAAAATGGTGAAGTTTCCCCATCACCTATGGCTCACACCATACCGATGGAACTTGTTGAAGTATCTAAAGGTAAAGCAACTTATAAAGTTACTCCTCGCAAAGAACATAGAAATATACAAGGCGGTGTACACGGCGGCTTTTGCGCCACAGCTTTAGATACAGCAACAGGCAGCGCAGCTCATACCCTACTTGAACATGGTGCTGGTTATGGAACCATTGATTTAAATGTAAAAATGATCCGCCCCATGCAGGTTGATACATCTTACTATGCGACAGCCGAATTAATTAATGCGGGCCGTAATATTATTAGTACCGAAGGAAAAATTGTAGATGAGAACGGCAAAATATATGCCTTTGCCTCGGCAACCTTAATGATTATTCGCAAATAATAAAATATTGAAGCTCCTGTTTATGGAGCTTTTTCTTGCTTTGCAATTTTGTTCATTTCATAAAAATCTAAGCGATCAATTATAAAACTTAATATTGCCATCGCTAAACCTAAAGCGGCACATGCTTCCCATCCCCAGTGTTTCCAAGCATACACCGCAATAAAAGAACCTAAGGCGGCTCCACCAAAATATAAGGTCATATAAATTGAATTAATACGAGAACGTGCCTCGGCCGAAATTCGGTAGACCAGATTTTGGTTAAGTACATGAAATGCCGATAAACCAAAATACGCCATAACAACCCCTACAGCGTAGGCCACCAGAGACTGCTGCGCAAAAAATAGTGGTATCCATGCACTTATTAATAGGCCCATGCAAATCACTGCAATTTTATTCTCAAGCCC
>NZ_JZFB01000001.1:223289-225976 GCF_001188385.1 Acinetobacter sp. V2 | reverse complement strand
CCTGCCCAAGGGGTCGCAAACACACCTGCCAGTCCAACAATCCCAAATAAACCAATCTGGAAATCGTTAAAGTGATAAGGATCATTCGCCAAAATAAAAGTCATGGTGGTAAAAATCAGAGCCAAAATACCAAAACCAATTCCTCCTGCCAAACCACGGCGCAGTAAATGAGGCTGGTGAACTGCTAATGAAAATAGTGAACCATAAATCTGTAGAATATTGAGTTGGTGAGACTTACGCGCAACTGGCAGCTTCACCCACATCACCCAAGCAAACACCAAAATGACAATTCCACTAATTAAATAAACCGCATGCCAAGACCAAACTGTAGAAAGTAAGCCTGCAATAGAACGCGCCAACAATATTCCCAAAAATAAACCACTCATGAGAGTGCCTACAACTTGAGGGCTTTTTTTCGGGCTAGCTAAACCTGCGGCGAAAGGAACTAAAACTTGAGTCGCAATCGAAAAGAAGGTGGCTAAAAAGGTAAAGCCATATAAAGCTGGCAAGGTTTGACTTAAGGATAAGCCTACTTGTGCAAGACCCGTACAACACATGAGCAAGCAAATATAACTACGTTTTTCAAAAAAATCGCCTAAGGGAACCAATATAAAAAGGCCAACTGCATATGACAGTTGGCTAATCACAATAGTTAAAGCGACTTGATCGGCATTAACTTTTAATGCTTCTGCAATTGAATAGATTAAGGGCTGGTTATAATAGTTTGAACCCGCACAAATTCCACATGTCATTGCCATGATAAAAATAAAGCTTTTTGACAGTATATTTTCTGCATTGGGCTCAACTATTTTTTCCATTTTTAACTACGCCCTATTTTAAAATTTATACATCGATACAAAGTTTACGCGTGATACATCAGCGGTTCTGCCATCAAACACTTCTCGTTTGCCTTGATGATATTCCATACCAATATCCATTTGCTCAATCGGTGAATAAAAGACGTTAGCTGCGTAGTCCGTTAAGCGTTTGTTGGCATCTGGGTTGAGTTTGGCATAAGCCGTGTCGTCATCATAATCAAACATTGAAGCCGATAAGTTTGCACGCCATTGCTCATTGAATTTATATGAATAACCAATATTGATGCTATTCAACTTATTCATAACCAAATCTGTTTTGTCTTCGTTTAAAGAGAAATCACCCGCGGCATTTAAACTTGTTGAATTTGCCAAACCACTTTGTGTGGTATACGGCATAAATTTTTGATCACCGACAATATATTGATAATTTGCTTGTACCGACTGCTGAGGTGTTAATTGATATTTTAAGCCGCCTCCAACGCCCCAGCTTACTTTCTTAACCGTGGCAGTTGCGACATCTGTAGATTTTTCATTAATAAAGCCTTGAGCAAGTGCCGTTAAAGGGCCTTGTTTAAAGCTATAGCGTCCCGTTAAAGTTGGAAATGCCGAGACTCTCGAACCTGTATATTCCAAGGCTACTTTTAAATCATTATTGGCATCAATTTTCCAGTCATAGCGAATTTGTGGAGTACGCGTATAGGAAGTTCCCACAAATTGCGTGTAATCAACAGCTTCTGTACGAGTTTCCATGTTGGACATGAGTGACCATGTTTGACCAAAGGTCCAATCTTTATAAGTGAAAAAAGCATGACGGATACGGAATTTACCATCGCCCGTTCCCATGTTAGAGCTATCAAAGAAATCGGCTTCAATATTTCCAGTCACAGCTTTATTAGGGCTATTAAAATAAACGCCCAATCTGCTTGCATTAATCATGGCATCAGAGCGTGCATGGTTTGAACGTTTTTCACTTTCAAAAGGTGTTCGGTACAAACTGCTGGTCGTTCTACCGCCCGAATCAGGCGATGATTTAAAATCGACCGCTGCATCAATACGGGCAATACCGTAAACCTTCACATTATCCGTCCAAGTGACCCACGAAGGAGCAACGGGCTTTTCTGTTACCGTTGCTTTAGTTTTTTCGATGTTCTCTTCAATCTTTACCTGTTTGACTTGTAAATTATTTTGGGTTTGTTTCTGAGCAGCAAGTTCTGCTTTTAATTTTTGCAGCTCGGTTTCTAGCAAATTAATTCTTTGTTCTGTGGTATCTGAAGAATTTGCAAAAATAGTCCCTGAAGCCGCAGCGCAAGCTGCAGCTAAAATTAATTTTTTCATCTTTTAATCCTTAAAGAAGCGTTTTTCCGTGTGTATTTAGGCTACACGTGCATCGATTAGTTCACAGTCTGTGACTGCTTGTAATTCATTAAAACTAATCCCTTCCACCATTTCTGTGACATAAGCTTTTTGGTCTTTGAGTTCAATAATGCATAAATCGGTATAAATACGATTGACACACTGCTCACCAGTCATTGGATAGGTCAGTTCTTTTACAATTTTGGACTCACCTTTTTTAGTGACATGTTCCATATAGACATAAATCGTTTTTGCGCCGACCGCCAAATCCATAGCACCGCCGACTGCGGGCACATCATCTGCTTTACCAGTATGCCAGTTTGCCAAATCTCCGTTTACCGCAACTTGGAATGCACCAATTACACAAATGTCCAGATGACCGCCACGCATAATGTCAAACGAGTCACCATGATGCATAAAGCACCCACCATCTAATAAAGTGACAAGTTCTTTTCCGGCATTAACCAAATCTTGGTCTTCTTCGCCAGGCTGTGGCGGTGGTCCAAAAGCCAAAAC
>NZ_JZFB01000001.1:222275-223247 GCF_001188385.1 Acinetobacter sp. V2 | reverse complement strand
AAAAATTTAGCAACGTTGGTCGGCAAGCCAATCCCTAAATTGACATAAGAACCTTCCGGAATGTCATTAGCAATGAGTTTGGCAATATCTTCACGAGAACGCTTTTGAACTGACATTAGATATCTCCTACTTTTACAACGTGCTGAACAAAAATTCCCGGTGTAATAATGCACTCTGGGTCAAGCGTTCCTAGCTCTACGGTGTCATTCACTTGAACAATCGTGGTCTTAGCGGCTTTTGCCATGATTGGACCAAAATTGCGGGCTGCTTTGCGGTAAGTTAAATTGCCCCAGCGGTCAGCTTTATCGGCATAAATCAGTGCAAAGTCAGCTTCAAGTGGATATTCAAGTACATAGTTTTTACCGTTAATGGTTCGGGTTTCTTTGCCCTCGGCAACTTTGGTGCCATAACCAGTCGGAGTAAAAATAGCACCTAAACCCGCACCTGCTGCCTGAATCCGACAAGCCAAATTACCTTGCGGAACCAGTTCCAACTCAATTTTTCCCGCTCTATATAAGTCTTGAAAAACGGTTGATCCCGCAGATTTTGGAAATGAACAAATCATTTTTTTAACGCAACCCGCAATAATCAGATTTGTTAAACCACGATCACCAGAAGCCGCATTGTTATTTACAATGGTCAGTTCTTTTTTTCCTAAATCGATTAAGGCTTCAATTAATTCAGCAGGTTGCCCCGTCACACCAAACCCGCCTGTCATGATGGTTGCGCCATCAGGAATAGCTTTTAAAATCGGTTCAATGTCACTGGTGATTTTATTTATCATCTCACTTGTCCCTTTTCATCCTTAATTTAAGGTGACAGATTGATCTGTCACTCTGCCTTTTGCGGGTTAAATAGTCGGTCTTTAATAAATAACAATGGAATTATCCCGCAGATAAAATAAGCCGCAGCCATCACCAAAAGCCCTAAGCCAATAGAACCATTTTGTGATAGAAAACCAATTGTTAATGG
>NZ_JZFB01000001.1:216314-222237 GCF_001188385.1 Acinetobacter sp. V2 | reverse complement strand
CTGCCGAGCCTCGAATAGAAGTCGGAAAACTTTCTGTCATATAGGTGGCATTAATTGCGTATGGAATACCGTAAAGGAAACCGAAGAACAGCATCATCCATAAAATGTTGGTTGGTGTATTTAAATAGACAATGACCGGAATAAATAAAGCTGTACCAATGGTTCCGAAAGCGAATACAGCGCGGCGCCCTAATTTGTCGGCAACGATCCCTGCAATCACTTTGGCAAACATCATAATTAGGAAAGTACCGACCATATACATGGCCATTTCTTTAAATTTGATGCCAAGATCAGACTCTAAATAAGCCGGTAACCAGTTACTTACGCCGTAATAACCAAACTGCAATGCACCAGTACTGATAATCCAAAGTACAAACATAGTGCCGTGTTTCTTATCTCTTAAAATTTCAAGATATGGGTTTTGACGTTTTTTAGGTTGGTTACTTTGAGCGACTTCTAGCGCTTTTAATTGACGTGCTTTTTTCCAAGACTCAGGTTCAGGTACACAAAAGTGCATTAAAATTGACAATACCACAGGCGTAATTGCAATCCAGTACAGAAAACGCCAGCCATGTTCAGGAATAATATGTCCAGCTAATAAGGTTGCTAGCAAAGAACCTAAGGTGTACCCCGTCATAAGGGTAGCCAAAACAGTCGAGCGATGTTTGGTTGGCACCATTTCTGACATTAAAATATTACAAGCAATATAGAGCGCACCTAAGCCCATCGCTCCAAAAGTTCTTAAAATTGCAAATTGCATATAAGAATCAGTAAAACCCAGTGCGCTGGTTAAAACTGAAGAATAAGCAATAAAGAACACAATAATGCGGACCCGCCCAAAACGGTCACAAGCCCAACCACCAATCAGACCACCAATTGCTGAACCTAAAAGTGTCAAACTGCCTAATGTTCCAGCTTGTACACCCGTTAAATGAAATTCTGTTTTAAGACTGGTCAGGCTTAATGCCAAAAAACCTAAGTCTGCCCCATCACACAACAATGTTAAAAAAGCGAATATAAATGCGGTAATCCAAATCTTTTTTGGTGTCTGGATAGCTTCACTGCTAGCCGTATTTTGTGCAACTGTTTCTGTTGTCATGTCCATATCCTCAGAAGGAACATGAGGCATCCAATGCCTCATGGCATTTGTTTTTTATTAGGTAGTAGCTTCCCTAATCATGTTTTTGGCAATAATAATTTGTTGAACTTGCGTGGTTCCTTCATACAAACGGAACAAACGAACATCGCGATAAAAACGCTCAATGGCATATTCACTGATATAGCCCGCACCACCGTGAATCTGTACACAGCGGTCAGCAACGCGTCCGCACATTTCGGTTGCAAACATTTTTGCGCAAGAAGCTTCTGTACTAATGTTTTCGCCATTATCACGGCGGCGAGCTGCATCTAGGACCATACATTTAGCTGCATAAATCTCGGCCTTTGAGTCAGCAAGCATCGCTTGAATCAACTGGAAGTTCGCAATAGGCTGACCAAACTGTTTACGCTCAATTGCATAGTGCAATGCGTCGTTTAACATACGCTCAGAAACGCCCACGCTATATGCACCAATGTGCAAACGCCCTTTATCAAGCACTTTCATGGCCGTTTTAAAACCGACACCTTCTACGCCGCCAATCAGTGCAGAAGCAGGTATACGGCAATTTTCAAAAATCACATCACAGGTGTGTGAACCCTTTTGCCCCATTTTTTGGTCAATTTTGCCCAATGTAATGCCCGGTGTATTAGCCTCAACTAAAAAAGCTGAAATACCGCCTGACCCTTTAATTTCAGGATTTGTTCGAGCCATTACAGTGAAAGTCGCAGCATGAGGTGCATTGGTAATAAAACGTTTGGTACCGTTTAATACATAAAAGTCGCCGTCTTTTACGGCACTGGTTTTTAAAGAAGCCGCATCAGAACCAGATTCAGGCTCGGTTAAACAAAATGAACCAATAATTTCGCCACTTGCATAACGCGGTAAATATTTTTGCTTTTGCTCTTCTGTGCCATCAATCAAAATTGCACTTGAGCCAATACCATTATTGGTACCAATTAAAGAGCGAAAAGCTGGTGAAGTTTGCCCAAGTTCAAATGCAACTCTGACTTCTTCTTCCATGGTGATGCCTAGGCCGCCATACTCTTCGGGAATTGTGAGGCCGAACAAACCAAGCTCACGCATTTGCTGCACAATATCATCTGGAATTTTGTCTTTCTCTACCACTTCGTTTTCACGAGGGATTAATTCATTTTTTACAAAATCTCGAATTGTTGAAAGTAACTGCTCCAACATCCCTTCATCACGGATCATCTGTGATCTCCCTTTTTATGTATTTTCATCGCACCCATCATCCATTTCTAGCTTGTCTGGATACCATGTTTTAAATCTTGTTTACTGCGGATGTGTTTCATAGTACGAGAACAAAAATACAAATTTCAAGCTTTTTTGAAAATTAATTTCGTTTAACGAAATTTAAAAATACACCATTACGCAATATCAAATACTTAGCTTATTTAATAAATCATAATTGCTCTAATGGGCTAAATAAGACTTGAAATAAATTCCAAAATAAGCATCATAAAAGGAATATAGTTTTGATGTGCGAAACAAGGAATTCAAAAATGAGTGTATCAATAGGGAATAATTTCGTAGAAGTCGACTTTTCTATTCAAAAAATAGCGGTTGTTAAAATTAACCGACCTGAAGCAAAAAATGCACTGAATACAGAGGTTCGCAAACAACTAGCACAAGCTTTTACCGAATTAAGTTTTAACGATGAGATCAATGCAGTTGTGCTCACAGGTGGTGAAGAAGACTTTGCCGCAGGTGCAGATTTAAAAGAAATGGCAACAGCAACTTCAACTGAAATGTTATTGCGTCATACCGAACGTTATTGGAACGCGATTGCTCAATGCCCTAAGCCTGTGATTGCTGCTGTAAATGGTTATGCATTGGGTGGTGGCTGCGAACTTGCAATGCACGCTGACATTATTATTGCAGGTAAAGGCGCAACCTTTGGCCAACCGGAAATTAAAGTCGGTTTAATGCCAGGTGCAGGTGGGACACAACGTTTGTTCCGTGCTGTGGGTAAATTCCATGCCATGCGCATGATTATGACGGGTGCTATGGTGAAAGCCGAAGAAGCTTATATCATTGGCCTTGTTTCACAAGTCACAGCAGATGACCAAACCATTCCAACAGCCATCCAAATGGCGCAGAGCCTAGCCAAAATGCCTCCTATTGCCCTGCAACAAATTAAAGAAGTTGCGCTCATGAGCGAAGATGTTCCATTAAATGCAGGCTTAACCCTAGAACGTAAAGCATTCCAATTACTGTTTTCGACCGAAGATAAAAATGAAGGTGTTCAAGCTTTTATCGAGAAGCGTAAACCGTCTTATCAAGGTAAATAACTCAAAACCATAATAACAAAGGAATGAAAATGGCCAGAAAAGTATTGATTAGTGCAGGTGGTTCAGGGATTGGACGATGCATTGCCGAGGCATTTTTAAACAATCAGGATGAAGTTTTTGTTTGCGATATCAATGCTAAAAACCTTGAACAGTTTCAACAAGATTATCCAAAGCTGCATATACATGCCTGTGATTTGGCTGACCATGAACAAATTAAACTCATGTTTAGCCAAGCAATTCAGAAACTTGGTGGTATTGATATTTTAGTCAATAACACAGGCATCTCAGGCCCGACTATTGCAGCAGATGAGTTAAGTTTTGAAGATTGGAATACAGTTATTAATTTAAACCTGAATAGCACTTTTTTAATTACCCAGTTAGCCATTCCCTCTTTAAAGAAAGCACAGTCAGGCGTAATTATTAATATGTCATCTATTGCCGGACGCTTAGGCTATCCATATAGATTAGCTTATTCCACCTCAAAATGGGGGCTGATCGGTTTTACCAAAACGCTTTCTATGGAACTCGGTGCAGATAATATTCGGGTTAACGCTATTCTTCCGGGTGCAGTCGATGGTGATCGGGTCCAGCGCGTATTACAGGCCCGTGCCGATGTAGCCCATATATCACTGGAAGAAGTGACTCAAAATGCACTGAAAAATCAGTCGCTCAAGTATTTTGTCAATCCGAAGCATATTGCAGATTTATGCCTATTTTTAGCGTCAGACAGTGGCCGCTCAATTTCAGGACAAATCTTACCCATTGATGGTGATAAACAATGCTTAAGCTAAATCACCAAACCCTATTTTTCCGTTTAATTTCAAATATAGATTAATCATCAGGATGATCGACATGACTTATGATATTAAAAGCATGGCTGTGATTGGTGTCGGTATTATGGGCAGTGGTATTGCTCAAATTGCTGCGCAGTCAGGTCATACTACTTATTTATATGATGCCAAAGCAGGTGCAGCAGAACAGGCTAAAGAAAAACTGGCTGCTACATTTCAAAAGTTAGTCGACAAAAATAAAATTACACTTGAGCAAGCAGCTCTGGCAAATAGCCATTTAATTGTTGCTCATCAAATTGAAGATTTAAAAAATTGTGATCTCATTGTAGAAGCAATTGTTGAACGTCTCGATATCAAACAAAGCTTGATGCAGCAGCTTGAAGACGTCGTTTCAGAAAATGCCATTTTAGCCTCAAATACTTCTTCTCTGTCTATTACAGCGATTGCGGCAAACTGCAAAAAACCTGAACGTGTTGTGGGTTATCACTTTTTTAATCCAGTTCCACTCATGAAAGTGGTCGAGGTGATTCATGGTTTAAAAACAGACCCACTTATTATTGATGCCTTAAACGATCTGTCTCGTGCATTTGGTCATCGCCCTGTTGTAGCGAAGGACACCCCTGGATTTATTATTAATCATGCGGGTCGGGCTTATGGAACCGAAGCGCTCAAAATTTTAAATGAAAACGTTTGTGATATTAGTGAAATTGACCGAATTTTACGTGACGGCGTTGGTTTTAGAATGGGTCCTTTTGAATTACTCGATTTAACTGGCCTTGATGTCTCTCATCCAGTGATGGAGTCGATTTATCACCAGTACTATGAAGAAGCCCGCTACAAACCGAACCCGTTAACCAAGCAAATGCTTGATGCCAAACAACTTGGACGTAAAGTCAATCAAGGTTTTTATAACTATGAAACCGGTTCAAAAACAGGTGAACTACCTGCTCAGTTTGTAGAGCGTTTAGCGCAATATCCAAAAGTTTGGATTGCGGCAGATTTCTTAGAAGATAAAAAACAGCTCGAAGATTATTTGACCCAGCAAAATATTGCCCTAGACACTCATCCGGAACCGCAAACAGATAGTTTATGTTTACTCGCTTGTTATGGTGAAGATACAACTCAAGCGGCTACTCGCCTTGGAGTTAATCCAGAACAAGCAGTTGCTATAGACATGCTTTATGGCATTGCAAAGCATCGAACCTTAATGCCTTCACTCATTACCAAACCTGAATACCGACAAGCCGCTCACTCTATTTTCAATCTAGATGGAAATCTGGTGAGTATGATTAATGAAAGTATTGGCTTTGTTGCGCAGCGCGTTTTAGCAATGGTCATCAATTTAGGCTGTGATATTGCCCAGCAAAATGTTGCCACTGTAGATGACATTAATGCCGCAGTACGTCTCGGCTTAGGCTATCCATTTGGTCCAATTGAATGGGGCGATCAAGTCGGCAGTGAAAAAATCTTACTCATTCTGAACCGTATAACAGCACTTACGCATGACCCACGTTACCGCCCTAGCCCGTGGTTACAGCGTCGTGTCGCACTTCATTTACCTCTTACTTTTACTCACGAGTCTTGAAAAGGAATTTCTCAATGTTAAACGCATATATCTATGATGGTTTACGTAGCCCATTTGGCCGTCATGCAGGTGAACTTGCCTCAATTCGCCCTGATGATTTAGCAGCCACCGTTATACAAAAATTACTAGAAAAAAC
>NZ_JZFB01000001.1:215589-216272 GCF_001188385.1 Acinetobacter sp. V2 | reverse complement strand
GATACCAATCAAGCAGGTGAAGACAGTCGTAATGTGGCGAGGAATGCTCTATTACTTGCAGGATTACCAGTCACTGTGCCGGGCCAAACAGTAAACCGCCTATGTGCTAGTGGTTTAGGTGCTGTGATTGACTCGGCACGTGCCATTACTTGTGGTGAAGGTGAACTCTATATCGCAGGTGGTGTAGAAAGTATGTCACGTGCTCCCTTTGTGATGGGTAAAGCAGAAAGTGCTTATAGCCGTGATGCAAAAATTTATGACACCACCATTGGCTCTCGCTTTCCAAATAAAAAAATTATTGCTCAGTACGGCGGTCATTCAATGCCTGAAACAGGTGATAACGTTGCAGCCGATTTTGGTATTAGCCGTGAGCAAGCAGACTTATTTGCAGCCCAATCACAAGCTAAATATCAAAAAGCTAAAGAAGAAGGTTTCTTTGCCGATGAAATTACGCCAATTGAAGTTTTCCAAGGCAAAAAATTACCCCCTAAACTCGTTTCAGAAGATGAACACCCTCGCCCAAGTTCAACTGTTGAAGCACTCACAAAGTTAAAACCGCTATTTGAAGGTGGTGTTGTCACTGCTGGTAATGCCTCAGGTATTAATGATGGTGCAGCAGCACTTTTGATTGGTTCAGAAGCAGCGGGTCAAAAATATGGCCTAAAACCAATGGCAAAAATCTT
>NZ_JZFB01000001.1:214582-215508 GCF_001188385.1 Acinetobacter sp. V2 | reverse complement strand
GCTGGCCTTACTTTAGATGACATGGATATTATTGAAATTAATGAAGCCTTTGCTTCACAAGTTTTATCTTGTTTAAAAGGCTTAAATGTTGATTTTAATGACCCACGTGTGAACCCAAACGGTGGTGCGATTGCTATTGGACACCCACTTGGTGCATCTGGCGCTCGTCTTAGCTTAACAGTAGCTCGTGAGTTAATTCGCCGTAAAAAGAAATATGCAGTGGTGAGCCTATGTATTGGTGTAGGTCAAGGACTCGCAATGGTGATTGAAAATGTTTCATAACCATTGATTCAGATATCCATTCATCACAACAGCGCAGTGATGAATGGATTTATTTTGCATAGCGAAATATAATGGCAAAACTATTGCTTTAATTATATTTGAGGATCGAATGTCTCAAAACACGGAAACTGAAAAACCAATAAATTTTGATGAGATACGTTTAGATCCTATTTCGCATATACATCGGGAAAACAACCCGCAATTTATTGCTTCTTTAGCGCGCGGTTTAGAACTTTTAAGATGCTTTTCTGCAAATAATCAGGTGCTTGGTAACCAAGAATTAGCAAAAATGACAGGTTTACCTAAACCGACCATTGCACGTATTACCAATACGCTTGTTTCTTTAGGTTATTTAAAACAATTGCCTAACTCAACCAAATACACATTAGACATTGGTGTTTTATCTTTAGGGTATGCAGCATTATCTAACATCTCGATTCGTAATATTGCTCATCAATATATGGATGAATTGAGTCAATATGTTCAAGCCCCTGTGGCGATGGCAACACGTGACCGATTAAATATGGTGTATATCGATGTTGTGCAAATTGAAACTGCATTAAATATGCGCCGCCCAATTGGGTCAACCTTACCACTGCATAGTAGTTCAATGGGTCGAGCTTGTTTGGCTGCAACTCCTGAAC
>NZ_JZFB01000001.1:202157-214540 GCF_001188385.1 Acinetobacter sp. V2 | reverse complement strand
CCCCGAAAACTGGCCAGCCATAAAACGCTCTTTAGAACGAGCTTTCCGTGATTATCAAGATTATGGATATTGTTTGTCTTTAGGCGAATGGCATAAAGAAGTGAACTCGGTGGCTGTACCTTTGGTCAGCTCCAAACATGGTCTTTATGTTTTTAACTGTGGTGCGCCAAGTTTTCATTTAAATCCAGAAAAACTTGAAGGTGAAATTGGACCACGTTTAATCCACATGGTGCACAATATTGAAGATGCCTTGAATGAAACGCACTAATAACCATACTTAAAACAGTCATGGTTGTGTTGATTAAAGTTCCACTTTCATTATGACTATAGGCATGATGAAAAACGCACTCTATACACCAACCATTATTTTAATGGCAATTGCAGCAGGCATTTGTACAGGTGGAAATTATTTTAGTCAGCCACTTATTCATTCAATTAGTGTAAGCCTAAATTTAACTGAAACGACTACAGCGTGGGTGCCAACTCTAGCCCAAATCACCTACGCATGTGGCTTGCTTTTTTTAATGCCGTTGGGAGACATACTAGAAAAGCGCAAGCTACTATTTATCTTTATGTTATTGGCTTCAAGTGGATTAATTATTAGCGGTTTTTCGCACAATATTTATCTTTTACTACTTGGCACCGTCATTACTGGTCTATTTTCAAGTTCAGCTCAACTGTTATTACCCCTTGCTGCAAGTCTGGTTCCGATTCAACAAAGCGGCCGTGTGGTCGGCTTTTTACTGAGCGGACTAATGATGGGTGTTTTACTCGCCCGTTCCCTTTCTGGGCTGATGTCTACGCTTTTTGCATGGAATATTATTTATCTGGTCAGTGGTTTTCTATTACTTGTTATTGCGTTTATTTTGTATCGTAATATCGGGTTATTCCCACCGACTAAATCTGAAAACTATGCAAAAACGATTCGCTCTTTACCACAGATTTTTATTCAGAATCGACGGTTAAGAACCAGAACTTATATTGGTGGTTTTACATTTGCTTGTGTGAGTTTAACCTTTACCACCATGTCGTTGCTTCTGGCTCCAGCGCCCTACTTTTTTAGTGACTTTACCATTGGGCTTTTCAGTTTTGTTGGAGTGTTAGGAACTTTCGTTGCCAATTTTTCAGGTAAATTTATTGATCAAGGCTATATCCATAAAATTTCGATTTTTTGTGGCCTCGGGCTTATTGTAAGTTGGATTCTTTTTTCACTTTTACCCTACCATTTTGCTTTTTATATTATTGCCTTACTCATTCTCTACGCTTCTCTTTCTGCTGTACATGTCACCAACCAAAGTATTGTATTTAAACTTAATCAAGAATTACGCTCACGGTTTAATGCGATTTATATGACTGGTTACTTTGCGGGTGGAGCTTTAGGCACAACGGCGGGAAGCTACGCTTGGAAACACTTCGGATGGTCAGGTGTCTGTGTTTTAGGCTTAATTTTTGCCGTTTTATGTCTTTATTATTGTGTGAGGGATGCAAAAAATCAGCACAGTTAAAACTTGTGCTGATCTTAATAAACCACGCTAATAGTTAATTATAGGGGCTAGGATAAATCCTATAAAAGCCCTAATAATCTACCACGAATAATATCTTCTGCATCTTTAACAATTCGGCTAACCAGTGCATCGCATGTCGGAATATCATGAATCAAACTTGCGACTAAACCGCATGACCATGCACCTGCATTAACATCGCCATCAATCATGACTTTTGGATAAACGCCAGCCACTTCTTCAATAATATCTTCAAATTTAATGTTATCGCCTAGCGCTTTTTCTTTTGCTACGATTTTTTCTACAGCAGCATTATTCATGACACGTTCTGTGTTTCGTAAAGCCCGCATAATTAACCGCGTATCTCTTTCGGTTGCATTCAAAATCGCCTGTTTCACATTTGCATGTACAGGAGCTTCCTGAGTTGCAATAAAGCGCGTTCCCATGTTAACTCCATCTGCTCCCATTGCTAAAGCCGCAGCAAGTGAGCGTCCATCTGCCATTCCACCTGAAGCAACAAACGGGATTTCTAATGCATCGGCTGCTAACGGCAATAAAATCATATTTGGCACGTCATCCTCACCGGGGTGCCCACCACACTCGAAACCATCTACAGAAACCGCATCGCACCCAATTTGTTGCGCTTTTAAGCTATGTCGAACCGAAGTACATTTGTGAATTACTTTAATGCCAGCAGCCTTTAAATACGGCATGACTTGTTCAGGATTACGCCCCGCTGTTTCTACAATCTTTACGCCACCTTTAATAATTGCCTCTACAAAACCCGGATAATCAGGGGTATTTACCGTAGGTAAAAAGGTTAAATTTACCCCAAAAGGCTTGTCGGTCATTTCTCGGCAACGTGCAATTTCTTTTGCCAGATTTTCAGGTGTACGCTGAGTTAAGCCAGTAATAATGCCTAACCCACCCGCGTTAGAAACCGCAGCAGCAAGCTCTGCAAAACCGACATAATGCATACCACCTTGAATAATAGGATGCTCGATTTCAAATAGTTCTGTAATTTTGGTCTTCATATTATTTCCACTCACTGTTCTATAGCTAGCTTCTCATTTCCTTAGCAGAGCTAGATGCTTATTTACGCATAAATCCTGTCATCATTTAAAGTGATTTAAGGTGAAAATTTCACAATACAAAATCTTATACCACAATATAAAACAAAATAATTGATAACGGAATTATTTTCCGATAGCATCATTTAAAACAGTTTAAATTTTAGACGGAAATTTATTTAAAGGAATGAATGATGCAGCAGGACAATAAAACTCAAAATGAACTAAAAACAGGCACAATCCATGAGTGTTTAGATAAACATATATTAACGCTCACCATGAGCAATCCCACTAAAAAGAATGCAATTAACTATGAAATGTATACGTCCCTAAGTCGAGCATTAGATCAAGCTGCAACTAATCAAGATGTTCATGTCGTTGTGCTTGCTGGTGAAGGTTCTTCGTTTACCAGTGGTAATGATGTAAACGCATTTGAAAAACGCGACGCATCAAGTTCAGAACCACCCGCTTCGATTGTTTTCTTAAAAAGCTTAGCAACGTTTCCAAAACCGATTATTGCTAAAGTAAATGGTGTGGCAATTGGTATTGGTAGTACTATGCTTCTACATTGTGACCTTGTGTATGCAAGCCAAGGCTCTATTTTCCAATTCCCCTTTGTGAATTTGGGGCTTGTACCTGAAGCGGGTTCAAGCTACATCTTGCCAAGATTATTGGGCTTTGCTCGAGCTTCGGAAATTATTTTACTGGGTGAAAAGTTTTCGGCAGACCAGGCAAAGAATTATGGTCTGGTAAATGAAATATTTGAAGCAACTATGCTAGATCAGGTGGTTGAAGATGTGGCAATTAAACTCGCTCATAAACCAAGCCAAGCCTTACAGCTCAGTAAAAAGTTGCTAAGAGATATGCCTATTGATGATCTACTCAATCGTATTGATCATGAGTCGACTATTTTCTCACACTGTTTACAGGGTTCCGAGTTTAAAGAAGCATTAAGTGCTTTCAAAGAAAAACGGAAACCAAACTTTCACAGCCAAACAATCTAAAATTCGCCCACTAAAAAGCCAGCATTGAAAAACAAAGCTGGCTCTTATAAGTAAATCAGATTGGTTTAGCTAATCTCGGTACGAATATTATTCACCATGTGTAAAAGACGCGGTGCAATATCTTCTTCGAGTTTCTCACGGTTCATAATAAAGCTTGGGCCGCCACAGTTGAACACCAGCAAACCATGTTGTTCATGAATCAGTGGAACTGCAACTGAATTGACATCTTTATGCCATTCGCCGATTGAAAAACAGTATCCAAAATCTTGGTAGTCTTTAAACGCTTTGTCTAGATCGCGGTTAATTTTGATCCAGTCTTCTTTGTGCTTGCTACGAATGGCATCAAGTAAAAACTCTCGTTCATCTTCAGGCATTGCAGCTAAACAGGCACGTCCCATCGAACTTAAATGAATCGGTAAATAAGTTCCGACTTGACGGCGCATGGTCATATTGCCTTTACCTTGTACCACATCAAGGTAAATCATATTCAGTCGATCACGTGTTGCCATTGCAACAGCAGCACCCGCATAGTCTGCCAAATTTTTCATATATGGATGAGCAATAGAGCGAATCGATACGTTAGACAACATGGAATAACCAAACGCAAGAACACCCACTGAAAGCTGGAATTTGCTTGAGTTAGGTACTTGTTTGATATAACCCAAACGCGACAAGGTATGTGTAAGGCGAGTAATGGTTGGTTTTGGCAAACCTGTCATTTGAGCAAGTTCTTGGTTGCCCAAATGCTGATGCTTAGGCGTAAAACAACGTAATAGCTCTAAACCACGTGCTAATGCAGTAATAAATTGGCGATCATTTTCATCCTGCATGTCTTCAATCGGATGTAATAATTCATGCCTTAATGGCGCTAATAATTTTTCTGTCGGTTCTGCATCAACTGCATCATTCATTGTCATACCAATCCATATTTTGTTTCGCACTGCGAAAATTATAATCTATTTTTTCTATAAATAGCAAAAGAGCAAACATCCGAGTCTGCATCTAAAAGATAACCTCATTTAACTCATTAAAGCGAAAGATTAAATATTTTATTTTCTGATTTTAAATATAATTTTAACCTTCCGCTTTTTAAATCAATTACCCAATTACGCCCTTTTCTTTGAGCTCGACTAACTTGTCTGAAGAAACCACTCGACCTAAAACCACCTGCGTATGTTCACCCAACAACGGAGGAGCTGTTTTGTATTCAACTGGCGTTCTAGAAAGTTTGATTGGTGAGCCAATTACCTTCAACTTTTCACGTTGAGGATGGTTCATCTCGACTAACATTTCTCTGGCAATCACTTGAGGCTCTTGAAAAGCTTGTTCCAAGTTATTAATCACACCAACGGGAACTTTAGCTGCATAAATCGCATCTACCCATTCATCTGCTGTTTTTGTTAAAAAGTGAGTTTGTAAAATTCCGATAATTTCATCGCGATGCTTAATTCGATCTGCATTTCGGGCAAAACGCACATCATTTGGTAAATCGGGTAAACCTATACTTCTACAGAGTTGAATAAACTGAGTGTCATTTCCACATGCAATAATGAAATCACGGTCAGAAGCTTTGAACACTTGATAAGGCACAATATTGGCATGTGCGTTGCCATAGCGTTTAGGGATATTACCCGATGAAAGATAATTCATTCCCTGATTAGCCATTGTGGCAATTTGAACATCAAGCAAAGCCATATCAATGTATTGACCTAAACCTGTCACATGGCGGTTGAGTAAAGCAGCCTGTATGGCAATCGTAGAATAAAGTCCTGTAGCTAAATCAGAAAATGCGACCCCTACTTTTTGAGGGCCTCCACCCGGCAAATCATCACGCTCACCCGTGACTGACATAAGCCCGCCCATGCCCTGAATAATAAAGTCATAACCCGGCTCTTCTGCTCTTGGGCCATTTTGACCAAAACCTGTAATTGAGCAATACACCAGTTTAGGATTAATCTCAGATAAAGACTCATAGTCCAAACCGTACTTTTTCAAAGAACCCGCTTTGTAGTTTTCAATCACGACATCGGTGTCTTGAATGAGGGCTTTAATCAATTCTTGGCCATCAGGACTGGCAATGTCGATGGCAACAGATAGTTTATTACGGTTAGTGGACTGATAATAAGCAGCTTCTTGAGTGTCTTGGCCTGAGTCATCTTTCATCCAAGGTGGCCCCCAAGAACGCGTATCGTCACCGACTTTCGGTCGTTCAATCTTGATTACTTCTGCGCCTAAATCGGCAAGAATCTGTCCACACCAAGGCCCAGCCAATACCCGACTTAAGTCAAGTACCCGAATTCCATTTAAAGCACCCATCTTCTTCCCACTATATTTTGTGACTTATTTCCTATAGGAAAACTTATCCATTTAAAATTTCGCATAGCGATATATATTTTTAATATACACAGGTCTTTTTAAAAATCAAACTTTAATTTTCCACTAAAAATAATGATTTTTTATAAGAAAATATAGCTTAAATAAATCAATAAATTAGCTAAAGACAAACCAACAACAAAGTACCGCATTGCGAAATTAATTTTCAAAATATATTGTTTTGCGTTCATCCTTTGATTACTATCGCTTCAAATATTGGTGATTTTACGAACATCACATTGATGTTTTCTGCATGTAGTAAAAGGACGAGACTATGATTCGTGATCAGGAAACCTTAGATCAACTTGTTGATATGATTCGACAATTTATTGAAGGTGTATTAATTCCTCATGAGAATGAAGTCGCTGAAACGGATGAAATTCCTCAAGATATTGTTGAGCAAATGAAAGTTCTCGGCTTATTTGGTTTAACCATTCCTGAAGAGTACGAGGGTCTTGGCCTGACGATGGAAGAAGAGGTCTATGTAGCTTTTGAGTTAGGACGCACCTCTCCTGCTTTTCGCTCTCTTATTGGAACCAATAATGGCATTGGCTCAAGTGGCCTGATTATTGATGGTACTGAGGCACAAAAATCCTTTTTCTTGCCGCGTTTAGCACGTGGTGAAGTGATTAGTTCTTTTTGCTTAACCGAACCAGATGCGGGTTCTGACGCTGCCTCTTTAAAAACCAGCGCAGTAAAAGACGGTGACTTTTACATTTTAAATGGTACTAAACGCTTTATTACCAATGCTCCTCACGCTGGTGTATTCACAGTCATGGCTCGTACAAACTTTGATATTAAAGGTGCTGGTGGTATTTCTGCTTTTATTGTCGATAGCCAAACTCCGGGCATTTTTCTTGGCAAACGCGATAAAAAAATGGGGCAAAAAGGCGCCCATACCTGTGATGTCATTTTTGAAAATTGTCGCATTCCTACTTCCGCATTGATTGGTGGTGTTGAAGGTGTTGGTTTTAAAACTGCTATGAAAGTGTTGGATAAAGGCCGTTTGCATATTGCAGCTTTGAGTGTCGGAGCAGCAACCCGAATGCTAGACGATTCTTTAAATTACGCCATCGAACGCAAACAGTTTGGACAACCGATTGCGGAATTTCAACTCATCCAAGCCATGCTTGCTGACTCAAAAGCCGAAATTTATGCCGCTAAATGTATGGTCTTAGACGCTGCACGCCTACGCGATGCAGGACAGAATGTCAGCACTGAAGCTTCCTGCGCAAAAATGTTTGCAACCGAAATGTGTGGACGTGTTGCTGATCGCTGCGTACAGATTCACGGCGGCGCGGGCTATATCAGTGAATATGCCATTGAACGTTTTTATCGCGATGTCCGTTTGTTCCGCCTTTATGAAGGCACGACCCAAATTCAACAAATGATTATTGCCCGAAACATGATTCGCGCTGCGTCTTAATCAAATTTTAAGCACTTCGAAACGACTTGAAGTGCTTTCAATCAAATGTAGGTAATGGATTATGGCTACAAATTACAAAGAAGGTCTTTCTCGTATACAGCCTCATACGTGGAAAATAGCATTTATTTTTGCATTTCTAGCACTATTGGTAGATGGAGCAGATTTGATGCTGCTGTCTTATAGCTTAAATAGTATTAAGGCAGATTTTGGATTAAGTTCAGTACAAGCAGGTATGCTTGGCAGTTTTACATTGGCAGGAATGGCCGTTGGAGGCATTTTTGGAGGATGGGCGTGCGATAAATTTGGTCGCGTCCGCATTGTTGTTATTTCTATTTTAATTTTCTCACTGCTCACCTGTGGCTTAGGTTTTACTCAGAGCTTTCTTCAATTTGGTATTTTAAGATTTTTTGCATCACTGGGTTTGGGTTCACTTTATATTGCCTGTAATACCCTCATGGCCGAATATGTACCAACACGTTTCCGCACTACGGTACTTGGCACGTTACAAGCTGGCTGGACTGTAGGCTATATTGTTGCGACATTGCTTGCAGGTTGGATTATTCCTGATCATGGCTGGCGCATGCTGTTTTATGTTGCGATTATTCCCGTCATTATTGCTGTCCTCATGCATATTTTGGTACCAGAACCAGAAGCATGGCAAAAGTCTCGACTACAACAACCTGTTGTGGCTCAGAATGTTCAAAAAACCTCGGCATTTAAGCTTATTTTCCAAGATAAACGAAACCGTAATATGTTTATCTTATGGGCGTTAACGGCGGGCTTTTTACAGTTTGGCTACTATGGCGTAAATAATTGGATGCCGTCATACCTTGAAAGTGAACTGGGTATGAAGTTTAAAGAAATGACTGCCTATATGGTAGGTACATATACCGCCATGATTTTGGGTAAAGTTCTTGCGGGCATGATGGCAGATAAATTAGGGCGTCGCTTTACCTATACCTTTGGTGCAATTGGTACTGCTATTTTCCTACCTCTGATTGTTTTTTATAACTCACCAAGTAACATTCTATATTTACTGGTCACCTTTGGTTTCCTCTACGGCATCCCTTATGGCGTAAATGCAACCTATATGACCGAAAGCTTTGCAACAGCAATTCGCGGTACAGCCATTGGTGGTGCTTATAATGTCGGACGCCTAGGTGCTGCATTAGCCCCTGCAACGATTGGTTTCTTAGCCTCTGGCGGGTCTATTGGTTTAGGTTTTGTCGTAATGGGGGCAGCTTATCTGATTTGTGGTGTGATACCAGCCCTATTCATTAAAGAGAAACTATATGACCCTCAAAAGTCATAAAAAGATCTATCACATAGGTCATAGGCCTATATGCTTGATAGTTCTAATCATTTAAACAAGTGTTTTAGATGGTTAGCAGGAAATAAGGAATCTACTCATTAAAGTTACTCCTTATTTCCATATATGTAGAGTTTATCTACTCTTCATTTTAATTTTTTAGGTAAGCTTAGCTCCCAAGGGAGCTAAGCTTAAAAATATATAGACCTAAACTTTGTTTAAGGTCGTTCACCCTGCCCCAAACGGCGTTCAATATCATCTAGTACATTTGGCAAATCAGCGACACTATCAATGACGTAATGAGCCCCCGACGCATTCATTTTTTGGTATGCCTTATCTTTTAGCACAATCTGTTCATCAGCCGATAACGCGCTCCACTCTTCATAGCTTAAACCGACTTCATTGCCGCTAATTGCAAGCCCTACCGTCCAACATCCTGCGTTTAAACCTTCATCAATCCCCACCACGGTATCATCCACTTTTACAACAGTTTTAATGTCAGACACATCGAGTTGAATTAGATTTTTCCATAGCATTTCAGGATATGGACGGCCATATTTCACGTCGCTGGCAGTAACGATACAGTCCGGTCGGTAACCCTGATCAGCAGCATCTTTGACCAAGCGGCCAATCATCATGGACGCATAACCGGTGTTACTCCCAATTTTTGCACCACGCTTTTTAATATTTTCAAACGTTTCCAATGCGCCCGGAATTAAAGCAGAACATGTTGGAATCGATTTTAACTGATACGGAATAAAGTCTTTATATAAACGGTCAATATCTGCTTCAGTTGCCGCCTGACCATATACTTCCTGCCATGCCGCTGCTACACGTGGCATTTTTAAAACGGCAGCAATATGATCACGTTTTTCTAACCCCATTGGTGCACGCGCTTCTTCAACCGTAATTTCAATTTTATTGTCTTTAAATAAAGCCATAAAAGCCAAAATTGGTGCGCGTGAGCCAAAATCTACAGTTGTACCAGCCCAGTCAAAAACCACAGCCTGAATTTGTGTATTATTGGTTGTCATGGTGTATTCCCTTTAATTCAAATGTTTTAATAAAAATTATGCTGTTACAGCTTGGTTTAGGTGGCTTTTGCAGTAACTCGCAATCGCAGCAAGAAGCCCTTCAATGTCGTGAATATAAACTTCTCCAATATTGCCAATACGGAAACAATTAAGGTCCGTGACTTTGCCCGGATAAATTACATAACCTGATTTTTTTAGCGTTTCATAAAAAGACTGAAAGCTAAATGTTTCGGCTGTTGGGTAAAGAAAAGTGGTAATGATGGGTGATTGTGGGCACTCTTCACTGAGTACCAATTCAAAACCCAGTTGTTGCATACCTTGCGATAAGGTTTGTTGGTTTTGTAAATAACGTTGATAACGTGCAGCAACTCCGCCTTCTGCCTCAAGCTCAAGTAAGGCTTGATAAAAAGCACGTACCACATGGGTTGGCGAGGTAAAGCGCCATTTACCATTATGCTGCTCCATGGTATTCCACTGGTCGTATAAGTCGAGGCTGACTGAACGAGCTAAACCTTTACATGCCTCTAGGCAATCACGCTTCACCAAAATAAAGCCAAAGCCCGGAACACCTTGAATACATTTATTTGCACTTGAAATTAGAAAATCAATTTCAAGCTCAGCAATATCCATAGGCACACCACCAAATGAACTCATGGCATCCACAATCCAGATTTTTCCTGCTGCTTTAACTAAACGGCCTATCTCTTGAATCGGATTTAAAATACCTGTGGTGGTTTCACAGTGCACACAAGCAACATGGCTAATGGTTTTATCTTCTAAAACGCGCTCAATCTCTTGTAAATCTGGTGTTTGGGTTTCTAAATAGTTCAGTTCTACAACTTCAATATTTAGGCAACGAGCCATTTGCACCATACGTGCACCGTATGCGCCGTTATTGATAACCAAGATTTTGCCATCACGCGGAATAGCTGACCCAAGCACAGACTCCACAGCAAAACTTCCACTGCCTTGCATTAACACAGCCGTATATTTTTCAGGTTGGCTGGTTGCTAAGTTGACTAGACGAGAGCGAATATCTTGTACCAGCGAGTTGTATTCTTGGTCCCAAGTACACCAGTCTTTTTGCATGGCACGGCGTACTGTCGCCGATGTTGATAACGGACCTGGCGTTAGAAGCAAATATTTGTTCTCTAAGTCCATATCGAGTTGTGGTTGCATGTTCATAATGTTACTCATTTCTTTCGCGTTAATTTCAATATACATCAATCTGGTTTAAACCAGATGACAAACTAATAAATATTTTGTGTTAAAACTTCTTTCATAAATCCGGCCCCTGTGGTCATGCCTTTACCTGCAATCGCACTCACCAGAAAGATGTTTTTTTCAGCTTCAGTGACGCATGCCAAATCATGTTCATGGGTCAGGTAATAACCATTCCAGCGTTTTTGAATTGGAGGTAAAGTCAGACCTAATTTTTCGTGACAATAAGCTTGGATAAACTCATTAATCTCTTCACGCTGCTCAAACTGAGGCGCTTCATTAATCGAATGATATTCATGGCTATCGCCCACAATCAGTTCGCCAAATTCGTTTTGTTTAATCAGAATATGAATGCCGAACTCTTTAATAAATCCCTGTTGCGATGCTTTAACCAGCTCAGCATGACTTGGGCAAATTTCAAAAGCTGGATAACGTGAAATGGATAAACCTGAATAAAGAGATGCATTTAAGTTTTGATGGAACCGTTGAGTCAGGGCCATTTGCAAACCACAACGTTTCAAGTTCAAACTTTGCAGCAGTTCTGGATATAAAACATCGATGACTTCACCGTGACAGATCAAAACTTTATTTGTCCGATAAGTCTCACCATTTGCTAAACGAACGTGACAGCTTCCATGCTGATATTGAGTTTGAACGACACAAGCATTGGTATAAATCTCTACACCTTTACTTTCGGCATATGCCAATAGTTGTTGTCCAATCACATGCGGCTCGACCGAATAGTCTTCTTCAAAAACCAAACCGCCTTGAAACTGCTGCTCGGGGTTTAAATAGGAAAATTGGGTGACCAGCTCATCATGACTTCGTAAATGCACAGGAATTTGGTAGTTATTTGCATGCTCGGCAAACTCATTTAAAACCTGCCATTCAAGTGACGTATTGGCGAGATAGACACCTTGTCTTTGAACAAATGAAATATCGGTTTCAGCTTGAATACGTTCGTAAAAAAAACGTGTTTCAAGAGCGTACTTTCGCCACTGTTGCTCTGGATGGGTTAAGGTCGATGTTCCGACCATGCCGAAATTACGACGCGTTGCCCCCACTGGTTTAGCATTTTTCTCGAATATACAAACTTTTAAGCCTTGTTCTTGCGCTTGTATGGCAGCGGACAAACCTAAAATACCAGCACCGACAATAATTAAATCAAACTGTACGTTATTCATAAGACTTCCAATTTGCGAAATTTAGGATGAACAAACCCTTGCCTTGTTGAACAAAGCATTTCGTTTCAGTCGGTTAAATAAAAATTGTGTTTAGCTAAATGCTAGTTAGTGAGAGCTTTCACGCCACTGCTGACTTCTTGCCATAATTTTTCGGGTAAATAACCAATGAATGAGTTTTACAACACATGAAGTGGTCAAAATCAAAATACTCATGGCAACAGCAGCAACCGTGTCGCCTGCATCATCCATATTTAAAACAG
>NZ_JZFB01000001.1:198967-202114 GCF_001188385.1 Acinetobacter sp. V2 | reverse complement strand
GGCAGCCGATACTGTGGTCATGGCATTTACAAAAACATAGACTGACACATCACATAGCGCTGGAAAACACATGGGCAAATACACTTTCCAAAAGGTTTTCCACTTCGATGTTCCTAAAGTTTCTGCTGCCTGATCGAGTTGTAGCGGAATCTGTTTAATGGCATTGGTTAAAGTGAGGTGTGGCACGGTGTAATAATGCACAATGGTTGAAATCACCAAAATGGTCATGGTTCCATACAGCACATTTAATGGATTACTTTGCTGGTTAAAAAACAAAATATAAGCAATACCCAAGACCAACCCCGGCACAGCGAGTGGCAATAAAACCAAAGCTTGTACATAGTTTTTAATCAGTGGATGTGCTTTAAAACGTTCGGTTAATAGCGCCACCATAAAAATGAGTGCCGTTCCAAAAACTGTACTAAAGAGTGCCATGCGAACCGAGTTGAAGTACGCAGCCCAACCGCCGCCATCGACATATTCAAAACTGTAATGTGCTAAGGTCAAAGACAAATCGTATGGCCAAGACTGAATAAATGAAGCCAACACCGCAGTAAAGATAATCAGTAAAATCGAGCCCGAAACTAAGCCACAAAATAGGCTCAAAACCATTTCAAGTTTTTTATTCGGTGCAGAGACATAAGGTTTAGCCTGAAAAGCTTGAAAACGTGCATGACGCTTACTTTGTATGCAATCGAAAATGAACACAAAAACTGCGGGTAGCAATAATAAGATGGAAATGACCGCACCCATGCTCATGTTTTGCTGACCAATAATCTGTTTATAGACATCAAGCGCCATCATGTTAAATGAACCGCCAATAACTTTGGGAATCCCAAAATCGGTCAGTACATAAATAAAAGCCACTAAACTTGCGCTGATGAGTCCATAACGAATTGCAGGTAGCGTGACATGGTAATGCGTCTTCCAGATATTTTTACCCAGTGACAAAGACGCCTCAATTAAACGCTGATCGACATTTCGAAAAGACACCATCATCAACATCAAAATTGCTGGAAATAGCCAAAAGCAGTAGCTGATTAAAATACCGATTGGACCATAAATTTGTATATCGCCCAGCAAAGGTTTAAACACACCTTGCTTACCAAATAAATAAACCAATGCCAAAGAAGGCAAAAGTGATGGCGCTAAAATCGGTAAAAAAGCCACCAATTTAAAGAAGCCTTTGCCTTTTATATTTACATTGGTGAGTGCAAAAGCATAAATAATGGCAAGAAATACTGTAATGACAGTAGCAGCACAAGCAACCCACACCGAGTTAAATACAGAGCTGACTAAAGCTGGACTTGCAAAATAATTATAGAAGTTTTCAAGGCCAACAAACTGCTGATTTTCATCAAAAAATGCAGTTTCAAACAGCATCATTAAAGGAGCAATAATCGCTAAAGTCAAAGCAATTGCCACCATAAACAAAGCGATGTTCGATCTTAATGAATATTCAGTTTTTCGACGCGGCTGTGTTTTTAAAACCGCTGAAGCAGCTTCATTTAACATAGTGCGTACCCTTGTTCATCAAAGACATGAATAAGCTGATTAGGTACTTTTATAAACATGAGTTCTTGCAAAGATTTGAACTTTATATTTTCAATCTCAATTTGCAAAAGGTGTTTTGCCTGCTCAATTCCATCGATATGAATAACGCAGAACAAACGACGTTTTGCACCTAAAAATTCAGTGCTTAATATTTTAACTGGCAAATACAACGACTCTTTATCACTACCAAAATCATCAACTAATTCGACAGCTTCCGGTCTAAAACCAATGTTGTAGTTTTGCCCAGCTTTAAGTTTTTGCTGCTCCAAATTTAAAGGAATAAAACCTAAAACCTCGAGCTGATTGACTACTGAACAAGTGGCTGTCAAAAAGTTCATGGTGCCAATAAACTTTGCAACGAACTGGGTTTGAGGCCTGTAGTAAATATTGTGCGGCGTATCAATTTGCTCAATAACACCATGATTCATGACTACAACACGGTCAGAAATGCTTAAAGCTTCTTCTTGATCGTGCGTGACCATAATGGTTGGCAAGTTAAGCTTTGATTGGATTGAGCGAATCTTTTGTCTTAAGTTAAGACGTACCTGAGCATCGAGTGCAGACAAGGGTTCATCGAGCAGTAAAATATCAGGATTCGGTGCAATTGCCCGAGCAAGCGCAACACGTTGCTGCTGCCCACCCGACAATTGGTTTGGATATTTTTTAGCAATATCGGGTAATTCAATCAGTTCTAATAACTGTTGAATCCGTTGGCTACGCTGTGCCTTATCCCACTTCTTTTTGTCTAAGCCAAAAGCAATATTTTCTTCGACATTTAAGTTTGGAAATAACGCATAGTTCTGAAACACAATGCCACAGTGACGCTTTTCAGCACTCAACAAGGTAATGTCTGTGCCCTTTTTTATGACTTTTCCATAATCAGGTTTTTCTAGACCCGCAATAATGCGTAGCAATGTGGTTTTACCGCACCCTGAAGGCCCCAAAAAGCTCACGAACTCACCTGCTTTAAGGTCTAAATTAATATGACTTAAGACCTGAAAATGTTGGAACTTTTTTTGAATATCCACCACTTCTAAAACCGAAGGGCCATGTTCAGGATATTTATAGGTCGTTAAGGTCGACAATAAATGCCCTGCTAACTCGCCCTTTTGGTTTTGACCCAGCAGCGATGATTGCAATGAAGAAGGAATTTGCATAATGAGGCCCTTATCCAAAAGATCACTTTTCAAAACGCTTTGACCATTCAGCCAAAATACGTTCACGCTGCTCAGCTGACCAATAAAAATCATTTTTTACCAGCATTTGAGGAAGATTTTTCGGGAAGCTCATCGTCGTATTTTCAATGCCTTTATAGGCCACCATTGAAAAGTTGTGTGCATAGGCTTCATTTGCCGCTTTGCTTACCGACCAGTTTATAAATTTCTGTGCACTAATTAATTTTTTGGTTCCTTTCACAATTGCTGAGGCTTCCATTTCCCAGCCTAAACCTTCAGTTGGATAAACCACTTCTAAAGGTGCACCCTCTGCTTTTAATTTAAATGCTGGATAACCGAAAGAAACACCAATTGGAATTTCGCCTTGTGCCGCCATCTTGCAAGGTTTTGAACCAGAGTGAGGATATTGCGAAATGTT
>NZ_JZFB01000001.1:196998-198925 GCF_001188385.1 Acinetobacter sp. V2 | reverse complement strand
CCCCAGATCTGCATCCAAGCCGTGACATCCAAATACCCTGTGCCACTTGAGGCTGGGTTTGGCATGACAATCAAGTTTTTATAAATCGGGTTGGTTAAATCTTTCCAAGTTTTTGGAATCGGTAGCTTACGTTTTTCTAATTCGACTTTATTAACACAAATTGCAGATTCCCATGCATCCATACCCGTCCACGTCGGAACAGTTTTTTGGCTCACAAATTCTGGTTTTAAATTTTGCACGCCTTCAGGTTTAAAAGGCTCAAGCATGTCTTTCTTTTCCATGACCAGCAAACTGGTTAAAGCCACACCAAAAACCACATCTGCTTGAGGATTTTTCTGCTCTGCTAAAAGTTTAGCGGTGATTACACCAGTTGAATCACGTACCCATTTTACTTTGAGTTCTGGATAGGCTTTATGTAATTCTTCTTGGTACTGTTTAAGCTGGTCGGCTTCCACTGCCGTATAGACTGTGATTTCTTCTGATTGTTTTGATGTTGCCGATGAACATCCCATTTGAATAGCGACTACCACACCTAAAACTGATGCAGTGCCAAGTTTAATTGTCTGTTGAACGTACTGTTTCATCTGCAAACCATCGAATGCAATTAGTTAATGATCGTATTTCAACAGCTTTATATGACAGTTTGATTAATCTGGTTTAAACCAGATTGCATTTTTATGCTCTTGCTTCGAAATGCAAATCTAAAACATCATGTAGCCAATATTCTTGGTCAACATCGGTAATTACGCCCTCTTCATTTCTATTGCTACGACAAATATATAACCCGAGCGCGCCCGTATTTACATGCAATGCTTTAGCCTGTTGGTCAGATAAAGCTGTTGGATACAGGTTAATATCGGCTCTTGTGATATGGCAGTTATATTGATTTGCCATGAGTAAAGTAATGGATTGCTTGAGATCATGAGTTAAAAACTCAGGAAAAAGCTCGGCATTCACACGTAAATGTTCAACCAACACAGGTCGTCCATTAATGCAACGACGTCGCCAAACTGAATAAATTGGATGCCCTTTTTCAACTTTTAAATGCTTGGCATCCCAAGAAGTAGCCTGAGTCAGTTCACTCGAAATCACTTCTGTCGAAGGTTCATAGCCTTGTTCAATCACAAACTGGTTAAAGTTTTTTGTCGATTGCGGGTGATAAATAATACGAGCAGAACGAACATACCAACCACGGCGGTCTAAGCGATAAATCAGACCATCAGTTTCCAAAGCCAGTAAAGCTTCACGTGCAGCTACTCGAGTGGTTTGGAATTGTTCCGAAAGTACTCTTTCTGATGGGAGTTTTGCGTGGGCTTCTAATACACCAGATTCAATATCGTGGGCAATTGCATCGCGAATAGGAATATATTTAGGTATGCGTGCTTGGTCCTGTTCCATACAAACTTAGAATTTATAAATAAAGAAATTAATAGCAATATACTGAAAAAATGTGACAAAAGCTTTTATTAATGCTGATCTTTTAAGCAAAACAATCTCTTAAACTATTTTTCTCCACTCCATTTTTTATATAAAAAAAAGGACATTTTCATGCCCTTTTTATTTTTACATAACCTTTAACTGGCGTGCTTAAAACTATCAATTTGCTTAATCTCATAAGGCAAACCAACATAGTTTTCAGCCAATGTGGTTTTACCCGCAATTGAACCCAGTACATAACTTAACTCGGCTTGTTTAATCTTATGATCAAACTCACTTTCAGTTTCAAATCGATGCAATAAATGAGTCATCCACCAAGAGAAACGCTCTGCTTTCCATACACGTTGTAGGCATTTCTCTGAATATTCATCAATCCCTTGCTCGGAACCTTCCACATAATATTCAACAAGCGCACTTGATAAATAAGCGATATCAGAGGCAGCGAGATTTAGGCCTTTTGCTCCTGTTGGTGGAACGATATGCGCAGCGT
>NZ_JZFB01000001.1:193787-196956 GCF_001188385.1 Acinetobacter sp. V2 | reverse complement strand
CACAAAGCTACGTAACGGCGCGATACTTTTTTCAATAGAAGCTCCCGTCTGTAGCTTTTCACGACTTTTTGGGTCTAGGCGAAGTTTTAGTTCATCCCAAAATTTTTCATCTGACCAGTCTTCGACGTGATCTGTTAAAGGCACTTGTAAATAGTAGCGGCTACGCGTTTCAGAACGCATACTGCATAAAGCAAATCCACGCTCTGACTGTACGTAAATCAGTTCATCGGCTACAGGTGGAACATCGGCCAATACCCCTAACCAGCCAAATGGATAAACTTTTTCAAAGGTCTTAATTTTATCTTCGGGCACACTGGCACGGCAGACACCATGGTAGCCATCACAACCAGCAATAAAGTCACACTGAATTTGAAAATCTTTACCTTGGTACTCAAACTCAACTTTTGGCGCTGTGTAGAAATCTTTCACTTGTACATTTTGAGCTTCATAAAATGAAGTGAGCTGCTCTGCTTCACGCGCAGTCATTAAATCTTTGGTGACTTCGGTCTGACCATATACGGTCACTTGTTTACCACCTGTGAGTGCGGCTAAATCAACTCGATGCAATTCACCATTGGTCAAGATTTCGATGCCCGAATGCGGTAAGCCTTTGTCTTTTAAGTTTTGGTCAACGCCTGCTTGTTTCAGTAAGTCGACCGAAACTTGCTCTAAAATTCCTGCACGAATCCGTGAAGCCACATATTCAGCACTACGTTGCTCAACAATAATATGATCGATTCCAGCTTTATATAGAAGTTGCCCAAGCAATAACCCTGCTGGCCCAGAACCAATAATTGCAACCTGTGTCTTTAAAATATCCATAACTTCATCCTTGTTTCATCCTGACTTTTAAATTACTGGCTTTAAGTTTTGTGCACTATGTATCCAAGACGAAAATAACCGTTTATCATCTAGTTTGTCCGAATAGCGGACAGAAACAACCAAAATAACAGGAATGAAAGGATGCCTTCTCTCGATGCTTTTTTAGAGCACCCAAACTCGCATGAGAAAATTCGTCAAGATGACTATATTGCAGGGTTAGCAAAAGGCTTAGCTTTACTCGAAGCTTTTGGAACAGATCGGCAACGGCTCAATGTCACTCAAGTGGCCGAGCGAACCGGTATTAGCCGAACAGCAGCAAGGCGGTATCTGAAAACTTTAAAATACTTAGGCTATTTAGAAACAGACGAACATTACTTTTGGCTCACTCATCGTGTGCTGCGCTTTTCGAGTTCTTATTTAAGCTCTGCCCACCTGCCTAAAGTTGCTCAATCATTTTTAAATCTTTTGTGCGCGCAGACGTCTCTGACTTTTTCAATTGTAGTTCTGGATGATAATGAAGTCGTGCCGATTGCCCGTAGCTATTTACCGCAGCAAGATAATTTGCGTGTAAGCCCTTATGGCATGCATTTAGGAAACCGACTCCCTGCCCATGCAACGTCTACAGGTAAAGTATTGCTGGCAGCACTGTCTGAAGAAGCTCAGCACGCATGGGTCAAAACTTATGGTTTAAAACGCTTAACCCCTTTTACCCTAGTAGATGAGTCCAAGTTTTTTGAAGTGCTTAAGGGCATTACGTTATCGGACTATTGTCTTTCCAAAGAAGAACATGAGCTTGGCGTGATTGCGATTGCAGTGCCTGTATTTAATGCACAAGGTCAAGCCGTCGCAGCGCTTAACTGCATGTCTCAAACCAACCGTGTACAAGAAGATTATTTGGTTCAACAAATTTTGCCATTGCTACGCAACACGGCAAATGAACTTAGAAATGTGATTTAAATAAACTTAGAAACTCTTGTTATCTATCCAAAGGTACAAGAGTTTCAACCATAATTTTAAATAGCGAAGTTTTTAACTTGCTGGCTTGCCAGATCTAATGCATTGCTGCGATAAGCTTGCATGTCTAGGCCTTCTGCATAGATAAAATCGACTCCATGAATGCCCATTAGACCTAACACTGCTTTGAGATAAGGCGTGACGGCCTCAGTTTCTTGACCGACATGGATACCGCCCCGACTACTTACCACCACCGCTTTTACCCCTTCAACCAAACCTTGAGGATAAGTTTCGGTGTAGCGGAATGTTTGTCTTGCTCGTGCCACTAAATCAAACCAGTTTTTGAGTTGAGTCGGGACATTTAAGTTGTACATGGGCGCGCCAATAATGAGTAAATCAGCACTTTTTAATTCAGCAATTAATTCATCAGACAAATCAACAATCTGTTGAATGTCTTGATTTATATTCTCAGCCCCACGGAGCGCCTGAAAAATTTCTAAATCTAATACAGGTAGGTTCATTTCAGCTAAATTACGTATGGTGATGTCATCTTGCAAACCTTGGTCTTTTCGATGTTCAAGCATGATATCGATTAGGCGATTGGTTTGTGAACCCTCACCCATAATGCTAGATTTTAATACCAATATTTTAGCCATGACCATCTCCAAGTTTTTGATCAAGCCATATTAACTCCACATTAAATTCAACAGTGGTGATATTATTTCTTATCATTGGTTCCTTTTAGGCAACAATTATGCAACATGAGCTAAGTGCGATTTCTATATTTGTGACTGTGGTTGAAGCTGGAAGTTTTGTAAAAGCTGCCGAGCAATTGCATTTAACTCGCTCAGCCATTAGTAAAAATATTGCTCGGCTTGAAGATCAGCTTGGTGTGGCTTTATTTAAAAGAACAACACGTTCGCTCAGCATGACTGACGAAGGTGCTTTGTTTTATGAACATAGTCGCCGAGCGGTCAGTGAAATACAAAATGCAGCAGCTCTGTTAGACCAAGGGAAAATAAACGCAACAGGCCGTTTAAGAATGTCTGTACCAGTACTATTTGGGCAACTCTTTGCGGCCCCGCTCATGGTTAAATTTGCTCAACAGTATGCGGGCTTACAGCTAGAAATTTCATTTAATGATCGAACTGTAGACTTGGTCGAAGAAGGTTTTGATTTATGTATAAGAATCGGTTCATTACCTGACACCACTCAGTTGGTTGCCAAACTGATTGGTGAACATCGAATGTTACTTTGTGCCTCACCTGACTATTTAAATAAAGCAGGTCCTTTAGAAAATATTGAAGACTTAGACCACCACGCCACGATTGCCGATCCGCATTTTGGTCAAATGCAAAAATGGCGGCTACAAAAGGAAAAGAGCGAGCCTTTA
>NZ_JZFB01000001.1:193011-193745 GCF_001188385.1 Acinetobacter sp. V2 | reverse complement strand
AAGCCATTAAAAATGCAGCGCTTGCTGGAGCTGGTATTGCGTGGTTACCCGATTGGCTCATTCAAAATGAATTACAGGACAGTAAGCTCATACAAGTGTTAGAAACCATGTCGAGCATTACTTTTCCGATTCATTTGGTGTGGCCTACGCTACCTTTTATGCCGCTGAAAACCCGCCTTGCAATTGATTATTTGGCGCAGCATTTACCTCCTGAGCTAAACATTTAAAAATAAAGTTTTTGCATGAAATACCCCAATTTCTCTGAAACATTAAGAAACTGTAGATTTTTTGATGCAACTCATAGATAGCCCAATTAGTTCTTTAACAACGCTTTATTTGCAATTTCGAGTGTAGACATCAAAATGAAAAATAATCATCGTCACTCTTTCATCTAGTTATTATAAATACATTGCTAGCGAGGCTTAATGTTCAAAATAAGATGGGGCATCTCGCCCCATCTCATTTTTTTAGCACTCAATTGCATTAACAGCGAGGCCACCTTTTGAAGTTTCTTTATATTTCTCAGACATATCTTTGCCAGTTTCTTTCATGGTCTGAATGACTTTATCGAGCGTCACAAAATGCTCGCCTTCATCATGAAGTGCCATTTGTGCTGCATTAATGGCTTTTACAGCCGCAATTGCATTTCGCTCAATGCAAGGAACCTGAACCAAGCCACCAATCGGGTCACACGTTAGACCTAAATTATGTTCAAGGCCAATTTCGGCCGCGTG
>NZ_JZFB01000001.1:186873-192969 GCF_001188385.1 Acinetobacter sp. V2 | reverse complement strand
CCAGCCGAAGCCATTGCACACGCTGAGCCAACTTCGCCCTGACAGCCCACTTCTGCACCTGAAATAGACGCATTGAGTTTACATAAAATACCGACAGCTGCTGCGCTCAAAAAGAAGCGAACCACTTTGTCTTCGGAAAAATCTTTAGAAAAAGTCACATAGTAATATAAAACTGCAGGAATGATTCCTGCTGCCCCATTGGTAGGTGCAGTCACTACTCGGCCGCCAGCAGCATTTTCTTCATTTACCGCTAAAGCAAATAAATTGACCCACTCCATGGCGTGAAAAGTTGTCACAATCAGGTTTGAATTTTTCTTATTTAATAACTTATCGTGAATTTTTTTAGCTCGACGTTTTACGTTTAATCCACCCGGTAATATCCCTTCATTAATTAATCCATTGTGAATGCACTGCTGCATCACTTTCCAGATGTCCATAATCTTGCTGCGAATCTCAGTTTCACTACGCCAGCTTTTTTCATTTTCAAGCATTAACTCACTCACTGATAAATGATGAGTTTTACATAAGCTTAAAAGTTCAGCCGCACTGTGAAATGGATATGGAACATTAACATCACTGGTTTCAGATTGGGTGTGTGTTAATTGTCTTTGGCTAACAATAAAGCCACCACCAACCGAATAGTAAGTTTCTACATATAAAATTTCTTGAGCCCCATTATACGCAATCAGTTCCATTGCATTGGGGTGATAAGGCAAAGATTCATCTAAAAAAAGCACATCATGCTTATAGTCAAAAGAAATACTCTTTTGCTGATTAAGCTGGATTGCTTTATTTTCAAGAACATCTTCAATCAAGCTTGTGCTTACTTGGGTATCAATATGTTCAGGGTCAAAGCCCATTAAGCCTAACAAAATAGCCTTGTCTGTCGCATGACCAACACCCGTTGCTGCTAGCGAACCGTATAACTTAACCTGAACTCTAACCGTGTTTTGTAGATCATTTTGTTTTAATAAATCATCCACAAAACTGTATGCCGCTCGCATGGGTCCAACTGTATGGGAGCTAGATGGACCAATACCAATTTTAAAAAGATCAAATACACTAATAAACACGGGGTCCTACCTTCAATTCATTATTATTCGTATGTTCGTCATTATTGTGTCCTTTCGGATAGCTCTAAAATTATCATTAAGCTGCCCATAAAGCACTGAAAATAAATGGGTCATTGCCTAAAAACAACACAATCAATTTCTAATTCAATATTTTCCAAAATATGGAATTTTCCATTAATTTAAAGGGTAAATTACTCAACAAATATTTAAGAATTGTTCTTTTTAATAATTAAAATAGAGAACCTTTCCCAATTTTTTAGAAAAAAATTTGGTTTTCAAGCTATTTACTTAGGATTAAAATTATTTAAATATAATTAAAAACAATAACTTAATAAACTTATAGTTCATTCGTTGCCATTAAATAGAATAAAAAATCCCCTATTTACCAATAACCATATATCGTATACGATATATGAAAGAACAATAGTTCTGTCGTTAAGGAAAACGTAATGACAAGTCAGTTTAAAAAGCAGTTATCTCTAATGGATCTTACATTCATTGGCTTAGGCGCCATTTTCGGTTCTGGATGGTTATTTTCAGCAAGTCATGTGGCCTCTCAAGCCGGCCCTGCGGGTATATTGTCATGGATTATTGGGGGCTTTGCCGTTTTAATTCTGGGAATTATTTATTGTGAGTTAGGTGCAGCCTTACCACGAGCAGGCGGTATTATCCGTTATCCCGTATTTTCACATGGTCCTTTACAAGGATATTTACTTGGTTCTGTGACCGTCATTGCCTTTTCAAGTTTAATTGCAATTGAAGTTGTTGCTGCCCGTGAATATGCAGCGGCATGGTTCCCTTCACTTACAGAAATACACGATGGCATCCGATCTCCAACTACCATTGGATGGTTATTTCAGTTTGCACTTTTATGCGTATTTTTTGCATTGAATTATTACAGTGTAAAAACCTTTGCAATTGCCAACAACCTCATCAGTGCATTGAAGTTTGCTGTTCCAGTTTTAGTGATGGTTGCACTTTTATATCACTTTAAACCAGCAAACTTTTCAATGACCGAGTTTGCACCAATGGGCGCTCACGGCGTACAAGGTGCCGTATCTGCTGGCGGTATTATTTTTGCGTACTTAGGTTTAACACCAATTATTTCGGTAGCCAGTGAAGTAAAACGTCCACAATTTACCATTCCTTTTGCACTCATCTTATCTGTCGTTTTAGCAACGATTATTTATGTAGTGCTTCAAGTTGCTTTCTTAGGTGCTGTACCTACCGATATGTTAGCAAATGGTTGGTCAGGACTCAGTGACAAGTTCCCATTACCTTACCGCGACATTGCCATGTTATTAGGTTTGGGATGGTTAGCGCTTTTAGTTGTTTCAGACGCCATTATTTCTCCGTCTGGCTGCGGCAATATCTATATGGCTGCAACTCCACGTGTCATTTATGCATGGTCGAACAGTAATACGTTCTTCCGTATTTTTACTCGTGTAGATCCAAAATCAGGCATTCCACGTTATGCATTATGGTTAACATTTGCACTTTCTGTATTTTGGACTATGCCGTTTCCATCGTGGGACAAATTAATTTCTGTCGTTTCGGCAGCGTTAGTTTTAAGTTATGCCCTAGCTCCTATCACAGTGGGTGCCTTACGTCGTAATGCTCCTGAGCTTGAACGTCCATTCTATGTAAAAGGCTTTACAGTTCTTGGCCCACTCGCCTTTGTCATTGCTTCTTTTATTGTCTATTGGTCTGGCTGGAATGTCATTTCATGGTTATTAGGCGCACAAATTGTATTATTTGCACTCTATGTCATTTTTAAACGCTATGTGCCAACCCAAGAAGTCAGCCTAGCTCAACAATTAAAGTCATCCGCTTGGCTTCTTGTTTACTACATTTTAATGATTATTGTTTCTTACCTTGGCAGCTTCGGTGATGGTGCATCACACCTATTGGCAGCTCCATTTGACACACTTTTAGTTATGGTGATTTCCCTTGGTTGTTACTACTGGGGAATACATTCAGGTTTACCAAAAGCACTGATTAAAAACGATGATGAAGCTTAGCGATCACTTGCTTAAATATATAGGTTGAGGTTTTCTTTCGATTAACAACGTATACAAAATACTATATTTCTCAAAAGTAAAACCTAGGCTTCGATAATTCTCCAACGTCAGAAGAACTACTTTTGACGTTCACTCTAAAGTGAGGTTGATAATGTTAAATATTACTGGTCAAAATTTTATTGCAGGTCAACGTTCAAGTTCGGGCAGTAAATTTGTCTTAAGTTACGATGCTGCAACAGATGAAGCATTACCCTATCAATTTGCTCAGGCAACTCCTGAAGAAATTGATCAGGCAGCTCAAGCAGCTGCATTGGCCTACCCAACTTTTAGACAAACTACGCCAGAACAGCGCGCGGTTTTTCTAGAAACAATTGCCAGTGAAATTGATGCGCTTGATGACCAGTTTATTACCACAGTCTGTCAAGAAACTGCTTTACCTGAAGCTCGCATTCGCGGTGAACGTGGGCGAACTACAGGCCAATTACGTCTATTTGCTCAAGTATTACGCCGTGGTGATTATTTAGGTGCCCGTATTGATTTGGCTTTACCTGAACGCCAACCACTTCCACGTCCAGATATACGTCAATATAAAATCGGTGTTGGGCCAGTTGCTGTATTTGGCGCTAGTAACTTCCCTCTTGCCTTTTCTACTGCTGGTGGCGATACCGCTTCAGCGCTTGCGGCTGGATGTCCTGTTATTGTTAAGGCGCATAGCGGCCACATGGCAACCGCCGAATCAATTGCAAATGCGATTTGTAGTGCAATTGAGAAATGCGCTATGCCAAAAGGCATCTTTAGCATGATTTATGGTCAAGGTGTTGGTGAACCACTGGTAAAACACCCCGCAATTAAAGCAGTTGGATTTACAGGTTCACTCAAAGGTGGCCGTGCTCTCTGCGATTTAGCTGCTGCACGCCCTGAACCAATTCCTGTTTTTGCCGAAATGTCGAGCATTAACCCAATGGTTTTATTACCCGAAGCTCTAAAAGTGCGTGGTGATAAAATTGCAGCCGAACTTAGTGGTTCAGTGGTTTTAGGTTGCGGTCAGTTCTGTACCAATCCGGGTTTAATTATTGGAATTAAATCAGCTGAATTTACCCAATTTCTTGAGCAGTTCATGGCTGCAATGGCTCAGCAGCCACCACAAACCATGCTTAACAAAGGCACTTTAAGAAGCTATGAACATGGCCTTAAAGCATTACTCGCACATGACAAAATTGAGCATTTAGCGGGTCAACCACAACAAGGCCAACAAGCCTATCCTCAGCTCTTTAAAGCTGATGCATCTCTTTTACTAGAGCAGGATGAGTTACTTCAAGAAGAAGTATTTGGCCCAACAACGATTGTGATTGAAGTTGAATCGGCAGAGCAACTTGCTCTAGCGTTAAATGGACTTCGTGGTCAGCTTACCGCATCATTAATTGCGGAACTGCAAGATTTTAAGAACTTCTCTAACCTGATTTCATTACTTGAAGAAAAAGCAGGACGTTTACTTCTAAATGGTTATCCTACAGGTGTGGAAGTTTGTGATGCCATGGTACATGGCGGTCCTTACCCTGCAACTTCAGATGCACGTGGTACTTCGGTAGGAACATTAGCAATCGACCGTTATTTACGACCAGTATGCTATCAAAACTATCCAGATCACTTATTGCCACTGGCTCTTCAAAATGCCAATCCGCTTGGTATTGAGCGCTTAGTGAATGGTGAAATGAGTAAAGCTGCACTTTAATATTTTTGAAGGAGTTTATCCAAGAGATGAACTCCTTTTTATTTAGATCAAAAACGCAAAACGTAACCGCACATTACTCAAATAAAAAAGTGCAAAAAATGAATAGCAAGATGCTGCATTAAGTCAATGCGTAACATATTTTCAAATAAGGATATTGGTATATGACGACAACATTAAAAAAGGTTGTGGCGGCCTCTATGGTCGGCTCCGTAGCTGAATGGTATGAATTTTTCCTATATGGAACTGCTTCCGCCCTTGTCTTTGGTGAACTTTTCTTTCAACAAACGGACAATGCTATAGATGGTATTTTGGCAGCCTTTGCCCTCTATGCCGTTGGCTTTTTAGCGAGACCTATTGGTGGCCTTGTGTTTGGTCATTACGGCGATAAAATTGGCCGTAAGAAATTATTGCAAATTAGCCTGATTATTGTCGGTATAACTACTTTTTTAATGGGCTGTATTCCGACCTTCCATCAAATTGGCTATTGGGCACCTACACTGTTAGTTATACTGCGTTTAATTCAGGGCTTTGCTTTTGGTGGTGAATGGGGCGGCGCAGTTATTTTGGTTTCAGAGCACAGTCCAGATGACCGCAGAGGTTATTGGGCAAGCTGGCCACAAACTGGTGTACCACTCGGCAATTTAGTAGCCACACTGGTTTTATTATTACTTTCAAAAAATCTCTCACCCGAACAATTTCTAGATTGGGGATGGCGCTGTGCATTCTGGTTTTCGGCAGTCGTGGTACTGATCGGTTTATGGATTCGAAAAAATGTAGACGATGCCGAGGTGTTTAAAGAAGCACAGGCCAAACAACAGCTTCTTGAAAAGCAACAACTCGGGATTATTGAAGTTTTAAAATATCATAAGAAATCTGTTATCGCGGGTATCGGTGCCAGATTCGCAGAAAACATTTTGTACTATATGGTGGTTACTTTTTCGATCAGTTATTTAAAGTTGGTCGTTCATAAAGATACTTCGCAGATATTACTGCTTATGTTCGGCGCTCACCTGATCCATTTCTTTATTATTCCTGTTATGGGGCATTTAAGCGATATATTTGGCCGTAAACCAATTTACCTTATTGGAGCTGTACTCACTGCATTTTGGGGCTTTGTCGGCTTTCCGTTAATGGATACAGGCAATAACTGGCTCATCATGTTGGCGATTGTGCTGGGTTTATTTATTGAGTCGATGACCTACTCGCCTTACTCTGCTTTAATGACTGAGTTATTTCCAACTCACATTCGCTATACGGCGCTTTCATTTTG
>NZ_JZFB01000001.1:181004-186862 GCF_001188385.1 Acinetobacter sp. V2 | reverse complement strand
TTAATTGCCCTAACATTACTCAAAGAGTTTAATAGTTCGATTCCGATTTCTTTATATTTGGTTGCCGCAAGTCTGATCTCTATTGTCTCGATTTTGCTTGTGAAAGAAACCAAAGGTCGGTCATTGGCTTTCAAAGATTAGTCTTTAAGATATAAATTAAGCACTTAAAAATGATTTTGGGTTGTTCTATACAACCCAATTTTTTATCTAAATATTTTTGGTAGAGGCCCGATACAAAGTAGGTGACATGCCTGTATGCAACTTAAACTGACGACAAAAAGCACTATGGTCGGTATAACCACAGCGCAAACCAATTTGAGTAATCGGTAAATCTGTCGCCAATAGTTCAGTTGCGACTTGAAGACGAATTTTGCTAATCATTTGTCGCGGCGTTAAATGGTATATTTTTTTGCAATAACGTTCTAACTGAGCCACCGACACGCCAGCAATTGCAGTCAAATGCGCTAATGTAATCGTTTCGGCATAATTCTTTTTAATATATTCCTCAACCTGAACCATTTTGTAAAAAGCAGGATGTGTATGTTCAGGTACATTTAAATCATTAGAAATTCCAGCAATTCCTACCAACTTTCCATCTGCATCAAATAAAGGTTCTTTATAGGTTAAACACCAACCCGACTGATTTTTTGCATATAAATGCAGTTCTAATTGCTCTGTTAACTTTTTACCACGGCGTATTACTTGCAAGTCTTGTGACGTATATATTTTTCCAAGTGAATGAGGAAAGACTTCTTCCGAGGTCTTTCCAAGTAACGCAGTTTTATCTTTGAAACCACAGCGATTTACTAATGTTTGATTGACAAAGACATAGCGTGCTTCAGTATTTTTGATGAAAAATACCACCGAAGATAAAGCATCAAATAATGGTTCTATACTTTCCAGATTTTTTAAAAAATCTTCCAAAGTGGTGGTTAGTTTCGGAATTTGAACCAAAGTCATGAGCTAGAGCGGACAAAGTAATATCTTGTCTACTCTAGAACATTTCATTTTTGATTTAAAGGAGAAGTAGACATCGCCATAAGGCTTTTTACACGGGTAGGAAGTAATGGCGGTCGAGAGTTAGGCAACTGCCAATCAAATAGGCAGGCTGCTGCTGTTCCACAAGTGCTTCCCTGACATGCGCCCATTCCACAACGTGTATGTAATTTTGCATCAATCCAATTACTACGCTCAGCAACCTTATCAAAAGTTACATCTTCACATCGACAAAAAATAGTTTCTGGACGAGCAAGCGTTTTTAACTCAGCACGCAATTTGAAGCTTTTCTCAAGCAAATGTGCAAATAATCGATACCGTTGTCTTTGAACAAATAATTGACTGGCTTTTTCATTTTGACCTATAGCTGCATAACCTGCGATGCTACCTTCAACCATCGCCAGCTCACTTCCGCCAAAACCTGTACACTCACCTGCTGCCCACACCTGTGGCTGTGATGTACGTTGATAGTCATCGACAGTAATCGCATTGTCCTTAATTTGACAACCCATTAACTGGCCCAATTGAGTATTCGGTATTAACCCAAACCCACATGCGAGTCGATCACACTCAATTTCGACAATTCCTTTCGGTGTTTGTAGTCTTACTCGTTCAAGACGCTCCTGACCAATCGCTTCAATCACATAACTGTCAGGTTGATATAAACGATAAGGCAAAGATAACGCCTGTATTATTTTTGCAGGCCAGCGCCAAAGTTGTAGTGCAAATTTACGAACGGAAGATGAAGGTGCCTGTTCAGCAACGTAGAGAACTTGAGCTTCTGCTTTTTTCGCTGTATCAGCACTTGCTAGAAGTAATGGTCCAGATCCTGCAATCACAACACGTTCATTTTTGACAGGTGTCCCTGCTTTAATTAAAGCTTGCAAACCACCTGCTCCAGTTACACCAGGTAAGGTCCAACCAGGAAAAGGTAAAAATAGTTCTCTTGCACCCGTACACAATATAAGCTGACGGTAAGACAAATTTAGGCTGTCATGAGGTCGTTCAACGAGTAATTGGCCTACAAAAGGTGCAGCGACAATCTTGGTACCAAACATAAATTCAATATTAGGATGAGTCTCAATTTGTTGATATTTCTGCTGCGCCATTTCAGGTACAGGAAAAATCGGTCCAGCGCGCCAGATTTGACCGCCCGCCTGTGGGTTATTATCCAATATTAAAATTCGCCCACCACTCTCGGCGGCTGCAATAGCAGCTGACAACCCCGCAGGGCCTGCCCCTACAACGACCACATCGTATTGTTTTTCCATTATTGTGTTTCCACCTTCATATCTTGCTGGCACAGCGTCTGACAAGCAAGCACTCTGAGTCCATTAATATTGACACGGCATTCCTGACAAACTCCCATTCCACAAAATGGAGTACGTTTTTCACCACACACAGACAAACGGCTGTGAGACTTCGCTTGTGCTAAAGCAGCAGCAACACTCGTACCTTCAATCACAGAAACTGATTGTCCGTTAATAAAAAGCTGAATCATCTATGCAGCCCCTATAAAACGATGTGGTAAAAAAGGTTCAGGATCTATATCAAAAGTTAACCCACACACATATGAAGCAATAAGTCTTGCTGTACCTGTCGCAGTGGTTACACCTAGTCCTTCATGACCTACTGCTAAATAAACCGATTCAAATGTAGGATGTCGTCCAATTATTGGAATACCATCTGGAGTGGCTGCACGAAAACCAGTCCATGCCCGAATAACATTAAGACCAGCCAAAGCTGGGAAATAATCGACAGCCTCTTTAAGCACCCGAGTAAACACTTCTGGCTCTACAGTCGGATCAACCGTATTAAACTGACGAGATGACCCAATAAATAGCTGACCTGTCGGTCTAGGTTGAATATTACAAGCGACTGAAATTCCACTTGTCGCTTGAGTGCTGGCTGCATAAGCCAAAGCCACTAACGTATGTTTTACATTTAATTCGGGATAACGGTCGGTAATAGCTAAATGACCTTTTTTAGGTTCAATCGGTAACTCTGGAAAAAAATCTGTCGCATGAATGCCGTTTGCTAAAACAATATGTGCTGCTTCGAGCCATGTTCCATCACTTAACTGAACCCGATTTTCTTCAATATGAATAACTTTAGCTTGTTGAACCTGAATCTTTTGCGGGAATTGTTTCAACAACCATTCAGCAGCACAGGGTGCATATAAAATGCCATCATCAAAAACTTCTAATCCACCGTAAAGACCATGCTTTAAGTGAGGTTCAAGCTGACGGATTTCCTCTGCATTTCGAAGTTGGCAACGGACACCTTGTGCAGTGAGACGTTGATATTTTTCCTCGGCAATCTGCATTTCTTCTGGGCTACTTGCCAGCCATAAAGTTGGCGTTTGGCGATATGCGCAGTCTTCTGAAAGCTCGTGCCCTAATTCATGCCATAACTGAACTGACCAATGGCTAAGCTTTAATTCGGCTTCCAAGTCATCCATAATGACCAAATGCCCCATACCTGCGGCTGTTGCCCCCCCGATACGAGCATCTAAAACTTGCACATTTAACTCTTGCCGAGCTAATTCATAAGCACATGCCGCACCTACAATGCCTGCCCCAATGATGATGGCATCGGTTCTCATAGCTGAATACCCCAAGCAAATGGGTCATTTTCATCCATAAATAAAGTTGCTTCGGCACTCATGTAAGCTTCACCACGAATGGTTGGAATAACATATTCCCCTGCTTGCTCATAAGAGGCAATAAACTGGCTACCGATAATGCTGGCTTGTTTCCATAACTTTCCTGCTTCAAGTTTGCCATCTGCAGCTAAGCAAGCAATTTTCGCACTCGTTCCGGTTCCACATGGTGAACGGTCATAGGCCTTGCCTGGGCAAAGTACGAAATTTTTACTGTCCGCTTCGGCGTCACTTGCAAATAACTCAATATGGTCAATTTCTTGTCCATCTTTGCCAGTTATTCCTTGTGCCGTAAGCGCCTGTCTGACTGTCCACGCATAGTCAGTCAGTTGATCCAAATTATCACTTGCAACACTTTGACCATGGTCATTAATCAAGAAGAACCAGTTACCACCCCATGCAATATCACCAGTAACTTTTCCATATTTTTCAACATCAACTTCGACCGTTTTTTTATAACGATATGCTGGTACATTTCGCACGCTAACTGAATGATCTTCATGCAATGTCGCCTCAACATCGCCGACCGGAGTTTCAATTAAATGTGTACCTACTTGTATTTTTCCCAAGTGTGCTAACGAAGCTACTAAACCAATCGTGCCATGACCGCACATGCCTAGATAGCCTGTGTTATTAAAGAAAATAACGCCTGCACTCGCTTTAGGATTCACTGGCTTACACAATAATGCGCCAACCAAAACATCATTACCGCGCGGCTCTAACATGGTTGCTCGACGGAAATGGTCATATTGTTCTGATAATATTTTTCGGCGGCTTTCCATATCTCCTGTGCCTAAATCAGGAAAACCTTCAAGCACTAATCGTGTTGGTTCACCACCAGTATGAGAGTCCAAAATTTTTACTGTTTTCATAGAAGTATCCTTACATTTTCCTTTAGGATGACTGATCTCAAAACAGCAAGCTTGATCGTTTTCTTATGAATCGATGACGAAATCAGCATAGTGAAAACTTGCTTCAGCTAAAATAAAGACAAAAAAATTAGGCCGTTGGCCTAATTGAAATGATAAAGAATGCAGCGCTTAGTTTTTCCCATTTTTATGGTGAGGTAGATGTTCATAAAGTGATTGGCAAACACCATTAATATGCTCTTCAATTAACTTAACCGCTAAATCAACATCTTTAGCTTTGCAGGCTTTCACAATTTCTTTGTGCTCATCATTTGCACGTGATTTGCCTTCTGAAACATTCATCTGCAATCTTAAATAGCGCTCAATCTTATCGTAAATAGAACGAATTAATCCAAGCATATACGGCCGTTGTGCTGGTTCATAAAGGCATGCATGTAACTGCCAATTGAGTGTGGTCCAGCTTCCAATATCCATGTTATCGATAAAGGCATTACAAATTTCATCTGCCTTTTTATAAGTTTCTTCTGTCATATTCGGCACGGCGAGCTGAATCAGCTTCGTTTCCAACATCACTCGGACTTCAAAAATCTGTGCTAATTCTTCTTCAGAAATACGGGTCACAATTGCGCCGCGATTTTTTATAAACTCAACTAAGCCTTCGGCTTCTAGTTGCTTTAAAGCTTCACGTACGGGAATTTTGCTAACATTAAAAAGTTTGGCGATTTCATCCTGACGAATCGGTTCGCCTTCAGCAATATGCCCTGCAATAATTGCTTCTCTAATATATTTGACAATAACTTCAGATACCGAAGGCATTGCACCAAGATTTGATACATTAAAAGATGGTAGCGTCACGAATATTCTCTTAACCTCAAAAATATGACACAAATAAAAGGATGATAATTTTTATTCATCCGCCATAATGAAATCATTGCTTTTCAAGCATTATTTTCGGCACGGCTTACCTTTATTTCAATGCTGCTAAAACTCATTTTCTCTATATTATTGGAGCTAATAATTTTTAACTGCATTAATAGCTAAAGTATACTTTATACCATTTAATTCACAAAACTATTATTAGACTATGCTGAAATCGTCATCATTTTATTGTATCTAACCAAGCAAATCATAATAAATAGCAGCATACTACCCTGTTCTCTTGATGGGTAACTGTCAAAAAGATTCCTATCCATTTAGCTAAGTTATTGCCTGCAAGATAAAATTTTTATCTTGTAAAAATCATGCTGCATAAAAATTTTAAAGTTTGAGTCACTTCATATGAGTACGCCAACAGAAGCAAAATTTTCCCTGAATTATTATACGGGTTTCTT
>NZ_JZFB01000001.1:179811-180983 GCF_001188385.1 Acinetobacter sp. V2 | reverse complement strand
ACAGCGGCATCTTTTGCAAAAGGCATTAGTCCACTTGTAATTGCTACCATTTCTGTGGGCTTCGGTGGATTAATTCATACATTTTTAAGCTTAAAAACCATTAAAAAAAATTACCAAAAACTATTTAACTATAAATCCCAAGTTTTTATTGCGGTCATTGTTTCAATTCTTTGTCCATTTGCATTTTATTCATCTGTCTCTTTGGCTGGTGTTTCTATTGGCACCGTAATTTCTATTGGCTGTGCACCTTTGTTTTCAGTGCTTTTGGAATGGATTTTAGATAAACGAAAACTTTCGTTAAAATGGCTCATCAGTTTTATTCTCGGTTTTTTAGGAATTATTTTACTCTCTTATGCAGGTGATCACGCGCAGCATCAAGTCGTACAATCTGATCGTATTTTAGGGGTATTTTTTGGCTTAATCTCTAGCCTGAGCTATGCAACATATTCTTGGATAATGAGAAACCTAATTCGCCAAGAAGTCGACTCAAGAGCTGCCATGGGAGTAATTTTTGGTATCTCTGCAGTGCTGTTACTACCTACATTATTCATTACAGCACAAAACCTTTTTGATTATCCAACTAACATTTGGGTTGCGATTTATATTCCGATTGTTCCTATGTTTTTAGGCTATTTATTTTTTAGCTTTGGTCTTAAACGAATTCCCGCAAGTCAGGCTATGACACTAGCTTTGGTTGAGATTCCAGTTGCAGCATTATTAGCAGTTGTTGTAGTGGGTGAAAGTTTAACAATGCATAGTTATTTAGGTTTATTTCTCATTTTCCTATGCGTTATTGTTTTGACCAAAAAGTAATTCATAGAAATAAAAAAAGAGGCTTAATTGTTAGCCTCTTTTTTATGGATACTTACTTAGATTTCAGCTGACCAGTTACGGTACCACGTACGGAATAACTCATATTGAGTTTCAACATATTTACGTTGCGATTCGCTCAATGCATCAGTCTCATTAAAGTGTAAGGTATATTCTTTATCACCGTTAAGTACCATTAAGTATTTATAGTAAAGAACAAGATCCGTTCCTTCGTCAAAAGAAGATAAAACTTCTAATGCACTTGATAACTCTTGTGCTAAGCGACGGGCCTTTGCATCACCTGCTGCAGCTTTCTTACTAAGGTCAACCAACAGTAAAACTTCTTTAGGTAAAGCATTACC
>NZ_JZFB01000001.1:163670-179767 GCF_001188385.1 Acinetobacter sp. V2 | reverse complement strand
GGAAAACTTGAGTGTCTACGCCAGCCATTAAGGTAACTGAATCATCTTGTGAAGTAATGAACTCAGCTGCGTAACGCATATCGGCAGCGCCACCAAACTCTTTAAAACCAATTAAATTTGGAAACTCACGGCGTAATTCAAAAAATAAATCTGCACGAGTTGCAAATCCATAATATGGGCTATTGTAAATCACCGAAGGTAAGCTTGGAGCTGCCTTTAAAATGGCAGAAAAGTGAGCTTTTTGTGCAGTTGGTGATGCCCCGCGTGATAGTACACGTGGAATAACCATAAGCCCTTGTGCACCTACCTTTTCTGCATGAGCTGCATGAGAAACTGCTTCTTTTGAATTAACTGCACCAGTACCAACAATTGTTGGAATGCCAGCAGCAACAAGTCGTGCTACTCCTTCTTGGCGTTGAGCTTCTGTCAATAAAGGCCAATCACCCATAGAACCACAATACACTACCGCACTCATTCCCGCTTCAATCAGCTCATGCCCTTTTTTCACAAGCGCGTCAAAATCTGGCTCACGGTTAGGAGTACATGGGGTCATTAGCGCCGGGATACATCCTGTGAAGATATTACTCATAATTATTCCTCAGTAATACAAATAAAACTCTTGGTAGTCGTACTTTCGAGTTAATCCATCTCAAAAGTTATGGAATGGGATTAATAGCTGCTTAATCATTCTTCATATATCGTATACGATATACAACAAAAAGAATAGTCTTCCTTTCCAAATTCTTTACCGACGTAAAAATTTATATAAAACAAACATTAATTTTAATAATCGAATTAAAAAGCAAAATTTAACTCATATTTTATTTAAAAATTGGATGTAAAAATTTATGGAATTTAAAAATTAGTGCTCAGAATAGAAATTAAATCCGAGTTTATAGGCGCTTAAAAAACAACCGTAGAACATTAGCCATTAGTCGCACCTCCCTATTTTTATTCATTTTTGCTGGTAAAGTGCTTTACATGGTTTGATACAACCTACTTAACTCAGATGCATAATTCACCTGTTCTTGCATCTGATGTTTTTTGAGCCTCTAGTCCGCTAGAGGCTTTTTTTATTATTGATTTAAATGCTGATATATTAAAATTCTAGACATAATTAAAGACAAGAAAAATGAATCGAGTTTTCAAATTAAGTATTTTAAGTTTTCCTGTTTTATTGTTAAGTGGTTGCATTGGCTGTTATAACCCGACAGGCTGTACTCGTGATGATTCCCCTTATTTCTATACAAAACAAATCACTCAAGTCAAAGGCGTAACAGTTCCTGTTGGAACAAAACTGGTTTATAAATCTCAAAATCCCAAACAGAAAGATGAGCAAACTGCACCACTTAAAGAAGAACATATAACAGGAATAAAGCTACCAAAAGATAGCGCTATACTTTGGGGAGGAATGCCTACCAATCATCTCCTTCAATTTGCTAATTCCCAAATGCAGGGATTTACAGCCTACCGAGCACAAGAAGCTCCCGCTGTATATTCCAATCAATTTTTAAAACTCTGGAAAGAATGTGATAGTGATTTAAATATTTCTATCAAAAATAAAAATGACTGGAGCTTTAATCCTTCAAATATGAAAATTATTGGATGCGGAATTAACTATCAAGAAAGAGCCTCATACAACACCAACAATCCAAGCCAAGATAAAGTTGATATTTTTCTCATCAAAATTAATCAGGCGTTGCAACAACTGCCCCAACAAAAAGAGTATCCAGTCATGCATTATTCCCAAAATTAAAGTCATAAAAAAGCCTGCATTTCAGCAGGCTTTTTTACTTCAAGATTTGGTTTAACAAACTTTAATTAAATAAATTAACCACAAGTTGCCTGAGTAATTTTCTTAGAAGCAGGATCAATAGTGACTGTAACTCGGTTTGTACGGTAATCCATAGTCATTGGTTGACCTGGAGCTACTTTACGCACAATTTCTGATTTAGTTTTTTGTTTAATTTGATCATCAGTCAGGCCAGATTGCCCCACTAATTTTTGAGCTTCTTCTGCTACACAGTTCGCTTGATTATCACGGAATAATTTCCATTCTTCAACGACTTGGCCATTTGGTAAATGACAATACCCAACCTGACCATTTGCTTCATTTCTAATTTCTAATTTGCCACCTTGTTCAACACAATATTGACTAGCTGGGTTTGGTGAACCAATTTTTGGTGGAGTTGAATCTTTATGTTGTACAGACGAACAAGCCGTTAACAAAACAAGCGCTAATCCAAGAAAGATAGTTTTTTTCATAATTTTTTGCTTCTTACTAAAAAAACTAAAGATATCAAAAAAATTCATGTTTCATATGACTTGTTTACAATTAAAAACTCACTTGAATGTTCTAGCAAAATAAATTTAATTTATTGGAAATTAAGATATTCCCCATTAAAAGCCATTTTTTGAATTATTCTATTCAGGTCTTTCTAAAATTCGAGCCCCTGATCCGTCTTGTCCTAAAATATCTTCAGGATTTCTTAATGGACATTGCTCTAATGATAAACAACCGCAGCCAATGCACCAGTCCATTTCATCTCTTAATCGAGTTAATTTTTGAATTCGATCATCCAAATTTTCTCGCCAATGACTCGATAAATCCTTCCATTGCTTAGCTGTTAATTTGCTACCAATCGGATACTGACTCAAAGCTTCTTTAATCTCATTTAAAGGAATACCTACTCTTTGAGCAACTTTAATAATCGAAATATATCTTAAAATAATTAAGGGATAGCGACGTTGATTACCATTCGTTCTTATACTTTTTATAAGGCCTTTTGCTTCGTAAAAATGAAGGGTTGAAACAGGAACCCCACTCCTTTTTGCAACTTCACCCACAGTCAAAACACGACTAGAGTCAGCTTTTTTATTTTCACTCATCACAATTGACCTCAACTTTACTTGAGGTTTATAAGAGTACATCTTTGTTTTGTCAAATAAATAACAGGGATTTTGTTATATGTTATGAGCCGCTTTTATCAAGTTATAGATCTTATCTGTAAAAGCAAAAGATAAAAAATGAATCTGATGATTAATCCATTTCGATCTATAAAATAACTTGCTATCAGTCAAATTTAAGTAATTAGTTTTGTAGAGTACAAGGACATCCACAAATCCAAAACATGTTGTAAACGAAAGGCATTGGGGCGCCTAATGGATAGACTTTAATTTGCTCGATCTTATAAGTTTTTTTACGTGATTCAATGTGAAGTATATTATCGTGACGTGCAATCACAATTCCCTTTTTATATAATTTTTTCCTTTCATTCTTTGCATCAAATTTATATACCAAAAAGTAAACTTTTTCTCCTACGCTAATCTTTGAATGATTAACCATAATGTAACCGTTACAATACTTACATTGCCAATCTTTCATATCTCAAATTATCACACGCTTAAATTAAAAAAACACACTGAATTTTATAGTATAAATTTATTAAAGATATAAATCTAAAGAAATACTTTAATTGAAAAAATAAGGTTTATTTGTGACAGATATCACAATAAAAACTTAAAATTATATTCAGATACATCAATCACTTATCAAAAAATATTTAAGGTTTATTATTTTTTAATATATAAAATCCACCCATAATTTATTTAATCATATAGTATATTTAACAATAACTTTAAGGTTAATTATAAAGATGACTTCAATATTTGGCACAATATTTATTTCATTATATTTAGCTTAGTATTAAACACATTAATAGATAACATTAAATTAATTTCACAGTAAAATTGAAAATAATTCATTTCACATTATATAAAAAATAAATATATAATGAATTGCATTACAATTTAATTTTTTTATTATGTCAACTCAACGTTTAAAATTAGAACTTCCATCTGGACATGATCAATTATTACTTCATTCTTGTTGCGCTCCTTGTTCAGGAGAAGTTATGGAAGCATTGATTGAATCAGACATTAAATTTTCAATATTTTTTTATAATCCTAATATTCATCCAGTAAAAGAATATCTCATCCGTAAGGAAGAAAATATTCGTTTTGCCGAAAAGCATAATATTCCGTTTATTGATGCAGACTATGACACTGACAATTGGTTTGCTCGAGCAAAAGGTATGGAAAATGAACCCGAACGTGGTATTCGTTGCACCATGTGTTTCGATATGCGATTTGAACGAACTGCCCTTTACGCATATGAACACGGCTTTAGTCTCATCAGTAGTTCGCTAGGAATTTCTCGCTGGAAAAATATGGCGCAAATCAATGACTGCGGAATTCGTGCTGCTGGGCACTATCCTGAAATTCAGTACTGGGATTACAACTGGCGTAAAAACGGTGGCTCAAGCCGTATGATTGAGATCAGTAAACGAGAAGAGTTTTATCAACAAGAATATTGTGGCTGTGTATATTCCTTAAGAGATACTAACCGCTGGCGTATGGGTAATGGGCGTGATCGTATTAAACTGGGCGTTAAGTTTTATAGTAATGCTATGGAAGAAGATTAATTTTTATGTCTCTTTAAGAATTAATTAAGGGATTCGGAACTATATTTATTTTTGATAAAAAAACGGCCACATCTGGAGAATGTGGCCAAAAGGTGTACTAAATAAGCTTTGATGTATTTAGATTAATTGGGCTAGCTTAAAATAATATTAATTAAAATTAATTTTTAAAAAATTTAATAACATCTCTATTTTTATATAACCAATTGATCATCATAGAAATTCATATCTAAGCATTTAAAGAATGATTAAATTTATCTAAATAACAAAACTTAGGCTATTATTTTTCTTGTAAATATTGTGCAATTTTTTGAATGTTTTCAACAATTTCATTAGGTGTGTGGGCTGCATAGCCAAAAAGTACCGCGGCCTTTTTGTTTGGCATCTGACAATATCTTGATAGTGGTTGAACAGCCAAGTTTAGAGCTGAACACTGATCAATAAATTCTTGCTCTGTCCACTCACCTTTTAACCAGCACACTGCATGAATACCTGAATCTGTAGGTTGAACACTAAGCATATCTGAAAGATGCTCATCAATCGCTTTAATCAAGGCTTGTTGGCGCTCATAGCAAGCTTTTCGAACTTTACGGACATGCCGAGCATAGTGACCTTTTTGTATAAATTGAGACAAAGCCACTTGCTCTAAATAAGAACTTCGAACATCGGTATAGTATTTAGCTGCACTAAACGTTTCGATCAATGCTTCAGGCACAACCATGAACCCTAAACGAAACTCTGGAAACATCATTTTGGTAAAAGTACCAGAGTAAATGACTCTTTGCTGCTGATCTAAACCTTGTAGAGCTTGAATAGGATGTGTGCCATAGCGAAATTCACTATTATAGTCATCTTCAAAAATCCATTTCCCTTGTTGAGATGCCCAATCGAGTAACGAAAAACGGCGGGCGAGACTTAAGGTTCCACCTACAGGAAACTGATGTGAAGGCGCGGTATAGACCAGTTTGCTTTTTGAATAACGATGAAGCATGTCAGAGACTTGCATTCCCTCCTCATCACTTTCAATTAAATTTACCTGTGCACCAAAACTTCGAAAAATGTTAAAAGCAGCGTCATACCCTGGTTCATCTAAACACACCGCATCATTCGCTTGAAGTAAAGCATAGGCCGTTAAATGAATAGCTTGCTGCGTCCCATTTACGATAATAATTTGCTCTTCGTTGCAGTTCAGCCCTCGGGTGGAGCGGACATATTCACAAATTGCCTGACGTAGAGGTAGATAGCCACGCGGGTCGTGAAATTGACCAAGCTGATAATACGACTGCCGCCAAGCTTGATTTAATAACTTTCCCCAAAGTTGATGAGGAAATAAATCAACACAGCCTACCCCTACATGGAACATTTTTTTCTTTTGACTTGACCATGACTGCTCTCGCCATGAATCCAATAAAGCTTCAATATTCGGATTAATATTTAACGATTGATGATTATTTTTAGACGTTTTTTTTGAATTTTCTTGAACATGTATTAACTGATCTGGCACAACCTCAGCAACATAGGTCCCCGAACTTGGTCTGGTAAATAAATATCCCTCATCAAGTAACCGTTCAAGAGCTGCCAATATAGAGTTTCTTGAAATTGACATCATCTCTGCTAGGGCACGACTTGAGGGTAATTTTGTTCCGGCAGTGAGTCTTCCATCTAAAATCGCATCACGTAAAGCTGAATATAGCCCATCTTTAATGTGGCCTTTTGGCAAAATCAAATGAGGAAAAGGCGCAGAAATTGAAGCAGCCATAACAAAACTGGTACTGTAAAAAATATCAAAAGTGTACCTTATAAAAATACCACTTTCAAAACTACACTTTAGTTGTCCATTTTCCATTACTTTAAAAATAGAGTGTGCTTTTTATGCAAAAACAAGATATTCAAATTGTCCCTGTTCAGCCACAAGACTATGCACAATGGGAAAATTATTGGCTTGCCTATCAAAATTTTTACCAAGTTAGTTTGCCTCCTCATGTCACAAAAATAACTTGGGATCGTTTTTTCGATGCAAAAGAACCTATGTATTGTGCTGTTGCCAAACAAGATGAACATATTTTAGGAATTGTGCATTATGTTATTCATCGTTCAACATGGGCAGAGAATAATTACTGCTATTTAGAAGACCTTTATGTTTCACCTGAAGCTCGTGGACAACACATTGGTAAGCAACTTATCGAATATGTTCAGAAGCAAGCCATTGAACAAAACTGCAACCGTTTATATTGGCATACACAAGAGACCAATCATACAGCTCAAAAACTCTATGACTGGATTGCACAAAAACCAGGCGTTATTGAATACCGTATGTCTTTAACCTAACAAGTAAAAACACCAAAAGCCTTAATTCTTTTGGTGTTTTATTTTTAACCCTAGAATAGTGTTTATTTACTTCTTGCTGCGAATAAGCTTACTCACCTTGTCATTCACAGTTAAACATTGGTTAAATGCTGCGAAGCGTTTGAGTTCTTGATCTAACTCGAAAAAGAAATGCTCTTTATCTTTCACTTTTTTTTCTAAATGTAAGCTAATTACCTCTAATTCTTTCACACTCCGATGTGCTTTACAGTCAATTCGGCCGACCAACTCATCTTGATAAAGAATAGGTAAACAAAAATATCCAAATACCCGTTTGGCTGCTGGTACATAACATTCGATTCGATAATCAAACTCAAATAAAGAAGTTAAGCGGTCACGATGAATGAGCGAATTATCAAAAGGCGAAAGTATTTTTAAACCAAAATCCGTCTCCACTTTTTGTTCTATTACAGCTACATCCACATACAGGGTTTGACCATCGGCAAGTTTAACCGCTGATACAACACCAGCATCAACCTGCTCTTTTAGCACAACACGCATAGCCTCTTTTAAATCATTTTTCTTTAAATGAACTAATTGCTTCCATGTGAAAGCCCCATGTGCTCGAAGCGTATTATTAAATAAATACTGCGCATATTCATAAAGCGTGGGCATTCTTAAATCAATATTTTCAGGCAAGCAACGCTCAGTCAAATCATAGACTTTTTCCATGCCGTTACGCTCACAAATCATCAGATCACCCTGCATATATAACTGCTCAAAAGCACGGCGACCCGGATCTGTATTCCACCAATTCCCTAAACTTTTTTTATTTTTCTTGTCAATATCACGTAGTCGAATTTTACCTTCGGCACGAACACGCGCCAATATTTCATTCATCAGGTGTTGATCACCTCTATTAAAATATCGGCTTTCCCCATTCTTAACCGACATCATGGCAGGTAAAGCATAGCGATAATCTTTCATAGGAAGATAAGACGCCGCATGGTACCAATATTCAAAAATCTGACGTTCACGAACCAAACTGTTTAAATGACTTAAATCGTACTCAGGCACTCGGCTCCACAATATATGGTGATGAGCTCGCTCTACAACCGATATGGTATCAATCTGTACATATCCTAAATGCTCAATAGCCTGTAAAGTGCCGTCCAGACCTTTTGCAAATCGACTGGTTTTTCCTAAACCTTGATTAAATAAAGTGAGCTGTTTCAAAGAAGAAGTCATAGAAATCAAATATTGTTGTATTCATTTAGAAGAGGAAAAAATTTCAGTTCTATCCTATCACTATTTCCTAATTTGCTTGTGCTTTAGCATCAGTAATTCTTTATAAAAAGAATCTCGGCCAACTCAACGTTTTACAGACTCATTTTAAAATAACTTTTGGGAGCCAATCTAATCACTAAAATAATAACCAATGCCACACTGGCTAAGTGAAAAAGCCATCCTGCTTTGTAAGCCCCGGTAAAATCATGCAAAATTGCAATAATCCACGGCGGAATTGCAGCAAGTAAAAAACCACCACCTTGCATCAGTGCAGATAAAGCACCTGCATGAATGGGTTCATCAAAATGGTCTAATGCAACTATAAGCGTTAATGCAAAACATCCTCCTAAGCCAACGCCTAAACAAATTGCCCAAAGCATAGCGGCGAACTCAGGCATAAAAGCTATTCCTGAAAAACCAACCATTTGCATTGCTAACGTAAACCATAGCCATGGACGTCGGTCTGTATATTTCCTAGCTAAAATAGGCAAAATGAGTGCTGAAGCTGCTTGGCTCAAGGCCAGAAGAGCAAGTAATTTCCCACTTTGTGCTGCGCTCCAACCGTGATCTTGAAAAGAAGGCGCTAACCAAGCTACGACTGATGAGTAGCCACCATTTACAAGCCCAAAGCAAGCCATTAATAACCAAGTTCGAGGTTGCTTTAATAACTTTCTTACAGGCGCACGATGAATGGATGAGCTAGCTTTTGTAGGTAAAAAAGCCAGCGCCAATATAAATGCAAACAAAGCTGGGACTGCAAAAAAAGCCAGTCCAATAGACCATAAACCCGTGATATTTGAAACTACAGGTGCTAACCATGCACCTAATGCTCCGCCTCCCATGAGCATGGCTGAGTAAAGACCCATCATCGGACCAATATGTTGGCTAAATTCTCGTTTAATCATGCCGGGAAAAGCCGCTTGTATCATCGCGACTCCGAATCCAATCCCTACGGCACTAAGAATTAATCCTTCGGCAGTAGGAAATAAAAATCGGAAAGCACATCCCGCACAAATGGTCAGCAATGCACCAAGAATAGCCTTTCGTTCACCGACAAAGTTTTGCAATATTGGCCCAACAAATGCCACGATTCCCATAAGCATCATCGGTAGCAAAGTAAGCAGTGCTACCCCTTGCAGGCTTAAGCCAGTGGCTGTTCGAATATTGGCAATCAATGGTCCAATACTTGTGATAAATGGTCTTAAATTAAGGCCCACCAAAGTTACCGTTACAACAAGTATGGGACGAGTCAAAAAAACGCCAGACTGCTTCATTCTTCTGAGCCTGAATGATTGGCTTGATAATTCTTCCAATGCACATAAAGATCAGTGCGGTTTTCAACTCTGATCGGTATATATTGAATTTTCATTGATTGCTCAGCAAACGGCTTGGCAAGCTCAATATATATTTCGGCTGTAGACAAACCAAATGGTGTTCCGTCTTCATTAGAATAAGCATAGCTCACCGACTTTATACCGGCTAAACGCATTGCAGCCATACACATTGGGCATGGGTGTCCACTTGCATACACAGAGCAGCCTTCTAGGTTGGCAGATCCTAAAATTTGACTGGCTGCACGAATCGCCAGTAATTCAGCATGTGCAGTTGGGTCATTCGTTGTCAGAATCTGATTTACGCCTGAAGCAATAACTTCTCCATTCTTTACCACCACAGCGCCAAATGGCCTGCCACCTTTTTCAATATTGTTATAGGCAAGCTCAATCGCATTACGTAAAAACTGTTCACCTTTTTCCATCACATACTCTCACTTTCTATTTTGCACCAGCTGCAAGAAGTCTTTTTTCAATTTCGCGGTATTCTCGTGAACGCGCATGTTGTAAAGGAGTTATCCCGTCTTTATCTGCCAAGTTCGGATCAGCACCTGCTTTCAATAAAAGCTCTACAATGTGTTGATATTTGGGTTCTCCATTTCCCAAAATGATGGCCTCAAGTAATGCCGTCCACCCCAAATTATTGACATGATTAACATCTACACCAGCGGCGATTAATGTACGAACTGTTTCGACATGACCTCGTTCCGCTGCTGGAATGAGCGCAGTTCCACCGTAACGGTTAATACTTTTTAAATCCGCATCATGCATGAGTGTCATTCTTAGAATTTTTAAATATCCCTGTGCACCAGCATATAAATATGGACTGTCTTGAATATTGTCTTTTGCATTTACATCAGCCCCAGCCTCTATCAGCATATGAGCAGCATGTACATTATTTGCTCTTGTTGCGACCATCAAAGCAGTTGAACCAGTTTCATCTCGCTCATCAATTAAGGTCTTTTGAGATAAAATCTGTTTGAGAGATTGAGTGTCATTATTTATCACTGCCTGATGTAAAGGATACTCACCCATTGCGTTCGTCATATTTATAAAACCCAAAGCCCCCAGTGCGACGATCAGATTCATCCATAACAATGACTTACGCATGGTGACCTCCCAATAGAAATTTATGGCAAAACATTTTGCAATTAGAATAAGCTTCACCAAAAGTATTTGGAAATTAAATTATTTAATCGATAGTATTAAGATTATGAATACTTATTTCATTAGCTTTTAAGTGTGGCGGTACCCAAGAATGTTTGATCCTCGCCTTTTACGTGCTTTCGTCACTATTTTTGAAACTGGCAGTTTTACTGCAGCTGCCGATCGATTACACCTGACTCAATCAACAATTAGTCAGCAGTTAGCTCGTCTTGAGGAATCAGTGGGACATGCACTTATAGATCGGACAGCACGACCTTTCAAATTGACGGTGTCTGGAGAATATCTGATTGGTTATGCACAAAGGATTTTGAGCCTTCAACAAGAAGCTGAAGCACTACTTAAAGATCCGGCAGGAAGTATTCCTATTCGTATTGGTTTACCAGAAGATATGATGAGTCCAGCAATGGCTGAAGTTTTTGGTATATTTGCCAAAGAGCATCGTTCCATTCGTTTAGACGTAACCTCTGGCTTGAGTCGCAACTTAACAGAACGTTATCGGAATGGTGAATTCGATATTATTATTGTCAAAGAACCTGCGGCCAGTGCTGATCACCACGCTACATTCCCAGAAGAAATGGCATGGTTTGAAAGCGAGAATTCAACAACTACATGGTCTGATCCCATGAGTTTAGTGACCTTTCCTCAAGGCGGACTTTATCGGGATGAGATGTTCGCAACGTTAGAGCGTGAACGGCGACGTTGGTATATTGCCTTTACGGGTAGTAGCCTAGAAAGCGTGTTAGTTAGTGTTGAAACTGGCTTAGGATTATCTTTATTGCCTGTGGCAACAACCCGTGGACGTCGAGTACGTCGATATGATGCATTAGGGACTGTCCCCCCTATGGTTGTTTCAATTTATACATGGGAAAAAGCTGGGATCATTTCCCAGCTTGTAGACAAGATGACCACTGTTTTACAAGAACGTTTTCAATCATCAATAAGTGTTTAACTTACCTCATTCAAACTTTCAGCAATCAGTTTTTCTGCCATTTCCTGTGTTTTTCTTAAGCCCGGCATACGGAACTCGGTATGACCATAATCTTGAATAGATTTCCAACGTCCACCCCAAGTAAGCCCAACCGATTCAGCAACTTGCCCATATAAACGATAGCCTTGCATAGCCCAAGGGTCTCTTTCAGAAATAACCACTTTTCCATTTCGTTTAAAGGCGACATCTGCTGCCAAACCAAATTGATGATAACTCTGATACCCTTTTGCTTTTGTCGTGTTCGGATTACCTGCCAACATATTCTGACGTACAGGACTACGATATCCCTCTAATAGAACCAACTCATAGCCATATTGTTCTTTCATGATTTTAAAAACCATGAGTAAACGCTGCTTATAACGCGGGTTCATTTTGCTCCATTTACGATCTACTAAACTGGTATCTAAAATAGCTCGGCCATCAAAACTCGTATTATCAATAGGTGAAGAATTAATGGTTCCACTATTTTGAGCAGAATATTGTTGCTCTAATTGTGTAGCCTCTACAATTGCGGCTTCAATTAGGCTTTCATCCACTTCTGGTGGTGGTGATAATATTTCACCGTTCAAAAGCGCGTAGATTTGAGGATCTGTTTTTTTGAGATATTCAGCTTCAATTCGAGTTGAGCTAATAGGTCGAGTAAAAGCAAAAACTAATATACTGGCAAACAAGAAAAATCCTGCAATAACAATCCACCACTGCTGTAAATGCCAATGGGATTGCAGCTTTTCAGGTGCAGCTGCCTGATTCATTGTTTGAGCAAATTGTCTAACCTGATTAAGCTGTTTACGGCCTTGCGGCAGTAATGACAAAACAAAATCTTTGCTTCTCGTCCTTAGCTCATAAGACATTAAAAACGCTAAACCAATTGCTAAGCATGTAAAGCAAAAGAAAATGAGAAAAATCATCATTTGTTCATTAATTCACAGCAAAAGGACTTCGTGTAATTTTAATATCTACCGATGCTTTAGGTGGTTCAACCTCAGCTTCGGGTTCGGCTGGAGCTTTATTCTCAACAACTGGTTTAGCCTGTGCTGCTTGTTGCTGCTGCGGTTTATTCACTGGCTTTTGCTGAGCCGGCTGTACCTTCAGTTGAGTCATTTTAGCTACGCCCGTCTGTGGTTGAGGCACAACCTGAACTTTCTTTTCACCCGTAAGCTGTTCGTCAAATGGAGAAACTCGCTGTTGATTGACAGTAGTAGGCTTATGCTGAGCAGGTTTAAAGATATTACTTAATTCATTATCTTTAGGTTGTTCAAAACCATCACGGCTCATTGAATCTGTTTCGTTGTCTTGACTGACAGCAACCTGATTTTGTTCATCAGAAGAATGAGTAGTTTCTTGATTTAAGATCTGTTCTTCTGTTGATTTACTCTCAATTGCTGTTGATTCTGACGAATACGGTTGAGACAAGAACAGGAATAGCGAGATGCTAACAAACACCCCGGCAATAACACCAATGACAATATAAAGTATTGGTGATTTCGGCTTTTTTTTATTCGATTGTAAAACTCGAATAGAAGTTGGTTTTTCCTGAGCCATTTCGTACCATCATCAAGGTAAATAAATTGTAATATGTGCTTGCTCTTGAGGAGCAGAAATCACATTTTGATAATTAGATAATGCTTTATCATTTTGATTATTCAGCATAAATCTTAGCCCTGCAAAGGTAAGCAATGCAAAAATCAATAAAAAGATCAAAATCCAAAAGAAAGGTACTTCACGATGAATAATATTTCGTATCTGATCGGGAATGGCCGAGAACGGCGAAAAGGCAACTTTTTTCCCTTTCAAATAGTCAATTTCGTCACCGACTCTTGATACTAGATGGTTGAGACTTTCCGTAGATTCGATTCGGTACTTACCCTGAAAACCTAATAAAAGGCAGTAATGAAATACTTCTAAAGCAGCTAGACGCTCTTTTCCACGGCTACGTAATTGTTCCAATATTTCAAAGAAGCGATAACCGGCTAACTGAGAACCAAACAAGCTCAATTGTAACGGGCTAATTAACCAAGCATTTTGCAAATTAAAATAACTTGGGTCTTGTTGCGTTACGATCGTTTCATCAATCAAAGCACAGAATGCATATTTAGCATCATGAATATCATCAGCTGAAAATTGTAACTTTTTAGCTTGCTGCTCAAATTGATTGAGTAAATTCAAGATTTTTTCACGAAACTGCTGAGCATCTGCTGGCACATACTGATTTCGAATCAAGAAAACTAAATAAAAGCCGTCATGCAATAAATCAATAAGATTGATTGCCTGTAGTTTTGCTTGAGACTGGCTATTATTATTCCCGCCCGTTCCAATTTGCCCATCATCAAATAAAGAAGGAGCACCTGTGGATTGTGACATTTTTCTCTCCTTTACCCTTAAGCGTTCATAACCGCAATCAGTTCAATACTGATATCTTGGAAACCAGCCGGAACATAAATACAAATCGTTTCTGAATCTAACATGCGCTGATAAAGTTCATGATGAGGTTCAATCTCGAAATAGCTCACACCAGAACGTACCGGTATTGCAGTTGGAACTTGAATTAAGTGATGCAATGGAATTGCAGGCAATGCAGCAACTACACGTTGTTCTACATCTAAAGTGCTACCGATCTTGAATCGTAAAGGCACAATCTGGATTAATTCATGTGTCTGCATTGCGCTACTTGATACTGCAATATAAAGTCGAGTGTCTCGAGTAATCTTATCGGTCTCAAGACTTCCCACCCAATATGAAGGTCGGATTTCTTTAAGCGCAATGCTGATATAACGACTCGAAATAATCGTATCGAGCAAATCACGTAGAATCGTGTCTAACTGCGAAAAACTTTCTTGTAAATTATGGTGTTTATAGGCAGGCAACTGATCGACATCATAGGCCGTCGAGAACGTTAATAATGAACCTGCTAAACGCAATAATTCGAAGAACAAACGCTCTGGATGAATTTGTGGATATTGCACAAAATGATTTAGACCAGCATGAGCTGTATTTAACGCATTTACTAACCAGAACGAAACGATATCACCTGAACGGAATTCAATTAATTTCTGTTCATTTTCTCGGTTATTGTTTTGAATCGTCTTAATTTTTGCCTTAATAACGTTCAGTGTTCTTTTTAAATTTGAAATGAGTGTTTCAGATGCATCCACGTGCAAAATTGGTGGAATAAACTTTCGGTCAATTTCAAAAGCACCCGAACTTTGACGTTTAATCTTTCCAATAGGCAGATATAAGAAACCATCCAGATTGTGGTCTGGATTACTATGTACATCTAATAATTTAAAAACAGCGCGGCGGCGTAGCAAACTAATATCTGCTTCGGTAGCATTCGTAAATAGATCATGCGTTTCGACAAGGTGTGATTGATATCTGCCCTTTTGCGCTTGGTTTTGATCAATTAGATTTTGCTTATTTGCTTGTAAGAGTGGCAATGCTAAATAAATTAGCATCTCACCACGTAAATTAAGATCATCCAATAAAATTGGCTCAGGCAATAAATCATATGCAGGCGCCTGATAAATTTCACCGTCTTGCCAGATCATCTCTACAGACTCAAGAGCAAGAATATGTGTGCTCAATTGAGCCTCATCGAAACTTAATTTCTGAATACCATACGAAAAAGGTACGACCGCACGAATCGTATGGTTCAAACGCTGTTCATGATAGGTATCTTGAATTTGGAAATGTTGAGGTCTTAAAAATAAACCTTCGCCCCATAGGACTTTTTCAGCTTTAAACATATGTCTTTACCAATCTTTATTCGTATTCATTTTTAGGCTGTACACCTAACATTTCCTGAACCATTTGTAATGGATGCTCATCTTTAATGACTTGTGCTAGCCATTCATGTAACGGCATTTGACTCCATTTAATGGTTTTTTGAAGCATATAACTCACAGGACTATGAGGCTCATTTGCCTGAAAGTAATCCGCAATTTCTTGCAACACTTTCATTGCTTGCTCACGATTCGCCAAATGTGTTTGAGCTTGAGGCTGAAAAGCAGGCTGATCTGAAACCACTTGTACAGGCACTTGATTTTCCATAGATGAACTCGTGATGACAGTCGCCTGCTCTTGGACTGGTGTAAGTCCAGTACCGAAAGCTTCTGCTTTATAAATCTTGCGTAATGTGCTGTGAATGGTTTCAAATGCTGAATCAATTGCACCAAAACTTGGTGAGTCGAGTCCCATTAAATGGTCAAGGGTTTGCTTTAAAACATCCCACTCGGTTAAGACTGAGCTAAAATCTTGATAATTAGAATATTGAAAAGTTTTAGACGTATTAAAAATAGCTTGATCGAACTGCTCTAACTCCGATGGTCCCGACTGACTATCGTACTCTTCAGTTTGTTTACGACGAATGTTCTCGTGATATAGAAAATTATCATAATCAAGCAAATTGTAATAAGGCACTGTATTGGTTAAAGAGACTTTCTTCAACAAGCCAGGCAACTGATTAATTAAACCCTGTAATAAACCAATGCGTTGATCTAAGTCATCATCTTCAATAACAGGATGAATTTCCTGCCAGTATTG
>NZ_JZFB01000001.1:144932-163627 GCF_001188385.1 Acinetobacter sp. V2 | reverse complement strand
CCTTCAAAACCGTAAAGATGAGTCCAAGCCTCTATGAGCCAAGTTAATAGACGAATATCTTTAGTATTCTCTTTTAGCAAAACACTCGTTTTATTTGATACAAAATCCCAGTCGGCTTGTTTTCGCTCAGCAACCCAATCGCCTTGATCTAGCAATAGATCATCTTGTGTTTTCGCCTTTTTGATTTCATGAAATTCATTAGAAAATGAAAAGTCATCACCACAAGGTAAGCTATCGCTAATGGGTTCAAGGAGTTCAGAAATATCAATATTCATCTAATTTTAGCTCTATTCAATTTAAACTTCTGACTTCAACTTTTTACTGGTCCTTTTTTTAGCAGCTTTTGCAACCGGATCTAGTAAATATTGAATTTCGTCATCTTTAGCATCAATCATGATAATTTTTGGCAACTTTTGCTCTGCTAAAGCCACTAAAATTTCTGTAGCCAATGCAGGTAACACCGTAGAATTTAAAATATTATCAACATTACGTGCACCACTATCGACTTCTGTACAGCGACTTAAAAGTAGCTCTACCAAATCTTCAGAATACTGGACTTGTGTACCGTATTGTTTTTCAATTCTTGCTGTGATCTTGCCTAACTTATGTTTAATAATCCGTACAAGTAGATCGTCATGCAATGGGAAATATGGCACAACTCTCATTCGGCCTAAAAATGCAGGCTTGAATTGCTTATATAAACTTGGTTTTAAGTGATCAATCAACTCTTCAGCTGTCGGCCAGTCTTCGACTGGTGTATTTAAGCAAGCTTGCATAATCGCACTTGAGCCAGCATTAGAAGTCAACAAAATAGTGGTGTTTTTAAAGTCAATTACTCGTCCTTCACCATCTTCTAAAGTACCTTTATCAAATACTTGATAGAACAGTTCCTGAACATCACTATGTGCTTTTTCAATTTCATCAAGCAACACAACACTGTAAGGGTTGCGGCGAACAGCTTCTGTTAAAACACCACCTTGACCATATCCCACATATCCAGGAGGTGCACCTTTAAGCGAAGATACAGTATGTGCTTCTTGATATTCAGACATATTGATGGTGATTAAATGCTGCTCACCACCATATAATTCATTTGCCAACGTTAATGCCGTTTCAGTTTTACCGACACCACTTGGTCCCACCAAAAGGAAAACACCTTGTGGCTTATTCGGATCTTCAAGTCTTGCTTTTGAAGTTTTAATGCCTTGAACTAATTGTGTAAGTGCATAATCTTGCCCCATTACACGCTCGCCCAATTTATCTTCAAGCGTTAATATCTGTTTAATTTCATCATTAACCATTTTTCCAACAGGAATTCCGGTCCAATCAGAAATAATTTCATTAATAATTTGAGAGTTTACTCTTTCAAATACTAATGGTTGCTGGCCTTGAATTTCAGCAAGATCTTTACGCAGTAAATTAATCTGATCATAAGCTTCAGATTCATTAGAATGATTCTGTGCTTCTAATTCCTGAATTTTATGCACAAGTTCTAATTCTTTTTTCCACTGCTCTTCAGTTTCATGAATCTCTTTTTGCAAAGATTCTAAATTAGCTTTTAAAGTTTCTAATCGTTCATGATGAATTGGTATCTGACGATGTTCATTTTCTAAAATTTGCTGTTCAAGCTTTAAGTTATGCTCTTGAGCCTTTAACTGATCAAGCTTTACAGGTTGAGCATTTTGAGTCAACGCAACACGTGCTGCTGCCGTATCAAGAACACTAACTGCTTTATCCGGAAGTTGACGTCCACTAATATATCGATGTGAAGAGTGAACCGCTGTAACAATCGCCTCATCATCAATTTGTAATTTAAAATGCTGCTGCATGACAGGAATCATCGCACGCAACATATCTACCGCAACTTCCTCGGTTGGCTCTTCTACTTTTACCACCTGAAAACGTCGGCTCAATGCAGCATCTTTTTCAAAATATTGTTTATATTCTGCCCAAGTAGTCGCAGCAATGGTACGCAATTCACCACGTGCAAGTGCTGGTTTTAAAAGATTTGCAGCATCATTTTGCCCGGCTTGTCCACCTGCACCAATTAAAGTATGCGCTTCATCAATAAATAAGATAATAGGATGAGCAGAAGCTTGGACCTCTTGAATCACTTGTTTCAGACGATTTTCAAACTCGCCTTTAACACTTGCTCCAGCCTGTAAAAGTCCCATATCCAATACATGTAAATGCACGTTTTTTAGGGCATTAGGCACTAAACCTTGAGCAATTTTTAAAGCTAAACCTTCGACCACAGCTGTTTTACCAACACCTGGCTCTCCAGTTAAGATTGGGTTGTTTTGGCGTCTACGCATTAAAATATCGAGCATTAGTCGAATTTCATATTCACGCCCAATAACTGGATCTATACCGCCTTGTTTCGCTTTTTCAGTGAGATTAATCGTATATTGATCAAGTGCTGGTGTTTTAGCAGTTTTGGTATTTGCTACAGTCAGGTCTGTTTCTTCAGCTTCACCTAAAGATGCTTTTGTTTCATCTTGTTGTTCAACACTCTTCTCACAAATTTCAAGAAACTTATGTTTCATTGAATCAATTGGTAAGAGATCAAATAAACTCGAAGCACGAGTCGCAATTTGATATAAATCAGGTGCAGTTAATAACGCAACTAATAAATGACCACTGCGAATAACTGGGTTTTGCTCAGCCGAAGCCAATAACCATGCTTGTTCAAACAAACGAACAATAGATTTAGCAAAAATAGGAGTTCTTGAATTACCTTTCGGTAATTGAGAAATTGTTTCTTTTAAATCATCAGCCAAAGCTTCAGATGAAATTTTATATTTCTTTAATAAAATCTTTAAATCATTCTCTAAAGATTGATTAAGTAACTCTAAGAATAAATGCTCAATTTCAATTTCGTAATTTTGTTGAATAACACAAGCATTAGCCGATTTTTCTAAAGCAGTTCGTGCAACTGTAGAAAGTTTTGTAATTAAAATTTTTAAATTACTCATCATTACTCTCAATATTTTTAAATAATTTAATGCTTAAAATCATAATGCCTGTATATTAACAAAATTCAGCTTTATCAGACAAACTACTCATCATTTCAAGCGTTAATATGTTTTAGTAGATATTTATATCTATATAGAAATATCTCTACCCTTATCCTTGATTAACTAAACTCTGTTTTGGCAATAATTTACAGCCGCATGATAATGAATCATTTACACGCGCTGCTGATTTACCCATGACAAGCATATTCGGATCTCCAGATACAATCGTTGCAACTATTTTGTGTAATGGACAAGTCGCTTTGTCTCCTACACAGGCAATTGCAATTCCATCAATTAAAAATGTACTGTTTCCTGAAATGACTTGCCCTCCACCAGTTGTTGGGCATCCAATCGTAATGTAAGGGCTAGCCATGTTCTTCTCCTTATATTTATAGAACAGTAAACTCAATTCGACGGTTTTTCTTTCTGCCTTCTGGAGAAGTATTATCTGCAACAGGCTTAGATGAACCTAAACCTTCGGCAGATAAATGGTCGGCAGGAATACTTTTACTAATCAAATAGTTTTTTACTGCTAGCGCACGATCTTGACTAAGTTTCAAGTTTTTAGTCGCATCACCTGAACTATCTGTATGTCCTACGATTTTGACTTTTTTGCCGCCTACTTTATTCAAGGCAACAGCCATCTCGTCTAGAATTTTTTGACCCGCATCAGTTAAAACTGCACTACCAGATTCAAACTCAATAATTCGATTTTTAAGTGCGTCATCAATGATTTTTTGCTCAGCCTGATTGACTGATAACTGTGAATACAGTTGATATGGTGGCTGTACTAACCCTTGAAAAGATTGAATGGTAGGTTGAATATCTGCTGGATTCAGCATCTTTCCACTTAGCTCAAATCGAGTACCATTTACGCTTAATTTACCTTGTGAAACTTTTTTTAAGTCAGGTGTAATAACTCGCGTAACAGAATCACTCCATCCATTTGGAGCAGCGACGGGTCTCACTTGTATTTTATCTACTACCTGATCAGCACCATAAACAGATTGCATTTTTAATAAGATGGCCTGTTTACTCGCCTCATTTGGAACCACACCTTCTACAACAATAGGCTGAGCCAAAGCATAATTAGCAATCGCATAGATAAAACAGCCTTTTATGAGCTGTGTAAGTTTAGTTTGATTTCGTTGATTCATTATTATTCACCCAAAAAAGTTTGTCTAAATAGTTTTAAGCCTTGATTTAAACTTAATTGGCGTTGGCATAATGATTGTTCTAGCGTAGCTAAACCAGCATTCTGCTCCAAATAAGTATCAATCCACTGAGCTTCTATTAAAGAAACCCAATGTTTACTATCCATATTCTGAGTAAAAATATCGCTCAGGGCTAAAATATCAGCCCCTTGAAAACCGAAGAACAATACAGGTTGCTCTCGATGTAATAAACCTATCAACACCTCAGTATTATGTTCCTTTAAAAAGCGACAAATAATACTGACCCAAAAGGCTGCTATTTCATAACTGTAAGCAGGATTATTAATAGGCAAAATTAAAACTTTATTTAAGCGACTGGTTCCATTTTGTAAAATTGGCTGAAGTAATAATCCTAGCCCAATCATACTTTGCGCTAACTCATAAATACTGAGTTTCATTAATTGAGCAAATGAATGCATCGTATGATTTTCATAGAAACCCACACACTCGCGTTCAGTTAAAACCTGAATTTGATTTTGTAAGTGACCTAATTTTCCAAGTAACAGATCTGAATCTTTAATTCCTTTTAAAGTACGATTGTTTTGGAATAAATCAACGAGTACATGTTTATAGCTATAAGGCGCATATAGCAAATTATCATACGGTAAATCAATTTCTAATAAATGGCTGAGTACCATTGGAAAAGATCGACCCGAACTATCTTCACTTGCGAGAAGGTTCGCCGCTAAAAACATATTTTCTTTCGGATTCGCAATAAAGAAATCCAGTGAAGGCAACGTGTTATAAGCTTCTTTAAAGCTGCCCGATTGCATTGCGTATTCCAATGCTTCAGTAATCCACTGATCAAGCAACTGTATTAAAGCATTCTGACCTTTTGTTTTTAAAAAGTCGCCTCGTGCAGGACTTTTGCCGTAATACAAAGGAGTTGTTTTTAATGTTTGCATTATTGCTCCTCCTTTCGCATAGAGGTTATTTTCCATGTCATGGTTTAACTCCCGCAGAAGGCTGAGCAAGTGCTGAAACAGGATTTTCTGTTTTTGCTGGAGCTGCTGCTTGAGCTGGCGCCTGCTGAGCAGACACCACACGAGCTGCTTTATCAGCAGTGACTTTATCCACTAGTTGCATACCTGCATAACCACGGCTTGAACCAATACTGCCTGAATTACTGCTGATCAGACGGAAATTCATTTTTACAACTAATGATGGGTCGGTTTTACTACGCCAAAGCATTTCAAATCCGCCATTTTGTTCTTTACGCTGAGCACTATCAATTAAGCGGTTAATACCGTATTCACCTGGCTCATCAAAAATCGTATGCGTTTGACCTTGTAAATCTACAGCGGTAATTCGAGCACCTGGAATACTGCCTTGATTTGGCCAAATGAAGTTCACCCACTGTTGCACACCGTTCTCATAAGTCATGCGCTGACCATCAATATCCACGGTATATGAAAGCAATTGTGGATTTGGAATTGGGTAGAACTGGAAGTTAGATTGATTAGTTGCAGGCGCAGCAGGAGCTTGACTATTCAACTCACCTGTTGCCATACCATTAGATGGAGTAACGTATCTTTGGAAATTCATAACGAATTGAGGATTTAAACTAATTCCTAAATCCTTCCATGTCTTAGACGTTAATGTATAACCACGACGAATCACAAATGGATCAAGATTTTCTTTTACAAAACGAGAAATGCTACCGTTTTCGCCCAAGATTTGTCCAATTTCACTACTTGTTGCCTGCAAAGAAGCTGATGAATTAAATGGATATTTCTTAGCAAGATTTGCTGTAAATGGCTGATAGGCTTGCATGACCCATAATTTATTAATTTCGTCTTGTGTCGGCGTAATTAAGCTCTCGAAAGCCTGTGTCAGTGGGCTAACTACTAATTTTTGTAGTAATCGCTGATCAATTTCACTAAAACCAACCGCCATTTTTTCATCTACAATTTTTTGCGTCTGGTTAAATACAGAAGTTTGCTCATTCAGGGTTTGCTTGACTAATGTCATCGCATTAGGCCCAACTTCCCCTGCATTCTTAAGCTCATTAAACTTGCTACGAACAAGGGCTAAATTTGTCATATATTCATCAAGTAATGATTTACCCTGTTGATCATCGCGTTTGCGAACCAACTGATAGAACATTTGGTATTCTTGAGAAATAGCGCCCTGAGCGTTAGTCGCCACTTGATTAGCAGCCTTATCATCATGATTTAAAACCTTACGTTTAAACCACGCAACAAATCCTTTTTGTGGAGCTGCTAACTCAGCTTGTACAACTGGATTATCCCAGTTTGTTTCAATTGCCACTCTTTCAATTAATGTTCTAATTGGAGAGTTCTGTGGCTCACCTAAAACATCAATATTTTTTACTTGCTGAGGGAATTGGGCAGCCTTAGCATAATGAATACCATTTAAGAATTTTCTCCATTCCGCAATGTATTCTTGCTTATAGAGCGCTGTTAGTTGCTTTCTAATTTGCTCTGGACTACCTGAGAAAGTTAAATCATCAGATTGACGACTATTTAGCACCCAATCTTTACTATCTGTTGGCTTATCTGCCGCTTCTTCAATTGCTTTTTCTACATAGTCATTCCATGCCTTTTGGGTAAACACACCCGGTAATGCATAACTACCTAATACAACATTTTTATTTGCTTCACCCACAATCTGACTTACAGTCAACGCAGGGAAACGTACCGCAGCACGCATTTTTATTTCGTTATAAACACGATCACGTGCAGGCATTCCTCGAACAACAGAGAGCAATACTTGACGTGTTTGATCAACGATTTGCGAATCTGCATCTAAAATTGGGAACTGTTTATCATTTGCCAAAGTCATTGCGTACGACAAGATTTGTTCAGCTTCCTGAATCATATCTGCACGTGGCATTTGACCTTTATTTGCGTCTAACCAAGAACGCCAGAAACGCGTAACCTGATCACTCAGATGACTTGCATCCATGTATTGTGGATTACTCATCATTAAATACGCTTTTAATGCATTATAAGCATCTTGAGGATTGGTATCTGAAGGTTCTAAATACTGTTGAGACTGAGCAGTTTGCTTGATTTCAACATTCGTATGATTCGCTTTTAATGTCGCTTCATTATTTTTTACGCGTTGCAAATATTGAGCAATATTTTGCTGTGTCGGTGTCAATACAATTTGCTTAACACCTTTTAAATATTCAGCTTTTAACTTTTCACGAAGCTCATTGCCCTGATATAAACCAAAACTAAACTTAAGCGGTCTATTTTCATCAAACTCATCCAACTGCTGTAGACGTCTTTGAAGAATAAGTAAAGCTTCTAATTGGGTAGACAGTTGCTGACCAGAAGCTTTTTCTAGTTGAACAACCTTATTTAAATCAGCCTGAACTTCACCAATTAATTGTTGGTTATTACGGTATGACCAAACCCACACGCCAAGGATAATTGAAACGCCCGCTAAAGCACCAATAAATGCAATGTAGCGTTGACGCTTTCTACCCGTATTTACATGCTGCTTAACAAGATCTTTATCTTTTAAAATAACATCTGAAAAAAGTCCATTTAAGAAATAGCCATGGTTAGGGGTAATTTTTGAATGATCTTTTAAATCACTTTGTGCAATTTGAGTCAGCTGAAATTCTTGTGCGATTTGTTCTGTCATTGGACTTTCAATGACACCTTCCTGCAAAGCACTGGTGAAGTAAAACCCACGGAAAACAGGTTGAAATTGATATGGATTATCTTCAAAAAGTGTACCGATAAAGCTTTTTAAAGCTGGTTTTAATGTTTTAAATTCTAACGGGAAGGTCATTACACTTGGTGAGATATTTTGCGAATGACGGCGACTTAAATGAGTCGAACTTACCCCTTTTAGACCATCATAAAGAATGGTGTAATGTTTTTCGAACAAATCTACCGCGTTATGAGAAGAACTCTGCTCATATGGAAGCGTTGCTCCCCAAGCTTGGTTATATTCTTGAGCTTCGTAAAATTCAAAAAACTCGGTAAAACCTGCAATCAAGTCCATCTTTGAAAAGACTAAATAAACAGGTACAACTACTTCTAGACGTTCGGTTAGATCTTGAATACGAGCACGTAAATTTTTAGCTAGCTTTAACGAGTTTTCAGGACTTTGACTAATTAGCTCAGCAATACTAACAATTAAAATCAAACCATTAACCGGAGCTTTAGAACGGTTCTTTTTTAAAATATTTAAGAAACCTAACCACTCAGAATGATCTTCGCTATAAACAGAATAACGGCCCGCTGTATCGAGCAAAATACCTTCTGTAGAGAAAAACCAATCACAATTTCGAGTACCGCTTAAACCAGCAGATACCATTTTTTGATGCGTTTCTTCGAAAGGAAACTTTAAACCAGAATTATAAATAGCTGAACTTTTACCTGCGGCTGGGTTACCAATAACCATATACCAAGGAAGCTCATATAATGCAGCATTCCCTTTTTTATCACCCAACTTAGATTTACGAATCAGTTGAATTGATTCTTTCATTTGTTGACTAACAAGCTGAAGCTCTTCTTTATCTTTATTTTTGCCATATTCAGCTTGGTTGTCTTTTTCAATTGCTTCAGCTAGCTCTTCGCCTTGAGCAGCATGCTTTCTTCGTTGAATAAGCCAATAGATACCATAAACAATAAGACCCAAAGCATAGGCAGTTGCTAAAGCCCAGAATATATGACGAGGAATTGAAGTATATGAAGACATCAATGCCACGAACAATGACAAGGCGATAATTGCTTTAGGATTCGTGATGTACTGCCACAAGTAGCCTAAAATTGTATGCATTCTATTCTCGTTCTAAGTCCAAAGTTTAAATTAGTTATTCAACACCATCACATCATCTTCTGAATTTTCAGTGACACTTTGCACAAATGTATGTGCTGACACTGTATTTTCACCAAAGACAAAAGGAATGATATGTTCAGGGAAATGCATGCTCAGCATAAAGCCATAAATATCAGCTAAATGTTGGGTATGCCCTAATGAAGATTTCACATAAATATAGTGATGTGGTTCTACAGGTGTTTGAAGAAAGTGTTGCTGCAATTTCTTCGAAACTTTTATATCCGTCTGATCTGACAGTATCAGTACATAAGGATCCTCACCTTCATGTTGAGGTAAATCATGAAATTCAAAATTAGTAAAAAGCTTTGCTGTATCTTGTTGGCCTACAACAACTTTCAGATTTTTTGTAGGTTCTAATTCTTGAATTTTTACTAAAGGATCAGCAAGTAAACAGCTTGCTGCAAATTCAGCAGGAATATAATCTTTAATCATCCAAGACTTTTCATCGACTAGATCCTGATCAATTTCGGAATCGGCTACGAGCAAAAAGAACATCTCGTGTTCTCTTTTATGAATACCCTTTAATAGGTGTATCAGCTCTTGATAAGCCAGTTGCTCTCCAAAAAAATGATATTCAATATGGATCTTTTGAGCAGGAATGCCGATCTCAGCAAAAAACTCTAAAATTAATTCATTACTTTGTTCATCATTCCAGATATGTAATAAATCCTCCGAAAGAAGGATATGTAGATTTAAGCGATTTAAACGATAAACTTCGACTATCGGCATTTGAACATCATCATATTCAGACTCAGGATCAACCCATGCCGGATGCATATGATATTCACGTGCTTGCTGCGACTCATAAAATAAAGTTGAACGTTTTAAATGCTCTGCCAGAAGATATAAGTTTTCTATATTTTGTTCTAATTGCTGTTTTATTAATGACATCATACGAACTTGTCGTGGAGATGCATACTCGCTCTCCTCATGATTATCTTCATCAAAGTCTTTAATTCGGTAAGATAAAAGAGGCAATCCATAAGAATTTAACAGTTGATCATCCAGCTCTGGACTTTTAAAGTTTTGTAGCTCTGCAATAATGCTTTCATTCTCACCAAATGCATGCACAGCAAAAGAAGAGTAAATATTAAAATCTAGCTGTTCGAGTGATGCATCGGTTACTGCAGTTTGTTTTTGGTTAGTATCATCTTTATCTTGATTTATAGCTTGTTCTTTCTTTTCTTTATAATTTTTATAAGCGCTATAAATTAACCATGGCGATAAAATCACCAAGGTAATAATTGCTGGTAATAGCAGGAAATAAAGGAAAAAATCACCCTTATCAGGGTTATATTGAACATCACGCCAGTAGAAAATAATAAATCCACTAACTAATGCAAAAATAGCGATGAACGAGAGTAATATTTTTTTAATCATATTCGCTCTCCAATAAGGCTATAACATGTTTCATGGCTATGTACTTTCGGTTCTCGTGATATAAGAAAAGAACCTTGTCCCAAACCACTCTGATTATGGTGAGTTAGACAAATAGGTTGTATTTCTGACTCATCTAATACGAGTCGAAGATCTATTGATAAAGTTGGACTACACCAAGTTTCTACAATTTTTTTAAGCTTTAAACTTAACTCTTGATTTGGTAAAAAACTGAGATATTGCTGACGCTTTAATGGCCCAATTTGAATTTCAATTTTCCCATCAATTTGCTGAATAGTTTCGCCACAAAATGTATTAACACCAAGTAGACTCGGCTGAGCTCCACCTAAAGTTGTTAATTGGTCACTCGCCAATTTGAAAGACTCTTGTATGAACTCTTTGATCGTAATTTCATGTTTAAAAATACACGACAGCATCGTTTTTAATGCATGAACTGTATTATTCTGGCCCTGCATTAATCCAGAAAACTCTGCAAAATAATCATCAAGCTCTGTTTGCTTATGTTGCGACCTTACATAGCCATTTAACGCATGCAGAATATCTAGATAATCATTTTTATGCTCAATCTCATATCGAATCGGCAAATTATAGGTGATGCTGGACTCTAGATATTGGGCAGTAAGCTTATGATTAAATAAGCTCAGAAACTCTTTAGTTTCAGCTCTTTGCTGACGCGGGGCCTGCTTAATCTTATTCGTATATGTATAAGGTAAAGCACCTTGTATGCCCGTAAGACCAACAATTAAATTTGTGATATAAATCCGCTCGTCCGTTAATTCTAAATTTTCAATTTCTGTAGCAGGAAAATTTAAATTAAAGGATGTCTCAAACTTAAAATGATCACTCCAAGATGTACCAACTGTGCGACTTGAATCGTGTCTTAATAGCCGTGTTGCTTGAATAAATTCAAAAGACTTTGGCTTTGTAAAGAGCTCAGCTGTTATAGAAGAGTCTTGCCACCAACGTTCTGACTGCATTGGTATAACTCCTGCTGAGATGAATAATCCTTAACAACCAAATCAACGAAACTATTAATTTGAACCTTTAAATTAAAAACACGACTTAACAATTGGCTAAAAATGTATAGGCTATGCCCTCTAAATACAGATGAATCAATTTGCAATTCGGCCTTCACACCCCTTACAAACATTGGAAATGGCTTTCCATCTACAAGTTTATGAGTAAGTGAAAATTCAAGATGCTTGATTGATTCAATAATTAGGTAATTTTCTTTTGACAATGGTAAGTTGTATAAAGCAAGTAACTCTTTAATATGAGATACCGCATCACCTTTCATTAAAGCTAAACTATTCAATGAAAGGTGCGAAATAACACGCCACTGCTCACTCTGACTTTGACCAAATTGATATGGTTTTGTAGGTCTTTTTAAAACAATCGCACGGCGAGCCAAACTACTATCATTGAGGTTCAATATATTATTAGACTGACCCAATGCCTCATGTGGTAAGTCACGATTTGAACATAATAATTTTGTGCTAATAAAATCCGAACGTGTTGACGAAGGATTTAGATTTTTAGAAATAATTGAATACCCCATTTCGACGAAATTGGGTTGTAATTTTTGATAGTTCACTGAATAGAAAAAACGAGCCTTATCAACATGGTAGTGACTCATAGCGAAAAAAGGTAGTACAGGAACATAGCTTTCTTCTTGACTCGTTTTTTCACGAACCATATTCATTTCAGTAATTGAATAGACTTGATAAAACTCAGGATGATGAGCATCTGTAATCAGCGGATATTCTAATTGCTTATGTACAATTTTTTGAGGTTCAGCGTATTTTTCAAATAAATTAATGACTGGTGTAGTAAATAATTTAAAATTAGCGATATTTAATTCAGAATAATTTCGGACTAAGGCTTGATCATTTAAATTTAATTTAAAATGTATAAGCAGCTCAAAACCACTCTCTTCTAAAGATAGAAGCTTTAAAAAACTTAAATCGAGTTTTAGATAATTAAATTTTTCAGGAAAACAAAAATATTCCATCAGCAATCGATAGGCATGATGAGTATGCTGATCGAGAGGTAATAGACTTTCCTGCTCTGAAAAGCCAGTTAATTTAAATGGATTTTTATTCAGCTCAACAACTTTCTGCCCTATCTTAATAGCAAAAGTTGTCCCCTTCTTAAAAATACTATCTAGTACTTGAAGTGGAAAATTAGAAATTGCATCTAAATAAATAGGTAGTTTTTCATCTTTTAAACATAGATGAGCATTGTTAAAAATTTCGAATTTAAAATTTAAAGTCGCATTTTGACTTAAATGCATATGTGCACTAGGTGTGCTTTTAAACTCTAGCGCTTGCAAACTTATCGGGAGTAATTTAACTTCTTGCGTCGTATTAAACTCACACTGAACCCCTTTAAAACTACGCGACTTTAAGATGGTATGTGCAGGAACAATATGCGCTTCTGTGAGCTGCTTTATCTTATTTATATCTTCGAAACTTACCACCGAACAAGCAGGAAAGTGACGTAAGTATTGAGGGAACATCACCTCAAATAGAGAGCGCGTAAATACGTCATAACTATCAGCAAGCTTTTTATCAATGCGGGCAGCAATTAATGAAAACGCCTGTATAAGACGCTCAATATGCGGGTCATCAATCTGCTCTTGATTTAAAGATAAGCGCTGAGCAATTTTCGGATATTTTTGTGAAAATTCACGAGATTGCTGACCAAATTCTTGTAGTTGTTTTTCGTAAAACGGTAAAAGCTCTTCTATCACAACACACCCACTACGCTTAGGTTCTCGCTGAAATTACATATTGCTGCGTTGTCGGTTTTAGCAATGCATCAAAAACGACAGGTTCATACAGTGGATGAATATTTAGATAAGCCTGAATACTTAAACATAGTGCCCCCATATTATGTCCATCCAACAACATCTCTACCCGTATTTGTCTTAATCTAGGTTCATGAGCTGCTATTGATTGTTCAATGGATTGGCAAATCTTGTCTCGATCTAGCGGATTGGCTGTAGAAAGCCCCACAAAATCAATAATCCCGAACTGAAGTATAGATTTTTTAACTAGCGGATAATCATCGACCACATGATCCAATTTAGCGACTCGACTATTCAGCAAGTCTTCTAAATCTTTTGCTACCGATTCTCTTAACTGCTGAATAGAAAGACCCTTTGCATAATCTTCACTTTCAGGAATTAAGCGATCAAACAAAGTTGAACGAAATCCGTATGGATAAAGCCGATCTAAATTCATTCGAGTTCACAACAAGCATGCTTAAAGACAGCAGAGGCTAACTTTATGTCAGCCTCCACCAAATATTCACTTAAATAATTATGCTGCGTAAGAAGCAGTATTATTAGAAAGTGACCATTTCTTAGTAACAGCACCTTTAGCAGTACCGTTAATATCTTGTTGGTTATATGTCCACTCAACAGCTGCGTATTTCAAACCAAACGCTTCAGTTGGTACACCTTCTTCGTTAACTGTTGGAGTTACGCTAGAAACTAGAACATGCTTCAATTTAATTTGTAAGTACTTGATACGTTTATCGCCATTTGCACGATAAAAATCAATTTGTACTTCATCAAATGTATAACCAGCTGAACATGCTTCCCATAATTTCGGGCTAGTTGCATCTAGGTCTTTAATAAAAAGCATATCTGAATGTTCAACACGTTCAGCAGTATGACCACCAACACTACTTGAAGTAGCAGATTTAGGTTGACGAATGTTGTGAGACCAAGAGTTAACTTCTAACCAGCCTTTGTGCTCAGAGTCACGAGACTCGCCATCAACTTTATATTTACCGCGAAACTCAACGTATATATCTTTCATTTAGAACTTTCCTATTTGTAATTTAAAGTTATTCTTTCGCTGACCTTTATTAATTTGAGGACTGAGGTAACTCAGTAACAAGTCGCAAAGAAACTGACAACTCATCCAGCTGGAAGTGTGGTCGCAAGAAAACCACAGATTTGTAGTGACCTGGTTGAGCAGGATCTTCTACAACTTTTACAGACGCTTCGCGTAGAGGGTATTGAGCTTTTGCTTCTTGAGAAGCACCATCATCAAGTAATACATACTGTGACAACCACTCATTTAAGAATGCTTCAACATTTCCAGCAGAAGCAAAGCTACCCACTTTGTCTCTCATCATTGCTTTTAAATAATGAGCAATACGTGAAACGGCCATGATGTACTGAATTTGACTTGATAAAGCAGAGTTAGCATTTGCTGTATCATTGTCATATTTTTTAGGTTTTTGAGTTGATTGCGCGCCAAAGAAAGCAGCGTAATCGGTATTCTTACAATGCACTAAAGGAATAAAGCCCAAATCGCTTAATTCTTTTTCACGGCGATCAGTAATCGCAATTTCTGTTGGGCACTTGAATACCACTTCGCCATCTTGTGTTTTAAACGTATGAACAGGTAAGCCTTCTACTAAACCACCGCCTTCAACACCACGAATTGCAGCACACCAACCATGCATATCAAATGCATTTGTTAAACGAGTACCGAAAGCATAAGCAGCATTCATCCACAAATATTCGTTATGGTTTGCACCCGAAACATCTTCAGCAAAATTAAACCCTTCTGTAGCAGTTCCTTCCTTTGGATGATAAGGAAGACGACCAAGCACATGCGGCAAGGTTAAAGCGACATAACGAGCATCTTCACTGTCACGGAATGAACGCCATTGAACATATTCAGCTGTTTCAAAGATTTTCGACACATCTCTAGGGCGATCAATATCTGTAAATGATTCAAGACCAAGAATGCTTGGACTAGCCGCCGAAATAAACGGTGCATGTGCCGCTGCAGCAACATGAGAGATTTGCTCAAGCAAATACATATCAGAAGGTGTACGGTCAAATTCAAAATCACCAATCAGTGCTGAATATGGTGCACCACCAAAAGATCCATATTCTTCTTCATAGATTTTTTTGAACAAAGTACTTTGATCAAAGTCTGTAGCACCTTGAAAATCTTTAACCAGCTCTTTTTTAGTCGTATTCAACATACGAATTTTAATGAGGGGATTAGAAGGTGTTTCTTGACAGAAGTAGTAAAGACCACGCCAAGTTGACTCAATCTTTTGGAATTGCTCATTGTGCATGATCTGACTTAATTGATTTGAAATCAGTGCATCAATTTCCGCAATACGCTTATCGATTGATAAAGTCATATTTTCAGAAACTGTAATTGTGCCTGCCATTACTTCTTTGGCAAGTTCACCGATTAAGCTTTTTGCACGCGAATGTTCTTCTTCATTTCGAGCAATACGACTCTCTTCAACAATCGAGTCTAGAAGATTAACTTGTTCATTTTCAGCAAGAGGCATTGCTGCCGATTGAGCATTATTCATGATCAGCCTCCGCACTTAATTTACGGATCTGATCAGTACTCTTAAGCACTTCATCAAGTAAGTCTTCTAAACGCTCACTGTTAGAAATCTTATTTCTTAAATCTGTTAAACGCTCACGTGCTTCAACAAGTTTCTTTAATGGGTCAACCTGTTGAACAACATTTTCTGGGCGAAAATCTTCCATTGACTTAAATGTTAAATCAACTGCAATTCTTCCACCCTCTTCAGTCAGCGTATTATCTACTTGAAAAGCAGCTCTTGGAGACAATGACTCCATAACTTCATCAATATTATCTAAATCGACATTAATGAATTTTTTATCTTTTAATTTTGTACGTTCAAGCTCAGAAGCTGCCGAAAAATCACCCATCACACCAACAACAAATGGTAGTTCCTTCGCTTCTTTTGCATCACCAATTTCGACATCATATGTAAGCTGAACACGTGGAGGTCGAATTCGCTGAAGCTTCTTTTGTACGCTTTCTCTCTTAGCCATAAGATTCTATTCCTGATTATTTAATTAAAGGGTCAAAAGGCGAACTTTTTGATTTATTAACGTTGGCTACAGGGGCAGTTTTTGGTTTAACCGCAGTTGCTTTTGCTGGAGTTGCTACTCGTTTTGTTGCTGCTCTGGAAGCTGTAACTCTGTTGCGGGTTACAGTTTGTTTTCTATAACTTCTTCTTTCATTATCAACTGAGCCACCTTCTGTAGCCGCCTTAACATTTGAAATATCTGGCGCAGGCATTGAAGTATGGATATTTTCAATTAATTGTTTAGCGGGTGGATAAGTTACATCATTGCTTAAATAACGCATTTCCTGACTTCGCATTTGCTGCAAAGAGTTATTTGCAATGCTTACACCAGATAAAAATAAAACATCTGTTATTAATGAACCGCGTATATTTTGACTTTGCAATTGACTTGCCAAATTTAATGCTTTAACTGGTTGATTGGTTTGATAAAAGCGCATAGCTGCTTTAGCTAATAAATCATTTTTTTGAGTCGTATTATCACTATCACAAACTTGTTTAAAAATATTCAATAGCTCAGGGTCATTCTGACCTTCTGCTAAAGGATTTTTTTTAATACAACTTTTTTTAAGTTTTACAGGCTCAAGTTCTGCCGCATGAGCACCTGATAGACCGATAATGTTTCCAGTCAGAGAAAGTATCAAAATACTTCGTTTCAACACAACTTTCATTCCTCTGTTTTCTTATTTATTCAAGGCTTTACTGAAAAGTTAATATTGATAAAACATTAAAAAATCAGTCTAAAAACCTTATATTCAAAAAATTTACGCGCAGTTTATCATATAAACAAACATATTTTATATAAAAATCATATCAACTTAAACTAAAAGTAAATAGTTAAGATGGTTATAAAATATAGCTTAATAAAGTTATTCTTATAAAAATATAATATTGTTATTTTTTGTAATTAAAAATAAGTTGTTGATTTTTATATATTAAATGAAAATTAAAACTAAACTAAAAATTATCATAAATATCATTTAGTTAAGTTTTATGAAACATTTTCTTAAAAATATTTCATTTGATTTAAACGATAGAACAGATTAAATGATTGCAAAAGATACATTTCAAATTTATGAAAGTAAAATTCAATGTAAATAAAATTTAACTTGTCAAGACTAATCTGTCTATTTAGTATATTTTTTTATTTCATTTTGGGATAGCAAGTAGAATCAATAAAACTCATAGATTTATGAGTAACCATCTTTCTCTTAAGGTCAAGTTCTTAGATAGTTCAAAACCACACTCAATATCAAGAAAATTAAACTATTTGGCGTTATAGTTTTAAAGAATATTGCGAGTTTTAAGTTAGAGAAAAAGAAAAAGGCCTTTCCACTCAAAAGAACTTTTCTTTAAGTATAAATTTATATTTTAGACTTCCAATAATTAGCTTTTTCAGGACTATATTTTGAACTACTATCATCCGAATAAATATTAAATAACAAGTCTGCTCCAGATTTATTTCCATTGCGCACAGCTATTTCTGCATATCGGATTGATTCATCTAAATTCTGTTTCATACCTGCACCATTATAATACTTAAGAGCAGTATTATATTGCGCTAACGCATGTCCATGATCAGCAGCGCGTTTAAACCAGACAAGTGATTGAAGCGGATCTTGCTCTACACCATCACCTCGCTCATAAGCCAAGCCTACATTGTTTTTTGACTAAAGATGTCCCTGTTCAGCAGCTTTTAATAACCACTTAAAAGATGTTTTGATGCCTTTCTCAACACCATCACCTACATATAATTGAGCAGCAACTACCGTCTGGGATTGTATGAGTCCTAATTCAGCAGATCGAATAAAATATGTAAAAGCTTTTGCTCTATCCTGTTTTACATTTAAACCTTTGTAATAGGCCAACCCAACATTGTGAATTGCGGAAGGATTTCCCTTTTTAGCTCCTTCTTCAAACCAAATTAAAGGTTTTTGATCATCTTTTTTAATAACTTCATTGCCATTTCGATAAATCAGTCCTAATTGAAGCATGGCATTTGAGGAGCCTAGTTGTGCAGATTTCTCAGATAATTCCAATGCTTTTTTTAGATCAAATTTTTCACCTTCGCCTGTGGCATACATAGATGCCAATACAAAAATAGCCTCTGCATCATTTACCTTTGTAGCCTTTTCCAGATCATGTTTAGACTTGTATTCAGAAACATCTTTATAATCTTTAGTCAAAGTTCCGTGAGTGTATTCTTCTTTCTGTTGACTACATGCAGATATGACTAATATTAAGGTAACGACAAACTATCTAGGCTTCATTGAACAACCTTTTACTTCAAAAATTTTTCTTATCAAAATAATCTTCTGGATAAGGGTCTTTACCTTTTAAATTTTTTCTATAT
>NZ_JZFB01000001.1:144147-144922 GCF_001188385.1 Acinetobacter sp. V2 | reverse complement strand
TACACTAATCTGAACACCATCATCAGTTAAAAAATCATTATAAAAATCCTGCTCTTTAGGGTATTCAAAACCTAATTTTTCAAATATCTGCTCTGATAATGTTCCAAAATTTTCATACGATTTCCTATAACCAAAATAATTAACAAAACCAGAAATTGCTACAGTAACAAATAAAGTAATGCCAACAATCTCTAGAAAATATAAAATGGTATTCACAGAATAAGAAAAATTAAAAATAAAATAAAATAAAATAAAAATTAAGAGAAAACCCCATGACAACAATGTAAAATAATAAGTTTGCTTAAAAATGGCTTTATAACCCATTTTTACTGAACGCCCCATCTCATAAATCATATACAATAAGCCTGATTTAGGGTCGATAATTGCATAGACCTGATAACGTCCATCTACAGGTTTTTCGCTAATTACAGCAATCAACTCATCATTTTCTTCAAAGCACGCTGTCGTAAATTGTCCTACTAATGGATACCCCTCTATTTCGCCAATAAAAGTTATGCCATCTTTAGCTTTTCCAGCCATTAATAAAATAGGTGAGCTTTTGAGTAAGGAGCTACTTCCAGCAAGTACACCTACAAAAGCGGTACCTGCTGCAATGCCACCCACGTTCTGATTTACCGGTATTTTAGATTTGGCTTTTTCTAGAGAGTAGATTGGACCCTGAATTAATTTAAGTTCCACTACTTATTCACTTGTTGTATTCTTACTAAAATAATCTTGAGGGTAAGGGTCATTACCTTTTAAATTTTTTCGATAC
>NZ_JZFB01000001.1:143645-144137 GCF_001188385.1 Acinetobacter sp. V2 | reverse complement strand
TACACTAATCTGAACACCATCATCAGTTAAAAAATCATTGTAAAAATCTTGCTCTTTAGGATTTTCAAAACCCAATTTTTCAAATATTTGCTCTGATAATATTCCAAAATTTTCATAACTTTTACGATAACCAAAGTAATTCACAAAAGCCATCATTCCTATGCACATTAGTAAGCTTATAAAGATCCAAGATAATAAAGAGAAAAAAGAATCCCAAGAGTAATTGAAATCAAAAATATAGAAAAGCAAGAACATTATTGACACCCCACCTCCACAAATAATAGTAAAATAATAGGTTTGCATAATAATAGCTTTATAGCCTTTTTTTACCGATCGCCCCATTTGATAAATCATATACAACAGACCTGATTGGGGATCGACTATTGCATAAACTTGATAGCGCCCATCCACAGGGCTATCATTAATTACAGCTATCAGTTCATCATTGTCTTTAAAACGAACCGTCGTAAATTGCCCCAGTAAAGAATGTTC
>NZ_JZFB01000001.1:139286-143603 GCF_001188385.1 Acinetobacter sp. V2 | reverse complement strand
CCTGCCATTACTAGTATAGGAGCACTGGTAAGTAACGAACTACTTTCAGCTAGCACACCTGCAAAAGCAGTCCCAGCTGCAATTCCACCAATGTTCTGATTTACGGGAATTTTAGACTTTGCTTTTTCTAAAGAATGTATTTGACCTTTAACCAACTTAAGATTTAACTTTAAATTTTCCATTTAGACACTCACCACAGCATTATTAAACTCTTTTTCTTCTTCTTTCACATCTTTAAAAGCATCTTCACCATTTTCCTTTTTTAGCTTGAATGCACATTTTTGACACCAATCTTGCATTGCATTATCTAAGACATAATTCTTTAAATAAATCTCTAAGGCGACAAGTGCTATCCCCAATATACTTAGGGTTGCAGCAGCTTCTATCGCCCTAATACCTAATAATGCGCGGCCAATTACATATTTTTCAACATTATAATACAGTGATGTGTTTTTCATGAGTGGAAGATTCAAGAAAGCACTAACTCCCACAACTAAAGTCGCAAAAGAGTTAATTGTTTTGGCAGTATTAAGTGCTTTTGCATATGGATTACTTTCATTCCACGACTTATAGGCACTTTTACCATCAATTATTAAAGAAAATGTAGCACCCACGATCGCGAAATATGCCCCACACTTAGCAATATACGCGGCGCGCTCTGCAAAAGAAAACTTTTCCATTGAACTACTACCCACTTCTAAAATAGCAGCTGTTGTTGCCATCATGCCGGACATATATGACAAAGTATTATCTACTGATGGATCGATATTAAACTTAGAAATCTGTGTTCCTAAGTTAATCAGCTCAAATATTGCAACCACACCAGATACACGCAAACCTACACTTGGTGAACTATTGGCAATAATCCGATCAATTTGTTTGGCTGCTTTACTTGGGTTGGTTGCGGATGAAGAATACTTTTTCCAGTTGTTCTGCACCATTTCAGGTGTCAGCTTAATCCGCCCCGTTAAAGTTTGAACTGGAATAAGATAATACAGAGAGTTCTTTGCAACATGCTCAACCAATGCCCCACTATGGGCAAAGGTATAAAATGTTAAGCGACCAAGTTTTTTTGCAAATTCTGAACCTGGCGTATATTTCATACTCCATTTCACTGCACTTTGGGTCAGTTCAGACATCCAGTAAAAAGTTTTTAACAAGCTAAATTTTTGCCCATGTAGCATGTAACTATTATTGGTTTTATCCGCTGCCCATTCTTGCCAAGCTTTATCTGCTGCAATAAATGCTGCAATCGCAGTTTTAGCGGCATTTTGCCCATCGTCCCAAGAAATATCGATAATACTCGGTGCCGCTACATTATATTTATTTTTTAAATTTTCTTGGTTATAGCAAATTGCCCTCATATAAATATTTTCTTTGGCAATTTTTTCCACCCCTAACCAAGTTTCAAGCAATGCCTGCCCACTTGGCACCCCACTCATACCATTAATCATATCCATGGCATGAACATAAAAAATATTTCCATATGGAACTTGCACTTGATCATCATAAGCATGAAGAGCATTGATTACAGCCTTAGACAATAACCATTTAATATGATCATCTCCTAGAGCTCTTGCTCCAGCTAAACATTCTTGAATTAATGCGTTAATTTTTTTATCAAAATTTGATTTAGCCACCATATCTAAATTTGGCTTATATTTTTGAATCCAAATCTGTTCTCCTTCTCCTCTACTTAATTTCCCCATATCTTCAGTATAAATACCTTTATTTGCTCTTTGTTTCTCTTGAGCCTCCTTTAATAGCCTCTCTTGTTCTTCTTTTGATTTTCTTTTATATATTTTTTCTAACTCATAATTAATATCATCAGCATCTGTTAAATTTTTTGGTAACTCATTCCCTAGCCCCATTAATACTATACTTTTAGTTGCCTGTGCACTAAATTGGCTGCGTTCATTTAACAATTTATTTTCTAAACAGATTTTAATACTATCAATACATTGAGAACTATGTAAACGGTGCTCGTTTGTAAAATCTCCTTCTTTTTTTGCTAAAAAATCCATTACTTTTTTAAATTCTGAATTGCGCAATGTATTTAATTTTCTTGTAATTCCTACAGGATCATATAAAGCCATACAGGCAAGCGATTTAGGCTCATCTTTAAACTTGTTTAATGTCGCATCGATACGGTTTTTACCAAAACTGTTTAGATTATAAACCGTAGTTTTAAATTGGCTTGCAGCAATACAATGTTCTTGCGCACTTCCACCATTAATTAAAATTTTCTGCCACTTTCCTTCTGTTACAAACTTATCGGCATTTTTTTCATATTCAGATATTTTGGCCTTACTCATAGGCACATGCGTATGAATAATATATGCAATCTTCGCCTCATCTTTAGGGTTACTTTCTACAGCTATCACAGATGAATTAAAACTATGACCTGCTCCTTTACATGCGAACTCTGGAACACTTTTAGGTGCTTCTTTACCCACAGGAAAATAAGACAAATGTCCATTTGGAGTAACTTTATATCCAGCCCACTCCAAAGCTCCAGATGTTCTTTTTACTAAGCGATAGATATAACCAGTATTAATCATCTCAACTGCATATTTGAGATGGCTTAACTGAATATCTTTGACATTTTTACCCAAGGTTGCAGGTAAAGCAGGTGGATTATCTTTAACAACGGTGTATCGTAAAGGTAAAATATTGAAGCCTTTTTTACGACAAAAATTTGAACACTCTTTCTGGGCCTGCCCCGCACTACTATTTTGCATGTTTGCAGCAGTTGACTGTTTCGCTGATTTTGCAATTTCACTTTCTTCAATCTTCTTATTAATATTTTTAGCAACTGTTGGGTTGCGCATATCGCCCACTGCTTTGGTTTTTCCCATAACAGGAATTTGACTCTGCTTCTGTTTTTGCTGAGCAATAGTCTCATTAAATAAATTATTTGATTTTGACTTGCCCAATATCATTTTTTGATTTTCTGACATCTTTTTATCCATTCAATTCTTTAGCTATCTGTTCATATAAGTCTTTCGTTACATAATCCATAGCGTCCGTAAAAGACATTTTATTCATTACACAATGGTCGTAGAGCACATTGGTTACCGTAGGATGCTGTATAAAATTTTTATGTATAATTTGGCTGTACAGACCATATGTGACTAAATCTAAATGTTTTTGAATGCCATAATCATGGTAAGCCTCTTTAAGATTTTGATGGATTTCAACTGGATGAATTTTTATTAGATCAACTTGTTCAAATTCATTTAATTGTTGAAATACATTATTAGCAATTTCAATTAAATCTAAATCTATAGATTGCTCGAGGTTCACTTTTGTTAGATTCAAGATTGATCGCGACTCATCGTAAGACTTAAAGCTAAATAGACCTTTTGGATGCAAAAAATGCCATTCTTTAAAGCCATCTAATAAGCCACCTACATATTCTGTTTTAAAAATCTCATCTAAGTAGATCATGACTCTAGGATCGTACCAACGGAAAAGAATTTTTTTACCTTGATCAGCAATTACTAATTTAGTTTTTATCTGATCTCGTAATTCCTCAAGTGAACGTGTCTTCGCCACGCCAAACCCATGAACAAAATAGCAATCATTCGTAATATTTTTATTTCTCGATAGATTTTGCAATAAATCCTCTTTGACCTGCTCAAATATTTTTTTATCATCAATACAAATAAAAAAGAGGTTTGATTTTGCAATTTCTTTTTTTTGCGCTAAAGGGATATATGCAATATTTTTGTTTGATAAATTATCTATTACCTCATTAAAAATAGAATCATTCAATGTAGTATCTAATAAAAAAATGATCTGACCATATTCGTTCAGAATTTGGATGCACTGTTCTTCAATTTTAGAAGTAATATCTTTCGAATAATCATCGTATTGGATGGCATTAAAAACAGGTAAGCTCATGATAAATCTACCTTAGCTGAACCATTTTGAGCAGCTTGAGTCTGTTTAGCAGAACAGTCTGGTAAATCTAATGCAGGTGGATTTATTGATGAGCCTCCCATAAACAAATGCTGTCCTGCTTTCACCTCAAGCTTACCACCCGTAACAGGGAAAATACCCGAACCATTCAACTTAACTTGAGATCCACTTGCAGTCAGATTAATTTCAGTTGGACTAGTAATAAAAACCGTGTCTTCGGTTGACGTAATCTGTACGCCCTTTCGAGCAATCACATCTAAGCCATCACCTTGTGCCTGAATTTCCACTTTACCTTGACCAGCAAAAAGCCGAGCACCTTCTTGGGCGGCAAATAGACTTATTTTTTGACTCGCATGACTCACTATATTCTTTTGCGTACTAATATTAATACTA
>NZ_JZFB01000001.1:128927-139244 GCF_001188385.1 Acinetobacter sp. V2 | reverse complement strand
GTATATCTTCATTACTACTTACAGCAATACTTTTTGGAGATGCTAACACCATCACTGCTGATTGAAACTCAGCAGCTTTTTTAGGATCTTCTTGTTTGAGAACTTCTAATAAAGTCTGAATATTCTCAAGCATATCTAACGGGTCAGTTTGCTGATTTTTAGCAACTTCACTAAGTGCCTTGGCATTATTTAGGCTGCCCTCTATTTGTTGTTTTGCTTCATTTGCATCTAGGTGTACACCTTGAGCTTGATCCTGCTTGTGGGTACTAAGGAGTAAACCACTGCCTGCTCTTACCGCACCCCATTGGTCTGTTCTGAGTTCAAAACCCTCACCACGACCATCACTTGTCGCCTTGTCTTTTGGATGGCTTAAGTTACCCAAGTTTAGTTGGCTTACCGCATGGCTACTTTGTAGCTGGGCACTGATTTGCCCTGTGGTGTCATCAAAGCGTAGCTGGTTAAAGCCCTTATCGTCGACTTCTTCGGAGCGGATACCACTGAGTTTTTTAGTATCGGGTAGTTGGCCTTTTTGGTCGAACTGGGTTGGATGGCGTTCAGCTTCGTGAATACGACCCACCACAAACGGGCGGTCAATGTTGCCGTCAAAGAAGTCGATCACCACGATCTCGCCCACGCGAGGCAAGAAACGTGCGCCATAACCCTCACCTGCCCATGGGGTTAATACATCGACCCAAGCCGAGTCGGTGTCATTATCGTTACTTCCTGCACCACCATCATGGCTATGGTCGTCAGTTCGGGTAAATAGGAAGCGAACTTTAATGCGCCCCCATTGGTCAACATGGATACTTTCGCCTTCCAAGCCCACCACTCTAGCGCGCTGCGGGTAAGCAGCTGGACGGTGCTCTAACGGATGGTACTCAGGAACAGTTTTAATATTTCTACGCGACAGAATGAGCTCATTAACCTGACGCTCAGTCTGGTCATTTAGCCCTGATTGATTGTTTTGCCATTGGCTTTGACTAAAAAGTTGATTGATTTGCTGTTGCAAATCTTTAGGCAAATTATTTTGCAGATAGAAGCTTTTCCCAACAATCAGAAACTCTTTGTCTGATCCACTATGCGTATCTATTTCAGGATGTTCATCCAATTCAAACCAATAGCCAACTTGCGCATCACGTACCGTAGTTTGTGCACGGAAATATTTTGATTGAAATGCATAATAATCAGATAGATTCTGATTGAGTTTTTCTAACTGCTGGTGACCCGATGCAGTGGCTTGGTCTTCCCCATTTAAGTCTTGCATCCAAGCAGGACTGACATGCCATGCATGTTCTAGACTTAAACTCGCATTATCCTGATTAGCACTATGACTATGCTTTGACTGAACACTACCCATGCCTTCTTCTTGACTTAAAGCATCAGCCTGCCAGCGTTGCACATGCACGGCTGTAGATTGCAAGCTTCGAGTTGGCACAAGGCTTGTCATACTGTCTTGTTGTTCAACAGCGCTACTACGGTGATAACGGATATTTCTTCGGTCTAATGCTAAATATGATTCATTATTATCAATTAAACGTAACTTTTGTGATTGAATCTCATCCGAGCTATCAGTGACCCAAAGCTGAGCTTCATCAACCAACCAGTTAATGCCTTCACTACGCCAAAGTCGAGTTAAAAACTCATAATCCGTTTCGTTACTTTGCATGACAAAAGGTCGAACATCGTAGTCTTGGCTTAGGTTTTTTAAATCCAAAGTTAAGCCAGAAGCAAACAACGGGCTTTTGTTCTGCCACTCAGTAAATAGAACTTCCGTAATGTCCCGTACACTTTTATTCATAAATACACGGCTATTTCGGCGTTTATGCCATAGCGCGATCGGGTCTTGTAATCTCAATTTATACAATGTTAATGAACCATCACTCTGCCCCTGACTGGCTTTTGTAATAATTCCTGTAGTTCTAAATAGCTGCCCCTGATCAGTTACTTGATCGACTGCAACCTGACAACCAATAAATTGTTTTAATGAAATATGGGCATTAGTAGAAAGACAAAATAAATCGGCAGTTAGTCCTTCATTTAGTTGATGCTGTCCTTCAATACTTTGTAAAAAGACTTGAGTATTCAACGATGGATTAGAAAACTGAACATGAAGCACGCGTTTTTGCGAGCTGATACCCAAATCTTCTAGAATTCTATGTATATGAGATAACATCTTTTTTATGAAAACTTTGTCAGGATTGGCATTATTTTATAAAATACAGAAACATCTGTCTATTTTGTAAAGAGAAACTTAACCATTTGAATACACGAATCAATGGGGATGCTATCCGTGATAAATATAAAAAAATGAATTAACGAGTTATGTTATTAATTAAATTTTAACGATTATTAATTTTTTAGTATTCCAAGAAATTTATTAACAGCCTCTACTAATTATTTAGAAATTCAATTTTTATTTTTTCAAAATTTTCAACAGGAATGACTACTTTAAAACTTCCTATAACTTTAAAAAAATTTTTAAATTTACTTTCTCTCAAACCATATCCACTGCTATTACCTTCTCTCACGTCATACATAAAATCACCAAAATCTGTAGAAGGAATATAAACTCCATTTTTTACATTTAGTGTGTCTTTTATATTTTCAATAGATAAAAAACATATACCATCACTTTTACTCGAAAAACTACTAAAAAAGTTTTGAAAAGGAAAAGTGATACGAATAATTTTATCAAAATAATCATGAACTATAGTCAACGTAATTTCATCTTGATCACAACTCAAATCCAATAACTTTGAATCATCACTGTTTTCAGTTATTTCTAATAAACTCATGGACATCCTCAAGCCTTTTCATATTTACTATAAAAGTCATCTACCATACCTGAATTTTCAATTTTGTCTCTCATAAATAAGTGCCCTTTCTTCCCACTCACGTCATAATTCAAATGAGGGAAAGTTGAGGTACTAACGCCTTTACCCCAATCTCCATGATTCCAATATACAGTATCTCCTTTAGCATTTTTCCAACCATTCCGCTGACCTTTTTCATTATAACTTCTCACAGCCTCTGGCCCCAACATTTTAGATCCAGCATTCATTGCATCATTTTTATTATTAAATAAGAAATCATTTTTCCTAGCATCATCAGCACTAACTTTTTTCCGTCTGCATTAATGTAATTTACTAACTTTTTAGTATTACGACTTCTCGCATTAATTGGTAAGGTTTTATTTCTACTTCTTAAGCCTAACGGATCAATCCAATTATTAGGATTGGGTGCATAAGAATACACATTATATTCACCCAGTAATCCAATCGGATCTTTACTAATAAACCGACCTACATACGGCGAATAATAACGATAACGATTGTAATGAAACCCTGTTTCCTCATCAAAATACTGACCTTGGAAATGGATGTTGTTTGAAATAATTTCACTATTTTCAAAGAAATTAGATTTTGCTTTTTCTCCTTTGCCATTTCGAGCATAGTTCTTCGTGTAAAGCCTTGCTTTATTGAAACGAACTATCCCAATCTTATATTAAGTTTTACAGATCATTTGACATGGGGAATCACTCATTTCCTGAGACGTATTCAAATGAAAAATATATTAGAGAAAAGCTATTAGATAATGATCTATCTAATTTAATAATCTTTAGATATTGATATATCTAAAATTCTCAGACAACAGAGAATTCCAGATATATTTTAATGACTTTCTAATCTTTTCTATCAAAATAAACAGAAATATCTTGAAATATCAAACCATTCAATTCCCCAGAAAAATTCAAATCATCATTTATTGATTTTATAAAAACACCATTCATTTAACTAACAATTAAAGATGATTTCTAACTTTTTCGACCACTCTATTAGATGATTAAAGATAACTTTCACAAGAGTTCTAATAATTTTACCCCACATCTTCAATAGAATTTATTTTTTCTATAATCTCATCTTTAGTAAGTGAAAATTCCCCCTCTTCGCCTGCATCCATTCCAATCAATTCATCAAGCAAATTTTGTAAATCCTCATTGAGTTCTAAATAATCCATATCAAGACGAATTAAATATGCTTCTCTAGCAACTATCCGATAATCAAATATTTCATTTTCTAAAATTAAATGAAGTTTATCTAATACTATTTTATCAATATTACGTAACATTATAGAGGACACCCTTTTTTTATAGCTCGCCCTGATGGAGTTGCTTTACCTTGATCTATATCTGCTTTTGTTGGTGGATAATGTGGAATATCCACAACCTCACCGTTTATCATCTTAGGATGTACCCTATTTACATTACCATTATGATCATATGTTTCCTCCCATACTCTAACGGTACCAGTTTTAGGATTAATTTCTGTAACATGGGATCTTCCTCGAGTTGGACCTTGAGTCTTAGCTAAAGCCTCTTTTTCATAATATCTTATTCTACCATCACTTAGCTCTCGTGTTTTAACAGCTTTATTTTGAGCAGACTCTACAGCCGATAATTTTCTTTTTAATTTTTTTTGGTCTGTCTCATTACTTAACCCCAAAGGATCAATCCACCCAATAGGACTAGGACCATATTGATAAAGGTTATATCCTCCCAGCAATCCAATCGGATCTTTACTAATAAACCGTCCTACATACGGCGAATAATAACGATAACGGTTGTAATGAAGTCCAGTTTCCCCATCAAAATACTGACCTTGGAAACGGATGTTGTTGTTTATAATCTCTGAATTTTCAAAGAAATCTGACTTAGCTTGTTCAACCTTACATTCGCCCCAAGCTTTATATTGAGCTTTCCAAACAATGGCACCTGTCTGGTTACTCATTTCTTGTGGTGTCCCTAAATGGTCACAGTGATAGAACCATACATCATCAAAGCCTTGGCTTTGTTTTACGGTATTCCAAAGAGGGTCTTTATAAATGCTATATGTTTTTTCTGTCCAGTCTTGGATTTCATGCAGTTCAATTGAGTGATGATACGCCGCTTGCAACAAAGGTACGAATCTATCTTTTTCGTAGAAATAGTGTTTTGTTAAATCAGCACTAGATTCATAAGCTAAAGTATCACCATCCCAACCATAAATAATGTTCTGCTCTTGCCCTGTAAGGTGATGCTTACTTCTTTTTTGAAGACGTCGACCTAAGGCATCATAACGATACTCTGCCGTATATTGATTATTTCGGCTACGAACAAGACGTCCCAATACATCCCACTCAAGATTTAAATCACCTTGTGATGACTTTTGTCGAATCAGTTGCCCAAAAGCATCATATTGATATTGTTGGTCAAGATATTCCTGCACAACGTTATTAACTAAGCGGTTATAACTAAGACCTTTTTCAGTGACAGTGGGTTGTGAGGATTGCTCTTTGGTGCTGTTATATCGATCTAGAATATTACTTGCCGGGTCAAAATTAAATGTCTCTTTTCCAAGCTTACTGGTTGCCTCTAATAAACGCCCAACAGGATCATATTTATAGTGAATGGTTCCACGATGACTATCCTTAATGAGCGTTAACTCACCTGTTTTATCGTAATGATATAAGCGTTCAATCAATTGATTGGTATGTTGGATGGCATTATTTTGAGTTTGAGCCTGATATCCTTTGTCATGCCCACTCAACATTAATTGCTGAGTTAAGCGCCCGACTTCATCATAACGTTGTTGTTGGCTAAGACCATTTGCATAGTGACGTAATGTCTCTCTATGTAAATCATCACGTTCAAAGCTAACAAAATCTTCACCATTTAAAGCCATGCCATAGACATGCCCACTTCCATAAGTCAGCCAATCTACTTTCTGTCCATCTGGTCGGATGGTTGTAGTTCGATTATTTAATTCATCATAGACATGTTTCCACACCGCAGTTTTCTGAGTCACAGCATCTTGATGATGTTCTTTAACTAAATTGCCTGCTGCATCATAAAACCATTGTAAGTTAGTTTCGGCATTTTTAGCCTGAACTAGATTACCTAAGCCATCATAAGAAAATTCTTCTGTTTGCTTTTCTTCAAGCTCTTGCCCTTGATAACCATATCCTGCTGTACGTTGTTCTAAACGTCCCATGCTGTCAAAAATAAATTGCTGAATACGGTCTTTAGGAGCAGCGCGATCTTTGAAATCTTGACCATAGGCAGAAGCGACCTCAATGCTACTAGTTAAACGACCATTATATTCATCGTACGTATAAGCAGTTTTTTTACCATCAAAATCAATTTCTTTTACTAATCGACCCGCCGCATCATAGACAAACTCGTAACTTGAGCCATTTTCATTAATTAAACGTTTTAAGCGACTCAAGCGGTCCCATTGATATCTTAAGGTTTGATTTAATGGGTCAATACGCTTAGTAATTAAACCAGCCGCATCATATTCATAACGTGTCTGCTGGCCTTTTGGGTCAATATGAACTAATAATCGACCTTCTGCATCATGAATGAAATGCTCTTCAGCGCCATCAGCGTGTTTAATTTTTTCGAGCTGACCAAAAGCATTCAACGGTAACCCTTTTGCTAGAGGTTGTCTTGGTTCAGCAGTTAATTCCGTATAGAAATATTCAACTTTTTGCTTTAAAGCATTTTCAATAAATTTGACACGCCCGCGGTCATCATAGCGCCAGTGCGTTTCTTTACCGGAACAATCTGTATAAGTAACCAAGTTCCCTTGATCATCATATTTAAGTGTCTTCTTACCGCCTTTAGCATCTTTAATGGAGGTCACCAATCCCATCGCATTATAGGTATAGGCTGTTTCATGCTTCAGCGGATCAATTTCTTTAATTATATTTCCTGAAGCATCGTATTCTTTAAACCAACGCCCCTGTTCAGCGTCAACAAAACCGGTCAGATTATCTTTTTCGTCGTATTCATAATAAAAGGTTGAGCCATCGGCCTGCACCATACTTAAGACATTACCGCGTTCATCGTAGGTATATGATGTTTCTGTTCCATCTGTAGCAATATGCGATGTTATATTTTTTGCTTGGTCTCTAAAGAACCATTCTTGCAAATTGTCTGGATAAATAATTCGATAGGTATAACCAGTAATACCATAATAGTATTCAGTCACGTTACCATCGATATCCATGACTGAAGTTACGCGAATGTTTTCATCCCAATCTAATTTAGTAGCGGAACTATAGTCATCGGCCCATTCTTCAATCGCTTTTGAGCTAGGTAAAATACCATCCCACTTTAAGTTCATTCCTCTTTGAGTAAGATCAGTATAACGAGTCAATAAGTGAGCTTGGTATTGATATTCATAAGAAGCAGCAAACTCATTAGTTGCCTTAATTAAATCGCCTTGCTCATTATATTCATATGCTGATAGTTGTCTTAGAAGTTGGCCATCTTCAACCAACCAAGCTGCAACAACTTTCTGCACATCATTAATTTGTAATACTACATGCGCCAAAGTTTGTTGTTGCTGTTTAAATATAATGTCGGATAGATAGCTATCACCATTTTCTAATTCATAGTCATAACGTAGTCCAATACTAAATCCATGTTGACGTTCAATGGAGACTAAACGAAACTCATTTTTATATTTTTGATAGAAGCGAGTTTCTGAAACACCATATGAAATTGCTCTAATTTCAGGTGAGACAACTGTATAAGTAAAAGTTTCTACTTCATCATAGTAACTCTGCCCAACTTTTAGCTCTGGTAATCGAACAGGACGGCCATCGCTGCCAATATACTCCCAGCCCTCTTGCTCAATCGGTTCTTTAGGTTCATTAATGTTATAACGAGAACAACGAGCAATCTTGGTTGTAAAAGGTGTAATCCAGCGCGCTCCGAAAATCGATTGATCATACTGATATAAGTTCGAAACGTACGTTCTCGAAAATTGCTCTACCAATAATGGATGAATTTGTGCATCGGTATGGTTTAAAAACTCAGTACCCATAGCAAAGGTAATTGATCGTTTAGTCGCACCACCCTTACAATTCTTACCTGCATTCGCATTATGAGTCGCTGCATGTTCAGTATTCGCCTTTTCTAATTTATTATTTTTCTTGTCATGTCTGACTTGTGTAGTTTGAGTTGGCTTAACTTGGCCTGAGGCTTTTTTTCTAAATCTAGCATTACTTAAACGTAATATTTCAAATAGCCACCCAATTGTTTGTGGCTGTGCTGTATTTCCCAAGCCTTTAATTTTAGTATTGGCAGTAATACCAATTTTATTAATCGTTGCACCTACATTTAATATCGGCTGCTTTAGATGTGCAGGAACTAAAGAAGTAACAACTTTAGCATTGGAGTTTGCTCCCGTTTTAATAAGAGCTTTTCCCAAGTTTTCGGTCATGTAAACTAAATTTTTTCCAGCTCGTGTTAAGTCACCACTTTTTATTCCTTTAATAACACCAGCAGCTTGCTGTTGAGCTCGATTTGTATTTGACCCTGCATTTGTAAATACTTGGCCTTTTGTTACAACTCGAACAATTCCACCATTAATTTGTGTTGTGGCATTTTGGACGGTTCCACCACAAGTAGCTAAAATTGAATTTAACTGTTGTAGGCCTGTTTTACAGAATTTATCAATTTGTCCGGCAACCTGATCGTTTAAATGGTTAGAGATCACTACAATAACTGCTTCTCCTAAAGCAGCTTTACCCACACGTTTAACTTCTTGACGGACTAGAAACAGAGCTGGACGAGCAGACATACGAATTGCTGATGTTCCTGGTACAGGTGCAATCCCAATCAGGTCAATACCCATTGTGGACCAATCCATAATATCGGCATTTTGAAAACCTTTATCGTAGATATAGCAAATGTCGGAAACCACATCGATAGCAGCCATCACATTTCCAATAATTGGAATTGTTCCCATTACACTGGCTAGCAAGTCTAATGTCACAATTTTATGAGTATGACTTTTTAACCAATCATCTATTTTTTGTTTTGAATGACTAACATCTTTAATAGCAACTTCTGATAATGGTTTAACAACTTCTGTTTTTCCAGACATTTTATTTCTCTACGAATTCTTTTTAAAAGGGCTTTGCAAATATTGAGGAAGCACGTTAGTCACCAAGCTACCGCCATCAACAGAACTTAATTTGCTGAAGTCATTTACTTTCTGAATTGATGCAAGATCAATGTTGTTCCCTATTTTTTGGCTTACTTCGGAAATGGGTAAAAAGCTTTTCACTTGATCAGTCAATAATCCTTGTGCCTCTGTTTTTAACATTGGCATTAAAGCCTTTGCCCCTTCAGATTTTAAGCTTTGTGCAGTTTGAATATTTTTCATAATATTCGCAGGATTGGTTAATTGTTTAGATAATTCACCAAGTTTGGACTGGGCTGTTTTACTCATTTGTGCAATTAATGAATCTGATTGATCAGTATCCGCATCATTCTTATTTGGCCACTCAACTGGACGTTTAAAGTCACTTGCTTCATCCCAAGGATCACGGTGATCTGGTTCAAAGAAGACTTTTACTGCACCTGTTGCTAAGCCAGAAACTCTTGCAAATCCCTTATCATCCAACTTGCCAGTGACTTCTTTTCCTAAGTTATCAACAACCGTATAACTACCACCTTTAACAAACTCACCATGCGCATAATCATGGATGAGCTCTAAATTTCCTGGGCTACGTTTGGGTGGAGGCGGTAGTGAAGAACTAAAATTCGCACTTCCTCCCCCCATAAACAAATGCTGCCCAGCTTTTACCTCAAACTTTCCACCAGTGACAGGGAAAATTCCCGAGCCATTAATCTTGATTTGAGATCCACCCGCCGTGATAACGATTTCTTTAGACGCACTAATTTCAATTTTGTCTTCTGTTGAAATAATCTGAACAGCTTTACGGGCAATTAAATCTGCACCATCGCCTTGTGCTTGTATCTCGACTTTGCCTTTGCCCGCATAGAGTCTTGCACCTTCTTGAGCCGCAAAAAGACTGATTTTATTTTGGGCGTGCGCAATCAAGTTCTTTTGTGTAGACAGATTTATGCTGTCCCCAGCAGTTTGACTTAACTGAGCATCTGCGCTGAGGTGAATGTCTTCATTACTGGCTAGAGCAATACTGTTAGGTGCGGTTAATATCATCAAGGCTTGCTTAAAAGCGGCAGCTTTGTCTTGATCTTTTTCTTCAATTTGTTCTATGAACGTTTTTAAGTTCTCAAGCACTTCCAATGGATCAGTTTGCTGGTTTTTAGCAACTTCACTGAGTGCCTTGGCATTACTAAGGCCACCTTCGATTTGCTGCTTGGCCTCATTTGCATCAAGGTGTACACCTTGAGCTTGGTCCTGTTTATGAGTGCTAACGAGTAAGCCACTACCCGCTCTTACCGCTCCCCATTGATCTGTTCTTAGCTCAAAACCTTCACCACGCCCATCACTTTCC
>NZ_JZFB01000001.1:128631-128917 GCF_001188385.1 Acinetobacter sp. V2 | reverse complement strand
CTTGTCTTTTGGATGGCTTAAGTTACCCAAGTTGAGCTGGCTTGCTGCATGGCTACTTTGCAGTTGGGCACTGATTTGCCCTGTGGTGTCATCAAAACGTAGCTGGTTAAAGCCTTTACCATCAACTTCTTCTGAGCGGATGCCGCTGAGCTTTTTAGTGTCGGGTAATTGGCCTTTCTGGTCAAACTGGGTTGGATGGCGTTCAGCTTCGTGAATACGGCCCACCACAAATGGGCGGTCAATATTGCCGTCAAAGAAGTCGATCACTACGATCTCGCCTACGCGA
>NZ_JZFB01000001.1:128326-128552 GCF_001188385.1 Acinetobacter sp. V2 | reverse complement strand
GTGGTCGTCAGTTCGGGTAAACAAGAAACGGACTTTAATGCGTCCCCACTGATCGACATGAATACTTTCGCCTTCCAGTCCCACCACTCTAGCGCGCTGCGGGTAAGCGGCTGGACGGTGCTCTAGCGGATTATATTCAGGCACAGCTTTAATGTTACGTCGAACAACGTTCAGCTCAGCATAGTGGCGCTGCTCAGGATTTTGGCTGTCGAGTTGGGCTGCCTTG
>NZ_JZFB01000001.1:128099-128315 GCF_001188385.1 Acinetobacter sp. V2 | reverse complement strand
ACGCTCAAGTTGCTGTTGTAATTCTTTCGGTAAATTATTCTGGTTGTAATACTGTTTACTTAAGATTAAGAATTCTTTATCGGCACTGTCGTGTTGGTCGAGTTCTGGATGATCATTGAGGTCAAACCAATAACCGACCTGTGCATCACGGACATTGCCTGAAACCGTAAACTGCTTAGAACTCAGGTGATGGTAAGCATTAATGTGCTGGTTTAA
>NZ_JZFB01000001.1:127332-128089 GCF_001188385.1 Acinetobacter sp. V2 | reverse complement strand
AATCTGGCTATTGCCTGAAGCTGTGGCTTGGTCTTCACCGTTTAAGTCCTGCATCCACGCGGGGCTAACATGCCATGCATCTTCAAGGTTTAAGCTGGCATTATCATAGTGTTCGCTGTGCTTTTGTGTGCCCTGTACGCTACCACTGCCTTCTTCTTGTTGTAGGGCATCAGCTTGCCAGCGTTGCACATGAACCGAAGTCGGTTGTAAGCGGCGCTCAGCTTTGACTTGGGTAATGGTATCAAACTGTTCGGTAGCACTGCTGCGTTGGTAGCGTAAGTTACGGCGTTCAAGGGACTGATAGTTTTGGTTATCGTCAATTAAACGTAACACCTGCGGCTGAATAGAAGCATTCGGGTCAGCGACCAAAAGTTGCGATTCATCGACCAACCAGTTAATGCCCTCGCTACGCCATAAACGGGTTAAAAAGTCATAATCGTTTTCGTTTGACTGCATCACAAATGGACGCACATCGTAGTCTTTCGTTAAGCCTGCCGTGTCGAGCGTTAAGCTTGAGGCAAATAACGGACTTTTGCCCTGCCATTCCTTAAATAAAATTTCGCTAATATCCCGCACGCTTTTGTTCATAAACACGCGGCTATTACGTCGTTTATGCCAGAGTGCTGTTGGGTCTTTTAAGGTTAAGTTATAAATGGTGAGTGAGCCGTCACTTTGACCTTGGCTTGCTTCGGTAATAATGCCCGTTGTTCTAAAAAACTGACCCATGTCAGTCACCTGATCGATGGCAACCTGACAG
>NZ_JZFB01000001.1:115563-127277 GCF_001188385.1 Acinetobacter sp. V2 | reverse complement strand
AGCAACGCTACCTTGGTTGAGCGTATGCTCGCCTTCAATGCGCTGTAAGAAGACTTGATTGTTTAATGATGGGTTGGAAAATTGCACATGAAGTACGCGATTCTGTGCGACCAAACCTAAACTATCTAAAATTTGAAATATTTTATGGGACATCATTATTATAAAACTGAGTCATAATCATCGATATTTTATAAAAAACAGACAGAATTGTCTATTTATATAAATTAGCTTATCTTCCATGACTTAGATATTTTTTAGTTTAACTGAAAGAAAGACGGGCTATTAAATAATCTATAAATGCTCTCGTTTTGGCCGGTAAATTAGAGGTATGAGGATAAAGTAATTGAATACTTTGTAGCGGTAACGAAAAATCAGGAAATAATCGAATTAGGCGATTTTGTTGAATATCTTGATCAACTAACCATGCAGGACAAATCGCTACACCTAAAGATGAAAGAGCCATTTGATGAATTACAGTCACCGAGTTTGATTCATACTGACTTCGAATAAAAGGTAATGAATATTGCTCACCTAAACTGTTTTGCAAAATATATTGTGAATCTTGCCAATTTAATAAGGTGTGGCCAATCCAAGGAACAGCCGCTAAATCAGATATATTTTTTATAGGATGGTCTTTTATAAACTGCGGAGTAGCCACAAGATAAATTGGATATTCTCCGATTTTTCGAGTTTTTAAAGATGAGTTTTTTAAATTTCCTAGCCGAATAACCAAATCTAATTTTTCAGTCACTAAATCATCGAGAGATGAATTAAACGAATACTGTAAACGTAAATCTGGGTAAAGCCGACAAAAATCAGGCAGTAAAGGCAAAATGAAACGTTGGCCAAATTCATTGGTAGACGAAAAACGTAAAGTGCCTGTAATGCTTGTACCTAAGTGTTGGCTTCGTTCAAATGCCTCATCAATCTGGAGTTGGATTTGTTTAAAATCCTCATAAAAATGCTGACCAATTTCAGTTAATGCAATATTACGGGTATTGCGAATTAAGAGGCTTGTATTGAGCTGCTTTTCTAATTGTTTTATATCAATACTCACCATTGATCGGCTTAAGCCTAAAATTTCAGCAGCCTTGGTAAAGGAACCGGAATCAACGACTTGTAAAAAACTGGTAATTTGCTTGAGGTTTTTTTGCACAATTAAGCCAATTGTTTAAAATTATCAAACAATGATTTTACTTCGCTTGCATCGACAATAAAAGAGCTGGATCTTACCCTGCCTGCACGGAGGTAGGTATGTCTTATCGATATAAAATAGCAATAGTGTTTTTACTTGGGTTCTTTATTGATTGCATCAACATTTTTATGTCTGCAATTGCATTGCCTAATATTGCATCGTCATTTTCAGTTAGCCAATCCATGGTCGCTTGGGTAACAAATGCTTATATTCTCGGCCTCATTTTAATTATGCCCATGAGTTTATGGTTAGCCACCAAACTTGGGAACCAAAAGTTATTGTGTTATTCAATGCTGTTATTTTCGATAAGCATCTGTTTTATTGGCTTTAGCGAATCGATTTATAGCTTAATTTTTTGGCGATTTATTCAAGGCGTAGCTGGAGGCTTATTAATTCCAGTCGGACAAGCTCTCGTATATGCCTTATTCCCCAACCAAGAACGCCAACGCATTTCTACATTAATTATGGCAATTGCTTTAATTGCACCAGCTTTTTCACCTGCGATTGGGGGCGTGATTATTGATTCATTGAATTGGAGATGGGTGTTCTTATCTAACCTTCCTTTTTCTTTACTGGCAGCAGCTCTGGCATGGTTATGGGTTAAAAAAACCAAGAATGTATCGAGTGAAAAACCAGACGTAAAAGGCTTGGTTATTTTTAATATAAGTCTGTTATCTTTATTACTCTCCTTTTCATTCTATAGTGATTACCATAACGCCTCATTCGCTCTAATTAGTTTTCTAATTTCAGTTGGAATGCTTATTTTTTATATTCGATATGCGAAAAAAATTTCACATCCTGTTCTTAATCTTCAGTTATTAAAAAATAAAAATTTACGTAATGCATTTATTGTCTATTACGCCGTTCCGGGTATTTTTACAGGCGTTAATTTACTCAATATTTTTAATTTACAGCTTAACTTTGGCTTTAATGCAAAACAAACTGGTTTATTCATGTTGCTCTATGCAACTGGAGCACTCACAGCCATGATTAGTGGCGGCCTGCTCTATCAACGGTTAGGAAAAAAGTATCTTCTTGTTATTGGAATAACCCTACATAGCCTTGGCATATTTCTTTTATTTTGTATTTCAAACACTAGCCCTTTGAGCTTTTTAGTAATTGCTTATTTATTGATGGGTATGGGTGGCGGTCTAAGTGCCAATATTGCCCAAATTAGCTCATTGATTGATTTTTCAGGCCAAGATTTACAACAAGGAAGTGTGCTCTGGAATATTAATCGACAAGTTTCATTTAGTGTCGGTACTGTTGTTCTCATTTCGATTTATAACTTGATGTCTGGCTCAAGCGATCTGCTTCGCTATCAACATACTTTTTTAATTGCAGCTTTGCTCTGCTTACTTTCACTCATTCCCGTTTTAAAGGAGAAAACCCATGTCTAAACAAATGGATCAAGCCATTCAAAGTGTCATTGACCTACATGTTTTAATAGAAAATGTATTTACAGGAAAAAATGCAGAGCAAAGTCTAAGCCTGCTTTTAGATAGCTTTGATCAAAATTTTAAGATGGTAACGGTTCAAGGTCACAGCATTGGTTTCGCAGAAGTGAATAGTTTATTTAGTCAGAATATCGGAAAAAAACCTTCTTTAAAAATCGACATTATTAAGAGTACAGCTTTATACGAATTTGAAAATTATTGTTGGGTGCAATATCAGGAACATCAGCAAACTGATGAAACCGAAACATTACGCACTTCGACGGCCTGCATTAAAGTAGAAAGTGACAAATGTTATTGGGTTTATTTACATGAAACTTTAGTTCCCTCATCTTCTTAACTCATTTAGAGCACCTTAAAGATGGCACCTATTTTGCTTAACAATATTACGTTTTATGAAAATCGTAATACTGATCAAAATGGGGAGCTCTCGATATGGGTTATGTTGCAAAGGAATTTACGCGAAAGAACAAGCTGATTCTCAGTATTTGTTCTTTCGTTATTCCAATATGTCTTTGGTGCGCAATCAGTTACTTACCTTTTGTTTGGCATCCTCAAGTACAAATCACGAGTTCGGGAAGTGTTTCTTACTTACAAGTAGGAAGTCGCATTGATAAAAATGTGTTCTATCTCGAAGCACAAAATGCAGTCAATCGAAATTCTGCACCACCACAAGGTCTTTTGGTCAATCCGATTTATTTACCCGCTCCCCATGAGGTCGCTAAGGCTTTAATCACCGCCTTTACCACGCCACCAGAACAACCTGATTCCCCGTGGTTTCACCAAAGTTTATGGCACAGTATCAAACTGGTTTTTTCAGCCTTTTTTATCTCTTCCCTGATTGGGATTCCACTGGGTATTTTGTGTGGTTTTTCTAAGCGAATATCACTGTTAACAGAACCTTTTGTTGAGTTTTTCCGTTACTTACCAGCTCCTGCCTTTGGCGCACTTGCAGTGGCAATTTTAGGGATTAATGACGCACCTAAAATTGCCATTATTGTGATTGGTACGCTATTTCAACAAATTCTAATTATTGCCAATACCACCCGAATGGTTGATCGAAGCTTAATTGAAGCTGGCTATACGCTTGGCACCAATAAGCTCAAAAGTTTATTTCATGTAGTGATCCCTGCTGCCTTACCTGATATTTACCGTGATTTACGTGTGCTATTGGGTTGGGCTTGGACCTACTTAATTGTTTCAGAGTTGATTGGTACGACCTCGGGTATTACGTGGTTTATTACCCAACAGGCTCGCTATCAAAACTTTGACAATGTCTATGCAGCTATTTTGATTATTGGGGTGATTGGTCTGGTCTGTGATTGGGTATTAATGAAGTTAGGTGAGCGGATGTTCACTTGGAAAGTAGGAGCAAAATAATGAACGATTCAACATTTAACGCGCATGAATACTTTCAAAAAATTTATGAACGTCCTGTGATTTTAGAAGCCAAACAACTGAGCCAAGTCTTTAAGCATGGTCAAAGCGAACGCACTGTTTTAAATAAGCTCGATTTAAAAATCCATAAAAGAGAATTTATTTGTGTGATTGGCCCCTCTGGCTGCGGCAAATCGACTCTAAGCCGTGTTATTGCAGGTTTAGACCCATACCATAGCGGAGAAGTTTTAGTAGACGGCGAATGCATTACAGGCCCATGTCCTGAACGAGGCATGGTGTTTCAGGGCTATACCCTTTTTCCGTGGAAAACTGTAAAAGAAAACGTGATGTTTGGTCCGCAAATGCGTGGCGCTAGTCAAATGACAGCCGAAGCTCAAGCACGTGAATGGATCAATATTATTGGTTTAGAAAAATATGAAAATCAGTATCCACACCAACTTTCTGGTGGCATGAAACAGCGTGTTGCGATAGCTAGAGCTTTGGTTAATCAACCTAAAATTTTACTCATGGATGAACCTTTTGGTGCACTCGATCCACACACCCGTCAAAAAATGCAAAAGCACTTGATGGATTTATGGCAAAACATTGATATCACCATTATTTTTGTGACCCATGACATGGATGAAGCCATTTTACTGGCAGACCGAATTGTGGCACTCAAAGCCAACCCGGGTGAAATTAAGGAAATTATTGAAGTTAATTTGCCGCGTCCACGCTCACTCGACTTAATGAGCACCCCTGAGTTTAAACAGCTTCGTTCACGGGTAGATTATTTAGTTCACGCTGAAGAAGATGAGCTTGACCCTGCTTTACAAGACTTACCAAAAATACCGCGTATGACTCAGGTCAGTACAGAAAAATAAGAAACACATTAAAAAGCCCAAGTTCAACTTGGGCTTTTTTATTTACTAGGCTTATTTGAGCTGTTCTATGAGTGTTGGATAAATCAGCCCATCTACATTTTGTTCGGTTTTATAAATACCGTTTTCAACGTTAAATTTATTGACGTGATAAGTAGAGCCATAAATCGAGTCAAACCCTTCCGATTTAGCAAATACTTTCTTATTGGCATTGATATCTAATAGATGCGTACCGCTGACCATCAGCTCATATTGTTTTGGGTCGACGCCTGAACGGTTTGCCATGATTTTAACTGCATCGGCATGTGTTGCAGGGTCATTAATATATTTAACTGTTTTATCCCACACCTGAATGACTTTTTTCCATTCTTCTTGATGAGCTGTTAAATGGCTCATGTTGACTGTTAAGGTGTCATAAATTAAACCCGGCTTGTCTTTAGAGGTATAGATAATTTTAGAGCCTGCCACTGCTTTTAATGCCTGACCTGCAACAGGTTGCCAAACAGCAATCGCAGAAATATCTGGGCTATTAAACACTTGAGGTAATTGATTCGTCGCTGAATTTACCAGCTTCACCTCATTGGCTTTAATGTTATGGTCAGTTAAAGCTGTTGCTAGTAAAAGATGATCAACCAAGCCTTTTTCGACACCGATTGATTTTCCTTTTAGGTCTTGAATGGTGTTAATACCCTCTTTTGCAATAATGACATCATTGCCCGCAGAATAATCTGTTGCCATGATCATCATGCCTTGCGTACCACCCGAAGCTGTTACCAAGTTATCGCCATTGGTGACCAACACAGCGTCGAGCTGATTTGCGGAAAAGGCTGAAAGCGAAGCCGAATAATCAAACCATTTAAACGCTACATTTAGCCCTGCTTCTTTTAACCAGCCTTTTTCAATAGCCACTTGCCAAGCCACCCAGCCCGGCCAATCACTATATCCGATGGTAATTGGTTTTGTATTTGCAGCTGCCTGAGCGTCTTGTTTAGCCTCGGGCACTTTAGCGGTATTGTCACACCCACCCAATACAACTGCCGATAAAATAGATACGGATAACAACGCTTTTTTAATCATATAGAAACTTCCCCAACATTTTTACTAACAACACTTTGAGTGGTTTGATTGAGTGACTGTATATAGGCTCGCCAGCCTCCGAAATGGCTAATATCGGTTGCATCTTGAATGGCATACGCTTCACAAATAAAGCCTTTGACCCATGTTCCATCTTTTAGTTTCAGGTTCCCAATGCCAAGAGGTGCAGGTACTTCAGCCACAATGGCTCCAAAATTTGCTAATGGAACATCCCACACTTCAACTTCAATAGATGTCCCTGCTTCATCGAATTGCAGCCCCGGCTTTGGTGGCGTGGTATTTTTTAAGGCAAAGAGTTTATAAGTCTCTGCAGTCTGAGTTTTCTTAAGCAAAGTGGCATTGCGACTAGTCAGCTGAAAATTAAGCGGCATACCTGTTAAGTGCGCTCCCACTACAGCAAGCTGCACTGAATGATTCGAGTGGATCTCTATATTTTTTTGATAATGTTGAGCTGATTTACCTAAACTCAGTGATGTTTCGGCTTGCCAAAGTTGCGCAAAATTGGCCAGTGCCTGATCGTGCCAAGCTGGTGCAATAAAGGTTACGCCGCTTGGTAGGCCGTCATCATGAAATACATTAGGTAAAGCTAAAGCCGAAAGATCAGCAAAATTGACAAAGTTGGTATAGGCCCCCATGTGCGCGTTTTTAGTCAACGGGTCAGCTTCCACTTCAGCAATGGTGTAAATAGTTGGCGCTGTCGGAACCATCAAGGCATCAAAAGGTTGTAATGCCAAATTAATTTTTCGAGCCAGAACGGCGCGGTTATATTCTGCTTGAAGTGCATCTGTTGCCTTGAATTTATCTGCCTGCGCAATAATTTGAGCAATGACTGGATGAGCCTTTTCACGTGTTGTCATACGTTCAACGGCAACTGTTCTTTCCGCCACCCAAGCATCGTTATATAGTGCAGCAGCAAGCTCATTAAAGGCACTGAAATCAATACTCTCAACCTCATAGCCCAGTTTTTTTACACGCTCAATTGCAACTAAAAAGGCTTTTTCAGACTCAATGTCTCCATAAAACTCAAGCTGAGCTGGAATAGCAATTTTTTGTTTAGAAAATTGAGTTGGTACATTGGCTGGATGTGCTCGTGAATATTCATCTGTTTCATCGTAGCCCTGCATTAAATTGGCAACGGTCCACGCGTCATCAACATGCAGTGCAAAAATAGAAATGACATCAATGGTCCGACATGCAGGAATTAAACCTGTGGTAGAAAACCAGCCCTTTGTCGGCTTAAGGCCCACAATATTGTTATGGCCAGCAGGAACACGCCCTGACCCCGCCGTATCAGTCCCCAAACTAAAAGGAACAATGCCGTTGGCAACCACCACCGAAGAACCAGAGCTTGACCCGCCGCTGATATATTCAGGGTTAAAACTATTTTTTACTGCGCCATAAGGAGAACGAACGCCAACCAGTCCAGTTGCAAACTGATCAAGATTGGTTTTACCGACCACAATCGCCCCTGCTTTTTTTAGTTTGGCAACTACGGCAGCATCTTGAGTCGCTAAATATTCAACTTCTTTACAGGCGGCAGTAGTGTGAAAACCAGCAACATCAATGTTATCTTTAACTGCAAATGGCACACCGTATAGAGGTAACTCAGCAATATTCTGGTCTTTTAAAACATCAATTTGTGCCTGAATCTGGTTATTCGAAGCAATTTCAATCCATGCATGGTCATCATTTTTAATTTCTGCAACGTAACCTATCAAATCTTCAAGATGGATTTGCCCATTTTGATATGCTGTTTTCCAGTCTTGGATGGTCCATAAATTTTTCAACACGCTACTCCTCATTTAGTCATTTTGCTGTATAGGCGGCATGACGGCATCCATCAGTTCTAAATGCCCTTTAATCACCCCTTTCAGCACAATAAATTGCTGGCTAATTTGTCTGAGTTCAGAACTCGCACCCTGCATTAACATGACTTGCAATATCTTTTGTTGGTCGAGTTGAATATGAAGTGAACTAATCACCTGCGCTAAAAACTGTTGTTGTAAATCGACCAATTGATTACGCAAGGTGATTTGGCTAGCGTCATAAAGCAGCGTCAAGGTGCCCACCATGACTTCATTAGCCTGCGCCTGTTCTGCAATTAAGTGTTTATTAATCATGTCGACAATGGCTTGCGAGCGACTTTCATAGTTCTGCTCGACAATTTTTTGGTCGAGCGCGTTGAGTGTCGTTTCAGGTACAGTAATACTGATTCGAGCCAACTTTTGTTTTGCCACAGTCTTATCCTTTTGTTTTAGGCGGCTGATTGTTTTGCTTGATATATACGCCTGCACGTACGCTAAGCAATTCGACTAAAAAAGCTTTTAAAGTTGGCTTTGGTTGAACCACAGGTTTTACATCGTTCATATCTCACCTCTAGCTTAGTATTACCAAATTCAGTTTTTGTATTACTGATAAGAGATGCAGAAAATGTGCCAGTTTTTAAGCATCGTTTTGCTGAGCTTTATGGGTATTTATGAGTGATTTTTGGGCAAAAAAAAGCCCCATGCACAGGGATGGGGCTATCTCTTTTAATCCTTAGTTATGTTTCAATAAATCATTCTGATTAAAAAGGAATCCATCTTTAGGAGCCTCTATCTTTATATTATTTATTAAACTTTTAAAATCACTAATCGCTTTATTTGTATCATTACCTTCACCTTCATATGTCACTAAGATAACTCCTGCATTAGTACCTGATGAAGCACTGATAAGAAAACGTTTATCAAAGTCGGTTGTAAATACATTAGCTTGATAATTCATACCACTACTCAATGGAATATTAATATCCTCATTAACCAATGTTACCCCTTTCATTTTTACTAGTCCTTGTTTCGGAATTTGTAGCGAAGCAACCAGATATTGCATACCCTCTTCTATACCTTTGGGATAATATATTGAAATGATAACTGCCTGTTTACTCGCTTGTTTTATTGCAATTAGCTCTTCATTTTGACCTTTGCTAATATCCCACTGATCTTTTAGATTAACTACAATATTTTTATATTTTACTTCCTGAGCGTAAGCCGGTATAAGTAAATAAAAAAATAGAAATGATAGTAATAAAATTCTCTTCATAATAATTTCCTTTTTATTCTTGAAGTATAATATTGAATATAATTAATACAGTCTAATCTATTTAATAATTTAATTTTTAATCTTCAGATAGACTAATCAAACTATGAGCCCATACATATAAAGAATCTAAAACTGGCCTAAAAGTTTTTCCAAAATCTGTCATTTCATAGACAACTTTGATCGGTGCTTTTTCACCATAAACCGTTCTAGAGATTAAACCGCTTTGCTCTAACTGCTTGAGTTGAAGACTTAATGTCATTTCAGTAATTGTAGGAATGAGTTGCTTGATTTCATTAAAGCGTTTCGGCTTATCTTTTAAATAATACAAAATCACACATTTCCATTTTCCACCCACCAAGTCCATAGCCATACTGATATGACATGGATAAGTTTTTCCATTTACCGTGACTTCACATGTATTTTCAGTATTTGCCATTTTTAACACTACCTATCAACTTTGATAGTTATTGTACGCCAATACTATAAAAATTATAGTGACTATTATTTTTATAGTTTAAAGGCACTCTCATGGCTTTACTGATTTTAGCTCATCCCTACTACGCTCAATCGATTGCAAATAAAACGATTGTGAATGAACTCGTAAAAACCTATCCAGACCTTGAAGTCCGAGATATTTTCCAACTTTATCCAGACTACCAAATTGACGTGAGTGCTGAACAAGAAGCCTTATTACGCCACGACACGATCATCCTGCAATATCCAATGTTCTGGTTTAATATGCCGGCAATTTTGAAATTATGGTTTGATGAGGTCTTTACTTATCAATTTGCCTATGGCTCTCAAGGCGATAAATTAAAAGACAAAAAAGTCATTATTAGTATGACGGTCGGCCAAACTGAAGCCAACATGGTGAACGACCAAGAAAACTTAATCGATAGCTTTTTAAAAGCGGTTCAATATTCAATTCAATATACGCAAATGCAGTTAAGCGCCACTTACTTGCTTTATGACGTATCGCCTTTATCAGGTAACCCAGAGTCGAAAATTAAATTAGAAGCGGTTGAACATGGTCATAAAGTATTAAAGCATTTGACCGAAGCATAAGGTTTAAAGAGAGCATCGATATTGATGCTCTCTTTTGGGTTTATGCCACAGGTGCCAAGGTAAATAGCACTTGCCCTGTTTTTACAGTTTGCCCTTTTTCAATAGTAATGGTTTCGACCTTCATACGTTCGGGCGCAATAATTGGAATTTCAATTTTCATTGCCTCAATTACTGCAAGGGTTGCACCTTCTTCAACAATATCTCCCGATGCACATTCGATTTTCCAGATTGAGCCCGGCATGTGTGATTCGACCGCACAGCCTCCTTCAGGAATAACCACTGTTTCGCCTTCATCAACCGCATCTAGGCTTTCAGAGATATATTCTTGTAAACCTGCTTCGTGCCAACGGCGTCGTTCAGCCTCGAAATTGGCTTGTTGCATATCTTTAAAGGCTTGAATACTGTCTTGATGTGTTTTTAAAAACTCGTTGTATTCTTTTAAATTGAGTACGCCATCTTCGATGCAAAGTTGTAGTCGGCCTGCCTTAAAGTCTTCACGCATTTGCAGAAGTTCAGCCTCAGAAACTTCATAGAACTTCACTTGGTCAAAAAAGCGTAATAACCACGGTTTGCCATCTTCGAAGTCGGCATTTTTACGGTAACGACTCCACATTTGAGTGGTACGGCCAACAAACTGATAACCACCCGGCCCTTCCATACCGTACACACACATATAAGCCCCGCCAATACCGACGGCATTTTCAGGTGTCCAAGTTCGTGCAGGATTATATTTTGTGGTGACTAAACGTTGGCGTGGGTCGAGCGGTGTTGCAACAGGTGCTCCTAAATACACATCGCCCAAACCCATCACCAAATAGTTTGCGCTATAGACTACATCTTTAACCGCTTGCTTTGACGCTAAGCCATTAATACGACGGATAAACTCGACGTTATCTGGGCACCACGGCGCATCTGGACGAACAATTTGTGTGTAGCGCTCGGTGGCAAGTTGAGTTTGTGAATCTTCCCAAGCTAAAGGTAAATAGACAGTTCGTGAAGGCACCTGCATATTTTGAATATCGGGTAACTCGGCTTCTGCTTGCTGAAGTTTTTGTAAAAGCTCCAGTTGATCGAGTTGAATTGAATCAAAATGAATTTGTAGTGAACGGATGCCCGGTGTTAAGTCGATAATGCCCTGAATGTTTTGATCTTTGACCCATTGCATGAGTGCATGAATACGGAAACGTAAATTCAGATCAAGTACTAACTCGCCATATTCCACCAACAAATAGCTATTTCCTGCTGGTCGATAGGTTACGCTTGGTAAATCAGTTTCACCTTCTAAAGTTGCCAAAACAGCATCTTTTAAAGTGTCGGGTTCTGCTTGAATTGTTGGGCTGAAATCAATACGAGTTGTATCGGTCACAGTTAAGCTTTGATGATATTTTTGATCGAGTGCTTTTGCTTGCGCATAACTCACAGGCACAAATTTTACTTTATCACCTGCTTTAAGCTGCCCGATTTTCCAAAGCTCGGAATGGATGACCACCGCTGGGCAGACAAAGCCACCTAAGCTTGGACCATCCGGGCCCAAAATAATTGGCATATCACCCGTAAAATCAATTGCCC
>NZ_JZFB01000001.1:103140-115521 GCF_001188385.1 Acinetobacter sp. V2 | reverse complement strand
CCCCGCCTCACCGCCATCTTCACGTGCCCACTCAGGTTTTGGTCCAATTAAGCGAATGCCTGTACGACTTGAGTTATAGTGAATTTCGAACTCGTTGGCAAAAAAGGTATCAATATCTTGTTTGGTGAAAAAATCTGGCGCGCCATGTGGCCCATACATGACTGCAATTTCCCAGTTTTGAGTAAAGCTAGGAATTTGTGCTTGAGCTAAAGTAGTAGTCGATTGAGCGGAATATTCAGTAATCGGCAGCATATCACCAATTAATAAATTACGACCTGCGTGCCCACCAAACTGACCCAAAGTGAAAGTCGCCTGCGACCCTAAATAGTCAGGAACATCGAAACCATCTTTAACACCAATATAGCTACGGCAACCTGAACGGATAAGCCCGCATTTTAAAACTTGGCCTTTTTTCACATTGATGGTTTGCCACATCGGCACAAGTTCACCATCAAGTTTTGAAGGCATATCACCGCCCGTAATCACAATTTGGCTGTCACAGTGAAACTTTAAAGTTGGCCCTTGCAAGGTACATTCAAGCCCTGCGGTATTTGGCTCATTGGCTAAAAGCTGATTTGCCACAGTTAAACTGAGTGGATCGATCGCACCAGATGGCGGTACACCAACATCCCAATAACCTAATCGACCTGTTACGTCTTGAATGGCAGTTTGAATACCAGCCTGCAACACCTCAATTTTTTGAGTTTTCCATTCAAATGTATTTAAAAAACGAGTGGTTTGAGTACCTAAAGCAAACACATCGCAAGCAATAATATTTTGCAAATATTCCAAATTGGTTTCAATGCCTGCGACTTGCGTATTGGCAAGACTAGCACTCATTGCCTGTATGGCTTGTTCACGTGTTCCAGCGGTCACAATAATTTTAGCAATCATCGGGTCATAAAAAGACGACACTGTTGAACCTGTTTCCACCCATGTTTCGACTCGGGTTCGCGGGTCAAATTTAACATGGGTGAGTAAGCCTGCACTTGGTTGGAACTGTTTAATCGGATCTTCAGCATAAAGACGAACTTGAATAGAGTGTCCTGTTGGCTCTAACTTTTCAGTGGGTGCTGACCAGTCACCACTTGCCAATGTAACCATCCACTCCACTAAGTCGACACCAAACACTTGCTCGGTCACGCCGTGTTCAACTTGCAAACGCGTGTTGACCTCTAAGAAATAAAATTCTTGGGTTTCGGTGTCCATGACAAACTCAACCGTGCCTGCCGAACGGTAGTTCACCGACTGCATGAGTTGAATCGCAACTTTTTGAAGGTAGTCACGTTGCTGTTCATTTAAGTGTGGCGCGGGTGTTTCTTCAATGACTTTCTGATTACGGCGTTGCACCGAACAATCACGCTCACCCAACGCTAAAACTTGCCCTTGTCCATCACCAAAAATTTGTACTTCAATGTGGCGTGCATGTTGTACAAATTTTTCTAAATACAAACCTGCATCTTTAAAATTGACCTGCGCTAAATAAGACACGGTTTGATAAGCATCTTTTAATTCGGTTTCGTTCCAGACCAGACGCATACCAATACCACCGCCACCCGCGGTACTTTTCAGCATGACTGGATAACCAATACGGGTCGCTTCGGTTAAAGCTTCAGCTTCATCGGCAAGTAGTGAACTACCCGGAAGTAAAGGTACATTGCTTTTAATAGCAAGTTCACGTGCAGTATGCTTTAAACCAAAATCGAGCATTTGACTTGAAGTCGGTCCAATAAAAGCAATGCCTTGGCTTTCGCACAGATCACAAAACTCAGCATTTTCAGACAAAAAACCATAACCAGGATGAATGGCTTCTGCTCCCGACTGTTTTGCTACTTCAAGAATCTTTTCAATATTTAAATAACTTTGGTGCGCAGGTGCAGGACCAATTAGGAAAGCTTCATCTGCCAAAGTCACGTGTAAAGAATCACGATCGGCTTCGGAGTAAACAGCCACCGAAGCGATCCCGAGTTTTTTAAGGGTGCGAATGACGCGACAGGCAATTGCACCGCGGTTAGCAATCAGAACTTTTTTAAACATGCTTACACCCCTTCCGCTTCACGGACAACCAGTTGAATTTTGGTTGGGTTATAGGCGTTACATGGGTTATTGAGCTGCGGACAATTCGAAATTAAAACAATCAAATCCATTTCTGCCCGAACTTCGACATATTTCCCCGGTCCTGAAATTCCGTCATCAAATTTAAGCTGGCCATCTGGTGTTACTGGCACATTCATAAAAAAGTTAATGTTTGGGCCGATGTGACGCACATTTAAGCCATGCTTCTTCGCAATCGGGTGTTTTGCCAAGGCATACATAAAGTTGTTACGGCAACTATGCATAGGATACGTTTCATGTGCATAGCGAACAGTATTACTTTCACATGAACAAGCACCGCCAATGGTGTCATGGCGACCGCAGTTATCATCATGAATGACAGCAATTGGACGGCCAAAGTTACTGTAGAGCTTGGTGCCCTTTTCTAAATAGATTTGCTGGTTGATGGCCAAAGTATCCATTGCGCTATAACGCTCAGTCGGGTTTTCGGCACTCATAAACAAAGTATCGACCGCTTGGTTTCCCTCAAGGTCAATAATTCGAAAATATTGGCCCTTTTTAACCTCACACATCCACGCTTCACCCGCAGGACAAACTTCATTTAAAACTGCTTTTTCAAATGCTTGTAAAACTGTCATGATGCTTCTCCTGATTTAAATATTGCTAAGCGCGTAGTAGCGGGCTGTGTTTTGAAACGCACGCTGATTTTGCGAACACGCATCACGACAAATATCGCTGTCTGTTAGAGAATTGGCTTTAAATAAACTGAGTTGAATATCAGCAGGTTGATAGCTTGGGCTGGTGTCTAAACCATGCGGTGCAGCAGATAAAAATAATAAGCAGTCCATTTCAAAGCGCAGTTCAATGCTTTGATCGGTGTTGTCACAACTGACATAAGACAAAGCACCGTTTTCATCTGGCACAACTTTAGAAAATAGGTTAACGGCGGCACTCAGGTCTTGGCTGGCAAGTCCGTATTTACACATTTCAATGAGTAAGCTGTCTAAGCCATTTTGGTACATATCATTGCGGGCATCTTGAAATGTACGCTCACCGAATTGCTTTTCAATTTGCTCAGGTCGGCTTGGGCCACAAAGCGCATCATTCCAACCATGATCGTCATGAACAATGGAAGCCATCACACGGCCTAGGTCTGAATACAGTACATTGGAAGCTTTTAAATAAGCGGTATGTTGTCCTTTTAAACTGTCGGGCATGTTAAAACGTTCAAGCACATCGGCAGCATTTACACAAAACAAAGAAACATTTGCCTGAGCGCCAAGCGAAGTAAATCTAAGAATGGTTCCTTTTTGAATTCGACCCGACCAGTGATGCCCTCCGGGTAAAAGTTCGGTCCAAATCGCCTGATTGTTATGATAACTTGCAGTGTTCATAGCTACTCCTGTCGGATAGTTTTAGACTTCCTCCCGGGCTTTTATCCCTCCGTGTAGTTCGCTAGGAACCGTGAACTCTCGGTCCAGTCATACGTAAAGTATCGGAACCCTAGATCACTTTTGATTGTTTATGACTATGCAAAGGACATGCCAGTTTAGTATTACGATTTTGGTTAAAAGTAATACTAAACTTGAGCTGTTTGGGTGCGGTTTAAGTTCAAAAATAAAAAACTGCACTCAAAATTGTGCATCTTGAAAATAAAAAAGCCCCTTTCATTAAGAGGCTTAAAACTAAATTATAAGATCGAGAATCTTAAGGAAGCAGAATTACCTTACGGCAATCCTCTTCTCTTTCATTAAAAATGCGATATCCCTCTGCGGCATTTTCTAATTTCATTCGATGGGTAATAATAGTTTCAGGTGATAAATCACCACGTTCAATCAGTTCTAAGAGTTGCGGCAAATATTGATGGACATGGGTTTGTCCCATTTTAAAAGTCAGCCCTTTATCAAAAGCATCACCAAATAAGAAACCATGAATCGGACCCGCATATACCCCCGGTACGCTGACCACACCACCACGGCGAACCGCGGCAATACATTGACGCAGTGCTGCACCACTTGAACCTTCAAGCTTTAAATTGGTGAGCACTGTCTCAATCACACTGCCTTTGGCCTCGAAACCAATCGCATCAATCACAGCATCGACACCACGGTAGTTGTCGGTATGTTGAATAATAAATTCAGCCGCATCGACTTCGTCAAAATTAACTGGAATAGCACCGTATGTTGCCGCTGCATAGTTCAATCTATAGTCATTGTGATCGACCATAAATATCTTTTCAGCACCGAGCATCTTAGCGCAAGCAGCACTTAACAGTCCGACTGGCCCTGCACCATAAATTGCAACGGTTGAGCCACGTTTCACTTGGGCATTGGTCACCGCCTGCCAAGCAGTGGGTAAAATATCAGTCAAGAAAAGTACTTTTTCATCTGACAGTGAGGTTGGTACTTTAAAAGGGCCTTTATTGGCTTTTGGCACACGCACATATTCCGCTTGCCCGCCCGGTACACCGCCGTAAAGATGACTATAACCAAACAAAGCTGCTCCTGGTGGAATCTGCTTTTTATTAATAATTGCGCCGCGCCCTGTATTGGTGGTTTCGCAGGCAGCGGTCAGGTCAAGTTGGCAAAAGAAACATTCACCACAGGCAATCACAAAAGGAACAATTACTCGATCACCCTTTTTCACTGCAGTGACGGCTGGGCCGACCTCTTCAACCACGCCCATAAATTCGTGTCCAAAGATATCACCTTGTTCGGTTCTAGGAATTTTGCCTCGATATAAATGTAAATCAGAGCCACATATCGCTGTGGCAGTCACTCGTAAAATAATGTCATCCGGTTCTTGAATAATAGGGTCTGCTACTGTTTCTACTCGAACATCTTCTGCACCGTGGTAAGTAAGAGCGCGCATTTTATATTCCTCTATTTTCTATGATGTCCTTTGATTATGAGGAGGCTTTCTTTACGGTTTGCAACGATTCTTACTCTTCACGTAAGGCATATAGTTCAAATGCAACGCGACAGAGATTTCAGTAACATTTAATGAATGTAAGGTTGTTTCAGCTAGGGAGTTTTTTATTATTTGCCCCAACAAAAAAGCCAATCATCTCTGAAATAAAATGATTGGCTCTACCCTAAGAGTTTAAATTAATCTAGTTTAAGTTGTTGTCTGAGCTTTAAGATATCGACCAGACCTTTATCTCTGGTTTGGTATAAATCGATATTTTTATATTGGGTTAAAAGCTGATTGGTTTCTGCTTCCAATAACTCTGTTGTCTCGTCTGAATGTTGAAATGCGTGCATATCATTCCACCATTCTGTCATTGGTGGGCCTAAATGATGAATTGCCTCTTTAAAACCCTTTTGGTTGGCAAGCTGCATATTAATATAGGGGCCAAATAACGCCCATCTTAAACCCGGCCCACTGGTAATTGCGACATCGACATCTTCGGCAGAGCACACGCCTTGTTCAACCAACGAAAAAGCTTCTCGCCACAGTGCAGCCTGCAAACGATTTGCAACATGCCCTTTTACTTCTTTATTTAAAACAATTGGATTCTTACCCAGTTGTTTATAGAACTCAGAAGCCTGTTTTAAAATTTGAGGATCCGTCAAATTACCGCCAACGATCTCGACCAAAGGTAAGAGATGCGGCGGATTAAAAGGATGACCTAATAAAATACGTTCTGGATGTTGCGCCTCTTTTTGAAAATCAGACACTTTTAAGCCCGATGAACTTGAAGCAATAAGAGTATGTTGAGGGCAATATGCTGTGATTTCTTGATATAACTGTTGTTTGATATCGAGACGTTCAGGAGCATTTTCTTGAATAAAATCTACGTCTGAAACTGCATCTTTTAAATTATTAAAAATTTCCAGATGAAGTAGCACATCTGATAAAGAATGGGTGTGTCCAGCGTTCTGATCTAAAGCCAATAAATCATTTAAATTTGTAGATATTCTGCTTTTAAAGACCGCTTCATCTATAGGATATGGGTCATAGACCTTAACTTTAAATCCTTTATATAAAAATAAGGCCGTCCAACTCGCACCTATTACACCTGCTCCAACAACACCAACCGTTTTAATGACTTCCATATTTTCCTCGTAAAAATGTTGTTTTATTCGAAATTTCTTTTGTTCCATTTCATGCCTATAATAAACATAGCAGATTCTAAGAATCACTGCTCTAAATGGATATTGACGGTGAAAGATATGAAGAACTCATCTTCTCATGCTTATGATGAAGCATCTCCCTCTGAAGAAAGTCTCTCCTCGGTTCATCCAGATTTACGTGTTGGATTTATTCTGATGAATAAATTCACGCTAGCTCCTATTTCTGGTTTTGTTGAATCTCTTAGATTTGCAGCGGATAAATCTTTTCGTAGTTTGCAAATTTACTGTAAATGGGACTGGATGACTTTTAATGATGAACCTGTTACTGCAAGTTGTGGACTATCAGTTAACCCAACAACTTCGCTTAACCTAAAAGCTTTAAAAGAAAATTATGATTACATTGTCATTGCGGGTGGTTTACTTACAGAAACACGTAATCCACCAGAAAAATTATTAGAAATACTCAATGAAATACACAATGCGAAGATACCCATTATTGCCTTTTGTTCAGGCTGTTTTGTTTTAGGAAATGCGGGGCTTATGGATGGTCGGAAATGTGCAATTCATTTTACGACCAGAGAAGAGTTTTCAGAACGATTTCCTAAAGCAATCACAGTCGTAGATAAAGCTTATGTTGAAGATCAAGGTATTTTTACTTGCCCTGGCGGAACTGCCATAGATTTAGCTGCGGATTTAATACGGCGTCATTGTGGTGATATTCGGGCACAAAAAAGCTTAGAATATTTGCTCATTAATGCTGACAAACAAATCATTGATGAAAAAGAAGAGATACTTTTAGATAGTCCAACTACATATGAAAATAATATTGTCTCTAAAGCTATAGCTTTTATGAGTGAAAATTTAAGTGCGCACGTTACATTAAAAGAAGTAGCAGAGCATGCGAGAACCAACCCAAGACAACTGCACCGTGCCTTTTTATCGAGTACCAATGAACCACCATCAAATTATTGGCGCAAATTAAGACTCGAACATGCTAGAAAACTACTTGCCAACACGAATGCATATATCACCAACATTGCTATTGAATGTGGTTTTTCTGATGCCTCTCATTTTATTCTTTGGTTTAAAAAACAATACGGGGAAACACCTTTTACGTATAGAAAACGCCGCCATGAAGTAGAAAAGCTCAAATAATAAATCTATTTAACCACGCTACTGAAACGCGATATTTTATATAAATTGTCCTATGTAACCTATTTTTTGACCTTGAATTCTTTTAACCTGTTAGGCTTCGTGCTTTTTTCTACTTCCTGTTAGCAGCTCAGTCCATTATTTGAGTTATTCAGTTTTCCTATGTCAAAAAATTTAGCAACATTGATTGGTTTAAGCGCCATTCTCATGTGGGCATCTATGGTCGGCCTTGTGAAGCATATTACTGCCGCAATTGGTCCCGATATGGGTATTACGCTGATTTATACTTTCAGTGCAGTGCTATTGCTTATTATTTTTAGAGTTCCAAATTTTAAGTTAATTTCTAAAAAATATTTAATTTTAGGTACAGCCCTATTCATTGCTTATGAACTTTGTTTTTCATTTGCAATCGCTTATTCCAAAACAGCTCAACAGGCTATTGAAGTGAGCATTGTGAATTATCTCTGGCCGAGCTTAACAGTTTTAGCTTTCGTTATTTTTAAAGAAATAAAGTTTAATTTTATTATTATTTTAGGTTTACTTATCTCAATTTCAGGCATCATTTTTATTCAAACTGGAAATGGTGATTTTAGTCTAAATAGTATTGTTGATAATTTTCATAGTAATCCTCTAAGTTACATTTTGGCCTTTGCAGGCGCTGTCATTTGGGCTTTTTATTGCGTATTAACCAAGAAAATGAGCAATGGACAAAACCCAATTTCTATTTTCTTTATCTGTGTAGCACTCACCCTATGGATTAAGCTATTTATCACAGGTCACGCAACTCTACCCTCTATCGATCTAGCGACATTTATAACGTTAGGAGTCGCTTCTGTTGCTATTGGTTTAGGTTACGCAGCATGGAATATTGGTATTATTCATGGAAATATTACCATGCTGGTTGTTGCTTCTTACTTTACCCCGATCATTTCATCTCTTCTGGCAATGTTCGTTTTGCAAACTCAATTGTCGATAAGCTTTTGGCAAGGAACTGCAATGGTGACAGCAGGTTCTTTTATTTGCTGGATTTCTACAAACTGGTCAGTTATTCATCCTTTCATCAAAAAGATCACGAGAGAAATTCACTACCTCTTTACATCTAATCGTTAGAAACTAAACCAATCGTTCAGTTTCTAATTAACGCTAGAACTAAGCTAAAACAATAGTTTCGAGTTTTAATGCTTCTGACGTGTTGCAAGCCAACACAAAACCGAACCGATACACACCATAGCCGCACCTTGCCAAAACGACATGGAAAGTGGTGTATGTAAAACGATTGCTGCTAGAGCTGCTGAAAATACGGGGATAAAGTAAGACGCACCTGCAAGAATCGTTACATTGCCATGTAAGATACCGACATTCCATGCGGCATAACCAAAACCCATTGCCGCAGCAGCAAGTGCAAGATAGATAATTGCGTGAAGGTTAAACACCATTGGCGCCCCACCAATGACGAGGTATTTCACCCATAAAACTAGTGCTGTAAGCATGAAAAAAAGCGTTACACCATTCTTCCCCTTGGCTATTCTTGCAGTTACAGTACAGTAAGCAGCCCAGATTAATGCCCCAATAAAAGCTAATCCATAACTCAGCGGATTATCTTTTATATTTTCAAGCATGCTCGCAAAATCAAGCCCTTGTTCACCTCCGAGTACCCAGCAGATTCCCAAAATAGCAATAACAAATCCGGGAATCACTAACCAGCTGGATTTTTGATTGTTAAATAAAATAGCTGCGACCATTGTTAAAGCTGGCCATAAATAATTGACCATTCCCACTTCAATGGCCTGTCGATTGGTATTTGAATAACCAATAGATAAGGCAAGACATAACTCATAGGACACAAACAATAAGCTTCCCCAAATTAAATAACGTCTAGGGAATTCACTAATTTTTGGAAATCCAATACTAATCAAGAGAAAGACTGAGGCAACACTGTACATCATGGCCGCCCCACCAGTCGCTCCCAAGCTCTCGCTTACACTACGAATTAGCCCAACAATAGAACTCCATAGCAAAACAGCGATGAGCCCTATTAACGTTGCATTTCTCTTGCTTGTCATATCTTTAAACCACTTCTCAAATTGATAGCCGCTCTATTGAAGGACTAAAACCAAATCCATATTTCTAACTTGCTTACCTGCACTCATTAAAACTTCTTGAACCACACAGTCCTGATCAGCTTTAATGGCAAGCTCCATCTTCATCGCTTCAATGGTAAATAAGGTTTCACCCTTCTTGACCGTTTGACCCAGTTTCACAGGTACTGTACTGATCATGCCCGGCATTGAAGCACCGATATGTTTCGGATTTGTCGGGTCTGCCTTTGGATGAGCCGTTACTTCTTTTTGGCTTGCCTGTTTAATCTGCACCAGACGCAACTGACCATTCAACTCTACAAATAGATCAATCACCCCATCTTTGGCTTCTGAGCGGCCCAGCAGTTTTATTTCCAGTGTCTTGCCGCGTTCAAGCTCAATTTCGACAGGGCTTTGCTCTTTTAAACCATAAAAGAAGGCTGAAGATGGAATGCTTGATACCATGCCATATTTCAGTTTGTGTTTCATAAAGTCGGTAAAGACTTTTGGATACATCAAATATGACGCCAGTTCCTGTTCGGTCAGTTGTTTCCCAAACATATTTTCAAGCACGTCTTTCTCACCTGCCAAGTCGACTGGTGACATCACTGCTCCAGGACGATCACTTAACGGGGCTGCACCCTTTAACACCTTGTGCTGTAACTCTTTTGGAAAACCATGTGCCGGTGTGCCTAGCTCACCTTTAAACAGTGAAACCACCGATTCAGGGAAATCAATCTCAAGCTTCGGGTTTTCAATATCTTCTGAATTAAGATTATTCGACACCATATACAAAGCCATATCACCCACCACTTTAGAGGTTGGGGTAACTTTCACAATGTCACCAAACAATAAGTTGACTTGTGCATAGGCATCGGAAACTTCTGACCAACGTTCTTCAATGCCCAGTGAACGAGCTTGTTCACGTAGGTTGGTATATTGTCCACCCGGCATTTCATGATGATAAACATCAGCCGTACCCGCACGCATATCTGCCTCAAACGGGGCATAGATATGGCGTACACCTTCCCAGTAAGTAGAAAGCTGTTGCAGGTTATTAGGGTTGAGTCCTGTATCACGATCGGTATTTTGTAAGGCTGCAACCACCGAGCCCATGCTAGGTTGTGACGTTAAACCACTCATGGCATCCATGGCGGTATCAACTGCATCAACACCAGCATCGATGGCAGACAAAATGCTGGCCGCGGCAATACCACTGGTGTCATGAGTGTGAAAATGAATCGGCAATCCAGTTTCTTCTTTCAATGCCTTGATAAGTTCACGTGCTGCGGCGGGTTTACAAATACCGGCCATATCCTTAATGGCAAGAATATTGGCACCTGCTTTTTGCAGTTGCTTTGCCATATCAACATAGTAGTTAAGGTTATATCTTCGGTTGTTATCAAAGATATCACTGGTATAGCAGATTGCTGTTTCACACAGCATGCCTGACTCTCGAACGGCATCAATGGCAACCCGCATGTTATCGACCGCATTGAGTGAGTCAAATACACGGAACAGATCGATCCCACCTTGTGCGGCCTGCGTAATAAAGTGACGGACGACATTATCTGGATAGTTGGTATATCCCACTGCATTGGATGAGCGAAGCAGCATTTGAAACAGAATGTTTGGCACTGCTTCACGAAGTTGAGCCAGACGCTCCCAAGGGTCTTCTTTTAAAAAACGCATCGACACATCAAAGGTTGCCCCACCCCAACATTCTAGTGAAAACAGCTCACTGGCCATATGGGAATAATAAGGTGCAATCGCCAGCATATCTACGGTACGCATTCGGGTTGCAAATAAGGACTGATGGGCATCACGCATAGTGGTATCAGTGACCAATACACGCTTTTGGTCTAGCATCCAGTTTGCGAAACCTTCTGCACCCAGCAACTTAAACTGGTCTCGGGTTCCACTAGGAAGGGGCTGGTTCAAGTTAAATATCGGTAACTGTGCCGGAGCAGGTACCGTTTCAGGAAGTGAACGCCCTTTGAGTTCAGGTTGTCCATTGACAGTAATGTCGCCTAAAAACTCCAGTAATTTAGTCGCACGGTCCTGCTTAGGTTTAAGGTTAAATAATTCAGGCGTGGTATCAATAAAACGGGTGGTACAGGTGCCTTGTGTAAATAAAGGATGTGTCACCACATTTTCTAAAAATGCCAGATTATTTGAGACGCCGCGAATACGAAACTCCTGTAGCGCGCGCAGCATACGGGCATTGGCTTCATCACCACTTGCACCACGAACCGTGACTTTAGCAAGTAAAGAATCATAATATGGCGTAATGACTGCACCAGTATAAGCAGTACCACTGTCTACCCGCACCCCGAAACCGGTTGCACTACGAAAAGCAGTGAGACGTCCATAGTCTGGCATAAAACCATTTTTAGGGTCTTCTGTGGTGAGTCGGCATTGCAGTGCATGACCTAATAATTTGATCTGCTCTTGTGGTGGAATAAAACTAATGCCATCTCCGACAGCAGCTCCCTCGGTCACCCGAATTTGTGCCTTAACAATATCAATGCCAGTAATTTCTTCAGTAACCGTATGTTCAACCTGAATACGCGGGTTCACTTCAATAAAGTAGAAGTCCTCTGTTTCGGCATCCATTAAAAACTCAACCGTACCCGCATGGGTGTAATCTACCGCACGGGCCAGTCTTAAAGCAGCATCACAGATTTTACTGCGCTGTATTTCAGATAAATAAGGTGCAGGTGCACGCTCGACCACCTTCTGGTTACGTCGTTGTACGGTACAATCCCGTTCAAACAGATGTACGATATTGCCATGGGTATCCCCCAAGATCTGTACTTCGACATGGCGGGCATGGCGAATCAGTTTCTCTAGATAGACTTCGTCATTGCCAAATGCAGATTTGGCTTCACGACGTGCAACAGTAATTGCATCTTCGAGTTCATTTTCATGTTCAACCACACGCATGCCACGGCCACCACCACCCCAGCTCGCTTTAAGCATGAGTGGATACCCCACTTCAGCGGCCAGTAACTGGCAGT
>NZ_JZFB01000001.1:100540-103124 GCF_001188385.1 Acinetobacter sp. V2 | reverse complement strand
AGGGACACATGCAACCATTGCAACATTACGTGCCATTACCTTATTGCCTAACTGACGCATTACTTCCGGTTTCGGGCCGATAAAACGAATTCCCGCTTTGCTACAGGCCTCGGCAAACTCAGGGTTTTCAGACAAGAAACCATAGCCCGGATGAATGGCATCTACCCCTGCCTCAAGTGCAATACGGATAATATCTTCAATATCCAGATAGGCCGCAATTGGCTTTTTGCCAGCACCTACCCGATAAGCTTCATCCGACTTAAAGCGATGCAGGGCAAATTTATCTTCTTCTGCATAAATTGCAACCGTGCGGATGCCCATTTCTGTAGCAGCACGCATCACTCGGATAGCGATTTCACCACGGTTGGCAACTAAGATTTTACGTATTGGTTTCATCTTTTTAACACTTTTAAATTACTCTCAAGCATTCTTGTCAGGTCTTCTTGAGAGCGTAGTTAATAGAAGTAGATTGATCAGTTAAGGTGTGTCTCTTAGAAGTTATAAACCAGCATCACATTTAAGAGCTTGTTCCACTTGCCATCATCGCCCGCTGCAAGTGAGCTGCCCGTTCCACCCACAAATGGATCGTTTTTACTCATTAAATATTCGGTATAGAGCGAAACATTTTTGTAGTCCCATGCCACCCCCACAATGTTGCGCTGTGAGTCATCAAAGCCCTGTTCTTTCTTGTTGAAACCACTGAACACAACATAAGGCGTTACATTGAGTGAGTCTTTTACATTCTTAAAGGTGTAACTGGTATCTACCGTGTAGAAATAACCCTTATTGGCAATATCGTATTCACCATCAAACGAGCCAAAAGTAGAGCTTGCTGGGCTTAAGGCATCTTCGTTGCTAATCGACTGTCTGCCACCTGTAAGTACCACATTCAGGTTTTTATAGTTAATTCGGTTAAACACAGCCCATGTGTTTCGATTTCCATCGGCAGATGTCTTTTTATTTTCAATATCTGAATACCAGTAGCTTCCCCCAACAGATACTTTTAAATCATCCGTACTTAAAAACTTAAGATCTTGATCAGCACGTACCATCCACATGTTTTTTTCATTTAGGTTAGTTTTAAGTGGATCAGATGAAGTAACAACGTTGGCTGTGTAACGAGCTGAATCTTTACTGGTCCCGTGGTAGTTACCACCGTCAGTTGCAAAATATGCGAGGTCAACTTTAGTTGCAGTCGGCATTTCAAAGTGATAGTTCACACCTAAATCTAAAGCGTCTTGCAGGCCCATGGTATTGTTAATACCCGCATAGAAACTGCTGTCCCAATAGCGACCCGGACCAAAAGGAATTGGCTGTAAACCGACCGTAATATTATCGGTCGCATTTAAGCGGTAGCCTGCATAGGCCTGTACCAAAGTCGAGAAATCACAAAATTTATCGTATTGATAGCAGCGGTATTGGACTTTACCAAACCAGTCTGGTGACTCATAAGCCACATTTAAAATTGCTGCATCGAACTTAATTTTCTGATCAGAAGCAGACTCGCCGTAGTGTTTATCTTGATAGTTAGCCCGCAAAGTTCCAGAAACTGTGACTGCCCCCAGTTCAGTTTTTGAATCACCGAAAGTTACTCCAGCAAAAATAGGTGTAGACATTCCGACTACAAACAAACCCATTCCCACTTTTTTGATATAGAGGTTATTCATTTACATTTCCTTATTTAAATGAATTTTGGATAAAACGATCCCTTCAAAAACTTTTTTGTTTTCGAATTAAAAGTTAATGTGTTTTTTTAAACTCCCTTGGCTCCTAAGAACCAAGGGTTATAGAAGTTTTAAGACTCAGACACATCAATCCAGATGGTCTTTAATTCTGTGTATTGGTCATGTGCCCAAATCGATTTATCTCGGCCACCAAAACCAGACTCTTTATAACCGCCAAACGGTGTCGTAATGTCACCTTCACCAAAACAGTTCACCGTCACTACCCCAGCACGAATAGCACGTGAAAGCTTGATCGCATTGCGTAAGTTACTGGTATAGACCGAACCTGCAAGGCCATAAACAGAATCATTGGCAAGTGCGATAGCTTCATCAATTGTATTAAATGTGGTCACTGACAGAATTGGACCAAACACCTCTTCTTTAAATAAGGTATCTGTCGCCTTAATACCATCAACCACGGTTGGCTGAACGAAAATATCTTGTTCTGTGTTGCCACCAAAAACGATGCTTTGTTTTTCAGCTTTTGCCTGATCGATATAAGACTTCACTTTTTCATAGTGTGATTTGCTAACCATCGAACCCAGTTTATGATCTGGATCAAGTGGGTTACCCATTTTCCAGTCGTTCAAATGTATACCAATTAAACCTAATAGCTCATCTTTAACATCAGCATGAACAATTAAACGAGAAGATGCAGAACAGTTTTCGCCCATGTTCCAAAAAGCACCATTCACGATATGCTGTGCAACCTGATCTAAATCATCAACATCATTCATCACAACAGCAGGGTTTTTCCCACCACACTCAAGAACAACACGTTTTAGATTAGATTCGGCAGCATATTGTAAAAATAGGCGGCCTGTTTCAGTTGAGCCAGTAAAACTCACCATAGTGACATC
>NZ_JZFB01000001.1:97202-100484 GCF_001188385.1 Acinetobacter sp. V2 | reverse complement strand
CCAGCCGGAATACCAGCCTCAGCAGCCAACTCAGCAACACGGAGCGCAGTTAAAGTCGTTTCCTTAGCTGGTTTAATTACCACCGAACAGCCTGCTGCTAAAGACGGTGCAATTTTCCAAGCCAGCATAAGTAAAGGAAAATTCCAAGGTAAAACAAGCCCAACGACACCAATCGCTTCTCGCACCACAAGTGACAAAGTATCTGAACCTACAGGTGCTGTATTGTCATAAATCTTGTCGATCAGTTCCGCATGCCAACGAATGGTATGAATCATTTCCGGCACATCAGTTAACTGACATTCACTTACAGGCTTACCACTGTCTAGACTCTCCATAACAGCCAGTTCAACTGTATTTTTCTCTAGAAGGTCGGCAAATTTAAGTAAAACGTGTTTACGTTCATTCGGAGATAAACGATGCCAACGACCATCCTCAAATGCTGCTTTAGCTTTAGCAACCGCAAGGTCCACATCTTGGCTATTACATGCAGTAATTTCTGCAAGTAACTCACCAGTTGCAGGGTTGGTCGTTTTAAACGTTTTGCCTGAAAGAGATGCCTGAAACTGACCATCAATAAAGGCTAAAGTCTGAAAAGATAAGTTTTGGGCAATCGTTGCATATTCCGATGCAGTAAGAAGCTCAGACATTAAACGCCTCCTGTAATGGCTGCAACTTCACGCTTAAGTTGTTCAACAATGACTTTGAATGCTTGTTTCTTTTCTGCATCCATATCTTGTAACGGTGCACGAACACTGCCTGCTTTTAAACCATTAAGTTCACAGCCATATTTAATGCATTGAATGAAATGACCAGTTTCAAGGAAATCCATTAATGGCAACATTGCAGCCATAATGCGGCGGCCTTTGTCGAAGTCTTTCTCAATCACGCAAGCCTCATATAAAGCAATATGTTCACGAGGTACAAAGTTTGAACCTGCACAAACCCAACTACGTGCTCCCCATGCAAAAAACTCAAGTGCTTGATCATCCCAACCGCAAGAAAGTTCGAAGAAAGGATAGTTACGCGCCAACATATGTAGCTGGTTCATATCGCCTGAACTTTCTTTAATACCAACAAAGTTCTTTGATTCAGCAAAAACAGTATCAAAAAATTCTTTGCCCATGCTCACACCCATACGAGCTGGGTAGTTATAGAACATGATTGGTAAGCCTGCTGCTTTATCAATTGTTAAAGCATGAGCTGCTACTTCTTGTTCAGTTGGCAATGCGTAAGGCGGAATAGTCACTAAAATACTGTCAGCTTTAATTTCTTTAGCCACTTTTGCGTATTCAACCGAATCTTCGGTACGAATTGCGCCTGTACCAATCATTAATGAAGTACGTGAACCGATAACATCTTTCGCGTATTTAGCAAGGTCATAACGTTCTTCGGCAGTATGTGCGTAATATTCACCAGTTGTTGCTGCCACAATAATCCCGTGTACTTTTGCATCAATTAAATATTCTAAAACTTCTGCAAAAGCAGCTTTATCAATTGAACCGTCAGCAGCTAAAGGAGTGATTGCTGGTGTATAAATGCCTTCAAAAAATGTCATGATATTTTCTCCGTTTTAAAGTGTGTTGATGGTTGCCATAATCGATTTGAGAGACTGAGACTGTGGCAACACGATCCATTGTTAATTTTTCAAAGAAGTTGCTTGTTCCAAGTTCAGCCCTTTGGTTTCAGGGGCTGTCATAATGGAAACAATCAAACCAAGTAAGGTGACGCCTGCTGCCACAAACATCGTGTTGCCAATACCAATGGTGTCTAATGACATCGGAACCAGCCATGTACCGACTGCTGCGCCGATACGAGAAAATGAGGTTGCCATGCCGACACCAATGCCACGCATTTCTGTTGGAAAAAGTTCATTTGGATAAACCAGTTCCAAAACTTGCGCCCCACCAATCAACACTGCATATAAACAAAACAGTACCAACACCAACATTTGTGAGCCGTCAGCAAATGCACCCAAACCCAGCAATGCAAGACCTGACCACAAGAAGCTGTGAATAACCATTTTACGGCGGCCCATCGTATTGATTAGCTTGGTTGCAATCACACAGCCCACTACAAACATCAGCGTAATCATCACCGAACCGTATTCAGCCCATGAGCCTTTTAGATTCATTGCATCTAGAACACGAGGTGCAAAGGAATACACGGCAAACACAGGAATCACCGCACACATCCAAAACATCGAACAGAAAAATACGCGTTTGCCATAACCTAAAGCTAAGATTTCTCTAAGCGACAAACTTTTGACAGCTTCCTGAACGGGCACATTCGCAAGTGAAAAAGATGGTCCGTATACTTGTTTAATAATGACTTCTGCTTCAGCGTTACGACCCTTGCTGATAAGCCAACGTGGTGATTCTGGCGTGCCAATTCGGATTAAGATTAAGGTCAGACCAATCACAGCTGGGCTCGCAAACACCCAACGCCAAGCTTCTGTAAGATCCATCTTTAAAATCATATTGCCGAAGAGATACGCCAACATTGCGCCAAAGAACCACATAATTGTGAGCATTGCTAAACGAGGGCCACGTTCTTTGGTTGGTAAAAACTCGGCGAGCAATGATCCGCCTGCGGCATATTCAAAACCTACTGCAATCCCAATCATGAAACGGCATAAAAATAATACCCATCCAGAATCAACCCAAAGCTGAGCAACCGAACATAAAACAAATAAAGTTGGAGCAATGAAATACAGTTTCTTACGCCCCATCCAGTCACTTAGCCAGCCACCTAAAAAGCCGCCAAAAAACATACCGAATAGTGCAGATGCTGCAATCATTCCTTGCCAGAAATTGGATAAATGTAATTGTGCGGCAGCTTGCATTAATGCAACGCCGATAATACTTAGAACATAACCATCCAGTAGCCAACCGCCACCTGTACGAATACTCAATAACTGATGAAATCCATTTACGGGTACATCATCAATTGACATATGATTCGTTGTCATTTTTATCTCCAATACTCGTCCACCGAAGTGGATGTGTTTCCTACACATTTAAGAAATTTAAGGTTGAATAGCCCCTGCGAAACTGAAAACTCAATTTCGCCACCTTCGCTGTTTTAAAGCTGTTTACCTAATTAATTTGATCAGGAAAAACCTATAAATCTGATGTCATCTACATCACTCTTCCAACCCTGCTTTTCTTTGCCCCCACCACAAGGTTGCATTAACACCGATAGATAAGAATGGCTCAGGCGGAACTTTGTTTGGGCCTGACGTTTCTAAAAGAAAATCAATCAAGTCGCTACGCTGTCCTGCAA
>NZ_JZFB01000001.1:96557-97160 GCF_001188385.1 Acinetobacter sp. V2 | reverse complement strand
AATTCCCAAACCGTTACAACACAACGCACCATATACATTTGGAGCAAGTTGACCAAAGAAGCCTTTATGGTTTTGCGATAATGCGAGTGAACCACTCCACGTATATTCAAAGTTAACGTCTGGCAACATTGGGAAACGGTTATCAAACGAACGCTGATGCTTAGAAATAAAGCGCTCTAAACAATGCGGTTTTGGTTTTCCATTTGGGTTAAAACTAAAACTGTTGCGCATTAAAATACGGTTGTCGTGGGTACGGCGAACTGTACTACCAAAAGGGTCTGATGGAATCACACCCCAGAAATCTTTACCGCCCAATTCAGCTTGCTCGCTTGGTGTTAAAGGACGAGTCATGCTTGCATATAAAAAGACAGGCAACATGGTGCGTTTTAACTGTGAAAAACCAAAACGTTGCCCAAAAGCATTATTTGCCAAAATCAATTTATCCGCAGTGATTTGACCAAGGTCATGCTTTAATACAACTTTATCGCCATATTCAACTTCAGTAATTGCAGTATTTTCATATAGCGTCACATTTGACGGTAAACTATCTGCCAAGCCTTTTACTAATGCTGATGGCTGAACCAACATTGTTCCTGGTGTGAA
>NZ_JZFB01000001.1:93269-96506 GCF_001188385.1 Acinetobacter sp. V2 | reverse complement strand
AATTCCGAACCATTAATAACTTGGTACTCTTGTCCGAGCTTATCTAAACCACGTTGATAAGCTTCCAAAACCTTAATACCACGGTCTTCTACCGCACCTTGATATTTACCGCTTGGACGCATGTGACAATCGATTGCGTATTTTTTTACTAAGTCATGCAAAATAGACTGACCTAACAAATTGAGCTTCAGTGTTGTTTTGGCAATGTCGATATCACCAATATAGTCTTCGGCGCCAATGTCGTGCGGAAGATCAATTGCAAAACCCGCATTACGACCAGCCGTACCAAAACCAACTTCTTGCGCTTCAATCAAGATCACTTCATCATTTGGAAAATTGAGTGCCAATTGACGTGCTGCGGCCAAGCCCGTATATCCTGCTCCAATTACTGCCCAGCGTGCTGCGCTTTTACCCGTATGGCTTGGTTTAACCATTCGTTTTGGGCTGAGGTGATACCATGCACATCGTTGATCATCGGCAGGTAAGGCTGTAACTTTTGTCATTTCAAAAACTCCATTTATATTTTCCACTCACCTACTTTTCCTGTAAGTGAAAGTATTATTTGTAAAAGGTTTTGCCTTTAATTAATAAGTAAGTGGAACATCAATACCTGCCGGAACAACATATTCAGTCATTCGACGGCGAGATAAATCCATGTGCACGCGGATCAGCTCACCAGCTTCACCTGCGTTGTGACGCTCAATCGCATCAATAATCTGGTCATGCTGAAGAACTGCTGTATCGAGGTCTTCTTGCATATCTGTTGAGGTAGGTTGGCGATAGAAAATTTTGCCTAAACGTGCATGGTCAATCAGCAAGCGCTCTAGACTTGGTAAGAGATATGCATTTTGTGCAATTCGTCCTATTTCCAAATGAAATTGGTTGTTATAGTAAACACGGCCTTCCAAGTCATTTTCATCAATCGCTTGACGGAATCGTTGCTGGATTTCTTTCAATTGATTAATCTCAACTGGCCCTGCATTTATTGCTGCTAATTGTGTTGTAGCGATATAAACTAATGGCGCAGCAAGAAAGAAATTACGGAGTGATTGATGGCTCATCGAAGAAACACGAGCAGCACGATTTGCTTCAAGCTCTAGATAACCTTCGGCAGCCATTTGACGGATAAGTTCGCGAACGGGCGATCTGGAAATCCCAAATTCTTCACTCAAGGATATTTCATCTACAATTGCGCCCGGTGCCAATTCCATACTAATAATTCGGCGTTTTAATGTTTCGGCTAAACGTATTTTCTTATCCATCTTAACCACTCCATCCATAAGCCTGAGCTCGGTTCCTACCTTTCTGGGAAATGTCTACAATTTGTATAATTCTCCATTTCTCAAATAATACAATGTGTCTACAATCCAAAAAGATAAAGAAAAGGACAGAAAATATAATGGATTTACCTAAATCAATTTTTTGTACTTAAGATAACTCCGACGAAGAAGAATTCCCCCATTACCCAAAGCATGCTAATATCCAAATTCTGACAATCGTCCATGTCAAAATAATTTATAGAGGGAATAAGATGTTAAAAACTCAAAAAATCAACATCGTACAAGAATTTGATGCACCCGTAGACAAAGTCTTTGCAAGCTTAAGTGAGCATGAAAACCTAAGCAAACTTTTCGCTCCTGCTAAAGTGACTCGTATTAGCAACGGAAAAGACGCCCGTAATGGTGTTGGTTCTGCACGCAAAATGTCTATTCCACTGACCCCTTCATTTGTAGAAACAAATTTAGTCTATAAAGAAAATGAACTGATCGAGTACGCAATCACAAGCGGGATTAGCCCAATTAAGGGTCACCGTGGTGTAATGAAATTTACTGACTTGGGAAATAACCGTACTCGTTTAGATTACACCATTAGCTTTAAAGGTCGCGTTCCTTTTATTGGCCCGATTATTAAAGCAGCCTTACAAAATGGCGTGAGTCGTGGGCTTAAAAAACTCAAATTTTAATCAAGATATAAAATAAAAAGCCCTTTATCGGGCTTTTATTTTTAAGTAGATGTATGGATGAACTGCTGCATCAATTTCTACAAATAGGAAATTCGAGGAACTAACCACAAAAACAAAAGCCGACTCGTTAAAGTCAGCTGAATACTACAGTTTGAGAAAATTGCTTAAATAGTTCTTGTTCGTGGCAATCTTCTATCTATTTTCTTTTTCTAAAATTAATTTAACCCTTGATTATGACTATTTGATTAAAAAGAAATCAAAAATCTTAAATAAAATGCAAAATAAATCAACATTTATGAAATTAGTTAAATTCGAATCACACTTATTAAAAGTAATGTATATCAACTAGATCTTTAGAAGTTTTCTAAAGTTTAGTATGCTAAAAATAACTTAATAATTAATAGAAAATAATCAATCCAATGGAACATCAAAGTTTGTTAAAGGAATTAAATTCACTTATTGAATATTATTCCAAAAGAACAGATTGTCCGCCTACCCGAATTCGCATAGGTTACAGAGCCTATGCAAAACTCATGCAAAATCCAAAGTTTGCTGATGAAGTGTCAAACTCTGCTTTAGATCCAAACAAACGTAAATATAAAAAGTTGAAAATTAAAGTCACTAAAGATGACAATCAGCTTGAACTCGAATAAATAAAAAGCCCAGTTACGGGCTTTTTTCCTTTTAGAATGTGTTTGAATTTATCGCTAAGACAGCATTATTAAAAAATACTCGAGTAGCTTGTCTCGCTCATCTACACTGTTTTTACTTAAAAGCTGAACCATTGCTCCATCAATCACAAATAAAAACATGTGGGCATCTTTCATTGAAGCTGTAGTTTTGACGGTTAAAAGCAGTTTATAAATTTCGTTGATTAGCCAAGTTCTATATTCAATCACCACGCTGTAGGCCTTTGGGTAAAGCTTTTCAATTTCAAAAATTGCTTTAAAGGGTAAACGATAAAAGCCATTTAAATCGGCATGTATAAGGTAAATCTGTTTGAGTTTATCAAGCACCATTTCTTCACGGTAAGATTTGAGAATTGAAAACACTTTTACTTTGAGCGCATCTTTTTGAAAAGTGAGACACATTTCGATGAGTCGTGCTTTTGAGTGAAAGTCGTTATAGAAAGTAGCTTTGGGGATTTTGGCTTCTGCAATAATTCGGTCGACACCAACTTTATTAAAACCATCCTGATTAAATAGATCTTTTGCTACGTGAAGCACGCGCAGTGCTCTAAATGAAGATTCTAAATTTTTCATGTATACCGCTTA
>NZ_JZFB01000001.1:84970-93224 GCF_001188385.1 Acinetobacter sp. V2 | reverse complement strand
CACTCTTAAAATGAGTGCTAAAAACAGGCATGCAAAAGCGGCACAAGAGGTGTGCTCGCCTATCTCGGTTTTATTGTTGCTATGATTTTTTAGTCGTAACGATTCTTAAGGTGTAGAAAACCTAGAGTCGATTAAACTTATTTATAAACTGTTTATACGGTATAAATAGAGAAACTTTGGCAAAGGCCAAAAATTGAGAAGAATTAGTACGCATAGCGGACTCCTTTGGCTATAAAAGAAGTTTCACCGCATTACTGCTAAATAATGGTGGCGAAACGAAAGAGGGTTAGCAGACTGGAGCCAAAGAATCCAGCACACCCGAAGGTGTCCCCCTCCCGTTCCGCCGCAGAGGGGGCACGCAGGGATTTCCACAAAAAAGTTACTACTTTTTCGTGTACTTTGGCTGATGGTCTGCTAAAACCAACTGGCAATGTGGCCAGCACGCAAAGGATAGTATTGGCTCTTGTTGGCGTCAAGCGTGTGAAATGACAATCGTATTAAAATAGATCATTAAAAAGTTAGGATAAATAATTCAAATTTTTTGTTAAAAATTGGTTTATAAAACAAAGAAATTGACCATCAAAAATGGACTGATATTTATAAAAAAAGAATATAGCTTTCATGCTTTATTAATTTAATAGCTACATAGCAAACCATAGATTAGCTTTAGAGATGAATTATGTATTGGCTTATTTTAAACATAAGTCTTTTTAGCGTAACGAGAATAGTAAAAAGGGATATACTTAAAAAAACTAGCCCTTATTAGAGCTAGTTTTTCAATCTTCACACAAATAAAAACTTATCAGCCTACCAGATCATTTACCCCTAGATGGGCAAATTTACCATTTATGGTACGACCATCATCTAACTGCACATTTTTAAATTCAATGGTTCCTTCTGATTCATTGACAGTTACACCGGTACAATGATCATTTGTCAATTTACAATTCCATTTCAAATGAATATTTACATTCAATTGATCCTTTTTAGGTCTTTGATACGCTACATTTGCTTTTTTAGTAATAGTATCGTATTTCACCGTAAACTCGAGATCAGATTTATGATCTCTACTCATAAAACGAAAATATTTACTTTCATTTTCTGCATATGCAGCTGCCGCAACTGTCTCATCAATTTTAAAAACTTCACTTCCTACTGTAACTTGCCCATAAGGAATTTTTTTCTCGAAACCACCTGAGACCTTTAACTCTGGAGATGCAACATATTCAATAGGGTTAGTAAATGAATTATTGATAAATTTAAAGGTAGTTAGACCATTTTCATAATCTGTATTTAATGTAAAATCCCGATTAAAATATCCTTTGTATATATAAACTTCTTTAGGCTGTTCATTACTAAAATAATTTCCCTCTGTTAATATGAACCTATCATGTTCAAGATCCAGAGGATTAGAAAAGTTAAAATAATATTCTTTATCTGTGTTAAAAGTTAAGACAGAACTGGTTGTCCAATTCATAAATCTTTGTATTGTCGCCAGCTTACCATTAACGACTAAATCTGATTTAGCTGGATATTCATTAAAACGTTTCGTGTTCCATACTGGCCAATCAGAATTTACTTCAAATTTAATAGAACCTTTAATTTTGGCAGTCGAAGCAAAGTCAATATTATTTAAACGCCCTGATACAGCACCATTTGCGCTTATAATAAAGTAAGTTTTACCATCACTTTGTTTTTCGAACTTATAAGAGAATGTATCACTACATGAGTTTCGGCATTGGACAGCCAAATGCCCTTTATCATTCTCTGAATAGCTAAAAACCCCAACTTTATCACCTTTGGGATAAAAATAAAGACCAGCCAAATTGTTAATATGTGCAGACAAATCATTACTTGGAGTAAGAATCTCTAAATCCCACATACTATTATTTGAAGCGGATGCCTCAATTACACTGTTTGTATGAAATGGTGAGAACTTAATAGTTGAGTTATTAGTAACTCCTGAATTTTCAATTTCAAAATAGCCATGTGCCAAATCTGGGCTTAATACAGATGCTTCTACAATAGGCTTCGGTACATCTGTATCTGATGTCGCTGAACCACCACCTCCACCACATGCAGCTAAAAGAATAGAAAAAAGTGCTAAGGGTAATAATTTTGTTTGATTATGAAGCATATAAATCCTTATTAAAAAATAAAAAACTAACTATTTATTTGATAAAGTTAATGTTTAGTTATTTTTATATACTTTAAGATTATTTCGCAAGGTATAAGTGCTTATTTATTGTACCAACAAAAACTTTTAAAAATAAAGATTAGAGCAATGAAATTGTTTTATTCTCAACATAGATACAATATTATTTATATACAATGGCTGACAAAGTGGTGAAAAGTCAGCTTTAAAAACATCTAACTCTCTAAAATTAAAATTTTCATCAATCAGAAAACTAGTATTAACAGGGATATTATCAATATCTTGATAGTTGATCTGTATATCACCTGCTTTCAGTATCACCTCCCTATTTGAATCCTCATATAATATTTTTATTGAGCCCATGCCCCCATCATCTATCGCTTCACAATAAAGATCAGTTAAGGGCTTTAGCAGTCTGACAGGCAAATTAGATTGACCTATTAATTTGTTAATAATATAAATTTCTTGTTCTGTTAATTTTCTCATATTTGAATTAACTCTTAATCTACAATTTCTCGGCTAGATGCCAATGAATATTATATAAATTCAACTCATCAAGATAACTACAATTAGCTTTTTTTACGATGATACAACCTACGATAATTTTATAGTTTTAAGAGTCATGTTCATCTTCATTTTTTGATATTTTTTCCGGCTTCCCGCAATGAGAGCATTGTTTTCTGAAGATAAAACTTAGCCCATTGACAAAAGAACCTAGATCATTCATGAAAAAGCCACATTTACACCAAGGGCATATATCGTTAGCTAGCAACTTAAACATCAAAAATAATATGATAGGAATCATGGTTATCGGAAAATAAATAGATAAGTACTTTTCATCTACTCTTGCTAGCATCAATACAATAATAACAACTGATGGAAATACTAATACTGAGAATACAAAGTTTCTACGTAAACGCATTAATCGCAAGTATTTCTGCATTTTCTCATCGACAAATTGCTTTTCCATTTATATTCCCAATTATTTTTTACTTCTAGGGTCATTAGGACCAAATTGGCAGGTATCTTTTTGATGATCCCATGCCCCTCCTGAGTCAGCACATCCATCTTTCGTAGCTGCATTGTCAAAGAATTTATTTGCAATAAATTCGATCATACCCAACAAGATAACAAATATTAGAAATAGGACAATAAGCCATTTAAGTATTTTTAATATTTTCATTTCACTCACCAGATACAGATAGAATAATTTAAATTCAATTACTTAAACTTATTTTCACTACTTAATCTAAGCAAAAAAACACCTACCAATATTCCAACAAAATATGGCCTATAGAAATACACCCAATTTTCGTCAGAGATAACCAAAGAAAAGACATTGCCCCATAGCCCGAATAGGAAAACAGAAACTATTGCAAAAAACATCGAAACAATTGAAAGGAAAGGATTAGTTAGAAGGTCTTTAAGGAGTATATAAACTTTATCATATAAAAAGACAAAGACTGCTCTATAGTAGCGCCCAAAAATAGCTCCAGAAAAAGCACCTAACAAAATGATCATAGGAATAGACTCAACCATTTTATTGCTCCAAATGAGAGGGGCTTAGCTCTTTAATACAAATATTAGATTGTCTAAGATTTTTTAATCTAAACAATTTACATGACATCATGTCGAATAGCCCATGCAACCAAAACTAAAATAAACGTAATAAGTGAACTTAAAGATGAAGATATCAATAAAGACAGAAGTGCTAAGTGATTAGGACCTTCTATAGTAAAAAATTGTGCATTGGTCCAATCTTTAGGAAATAAAATTGCTAAAACAAATAGAGTGATAATAAAAAATGATAAAAACCATATTGGCGCTAAATAGCGAAGCTTCCACCCTGCTTTAACTACAAAATAGCCAATGCCATATAAGAATATAAAAAAAATTGCAAAACCCAATATAGACATAGTACCTTCTTTTAAATAATAACTTACTAGTCAAAACGTTAATTTAGAAAACCTTATTACGAATACTCCACACTACAATAACTAGTAGCAATGTTAATAAAGTTGAAGACATACCTGCCACAAAAAACAAATCTACTGCTCGCCAATTTAAGGATATCCTTCCATCCATAAAGAATTGGATATATCTTCCTTTACAATAAAATAGTAATAAAAACCCCAACCAAACAATTATAAATGTTGAAATAAAAGAGAAGGAAGCCAAATATCTGATCTTCCATTCAGTTTTAGCTATAAAATATCCAATGACATGTGAAATTATAAAAAAAATAGCGAAACCCAATATAGACATAGCACCCTCTTTAAGATTATTTTTATATTAACCACTTATCTATCATTTAAAACTATTATTCTTCGGATAAAATCCAAAAAATCCGGATCCAACTACCCATCCAAATAAGTATATAAACTTACCAATTTCTGTTATTCCACCACTAAGAATATGCCACAACATCAATCCTCCTGTTAAAATTAGAGAGAATAAAATAAAAAACAAAATAGCTAAAAGAAAAAAGACAATGTATTTATTTAAAAATTCATCGACCACAGATATAAAAAGAGATAAAGACTTTTGAATTAAAAATATAGTGTATCGCCCAATAAGTACACCCACGAAAAAAGTAAGTATTAGAATAAATATTGACACAGTTTAAGTTATTCCTTTTTTAATATTAAAATAATTTTCTATTTCTCATTATAGTTCCCAACAAGAGATAGAACTTCATTTCTTTTCATTTGCTTATCAATTTTTATTAAGCATTTAATATGCCAATTTTTATTATTGTTATTAAAAAATAAGATTTAATAGGAGTTAAGCAACCTAAAACCACTCAACTCCTTACAAATCCTTTCTAATCCATCAACTTTTTACGGCGATACAACCCACAATTTCCAGAAAATAGCGCTGCCAATAAACAAGTAATAATCGCATAAGTGGCAACATTCATTCCAAATAGCTCAACAGCTAAAATAATAGACGTTAATGGTGCTTTACTTGCCCCGGAAAACAGACTCACCAAGCCTAAGCCTGCAAGCAATGAAATTGGTAGATTTAAAACCGCCCCTAAAGCATTACCTAATGTCGCACCAACATAGAACAACGGCGTAATTTCACCACCTTTAAAACCTGAACCTAAAGTAATAGCGGTAAAAACGGTCTTGTTAAAAAAGTCGTAAAACTCAATCGGTACATAAAAAGATGCAATGATTTTATCTGTGCCCAAACCATTGTATTGCTGATGCGCAGTGAACAACGTAAGTAGCATAATCACAATACCGCCAACCATAGTTCTTAATGGCAAATAGCGAATGTACTTATAAAAGACATCACTCGCCAAATGAATGGCAGCAATAAAGAAACGTGCAGCTAAACCAAAAACTAACCCTGCCACAATTAAACTCATGAGCGTGCCAAAATGAATGGCTGGAAACTCGCTAATGACATAATAAATATGCGGATGAACAATATCGAATAGTTCAGGGATGGTCGATGCAATAAGCGCCGACACAAAACATGGGAAAATGGCTGAATATCTTAAGTTACCTAAAGCTGTAATTTCCAAACCATAGATTGCACCTGCCAGAGGTAAACCAAACACCCCTGCAAAGCCAGCACCAATACTCGCGATTAAACAGATTTTTCGGTTGTCTTCCGAGATTTTTAATATATGGCTTAAGTGGTCAATTAAGGCACCCGAAAGCTGAACCGCTGGTGCCTCACGCCCTGCCGAACCACCAAATAACTGCGTTAAAATTGAGGTGATAAAAATGATGGGACTCATTCGTTTCGGAATAAAGGACTTAGGCTGGTGAATTTCATCAATGAGTAAATGAGTTCCCCGTTCAATCGGCGAACCATATTTTTTAATGAGATAACCAATACCAAACCCAATAAAAGGCAAGAAATAGATGAGCCAATGATGCAGACTTCGGACTTTGTTTGAAATATCAAAGGCAACAAAAATTAAAGTCGAAGCTAACCCTGCCACGACTCCAATCACAATCGAGATGACGAGCCAATAGACACTGTATTTTAGAATTTGATCATATTCAGATGAAGGTAGAATTTTCATTCGCGTTCTTCAATTAGCCTTTAAAATGGATGATAAATTCTCAATTTTTTTATGCAGCCAGCTCATTAAGTGAGAAATGCTTAAACTGGGCTAAAAATTAAAGCTCGCATAGGCGAGCTTTCAATACAGTGATTAATTTTGATATCACCAAACAGGGCGAAATATCTCATAACCCTTTCTGGCTTTCAAGTTGAAAATGGTTAACGAGTACTATGAAAATAGCTGACTGAGTTAATAAATAAGCATTTGATTTGACCCGATCAAACTAAAAACAAAATCAGGCCAAATCATTTATTCAAAACTTAATTAATGCTACCAATCATAGTTTCTGCATGACAGGTTGCGCCCTTCTCTGCGCTCATCTGAATAACGCCACTGCGATGCGCCAGTACCTGCACTTCCATTTTCATAGCTTCCATAATGGCAACCACTTGGCCTTCGGTGACTTGCTCACCATTTTCGACTTTCCAAGCGCTAATCACACCATTAATTGGGGCAAGTAAATGCTCGACACTCATTTCTGGTTCAGCGGTTTGGGCTTGAACTGCGGTTGCTGGGCCTTGTGCAAACATGCCCGCAGGTAAACCTAAACGGTGTAACTTGCCATCAATTTCAATGTAGCTGAGCAACATCGGTTGCTGATGGTTTGGAATGCCGCGTTTAGTCGGTTTCAACTCTTGTTTAAAGTCATTTTCGATCCAACGCGTGTGTACATTAAATTCATCTGTAAAGTCAGATTCATTAAGTACCGCACGGTGGAAGTCTAAAACAGAAGCCACACCTTCAATTTTAAATTGCTTTAATGCACGTTTGGCGCGAGCAATTGCAATTGTACGAGTTGGACCAGTCACAATCAGTTTTGCCATGAGTGAATCAAAGTGACTAGACACCAATGATCCCGTGCGAACACCTGTGTCGACTCGCACACCATGACCAAACGGCGCTTCAAATAAACTCAACACACCAAAGGCCGGAATAAACCCGCGGGCTGGGTCTTCGGCATTAATACGAAACTCGATGGCATGACCTTGTGCTTTTGGTGTTTCTTTAATAGAAAGCACTTCACCTTGTGCCACACGAATTTGCTCAACCACCAAATCGACTTTTGAGGTTTCTTCAGTCACTGGGTGCTCAACTTGCAAACGCGTGTTTACTTCTAAAAATGAAAGCTTGCCGTCACGACTCAGTAAATATTCAACTGTTCCCGCACCCACATAGTTTGCAGCCTGACAAATGTTTTTTGCCGAGGTTAAAATTTGTTGATAAATCGCATCGCTAATAAATGGTGCTGGCGCTTCTTCGACTAACTTTTGGTTACGACGTTGCAACGAGCAATCACGTGTACCCAATACCACAATATTGCCATGTTGGTCGGCAATCACTTGCGCTTCTACGTGGCGCGGTTTATCGAGATATTGCTCGACAAAACATTCACCACGACCAAAGGCAGCTTTTGCTTCACGTACTGCCGACTCATAAAGCTCTTGAACTTCTTCGAGTTTCCACGCAACTTTTAAGCCGCGGCCACCGCCACCAAACGCCGCTTTAATGGCAATCGGTAAACCATATTGCTTAGCAAACTCTAAAGCTTCCTCTGCATTATTAAGTGGGTCTTGCGTACCCTGAACTAACGGCGCACCCACCGAAGCAGCAATTTTACGTGCTTCGATTTTATCGCCGAGTTTTTCAATCGCACTTGGTGATGGCCCTACCCATTTTAAGCCCGCATCAATCACAGCTTGGGCAAATTCGGCGCGTTCAGATAAAAAGCCATAACCCGGATGCACCATAGTCGCTTTCGATTTCTTTGCAACTTCAATAATCGCAGGGATATTTAAATAGGTTTCACTGGCAGTTGCGCCAGCCAAGCCCCATGCTTCATCTGCAAGTTCGACATGCATGCTGCCAATGTCATCATCTGCATATAACGCGACCGAAGAAATTCCCATGTCACGGCAAGCATGGATAATACGAACGGCAATTTCACCACGGTTAGCAATCAATAATTTTTCTGTATTCATCTTTCATTCTCAAAATCTGTAAATTCGGCAATT
>NZ_JZFB01000001.1:83347-84932 GCF_001188385.1 Acinetobacter sp. V2 | reverse complement strand
TTTAGCAACCGAGCCAATGACTGGATAGCCGCCCGTTAAAGGATGATCATTCATAAACAAAACAGGTTGCCCGCTCGGTGGAATCTGCAAAGCACCAATGCATGTACCTTCACTTTCCAACTCGTAGGTAATTTTGCGAGTCAAAGGCTGCTCACCTGAAAGTCTTAGCCCGACGCGGTTGCTTTCATTGGTCACTAGCCACTCTTGCTGACAAAGCAGCTCAATACTGTCTTGTTCAAACCAGTCAGTGCGCGGCCCCATCACAATATCTAGCTCAACGACTTCACCAGCTTCTGGCAAATCGCTTTTACCCACTTCATTTAGGCTAATGTTGGCTGCCTTTATTTGCCCTTGATAAATGGTATCTCCGAGCTTTAGAGGCTCTGGCCCTAACACCGCCAAGCTGTCAAATGAAGCGCTATTGAGTACTGGTTCAATGTCTATACCACCCCGAACTGCCAGATAGTTTCTTAAGCCTGCTGTTGGTGGCTGAATTTGAAATTCATCGCCTTCATCTAAATCAATCGGCTGATAGCTTGCAAAGTCTGCGGTTTGACCATCAGCAAATTTCACACGGATGTTTGAAATAGCACCTGCAACTGCAATAACGCCCGCATGCTGCATTTTGGCTTTTAGACCGCCATTTAAAACTTCAATAACGGGTGTATCGGTTGGGTTACCCACAATACGGTTAGCACTATGCATGGCAGACAAATCCATTGCACCAGCCACTCCAACACCAATATTGGTCAGGTTTAAGCGTCCTTCGTCTTGAATAAGCATCTGTAAACTTGGCGCAGTGATCGTAAACAGTGGCAGAGATTGTTTCGGCTCAACCTTACGTTTGATTTGCTGCGGTACAGTCACAGTCGTTGGACTATGCGTGACATCTTCAAAATGAACGGTCATGCCCGGTAACAGCAATGCAGGGTTTTTACGCTCTAAATCCCACATTTTTTCCGATGTGGTTCCAATCAGCTGCCAGCCACCCGGACTGTCTTTTGGATAAATACCAGAGTATTTCCCAGCCAAGCCCAAAGAGCCTGACGGTATTTTTTTACGCGGAACCGTTAAACGTGGAATATCAGTAAAAGGTCTGTCAGGACTGCTCATATAAGCAAAACCCGGCGCAAAACCAATAAAAGCCACATTCCACACACTTTCGTGATGTTTTCTAATCACATCAGCTACAGACAACCCTTGTAGCTCGGCAACTTGCGCAAGGTCTTCACCGTCGTAACGAATCGGCACAATTACTTCTTGGCTGCTACGCTCAAATCCAGAATCAACTTTAAGGCCCTGAATTGAAGCGACTAGTGTTTTAAAGTTGGTTTCGATCTCGTTGAAAAAAACCAAAATTGTTTTTGCAGCGGGGACTAAGTCTTTAATTCCATTCAATTGCGTATTTTGCAATTTATTGTACAACGCCAAAGTTTCCTCTAGGCTCGCAAGCTCAATCAGAAAACAGTCGGCGTTTACCGATAAAAAACGCATTTGCTTATCCTTTTAATTCTTCTTTAGTCCAATTAGCCAATCCAAGCGCGGTCAGGAATGTCGGTAATAAACATGTGACCCGGTGCATGAC
>NZ_JZFB01000001.1:80948-83309 GCF_001188385.1 Acinetobacter sp. V2 | reverse complement strand
GTTACTCCACACGCCCAAAACACTGGAATTTCACCTGCTTCAATACGAGAAGCATCACCAAAGTCTGGCTTATTTACATCCGAAATTCCTAAGCTTTCAGGATGCCCAATATGTACAGGTGCACCATGTACACTTGGCATACGTGCGGTAATTTTTACCGCTTCACTAATTTGATGCGATGGAATTGGTCGCATGGAAACCACCATATTTCCAGAAATACGCCCTGCTGACTGGCACTGAATATTGCTCAGATACATCGGTACATTGGTATCGTCATGAATATGGCGAACTTCAATACCTGCTTCTTGCAAAGCCGTTTCAAACGAAAAACTACAACCAATTAAGAAAGTCACCAAATCAGGATGAGCGTTATAAATCTCGCTCGCATCGGTCACTTCATCGACCATTTCACCATCTTTCCAAACGCGATAACGCGGGAAGTCAGTTCGAATGTCTGAGTCTGTCGCAAGCTTAGTTGCATAGATGCCTTCTTCAAGCACATCAAGTACTGGGCAGCTTTGCGGGTTACGGTGTGCATAGAGTAAAAAGTCATATGCCCACTCTTTTGGCACCGAAATCATATTGACCTGTGTCATGCCCGCAGCCATACCTGCTGTCGGTTTATCAAAACCTGCACGGATTTTTAAACGTGCATCTAATGCGGCTTCAAGCTGAGCTGGGTCGACTTTAATATCCTTATACATGGTGCTCATCCTTATGCTTTGTTTACAAACGGGCGGATTTCAATATTGTTTTTTACAAGCTCGGCTTTAATAGCTGCCGACATTTCTAATGCACCGTCGGTATCGCCATGTAGGCAAATGGTGTCGGCTTGAATTGGGGTAAATACACCATCAATTGACTCGACCCCACCATTTTTAAGCATTGAAACCACACGGCTCGCAACAAATGCCGAGTCGTGTAAAACCGCACCTTCTAGACGACGAGACACCAGTGAACCATCGCTGTTATAAGCGCGGTCTGCAAATGCCTCAGATACCACTTTTAAGCCAGCTGTACGCGCCTGCGCGACTAAGTTAGACCCTGCCAAAGCCACTAAAACCAGTTCAGGGTTATACATTTTAATCGCATCAATCACGGCTGCTGCCTGTGCTTGGTCATGTGCAATGGTGTTATAAAGCGCGCCATGCGGTTTAACATATTGCACTTTTGAGCCTGCCACTTTAGCCAAGCCATCGAGTGCAGAAATTTGGTAAAGCACATCGGCAATCAGTTCGTCCCGCGACAAATCCATATTGCGGCGACCAAAACCAACAAGGTCTGGGTAAGACACGTGAGCACCAACGATCACACCAAGCTCCACTGCTCTACGAACCGTTTTTAAAATACCGAGCGGGTCGCCAGCATGAAAACCACAAGCAATATTGGCGCTGGTCACGACAGGTAAAATCTGGTCATCATTACCCATTTTCCATGAGCCAAAGCTTTCACCCAAATCACTATTTAAATCTACAAACATGGCATTATTCCTTTATCACTTAACAAAGTCTGGCTTAAAGCTTGGTCAAATAGTTAAATACTGTCGTAAATGACATATAACCCATCCACCACGTCAACAGACATGTTAACCCACCCAAAATAAGTAACCATTTTGGATAGTTGTAATTACCCATTAAATCTTTACGGCACGCAGCAACATACACAAAAATTGTAAGACCAATTGGCAACACCAATCCGTTAAAACCACCTACAAAAATGAGTAGACCTGCTGGAGTTGCACCCAATAACACATAGAGCAATAGCGCCAATGCGATAAAGGAAATGGTCGTATAGTTGGTTTGTTTTGGTGTTAAGTTCTTTTTAAACGCAGTAAAGAATGACACTGAAGTATATGCTGCGCCAATGGTGCTACTAATCCCTGCTGCCCAGAAAATTAAGCCGAACAATTTAAAACCAAATGTACCCGCTGCATATTGGAATGCTTGAGCTGCCGGATTGGCGTCATGGCTGGCTAAATCAATGGTTGCACCGCTCACCACCACACCTAAAAACGCTAAAAACAATACATAGCGCATGATGCCGACAACAATAATGCCCTTGGTCGCAGCTTTAGCAACTTCATCAATATTTTCAGGGCCAACAGCGCCTTTATCGAGTAAACGATGGGCACCCGCGTAGCAGATATAGCCACCAACCGTACCGCCAACAATGGTGGTAATAATGGCAAAGTCGATCTGATCTGGAGCAAAGGTTTGATGTACAGCTTGACCAACAGGTGGCATTACAATAACAGCAACAATAATAATCAGGAGGATTTTAAGCAATCCCAACACGATCATGCTTTTATCCATGGCAAGCGTTGCTTTTCTTGATGCAAAAATCAAAATGGCTAACGCACCA
>NZ_JZFB01000001.1:65224-80896 GCF_001188385.1 Acinetobacter sp. V2 | reverse complement strand
CCTGCAATATTACCGACACTAAAGAAAAAACCACCCAAAATCACCAGAAACGCCAGTAAATAACCACTACCCGGTAATGCTTTATTAGCAATGTCTGATGCACGCATTTGAGTAAGTGTGACCACTCGCCAAATATTTTGTTGAACTACATAATCAATCAGAATGGAAACTAAAATTGCAAAGCCGAATGCTGCACCTAACTTGACTGTAAATACAGCAGTTTGGGTTAAAAATCCTGGCCCCATTGCAGAGGTCGCCATCATAAAGATTGAGGCTACAATGGCCCATTGGCGATCTGATAAAAAAGAAGATTTCAGTAAAGACATATTAATGCGTTCCTCATCCATTTGAGCTTAACAACGCTATTTTCAGGTTGAACCAAGAACATCATTTTTCCCAAACAATATTCTTTAATCCTTTAAAATGACAAAGATTCCCTGTTCCCCAATCAGCACAATCGGTGATCAAATCTTGTATCTAAAATAAAAACATAGCTAAACCCTACGGACAATAAGACTTTTTACATAAAATTAAAAACTCAAGCACTTGATTTTAAAAGGTTTATGTTTTATTAAAAAAGCAGGATAAGTTTTACTTATTGAATGAGATAAGCTGCTTTTATGACTTTACACGCAAGCAGCCTATTTAAAATAAGAAAAAATATTTTATGAGAAATAAAGGTATCGCTTATTTTTGGATTTTCTCATTGAGGCTTTTCATGGCACTTTCCGACACCCTAACGGCAACTTCGGTTAGTTTTTCTTTCAAAGCAACATCATTTCCTTGAATGTAGATTGAGGTGAAATGAAACGTCTTTAACTGAATGGGTGTATTTAATATTTCTAGTCGTCCGTCGGTAATTTCTTTTAGCGCCGTTAAGGTCGGCACCACAGCAATACCTAGGCCCTGCTCGGCTAAACGCAATAAAGTCGCTAATGAATAACTGGTAATTGAAAGTGGTTCATCAATTCCTTGTTCTTTCATTCTGGCTTTCAATTCTTTATAGGGATAGGTAATTTTTGGGTAAGTTAAAATGGTATGTGACATTAAAGTTTTAAAAGACATTTGAGCTACACCGCCTTTAAATGAAGGTGAAGCCAAGAAACTTAATTCAAAATCACACAATGCCTGTTCAATACATTCAAAAGCCAACGTTGGTCCAAGCAAAAAAGCCATGTCCAAGTCACCTGTTCGAACACCCTCTTGTAAGTTAGGTGTCAGGTCTACCACAATTTCCACTGAAATTTTTGGGAACTCTTGTTGAACCTTTTCTATATATTCGACCAACCACGTATACACAATGGTTTCGGAAACGCCTAAACGAATGGTGCCAGTTAGATGCTGATTTTCGGTCAGTTCAGCCACCAGATCTGTTTCTAGGCGCATAAATTTTTCGGCGTACTTAAATAAAGTTAAGCCTTTATGAGTCGGTTTAAACTGCCGATAGTTTCGATCTAAAACTTTAAAGCCTAATTCATTTTCAAGAGATGTGATTTTTTGAGATACCGCAGGCTGGGTAGTTTGCAATTTAGTCGCAGCCTTATTGAAGCTATTTAAAGTCACAACCCAATAAAATGCTTCAAGATTCTTTAAATTCACGTTTCATCCTGTCTTAAAAATTCCTTTACTTTTATAGTATGGGAGTTCTTAGCGTGATTAGGCTAGCCATTTATTCATTTTTATTTGAATCGATTTACATCTTTATCATTAATATCAAGCTCTGTTCTAATCAACTATTGCACCAGCGGTCATGTTTACCACGGTTGCTGTCATTGAGTTCGCATGTTCCGATGCTAGAAAAGCAACGGTTTCTGCAACTTGTGAAAGTGTCGGTAATCGCTTTAGCATAGTACCCTGAGCAGCACCTTCAAGCCATTGTCCTATGCTGAGTCCCATTGCCTGTGCTTTAGACTCAAATAATTCACGCGTGTAAGAACCAGCTTGAACAGCATCAACAATTGCATGTGAGCGGACACCCAGTACTCGTATATTCTTAAGCCCTAACTCACTGGCAAGTGCTTTAATAAAAGCTTCGATTCCGGCACAGCCCACAATATGCCCAAGGTGTCCCGGTATTGCCATCCGAGCTGAAGGTGCCACAATAGAAATAATTGTTCCGTTACGCTCACCGCCCATATAAGGAACCACAGCTTTAGAAATATTAAACTGAGCTGTAAGAAATGGATTTATTCCCCCGACGAATTCCTCAAAGTTTAATTCCAAAATTTCTTTGCCTTGGTTATGGATAAAACTAGTCGCATTGATGACTAAATCTAGTCCACCTGTATCTTGAACAATTTGAGCCACGGTACTATTGATTGACTGACTGTCTAGCACATCAACGCTGGCCGTATGAACCACGCCCCCAAGTTGATGTAGTTGTGCTGCAATATTTTGAAGTTTATTTAAATCTCTTGCACACAAATAGACACGTGCACCTTCACGAATAAAGACCTTCGCAATTGCAGTGCCAATTGCTCCACTGCCTCCAAAAATGACAGCCACTTTTCCCTTAAGCAACATTGCGGCATCCTCTTGTTATTATGTGCCATCATTAAGTTATGTCACACAATCAAGAGTGATGCAATTTTATACAGTTTAGAGTTTGTATGAGCTTATCTAACTTTGACAAAAATAATATCTAAATCTCGCTTTGGTACAAACTTGGTTTTAGTCATTTGAAATTGAGTTGGGCTAATCTTTTTGACCTGTCCATCCCAACAAAATGAAACCAGTTCGTCTTTATCGCGTTCAATGGTTAACTTAAAGTTTTCAATCGGCTTTGCCCAATTTGCACCCGTCGTCAAAATATAGCCTAGCGCACTAAACGGCGAATTTTCTGAACTGGCTTTTTTTAAGCCCTGCTTAAATTGTTTATCCATACAAAATTGCTGGTTATATTCGTCTGGATAGAGAGCAACTGAACCACCCACCAAAGGTTTATATTCATGCTGAATTTTAGTCAAACAATTGGCTTTAAAGGTCTGTTTCCAACTGTAGATCACTTGAGATGACCACGGAATCACATCATCTTTTTTAAAATTGGCTAAAATTTTCTGTATTTGTGGCTTATTACACTTCTTTAACTTATCTACATAGTACTCATAATCATAGTTATTACGTAGCCACGGATTAAGCATGTCTTTTTCACTAAAACCGCACTGCTTAAACTCATCCGTTGCATCAATCAGAGGTGATTTCTCATCTTTTTGGATAAACGTTCGCACGTGCATTTCTGGTTTAATATTTTTACCATCCACCACAATCTTAAAACTTTTTAAAAGCTCTTCAGTATGAGCAAAGTCAGACTCAAAGAAATTATCAATGCGTGGTAGCGGAAATAAAATCGTTTCAGTGACGTCTTTATTGCTTAGGTTTTTATAGAGATAATCGACTTTAATTCGTTTTTTACTAATAAATAGATCTTCGCTTTGCATGGCAATCTGCGAATTTTTGAGATATTGAATCCCACCTGTACCAACGTAACCCGTAGAATCATTGGCTAAGCCATAGGTCGATAGTTGAACCAAAACAGCAAAGGTTATTGCAAGCTTTTTCATTTTAAAGTGCTCTATATCATTTTCTAATTATGAAATGTCTATCTGCAATAAAGTATAAGCTAGACCTAGTCTAAACCGTTTTTAATTAAGCGCTTTTAGAAGCCACTCCAGACATCATAAGTTCAATCGCTGCTTTACTGTATTGTTTAAGAAATTTTGAGTCTTGATTCGCCAATAAAAATTGCAAGGCACCCGCAATAATCATTCCTACAACTGCGTGTCCTGTCATTTTTGTATCTAAGTCAGATTTTAAATAACCTCGATCTATTCCATTTTGTAGATAGTTTGCCGTAAAAAGTCCACCTACTTGCAGAAGGTTACTAATTTGAGCATTCATCTCTTTATCGATAGAAGTAGCTTCTAATAAAATTAAACGGAGTGTATTCGGATTTTCTATCGCAAACTCTTGAAACTTTGAAGAAATCCTTTCGCATTGAATAATATAATCATCAAGTGTAGATACTGCATTAGGTGCATTTTCATCAGCTAATAAAGCAGTAATTTTTAACATGGTATCGCTAATTACATTATCAAGAATATCCCTTTTATTCTCAAAATGACGATAAAAAGTTCCATGCCCTATCCCTAACCTTTTTGCAATGTCAGAAATCGCAGTTTGATGATAACCGCGTTCAGAAAATTCAAGAAAGGCAGCTTCAATAATTTCTGCTTGTAATTGAAGGCGTTGGCGTTCAGCACGCGAGAGAGTTGTTTGATTATTCATATCAAAAATTTTATCAGAACTTTATGGAAAAAACGATAGAACGTTAAAATCAAAAATTGACACTTCATTCCGTTGGTGACATTATATTCCGAACTGGTGTTTTTTTGACTAAGAAAAGGAACAAAAATGAGCAAGAAACCAGCTTTTTCGAACAAGGTTATTGTGATTACAGGTGGCGGACGTGGCATAGGATTAGCCACAGCATTCGCTTTCAGGAAATTGGGTGCAAAGGTTGCTATAGGAGATATTGATTTAGAATTAGCAAAACAAGCTGCTTTTAAAGTTCAAGGTTATGGAGGTTACCTTGATGTACGCTTACAAAAATCGTTTCATGAATTTGTAGAGCAAGTAGAAAAAGAATTAGGTCCTATAGATATTCTTATAAATAATGCCGGCATCATGCCTATGGGTGCCATGATTGAAGAAACTCAAGCCATTACGGATGCGCAAATCGATATTAATTTACGAGGTGTGATTCATGGCATGAAAGCAGTTTTACCTAAAATGCTTGAGCGTCAAACTGGTCATATTGTGAATGTTGCATCTTTAGCTGGTAAATACCCTATTCCCGGAGCAAGCATTTATTGTGCGACCAAATTTGCTGTAGTGGGTTTAACCTCGGCGATGCAACAAGAATTAAGAGATACACCTATTGGTGTTTCCGCAGTTTTACCTTCAAAAGTGACCACAGAATTATCATCGGGTACAGGAGATGGATTACCCATTCCCACGGTTGAACCTCAAGATGTAGCTGATGCAATTATCAAAGCTGTTGAACATAAAATTTCTGAAATTGCTGTGCCTAATTACCTGACCCACACACCTAAAGCATATGGCCTCATTCCATTCTGGCTTAATACTGGTTTTCGCAAATTAATTGGTGATGACCGTATTTTAAAAGGATTAGACCAAAACGACAGAAAATCTTATATCCAACGCCTAAATCAACTCGCTCAACAAAAATAAGGATAAATACTATGAATCAATTTGAAAAATTCCAAGTCGTTGTTATTGGTGCTGGTTTTGCAGGTATTGGTGCTGCAATTAAACTAAAGGAAGCTGGTTTTACTGATCTTGTCGTATTAGAAAAAGCAAATGAAATTGGTGGCGTGTGGAGAGCAAATACTTATCCAGGCTGTGCATGTGATGTACCTTCTGCTTTATATTCGTACTCATTTGCACCCAACCCAAAATGGAGTCGTGTATTTGCACAGCAACAAGAAATTAAAGAATATATTCAAGATGTAGCTAAAAAATTTGATGTCGAGAAGTATGTCCGCTTCGGGTATGAGATGCTTGAAAGTGCTTGGGACTCTCAAGCTAAACATTGGGTTATAAAAACAAATCAAGGACCTATTTATGCCAAGTTTGTGATTATGGCTGGCGGTCCAATGCATGAGCCAGTACTTCCAAAAATTGAGGGTATAAAAACGTTTAAAGGCATTAGTTTCCACTCTGCTGAATGGAACCACAGTTTTGATTTAACTGGAAAAAAGGTAGCAGTTATTGGTGCAGGTGCTTCAGCAATTCAATTTGTACCAGAAATACAGTCTAAAGTTGAAAAGCTTGTTTTGTTTCAACGTACACCTCAATGGGTTCTCCCAAAGATGGACCAAAGTCTGCCAAAACTAACACATACCTTATTTAAACTTATTCCGATTACGCAACGACTTATTCGATATGGAGTATACGGCATTTTTGAATCTCTTAATTCAAGCATGCATCACCCTAAACTTATCGAGCAAATTGAAAAATTAGCAAAATGGAATATTAAATTAGGAGTGAAAGATCCTGTTCTACGTGAACAACTCACACCCAACTTTACTATCGGCTGTAAACGAATTTTACAGTCAAATCAATGGTATCCGGCATTAGCTCAGCCGAATGTAAATGTGTTGCCTTGTGGAGTAAAAGAAATTGTTGGAAACACTCTAATTGCAAGTGACGGTACAAAACATGAAGTCGATGCCATTATTTTTGGTACAGGATTTGAAGTCAGTAACCCACCAATTGCAAAAAAAATCCGAAATAAAAATGGGAAAACTATGGATGAAGTATGGCAAGGAAGTGCTAAAGGTTATTTGGGAACAGTTGTAGAGAGTTGTCCAAATGCCTTTGTCATGTTTGGACCGAATATTGCGGTTAGCTCATCGGCTCTCATCATTATTGAGGCTCAACTGGCCTATATCATTGACACACTTAAAAAAGTCCGTAAAGACGAGATTGCAACCATCGAAATTCGTAAAGAAGTTTTAGATAAATATAACGATGAAGTACAAGCCGCATTGAAAAATACGGTTTGGAATACGGGTGGGTGTCGTAGTTATTTCATTGACCAAAACGGGCGCAACAGTACTTTATGGCCATGGACCACATTTGAAATGAGATCACGTTTGGCTAAATGTAATCTTGAAGATTATATAGTCTCATTTAAAAGCAATTCTCAATTTAATAGCAATCAAAAAGCAAGCTAAAAACTGGGAAAGGAAAATATCATGGAACAGAATATATTTGATCAAATATCTGAATCTTTAGTAAAAACTAGTTTACGAGTAAGTTTCAAACTAGCTAGCGGCCTACCTTTGCCATTGCCTATTTTACGGGGTGCAATGGAAGTAGGCTCAACAATTTTTAAACCTAGAACTGATGTAAAAATAAATAAAATCAAAATTAAAGATTCTCAAAACTTTAATGAGATTAAGGCCGAAGTTGCAACACCCAATACACCAGTTCAAGGAGTATTACTACATTGTCATGGAGGCGCTTTTTTCGCTGGTTCCTCAAGAACACATAGAGCGTTATCTTCTGAGTTTGCAGCAAGAGCGAATGTAAAAGTTTATATGCTTGATTATCGACGTGCTCCTGAACATCCCTATCCTGCTGCATTAGATGATGTTAAATCTTTTTATCAATATTTAATAAATGAAGGCTGGAAGGCTGACCAGATTTTTCTTGGAGGAGATTCGGGTGGATGTGCCTTAGCTTTAGCTTTGGCAATTGAACTTCGAGATCGCGAGCAGAAGCTGCCAGCCGGAATAATTATGATATCGCCATATGTTGATATCACACTAAGTTCGCCTTCTATACATAATAATATTGACCGCGACCCTATGATAAAAAGCTATGCATTAAAACGTGGTGGTGAAGGTTACCATGGAAAATTTAAAGCAAATGATCCACGTATCTCTCCACTTTTTGCCAATCTTAAAAATCTTCCACCTTTATTAATTCAAGCAGGTAGTGAAGAAATTTTAGTTGATGACGCAATTAAGCTGGCTAAGCGTGCGCAAGAGTTCGATATCACCACAGAACTCTCTATCTATGAAAATATGTGGCATAACTTTCAAATGTTTAATCGCTTTATTAAAAAGTCAGATCAAGCTTTAGATGAGATTGGTCATTTCATTAATAAAATATTAGCCAACACAAAAATTCATTAAATTGCTTATTTCTATTTTAAAACGGTTCTTTAAAATTAATTAAAACTCAGTTTTTGCTTCGTCATCTTTTTAGGCACACTGATTTTTCCAATAAAGTTCGTTAGCCATAAAATGCACTCGTCACGGTGTTCAAAGTGAGGAATCAAACTGAGGTCAACTTTTATATCTCTATCTGCTAAAGGCAAACTCAAGCAATATTCAAAATCGATCGATTTATATTTCAACCTCAGGTTTTTTTCTTCGGCCTGCTTTTTTATTTCCGCCATAATGCGGTTAAGGTTAACAATCAAATTATTTGAAACTTGGTTGTTCTCATAGACATTTTCATAGACGTTTTCAGCAACGTCTATATATTTTATAAGCTCTGCATTTTCATTCATATCATTCATCTCTCTTTTTTTAAAGATTATGAACAGCTAAATGTTTAATTGCGTTACTTGGCACGTTACTTGTGTGAAAAGTGTATATTTCTCTTTATTAAAAAATACAGCTAAAATATTGTTATCTATAAAAATTAGTTAATCCTGAGTATATTTATATACATTTAATATTCTCGAAAATACGCTTTTACTCAAAAAAGAGAAGTTAACTCAGTCTTGATTTATGAGTAAAAAAAACCGCCCCAGAAGGCGGTCGCTGAACTTTAAAACCAGCAGTATATAGAAGCAAGGTGGACGTTCACTTCTATATTCTTTTATGAAGGAGTTTTATTAGTTTTAATAAAATCCTCAGATTTGAAATAATTGATAATCATGTCTGCATGCTCTTCTTTTACAGGAGCAACAGTCACAGGAAACGCATCTTTCGACATTTTAAAACCTGGTGGTAAAAATTGTGAAATTGGCGGTAATTTAGGTTTTCCCCCTTCAGTGATTCGCTCGATAAAACCAGCTAACCAAAGGAGATATTCACCTTCATTTGCGAACTTAGGCATTACACTCAAATCAATCTGGACCTTGCACTCACTTAACGGTTTCGTTAAGTTTTCTTCAAAGTCTATATAGTTGTATTTGAGCTTAAACTCCGTTCCTTTGATGGCTTTTCGAATCTGACTAATTAAACAGTTAAGGTTCTGAGTAATGTCATCAGTGAATAAGCTATCTTTTTTAATATTTTTATAAACCTTTTCGGCTACAGCTAGATACTTTGGCATTAACCTCTCTCTCCGTACTATTGTTATAAAGTGCTGATCTATGAATGTTTTCTGACTTTGATTATGCTTAAAGTAATGTAATTAAAGGTAGCCTTATTGGAGTTGTTTGTAAGTAGTTGACTACTTATGTAATTCGCACCAAATAAATACCGAAAAAAATTATGGTTTTGATAACTCATCCGCAAAATGAATGGTTGAATAGAGATAATTAGAAATATTTACTTTCATATTATTTTTTATCATTTGGTAAAATTAATATGTTTTCATTTGCTTATCACGTCGAACTAAACCAAGAACAGCTCGACGCACTCGTATCTCTTCTTCAGAAAAAGGTAACTGTTCAATGAGTTCCTGAATTGAAAGAAAGTTATTTTCGATCAAGAAGCAGTCTTGCTCTGTGGTCCAAGTGGAAGTTGTTGATTGAGTTGGTTTTAAATAACGTTTCATATTTCCTAGCAGATTTGCCTGCACATATAAAAAGCCTGCCTTTAGAGCAAGCTTAGATTTTACTTTGATCATTATTATAGCAGTTTATAGATCATATGTTCAGTTGATCTTGTAGCCGATCATAACCTCTTACAAGCAGGTTTTAGAAAGTACAAACATATAGAATTTTATTTAGTAAATTTAGTTAAAAGTGCAAGAACCAAGAAGACCGCTAAGATAATAAAAACAATAAGCATAATTAAACTCTAATAAAAGTATTGTGAAAATTATAAAGAATGAAATCAAAAAGCCCACAAACAGTGGGCTTTCTAATGGTTATTTTGCGGCATTTACCCCAACAATAAACTGACTGCAATGAGAACCTTCAGATGCATTACCTAATTGCTTTTCAGAGAATTTAAATTTGGATGCAACTGACTCATAATCTTGTTTAAGGCTTTGGCCTGTTAGCTCACCAAGTTCTTTCACTTGTTTTGGTTTCAAGATACCATGTTCAACCGCTTGATTTACTATGACACAGGCTGTAGTCATTGCGTCATAACGTGCAGCAGTTTTAGAGTAACCTAGAGCGCCTATTACACCGCCAACAATTAAGCCAATAATTACCGCTAAAGTTACGTGCATTTTATTCATTTTTTAAATACCTAAAAATCTAACTAAAAGAGGAACACTTTAAGATGTTGTGTTCAAGCCCAATCAAGATAGCGGTATTTACATGATATAAAAAGTTAGATTCTGTCACATTTATTGATAGGTTTAGATACATATAAACCATTAAGGTAAAAACGGCTTTGTTAGAAATACAAATCCCACGGAGAAAAAAGCATTATCGTGATGAGACATTTGATTACCATAACTTGCATCTAATTGCACATGGTCCTTATAGATCATGTATTTAAAACCTGTTTGATAAAAGCAGTTATTTCGGTCATTACCATATACTTCGGCTGTGAGCGTTAATGGGTTAGCAAGTTGTGTTTCAGTTCCAATTCCCCACGTGGTCTGGTTTCTATGCGTAGCATTTTCACGCAGCCAACCAATATTGGTATGGATTAAAAATTTATCATCCAATGTAGAAACACTTAATGGAACATTAACCGTCCAATCTTTTTTTGAAGAATCTTTGGTATTGATTTGAGTGCCAAAAGAAAAGCCGACTCCCCAATCATTAGTTTCTAAGGGTTTTAATAAGGTTTTACCTTGAAAAGTTGCATAACTGACGTGCTCAGCATCATCGTTTACTCTTCCCATCCCTACCGAAAATTCAAAATTTCCACCAAAATTACAGGCTGGCGTTGCCCAATATTCTTTGCTGTCAGGGTTATGCTGCATCCATGTTTCTAGTTGGCAAGTTTTTGGAGAAACAAGAGCAGCATCGTCAACAACCATTGGTCGTCCACAATGGCTAGCGTTAGATAATGCGAGTAAACAGAAACCAGAAATAAGTGAGCGTTTCTTTAAAGTAAATAACACTGGCATCACCCCCATAAGTTATGGAGCACATGCAAGTACTGCAACCCGTCATGAATAAATCATGGGTTCATAATAGAAATGAAAAGATGAAAATAAAAAAACCTCTTCTTGCATCCACAAAAAGAGGTCTGAAAGGACTTCAGTGGATACTTAGACTATTACCGATCGACTATTGTCACTCGAGCAAGTACTCACATTGAAGCTCCTAAAAATTAGTTGGACGGATTCTAAAATTACCTTTGTTAAATATCAAGTTAAAATTTAGTGACAATCTAAGCGATAGGCTGATCTTTGGAACAAAGACTTAAAATGATTTTGAGCTTTTTGATTTTTAAATAATTTTCGATATTTGCTAAGAATAAAAGATTTTAAAATTAAGACATTCGGTTATGTATAATATATCCACCAACTAAACCAATAAAGCACCCCAGCAATACATCTATAAATCTGGTAAAGGCTATTGAATACAAATCAAAATGAGCACTCTCTAAAATTAAAGTATTCGCTTCGGCTTGTAAAATAGTTAAAAGGGTAATAAAAATAACGGCTAATGCATAATTCCTTGTAATAAAATATTCAACAATAAACATTAACAACATCACAGCTATAGCAATGCCCCATCCATTTAATAGTTGAGACAATATTAAAACTGTAACCCCTCCACCAATCATTGTACCAAGTACACGATGTAAAATTTTACTAAAAACATCTCTAAAATTAGTCTGTTGTAATACGATCAAACAGCTTACAGAAACCCAATAATAATTTTTTAACTCAAATATTTTAGAAAAAAAGACTGCTATACCGACAAATAAAGCAATAATAATAGATTCACTAATTACATAGCTAAAATCATAATTAAAAGAAGGTGTAGATAATTTTTCTTTCTTTTTGTGCAACATACATACGCTATAAATCATAGCTAAAAAGCTTGCAAATAGTGCACCCAAAAACATCATTCCCACATTAAATGGAATTTGTGAAATCGCTATATTCGAGTTTGTGCCAACACTTAATGCAATAATAAAGAATAATCCACTAGGTGGACCTACTCTAAAAAATCGGCATATCACCAAAATAGCAAATGTCATCAGAGAAAAAACAATAAATAAAGGCAACTCTAATGAGTGACTCAGTAAACCGACTAAATAGCTAAAACTAATGCCCACTGTTGCACAGGTCATTGTTAAAAAACGGTAGTGTAAAGGTGTATTATTCGGCGTATATAGAAATATCATTCCCCCCAAACTTGAGATCAAACCGTATTCAATATGTCCAAAATATATAGCCAAAAAAATTGGCAAACTTGTTGCTAAGGCTGCTGTTAAAGGAAGTTCCCAAGTCCGATCACTTTTTTGTAGTAAAAATAATCCTATTAATTCTTGTTTTAATATTTTGATAAATCTACTCATCATTATTACCAAATAAAATTAAGTAAGGTATATGCGGAATGTTGAGTTAAAAGCTGTTCCACTAACTTAACTAGAGGAACAGCCCTTTTTTAATTACTTTCTTTAACCCACAAATCAGCCTGATAGTCTTTTACAATATCAACAAAACTCTCAGGTAATAAGTTTCTAAATAACTTCACCTCACCCGACACAACTTTTACAATACGCTCAATAAGTTCCTCAGGACTATACTGTTCTAAAGGAAATTTGAAGTTGTCTTCAGTCAACTGGGTAAAGTTTTTCTTTGGATCGTACCATTTTTTCATTTCTAGCATTTGAGCATCATTGAAGCCAGTGTCGTAAGGCCCAGGATTAACGACCGTCACCTTAATATTGTAGTCTTTGAGTTCCTCACTCAAGACTTCTGCCATTGCCTCTATGGCATGTTTTGTTGCGCAGTACGGACCTGTTAATGCTTTTGTGATTAACCCTGCAACAGATGAAATAAAAATGATCTGTCCAGCAATATTAGATTTCACCATATTTTGAATAATGCTTTGCGTTAAAGCTAAAGCTGAGAAAACATTGACCTCAAAGTTTCTTTTAAAATGTTCCATTGGTATTTCTGCTAATGGACCAGTTTCTGCGATACCTGCATTATTAATCAGTACATCGACATTCCAAGTGGCTGCCCTTTCTCGATCTTGTGCATTCGAAATATCTAGCTTTTCAACTGTTAAATTAACATTTTGCTTTACTGCGAATTCTTTTAAGCTTTCTATTTCAGATACGGCGTAAACTGAAGCAATTACCTGATTACCTGCCTTAGCAAGCGCAATTGCCATTAATTTTCCTAATCCAGTTCCAGCACCAGTTACTAATACTTTTTTCATTGCGTAAACCCTACATTTTTTAGAAAATATTCTGAACACATTTGTGCCATTTCTTTATCTTGTTCTGCTGTTCCACCAGAGACACCTATACTTCCTATAAACTCTCCAGCCTGATTTAGAAGTGGCACACCACCAGCGATTGTACTTAGGCCTCCGTTGCTAAACTCTATAGACCAAATGGGCATATTCGGTTGTGATAGCTGTCCAAGCTCTTGAGTTTCTGTCCGAAATAAGCACGCTGTTTTAGCTTTCATCAAAGCAAGGTCAATTGACCCTAGCATTGAATGATCCATTCTTTGGAAAGCAAGTAAATTTGCAGATTCATCATAGATTGCAAAACAAAAGCTGAGTTGCTGTTGACTGGCTAAATCTACTGCGAATGAAATCATTTTCTTTGCCCAAATATGTTTCATAAAAATTTACCTTCCCATCGAATACTCTTCTTGATTCATAAAAATAGTATTTGAATAAGTAAGTTCATAATAGTAGCTTTGAAGTTCAAACAGCTTGAAGCCAGGGTTCAAAATGGATCATTACAAACGTATGGTTATTTTTACTAAAGTAGTGGAACAAGGATCGATGAGTGGTGCGGCAAGAATTCTCAATATGTCCCCATCTGCTGTAAGTCAACAAATTCGATATTTAGAAAAAATTAGTGGAATTACCTTAATACATCGCTCAACAAGAAAATTATCTTTAACCGAAATTGGACAGCGATATTATTTTTATTGCAAACAAGTTGCTCAAGCAGCAGAAAATGCTCAAGCATTATTAGATACCGAAAAAAAAGAACCTTTTGGAGAGTTACGAATTTCAGCACCAGTCGGTTTATCTAATTATTTTATAGAAAGCTTAAAAGACTGGTCTCAGGCTCTACCACACCTTAATTTAAACATTCAGGTTCAAGATCAATATATCGATTTGATTACAGAACGGATTGATTTGGCTATACGTGTTGGGGAAATGCCAAGCTCTTCATTTATTGCTCACAAAATCTCTGAAATGCATATGAAACTGTATGCTTCCCCTGCTTGGGTAGAAAAACATGGAACGCCCACTCATCCTAATGAGTTAGGTGATGAAAACTGGCTACATTTACAATATGCAACTAACGATACGATGATTCAAAAATATTTTTTTCATGAATCAACTTACACAAGTTACTATGCGGAAATTAAGCCCAAGTACCTGACCAACAATACTTTAATTCTTCATAAAATGTGTGAACAAGGCTATGGTGTTTGTTGTTTAAGTACATTTGAAGCGGAACAAGCATTATCAGAGGGTAAACTCGTTAAAGTACTCGATGACTGGAATGTTGGAACCATGAACATATGGGCAGTTACTACGCAGAAAAATACGAAATCAGCAAAAGTGACTCAGGCCATTGAATATATAAAGAGAAAACTCAAGCCAATCCAACCTTAACTTTTTTCAAAAGACATATAATTCAATAGCCTTGCTTAAAAGTATTTTTCAGTCTTAAAGAAAGCCGTATGGAAATATACGACTTTTGTTAAGAATAAATATTGGACTAAAAAACACTAGTTATTCTTATTTAAAATTCTTTTACTTCGCTTTTTTTTGCTTGGCACAGACATAGGAACAGCTACCTTACCCGTACCGAACCCGCGAAAAAAATAATTAATGATATATAGAAATAAAAGACCAAAATAAAAAATAGGAAATATACTAAATACAGTTATGATGATTTCCCATATCATCACTCCCACTCTGTATTTATACCCAAGTACTATAAGCCCACCTCTACGTCGGGGTCTCTGCTGAGTAATATCATCCTCAATAAAGTGAAAAATTCCGATAATAAAACATAGGGCAAATAAACTTGAGACTAATGTCTTTTTGATTAAAGGTTTCTCTAACCAAAGGTATTTTTTTGAAGATTCAAATTCGGCTTTAAAAAATATTTTATAAATTTCTTCTTGATAAGATTTATTAACCCCATATTTTTTAATAAAAAAATAGCAGATAACACAACCAACAAAGAACATGACTATGGTTATATAAAGGCTATAAAGAATCGTAAAAAACGGTAATGGGCCTTTCGTACCAACAGTCACATGCATAGTTTGTGTGATGTATTGATATAGCTCGTACTGCCATTCATTTTTAGGATAAGCAGGAAATACAAATAAAGGAATAATAAAAAGAATAGAACATATAGCTATATTTCCTTTGTTCTCCTTACTTTTCAATGTAATAGTAGACAGAAAGTTTTTAGAGGCCATATCTATATCTTACAATTTGGAATCATGTGCTTAGCTTTATAAAACTCGTCAAAAGCCTTCATGTCACCTAACCATGGAGATATAATTTCTAGATAACGTTGATTGATATTTTTTGATGCCAATAGCCTTGGTGAAGAATAATTTTTTTGCTGAATTTTTTGATTATATTGTTGTACAAACATAAGCTTTAAACATAGTCCACGAATGCCCTTATTACCAAAATATGAATAGTCTACATATTTATTTAAGACATCTTTCATTTCTTTATGTTCACCATTCCAAGTGTAAAATGAACTTAATCCATTCAGATCGTTAATGTATATCTCATCATTAATTGAATTT
>NZ_JZFB01000001.1:61913-65182 GCF_001188385.1 Acinetobacter sp. V2 | reverse complement strand
CTTCATCAGATAAGTCCATCCAAAAAAAGGAAGCCATAACTTCTTCAGAAAATTGCTCTCTAGCTTGCTCTGTATCCTTAGGGTATACAACAAAAAAATAATATAATCCTAGAAAAATAATAAAACCTAATATAATAGAAAGTAATCTCCAAAAATTAGTACCTTTTATAATATTCATAAGAAGCCATTCATTCTATTTAATATCTTGCGAATGCACTTTACTTTATCTTTTAGATGAAATCAAAAAAGAGAGAAAATTTCCTTGAATGAAATATATACTTATTTTATTTGTGCTCTTTTATGTTCAAAAGAGCACTTTTTTAAAGGGAACTTTGAGATATTTCCAAGTTATCACGTTAAAATTTAGTGACAATCTAAGCTATAGAAAATCACTTATTTTTGCTGGGTAAGATGCTGAGTTACCGCATTAAAAAATAAGCTTTTTTCATTATCAAGCTCAGCCGAAGGCATTGCAGTTTCCCATGTACTCCATTGCATCATGACAATCTTATCTTTAGGGTTAATGGCTAGCATTTGTCCAAAGATGCCCAGACCCCAGAAAGTAGCATCAGAATTTTGAGTCGTTAATGGTGAACCTTTTTTGGCATGTGAATTCCACCATTGAAAACCATATATACCGTTTGGATAGTTTGCAGATACTGAACCTTTCGCTTGATTCCATTCTGTTGCTTGGGTAGTCCAACCTTCGGGTAGCATTTTGTCTCCATTAGAAACGCGCCCATCATTCAATATAAATTGTCCGAAACGTGCGTAATCACGTAAAGTTGCATTAAACCCATGGCCACCCATATCAACTTGATTGCGGGTATAAGACTGCCAAACACCTTCTCGCTCCATACCTACCCGTTTCCAGACATTGTCCTCGAGATATTTAGCAATATTTTCATGTGTTGCCGCCTCTAAGACTTTACCCACCAGATATGCACCACCTGTGCTATATGACCATACCGTTCCTGGTTCATATTTAGACTTCAAATTTTTCACATTTTTATAGACACAAGCATCTGGATCCTTGGCTGCCTCACAGTAGGTCATTTTTGCAAAATCTGAATTTGGATCTTTATAGTTTTCATTCCACTCAACACCCGAGGTGTGTTGCAAAAGCTGTTTTAAGGATACTTTTTCCCAAGCAGTTCCTTTCAAATCAGGTAAATATTGGATGATTGGATCATCTACCGATTTGATTTTACCTTGTTGAATAGCGACTCCAATTAATGTTGCCACAATAGATTTTGCCACTGAACGTGAAGTCCATAGAGTCGTTTCATTGTTGCCTTGTCCGTAATACTCATAAGCAATTTTGCCATCTTTCAATACGATCAGACCGGCAACACTTTGATTTTTTAAGTAATCGTTTAAATTATAATTTTTGCCATCCACCGAATAATGGATATCCTTATTTTTAATGCTGTTCTTTAATTTTGGTAGCGCAAGCACGTTTTTCTTATCAGGATGAAAAACACTGCCATCATAACTACGGAATGTATTTCGAAAACCAACCACCCTTTGCTGCTGTGTCCATGTCAACATATCATGTGGGTCAGGTAATTTTTTATCTACTGTGGTTGGACAGTCTTTTAGTTCTAACTGCTGACAGCTATATTCAGCGCAAGCGACACTACTGACGAATAGACCTGTGAACAGTAGGCTTATTTTAGTAATCTTCATCTCTTTTTTCCCTTAGTAGAGCTTAATTTGCGTGACTAAACCAACAATCACATTGTTGTTAAAGGTTTTTCCTGTAGAGCGGTAGTAGTTATCTGGGTTCCAGATGTATTGTACGAATGGGCTTAGAGTTAGGCGTTTGTAATTAATATCGGTATCTAAAGAAAGAAAAGAGGTTGTTTTATTATTATTACCATTAATTTTTTGTGTCATTAAAACATAATCATCATTGAGCTGAGACTGACCAAACTTCAGGCCTAAATGATTTTTTCCTTGATTAATTTTATAGCTTAACCCGAGTTCCCAATAATTTTTATAAGGCTGATTTTTCTCATCAATATATGAGTAAGCACCAAATACAGTTGGAATATTTTGGTTGCTAAAATCATGATTAAATCTAAAGTTTAAACCATCTGTACCATTATATTTTTCTTGAGTATAGGCATTACGATATTCAGAATTATTATAAAAATATAATAACTCTGCTTTACTATTTTTATCTTTATATCCTACGCCATACACTTGGGTGTAACCTAGTTGATGATGAAAGGAAAAATCTAATCCTTTTTTCTTATAGACATAATCATCTGTGTTGACCTCAAAAACTCCCGCATGCATATAAATATTGTCTGATAAATTATATTTGGCGTAACCACCCCAATAAGCATAGTTGGTAGGCAATGAACCCATTGCTCCTTTAATCGGGTCAGTACACAACAGGATATTTTGACAATTGTTATAGAGGAAATACCGTCTTAGATTAGTACGCCCAACAGAAGTATAGAGTTTCTTATCACTCCAAAACTTATCCCAAGTCAGCAAACTCAGTTGGGATGAAGCCAAATCATTGGCAGCAATTGCTCCACCGACATAACTTGCTACGCCACCAAACCAATTGTTTGAAGTATTTAGCTGTGCATCATCATTTAAACCATTGAACACATATTGTGCTTTTAGAACCCCAAAATCCTGACTTTCATTTGCCAATTTAATTTCAGTATTTAAAAACAAACCTGCTGAATTAGTAAAATTATCATCTACAGCACTTTCTTGGCTATACATCGCTAAATCAATAAAATTAGCTGTGAACTTAAAGTTATCTTTTAGGTCCACTTCTGCATTTGCACTTATGCTATATAACAGCACGAGTGTACCTATACATCCTTGTTTAGATATATACATAGAATCCTTTCCTTTAAATATAATTAATCACTCTCCACGTTTTATATTTTTATAATTAAAAACTTGGCATAATGATTATTTCTAGCTCAATTTAATATTTATTAACTCTGATAGTTTTTGAATCTCCTTCACCACAAATTAATAAATTATATTTAATAAATATCGATAACTTTAGGCTTACTCATTTATTTCAGTCCTATTTTATAAATCTGATTTCAACATATTTATATTGGCTTTACTTGTGTACTAATGACATGAATCTTGTCTAAAAATGACATATAACCCTTAAATACTTAGGCTATTAAATAATCAAAAAAAATCACCCAACCCCCAACAAAAAATACTCAAGCAACCGCTTTCTTTCATCTGGTTTGTTGGGGTCTAAAAGCTGAACCATTGCT
>NZ_JZFB01000001.1:61339-61903 GCF_001188385.1 Acinetobacter sp. V2 | reverse complement strand
CATCAATCACAAACAAAAACATGTGTGCATCTTGTTTTGAAGCATTTTCATTAGCCGTTAACAGCAGTTTATAAATTTCATTAATAAACCAATTTCGGTAGTCAACGACCACCTGATAGGCCTTTGGATGTGTTTTCGAAATTTCAAAAATAGCTTTAAAAGGCAAATGGTAAAGCCCTTCTAAATCGGCATGTAAAAAGTAAAGTTTTCGCAGTTTTTCAACTAGGGTTAATTCTTTTCGGACATAGATAATCGAAATCACCTCTTGTTTAAGGCCATCTGTTTGATAGGTTAAGCTCATTTGAATTAACCTTTCTTTTGAGTGAAAGTAGTTATAAAAAGTCGTTTTTGGGATTTTTGCCGACTCAACAATTCGGTCTACCCCGACATTGTGAAAGCCGTGTTTATTAAAAAGATAGCGGGAAGTATGTAGTACGCTTAAAGCACGAAATGGGAGGTCTGAATGTGGCATAGTTTTACCGTTATAAAAAATTATTGTTGTATATAAATGAGATATAAAAACCGTTGCCGTTTTTTGGGAGAAAAAAAGGCATAGCAAAGCCT
>NZ_JZFB01000001.1:59337-60897 GCF_001188385.1 Acinetobacter sp. V2 | reverse complement strand
AGATCATTAAAAAGTAAGGATAAATAATTAAAATTTATTGTTAAATTGGGGTTTATAAAACGCTTATCATTCAAAGCTCTAACGATGTCTTAAAAGATACAACTTGCAAAAAAAAATCTACGGCAATATTTTAGAGTAATAACTCCAAAAAAATCTAAGATTAAAAGTATAAGTATTGGTTCTTATACATAGATTCAAACTGCAAATAGTTAATCCAAATTTTTTGCTAGTTTATCAGTTAAAAAATATTTTGAATTTTAGACACTTAAGGTGAATTTGTGCTTTCCGATCTCGGCATTATAAATTTTTGGACTTATTTCCTAGGTGTAATATTAATAATTCTTGCGCCTGGTCCTGAAACAATGTTTGTCATTAAGACAAGTATTAAAAGCGGAGTAAGAAAAGGGTTCGCGGCAATTCTATCCATTGTTCTGAGCGATGTATTATTAGTATTAATGGCTTGGGCCGGTCTTGCGGCCGTTATTAGCTCTACTCCCTTTTTATTTAACACAATAAAATATGCTGGAGCCGCATATCTCTTTTATTTAGGCGTACAAACACTTTATTCTGTTATAAAGCTAAAAGAAAAAAATGAAATAGAAGAAACAGAACTAAAAGATAATAGTGGGATAATAAGCCAAGGAATGCTGGTAACTCTCCTCAACCCGAAAACACTTCTATTTCATATTTCCTTTTTTTCCCAATTCATCAATATTAGTGCTCCACATATATGGATGGCTTTTATTGTTCTTACCGCCATAATGCTTACAATTACATTGATTTATCTTAGTTTTTTAGTATTTTGTGGTGCATATTTAATTAGCCGTTTGAAAGGAAATAGAATACTTTCTACTTTGGGAAATATGTTTATTGGTTTTTTCTTCATAGGTTTTGCTGCAAAATTATTATATTCAAGCTATTGATATAGCTCCTACCCAATCTTAAAACAGAGTTCCCTTAACTCTTTGCTAGACTAACCACACCATATTTTAAATTCTGGCAAAACATTCCAAATAAATGCTTAATTAATTAAGCACTTATAATATATTGATCTAGATTTTTTAATGCAAAATTAATCACCTGAGAAAGCTCTTCTTTGGAATATCCATCTCTTGCCTGAACAGATAAACCATGGAGAACGAGCGCGTAATATTGCCCTAAAGCTTTAGGGTTTGCATCTGCGACCAATTGACCATCTGATTTTGCCTGCACAAATCGTTCGATCAGACTGTGGCCCCGTGCAATGCGCTGTGCTTTCATCCAATCCAAAACAGCTTGGTTTTCTTCGCCTAGCACACTTGCTGCCGACACCACCATGCACCCATAGGAATGGTTGGTTTGCGTGTAAAGCGCTAGTGCATCTTGAAATAATTGGTTTATTGCATCCTTAATATTTTTTTGCTTTAAAGCATTTAGCGCAAAATTACCTTCGTTTTTTTCGTAGTGATTAACAGCCTCTCGAAACAAGGCCTCTTTTGAGCCAAACGCTTTATAAATTCGAGCTGAGGCAATCCCCAAAACCTCAACTAAATCTGACATTGATGTACCTTCATAGCCGTG
>NZ_JZFB01000001.1:52512-59292 GCF_001188385.1 Acinetobacter sp. V2 | reverse complement strand
CGATCAAACTCTCTTGGTCTGCCAGCCATAATGACCCTTTATCAAATTGAGTACCTCTTTTTATTATTATTCGAAAAAAATATTTTCACAAATAAATCAATGAGATTTATTCAAAATACTCTCGTTTTGTTTTGATTTTCAAATAAAAAGTTGTTTTTATCAAAAATTAAGCCTATTGTTTGTCGATCGACAACTAATTAGGTTTTATTATGAAAACCATCAAAGGTCCAAGTATTCATCTTGCTCAATTTAGCGATGATGTTTTCCCTTTTAACCGTCTAGAGGACATTGCTGCTTGGGTAGCAAACCAAGGCTTTGAAGCGGTACAACTTCCTGCTTGGGATAAGCGTTTATTCGATGTCAATTTGGCAGCAGAAAGCCAAGATTATTGTGATGAAATATTAGGTACTTTAAGCAATCATGGCTTAAAAATTAGTGAGTTAACGACTCATATTTTTGGGCAGTTAATGGCTGTGCATCCTGCTTATGACTCAATGTGCGATAACTTTGCCCCATCTCATTTGCATGGTAATTCAGTAGCTAGAACCGAGTGGGCAAAACAACAAATGTTCGCTTCAATTCAGGCATCTGCCCGCTTAGGTCTTAAAGATATGGGGACATTTTCAGGCTCGCTAGCATGGCCTTATGTATTTCCATTTCCTCAAAGACCATCAGGGCTTATTGAAACGGCGTTTGATGAATTAGCACGTCGTTGGCTTCCGATTTTGAATGCTTGTGATGAACAAGACGTCAACCTTTGCTACGAAATTCACCCCGGTGAAGATTTGCATGATGGCATTACATTTGAAATGTTTTTAGAGCGGACTCACAACCATCCACGTTGCCATATTCTTTTTGACCCAAGCCATTTTGTTTTGCAACAACTGAACTATGTGGAATATCTCGATATCTATAAAGATTTCATTCGCATGTTTCATGTTAAAGACGCCGAATTTAATCCAACAGGCCGCCAAGGAATGTATAGCGGCTATCAAAGCTGGGGAAATCGAGCGGGTCGATTCCGTTCTACGGGTGATGGTCAAGTTGACTTTAAAGCGATTTTTTCAAAGTTAGCACATTACGACTACGAAGGCTGGGCCACATTAGAGTGGGAATGCTGTCTCAAAAATAAGGACGATGGCGCACGCGAAGGTGCCGAGTTCATTAAGCAAAATATTATTCATGTCACCGATAAAGTGTTTGATGACTTTGCGGCTGCCCCTGTGAATCAGACTCAAATTAATCAGTTATTGGGTATTTAAGGAACAGTAAGAGAACTCAACATGAAAACTCACCAATCCAATGAAAACTTACATAGCGAATTCCAACATCATTACATTCACATTGAGAGCAAAAAATTACACTACGTCACCTTAGGGGAAGGTCCAGTTGTATTACTGATTCCGGGCTGGCCGCAAACATGGTATGCGTGGCACAAAGTCATGATTGAACTGGCAAAACAGGGTTATCAAGCCATCGCTGTTGATTTACCCGGAACAGGAAATTCAGCTCCACTGGATGGAAGTTACGATACGGGGCGTATTGCTAAAATTTTATCAATGCTCATGACTCAACTTGAATATCCAACTTATTCGGTTGTTGGCCACGACATTGGTATGTGGATTGCCTATGCACTTGCATCTGATTTTCCTGAATCAGTGACTCGTCTTGCGGTCACAGAGGCTGTGATTCCCGGTTTAGCACCCGCACCTCCTATTTTTGTTGAACCAAGTGAAAATATTTTTCTTTGGCATTTCATGTTTAACCAGACCCTAGACTTACCCGAAGCATTAATCGCGGGCCGTGAAGATACTTATTTAAATTATATGTTTGATAAATGGTCATGGCACAAAGACAAAGTGGCAACTGAAACTTATATCGAAGCCTATAAAATTCCGGGTCGTTTAACGGCGGGTTTTAATTATTACCGCTCTATTCCAGAGACCATACGTCAAAATAAAATCAGAGAAACTAAAAGTTTAGACATGCCAGTTTTAGCCATAGGCGCTGAACATGCTACGGATAATGCACCTTATGAAACCATGAAAAAGGTTTCACCACATTTAACCAGTGCGATTGTAAAAGACTGCGGTCATTTCATTATGGAAGAACAGTCAGAAATATTTAGCTCACTCATTTTAGATTTCTTGCAGCAGGAAAAAAACGATGCCTCTACTTGCTGAAATTGAAAGCTGGCTTAAGTCCAGACCTACCACGCAGGCTGTAAATTCGTTACAAGAACTTAGGAAGCAAGTAAATAAAGACATTATTGATCAGCAAGGTATTCAACAAGATGGAAGCTATCAACAAAGTTTTTATGTTGCTGTGTCAGATGGTACGGAAATTGAAGTGCGTGTTTATGTTCCCTCTTCACTCGAAAATGCTGAGCAACGGCCTGCTTTAGTTTTTGCACATGGTGGAGGTTGGTGTCTGGGAAGTTTAGACGCATGGAATCGTTCATGTCGGTTATTAGCAGAATCAACTCAACAGGTTGTATTTTCTGTGGACTATCGTTTGGCGCCAGAGTTTAAGTTCCCTACACCCTTAAATGATTTTTTTACAGCATTCCGCTATATCCATGGCAATGCTTCACTATTGGGAATTGATCAAAATCGCGTGGCTGTAGGTGGAGATAGTGCTGGCGCAAATATAGCTGCCGCCGCATGCCTAATGGCAAAACAACACCCAGAAATTAAGGTGAGCCATCAACTTCTTTTCTACCCAGCTTTAGACGCCACGATGAGTAGTAATTCTTATCGCCAATACGCAGAAGGTTATGGTTTAGAGGCATCCACAATGGTTTATTGTTGGAATCAATATGTGCAGGATGAAAATGAGAAACAGAATGAGCTTGTAAGTCCGTTACTCGCTCAATCTTTGGATGGACTGCCAGATGCAACCATTTTTGTTTGTGAATATGACCCTGTTCGGGATGATGGTGAAAGATATGCTCAAAAACTGTGGGATGCAGGTATTCAAGTAAACTTTCATTTGTTAGAAGGAATGATTCACGGCGCGATTCACATGCTGGCAATTAGTCCTGAAAAGGTAAAATCTATCTATAGTAAAATTCACATATAGATAGATTTATTTCCATCATTTAAGCATTTCGGTTAGTCGGGCCACTCTTTAAAATTGTTTAATTAAACTTTTGGAGTGGCTCAGCTTACTTTTAAGTATGGATGATAGTTACTGTGAGTTCTTATTAAAATTACTCTTTTGCCTATTTTTTGAAATGGGCAATCTGTTTTAAGAAGTCATTTAACGGCATCGGACATCCCCATAAATAACCTTGAAATTCAGTGCATCCATTATTTTTAAAAGCACTAAATTGTTCAGCCGTTTCGATGCCTTCTACTAACACTCGAAGGTTCAAATCTAGTCCAATTTTAATAATGCCAGTTACGAGTTTATTGCTACGTTTATCATCCAACGCTGCCTGCACAAAGCTACGATCAATTTTGATTTGGCTAATGGGCATTTTTTGTAAATAGCTTAAAGATGAATAACCTGTACCAAAATCATCAAGGGAAAGCTGAATTCCATTTTTTGACAGGAAATGCATTTTCTCGATCAAGCTTACACAATTATTTAAAGCAATATTTTCAGTGATTTCTAAAATGAGCCGCGACGGATTTATCTGATATTTTTGAACCATTCCAATCACGGTTTGCTCAAAGGTAGCTTGCATAAAATGATCAGCACTAATGTTGATGGAAAGCGTAAGATCTTGGGTCTCGGCTTTTTTGCTCCACTCTTGTAAAACTTTGCAGCCTTGAGCTAACACCCACTCCCCAATCTCTGGCATTAATCCAAACGTTTCAGCAGCTGGAATGAAATCTTTTGTAGGAACATAACCTAAAGTAGGATGTTGCCATCTTAATAAAGCTTCTGCGCCAATCAGCGTTTCAGATGAATTAATTTGTGGCTGATAAAAAAGCTCAAATTGTTGTTTGGCAAGAGCCAAGCGTAAGTCTTTCACCATGCTGTTTTCTATTTGTATCTCTAATTGCATGGTATAAATTGAAATACAGATCATTAATGTGGCAACACACGTTGCAATCCATCCGCCATGATCGCGAATATCTTCAGATAGCGGTATAGCACTCTCAAGATTAAAAGAGGTTCCACTAAAAAATATAAAACACCCAATCGACAATAAAATTAAAATGAATTGTAAATAGCTGGGGTCTCTGCGGTAATTCAAATACCCCAATATCGCTCCGGCAGGTAAAAATAAATGAGCTACCTGCGGACGATCAACGGTAGCTATATCAAAAAATAGGCAAAACACCACTGGAAAAACCAGCAGTACGACTTGTGAAAGAAGAATACCCGCTGAAATTCGATTTATATAAATAAGAAAAAGGCTAAATATGGAGATCAATGTAAAAAAGATATCCATGTAAACAATCAACCACATTTGTGCAAATGCAAAATATATGGTCCAGAATAAGCAAAAAATGATGCAAATAAAGATATTTGCTTTGGCTGCAATTGTAAGCTGCTGGTCCTTTACGCTGCGGTAATTTTTCTTGTGTTTTTTAAAATAAGACGAAGCGAACATAAATAAATCAACCGTAAAATATTTCTTCATAGACCCCCATCTGGATCATTGATACCCCACTTCAAGATTCACCAATAAAACAAAATGTTTTATTCCTTGTTATTTATACGACTCATCTTGAGACTGTTGTTGTTTTATCGTGGTGGTATAGTTTGGTTGTTTAATTGAACGATGTTGCTTATCAAACTCCTTATAATTTTAAAGGATCATCCCCTAACGATACATGTGTCTGCGACTAAGGTACAGGCCCTAAATAGCGAAAAATTAGAGCATAAGAATTTTTAGAATATAGAACTCTATTTATTGATATTAATAATAATTATCATTACTATTTAAGAATAATTTAACTGTGTGTTTAATTGCGCTACTCATTGCCAATTTGTGGACTCCGCCCCTATGAACTTCAATGTAGAGAAACAGGTATGGTTTAGCCAAATTTACCGTTCTCAGCAAACTACGCTTTTATCATGGTTTAAACACAAACTTCAGCACCATCATCAATCTGAAGACCTGAGTCAGGAAGTGTTTTATCGTGCTTTAAAAAGCGAATATTGTTTTCAAAAAATTAAGGAACCACAGGCATGGCTTATGGGGATCGCCAAACATGTCATTATTGACCATTGGCGCCGTCAGCATATTGAAAACCTCTATCTAGATGCCCTACAGCATCTTCCAGAACAATATTATCCCTCTGCTGAACATGAAGTTTATATTCAAGAAACCCTATATCAAGTTCATTTAATATTAGAAAAACTACCCACCCGCACGGCTCAGGTCTTTTTGATGTCTCAACTAGACGGCATGACTTATCGAGAAATTAGTGAAAAAATGAATATTTCTGAATCCACTGTGAAAAGAGATATGAAACAAGCTTTTTTGGCTTGTATAGACCTCTATAATTAACCCCTTTCAACGCACTCAAATTTCTACTGTATGTCAGCTATTAATAAAATTCCTCCTCATGTTTTAGATGCAGCCGCAGACTGGTTGGTACTCCTACATTCGGGTGAAATGACAGCATTACAGCAGCAACAATTTGAGCAGTGGAAAGCCGAAAAAAAAGAACACCAACTAGCACTTCAGCAAATGGAAAAATTCAGCCACGGTTTATCAAACCTTGCAGGTAACTTCCCTTCCGAAGCTTTAGTTCAGTCTAATCAAAAATTTAATCTTGCTGCAAAACGCAATATGCTGTTAAGCCTTTCAGGTTTAATGATCATTGGCTTGTCTGCTTATTTTATACCTTGGGAAAAATGGCAGTCGGACTACCACACCAAAGTGGGTGAAATTAGAAAAGTATCGTTAAAAGATGGTTCTCAACTGATTATGGCCAGTGATTGCTATGTCGATGTAAATTTCACGAAAGAGAAACGTCAGATAAAACTGATTGATGGGGAAATTTATGTTGAAACGGCAAAGGATGCTCAACATCGGCCATTTATTGTCGAAACCAAGAATGGTTCAGTAGAAGCCTTAGGTACTCAATTTACGGTTCGTCAAGAAAATAGCGAACAAACCAAAGTTAAAGTCTATAAACATGCGGTAGCCATTGAACCAGAGAACGCTTCTAAACGCCAAATATTAAAACAAGGTCAACGTGCTTTTTTTGATGAAAAATATATATCAAAAGCTCTTCCTCTCGATAACGATCAGCCCTATTGGACCCAACAACTTTTGGTTGTAGATCAATGGCCACTTCAAAAAGTGCTGGATGAGCTATTCCGTTATAAAAAAGGAACTTACCATCTCGATCCTGAATTAAAAAATATAAAAATTTCTGGCGTATTTTCTCTAAAGAACCCTGAGCAAAGCTTAGAAACTTTGGCCTATAGTCATCAACTTGAACTGAACTATTACAGCCAATATTTGTTAAATATTAAAAAAAGATAAAAAAATGTGACCCTTTTTTTGATCTGGTTCGACTTATAGAGAAATACACTCCCTGTCGAGAAGACCACATGAAGGATTATCAAGCAAAAAGTAAATTGGCTTTGGCTATACGTGCAGTGCTATGGAGTACGCCATTAGTGGTCACGGCGCTTACCTCAACGTCTATTTATGCTGCGCAAACTTACAGTATTTCAATTCGCCAGAGCACGCTTGATCAGGCCATTAAACAACTGGCGATTCAAACAAGCACAACCATTAGCTACGATAATGCCAGTCTTTCAAAAACAAAAAGCAAAGCGCTTCAAGGGAATTACGCTGTTGAA
>NZ_JZFB01000001.1:48822-52470 GCF_001188385.1 Acinetobacter sp. V2 | reverse complement strand
CCGTTAAAGTAAATAATGGTGGTTACAGCATCCGAGTGAAGGCTTCACCCGCTCCAATTGAACCCAAAGTTTTTCAGTTAGAAGCCATTAAAACAAAAGCAAATAACAATAATGAATTTGATACGGCAGGCAGTGAAACAGGTACGGCTCATTTAGCAACGATTCATGTTAATGCTGATCATGGCGAAAATTTAACAACCGAAGGTTCTGGCTTATATACAGCGAAAGCGACCACCGCCTCTACGGGCTTAGCGTTAAGTTTGAAAGAAACACCTCAGCTGGTCAGTGTCATCACCAACCAACAAATGAAAGACCAGAACCTCACCCAATTAACCGATGTTGTCAGTCAAACAGCAGGACTCTCTATTAAACAAGGTGGCAATATTGGTAGTGATAACTCACCTATTTACGCTCGTGGCAAAGAAGTAGATAGCTATTTACTCGATGGCGTGAAGCTCATGAGTTCATATGCAAGTATTTTCCAGAGTCAGGACATGGCTTTATTTGACCGTGTCGAAGTCGTGCGAGGTGCAAATGGCTTAATGACAGGTGCTGGCAGTGCAAGCGCAAGTATTAATCTGGTCCGAAAAAAACCATTACAGGACTTTAAGGCTTCGGTGAGTGCTGACATTGGTTCATGGGATTCTTACCGTACCGATATTGATGTTTCCACACCTCTTAATGAATCAGGAAGTATTCGTGGTCGTACTCTTTTTGCCTATCAAAAGTCAGACTCTTATATCGACCGCTACAACGAAGAACGTAAAGTGGCTTATGCCGTAGTAGAAGCTGATTTAACTGAACAAACCAAAGCAAGTTTGGGTGCAAGTTACCAACAAATCGATTTGACTGGTGTCGCTAGAGGTGGTTTACCCAGCTTTTATACAGATGGCACACCGATTAACTGGTCCCGTTCAGATTCAGCGGCAGCAAGTTGGACAGGTTCAGACCGCTCAACGACATCTTACTTTGCTGATATTGAACACCAGTTTAATGACCGCTGGAAATTAAAAGGTGTGGTGTCTAGAACCATTACAGATTCGGATGAAATTGTAGGTTATACCTTCTCAAGTAAAGGGATTGATAAAGCTACTGGTAGTGGAGCGATGTTATATGCAACCCGTTGGGATTATCGCCCTACTCAAGACTTGTTCAATTTAACTTTGAATGGTTCATTTGATTTGTTTAATCAAACTCATGACGTGGTTTTAGGTACGACTTACACAAAAAGTAAAAATAAACGTCCTACCTATTCAGGCTGGAATAATGGAATGACATGGGATGGAACTCTAAAAAATATTTTTGCTTGGGATGGTAGTACACCTAACCGCCCCGAAACAAAAATAGATGGCTGGTACAGTGGCGATGATCGTAGCCAATCTATTTTTGGTGCTGTTCGTCTTAAAGCAACCGACAATCTTGCAGTCATTTTAGGCACTCGAATTGAAGACTGGGAGCGCGTAACAGGTAACCATTCAAATGCTGATAATAAGACCACATACACAACACAAAAAGAAAGTGGCAAGGTAATTCCTTATGTGGGCATTACCTATGATTTCACTGACAACTGGACTGCTTACGCAAGCTACACCAATATTTTTTCACCACAAGATAAGAAAGCTGTTACAGGCGAATACATAGACCCATTAATAGGCAATAGTACCGAGCTGGGTATTAAGGGTGAGTTTTTTGATAATCAGTTAAATGTTGGCGCTGCTATTTATCAAACTAAAGAGGACAATACAGCGATTGCATTAGCAGATGTATTTGCCCCAGATGGTTCGCAAGCCTATCGAACAGAATCTGGCACCAAAAGCCGCGGCTTTGAAATTGAAGCGACAGGTAAATTGACTGATTTATGGCAAGTTTCCACAAGCTTTAGCCGTAACTTATCAAAAGATAGCCAAGACAACCGATTAAATACCGGCGTGCCAAATAATACAGCCAAACTGTTTACCACCTACACCTTGCCTTATCTTGATGAAGCCCTGACCATTGGTGGCGGTGTTCGTTGGCAAAGCGAAATTTATGAAAAAAATGCGGTCTCTGCAACGGGTAGATTTACTCAAGAAAGTTACGCTTTGGTCGACTTAATGGCACGTTATAAGGTCAACAATAATCTAATGCTCAACTTTAATGTTAATAACTTATTTAATGAGAAATACCATTTAGCCACCACAAATAGCTATTACGGCGCTCCGACTAATTTCCGAGTGGGTGTTAAATATGAGTGGTAAATAAATTACTCGACTATTAAAGACCTTACTTCAGAGGTAAATAATGTTCTTCTGAAGTAAGTCTAAGCTGGCTTAATAAATTGGAATGGAATATTTTTTGGCTAAGCTCAGGCTATAATATTAGACATGCTCTATTATTTTATTTAATTCTCCTATGAAGAATGCATTTTCTGACAGCAAACAAATTAGACAAGTGTCTAGTTTCCCTGAACTTGTAAATACAAAGTTCCAAGGAGAGACAAATGCGATTTGCTGGCACAGAAATTTGGTTGGCGACTTTAAAGAGATTGTGAATAAACTTCATTTAAAAGAGAATATTACAGAAGTTTCTGTTGAAGAACTTTTAGCGCTACAACTTTCTGAAAAAGGCAATCAGGCTAGAAAAACTATTTTAGAAGATATCGAACAGTTAACTGATTTCGGCGCATCGCCAGTACTTAACTTACTTAAACATTATGAACGTGATGAAGAACTAGATTTCATTTCAACCGATGTATATTCATTTCATGTTGATCGCTCACCCATTGAAACCGATACATTCTTATGTACCTATCACGGCGCTGCTAGTGATATTGTTCCCAATGATCAGGTTGAACAAAAAGTTCTAATTCCCGAAATTAGAGAAAAGCTCAAAGAATTACATGATGGCCCAGAAGCTGAATTTGAAGCTTTTTTGGCAGAGTATTTTTTTGATTTGCATTATCAGCCTAAACCCGCTGCCCAACCTGTAAATTTAGGTACGGGACATATTTGGCGTTTGGCCGTAGATCATCCAACTCAAAAGGTTTTGCCTTGTGTTCATCGAGCGCCTGTTGAAAAAGATGGTGAATATCGATTGCTGTTGATTTGTTAAATGTTTTGAGCTTAAGGTTGGATGATTAAATTTAATCTCATCCATTTAAAAAGAGTACCAAATAATGAAAACATCAGTAGATGAGAAAAGAAAAAATTTCCGTGATCTCCATAAAGACGGATGTTTTATTTTACCCAATCCTTGGGATGCAGGCAGCGCAAAGGTACTCGAACAACTTGGCTATAAAGCACTTGCAACAACAAGCTCAGGCTATGCATGGTCTTGTGGAAAGGCAGATGGTCAACTCGACAGAGATGAAACATTAGCACATTTACGTTACATGGTTCAGTCGACCAATCTTCCTATTAATGCTGATTTTGAAAGCGGATTTTCAGGTACTACACAAGGTGTTATTGAAAATGTTCTTATGGCACTAGATACAGGAATAGCTGGTATTTCTATTGAGGATTCAACTGGAAATATGGAGAAACCACTACGAGATATCTCCGATGCAATTGAAAGAATCCGAGCCGCTCGTATAGCGATCGATCAAAGCGGAACGAATACGATGCTTATAGGCCGTGCCGAAAACTTCTTTGTTGGTGTACCAGATTTAGA
>NZ_JZFB01000001.1:34027-48780 GCF_001188385.1 Acinetobacter sp. V2 | reverse complement strand
GCTGACTGCCTATATGCACCCGGTATCAAAACGCGTGAACAAATTATTGCTGTCGTTAATGCTGTTGCACCAAAACCAGTAAACGTTTTAATTGGCTGGGATAGTGATTTAACAGCAGCAGAACTTGCGAATTTGGGTGTAAGGCGTATTAGCTTGGGTGGAGCGTTAGCTCGTACAGCTTGGGATGGTTTTATTAAAGCAGCGAGTACTATTGCCGAATCAGGTCACTTCCATTCACTCAATACTTCAGTTTCAAGTAGTGATCTAAATAGTCGATTTAAATAAGATTAGGATAAATCTCTTTATTTGGTAACTTTCAGACAGGACCTCTGTTATGGCCCCAAACATCATACTTTCAAGTGATCGTATTCGGTTACGCCTTTTAAAAATTGAAGATTCAAGGGATTTAGTCGCCGCTGCTTCAGACGGAGAGCTATGGAACCTCCCTTTCACTGTCGTACCTTCAGCAGAAACAATAGAGGACTATATTCACCATGCACTAGAAGGTTACCGAGCAGGCACGGTTCTACCTTTTACCGTTGAAGATATCGCTACAGGAAAAATCATTGGGTCTACGAGATTTTGGAAAATAGACAGAAAAAATTTAAAGTTAGAAATTGGAAGTACTTGGTACTCAAAATCTTGGCAGCGAACATATGCAAATACAGAAGCAAAATATTTGCTTCTTCAATATGCCTTTGAGGAATTAAATTGTGTGAGGGTTCAGCTTACAACAGATGTGCTCAATGAAAAATCACAGAATGCGATTTTAAGACTCGGTGCTCAAAAGGAAGGTGTTGTAAGAAATGAGAGAATTATGCCTGATGGAAGAAAAAGGAATTCTGTCAGATTTAGCATCATTGATGAAGAGTGGCCAAGCATAAAAGAGAATCTTATTAAAAAGTTAAATTATTAAAAGTCTTATCGTGCAATAGTTAAAGGCGATTATAGGCGTGCAAACTCCCCCATTAAACTTAAGTTTACTGGTAGTCGACTTAGTATGTTCAATTTGCCATTCCCAGTCCATAAAGCTGAGTTACCCAACAATATTTTTTCTTTTATTAATATATAACGTTCACACGTACCCAATCTTCATATTTTGTGGCCTGAACATTGGTACTTGATGTAATTGCCCCATGAATAGGAATATTTTCTTTCATCCCTGTCGCAATTCCTGAATATATTTTACTTCCTGGTCCTCCCCAAATTTGAGTATGACCAGCATCTTGATACAGTACATATGCAACAGATGCGGTACTTGCAGCAGATTTAAGTTCAAAGTTATTGTCTGAAGTTACCGCCAATTGATATGGGGTATTTTGACTACATTGCACAGATACATCCGTTCTTGCAGCAGCAACTGGCTGAGAACGAACCACTGAACCAAAATCTAAATTCCCTTGTGTAGACACTTCACACGTTTCAATAATTGTTAAACTGACTCTTAATGATGTAGATGCATTTCCAGCATCTGCACTATTTATTGTCAGCATACTCATCAGAGAAAACAAAGTGTATTTAAGGACTTTCATTTCTTCTCCTTAACTTTTTGTTCTAATGTCTATTCATCTTTATATTGTGTTTTTTCTGTTCTGGTTAAAGAAACAGCTTCAGGATCTTTTAGTTATAAAACTTAATATTGCATACTGTCAATAAATACTAAACGCATGATTTGAATGTTATTTTTAAAATATGTGACGTACTACACGCAATCTAACTATTTTTAAAATTAGTTGAGATTTTTATTGCTCTTAAGAATATTCTAATTATCCTTTAACTTCATTTTCCGAAATATTTTAGAAAACCATTGTTTAATCTTGCCCCAATATTCCTTACCTAGTAATGCAATTGCAATTAAAAAGAGAATCTCACCTACGATCATAAGCCCTGTAATAACTGCTGCTTTATAGGGAATATCTAAAAAAGGAATAATAGGAAAAGAGATCCAATACAAGGCCACAAATCCTAACACGACTAAGCCAATTTTCTTTTTGAGATTCAATTTTGGTTTTGGCATCAACTGTATTTCACTTTAAAAATTCATAAATTCCATTATTCATTCCTTTGTGTAAAGAACGTTTAAGAAGTGTGTAAAGAGCATGGAGATTTAAAATATTTTTAATCATTAAATCTGTCAGTTCATGTGTAATCTTTAAAAGATGAATAATTCTGTCCTTTCTCGCAATTGCATAAATATATTGATCAAAATAATATCCACATAAATAGATTATAACTTTACATATTGTTTAGCTTATAGATTCAATACTAAGAATACTGTGAAGTTAAATTTAAAATGAATAATTCAGACCTTTAAAACCATCCATTTTTAATTTGAGAAATGCTTGATATGAAAAAATATTTACTCTTACTTTTACTCAGCTTTTATTCGATTCACTCATTTGCTTCGGACAAACTACATGGCAGTGTTTGGAAAACAATTGATGATGCAACCAATCAACCGAGAGCACTGGTAAGATTTAGCGAAGATAAAAATGGCAATCTGTCTGCGAACATCGAAAAAATACTTGTTCCAAATGAGGCCAACAAATGTACGATGTGTGAAGGTACCTACAAAAACAAATCTTTGATTGGCCTAACCATCGTCAAAAATTTAAAAAGTGTTGGTCAAAATAAATATGACAAGGGATCTATCCTCGACCCACAGTCAGATAAGACTTATAAATTTAGTGTAACCGTATCACCAGATGGTGAAAAACTTACCGCGCGTGGCTACATTGGTATCTCTGCAATTGGCCGAAACCAAACGTGGTATCGAATTAAATAAGCTCCTAAATCGTTAAAAGCCCTACTTATAAATTGCATGGTTTTTTGAAGTGATCACTTACCTCAAAAGCCATGTAATTTTTTGAATATTCTTAAGTTAATTAATAATTTTAATCATGTACTAAACCTATAAATAAATAATTTTTAAGAGCTCTTATTTTTTTCATGTATCGATTTCAACTCAAAATATAACTACCAATTTTAAGTGATAAACAATTCTTTTTTAATGATAAATATAAACTCATCTTTGCATATATCCATTCCACTTTTTCATATTTTTATTAATCATAAATTTTCACTAAGATCGAATAAATTTCGAAAATTACTGGAAATATAATGTTGTTTGCAACACGTTTTCACTTAAAAAACGCTGTCTTATCAGTAGGGGTTCTCAGCTTTGCACTTTTAACGGGTTGTGGAAATAATTCACAGCAAAATAATGAAACTAAGGCAGAAGCTTCTCAAACTGCGCCTGCTGCTGAACTGCCTAAAGAAGTACGTTTTGCTTGGGGTGGTGGTCCACGAGTTTGGGTTCTTGGTAAAGCTGATGGGGATTTTGAAAAAGCTTTAGGTACAAAAATTAAGTGGGTTGAATTTGCTTCGGGTGCAGATGTAATTAATTACTTCGCCGCAAATGAAATTGATATTGCTCGTTTTGGCTCAAGCCCAGCTGTTGCAGGTATTACTCGCGGATTACCAATTGAAATCATTGGTTTGGAAGGTCTAATTTCTGGTGCAGAACGTTTAATCATTCGTCCTGATATTAAAAATCTGCAAGGTCTGGTTGGTAAAAAAGTTGCCTTCCCTGCCAACTCCACTGCGCAATATGCTTTAGAACAGGCGCTTGCATTAAATAAAATTGATAAATCAAAAATCAAATTAATTCCACTTAAGCCTGCTGAAATTGTTTCTGCATGGACACGTGGCGATATTGATGCAGCCTATGTTTGGGGACCATTTACTCAACAGCTAGAGAAAGAAGGTGGTAAAGAAATTTATCGTACAACGACGCTGAATGAAAAAGGTATTTTGGTTTACAACAACTTTGCTGTCCGTAAAGAGTTTGCAGAAAAACACCCTGACCTTGTAATTAAGTTCTTGAAGGCTTACCAAGATCAAGTTGATGAATATAAACGTGATCCTAAAGCTGCTTCTGAAAAAATCTCTAAATATTTAAGTCTTCCATATGATCAAGTTGAAACCACACTTGCTGGTATCGAATATATTCCATTGAAAGATCAAGCCTCTGAAAAATATTTAGGTGCAACATCAAACGATGAGAACTCTGGCTTGGCTAAAGCAACTCAAGATATTGCTAAATTTTTAGTCAGTATTGGCGAGTTGAAACAATCTGATGTCCCAAAGAGTTATGCGCCTAATATCGACAGCAAATACCTTATTGAAGCGACAAAATAAGGTTATCAAATGATTCAGTTGAACCCGTTTAAAGTAAAAGTGATTAGTACATTATCGCTAATCACTTTTATGATTATTTGGCAGCTTGTGTGTACATTTAAACTTGTCTCACCAATTTTGTTGCCCTCTCCTCTACAGATTTTAGATACAGTTTTAGATTTATTTAAAAACGGTTACCGAGATGCTCCTTTTTATCAACACATTTTAGTCAGCACGGCGCGCGCCTTCTTTGCATTCTTCGTTGCAATCGTTATTGGTGTGCCTTTGGGATTATTAATGGGCCGTAGTCCTATAATTAATGCCATTTTAGATCCATTTGTACAATTCTTACGTCCAATTCCCAAAATTGCCCTCATTCCATTGGTCGTTGTGTGGCTAGGGATTGGTGAGGAGTCTAAATTTTTCCTTATTTTTATTGCGACTTTACTGAGCGTTATTGTGGGTGCAACCGCAGCAAGCCAAAACGTTCCATATGGTTTGATTCAAGCAGCACAAACGATGGGCTTAGGAAAAACAGCAATCTTATTTCGTGTCATTTTACCCTCTTCACTTCCTGAAATTTTCACCACCATTCGTCTATCTATTGGTATTGGCTGGACATCATTAATTGCAGCGGAAATGGTTGCAGCAACTTCTGGTTTAGGCTGGATGATTATTAATGCCGGTTCTTATTTGCGGACAGATGTGGTGATTGTCGGAATTATTTTACTTGGAACAATTGGCTTTATTTTAGATTGGCTCATTGTGAAAGCACAGCAAAAATGGGCCCCTTGGACAGGAAAAGCATAATGACTCAACCCTTTATTGAGCTAAATAATGTTCAAAAAATATTTAAACAAAACAAGACGGAAAATACGGTCTTAGAAGATATTAATCTTAAAATTCCTGAAGGTCAGTTTGTTTGCTTACTCGGGCCTTCTGGCTGTGGTAAATCAACTATTTTGAACTTGCTTGCTGGTTTTGAAAAACCAACTTTAGGTGAGATTTATGTAGATGGTCAAACCATCTCAGCACCGGGCATTGACCGAGCTGTTGTATTTCAACAGGCTCAGTTATTTCCTTGGCTCACAGTAAAAGAAAATATTCAATTTCCACTTAAGCAATCAAAAGCTGAAGCTAAATATATTGCTGAGCAAACTGAATATTATTTAGAAAAAACGGGTTTAAAGAAGTTTGAAAATCATCGAATTTGGCAAATCTCAGGTGGCATGAAGCAACGTGTTGCCCTTGCCCGTGCGTGGGTCATGAAGCCTAAGATTTTATTAATGGATGAGCCTTTTGGGGCTTTAGATGCTCAAACACGTATTTTGATGCAGGAAACACTGACTCAGCTTTGGCAAGACAATAAAACTACCGTTTTATTTGTTACTCACGATATTGATGAATCTCTACTTTTAGCAGATCGCATTATTTTAATGGCAGGTCATCCCGGACGCATTGCCGAAGATATTCAAGTGAATTTACCTCGTGCGCGCAGCATTGAAAATATTGCGCCACAGCAAGAGTTTATTGAAACCAAAAAACATATTTTAGAAATTATGCGCAAAGAAGTAAGCCGCATGATTGATTACATACATTAAATTTTTAGGACATTATTATGTTATTAAGTCATTTGCCGCGCGTTCAACTGGTTCATGCGCCTACTCCTCTAGAGTTTTTACCTAACTTAACTAAAGCGTTAAATGGTCCCCAGATTTACATCAAACGAGACGACGCTACGGGTCTTGCTACAGGCGGTAATAAAACCCGCAAATTAGAGTTTTTAATTGGTGATGCACTTGCAAAAGGTGCCACACATGTACTCACTCAAGGTGCAACTCAATCTAACCATGTTCGCCAAACGATTGCAGCAGCAAATAAATTTGGTTTAAAGGCATCTGTTTTACTCGAACAACGCGTTAGTGATGGTACAGATGAATATTACAATAATGGCAACTTATTGCTCGACGAGATTTTAGGCGCAACATCAATTGAGGTTGTTCCGGGTGGCACAGACATGGTGGCGGCTTTAGAAGCCAAAGCAAAAGAATTAGAACTACAAGGTGAGCGTCCGTACATTATTCCGGGCGGTGGCTCAAACGCTATTGGTGCTTTAGGTTATGTCTCAACAGCAATTGAATTAATTAACCAACTTAACCAGATTCAACTCGCTCCGACTCATCTTGTACATGCAACAGGTAGCACGGGTACTCAAGCTGGCCTTTTAGCGGGTATTGCGGCAACTCACTCAAACTTACCAGTACTCGGTATTAGCGTTCGTGCTGAAAAATCCAAACAAGAAGAAAATGTTTATAAACTTACTCGTGCAACTTTAGAACATTTGGGTTTAAGTGCAGATCTTATTGCTCGTGAAAAAGTGATTGCAAATAGTGACTATGTTGGCGATGGCTACGGTATTCCAACTGATAGCATGGTTGAGGCTGTTGAACTCCTGGCTCGAACTGAAGGTATTTTGCTTGACCCTGTTTACTCAGGTAAAGGTTTTGCGGGTTTAGTCGACCTTATTCGTCAGGGTCATTTCACTAAAGATGACAAAGTGATCTTCCTTCATACAGGCGGTGCCGTAGGCTTATTCGGTTATCGTAAAACCTTCTCTAACAAAGATGCATACCGTTTGTAAGATGACAGAATTTTCACAACTTCCCACCCTTGGAATTTTGGGTGGTATGGGACCGGGCGCTGCTGTTGATTTTCAACAGCGTCTGCTCGATGCAAGCCCTGCCACTAAAGATCAGGAACATATTCCAACAATTGCTTGGAATCACGGCGGTATTCCTGACCGACAACTTGCACTTAAAAACCTAGGTGAAAGTCCTTTAAATGCCATGTTACATGGACTAAAAATTTTAGAACGTAGCGGTGTCTCTAAAATCGCCATTCCATGTAATACCGCACACTTCTGGCATTCTGATTTACAACAACATACCCCTATTGAAATCTTAAATATGGTTGAAATTACGGTGCAACAGATTTTAAAGAATTATGAATCTGGTGATAAAGTCGGAATATTGGCAACCAAAGGTGCCCTTTCTACTCAGTTGTATCAACTTGAGTTAAGCAAGCATGACATTCCTTTTGTCATTAATTCGGATCAAGAAATTGAACAGGAATTTATGCCCGCTGTTTATGCTGTAAAACGTAATGAATCGGCAAAAGCGGGTGCAGTTTTTCAAGAGTTAAGCCAAAGGCTCCTAGATCAAGGTGCGGGTTCAATTATTTTAGCTTGTACAGAAATTCCAATTGGGTTACATGCAATCCAGTCTCCAATTTTAGATGTGAGCTTTGATACCACACAAATTTTGGCAGATGCTTGTGTACATTGGTTTTATCGAAATATATAACTCTAAAATAATGTTCCAACAGTGCTTTAGGTTCTAATCTACCTAATGCACTGTCTATATGTTCTGAGTGAGTGTTTCAAACTCTAAAGTCGAATAACTCTCTCAATCCACACTCTTCTTTTCATTATCTCTATTTGACTCAGTAGAAGAACCCAAAGCCATACTTGAGAATACGCCATCTCGATAAACCCATGCATGTAATAATGCAGCAGACAGATGACCAATAACGACAGCAAATAACAGCCAAGCCAAAATTCCGTGTAAAGTGCGAAACCATGCGTAGAGCGTAGAGTTGGTTGGAGCGATAGGTGGAAGGTCCCAACCCGGAAATAACGTTACAGGCCAATTACCTGCCGAAAGCGTTGCCCATCCGAGCAATGGCAAACTAAACATCAAAAGATAAAGTAGCCAATGTGATGCATGGGCAATAAACGCCTGCCAGCGCGGTACAGTCGGTGGCAAAGGTGGAATTGGAAAATAGAGTCGATTTATTAATCTTACGATGACCAACAATAAGATTGCGATTCCTAAAGGACGGTGAATATCGATTAACCACGGACGCCAAGTGATTGAGGTTGTCATTCCAACACCAATAAATAGCATAGCCAAAATTGCTACCGCCATAGCCCAATGTAGTATTCGAGCAGTCAAATTAAAATGACGTGGAGTATTATCGTTAGATTTGTTTTGCATGGCTGATCTCTCCTATTTACCCACGGCATCCGTTGCTTTGCCAAATCCAATTTCACGTAAGCGAGCATTGTAAGACTGCGCATAGATACCTGCTCGTGCTGCGAGTACCGGATCATCTGATAATTCAATTCCGGGTGGAACCAAGGTTGGGTCAAAGTTAATATCACGGCAAACGCCATTTACCTGTTCAGTCACATTTTTGACTTCCAATGTTCCCGCTATAACTTCTTTACGTTCTTTTGGCCAAGGCTGAGATGGGTCATTCACCGGGTCTCCCGGCTCGGCAAGTTGCAAAACTAAATCCCAATAGAGCGGCCCTTCAGCCAAACGTTTTTTGATGTCTTTAAATAAGAAATCATGGCCAGCTTGATCACGTTGTTCTTTGGTCAGACTAATAAATTTTGAATGAGGACGCATAGACCAACGCACTGGCTGTTCTTGTCCATTGGCAGCCCGCAATATAAAAGCATTTACCACATAAAACTCTGCGCCACTAAAACTACCGGTTAATGGCATCTTTGCCTTTTGTTCAATAGACTTACGCGCTTCGGGATATTCTTTTAAGAAAGCCTCAACAAGGGCTGGATCAGGTTTGCCAGTAGATGGAACTGGTTTAAATGCTTTTTGCTGTGCCAAAAAGCCCTCAGCATTTCGCGTAGGGAAATAGGGAAAGTTGTTTAATTTCATGCGCCATTGTGAATGATCAGCTGCGGAAAGCAATAAAGCCATACTCACTGTTGCTGTAGAATTATCTGCCGCATGCGGGTTACCACTTCCAATAGAAAATCGGCCAATTGCTGGTATATCAGACTTGGCAAATACAGTCGCTTTAGAGAGTTCCGCCGCCGCACCATTACTGTGGTAAGTGCCATCAAAACAAATACCCTTACCGTGTGCACGTCGATATCCGGGATCAAATTTACTTAGTGATTCGCCCAAAAATGTTTTGCTTGTGGTTCGATGTCCAAATAGACCAGCGACCCAAGCAAATGCCAATACTAAAGAGCCCGCGATTAAAGCAATACCTACGAATGGCAACCAATACTTCTTTAGAGTTTTAAAATTCAAATTATTCATTATTAATCCTGTGTAAATTGTATGGCTGCATCCCTAAAGAAGATTTTGATTAGGTAGTAGTAAAACAGGATCTTCAATATCGTAACCAGTTTCTTCTGGAACCCCCAGATATTTAACGACAACCAACCTCTTATTTTGTTTAGGCACACTATAATTTTGGGAAATTTTTATTGCTTTGGTGTAATGAACCGCAATGTGCGTCTTACTTTGTAAAGACGGCGATTTTACAACATATTCTGTTTTATATTGCGTGATCTTTCCTGAAGGATCAAACCAAGATGTTACTTGTTTCTGATGCGTTTTTAAGGTCTGAATTTTTACAGTCTTACTATTACTTACGATCAAAGGGGTTAAATTTTTTTTAATTTTATTGAGAGCCTTATCAAACGCGGTACTATCTTGATCATAATCAATCTTATGTGTTTTTGGATTGATATAGAGCGATTTAACTTCAATAAGTTTGTCAGGCGATTTACTATTTAATAGATAATAATATAGTTGTGGTAGGCGTCCTCGACCATCTTCGTAATGTCTTAATACATAAAGTTTCTTCTCTTTTTGCTGATAACCCAATACTTCAATTTTTTGTCCACCACCCACTGTCGCATAACTATGCGCGGATAACGTAAGAATCGTGCTAAAAGCTAGAAATTTTAGAAATTTCATCAGTTCATATCCTTGTGATCTTGTAATTATATTGTATAAATATCAATCAGATTAAAATTGCACTTCAGTAAGTGATACTTGCTGTTTTTATATTCTTTTTGTACAGAGGTAGCCTTTTTAAGGGGGCTCTATTTATTATTTCTCTCCCCCTCAAATGACTCATCCAGTTTTTAAATCTAATTCATCATAAATGAATGGTCTTATGCAGTATTACGTTTATAGGAAAAATAAGAACATCCTGCACACGATGCCATAATAATTGTTATTCCAATGATCTGAAAATGATTTAATCGTTCATCTAAAATTAGCCATCCAGCCAAAGCACTCACCGCTGGTGATGCGCTCACTAATATTCCAAAAACGCGTGGATGCAACTTTTTCATAGCGACCATATCTAATATAAATGGAATCGCACTCGCTAACATCGCCATGAGTAAACAGGTAAGAAGAATCGTATAACTATCAAAAATATGGATAATGTGAGAAGCCCCTAAAGGCGTTGCAAACAAAGCCGCTAGAAACATTCCTGTTGCAACAGAGCTTCCGCCACCTTGTGCAACTTTAGAGCCATAAATAACGTATAGCCCCCAACCCACGGCAGCCACAAGCGCATACGCCATACCAATAAAGCTAAAGTTATTATTTGAATTGCCCATAGGTAAAAAAAGCAAACCAATAAGAGATAATGCTCCCCAAAAATAATCTAATTTATTTTTAGACATTAAAATAGCAACCGTAAGCGGTCCTAACACTTCGATGGAAATAGCGATCCCAACAGACATATAAGAGAACGCTTTATAAATTAAGGTATTCATTAAAGTGAGGATTGCCCCATAAATAATGAGATTTTTCCAATTGGTCTGTCTGTTCCAGTCTCTCCAAGGTTTATAAACAATCCATAAGAAACATGCTGCTAAAGCAAGTCGAGTTAAGGTCACTCCTTCTGCACTAAGAATTGGAAAAAGGGCTTTTCCTATTGATGCTCCTATTTGCACAGAAATTAAAGATAGAAATGCGGCTGCAAATGCCATGCCTTGCTTGGAGTTTGTCTCAATCATCATATTTACCGCTCTGGGAATGATTGAAATTTTAATTCTATGTAATCAATATATTTCTTCTATTTCGCTCAATAAAACGATTAAATAACTCTATATTTAACATTTAATGAGAGATTTACTCATGTCAGATATTTCTTTGGATAATTTTGACTATGCAATCTTAAGAATACTGCAAAAAGACAATAAGACGTCTCATCGAGAAATTTCCGAAAAAATTGGCCTATCCTCCGCTTCTGTTCAAAGACGTATAACTCGTATGGAAGAAAAGGAAATTATTTTAAGAAATTGCGCTATCTTAAATCCGCTAAAATTTGGTGAAAAAATTACTTCTATCATTGAGGTCCGCCTGAGCGAAGACCGCTCTGTAGTGATGGACAGAGCGAAGCAATACTTTGCCTCTGTTGAAGAGATTCAACAGTGTTACTTCGTGAATGGAGGAGTCTCATTTATCATTATCATGCTGAGCAATAACTTATCTCATTTTGAAAGTTTAGTTAGAAAACATTTTGCTGATAATGAAGATGTAAAAACATATCGAACCTTAATTGTTTTAGATCGTGTGAAAGTAAACTTTGAGTTAAATATTTAAACTTTTTTATTTTGGTTTTAAACGTTTTAGTCGTTTTATAAAACTTAAAAAGAGGCCGAAGCCTCTTTATTTTTAATGTACTCAAACTCAGTCATCAATCATGGCGAACTCTTGTTCAGGCGTACCTTTCACCAAATGGTGACGGCTATATAACAAGTAATAGAGTATAAATCCAACATAAATCAGCGCGGCTAATAACCAAACTTTTGGATTCACCATTAACCCTGCCACTACAGCAACAGCAGCAAGAATCAAAGCGATACAAGACGTCCATATTCCTCCAGGCGTTTTATACGGGCGTGGTAATTCAGGGCGAGACAAACGTAATTTAATATGTGAGAGCATCATTAACACATAAGAGATTGTTGCACCGAATACTGCCATTAAAATGAGTAAGTCACCCTCACCTGTTAAAGACAGTAAGAAGCCAATAATGCCCGGAATGATAATGGCCCAATATGGCGCTTTATTTTCATTGGTGAGCGATAAGTTTTTTGGTAAATATCCCGCACGTGACAATGCAAAAATCTGGCGCGAATAGGCATAAATAATTGAGAAGAAACTTGCGACAAGACCCGCAAGACCGACAAAGTTAACAAAGCTTGCCAACCATGTGTGCTGACCATATACCGCAATGAGTGCATCAACTAAAGGTGCTCCTGAATTTTTTAAAGCATTTGAACCCGCAGCGCCTGCTCCCAAAAATAAGATTAAAAGTGCAAACGACGCCAATATCAACATTGAACCAATCAAGCCGCGTGGCAATGAACGTACTGGATCTTTTGCTTCTTCGGCAGCCAGTGGCACACCTTCAACTGCAAGAAAAAACCAGATGGCATAAGGTACTGCGGCCCATATTCCCATATAGCCAAATGGTAAAAAGCTACTCGCACCTGCATTAGCGCTGACTGGAATATCAAACAAACGTGCGCTGTCAAAATGTGGAAGCATCGCCACGATAAATACGACCAGTGCAATACAAGCAACGGCGGTTATTCCAAACATGATTTTAAGCGCTTCACCTGCACCTTTGAGATGAATGCCCATAAAAACTAAATAGCAAATTAAATAAACAGCCCAGCCGCCAACTCCAAAGAGTGATTGGCAATATGAACCGATGAATACGGCAATGGCAGCAGGTGCAATTGCATACTCAATTAAAATCGCAGTCCCTGTGAGGTATCCTCCAAAAGGACCAAATGCAACACGGGCAAAACTATAGCCACCGCCAGCAGTGGGCAACATCGTCGACATCTCAGACATTACAAAGCTCATGCAAAGATACATAAACGCGACGATGACTGTTGCAATAAAGAGTCCTCCCCAGCCGCCTTGTGCCAGCCCAAAATTCCAACCTGCAAAGTCACCCGAAATGACGTAAGAGACACCCAGCCCCACTAAAAGTAACCAACCTACTGCCCCCTTTTTCAACTGACGTTTTGCAAAATACTCTGCGTCCTGTTGTAAAGCACCAACATCTACGCTTAATTCAGATTCTTTCATTGTCGTATGCCTTATCGACTAAATTTACACCACCAATAGTTGCGCAAAAGATATTCATAAAACTTGACAGCAAAACATCTCCCCGACCACTTGAAGTCAAGTTGATTCATTTTTTCTTTTATAAGATCGACGGCATCTCAACACGAAACGTGTTTAAAAATTAAATTGAGGAGATGGGTTATGTCTGTAGAACAAAATGAATTTTTAAGCCAAGTTCAATTACAAATACTGGCAGAACAAGCAATTAAGCAATATCCATCAGACTATCAAGGACAGGTCAAACTACTGTGTCAGTCTGAAAATGCAACCTATCAAGTTTCGACTGGATCTGCCCGATATGCACTTCGAATTCACCGTCCCAACTATCACAGCAAACTCGATATACAAAGTGAGCTTGAATGGTTAGATGCTTTAAATGCCAGCGGTATTCAAGTGCCTGTTGCGATTGCCGATCAATCGGGTGAACGCGTCATTACCTTGAAACTATCGAATGATATTTATCGTTATGCTGTTCTTTTCAACTGGGTTGAGGGCGATATGCCGACTGTTGAAGTTGACCCCACTGCATTTGAACAATTAGGACAAATTACCGCAAAGTTGCACATACATAGTAAGACATGGCAAGCGCCTGAAAACTTTCAACGGATTGTGTGGAATCATGAAACCATGGTTGGTGCAGATGGACACTGGGGAAACTGGAAAAATGCACCTCATCTAAGACCACAAGATCACGGCGTAATTGAAGAAGCCATTGCACAGATTTCGAAAGATTTAAATTTCTTTGGCAAAACCCAAGAACGCTATGGCCTGATTCATGCTGATTTGCGTTTAACTAATCTATTACTACAACAAGAACGTATCGGCGTGATCGATTTTGATGACTGCGGCATGAGCTGGTTTATGCATGATCTCGCCGCTGCGATTAGCTTCAATGAACATTATGCAAATGCGCCTCAATGGGTTGATTACTGGTTAAAAGGCTACGAGCGCGTAGGTCATATTCAGTCTGAAGAATATGAAATGATCCCGACTTTTATCATGCAACGCCGCATTCAAATGATGGCTTGGAATGGTTCTCACGCACAAACAGAAATGGCTCAAAGTCTTGGAGATCAATGGTCCAATGAAACTGTGCGTCTCTGTAAAAAATATCTAAACGGACAAATGCCTGTCGGAATTTGAAAAGTGATTTAGATCGCTTTTCTTCATTTTCAATTTTTAGTTTTTAAATTTTATAGAATTTAAAGGAAGGGTTTATGCAAGCTACCCATCAACTGAGCAAAGTTGCAAAAGCTCTATTACTCACCAGTAGTCTGGCAAGTATGATTGCTCTAAGCGCATGTAACTATAACCCTCTACAAAGTACATCTCCCGCAGTCGCTATTCCCAAAAAGGAATATATTCAAAAAGGTCAATGGGATGCTTTTAACTTTGACCAACTTAATCAATTAATTGCTACTTATGGAAAAGATAGCCCTAACTACAATCCTGACAAACGCACGTATATTGTCACTGACTTTGATAATACCTCGGTATTTTTAGACATCGAAGAAGCAACTTTAATTTATCAGCTTGAACACTTAGCCTTTAATGTTACGCCAGATCAGCTTAATCAGATTATTCGTA
>NZ_JZFB01000001.1:29428-33985 GCF_001188385.1 Acinetobacter sp. V2 | reverse complement strand
CCAGCAAGGCCAAGCCGTTAATATTGATAAAATCGCCCCAGATATTATTGCCAGCTATACATGGCTTTATCACCACTATAGCGGTCTGAAAGGTAAGCAAAGTCTCGATCAAATTAAACAAGATCCGCATTATCTCGATTTCATTACTAAAATGAGATACCTATATGCGGCAATTGGAGACACCTTTGATCATGAAGTTGCATATCCATGGGTCACTTATTTATTTACTGGGCTTACCGAACAAGAAGTCCGTAATTTGGTGAAAGCAACAGTGGCTTGGCAAATGCAGCAACCGATTGGACCAGTAACATGGACCTCTCCCGCAGCACTTTCGGGCCAAGCAGGTGTTGTGAAAACCACTTGGGAAAATGGTTTAAGACCATACCGTGAAATGCAAAATCTATTTAAGGCCTTTCAAGACAATGGCATTGATGTCTATGTCTGCTCGGCATCTTTTATTGATGTGATTAAGGAAATTATTTCTAATCCAGAGATCGGCTATAACATTAATGAAAAAAATGCCTACGCCATGGAGCTAGAACGAGACGCACAAAATCGAATTTTACCCGAGTTTCGTCATGGCTATGCGCAAACTCAAGGTAAAGGCAAAACCGCAACCATCCAGCGCTTTTTAGTCTCTAAATATGGTTATGGGCCAATTTTTATCGCAGGTGACAGTGAAGGCGATCAAAATATGATGCAAGATTTTGCGGCGACTCAGAAGGTTCTAATTATTAATCGATTGCGTAGTCCGAGTTCTGATATTGGGAAATTTTCTCAGCAGGCTGTGCAGGGCTATGGTCAAGCCAATACTAAGTTCTTACTACAGGGCCGCGATGCCAATACAGGTCAATTTAGACCCTCAATGGCTAGTTTAAGTTATGGCGCACAAACGGAAAAAACTACAAAAAATTAATATTTCACTTATTTTCTCATGCCTACAATACATGTTGTATGCATGAGAAGCCGCTTAATTTCTTGTTTTAGTTCTGCCCTGTTTGCCTATCTCTAATGCATTTTCTGCCTTCTTTTAGTTCGCTACCCAACCTTAAATACAACTCTTGATCTCTTCTTAAAGAATCAAGTCTGAAACTTAAAACGGCAACACATAAGTCATTATTTTATAAAAACTTTTAACAACACAAAATCAAGGACGCAAGCAAAAACTGGTATGGCTTTTGCTTAATATAAGAATAGTAGGAATAAATATCATGAGACTTGACATGTTACATCTCAACCCAACTCATCTTGTCGACTCAAATATGTGTAATCAAGGTGTATTGTCTGCAGCTGCCTCTGGATTAAGCGAGTTTATTCGTCAAAAAGGTGCAGATGTTGATCGCGTTTTAGGTATTAGTGGTATTAATCCTGAACTTCTAATCAGCCCAACGTTGAGCTTACAACTGCCCAATTATTGCAAGGTGCTAGAACAGGCAGCACTGGTTTCAGGTTGTGATAATTTTGGCCTGCATTATGGTCAACAGTTTCAACCGAAATCATTAGGGCTCATTGGGTACATTGGTCTTTGTTCAAATACTTTAGAGTCTGCACTCATGAACATGACCAATAATTTTTATTTGCATCAGAAAGATACCCTTAATCGAATGGTCGATTTAGGAGATAGCTGGCGCATAGATTATCAGGTTCAACACGGCGCGATTTTAACTCGCCGCCAAGATGCAGAACTGACCATGGGCATGTTTATGAATGTGATCCGTGAAGTGATGGGTCCTCATTATTCACCACGCGCAATTCACTTTGAGCATACTCGACCTGAATTTTGGCAAGAACACAGCAAACTATTTAACGCCCCTGTTTATTTTGATCAACCTTTTAACTCCATCATCATTTCAAAAAAAGACGTCCAGCATACTATGCCAGGACGCGATTCTATTTTATTAACAGTGATTTTAGATACGCTGCTATTACTCAATCGCTCTTCTCAAAGCCAAAGTCTTGCAGATCAGGTTCGCTCTCACATCCAACTTGAACTGAGTGAAGGTGAACCAAACCTTGAAAAAATCGCGCATGATATTGGTTTAACAAGTTGCACCCTTACCCGCCGTTTAAAAAATGAAGGACTCACCTTTACCCATTTAGTCGATCAGGTTCGTTGTGAATTGGCCGAACATTATATTAAGCAGAAAAATATTCCAATTTCAGAAATGGCATTCTTGTTAGGTTACTCAGAAGTAAGTGCTTTATCGCGTGCATTTAAACGCTGGTTTGGTGTTACACCACGTCAATTAAGACACTAAAACATTGCAAATACAGGCCTTGAGTAAAGGCCTTTTTATTATTTAAGTAATCGAGATAAATTCTAAAGACACATAAGATAATTGAACAACAAAATACCCCTCAAATTAGATTTAACATCCAACTTGAAGGGTATTTTTATATTTAAAGTGACTTACTTTAATTTTGTTAAGGCTTGATCCAAAGCACCAACTAACCAATCGATATCTTTTATTTGGAAAGCCAAAGGTGGGCGCAGTTTCAATACGTTGCCATAAGGACCTGCAACTGAGGTTAAAACTCGATGAGTATTTCTGAGCTCTTCAATAAGGTTCAAAGCCAATGCTTTATTCGGCTCTTTTGTGGCTCTATCTTTAACTAGTTCAAACCCGATAAACAGACCAGCGCCACGAACATCACCGACCATCTCATGTTTATCCATAAGCTTCGTGAGTTCTTTTAGAAGTAGCCCTCCCACATATTTACTATGGGTTTGCAATTCTTCTTCCTGAATGACTTTAAGTACAGCCTGTGCCGCTGCCATAGAAACAGGATTACCACCAAAGGTATTAAAATATGGAATTTTATCGCTAAAAGCAGCAAGGACTTCACTCTTAGCTAAAAGCCCTGACACTGGCACCCCGTTACCCATTGGTTTACCTGTGGTAATGATATCAGGCACCACATTGTGGCGACCAAAGCCCCAGAAAGAATCGCCAGTGCGTGCGAAACCCGGTTGTACTTCATCAGCAATAAAGATCCCTCCATTGGCATGCACAACATCAACCGCTTTTTGTAAGAACCCAACAGGATTAGGCATCACACCGTCAGAAGAAAATATTGAGTCCGCTAAAAAACCTGCAAACTTAATGCCTTTTGCATTCATATCATCAATTTGTTGTTGGATCTGCTGCGCGAACCATTCGCCTAAATCATCAGTTTGAATTCGATAATAATCAGGTGCTGGAACTAAACGAGTTGTAGCATCTAAAGGCTGCTCAGTTCCAAGCGCTGGAGAGCATCCTGAGGTTAAGCTACTGGTCCCATGATACGACTCTTGAGACACAATGATTCCTGTACCGCCGCTATATTCACGTGCAATACGAATCGCTAAATCATTCGCTTCTGAGCCGGTACACATATACATGGCACGGTCAATTTCATCAGGAGTGGTTTGTAAAAGTTCTTCGGTATAATCCAAAATATTTTCATGTAAATAACGGGTATGGGTATTGAGCATTTTCATTTGCTCATTTACCGCTTCAATCACCGCAGGATGACAATGACCAATACTGGCAACATTGTTGTAAACATCTAGATATTGATGACCTGCTGCATCCCATAAATATTGCCCCTGTCCTTTCACCAGATGCACGGGATTACGATAAAACAAGCGATAGGATTCACCTAAAATTTTATTTCTTTTATCGGTCAGTTTGCGGGTAGCATGGTCCAGCTCAGCAGCATGTTCTGGACGAAAGCTATTGGTATCCATAATGGTTGAACGCGTACCCATGAATGACTCCTCTATTTATATTCAGCATACTTTTGTGCGAGACGATAACTGACGTAGGCAACTCATACGCTGATTCGAAATATTTCAGTATTTGATTGAAGTTACGCAAACCATATTGCTTAAGTCTCTTTAAAAAAACTTGACCTCAGACCACTTAAGCCACGATTTGAAGTCAACTCTCAAAGTTCATCCAATCGCTATTTTAAAATTAGGGCTTATGCCTTCCCACAAATAAGCCGAAACGTCTAAAGAAAGACATTAGAAATCATATTCCAGTGGCTTTCTCTGTTGTCTGCTCCATCTGAGCTTAAATGCTGAATAATTGCGCCTTCAATCATATATAAAAATAGTTTTGCGTCCTGAAAAGTCGCATCGGTTTTTAGTTTTATAAGCTGACTATAGATTTCATTGATTAGCCAAGTTCTATATTTAATTGCGACTTGATAGGCTTTTGCATAAGTCAGTTTTATCTCAAAAATGGCTTTAAATAGTAAGTAGTAAAGCCCGTCTAAGTCGGTATGTAAAAGATAAAGTTCCTTGAGTTTATCCCTAGCACTTGCGTCTTTGCCGTACTCAGCAATTGAAACCACTTTTTCTTTTAATCGTTCCTTTTGTACGATTAGACAGATTTCAATAAACCGCTCTTTCGAGTGAAAGTAATTATAAAAAGTCGCTTTTGGAATTCCGCACTCTTTCACAATTCTGTCGACCCCAACCGTATGAAACCCAAAATGGTGAAACAAATGAATCGACTTATTTACGACTTGCATGGCACGTGCAGGGAGAACTAATTTTGGCATCGTTTC
>NZ_JZFB01000001.1:29123-29418 GCF_001188385.1 Acinetobacter sp. V2 | reverse complement strand
GTTTCTAAATGAGATACTTTTTTGGGAGAAAAAAAGGCACAGCAAAGCCTTAAAGACTGTGCTTGGCACATCTCGAGTTTGTTATTGCTAAGTTTTAAATAAAAAAGACTTAAAGCCTGAAAACCTTAGGGTGATCAAGCTGCTTTAAAATTTTTAAGCTGTGTTGTTATAGCTTTTGGCATCGAGAGCCAAGAAATAATGGATGTGCAAAGCCAACTCCTTTTTATTGGGAGTTCTGCCGACATTAAAATTATGGTGGCAGAACGAGAAAGGGTTCGCGGACTGGTGAAAGATA
>NZ_JZFB01000001.1:23192-29004 GCF_001188385.1 Acinetobacter sp. V2 | reverse complement strand
CGTCTGGCAATGTAGGCCAGCAGGCAAAGAATAGTGCTCAACCCTATTGCAGTCAAGCACGCAAAATGCCATTTGTTTTAAATTAAATCATTAAAAAAGTAAGGCTAAATAATGAGGGAGTTATTGTTAAGTGTGGGTTGAAGTCAGGGTGAAAGCTAGAAAGATCGCATCTATAAAATATGCCCTATTAATTAATACATTAACAGGGTTCTTATTAGATATTTACTTGTATATTACTTTCTATGACAGCAGGTAAAGTAAAGTTTTCGACATCTGAATTAGTAATCAATAGATTACTATCACTGCTATTTAATTCAGTAATTTCAAAACCTCTAAATTTCTCTCGTATCAATTCCAACTCATTATTCGTTTCATAGTTTATTAAAATCATTAGATTTTTTATCGTACGAGAACATGCGACATAAAATAACTTCTCAGATTTTTCTTTAACTTTAAAATTAGAGTAACTAGGATCATATATACTTCTAAATGAATAATTACTCCAGAAAAATTCTTCTAATACAACAAAAACGTTTTCAATACCTGTCCCTTTTGTTTTATGCATTGTTAAATATTTTTCATCTGAATTTGAATTTTCGTCAATATAATTAAAATAATTTAAAACCTCACTCAGAAGTAAGTCATTTGATAACAGTGAATCACTAAATTTAATCTTTCTATAAGAACTCATAAAATCATCATAATCATATTGATCGATATCATATGTGCAATGTTGCTTAGCTCTATTATAAGTATTTAGGTTATCTCTTTCTAAAAGAATTTTTAATTCTTTAAATACAGCATCGGAATCACATTGTTCAAAATGATGCTTTGATTGACTTTCAAAGTCGATTCTTTGTGGCGACTTTATAAGTAATTTATTTTCATAACAATAATCGATAGCTTCATTTAAGCCTAACTCATTATCACAAATATAACCTAATAGCGCAATAATATTATTTTTATCATCTAATTTTTTTATTTTTAAATTATTTTTCTTAAGCTTTAATATTAAATCATTATGTCTATTATTTTTATACAAAACAATTAAATCAATTACATCTTTAATTTGTATTTTTTTCAAGTTAGATTCTATCTGAGCCTGCTCCAAGTTAGGATATCTATCTTCAAACACTTTAAATAATTTTGAAAATTTTAATTCCGATGCTATGGATTTATTTGTTAATTGTAAGATGTTAAGATTTAAAATATCATTTTTCTCCTTTACTCTTTTTATTGCATCATTTATTAAAGCAATATATTTTTCTTTATCTTCTTGACGACTATTAGACTTAACTTTTTGAATTTTATTAACATATATCTTAATAGATCCTTGTCGTGAATCTAAATTTTCATCCTTTTTAAGTGCAACTTTTTGTTTAATATCATCATTCCTAATTACATTCAAAAAATCGATTACTTGCTGTGAACATCTATAATTATCATCTTTAGGTATATAAATTAGATTAAAATCTCTAATATAATCATCAAGGCTACCTATACCATCATAAATACCTTGCATTGAATCGCCAAAAAAACCTATAGTGGTTTTCTTATTTGTTGCAATTTTTTTCAATAATAAATCAACTAAAACTTTATCAGTATCTTGGTATTCATCAATAAAAATATAATCAAATTTATCACTTACAATCTTTGAAAATAAATTATATTTTTCGGCAAGTAAAAATGAAATCTTAATCAGTGAATCATGAGAGAAAGTGCCCTCACTAATTGAATCAAATACAGTTTCATTATACTTTATATCTCTAAAATCTTTTAATGAAATTTCCTCCTTAATAAAAAAATTTATCTGCTTTATTTCATCTAATAAAAAATTATTATAATCACTCGGATTTCTATCATAATCTCTTTTACCCACTACTTTATCCATTTTTTTATTCTTAAGTTTATAATTTAATTTTGATAATTTTTCATACCTCTTCTTATAGTCATCATGATCATTGATATCACTACTATCTATAAAAAAAATATTAGGTAAAACTTCCTGTAGGTTCTTTTGAAAATTTTTTATTTGTACGTTCAAAAAAGAATGTATTGTAGAAACCCAGAGTTTATCATTATTAATACGTGACTTAATTTCATCAACAGCAATATTTGTGTGCGTAATACAAGCAATCTTTTGATTTGGATAATTATTAGAAATAAATTCAATAATTTCCTTAAGTGATTCTGTCTTACCACTACCTGCCCCACCTTGCAATACAAAATTTCTAAAACTATCCTCTTTAAACTGATTATTTACGATAATCTCTTTAACGTTTTCAATTGCTTTTATTGATTGATCCATTCTAATGCCTCATAAATATATTTAGGAGTTTTCCATTCAATTCTTTCATCATCCTTTTTATCACTATTGACCAAAGCTAGAAATAAAATTGAAGATGCAAACTCTGATTTACTTTTTATAATATTGTTCGTAAGATCATAAAAATTTTCAGCTTTATCAATGATTTTTTCTTTATTTTTTAATCCTGATATATTTTCTTTATACTTCCTTACAAGCTTATAATTAATAGCTATAAATGAATCTTCAAAACTTCTCGCATGATAGCCATTTTCTTCTGTTTGATAGAATACATTTATATTTTCATTATCAATTTTAATACTTCTATTTTTTAAAAGTTCAAACCAATCTGGATTATTTTCATCATAACTTAAATAGTGATTAATTGTTGCATTGCTGCTCGATGTTCCCAATTCAACTGAACAAGCATTTCCATTTACTCCACTAACAGAATCAATATCAGTAAGAATAAGTGATTTTATCTCAAAAAATTCTAATAAATGCTGAAAAGCTTTAGCATTTGCTCCAGCTTCAATATATGTAATATTTTGAGAAGTTATTGGAATATAGCCTTCTTTCTCCTTATTACTTTCATCAAAATTTTTTATAAAATAAGGAAGTAGTATTTTCTCTGAAACCCCTTCTATAAATATAACTTTTTCTGCAAAAAACAATTCAGCAGAATAGAGCGTAATATATTGTTTTAAGAATTTAAAAAAGTCCGTTTGAAATTTATATTTTTCCTCTAACTCTAAGTAGAAATTTTTTATTTTCACACTTCCGTTCTTATTGTGAAAATATCTTATATCCTCAAAATTGCATTGTGACACAATATGCGAGGAATGAGTTGAAATAAAAGTTTGCAAATTAGGAATCTTAGCAATAATTTTTTTAATTTTTTTTGAAAAAACATATTGCATTTGCGGATGTGTATGAGCTTCTGGCTCCTCAATAAAAAACAAATTAATACTTCTATTTTCTTGAATAAAAAAACGTTTCTTTAAATCAATTTGTAATAATAAATATAAAATATTTAAATTTCCAAGTCCGTTTAATGATTCAGGTAAAAAATTTTCCTTATTATCTATTTGTACCACTTTTGAACTATTAGACATTATTTGTCTAGACTCTAAGTTAGATAATACTTTTAAAGCCGTACTTCCCAAAAATTCTTTTACATTTTCAAAAAAACCTTCAAAATGAGTATCATATAAATTATTTAAATTTTCATCCATTTCTAATATTGCGTTATTAATCTCAATAAAGTCTTTTTCACTGAATATATTTTCTTTATTAAAATATTCAGTACTTAACTTTGATAATGGTAGACTAGATTTTTCTTTGGATTCAGAACTTGCTAAGTTTCTTTTTGCATGAATAACTTGATAATTAATTAAATTACTCACTTCTCCAACTTCTTTTTTAATTAATTTTTGTTTATTAGTATTTTTTAAATCATCTTCATTTTCATATACATATAAGCTTTTCACTAGATATGAAGTAATATTTTTCTCAATAAATCTTTTTTTGTGTTTTTGATCAATATTTATAAGATCCTTTCTTAATCTATCCTCATCAATTGAACACTCAAAATATAATTTTACTGTATTATTAACAGAATTTAAATCAACAATAAATTCAGACAAGTATTCAAGATTATCATCTTCAGTATATGATATATCTAAAAACAAACCGATTGTGACATCACTAATACTCGTACTCTCAATTTGATAAATTTTTTCTCTTAGATGTGTCGAAAAATCATGAAAATTAAAATTATCATCTTTCTTGAAAAATTTATCAAAAATCATAATAAATGAAGTTTTTCCACTATTATTTTTTCCAACAATTAAAGTTAAGTCCTGTTTATGATTAGGATCTAGCCTTAATTCAGCATCTTCAATAGCTCTAAAATTTTTTACTTTTAGTGAACATATATGCATTACATTTACCGTTAAAGACTTTTAAGTTAGTTTTGGTTGTTTTATTTCTTTACAAGAATTAACATTGATTAAATTATAATATTGTCTAAATTATTTCAAGCTACTGTTTTTAAATTATTAAGTTTTTTTAATAAAAATTGCTTACTTACTAGTTCAAAAATTCTCTATACTTTTTACTGTCTTTTTTATACTTTTTCAGTAAGTATAGTAAATTAAAAAAGTTTAATGATAAGAGATTTTCTCAATTTGGCTATCTATTTTATATAACAGTTACAATACTAACTTTAGTCAGAGTTCTATGTAATATTTAAAGCTATTGAAAGAAACAATTATTAATGAAAAAACTACCCTTTCATCTGCTTTGATTGCTTTAAGGGAAAATGCGCACAAGCATTCTGTGTTCAAAACTAACCATATATCACGGCGCAAGCCTGTAACAGGTAGATGTAAACAAAGCGACTCTATTATTCAAACCATCTGTTATCACAACTTCATAATGTGCAAATTTTTTACTACTTCCAACCTTAGTTGCCGTTGCAAATAACACCCTATCTTTAGCACCGCTCATATAGCGAATATCCGCCTGTAAGCCAGTATATGGCGCATCCCCTGCATTACAAGCCATCGCAAAAGCGATATCGGCTAAAGAAAATATGACACCACCATGCACGCCACCCAAGGCATTCATGTGTTCATCTTTCACATTAAGCTGACAACGCGCTTCATCAAAACTGCGATGCAGCACTTGAACACCCAATAGCTCTGCGAATTGATCAACCGCAGTGGTTTCCATTTTTTGCACAAACGTCTCCCTACTCGTGCGAGTATTCCCTAAGTGTTATAAACCCATGTGTATTGAAATCGACTAATTAAAAGCCGTTAAACACTATCTTGTTTAATCTGATAGTTTGAAGAACTAAAGTCCTTATAGGTCAGGCGGTCATCTAACTCTGAGCTTAAAGGCTGAACCTCTTGCATTGAGTTTAAGCAGCGCTGTGCAAGTTCAATGTATTCTTGCGTGCCTCTAGTTTTCCACTTTTTTTCTTGTTCTGATAAATCACGTGCAACCTTGGCAGGACTACCCATTGCCAATACATTTGCCGGAATAATGTCTTTGGTTTTGACCAAACTATTTGCGCCAATAATGGTGTTTTCACCAATTTCGGCATAGTCCAAAATTACGCTGTTCATGCCGACCAAAACATTTTTGCCAATGCGGCAACCATGTAAAGTTGTGCCATGCCCAATGTGCCCCATTTCCTCAACTAAAGTCACGCTTTGCGGAAAACCATGTACGGTGCAGCTATCTTGTATATTGGCATTTTGCTTAATGTGAATACGACCAAAATCGGCACGCAGTGAAGCAAATGGCCCTACATATACGCCTGCTTCAATAATCACATCACCAATTAAAACAGCAGTTGGGTGCACAAAAGCCTCTGGGCTAACGACTGGAATAACACCATCAATACTATAACAAGGCATGATTTAACCTCTCATTTGTCGCCACCAAACCTCCGAAACGGCGCCAATAATGTGCTGTGGCATTTGGCATTGGTCCTTC
>NZ_JZFB01000001.1:22615-23150 GCF_001188385.1 Acinetobacter sp. V2 | reverse complement strand
TCAAATACTTTTTTATAAATATTCATTGATAAAGTTCGTGCACTAATCGCGGGCCAGTCAGTTGGCAACAACTCAAGTGGCAATGCAGGATCTTTCAATAAAATCCGACGATAATAATGAATCAGTAAAGTTCGAATTTGAAAGGCCTGAACAGGTTCAAGTTGTTCGTTTTCCTGCATCAGCAACACGCCAATTTCTCTAAAAATATCGAGAAACTGTAGATATCTTTGGCGTAATTCATCGATTGGCCAGTTGGTTCTGAGCATACGTCCAATGGTATCGACCGAGTTATTAAAGAGCTGCAATGTTTCGGCTTTAAACACCACCACTTGCTCACTCATATTTAAGTCAACCAACAAGCGTTGCAGTTCAATACGGTTACAACCCGGATAAGCCATTAAGTTTGTCGAAATATTGGCAAATCCTAACCATTCAAGTTCTTTCTTTAACAACGCTTTATTTTCAGTGTCGAGGCTAGACATCAGAATAAGATCCCAATAATGGTCCCACTCTTTCATCTGGTCGTTATAAATGC
>NZ_JZFB01000001.1:17753-22570 GCF_001188385.1 Acinetobacter sp. V2 | reverse complement strand
AATTCGATAAAAACTGGTTCTGCCGATTTTGTCTGAACATAACCAATCATTTTTAACTAAACGAAAAACAGAGGTTCTTACAGCACGGTCATTAAAACCAAACAGCTCTAATAACTGAATCAGGCTTGCAAGACTAATATTTCCGCCCCGATGAAGTACTGAATCTCCAAAAATTGTCGAAATAAGCGAAGTTCCACTTAAGGTTTCATTCTTTACAACAGAATCAATTATTTGCTGTATTTTTGCACTCATACTCATGTCTTGGCGTTTAGTTTCAGGGTATAGATTCTATACCCTGAATGATTTTGATGTTAAGCAATCTGACGCATATCGATTACCCGCTTTGCCTTACCTTCCGAACGAGGTAAGGTCGCTTCTGTAACAACTTCTACAGTAACGCTAATCCCAATCATGGTTTTAATACGTTTCATCAACTCCTGAGCAAGTTGATTGGCCTGTATATTACAGTTATGACACATCTCTGTACGAATATGCAAAGTATCCATATGTCCTTTTTTAGTCACCAAAATTTCATAATTTGGAACCAAATGCGGAACTTGCAAAATTTGCTCTTCGATCTGGGTCGGGAAAACGTTCACGCCACGAATAATCAGCATGTCATCACTACGGCCCACAATTTTATCCATTTTACGCATTGCCAGATTTTCACCAGCGAGTAAACGGGTCAAATCACGAGTACGGTAACGAATAATCGGTAAACCTTCTTTGGTAATGGTGGTAAAGACTAGCTCGCCAAGTTCGCCATCTTTACAGACTTCACCCGTTTCAGGGTTAATAATTTCTGGGTAGAAATGATCTTCCCAAATGGTTAGCCCTTCGCCCTCACCTAAGCACTGCATCGCAACACCCGGTCCCATCACCTCAGACAAACCATAAATATCGAGTGCTTTAATATTTAAGCGTTCTTCAATTTCACGGCGCAGTTCATTGGTCCAAGGCTCGGCACCAAAAATACCGACTTTTAAAGATGTATTACGTGCAGTACCAAATTGTTGCTCGAGCTTTTCAATAATACTTACGCAATATGATGGCGTAACCATAATTGCGGTAGGTTTAAAGTCTTGAATGAGCTGAACTTGCTTTTCAGTTTGGCCGCCAGACATTGGAATAACGGTTGCACCTAAGCGCTCGGCACCATAATGTGCGCCTAAACCACCTGTAAATAGTCCATAGCCATAAGCAACCTGAACCATATCTTTCGCAGTTAAACCTGCCATGCGTAAGCAACGCGCAACAATGTCTGACCAAGTATTAATATCTTTTTGGGTATAACCTACCACCGTCGGTTTACCTGTTGTGCCCGATGATGCATGTAAACGCACAATTTGCTCTTGTGGTACGGCAAACATTCCAAACGGATAGTTGTCTCTTAAATCCTGTTTGGTGGTAAATGGAAACTTCGCCAGATCATCTAAAGTGACGAAGTCATCAGGATGTACACCTGCTTCATCGAACTTTTTCTTATACACCGGACTATTTTCATATACAAAAGTCAGGGTTTGTTTTAACCGTTTAGTTTGCAGCTCTCTAAGCTCTGCAAGTGTTAATTGTTCAACATTATCCGTTGTAAGGCTGTCCATCGCCTATCTCCTCATTATGTAATTTTTAAAACCGTCTAAATTAATTTAAATTTTCCAAAATCAGTGCGACGCCTTGTCCAACACCTACACACATCGTGCAAAGTGCATAACGTCCACCTCGTTTTTTTAGCTCACGTGTTGCTGTAATCACTAAACGTGTACCGCTCATACCGAGCGGATGGCCTAACGCAATCGCACCACCATTTGGGTTCACGCGTTCATCGTCATCTTTTAGACCGAGTTCACGCATACAAGCCAAAGATTGGGCCGCGAATGCTTCATTCAGCTCAATCACGTCCATCTGATCTAGCGTTAAACCTGTTTGCTTTAAAATTTTCTGCACAGCCGGAACAGGACCTATACCCATATATTTGGGTTCAACACCCGCACTTGCAATGCCAATCACACGTGCTAAAGGTTTTAAACCATGTGTATCTGCAAATTCACGGTTGGTAATTAACACACACGCGGCGCCATCATTTACACCAGAGGCATTTCCGGCAGTCACCGAACCACCTTCTTTTCTAAAAGGTGCTTTTAGTTTTGCGAGTGCTTCAAGTGTCGTTTCACGCGGGTGTTCATCACGATTCACAACGTTCACGTTTTTCTTACGATCTACAATCTCGACAGGCAAAATCTCGTCGTTAAAGAAACCATTTTGCTGTGCAGCAGCCGTTTTTTGTTGGCTACGCAATGCAAACGCATCTTGGTCTTCACGACTAATTTGATATTTTTCAGCTACATTTTCGGCAGTTTCCGGCATGCTGTCGGTGCCGTATTGTGCTTTAAGTTGTTTATTTACAAAGCGCCAGCCAATGGTGGTGTCATAAATTTCAGGTGTACGGCTAAAAGCTTCTGTTGGTTTAGCTTGTACAAATGGCGCACGGCTCATTGACTCCACACCACCTGCCAACACAAACTGCGCTTCACCTGCTTTAATTGAGCGTGCCGCAAGGCCTACCGCATCTAATCCAGAGGCACACAAACGATTGACGGTCATAGCTGGTACTGTATCAGGTAAGCCTGCCAAGAGTGTTGCCATACGTGCAACGTTACGGTTGTCTTCACCTGCTTGGTTAGCACATCCTAAAAACACTTCATCTACCGTATTCCATGGTAAGTTCGGGTGTTTATCTTTTAAATATTTAATGGGCAATGCAGCTAAATCATCTGCACGTACAGCACTTAAGGCACCTGCATATCGTCCAATTGGGGTACGAATAAAATCGCAAATTAAAACGTCTTCCATGTTGACTCCTGATTATGCAAATTCGGTCATATCACGTGAATATTGAGTAGCAATGTTTTGAGTTTTCGCTACGTATTGCTTGAGGTAGATACTCGCGCGATATTTTTCCTCTCCATACAGTGCATATAAGTTATTTAAAGTTTGGAGCACATAAGCACCGCCCATTTGTGTCAACCACTGGTAAGGACCCTTAGGATAATTCACTCCATATTTCATGGCATTATCAATATCTTCCAGACTCGCAACACCATGTAAACTTGCTTCGCAGGCTTCATTAATGAGTAAAGCGATGGTGCGTAAGGTTAACAGTGCCGGATGGTCTTTAATCCACATCACGCTCATACCAAACTGAGCAAAGTAAGCCTCAACTTTAGCCAGATCACTTGCTTCACAAATCTCGTTATGACTGAGTACTAAAGCTTGCGCTTGCTCAAAATCATGGTGCCAATCCATCAAAACCACTTTACGGCTTAGGTAATGAATATTGGCTGACTCACCTTGGCTCAAGCGTAAGTCGATATCATCAATTTGAAGAATATTGTCGTCACTCGCAGATCCGCTTTTTAAACCTAAACGCGTTAAAAAAGCAGTTAGCTGAGACCAAGTCCCTTTTAGCTGTACATGTGCATCAATTGGCTTGGCAACCACAGCTTGAGGCTGAAAAGTCTCGTACTGATTTTTTTCGTTATAACTATAGAAACCCTGTTTTGATTTACGCCCCCAAGCTCCTGCATCGACCAATTCTTTTTGAATGAGGCTTGGACGGTAGCGTGGCTCGTAAAAAAACTCTTGATAAACGCTTTGGGTCACTGAAAAGTTAACATCTTGCCCAATGAGGTCAGTAAGTTCACACGGCCCCATCGCAAAACCGCCGCATTGCTTTAAGGCATAGTCTAGTTGGTCATAGCTGGTGACTTGTTCTTGTAGTGCTCTAAAGCCTTCTGCATAAAATGGACGTGCAATTCGGTTAACAATAAAACCGGGGGTCGACTTGGTGAGTACCGGAATTTTTTTCCAGCCCAGCATCAAGTTTTTTAAAGCCAAACATAAGCTGTTTGGGGTTTTTAAGCCTTGTACAATTTCAACCAGTTTCATGACTGGCGCAGGGTTGAAAAAGTGTAAACCCACTACGCGCTCAGGGTGAGCAATGCCAGCCGAAATTGCAGTCACTGAAATTGAAGATGTATTACTTGCAAAAATGGTTTGTGCACTACAAATTTCAGCGAGTTGCTTAAATAAAGACTGTTTAACTTCTTTTTTCTCAACGACTGCTTCAATCACCAAGTCAGCATCACGCAGTGCTTCAATTTGATTCACTACCGTTAAACACGCTAAGGCTTCATCAGCTTGCTGCTGTGTGAGCTTGCTCTTTTCAACCAGCTTTTTAAACGTCTGCCCTAAGCCGCTCACGGCTTGTTGCGCTTTTTGAGCGTCCAGATCATACAAAATGGTCGAGTGCCCATTAACGATCGCTAACTGGGCAATACCGATGCCCATGGTGCCAGAACCAATGACAGCAATTCGGGCATGAGATAAGTCTAAATCTGTCATGCTTAGCGCCCTTTAAAATTTGGTTCACGTTTATTCATAAAGGCTTGCACACCTTCACGATAATCTTCGGAACGACCCGCAATACGTTGTAAATCACGCTCTAACAGTATTTGCTCATCAAAGGTATTGTTGCTTGATTGATGAATGGCTTTTTTAATAAGAGATAGACCAAATGTAGGCTGTTTCGCTAAACGTTCAGCAAGTTCAGTCACTTTTGTTTTAAGCTCGGCATCTTCAACCACATCCCAAATCATGCCCCATTCTTTTGCGGTTTCTGCTGGGAGCTTGTCACCTAACAACGTCAAACCCATCGCACGTGCATGGCCTACGGCACGTGGTAAAAACCATGTACCCGCAGAGTCTGGAACCAAACCTAAGCGGCAAAATGCTTGTACAAAGTTTGCCGATTTGGCTGC
>NZ_JZFB01000001.1:9872-17711 GCF_001188385.1 Acinetobacter sp. V2 | reverse complement strand
CCTGCTGCCACACCATTTACGGCGCAAATTACAGGCTTTGGCATATTTACAATCGTTTTAATGAGCGGGTTATAGTAAGTTTCAATCGAATATCCTAAATCTGGAGCTTCAGCATTTGGGTCTACTACACGATCACCTAAGTCTTGCCCTGCACAAAAGCCGCGGCCTTCGCCACTAATCACAACACAGCGAACATCTGGATTTTTGGTCCACTGGTTTAAAACCTCAGCCACTTCACGGTGCATATCAACGTTAAAGCTATTCAGTGCTTTTGGGCGGTTAAATGTCAGGTAGCCAACACCATTTTTTTCTTCAGCAATAATATTTTGATAGTCCATCACTCACCTCTAAACACTGGCTTTCTTTTCTCAAAGAAAGCATTAATCCCTTCGTTTCGATCTTTTGTAGCCGCCAGCCAGACAAAGTTTTGACGTTCAAACTTGAGTCCCTGACTTAAAGTCGTTTCATGAATACTTTTAATTGATTGTTTAATCACGCGAATCGCTAAAGGCGCTTGTTTCGCAATTTTTGCTGCAAGTTGAACCGCATATTCAACGGTTAATTCGGTCGGAACCACTTGACTGCAAATACCGTGTTGCTCTGCCTGTTTTGCCGAAATCATCTCACCTGTCATGGCCCAGCGCATGGTGAGTTGTTGTCCAACCAAGCGCGCTAAACGCTGTGTTCCGCCTGCACCCGGCAACATGCCAAGGCCAATTTCAGGTAAAGCAAAACGGGCATTTTCACCGCAAACCACCATATCCGAATGTAAAACCAACTCAAACCCAGCACCTAAGGCATAGCCATTGACTGCACTAATCAGTGGCTTACTAAATGCATCAATTTTTTGCCAAAGCTTCGGGCGAATATCGAGTTGCAAAGTCACGGCGTCCATTGCAGCCAATTCGCTAAGATCTGCTCCAGCAGCAAAACATTGAGCGTTACCTGTTAAAACCACTGCTTTGACTTGAGCATTGTGCTCAGCTTCTTCGAGCAACTCGCATAAACACTGCAATGTTGCATTGTTTAAAGCATTTCTTTTTTCTGGACGGTTTAGGGTTAATAACAAAACATCGTCAGTTGCTGTGCTGGCTTTGATTAACTCTTGCATGACAGCCTCTACTCATCAAAACTCAAACGAACATTTGAGCCTTTTGGTAAGGTTTGACAGCTAAGTACATAGCCCTTTTCAACTTCATCTTTTTCAAGGCTATAGTTAAGGAACATATCGACTTCACCAGAAACAACTTTACAACGACAAGTCGCACATACCCCACCTTTACAGGCATACGGCAAGTCAGCACCCGCACGTAAAGCCGCATCAAGAATACTTTCATCGTCCTGAGCCACAGAAACAATCAGCTCACGACCATCTAAAATGATGTTTACTTTTTCTTCTTTACGATTTGCATCAGCTTCAGCACTACGTTTACGAGCCTGCCCTGTGTGGAAACGTTCGGTGTGGATTTTTTCTTTTGCAATACCATAGTTTGGCAACGTGCTTTCTACAGCATTCATCATTTCGTCTGGACCACAGGCAAACACATGGTCAAAACTCGTTTCAAGTACATCAAAATCAAAAAGCTGTTTTAGCTTTTCTTCATCAATACGACCGTTCATCAGCTCACTGTCATTGAACTCACGAGAAAAAATATTGATGAGTTGAAAGCGTTCTTTAAACTGATCTTTCAAATCCATAATTTGCTCGGCAAACATGGTTTGTTTCCATGAACGATTGCCATAGAGCAAGGTAAATTTAGCTTCAGGTTGTTCAAACAAAACTTGCTTAACTATCGATAAAATTGGGGTAATACCACTGCCCGCAGCAACGCCTAAATAGTTTTGTCCGCCCATCTTGGCTGCTTTTTGAAAAAACACACCTTGTGGTGGCATCACTTCAAGCACATCACCCACTTTTAAATGATCATTTGCCCAGTTTGAAAATTGACCTTGATCAATTTTTTTAACCGCAATGCTGATGTCTTCTTTTGCTGCATAGCTACAAATTGAATAACAACGGCGGATTTCACCAGCTTCGGTTAAATGGCGAATGGTTAAGTGTTGACCCGGTTGAAATTGGAATTGTTCTTGTTGTTCAGGTACAACGTCAAATGCAATACAAATTGCCTGATCGGTTTGAGGCGTAATACTTTTTACTTTTAATGGTACAAATTGGCTCATGGCTGATTTCCTTATCTAAAGACTTAAATACATTTGAAGTAATCAAAAGGCTCAAGACAGTCCTGACATTTATAAAGTGCTTTACAGGCGGTAGAACTAAACTCTGTCAACAGTCGGGTATGTCGGCTTTTACAACATGGACACTCGACACCATCTTTTAAGTGAACGTGAGTCCCACATTGATGCGCCAACCCTTCTGGTGGTGCAATGCCATAAACTTGCAGTTTCTTTTTACCCGCTTCAGACATCCAGTCCGTGGTCCATGCTTCTGATAAATCGACCATGACTTTGACTGGTGTCAAAGCTTCTGCGGTAAAGGCTTCAGCAATTTGTGCTTTCAACATATCTGTTGCTGGGCAACCGCTATATGTCGGAGTTAGACGAACAATAATTTCTTGTTGATCGTTAATCTCTACACCGCGAATCATGCCTAAATCCACAACAGATAAAACCGGAATTTCAGGGTCACTTACCGTTTGTAGAACATCCCAACATTGGTCGATGCAATGACGAATCATTTGCATGGCTCACCTCCTTATCTTACCAGGTCATTCCCGGATAAGTTCTTTGAATACTTTGCATTTCAGCCAACAAATAACCTAAATGCTCGGTATGCAATCCTTGTTTTGCACCACGGCGATAAGCACCGTTCACAGCAACATTTAATTCAAAGCGCTTAAGCTCATCTGCAATGGTTTGGTTCCATTGTTCTTTTTCATTTGAAAAATCTGGAATCACGCCTTGTGCCACTAATGCTTGTTCGTCTGCATTAAGTTCAAATAACTCAGCGGTAAAGCGCCATAAATTATTTAATCCGTCTTGTACACGTTGATGCGCTTCATCTGTGCTTAAACTTAAACGTTCCATCCAGCTAGTCGAAAAACGGATGTGATACTTCACTTCTTTTAAAGATTTCACAGCAAGCGCGCTTAATTCAGGAAGTGAGCTTTGCGCTAAAGCAGTAAATAAATGAAGATGGTAATGATCCATCAACCACTGACGTACAATCGTTTGTGCAAAGTCACCATTCGGTTGTTCGCACAACAATAGGTTTAAAAACTCACGTTCTGTACGGAAATATGCAAGCTGATCTTCATCACGTTTAGCTTCATCATATTGACCTGCCAAGGTCAGAAAGTTTCTTGCCTGACCTAACAAGTCCAAACCGATATTTGCTAAAGCAATATCAACTTCAAGCTCAGGTGCATGCCCGCACCATTCAGCTAAACGCTGAGATAAAACCAGTTGACTGTCGCCAATATGTAATAAGAATTTAGATAAAACTGAATGATTCATGTGTCATCTCCCTTACATATGCTCAATGCCATCTGGGATATGGTAAAAAGTCGGATGACGATAAACCTTGTCTAGAGAAGGATCGAAAAATTCAGCTTTTTCATCTGGCTGTGATGACTTAATCAGTTCAGAGCGAACCACCCAAATGCTAATTCCTTCATTGCGACGCGTGTAAACATCACGAGCATGTTGCAGTGCTATCTCATCATCGGGTGCTCTTAAGCTGCCTACATGACGGTGGCTTAAACCTTGTTTACTACGTACAAATACTTCGTAGAGCGACCAGTTGTTTTTATCTTCCATTTTGATTTCCTCAAATTTTTCCATAAATCTTGTTAAGCCACTTTGTTCGCTTCAAGCTGCTGTTTTTTCGCATAGACCACGGCTGCATCACGAACCCATTTGCCGTTTTCCCATGCTTTACGGCGTGCTTCGATACGCTCGTGATTACATGGTCCACGTCCGGCAATCACTTCATTAAATTCGTGCCAGTCGATCTCGCCAAACTCGTAGTGGCCTGTTTTTTCATTCAGTTTTAAATCTGGGTCTGGAACTTCCAAACCTAGCTGTAAAATTTGCGGCACAGTGTTATCAACAAACTTTTGACGTAATTCATCGTTACTAAAACGTTTGATTTTCCATGCCATGCTTTGTGCACTGTTTGGAGAATGCTCATCACTTGGACCAAACATCATGAGAGCTGGCCACCAATAGCGATTTACCGCATCTTGTGCCATCTGTTTTTGTTCTGGTGTACCGCCTGCTAAAGCCATCATGGCTTCAAAACCTTGGCGTTGGTGGAAACTTTCTTCTTTACAAATACGTACCATTGCACGTGCATATGGCCCATATGAAGTACGGCAAAGTGCAACTTGGTTCACAATAGCTGCCCCATCGACAAGCCAACCAATTGCAGCGACATCTGCCCAAGTCAAAGTTGGATAGTTAAAAATTGATGAGTATTTCATTTTCCCATCAATCAATTTTTCCATCATGTCATCACGGTCAGCACCTAAGGTTTCTGCCGCACTGTACAAATACAAACCATGGCCCGCTTCATCTTGGACTTTCGCGAGCAAAACCGCTTTACGTTTTAAAGTTGGCGCACGAGTAATCCAGTTCCCTTCAGGCAACATACCTACAATTTCAGAATGGCCATGTTGCCCGATTTGACGAATCAATGTTTTGCGGTAGGCATCGGGCATTTGATCCTTAGCCTCGATCGTAATTTCATTGGCAATATTTTGTTCAAATTTCTGGTAGTTGTTTTCCATTCTTTCATTCCCTGTAGGTATCACCCTTAAATCTATTTTTCGATACACTAAAAACAAAGTCAATCACTTTTTTAGTATCAAATTAAATTACCAACAGTAAAACACATCAAATTATTGAAATTATTAAATTTAAACCAATTGTAAAAAACCTTTTTACTTTTATAAATCAAAATAAAGTTGACTTTTAGACAAATTAATCTGAAATTATGAATCATATTTTCACAATTTTTATAATTGATGTATCACATAAAAAAGGAGTTTGGTCATGCTTGAACAAGCACACCTAGAAGGAATCTCAACTGACACAGATTTTCAGCAGTCTGAGCATCAACAGTCTCATCTTGCTTCTTATGTCTATGGAACATGGCATTCGACGAGTGAAGAACTACGTCCTGTTTATCATGCCATTACAGGTGAATCGATTTATGCCGTAAGTAGTCATGGCATAGATATGAAACGTGTTGTTCAATATGCCAAACAAAATGGTTCAGAACTGGCTAACTGGACGTTTCACCAACGTGCAAATGCATTAAAACAAATTGCCCAATATTTACTTGAGCGTAAAGAAGAGTTCTACAAACTTGCTTATGCAACAGGTGCAACTCGTAAAGATGCATGGATTGATATTGAAGGTGGCATCCAGACATTATTTGCTTATTCGAGTCTGGTTCGCCGTGAACTCAATGATGAAAAAATTATTACTGAAGACAGCTGGATTCAGCTTTCTAAGAATGGAACTTTCGGTGCTAAGCACATTTTAAGTCCTAAAGCAGGTGTTGCCGTTCACATCAACGCATTTAACTTCCCAATTTGGGGAATGCTTGAAAAGATTGCACCGACTCTACTTGCAGGTATGCCATGTATTGTGAAACCAGCAACTGATGGCTCTCAATTAACTCAAGCGGTTGTAAAAGCCATTGAAGAAGCACATGTGTTACCAAAAGGCTCGCTACAACTCATTTGCGGTCAAACGTATGATTTGTTCGATCACTTAGGCCCACAAGACTGCGTTACGTTTACAGGTTCTGCATACACAGGTCAAAAACTACGTAACCACCCTCACCTTAATAAATATTCGATTCCATTTAGCATGGAAGCCGACTCGGTAAACAGTGCAATTTTAAGCCCTGATGCAAATGAAGAAACTGTCGATTTATTTGTACGTGAAGTGTTCCGTGAAATGACCACAAAAGCAGGCCAAAAATGTACTGCAATTCGTCGTGCATTCGTTCCTTCAAGTTTGTTAGCGACTGTACAAGAGAAGCTAACTGCCAAACTTGCTAAAGTTGTGGTGGGTGACCCTCAAAAAGAAGAAACCACCATGGGCGCTTTGGCGAGCATTAAACAAAAACATGACGTTGCAGAAAAAGTTGCCGAACTCAGCAAAGACGCAAAAATTGTTTTTGGTAGCAGCGAGTCCTTTAAATTTAATGCAGATCATCCTGAAAAAGGTGCATTTTTTGCTCCAACTTTATTACTCTGCGAACAACCTTTACAAGCAACACATGTACATACCACAGAAGCTTTCGGTCCTGTATGTACCCTTATGCCATATAGCAACATTGAAGAATTAGCTGACCTTGTTTCACGTGGCGAAGGTAGCCTAGTGGCTTCTGTCGTTAAAAATAACGATGAGAATATTGAACAGATTATCCAAAAAATTGCGCCTTGGCACGGCCGTGTGCATGTACTCGATGCAGAGTCAGCAAAAGAAAGTACAGGACATGGTTCTCCACTTCCTCATCTTGTACACGGCGGACCTGGCCGTGCAGGTGGCGGTGAAGAGTTAGGTGGTATTCGCGCCGTTAAACACTACATGCAGCGTACAGCAATTCAAGGTTCTCCAAACAGCCTGACACAAATTACCCACTCATGGACTGCTGGCTCGAAAGTTAACGAAGACCGCGTACATCCATTTAAAAAGTCGTTTGATGAGTTAGTGATTGGTGAACGTTTATTAACGGCGCGTCGCACCGTAAGCGAAGCAGATATTGTTAACTTTGCTGGTTTAAGCGGTGACTATTTCTATGCACATACCGACAAAATTGCAGCTGCCGAGTCTTTCTTTGGTGAGCGCGTTGCACACGGCTATTTCATTGTGTCTGCCGCAGCAGGTCTATTTGTAGATGCAGCACAAGGTCCTGTTATCGCCAACTACGGTATGGACAACTTACGTTTTGTTGAACCAGTTAAAATTGGTGACTCGATTCAGGTTGAATTGACCTGCAAACAAAAAACACCTAAACCACAAAAAGACCCGTCTCAGCCTGCGCATGGCGTTGTGGTATGGGATATTAAAGTCAAAAACCAACGCGGTGAACTTGTCGCAACTTACGACATTTTAACCTTAGTTGCTCGTGATTTATAAATAGAACTCAAACTGATGGATAGCTAATATCCATCAGTTTTTTATCTAACATTAGTCGTTGTCCTTTTAATGAATCGAAAAATAGCGACTTTAGAGTTATGTTGGATGAAAACGTTTAGCCAGTTTCTTTTGCAGAATAATAACGAGAATTGGAAATCCTGCTGCGGAAATTGCACATATCACCAGTAACTTGTTTAGATTGTGTGGTGCCATACCATGATCAGGTAATAAAAAAGCAGACAGAAAGAATGCGATGGTTGTAACCAGATACATGATTGAGGTCTGTAATGAAGAAAATCCAGCTCGTTGTCTATCATCAGGAAACTGAATCGAAACCACCGAAGATGTCACCAAACGACTGTAAGATGCACCGAGAAATAAACTAATAAATAACGTCGCATGCGGATAGCCTAAAATTAGTATCAGTAAACTCAGTATAAAGACGATCGTTGAAGCTGTAGCCATCATTAAAGCAGAAAAACGGGAGGTTAACGCCCCTGTGATTTTTGTAGACAGATAACCTATCACGCCCCCACTAAAGAAGAGCCAAGGCAGTAGATCTTGAGAAGCACCCAACTGCTGTATCATTAATGGTGCCAAAATAGGAATAACCAGCATAGGACTAAACTGTACAAGTGCATTACTGGAAGCGAACAGTAAAGTGTCTCTATCGAGAGGCTGCTTAGGGAGCGTATCTAAAGAGACTAGGTCTTGGGGAAT
>NZ_JZFB01000001.1:7850-9830 GCF_001188385.1 Acinetobacter sp. V2 | reverse complement strand
CTTATGAGCCACAAAGCCACATGCCAGCCATAATGTGTGCACAAAAATAATATCGTAGGCATTCCGACAATGCTTACTATCGAAAATGACGCGATCACCGTCGCCAACATTTTTCCCCGTAAGTTAGGCGGCACATTGTTTATCAATATACTTATACCCACACCCATTGTCGTACCACCAACCAACCCTGCACAAAATCGTAGTGCAAGCAGAAGACTAAAACTGGATGTAGATGTAGTCAAAAGTGTCAGTAGGCCCAATAGCACCATATTGGCAATTAAAAAATGTTTCTTATTGAAATGATCAATCCAGTAAAAAGCAATAATTCCCGAAAGAACAGCGCCAAGTGTATACATACCGGACACATAGCCTGAGAATGATACAGGCACTGCGAAATCTGTTGCCATAAAAACAAAAACAGGGTTGAACACCATATATTCCAGTGCATTGGTGAACTGGACAAAAGCAATTACAAGGGCTATCCGCATGAGAGCTTTATGATTAAATATCTGCATGACTGGGGGCATAGCAAGCAACCTATGGATGAAAGATATCCGAGTTTAGCTGCTATCAATCGTGTTTATTATATGGTAGAAATGGCACTTATTATTATCAAATATGGGATAATTAATGCGTCCAGCTCTCGATTTTAATGCCTTGAAAGTGTTCATTGCGGTGGTTGAAAGAGAAAGTTTTGTTGGAGCATCGAAAATCCTTGAAATGCCGACATCAAACGTTAGTCGCTGTATTTCTCAGTTAGAAGAAAAATTGGATCTTCAGCTCATTGAGCGTAGCACCCGACATATGAAACTCACTCAGGCGGGGCAGCTACTCTACACTCGAGCAAAGCCATTACTGGAAGCACTTGAGCAAACTGAGACAGAATTAACGTTGCGGCAAATGCAACTCAAAGGCCCATTGCGAATCTGTATTCCAAATGAAATAGGTCCTGCATTGCTGGGTCCTGTTATTGCCGATTTTGCCTGTCAGTACCCAGACCTAGAGATCAGCTGTGTCACAAATTTATCAGGTTTCGAATCTCTGCGAGATGATCTGGATTTAGCTATCATTATTACCCGTGGTCAGATGGATAACAGTGACTACATCGCCCGTCATCTGGTGACTATCCCTTGCACCATTGTTGCAGCCCCATCCCTCATTCAGCATTACGGCACCCCGACTCATATCCAGCAGTTTGAAGAATTGCCCTGTATTACAACAGTAAGTGCACTTAAAGGTGCTCCTTGGCAATTTGTCAATAAAAAGGGGGAATTCGAGACCATCAAAGTTAAAGGGCATTATCGGGTAAATAGCGGAGAGATGGCCGGACAAGCCGCGATATCAGGTGTCGGTTTCGCAATTCTATCGAAACAAGCTTGCCAACCCTATATTAGCGATGGACGTTTAATCGAGATTGAGTTTGAACAATCGGCAGCCCCATTGCAATTGTTCGCACTTTATTCAAATCGTCGTTACTTACCAGCTAAAACAAGAGCACTTATAGATTTCATACAGCAGAAATTGAGTGATAGTTTGAGCTGATAAAGTTACTTTCTTTTTGCTGTTTATTTCCTCACTCATTTTAGGAATCCTTTTTGCCAATCAGTCTCAATTTGTTAAGATGGCAACCTTGAGAAATTAAGTTAAGCTCTCACACACTGTTGACTCAATTTTGACATAAAAAAGGTACACTAAAAGGTATACTTTTTTCTTTGATTAAGTCCAATTCATACAAAAGTTGTTAGAATTGGTTAGATGACCAAACGTAAAATATTATTGATTTTTTAAGGGTTTATTACGCATGAATAGCGCTGAAATCATGGCTGATCTTTCCACCCACACTCCAATGATGCAGCAATATCTCAAGGTTAAAAAAGACTATCAACATGCGTTGCTGTTTTATCGTATGGGCGACTTTTATGAACTATTCTTTGAAGATGCCCATTTAGCAGCTAAACTTTTAGGTATTACCTTAACCCA
>NZ_JZFB01000001.1:0-7808 GCF_001188385.1 Acinetobacter sp. V2 | reverse complement strand
GTTCCCTATCATTCGGCAGAAGGTTATCTTGCACGCCTTGTCAAAGCTGGGCGAACAGTAGCCATTTGCGAGCAAGTGGGAGAAGTAACAGGTAAAGGTCCAGTTGATCGTAAAGTTGTTCGTATTCTGACCCCTGGTACTTTAACTGATGATGCATTACTCAGCAGTTATCAATCGTCTAATCTCGTTTCATTATGCATTCATCAAAACCAGATTGGTTTCGCGTTACTCGACTTAAGTGCAGGCATTTTTAAAGTTCAACAACAAGATTACAAGCCTGAACAATTGCCTATTGAGCTTGCACGTTTAATGCCAAGTGAAATCTTGATTGATGAAGACTTGGTCGACACAAATATTATTGAGCAAATTAAAAAACACTTAGAATGCCCTGTTACCAAGCGCCCAAATGTAGACTTTAATCTAAATAACGCACAAAAAACTTTATGTGACCAGTTCACGGTATCAACGCTTTCAGGTTTTGGTTTAGACCCATTACCTTTAGCTAAAGCTGCTGCCGCTGCACTCATTCACTATGCAAAAGAAACCCAAAAAACTGCATTACCACATATCCGTTCAATTCAGCTTGAGCAAAGTACAGACTTTATTGCGCTCGACCCAATCACGCGCCGTAACCTAGAAATTATCGAACCGCTATTTGAACATGGAACATCATTATTCCAACTGGTAAATGACTGCCAAACTGCAATGGGTGGTCGTTTATTAAGCCGCACACTCATGCAACCTGTTCGTGATACGGCTTTACTCGATGCTCGTTTAGATGCGATTGAGCAACTCATTCAAGGCTACCATGAAAGCCCTGTTCGTTTAGTGCTTAAAGAAATTGGCGATATTGAGCGTGTGCTTAGCCGTGTAGCATTGGGCAGTGCACGACCACGCGATTTAGTGCAACTTCGTCATGCATGTGCACAAATTCCAGCTTTAAGAACGGCGTTAACTCCAGTTATTCAAGCGAAAAAATCTAAGTTATTAGTTCAACTTGATCAAGAACTTGGAGATTTTAAAGCGCTTCATCAGCATTTAATGGCAGCTATTGTTGAAAATCCGCCTGTATTACTTCGTGATGGCAATGTAATTGCAGAAGGATATGATGCAGACCTCGATGAATTACGCCAAATTCGCGATCATGCAGGACAATTCCTGATTGATTTAGAAATCAAAGAACGCGAGCGCACAGGTATTAACACCCTTAAAATCGGCTATAACCGTGTAAGTGGTTACTACATTGAACTCACTCGTGCTCAAGCAGAACAAGCCCCTGCTGACTATATTCGCCGCCAGACTTTAAAAAATGCTGAGCGCTACATTACGCCAGAACTAAAAAGTTTTGAAGATAAAGTCCTGTCGAGCGAGTCGCGTGCATTAGCGCGTGAAAAAGCATTATTCGAAGCTTTGCTTGAAAATCTTCGTGAAAATATTGCTCACCTACAAATGATGAGTTCAGCAATTGCTCAAATTGATGTGGTGGCAAACTTTGCTCATCAAGCGCGTTTAAATAATTGGGCACGTCCTGAATTTACCCCAGAAACGGGCATTAAAATTCAGGCGGGTCGTCACCCTGTGGTTGAAGCATTAAATAAAGCACCATTTACCCCAAATGATACTTTCCTCGATGCTCAGCACCGCATGGCAATTATTACCGGTCCAAACATGGGTGGTAAATCAACCTTCATGCGTCAAACCGCATTAATTAGTTTACTTGCTTATTGCGGTAGCTATGTTCCTGCTAAAACAGCCAAGCTTGGTCCAATTGACCGAATTTTCACTCGTATTGGTTCAGCCGACGATTTATCTACAGGCAAATCTACCTTTATGGTTGAGATGACAGAAACTTCGCAAATTCTGCACCATGCCACCAATCAATCGCTTGTTTTAATGGATGAGGTTGGCCGCGGAACCAGTACTTATGACGGTTTATCTTTAGCATGGGCTTGCGTGGTTGATTTAACAAAGCGCGTAAAATGTTTATGCTTATTTGCCACTCATTATTTCGAGTTAACTGAACTTGGTAGTGAAGCAGGAATTGATAATTATCATGTGACGGCGCAAGAGCTTAACGGCAACCTGATTTTATTGCATAAGGTTCAGCAAGGCCCTGCAAGTCAAAGTCATGGTTTACAGGTTGCAAAGTTAGCGGGCATTCCTGCCAATGTTATTAAAGAAGCGCAGAAGCGTTTACGTATTTTGGAAAAACAGCAGCAGCAACATCTACAAACCAGCTTTCAAAATGATTTGTTTGCTCCACCAGATGCAAACAGTGGTTCACAAATCATAGAAAAAGTTGTCGAGATCGAAGTTTCATCCCCAGCTTTAGATTTACTTAAGCAAATTGAAGTCGATAACTTATCGCCTCGTCAGGCACTTGAACAACTCTATGAGCTGAAAGCTGCACTCAAATCTTAATAAATCACGTCTGAATAAGCAGGCTTAGGTCTGCTTATTCATCTCGGAGAATAATATTTATATGATCTTAAGATCTTTGCAATATTCAGAAATCGATCTTATTTGGCAGCAAATTAGCCGCCGTGAATTAATTACTCAAAACTACATACAGAAACAACAATATCTAGACTTAGTTGATTGTTTTTTTGATGTACAACATTGGGATTCATACCATCTAGAAAATGACCCACCTAAACTGAAACAACTCTTTGATCAAGGTTCAATATTTGTCGGCGCATTTGATGCTTCTAAAAAACTGGTTGGTGTAAGTGTAGTCTCAAATCAACTTATAGCGGATTACCCTCACGCGAAATTACTCCACTATTTCTATGTCGATGCAGACCTACAAGGTCAAGGCATTGGTACTAAGCTTATGCAAGCCGCAAAAGCGTCCGCCAAGCAACTCGGTGCGCACCAACTATATATTTCAGCAACTCCAAGTCGGCGCACTGTAGACTTCTATATGAAGCATGGAGCACAGCCTTTAAGTGTTCCAGATCAACAACTTTGGCAGCTCGAACCTGAAGATATTCATTTACTGTGTAACGTTTAGCTCTAAATATTTAAGGATTTTCAGCCCAAAAAGCTAAAAATCAAAATCTGTAAAAGAAAAAATGAAAAGTTAAGGTATTTATTAAAATAGATGTCTTGACTTAAATGACATATAAATAATTAAATAAAATAATTTTTAAGTTATTGTTTTATAAAATATATTATTATTTTAATTTTATAGACAAGCAGTTCATAAGACTGAAAGATTTGTTTGATTATCAACGTATTAACTTATCTTCATATGCATGAATAAAGAATATCAATAAAAGCAATTGTTTGTTTACCCCTTTTTTGCCTAAAATAAGCTATTCGAAATGAAACCATATTTTTTAGGTAGCTGTCGCCATGACCTTTGTTGTCACTGAAAATTGTATTAAATGTAAATACCAAGATTGCGTAGAAGTTTGTCCTGTTGACTGTTTCTACGAAGGTCCGAATTTCCTAGTGATTAATCCGGATGAATGTATTGACTGTGCATTATGTGAACCAGAGTGCCCTGCAAATGCAATTTTCTCTGAAGATGAGTTACCAGAAGGTCAGGAAGTGTTTATTGAATTAAATGCTGATCTTTCTCAAAAATGGCCTAACATTACGCAAATTGGTGATCAACCAGCTGACCGTGAAGAATGGAACGGCAAACCTGATAAATTACAATATCTTGAAAAGTAATTTCAAAAAAAGATCAGCAACCGCTGATCTTTTTTATACCCGATTCAAACATTTCATTGCAAATTCCTCGTAATTTGTGCACTGTTTTGCATTAAAATAGCCGCAATATTTATAAGTGCTTAATTTTTCTTATGCGGAAGTTTTTGCAGAGTCTGGTGCCCTTATGCATAATCCCAGCGGTTATGGTAGGTTGTGTCAGCTCTCCCCAACACACAACAACAGGCAAAACCTCTCCAAGTGGTAAACGAATCTTTATTCCACAAGAGCGCGTTATTATCGAGCGCCCGATCCCCCCTAAAGTTGAGCCTGCATCTTATCGAGGCTGGTTAAGTTCTGGTGAAAATTACCAACGTGTTCGTGAATACGAAAATTTCTTAACCCGAAACAACGTCGCAGGCATTGTGCCAAGTTTTGAGTTATTACGCTCAGCACGTGATTGGCAAAAATGTGGCCGCTCAGAATATGCGGTGCCTAATCGCGAACTTTGGGGCAACTCTTTATCAACCCTACGCGTATTTAAATATTTAGTTGCAGCAAAAGTTTTAACTGACTTTGAAGTAACCTCAGTTTACCGAGACTTACCTTTAAATGAATGTGCTGGTGGCGCAAGCTCATCTAAACATTTATTTAACTCGGCAATCGATTTCCGTATTGGGCCTGAGTTCCCACAAGCTCAAGATTATGCTTTTATCGAAAATACCAAGTTTAAACTTTGTCAGTTCTGGGCTCAGCATGGCCAAAGCTTAAATATGGGTATTGGCTTATATAGCTCTGGGCAAATTCATATTGATACTCAAGGCTATCGTACTTGGGGACCAGACCTCACCCGAAACAGTTCGATGTGTAATTTCTAATTCAAAAAACTCCTTTCAACTGAAAGGAGTTTTTTTATTGTTCATTTCTCAATCAACCAAAATTTCTTGAAACGAAGATTTTTGCACTCTATGCATAAACGTTTAAAATAGCCCGATCAACATATAGGTAAATTTGATTATGCAGCAGATGTGGACAGACATTGACCAATATATCGATTCACATTTAATTCCTGAAGACCCGCGACTCGAATATGCATTAAAGAATACCGATGAACACGGCTTTTCAAATCATCTTGCAGTCGCACCTAACCAAGGTATGTTCTTGCAGATGCTTATTCAAATGAATAAATGCAAACGAGTCTTAGAAATTGGTACCTTTGCTGCATACAGTACCATCTGGTTAGGTCGTGCTTTACCTGAAGATGGTTATTTACTCACAATTGAAGGCCGTGCTACTCATGCAGAAATGGCTCAAAAAAATATCGACCATGCTAATCTTCCGGTAAAAGTCGATCTTAGAGCTGGCCGCGCCGCTGATATTCTGTCTGCAATTGACCCTCAATCTATCGAGCCTTTTGATTTTATTTTCATTGATGCAGATAAACAGGGTTATCCAGAATACTTAGAATTGAGTCTGAAATTCTCTAGATCGGGTACGATTATTGTGCTGGATAATGTAATTCGCGCAGGTGATATTTTAAATCCAGACAATAAAAAACCGAGTATTGAAGGCATCCGTGAAATGTTTAAAGCGCTCGAAAATCACCCACAAATATTGTCTTGTACAGCCTTACAAACAGTCGGCTCAAAAGGTCATGATGGCTTCGCAATTGCAATTGTGAAATAATGGTTAAAAAATCATCTTTTTTATTTTATTATTTATAATCAATAAATTACTTTTATTACTGTTGCTTTTCCATATAGTTATCCACAAGATTTGCGGATAACTATATGGAAATCTTATCATTTAGCCACAAGTAACGGTACAGTCGCGTTTCGGAAGATGGTTGTTGCAATACTTCCTAAGAAGAATTGATGAATCTTGCTATGACTAAATGCACCAAGCACAATAATTTGAATACCGTGTTCTTGTTGGTACTCTAAAATATTTTGTGCAACATCACCATAGCGATATACGGTCACAACATCAATGCCCGCTTGTTTCAGATAATGCTCAGGTTCATTTAATATTTCTGGATGATCACCTACATATACCAAATGACATTGCAGTGTTCGCAATAAATCACTTTGGGCAATACGGCGCATCATTTTTTGACAAGTTGGTGAATATTCATAAGCAAAGATAAAACGGGTTGGCACTTTAAAGTTTTCACCAATAGTCAAAACTGTACAGTTAGCACCACGGATAAAGTTCTCAACATTACTACCGATTGGTTTCTGTTTCTCGGCAGCCCGCTCCCCGACTCGACCTAAAATGACGATGTCATTTTCATGCAAGAGATTAAAGCTTTGCTCTAAAAAATCGCCTTTTTCTTGAATTTTTGAACTCGTAATTCCATGTTTTTCTTGAATAAGATCAGAAATGTGACGGAGTAAATTATTGCTATAGTCTAAAGCGAGTTCACTTTGTTTTTGCTCCAACTCAGCTAACTCTTTTAGCAGCATTGCATTGCTTTCAAAGCCAATTACCCCACTAATTTCACCAAGATGATAACTGGCTGGGTAATAATCTAGAATTTGTAATAATACAAGTTCCCGTCCAGTTGCTTTAGCAACCCATGCTGCTGCATCGGCAATAGCATTAATACACGGTGATGAGTCAATACACGCAATAACACGGTTCATGTTAGCCTCTCTTCTTCAGGTCTATTGCCTTGGAGATTATTCTTAAAACTTAGCTTTAACTTAACATAGATAAAAATTGGTATGTTAAGGTTTATGTATAAAAATCAACTTTTTTGTTTAAAGATCAAACATTTTATTACATTCTTAAGACTGCATTATTCTCTTAAACGAATAAATTTTGCGGGATTTCCACCAACAATATGGTAAGGCTCAACATCTTTGGTCACCATACTATTCATCCCGACTACGGCATGTTTTCCTATTTTAATACCATCTTTAATACCCACATGTGCACCTAACCAAACGTCCTGCTCAACTTCAATTCCTTTAGAAGTGACAGGCTGTTGGTAAAGTGGACGGTCTAACTGCATCCCATGATCAAATGCATATAAATGACAATATGCTGCAATACGAACTTGGTCATGTAATTTTATGCCGGCTCGTCCACCATCTAAAATACAATGATGATTTATCGCGACCTCATTACCAATTTCAAGTGGACCATGCAGACTACAATCTGCTGCGATAAAGCAATTATCACCAATAATAATTTTGCGTCCCGGCTCAGCAAAAATATGCGCTAACGGTGAAATAAAACAGTTTTCACCAATCTCAACGGTTTCCATATCCATCAAATATGCTTGATATTCTTTTTGCCATTCTTCGGCCCAAGCACGATTTTTCGGTTTTAAAGTCCAATATAACCATGGCATATAGTTTAGGCGGTGCTTGTGTTGCTCACGATATTTCAATAAGGAATCAGTCATCAGTTAATTCCTCTTCAATTTTTAACTCTTCACGACCACGCGTTACGTCTCTAAGTTTCAAGGCAAGCGGTTCAATTTGATGTATTTGTAGCCTTGCTTCGATATCTACACCCGTTGCAGTGTAGGTTTCCTGATATTCAATTTTTTGTTGAGTAAGCTCATATTGAAATATCGCCCACTCATTAAAGTGACAAGAAAAGTAAATCGTTTTCTTTGCAATGAGTTCAATACGCTCAGCCAAAAGCAAACATTGCCCAGCACAGCCTCCATATGCTCTAACAAGGCCGCCTGTTCCAAGTTTTATTCCCCCATACCAGCGATTAACCATCACAATAATATTCGTCAGGTCATTCCCTTCAATGGTCGCCAAAATTGGACGGCCTGCTGTTCCTGACGGTTCACCATCATCATTAAAGCGTACGTTATGCCCAATTTTCCAAGCCCAACATTGGTGAGTGGTCGAGATGTCTTTATTAAGTTCTAAAAATTCTTTAACTTGCTGTTCATTTTCTACTGGCGCAGCGATAGCCTGAAATCTGCTTTTTTTAATTTCTTCTTCAAATGTAATCTGTGATGCAATCGTAAAAGCCATAAATTAAATAAAGCATAATAAAAATCAAATTATAACGTGAATTTAATAGAATCAAACCCATAAAAAAGCCCCGAATCTCGGGGCTTTTTTTATTATCTTTCTCGTAACGCCTCTTTGGCTTTATTAAATGGTTTAAGTAAGTAATCC